>NZ_JAEVLT010000058.1 GCF_024494385.1 Bacillus sp. EB600
AGACAACCTGATTAGGGTTGTCTTTTTTGATGTTTTTGTGTGAATTTTCTCAGGTTTTTCGCTGTTCCGTTAAAATTTTTGGATTATCTCAACGGACTTGAAATTCCGGGATGTTCATGGGGACGGTTCTTTTGCTTTCTCCCGTGGGACGCAAGAACCGTCCCCATGACACACACCCCATGACACACACCCCATGACACACACCCGGTTTTTCTTAGTAACTTATTTTTTGATTGAATAATAGTCGAGTAATCCTAGGTAAACCCCTTGGGCTACGTTATTACGGTAAGCAGGGCTTTCAACAACCGCGTCATCTTGTTTATTTGAAAGGAAGCCAAGTTCAATTAATGTACTTGGTTGGAAATTGTTTCGTAACACACCCAAGTCATCGAATCTTGTTCCAATGTTATGTAATCTCGTTGTTTTGACGACCTCATTTAAAATAGCCGCGGCTAAAGAGGTATCTTTTGAAGTTTGATAGTAAAAATCAGTCAATCCATTTGCTGATGGGTCATTTGTCCAATTGTAATGAAAACTTATAAAAGCATCCGCATAGTTATGGTTCGAGAGATCTGCACGTTGTTGTAAGGAAATATACGTATCGTTGGTCCGAGTCATAATGACATTGGCACCTGCATTTTTAAGCTTTTGTTCAACCACTTTAGCTGTTGCTAAGGTCAATGTTTTTTCAGGTGTTCCAACAATGCTTGTTGTCCCGTCATCAATCCCTCCATGACCTGGATCAAGTACAATGGTTTTTCCTTTAAGGGGCTTATGACTATTTTGCATTCGCTCTGTTGATGTTGGGGGAACACTAGGTGCGTCTTTGGTGATGTAATAGTCGTATACCCACCCCTCAATCCCAGAAGAAGTCACAACTTTTGCCCATCCGCCCTGTTCTTCATGGACGGTTATTTTTGTTCCCGATTTTAATTTGCCGACAATATGGCTAGATAAACTTGGATTTTCTCGAATGTTTAAAACCATGGCTTCTACGATTGCTTCTCTATTTTCAGTTGGGTCAAGAATCTTACTAGAAATGTCTGCAGCTTCCCAACCATTATGATTGGATGCAAGTACAGTGACTTGAGAGGTAGACGTATTTGCATAAGCAGTTTGATCCTTTTGAGGAAGAATAATGAGTAAGGGTAATAGAATAACACTAAGGATGGGCAATACTTTCATTAGACGTACGTTCTTTATTTGGGTTTTAATCATTTTAGAAACCTCCATCTTTTATAAACTGTAAAACTAGTATTGACAGATTTCTATCAACATATAATCTATTTTTAATAGATAGGCTCTAAATAAAAATAACAGCTTGGCTATCGCAGCCATTCCGTTGGCAATTCTATTCTGGAGCACCATCAATTAACGATTACAATCTTCTCCTGCCTATATCTCAACTGACTTGCTTGAAAAGGCCTTTGGATGAAAGCTTAAACAACAAAAAGGCACAACCAGCAGGATCTGCTAGTTGTGCCTTTTTGCACGCAAAACCTCTGAATGTCCCCTCTATGAACAACCGATGGACCACTAGTAAATAACTCGTTGAAGAAACCATAAAGCGCCTACTATGAAAATGACAGAGGATGTATATTTTACATAGATCGGATATTTTTCAAAGCGAAATAGTCTGATAAGAACCGGAATGATAAGTAATACGATTGCAAGCTGAACGGCTTCGATTCCGATATTAAAGCTAATCAGAGAAAGTGCTAAGTGGGTCCATGGTATATTCATTTCTTTTAAAAGGTCTGCAAATCCCATACCGTGAATCAGCCCAAATAGAAACGTGATCACCCAGCGCCAGGAGATTTTTTTTCTAAAGATATTTTCCAACGCAACATAGCAAATACTGAGGGCGATCGCCGGTTCAACGATAAACGATGGTATATTCAATAGGCCTAATACGGTTAACGTCAATGTAATCGTATGGGCTAAGGTAAAAGCGGTTATGACCGAAATATATTGTTTTACCTTCTGCTTTCTGATTAAGAGTGCAAGCAGAAACAGCAGATGGTCGTAGCCTGTTACTATATGCTCCATCCCGAGTGTGAAAAACGACCACCACGAAGGAACTGATTTAGCACTATTATTCTGGGCACCTTGCTGGCTTTGGTCTTGCTGCTGCTCAGTAATCAACATCGTCCACATTCGATCTTTTCCTCTTAATACAGATTCACTGACCGATCCTTGATTTTTAGCAGTTACGAAATTGGTATAGGTGGAGGAAGTTGATCCGCTTATAAACATTCCGTCTAAAAGCGAAATCGTTTCTCCTGGTTTAAAGCCCGGATAGGTAAACTTGAGCGTTACCACTTCATTTTCGCCTTTATTCTCCAGCAAAGGTCCGGTCGCTTTCGACTTTTGTTCCTGCCCATTTTTCTCCAGAACAACACTATCTTCCACCCATTCTGAAAACCGATGTTCAATCGCCTTTAATTCAGCGGCGTTTAATTTGCCATCTTGATTGGAATCCCCGCCAATTCCTTCAATGACCGAAAAAGCGTCAATGGAATAAGTAAGTTTTGTTTGTTTCTCATTACTATCGATATCGGTGAATCCTGCACTCAATGGGTGGGCACTGGCTGTAGAGTGGGGAATAAATAATAAAAGGAACAATATGATCATTTGAAAATATCTACGTTTTTTCCAATATAATTGCAAAAAAGTAACCCCCTGAAACAGAAAAAATATGTCAACTTATATTAGTTTAATAGATTAATGTAAAGGGAAAGTAAAGGAATATGAAAAAATTGTAAAGTTTTATATAGTAAAATAACAGTTTTGAGTTTTAATGTTATATTCCTTTAAGTGAATGATCATTTTCATTAAATTTTAATCAAATTGTTTGGTTATTTTAATGTTTCTATTATTTCACAACCAATTTAGAAGGGGGAATATGGAAAAAAATGAGGGGGAAAACAAAAAAATGGACGGGTGTTGCGTTATCTTCTTTACTGCTAACAAACACTTTTCTTCCCAACATCTTCATTGGCCAAGCACAGGCTGCTGAGCTAACGCCAGCAAACCATGTCGTGATCAGTGAAGTATATGGCGGGGGAGGAAACTCGGGAGCAAATTATAAGAATGACTTTATAGAATTATATAATCCAACTACTCAAGATGTTGACGTAACTGGATGGTCTGTACAGTACGCCTCTGCAGCAGGTACCTTTGGCACGAATAAAACGACACTTTCAGGTACCATAAAGGCTCATGGATATTATCTGGTTCAGGAAGCAAAAGGCAGCGGGGGAACAACAGATCTGCCCTCTCCCGATGCGGCGGGTACGATAAATCTATCTGGTACAGCAGGGAAAGCAGCACTTTCCAAAGCTTCAGACACCATCACTGGAAAAACAGATGCAAATGTAATCCATTATGTTGGCTTTGGGTCAACCGCAAGTGAATTTGAAGGGACTGGTGCAACTGTAGCACCTTCCAACACAAAGAGTGTCGAAAGAAAAGCAAATGATGGAACGGATCCAACGACTGACGGCGCTGGAAAAGGAAACGGATGGGATCAGGACGACAACAAGAATGATTTTGTTGCAGCGGACCCCAACCCACAAAACTCTCCCACACCAATTGAGCCTTCGCTTGGACCGACGATCAGTGATATCAAGGCAACAAACGCTGATGGGACACTGGTTAATGAAGGTCAAACCTATACTGTTGAAGGAACTGTGACCGTAGCAAACAATACTGTTGGAGCAAACTCCTACTATATTCAAGACGCAACCGGCGGTATCAATGTATATGGTGATGCCTCTCTTGTTAATCCGGGCGATCGCGTACGTGTAACAGGGATGATTTCCAATTACAAAGGATTAGCAGAACTCACAAATCCGAAAGACCCTGCCGATGCAACGAAGACACTGCCGATTGTTTTTGAAAAAATCGGAACAAGCACCGTTCCGGCACCAGTTACAACGACTGTTGCTGATCTAAACGATTTTGCAAAAGCAGAGCCTTTAGAAGGGAAGCTTGTAACGGTTATCGGAAAAGCTACGAGTGTTCCTGCAGCATTACCTGGAAACGTAACGATTACAGATAGTGCGGGTAAGACATTCACTGTCCGTGTCATTGCTGAAACCGGAATAGGTCTGAGCTCTATCCAAGCAAATCATACTTATTCTTTTACAGGCTTACTGGGACAATATGATAGTTCATTACCTAATACTTCAGGGTACCAGCTATTCCCGCGGGCCGCTACTGATATTAGTGAAATTTTTCCATTAACACTAACGCATACCCCACTTACGGAAGCGGTTAAGGGCGCAGATTTGCAAATTACTGCGAACGCAACAGGAGCAACCTCAGTAAAGGTTTATTATAAGCAGCCTGCCGATGCAGCTTTTAAATCCGTGGATATGTCAGCTTCAACGACAGATGCAGCGAATTATACAGCTGTCATTCCTGGTGCTGATTTAACGGGTACTTCTTTTTTCTATTATATTGAAGCGAAAAACCAGACAGAAACAAAAACAGCTGGGGATGCGACTACGCCATATGTTGTTTCAACAGAGCTGGATACAACCGGGCCGGTGGTCAATGGAGAGCAGCCGGCAAACAAGGCGAAAACGGAAGCAAAGCAGCCTGAAATATCCGCCATGTTGAACGATCCAAGCGGTATCGATCCATCTAAAGTTACTATTACCGTTGATGGTCTGGAACGAACTGCTGATGCAACCATCACCACTGATAAAGTACGTTTGCCGCTATCTGCTGATTTAGCTGTTGGAACCCATACCGTTGTGGTCACGGCATTTGATACAAAGGGCAACAAAACTGAGGACACTTGGTCGTTTGAAGTGATTCCGCCGTTCACGGGCGGCAATCATTACCGCGGGACAACGCATAACCATACCAATATTTCTCATGATGCAACAGGTAATCCTGAAGATGCACTAAAGGCTGCCCAGGCACATGGTTATGACTGGTTTGCTTTCTCTGACCATTCCCATGATATTGACCCGGAAAAACTGGGGCAGGATACAACGGATCATAAGGGGATGCCGGAAAGAACGGGCGGTACGGAGTGGCAAACAACAAAGGATCTTGCTGCACAGTACACGAAGAATGGATCGTTTGTCGTGTTCCCGGCATTTGAAATGACATCCACTACATGGGGCCACTCTAATGTGTTTGGAACCGATAATTTTATCGATCGCAACATTGATGGAAAAAAATATCAGGATTTAAATTCTTATTATGCTTGGGTATTAACCTACGATAATATCGCTGCCCAATTTAACCATCCAGATATGTCTGCCAATGCGTTTAACAATTTTATGCCCTATGATGCAAAAGTGGACAAGCTGTTTACGATGCTTGAAGTCGGAAATGGCTCAGGAAATTATGGATACGCAAATGCGGAAGGAAAGTACTTTAGTGCGCTTGATTTAGGCTGGCACGTTGCTCCGACATTTGGTGAAGATAACCATGATGGTACGTGGGGACAGACAATGAAGCGTACGGTGATCGTTTCAAAAGATTTAGCAAATGATTCGCTGCTTGATTCGATGAAAAATATGCGTGTGTACATGGAAGAAGATCCGAACTTTAAGCTGGATGTGCTTGCCAACGGCGCTTATATGGGATCAACGGTTGACGGCAGCACTCTTTCCTTTGATATTAAAGGATCTGACCCGGTTGCAGAAGCAAATACTGATCCAAAGTACAGCTATTTACCGGCCAATTATAAAAGTGATGATCGGATTCAAAAGGTTGAATTACTGACAAATGGCGAAAAGGTTGTCCAGTCGATTCAGCCAGTGACGAAAGACTTCACCTGGAATCCAACTGTCCCTGTAACAGGGGGCCAGCAATGGTTTGTCGTCAGAATTACGCAGATGGACGGAGAAAAAATTTACTCTGCTCCTATTTGGACAAAAGAAAAACCAGTGGATGTTCGGGTAAGCGGAATTGATGTGACGGGTGAAACCATTACTGCCGGAACGGATGCAAATCTGACAGCTGGTTTGTCAAACTTAGGCACTCAGGATCTGACAAACTTAAATGTTAATTTCTATTATGACAAGGCAGACGCTGACCACAAAATTGGCAGTGCAGCCCTTGATGCCCTCCCAGCGAAAAGTGTAAAGCAGGTACAAGTCACATGGAAAAACCCACCTGCGGGCGACCATACGATTCTTGCGGTAGTCGATGCACCACAGGGAGATGATCCGGGTGACAATCAGTTTTCTAAGCAGGTATCAGTCAAACAGCCATTAGGATTAACCGTCATGCTTGATGCGGCCCATGGCAATGAAAACACATCGACTGACCCTGGAACATACAAGAACAACTTTACCTTATTTACAAATTTATTGAAAAAAGAAGGCTACACCGTAGTTGAAAATAAAAATCCATTAACTGTAGACACACTTGCCGGAGTAAAAGTGCTAGTCATTACTCATCCGGCAACAGATTTAACTGCAGATGAAAATACAGTTGTGGCGAACTTTGTTAAGAATGGAGGTTCTTTATTTTTAACAGATAAGAGTAACTTTAAAAATGATGTAACGATCAATAACGATTTATTAACGGAGATGGGATCGACGATTCAATTCAATAATGATGGAATCTATGATGATTCAAAGGATGGAAATTTCTGGTCTAATCCATTAACATCCAAGTTTGCTGTCCGAATTCATACAGTGCCGGTGGCAAATTATATTACGGGCCAAATGCCGACTCCGTCCGTCAACTTTTACAGCGGCTCCTCATTAGAGGGTGTTGGACATACTCCATTGAAAAATAGCAGTACGGTAACCATCCTGGGACACGGAAATGAAATGTCCTATCAAAATAGTCTAACGGGCGGCGGCTATAAGTACGATGATGTAAGTGATGACCATGGCGGGTCTGTTATCCCGGCAATTGCGTCTGAAGTAATTGGCAGCGGGAAAATTATCGTATCTGGAATGAATATTGCTAATGATAAACAACTCGATGAAAGCTTCAATCCAGTTGGAAATGATGAGTTTACCTTAAATTCCATTAACTGGCTGGCAGACCGTGGCACGAAGGTATCGACGATCAGTGACATAAGGAAGCTTTCAGATGGTACCAATGTGGTCGTTGATGGTACAGTAACCTCCGGTGCCGGGACATTCTATGATGCCTTCTATCTCCAAGATGCAACTGGCGGGATTATGGCATTCCAGGAAGTTCCAGATGGTTCATTAAAGCTGGGCGATAAGGTTCGTGTCTATGGACATATTAAAACTTACGAAAGTAACACAGAATTAGTGTTTACCAGCTTTGTAAAAGATGTTACAAAGATTGGCCAGACAGCCCCTGTAGATCCTAAGGCAGTGACGACAAAAGACGCGGTTTCCGATGCAAATCAAGGTCTTTTAGTCAAAGTTACAGGCAAGGTTGTCAGCAAATATGATGCAAACTCTTATGTCATCAATGATGGATCAGGAGATGTGCTTATATTTACCGATGGCTATATTGCCAACCAAACAGGACCTGTACCGGATTTAAAAACAGGAGATACATTAGAAGCGGTGGGATTAGCAGGTAGATTTGCTGAGGGCAGTCGTATCCGTGTCCGTGATACGAAAGAATTAGTGAAGGCTAAAGACACCAGCGCACCTGTAACCACGGCAAAGGTAAATCCTGATCAACCGGATGGGCTAAATGGCTGGTATAAAAACGATGCAACGATTACGTTAACAGCAGATGACGATCAATCTGGTGTTCAGAAAACAGAATATAGCTTCGATGGATTGAATTGGTATAACTATGACTCTCCATTTACTGTAACTTCAAGTTCAACGGTATATTATCGAAGCACAGATCATGAGGGGAATCAGGAAACTCAGAAAGAAATTAACCTAAAGGTCGACAAAACAGCACCGGTTGTAAAGGTTTCAGTAGACAAGCCAGTATTGTCTCCGCCAAATCATAAGATGATTACCATTAAAGCAGATGTGGAGGCTTCTGACAGCTTGTCAGGTATTGATTCCATCGTGCTGGAGTCAATAACAGCTAACGAAGAGCTTGCGCCTGATGATATTCAAGACGCAAACTTTGGCAGTGAAGATTACACTTTCGCTTTACGTGAAGAACGCGCGGGGAAGGGTAGTGGCAGAGTATACACCATTACCTATGCAGTAACCGACAAAGCAGGGAATGTTACTAGAGCCACAACAACCGTAACCGTTCCAAAAGGGAACTCAGAAAAGTAAAAACGAAGAGACAGGAGCATGGTACTCCTGTCTCTTTTTGTACATGGGGACGGTTCTTTTGCTTCCTTAGCGGGACACAAGAACCGTCCCTGTGTCACTTTCCTGGAAAATTCACTATAAAAAGCTTTGAAATAATATAAATATAGTGACTTTTATCATACTATGAAATTGTCAGTGTATTTTAAAATAGTAAAATAGACCTTGGTTTTTTAATCATGGGGACGGTTCTCTTGCTGCCTTAGCGGGACACAAGAACCGTCCCCATGTCACTCCCGTGTCACTCGATCGGAAAATGATAGGTGGGGTTATTTGTTGAAATCTCGTTACTATAAATTAGTCATCTGTTTCTTACTCATTTTTTGGATAGGTAATGTCATTAACATCCTTTATATTACTTCATTAAAAAAGGAGAAGAATATAAGCAGCATTGTTAATGTTGCCGGGCGCGAGCGGATGCTTACTCAGAAAATGAGCAAAATAGCCCTTTTATTGGCCTATAGTGATGATGTGGATGCAAGGAAAAAACTAATTACTACCAGCCACGAATTTGAGGACAAATTAAATGGATTGATATATGGAAATTATGATTATAGTCTAGCTTCGCTAAAAGATATGAAACTGGACAAGCAATTAAAAAATGTGGAGAGACAGTGGAAGACGTTAAAACAAGATATCATGCAAATTGTACCGGGAAAGGATAATCAGACTTTAACTATTCAACAAATCAATACAAAAAGTGATCAACTGGTTCAGCAGCTGGATCTTGTTGTTGAAACGATTGAAAAAAAGGATAATCATAGCTGGCAGGGAATAGCGACAGACAAAACTTTTTTCATCCTTCTTAATGTCATTTTTGTCACTGTATTGTTTGTTATGTGGTTACTGCTTAGCAGTTTATCAAAAAGTGAAGAAAAATACCGTTTACTTGTCCATAATTCCCCGATCGGAATTTTAATAGTAAAAGGGAAAAAGGTTCATTTTATCAATCATTTTGCCCTAAAGGCACTCGGCTTTTCCCATGAAAATAATATGATCGGAAAATCAATCCATACGTTTATTCATCCGGACTACGAATCAGCCGTGAATTCACGTCTTGAGAATGTTTATGAACATAAGAAAGTAGCCGAATTAATGGAAGAAAAATGGTTACATAAAAATGGGACAATGGTTAACGTGGAAGTAATGTCGATTCCTTATCATATTATGGGCGACAATACCACTCTTTGTATTTTTTTCGATATTACGAAACATAAACGTTATGAAAATGAATTTGAACTAATGCATATCGAGTTAGACAACATTAGGACAGCACTGGATCAATCGAGTATTGTCGAAATCACCGATACGAGTGGCAAAATTCAATATGTAAATGATAAGTTTTGTGAGATTTCTAAATACAGTAAGGAAGAAATAATCGGTAATACCTATCGTTTCATTAGTTCGGGTTATCATTCGAAAGAATTTTATAAAAATTTATGGGAAACGATTAGAAGTGGAAACACATGGGAAGGTCAAGTCAGAAACCGGGCGAAAGATGGAAGTTATTACTGGGTAAACACCATGATCATCCCATTTATCAATCATCATGGAAATGCCTATCAGTATTTAACCATTCGCAACGATATTACCAATCAAAAAAATGCTGAAAAGAAACTGGAAATATTAGCAACACGGGATGGATTGACCAATCTATCGAATCGCCGAATTTTTATAAACGAGATGGAAAAGACCATTGCTGCTGAACAGCCCATGGCCGTTCTGTTTTTGGATTTAGATCGATTTAAGTATGTGAATGATACACTTGGTCATGCCGTTGGCGATCAATTACTTCAAGAAGTTTCCAACCGTCTTCAGGAGGTCGTTTCGGAGCAGGGGCTTATCTCCCGGCAGGGTGGCGATGAGTTCACTATTTTAGTAAACACAACGGAACGTCCATTCCTTTCCGATCTTTGTCAGCAAATCATTCGTAATATTAAATATCCTTATAGTATTGAGGAAAAAGAAATTGTCATTACGTGCAGTATTGGGATCAGCATTTATCCGGATAATGGAAATGATGTTGAAACATTAATGAAAAATGCAGATTTAGCTATGTATTGGTCCAAGGATAACGGCAAAAATAACTTTTCCTTTTTCCAGGAATTTATGAAAGAAAAGTCATCGCGCATTATGCAATTAGAATTAGAGCTTCGTAAGGCGATTGAAAATGAAGAATTCTTTCTCTGTTACCAGCCTAAAGCCGAACTGAATAATGGAGAGATTATTGGGTGTGAAGCCTTAATTCGTTGGGAGCATCCAGCAATGGGGATTATTACTCCTGCGGAGTTTATCCCGCTGGCGGAAGATACCGGGCTAATTAATCAAATTGGAGAATGGGTGCTTAGAGAGGCTTGCAAACAAACGAAAAGCTGGCATGAAGCGGGATACGCTGAACTGAAAATGGCTGTCAATTTGTCCGTTCACCAATTAAATCAAGCAAATATTGTAGAATTAGTTGAAACGATCCTGCTGGAGCATCATCTCGACCCGGGATTTCTAGAGTTAGAAATTACCGAAAGTATTTCGATGTTATCGGAAAAAAGTAAAATTAAAAACTTATTTGCGCTAAAAGAATTAGGTGTCAGCATAGCCATTGATGATTTCGGTACGGGCTATAGTTCCTTAAAATATTTGCATGAACTGCCTGTCAATACACTAAAAATCGATAAATCTTTTATCAAGGATATTGGCCAGCTCAATCGGATTACTCCTTCACTCATGACGAATGCCATTCTATCTTTAGCCAGATCGTTACATTTGGAGGTCGTTGCTGAAGGAATTGAAACAATCGAACAAATGAATTATTTAAAAAAATACCAATGCAAAATTGGCCAGGGGTATTTCATCAGTAAGCCGCTACCAGCTGATAAAATGGAAACGTTTTTAAATAAGAACGGTAAAAAACAGTATCCTCAAGTGGGGCCTAAGGATTGTTAGTATAGGTGGCAATCATGGGGACGGTTCTCTTGTCCACAATCATGGGTCAATCATGGGGACGGTTCTCTTGTTCTAATGGTCCTGTAAGAGAGAGGTGGCATGTATTTGCCATTATGAAAGCCCCTCTTAGAAAGGGGCTTTCATTACTATCTACACTGCTGTATTTGATGTTTTATTTTTTCTAAACAATCCTATCAAGCCAGCAATAATCAACAAAATGCCTGGAAGAATATAGAACATTGAAATAGAAATTGGTCCCACCAATTGCAGCAATGGTCATTATCGATTAAGCACTAATATTTTTTAACTGCTTCTTGTTTCTAGCTCCTTCAAGCTTATGAATAATAACTGCAGCAACAAGGATCGCTACAATGACTGCTCCGGCTAGTAAGATGGAAGCGTCCATTAGTAGGATGAGAATAATTCCGACAATTGAAGCTACTGATGAAAGGATTGTATAAGTCGCAAATGTTTCTTTCAATGTTAGGCCGAAAAATTCTTTCACCATCCAGAAGCCTGGATCGTTTACGTGTGAAGCAAAGGCTGTTCCGGCACCAGTTGCAAGAGCAACTAGGGCTAAGTTGGCATCAGGATATGAGCCTAGCATTGGAAGTACTAACCCTGCAGTTGATAAAGCGGCAACCGTTCCTGAACCTAAGCAAATACGAAAAATTACGGCAATCACCCACGCAAGCAGGAGTGGAGAAATGGAGACACCAGTAAAAAGATGGTTAATATAATTTCCGACTCCGCCATCGATAATAACTTGTTTGAAAGCACCGCCGCCGCCAGTGATTAAGATGAGCAAACCAACCGCGTTGATCGATGCTCCGGCAGAGGCCGTTAAGTCCTTCATTGGCCTTTTTCTTGCAATTCCCATTGTATACAAAGCTAATAATAGTGAAATTAACAAAGCTACTGGAGCGTTTCCGACAAAACGAATGATGACGACTAAAAGATTATCGGCAAATCCCAGTTTTTTTTGGAAAATATCTAAAAAGGCTGCAGCAAACATCAATAGGATCGGAAATACAGCTGTTATGACACTGATGCCAAATCCAGGTGTCTCCTCTAGTTTCCATGGCTTTTGATCTCCTATTGCTTGGGCATTGCCTGTTTTTTCAAAAGCGCTTGGAATCCACTTTTTGTTGATTTTTGGGAACCAAACTCCCGCAACCACAATTGTTGGGATCGCAACCATGATTCCATACACTAATACCATGGCGATGTCTGCTCCATACTCCTTCGTAACGGCAGTGATTCCTGGATGCGGCGGCAAGATGCTATGTGCGGTAACCAAAGCGCCTGCCATTGTAAGACCGAATTGTGTAATGGAAATTTTTAGTTCCTTTGAAATCATAAAAATAATTGGAATCAATAAGATAAAGGCAACATCCCCGAATAAAGCAATTCCTACGATAAAGGAAGCGGAAGCGATTGCCCATTGAACATTCCTTTGTCCAAATTTATTAATTAATGTCATCGAAATACGATAGGCTCCACCCGCATCGGAGATCAAACGACCAATCATCGCTCCGAAGCCTAAGATTAACGCAATATGCCCCAGTGTACCACCTAATCCCGCTTCAACTGATGTTTCGATTTTTTCAAGCGGCATTCCTAATGCCAGTGCAACAACAAACGACACAATGATCAATGAAACGAATGCGTTTAATTTGAAGCCTGTGATAAAAACAATTAATAGAATAACTCCAATTGCAACCATTACTAATGGCATGTCCATTTTCCCCCTTTTTTTATATAACCCTAAATCCCCTATGAGCTAGCGCACATACACCTTGCACTACTAATATTTTTAATTTTCCTATTTTACCATAAAATGAGAAAATTCTATTAATATAGTATAATTACAAGTTGTTGGAAAGTCTAATTGAATATATCTTAAAAAAAAACACTTAACTGAAAATATAATTAATAGTAATGGTGCACTGTCACTCCTCGAAGTTTATCGAATGTTGATAGGTTTATAGATAAGGGTGAATGATCATAAGAAGTACAATTGAATAGAGTGATTACGGCCACCGAAATGTACCAGTAGCTATTCACCTCTTCGTCCGGAATTTATAAATATGTGATGCATAGGGCTTGCCCTTAGGTATGATAAAATAGAAGAAAAATAAATGTAGGTAAATATATGAACAAGTGTGAGCATTGTGAATCAAATGAAGCGAAAGTTCATTTTAAAATAGAAGCGACTAGCATGCATTTATGCACTAATTGCTACAATGCACTCATGTCAGAAGAACTTGAGGTAGATTTAGTGCGGCTGGTAGATAATTTTTCATTAAAGGATTACCAAGGTATTAGTCGTACCTTTCATGTGGAAAGACGATTACACCCAATGGGGATTTTCTTGGAGGCTTCAGAAAACATAGAATTTGGCTACAAATTTGCTGTACATGGTGAATTAAATTGTAATCAGCCAGAACTGCAAAGCAAATTAATTGAAAAAGTAAGAAAAGGGATTGGTGAGCAACAAGTTGAAACAAAGGCTTTTCCTAACGGACAAGCATACAAAACAATTTTGAATGACCAAATCAAAGGTCTTATAGAGTATGATGAAACCTCTGACGGAACTCCACTTGTTATTATTGATGGAAAGCCATTTACATGGGAGGAAGTTGGAAAGATGCTTATGGCGTATGAAGGATTTCAGATAAAGGTAAAGATGTATGATATTACGGATGATGTGGAGTGAAGCAATAATCCCTGTGCTTGTCACGCCACTACTCGAATTTTGTCAAGGATGGATAGGTCTGTAAATTCCACTCAAGCAGCAACTAACCTTAAAGAAGAACCGGAAAATCACCTTGATCGATAGAAATCAAAAGGTTGTTTTAATAGGGGGATTTTTCACCTCCAACTCTGATCGTTGCAAAATATAAAGAGACATTACCTTTCATAGGAATGATTGGTGTAAGTTACTCTTCAATTAATTTGTTCAGATCTTTCATCGTTAACATCGCACATTCTAAGAGACAACAAGAATCATTCAACGTACATTTGATAGAGCTCTTCATGAAAAAGATCATCAAATTTTCTGTCTAGAATTCCGTAAAAGTAGGCAATCGGATTTTTGATATTAGTTGATTTGATTTTAATAATGAATTGTTTAAATGCTAGAATGCCGACTTCCAATATTTTTTCTCCATTTTCTTCACAGACATTCCTGTAAGCAGCTATTTTAGTCATTTTCCAGTATTCTTCAATCGTTTCAGCATCTGGGAAAAAGTATTTAACTACTTGTACAAAAGGCTTTGGCACTCTATCACTTGTAAACGTGTGATCCAGTTTTAACGGGTCTTCTTTACGTTTTTTAATCTCTTGATTTTTAGTTTCAGAAAGATTACTAGTTTCTTTAGGGTGGGCCATTTCTTCCGTTTTGGGTGGTTCATTTGTTAGGAAACGGTTGAAAACATAGAGGTTTGCGGTTTGTGAACCATTTTTTCTTCCTGTTTCATAGACGGTCATTATTCCTAATTCTTTAGCCTTTAGAATCATCCGTTTAAAGGTCGAGCGAGAAACGCCGTTCCCGTTATACTCCTCATGAATGGCCTTCAGCATCGTTCCAATCTTCGCATTACAAACTCCTGGGATTTTAGCAGAAAAACGAACCAGCCGTTTTAACGCAACAATCTCGCCTTTCGAAAACGCATCCCGATATTCGAGCAGCCACATCTCCATATGTCGGTTAAACTCCTTTAACAGCTTAAATTGGGAAAAATCCTCAAATCCATCAATCTTGCCAGCCTCTAAATTCATCATCTAGCACCACTCTCTCAATAATACCTTCTGTCCACGGGGGTCCACGGGGACGGTTCTTATGTACCATTTTAGGGCGCAAGAACCGTCCCCGTGTACTACCATACTAAGAAAGATCATTCATAGCGAATCAACAAAAGTGAATTTTGGGGTCAAAAAATGAACTTTTTGTTCAAAATGGCCGCCAAAAATCACTTTTGGGGGCAATTTTTTAACTTTTAGCCAAATAAGGTGTGAATTTAAGGCATGGGGTCATGTTCATGTGTTCATGGGGACGGTTCTTGCATCCTTTTTTAGGGGTTTTCCGTCAGAACTTCATTCTTAAAATGACACCCAATGAACAAAAAAAGGTCCCAGTCAGGGGCCGTGAGAACTGTATTTTTTTCTGCATACTATGAATTGCTAGTAAAGTCTGGGCGCAAGCCACAGGCTATGAGGTCAGACCCCCGCTCGGCTGAAGAAATTAACTTTGCTATTAACCAAAAAGTAGTTAGAAATGTTTCATGAACACTAGTTGACTACCTTCAATAATAAAGAAGAAAAAGTTTTTGAAGGTGACCTGTCCGTATTGATAAAGCGATGACGGTTATTGAAAACAGTTAACTTCTCATTATTGTAGAACATAGTTCAAAAAACACTTTAAAATAAAAAACAGCAGGAAACATTGCTTCCCACTGTTTTTTACGTTATTTAGCTGGTGTTTTCATTAATCGTTTTGAGAATTTGATTGATTTATTTTCGCTAACAAATGTTGAGCCTAAAAGCAATGCACCACCAAGCAGTTGAACAAATGTCATTTGTTCTTGCAAAATAACAGCAGAAATTACTAATGATGTGATTGGGTCTGCATAACTTAATGCAGCGATGCTCTGCCCTTTTATTTTCTGCATACCTGAGAAGAACAATAAGAATCCAATACCTGTGTGTACAATCCCTAAGATGAATATAAATGGAATGGAAGAACTGGATACTTCCAAAATACCGAATCCTTCAGTAAAGGATACATATGGTATGAGAAGCAATGACGCTGTTCCGAGCTGAATGAATGTAGTTACAAGACCATCCATGTTCTTGATAAACTTATTTAATAGCATTAATAAAGCGTATAATGCAGCAGCCATTAATCCATAGCCAATGCCAAGTAAATGATCGAATCCAGATGTACTTACACCACTATTACCAACAATGAACAACATACCTAGCATGGCTGCGCCGATGCAGGCTATTTTCTTTAGTGATAATTTTTCCTTAAGTACAAGTGGCGAAAGAATCAGGACAAACACAGGTGCAAAATAATAACTTAGCACTGCATTTGAAAGGGTCGTATGCTTGTATGCTTGGAAAAGGAAAATCCAATTTCCACCCAATGCAATACTCGAAAGTAATAAAACGAAAGCATTTCCTTTAACCAGTGCCCATGAAATTTTTTTCTTCATCAGGAACATGACTGTTAGTAAAAATAAACTGCCAATTAAACCACGTAATAAAGCTATTTCACTCGAAGATAAATCAATGTATCTTACAAATACGCCAATCGTACCAAAGATAATCATTGATAATAGGAATTGAATTTTAGATTTCATCGTCTACTCCTTCGAATCTGCGAAACAGCTTATATTTCGCAGATCCTTACTCTGTTTTTAATAAAAGTTTATTCAGTGCTGACGGGGCAGCTGGAGTAAGCGGTGGTGGCGGTGATGTTGAAAATGACTTCCAAATGTGCATAATAATCCCTCTATTTCTATTAGCGTATTAATAATTATACTAAATAAAATCTTGTTGAACTATCTGGCTTTACTTCAATGAGGAGTAAAGCTTCAGATAACCAGCCAATAGAAGCTCTATCTTATTCCATTAGAGGGAGCAAGAATCGAACAACGATGGACTGCTTCAATAGTCCATTTTTCTTCGTCTTTAATCAGTTAGATGGCAGGTTAATTGAATAAGGTTGGAGAAATATCCATAGAGGGAGGTTGTTTTTATGGTAATCCAATCAAATATGACTTCAAAGGCTATAAGCGAAGTATGGGAAGAAACACTAGAGGTTTTTCAAAAATACAATATTCCAATTACAGAAAAGAGATTACAAGTATTAGCAAACGACAAGATTCTTCAAGTATTATTAACTGAATTAAATAAAATAGTAGGAAGCTCCAACGCAACTTGCATAGAAGGTGGCTGACAAATGCCATCTAAAAAGGAGTAGGTTACTCCTTTACTATTTATTTTCCAATTAAGAGGCAGTATTTGCTTTAAGAACGTTATCATAGGGAGGAAGTATTGATGGGTTATTGTGAAGATATAAGAGAAATGATTGGGAATTCTCCACTAATAATTGTTCGACCAAGCGTGGCAATCATTAATAATGAAGGTGAAGTTTTACTGATTCGAAATGTAGGAGGAACTTGGACTATTCCAGGTGGAACTTTACAGCTAAATGAGTCAGTTGAAGAGTGTATTATACGAATTGTCTTAGAAGATATAGGCATTAAGATAATAAAGGTGAAATTATTTGGTGTATATTCGGGCAAGGAATTAATAAATCGGGTCGAGGAAAGTGGCGCTGAATATCATCCTGTTGCAATTGGTTATTTATGTACCGAGTACGAAGGAGAAATTACTGATAATCGCAACAAAAAAATAGAAGCCAAATTTTTTAGATTAAATCAATTACCTGAAGAAATTGAACCTTTTATTAAAAATAAGTTAGTCGAATTAATGGGCAACTTGAAAAAGTAAAACCTCCTTATTAACGGGTGCTTATATTCATTCAGTCAATACCTAAATAAAAGAAAGATCCTTTTTAGCGAAGAATGAGTTAATTTCCCTTAGTGGAAGAGGCGCGTAAAAACAAATGATTAATCAAAAACATAGTTCCGGTGCCTGTGTGTTGCGATCCTAAAAGTAGACAATTTTCATTCGGGTTTACCTTATGGAATCTAAGATGATGAGCTTTCCTAATCATGAAATTGGGAAAGCTTTCTACTTGTATGTTTACACTATTGGTGTTAGGCTAATTGAGCTGGTTTCGTTAGCAGTTTCTTGTAAACGGATTTTTTAATCCGAAATTATTTCGGAGAAGTTGACATTAACGAATCGGTATGGTAAGATAGTTCTTGTCGCTGAACAACATTCATCCTTTAAAAAAAGGTTGACGAAATGTTCAGTTGGGCATATACTATGAAAGTTGCTTTAATAAGA
>NZ_JAEVLT010000059.1 GCF_024494385.1 Bacillus sp. EB600
CTATTAAGGCAGACCTCCATAAGATCCAGCTTTTCCATACGGACCGTGGAAAGTATATGTATGATTTGCTTCAACAACAAGGAGCGGGCCACATTAAGATTTTTGCTGGCGGGGGCGGGGTGGTCCCTTCAGAAATCAGAGAATTGCATGAATACGGGATTGCCAAAATCTTTTCCCCTGATGATGGCCGCGAACTAGGGTTACAGGGCATGATTAATCATATGATTCGGGAATGTGATCATCTAACACCAAAGCAGCTTGAACAAGATATTGCCGGCTTACATGAGAAAAACTGGGGATCCATTGCTAAATTAATTACCATTGCTGAAGGAATCCAAGTGAAATTTACATTCAAATAATTGTATCTACAAACTAGTAACCGAAATTTTAATCAGGTACATCATTTCATTTTAGCGGAAAATCAGCGGGACGTTTGGGATGAAATTAGGGGCTAACCATCCAATCACAGTTAATTCAGGAATACGAAGAGGGAGTGGCACCTCCTGCACCGGCACATACAAGAATAAGTCCATCCACGCCCGTTTGAGCTGCCTTTTTGGCATCCTCGACAGGACAAATCGGTTGGACGTCTCTTCTCGATGAAGTAATGTCTGCGGATCGATTTAAATATTCCACATGACCTCCCTGATAAGAACTCATGGCAATTCCTTGTACATCTTCTTGAATTGCAGCATTGACCACTTCTTCTACAGAGCGGTTATGTCCCAAATGGATAACTTCTAAGAGGAAAAAAAGTATACGAGGAGTTGCGGGAATTGAAAAGTATGGAACAATGTATTTCTTGTAGAAGGTATTTTTGTAAAAGTCAACTTTCATCATTACCAAACGTTTTTTTCATTTTAATCCAAAATACTGTCCACGATGCTTTCCCGATACTTTAGACAGATATCCCGAGTTTTTTATGATCGAAAACCTTGGAATGATATTTTTTAAAGACCTAAAAAGTTAATCCCTAATAAGGGTCCTAACATCAATCTAAAAGGAAACATGGAAACATGGCTTAGAGAAAACTCCGAGCCACATTTTATGTGAATTATACCGTGAATTTTTTTGTTACTATTCCGTGATATAAGATGTGATTTATCTTGTGTTTTACCAGCTTGCACCTTGTAAGTAAACCAGTAAACCCGTTAGTAGAAACCACCCATGCCCATTCCAGGGAAACCGCCCATACCCATTCCAGGGAAACCGCCCATGCCCATTCCAGGAAAACCGCCCATGCCCATTCCAGGGAAGCCACCCATGCCCATTCCAGGGAAGCCACCCATGCCCATTCCAGGGAAGCCACCCATGCCCATTCCAGGGAAGCCACCCATGCCCATTCCAGGGAAGCCACCCATGCCCATTCCAGGGAAGCCCATAACACGATAGTCTAATGTCATTGTTTTCACCCTCTTTTTTTTACTTCATAATCTTTAACATACTATGTTTATTACCAATTAGGGAGCTTATTCACTTTAAAATAGGCAGACTAACAACCCTATATAAGATAAGCTTTCAGGAATCATTGCTATACTCCAGATGAAGTTGGTTTACATTAGCAAAATGAGAGGATTTAAGATCCCAAAATTAACAAGGACGCATTTTTTTCGATATCAATACTCTATAAGTTCTGACACTATTTGTTTAGCATCAAAAAGCCGACTTCCAAGTTTGAAAATCGACTTTTAAAAAATTTTATTCAACTAAACTGACCATATATACAATATCTTCCATAACAAGGTTGATAGAATGGCCCTTTTCACTTTGACTATATGTAGCCAGTGATTGACAATAAACATTAATTTTTTACAGATCAAAAAAACTTTTTTGATGTACATTAGCAGCAGAAACCAGAAGAAAAACGATTAATTAAACGTCTTGTTAGAAAGCCAATTGAAAATAAAGAAGCTCGCGATGATTTTGTTAAGGTTTACATTAACAAACATTTAGAAAGTAGCTTAAATGATTGATTGAGATAAAAATTCATTGGAATACTAATGGTGTTTAGTTCAAACCTAATAAGTTTGGTGTCTTTTTTCGTTATTAATTTGCTGTTCTATTTTATAAAAATATATTTAAAAATAAGGGCTTAATCTTTCGGTTTTTTATATCAATTGATGCATAAGCTGATTATTAGCCGTTAGCCATCAGCCATATACCAAACATTACCTCCTTAGTTGCTTTATTTGCGTTCGATGCACTACAGCACAAAGACTAAAAAAAACCCATATAGGGTTTTTTTAGTCTTAATTAATAAAAGCAAGTTGCTCCAATGATGATTAATAAAATGAACAATACTACAATTAAAGCAAAACCGCCGCCGAAGCCAAATCCTCCACCACCGTACCCAAATCCACCGCAGCCGCCTCCACCAAGTCCGCCAAATCCTCCGTACATGGGTATTCCCCCTTTCAATTAGAATTTTAACTTCTTAATAAAATCCCCCGCCATATCCTCCGCCCATAAAGGACGCTCCTATAATAATAAGAAGGATAAACAATACAACCACTAAAGCAAATCCTCCGCCAGCTCCTGCACCATCCATAATACAAACCTCCTTTACATCTTCTTATACAAAATATGATTAAATTCAAAAGGTGTAAGGGCTTTTCTAAGAATTCAGAAGATGTTACTTTTTTATTTGTTTTTTTATTAAAGGGGTAGCGTCACATGCCCATCAAGCTAAGTTAAAACAATACCCCCAAAAATGAAAAAAATCTATGCTTATCGTAAGAAGTTTACGAGAAAGGATGGTTTTTTTTATGAATCCTATCATCTCCAGTGAACTGACACTTTTCGCACAAGAATTACAATAATTTCTATCTCCAATAGTCCTACAAGAAACCGCCAAACAAGTTGGTTTTGTGCAGCGATCTAGTAAGTATCAAGCAAATGAACTCATCGCCCTTTGCGTTTGGCTCAGCCAAGAAGTCGCTAGTACATCGCTTACGCAACTATGTAGTCGGTTAGAGGCTTCGACGGGTGTACTAATGAGCCAAGAGAGACTCAATCAACGCTTTAATCCAACAGCTGTCGCATTCCTCCGAGAAGTCTTTACTTCACTCCTAACACAAAAACTCTGTGCGACACAATCGCTATCTTCACACATGATTTCATCTTTCGAACGTATTCGGATTTTAGATGCGACTGTGTTTCAACTACCTGACTCCTTCGCCACTGATTATCAAGGCTCTGGTGGGAGTAGTAATACGGCAGGCGTGAAAATCCAATTTGAATACGATTTACTAAGTGGCCAATTTTTAAACATGCAGCTAGGACCGGGAAAGAACAATGATAAAACATACGGTACAATCTGTCTTGAGACCGTAAAGGAGGGCGATTTATGTTTGCGTGATCTTGGTTACTTCGATTTAGGAGACTTACAAGTCATTCATGATAAAGAGGCTTACTATATCTCGCGGTTGAAGCTGAATACACGCATTTATATCAGTAACCCTGAGCCAGAATACTTCAAAAATGGCACGTTAAAAAAGCAAACAGAATACATCCAGCTTGATATGACAAAAATTATGTCTGGTCTAGCCCCTGGTGAAACGATGGAAATCCCTAAGGCATACATTGGCCAAAATCAGAAGCTTCCGGCACGTGTCGTTATCCATCGTTTAACCGACGATTAAACGCAAACACGCCTGAAAAACCAAGCGATACGTGAAAAGAAGAAAGATATTGTCATGAAGGATAACAGTAAACGTTTAATGGGCATGAATGTATATTGCTAGAAGAAATACCGACGAATTACGTGCATTCATTGTACTCACTTCGTTGGCAGATTGAGATTTTGTTTAAAACGTGGAAGTCCTTCTTTGAAATTGATGAATGTAAAAATATGAAAAGAGAGCGCCTAGAGTGCCATTTATATGGACAACTCATTGGCATTCTCCTCTGTTCTTCTACGATGTTTCAATACGACGGCTTCTGCTTGAAAAGAAAAAGCAGGATCTGAGTGAATACAAAGCGATTTATATGATTAAAGATTACCTTTCCGTTACTGTTTCAAGCGATAGCAATTGGCACAAAAGAACTTTTGAAAATCTGCATCGCATTTATCGGCTGCTCAAAAAGAACGGTCGTAAGTGCCATCGGTATAAGAAGATGACCGTCTTTGATATTCTAGGGGTGGTGTATGAAACGACGGTGAAGCTTAGACAAGCTGCCTTATACAGCATTTTTGGGTAAGAAAGTGTTCATTTCTACTTGGCGGTTACAGGGGTACCCCTCCTAAACTATTTTTTTGATAATTTTCTTAATATATTTAATAAAAGAAGTGAACTTAATGCGACCATGGCCCTTTTTAGTGCATGTTCATATGCTATATCTTTCCCGATCACTAAATGGAAATCAGCTGCATCTCGGACGGTTGCACGCCCCTCTACTTCGTAACCATTTTTAAATATGAGTAGACAGATGACTGTTTTATTACTCATACGGTGGAATTTTTTCTCAGTAATCATTTCTTCTAATTTTATACGTTTGTCATCTTTCATTCTTCCATTACCAGAAAGAGGGATAACAATATGATCGTACATATGGTGGTTCTTACATGTAACCACAATCATTTCTTCGCCTTTATACTTAACGTGACTAATTTCTCCACATTTAGGACAAATACTATCGATACAAATACTATCGATGTACATTGTTAACTCTCCCTTTTTAAGTCGGCTTTCTCCTACTAACTTTTTGACAAAGGAAAATAAAGTACTTATAAGTATTATTATACAAGTATGGTATTTTTGTATGATTAGAGTTGAATTAGAGTTGGATTAGAGTTTTTGTAGAAAAAAATTTGTCCAATTAGGCAAAGCGTTGCAACTTCGCATTTTCCTGACGTACACCCTTTTTCGGACACCTCCACTAACCAATAGGACCCAGGAAAGAATCCGCGTAGTTTCCAGAAAAATTCAGTCTAAAAAACGCTCGTTTAATTTTGTCTAAAAGTTGTAAGTTTTGGACCCTGCAAAAAAACCGTGTTTTTTCTTTCTTTTATTTCCTGTTTCCTATCTAAAAGTTAATCTATAATAAATGTACAGGAAGTTATATATCTTTTAGACGGGAGTTATTAAGTATAGGTGAACTTGTTGGAGACGCGCGGGTAAGCACTTTAGATCAGGATTATTCCCCTACAATAAAGAAGCATAATATGTTCCAAACCTCCTTCAGAGAAAGAGAATTAGGAAGCATAGCTCTCAATATGCCTACTGCCTCCTCGTTTCTTTGTTTTGCCAAGTATAAAAGGAAAATAATGATTGATGAAATAAACCATAGGCACGATAAGAATGGATGCCATAAGGGTATAGATAAGTCCATTTATCACTGGGATTTCCAGCAGTTTTTCAGAATCTAATCCCGTATTTTGAATAACAAGATCGAATACACTGAAAACAATTTTTTGATGAAAAGCTAAATAAATAAGAGAATTGTCTCCTAAAAATAGCAGGATACTGTTTGTTTTCATTCGTTTAATAAGAATGACGAATGCACCGATTCCAGATAATGCGGAAATGTAAAACAGGAATACGTTCCCTATATTACTATTGTAAAGATCTACTCTTTCACCGGAATGAACAAAATTTAGATATCCTGTGACAATATTAATAGCCATGAAAAGCAGAAAAAGTTTGAAATTAATAAACTGCTCGAGCTTCATTTTGTATTCTTTATACAGATAACCTACTCCGTAAAACCCAACGCTGATCATGGTAACATCTATACTCCAAGGGAGCGGTTTTCCTATACACTTGTTATAAATACAACCAAGAGCCGAGACGAAAATGAGAACAATACCGATCCTTTTTTTTGTGCGCCCAAGTTTTGAAATTAAGTAAAATAACAATTCCGTACAAAGTAAACAATTCACAAACCATAAGGGGCCGCTCTGAACAGTCCAAGACGATTTTCTTATCGCAATAAAAGAACCTATAAATGGCATCAAAAGATTATGGTTATAATCAACTTGTCCAAAGTTAAACAAGATCACAAACCAAATATATGCAATAAACGAAAAACACAAATAAGGGAAAATCAATGTTTTCATCCTTCTAGAAATAAAGGCTCTAAGATTTGAAAATTTATCTGATTTAAATAAGTACCCCGACAGAAAAAAAAATAATGGCATATGAAAGGTATAGATATACGTTTTAATCGGGGCTGGAATATCTGTATGGCCCAACATGACCAGGAGGATTCCCAAGCCCTTGCCGATATCCAACCAATCAATTCTTTTATTCATTCTTTCCCCTCCTCTTTTTAAGTAAGAATCACGGATGCTATCTAATAAAGGAGATTAAACATGTAAAAAAAAGCACATAAAAAAGGATATAGTAGCTACCTTAAAGAAACCTTAAGATAAAAATAAAATAGCTAATAAAAAAGCATCTTTTCCCTATAGAAAGGTAGCTTAGTACTGCTCTATCATTTTTTAACAAATCTTAAGAGCTATCCACACTAGGACAATAAAATTTTGCTAAAAACTTTTCTACATTTGCTGCGGTGGTCTAATTCATGGATTGTAATGGGAGTTAATTTTGTGGTTTTTGAAAGAGGATAAATTTTTTTGAAGACCTGCACTAAAACTACTTTCTTGGCCTTTTTAATTGGTTACCGTAACAAAAATATTAAAAAAAAATGGAGTATTGAATGTCCAAATGATTTATTTACTCAACTCTATGAAAAAGGATTTATTGGCAGCCATTCATGTCATTTCAATTGTGGCGTGGTATGGCGAAGCAATATGTATATTATAATTGGGGATTTACACGAAAATAGAAAATAATGAAAATCCCAAACAATTTAACAAAAAGTAATGGGAACATCGGCCAATAGTTGCCATTAAACATATTTAATATTCAAACACAAATGTAAAATGATAATCAAAAAAGAAAGATTTGGTATTTTGCAATTTAGTCCCCTTTCTTAAGAAATACTATTTATATAAGACATAAAAATGCTTATAACTAAACCAGCTATAAAAAAAGCTGGTATAGAAAGTAAAATCTTCATTCTTAATGAAATGGCATAGGCATCCTTTGAATCAAAAACTTTTTGTAAATCAAGACTTTCTTCTTTTGGTATCATCCGGATTCCACAAACTACTAGTGGTTTTGATGCATCATTATCTTAAAAATCCAGCTAAAAAACAAGTGTTCTTTTGGTCATCTTTATTCTCAATTAAGTTTTTTTTAAGCTTCTTTTAGTATATTATTATTAATGGCTTTATCAGAAGTTAAAACTAAATTAGAAATGCTTCGACCTGTAGAAAACTTCGACAAAAGAATAAGTGTGTAATTTGAACTAGTAATGGACTAGATCCAAGCGTGTTAATAAAAATTGTACTTCTAGTTTATAATGTGGCTTTGTAATAATAACCTATTTCGGAAAACGAATGGAATTGTTCTTTATCTATTTTTATATGAGGTTATTTGATAACAAAAACTAAAAATTTATCTATTTTATTTGTAATTTAATTCAGGTGCAGGAATAGTGGTTAACGGCGCTTAGTTACCCTTTAAACAGAAATTCTTTAAAATATGGATGAAAGAGGGTAATGATACTTGATGAAAAAAGCGATCATTATTGCAATCATAAGTATTCTGGCATTAACAGGCTGCCAGAAAGAAGTAAAGCAATATAAGAACGGTAAATTAGTTTTTGAAGGTACCGTCGATGCTAATGGCTTACCTGAGAAGGGGAAACTTTACGATAGCCAGACCGGAAAAATCGCCTTTGAAGGCATATTTAGAAATGGACTTATGTTGAAGGGAACTCTGTATGATAAAAATGGAAAAAACCCACGTTCTTATCAAGAGTAAACCATTTTAAAGCTAAGGAGTGCAAATATGGGAAAATTAAAAATATTGGAACGGCTCAAGAATACGAA
Organism: Bacillus sp. EB600; assembly: GCF_024494385.1. Taxonomy (GTDB): domain Bacteria; phylum Bacillota; class Bacilli; order Bacillales; family Cytobacillaceae; genus JAEVLT01. The sequence goes on from NZ_JAEVLT010000059.1 coordinate 7,901, forward strand.
CCTTACTTTTTTTGGGATTGCTGTTATTCTTTTTTGGATCAAAACATATGTGGCTTATCGAATTGAGTTCAAGCTGGGCATCGATAATAATATTCAGAAATTCTTATTAGCGATTAATCCTGCTAGTTCAGCTTTGTTCTTTTTAGGACTGGCTTTGCTATCTAAAAAGAGAACGAAATTATTTATGATTATCATAAATTTTTTATTATCGTTTTGGTTGTATGCTAATATCGTCTATTACCGATTCTTTAACGATTTTATAACGATGCCCGTCTTAACACAGGCAGGATCAAATGCAGGTGAACTTGGGGCTAGTGCTAACTCGCTAATGTCACCTTTTGATATTTTTTATTTCATAGACACCATTCTATTAATCTTCCTTGCTATAAGACTATTTAAAAAGGTTAAAGTTACCAAAAGAAGGTACTTCCAGTTTTCACTTTTATTATCTGTTGCCATCTTCTTATTTAATCTTGGTTTAGCGGAAAAAGATCGTTCGGATCTATTAACCCGTACATTTGACAGAAATTATTTAGTAAAATATCTAGGTACCTATAACTTTACCATTTACGATATCATTCAAAACATCAGGACATCCAGTGATCGTGCGTTAGCTAATAGCAGTGATATTACAAATGTGGAGAATTATCATAAAGCGAACTATACACCGCCAAATCCTGCTTACTTTGGTAAAGCAAAAGGCATGAATGTTATTTTCGTTTCCCTTGAATCTTTCCAAAACTTTATGATCGATTACAAGTTAAATGGACAAGAGGTTACACCATTTTTAAATTCCTTGGCACACGATAATAACACATTCTATTTTGATAACTTTTACCATCAAACTGGGCAGGGAAAAACTTCTGATGCTGAATTTTTAATGGAAAACTCCTTATATCCATTGAATCAAGGTGCTGTTTTTATTAACAAAGCTCAGAATACGTATCAAGCTACCCCTGCTATTTTAAAAGGCTATGGTTATAATTCTGCGGTTTTCCATGGCAACTATAAAACATTCTGGAACCGGAATGTCATGTATAAAGCTTTAGGATACGATCAATTCTTTGATGCAGCCTATTATGACATGAGTGCTGGCAATGTTAAAAACTATGGGATGAAGGATATCCCGTATTTCCAAGAATCCATGCCAATGCTCGAGAGTTTAAAGCAGCCTTTCTATACAAAATTTATCACTTTATCGAATCATTTCCCATTTGAAATGGATCCAGAAGATACAAATTTCCCTGCTGGTAATTTTGGCGATACCGTTGTAAATGACTATTTCCAATCTGCACATTACATGGATGAAGCACTCAAACAGTTTTTTGACGCTTTAAAAGCAGATGGTTTATATGATAAGTCTGTTATTGTTTTATATGGAGATCACTATGGACTCTCTCAAAACCATAATAAGGCAATGGCAAAAGTGTTAGGTGTAGATAAAATTACACCAACAATTAATGCCGAGTTGCAAGAGACCCCATTGTTTATTCATGTTCCAGGTGTACAGGGTAGCGTACAGCATCAATTTGGCGGTGAAGTGGATGTTCGTCCGACATTGCTTCATTTACTAGGAATAGATACAAAAGATTACATTGAATTTGGTTCTGATTTATTATCACCACAGAATCGTAATTGGGCTTTATTTAGAAACGGTGATTTTGTATCACCAGATGTTGATGAACTTAGTGGTAAATGTTATTCAACAGCAACTGGACAAGTCTTAGCGGATAAAAACGTATGTAAAGTCATTGACAGTAAAGTGAGATCTGAGCTTCAAATGTCTGATGATGTTGTAAGTAAGGATTTATTGCGATTCTATAAACCAAACGGTTTTACACCGATTAATCCAAATGATTATGAGTATTTAGGACCTAAAAAATCAAAAACAACCACTGTAACATCAGCTTCTGCAAAAACGAATTAACAAAATAAAATGAGTGGAGATTTGCACATAATCCTGTCAAGTAGACAATAAAAAAAAGAGTACACTAAGCTGCGGCCTTTTCTCGATATTCAATCGGGGAAAGGCCGTTAAATTTTTCTTGGAATCGATTCTGATTATAGTGAATATATTCATCTACAATTTTAAAAGCTTCATTAACTATCAATATATGGACGTGATCGTACCAGGTTTAAGGAAAGATAAATTCGGTTGTTGCAGGCAGTCGTGGAAAACTATCCTGTTTGAACAAGAACGTTTAAAAAAAGCTGAACCATCGTCTTGTTCAGCATCTTATTTTTATTTGTATGCTTTTCACCGAACCTTTTTCTAACCTCGAATAAATCCAACTTCTAATATACGGGCTACTATTACTTCATATCCAGTGTTTGTGTTACTTGCTTTTCAATACTGTTATAGTCCTCACCACTTTTTACATCACTACTACTAGATGCTACTGTAGCATCTAGTAGTTGCCGAGATAGCAAGGTATACATATCTTTCTCCTGAGGTGTGAGCGTAGCAGTATTTACTCCTTCTAGCAGCCATGAAACTGCTTCACTATTATTGTCATAGCCATTTAGGTCGCTACCAGTTCGTATCTTCTGAATATCCAGCTCAGCTTGTACAGCGTGGTTATAGAAATCCTTATCCATTCCTGCAGGTATCTTACTCCCAAATGCCCAGTGGTATATCGCAAACGCAATTCCTAAGACAGCCACCACGGATATTAACTTACTCATATACTCTTCCTCCCGAATGATGAATGATTTGTTTTTGGAGCTATATCACCAATATATTCGGAGATTTCATTTTTCTAACTTTCTCTCGCAAAAAAAACTGTATTAGTAGAAATCAAAGAAAGCACATCCATTAAGATGTGCTAGCTGTTTTTTCCTTCTTTAACCATTTCATCGGCTTTAGCTTAATGTTTAGTAAACAACTTGGTTATTCAAGAATATGGCCATTTAATGGAATAAAAGGAGAGCACATATTAGTCATGTATAATATGTGCTCTCTCCTTTATTATTTGAATGATCAAACACAGATGGTCTCCTGATCCCTTTTTAATTAACTCCCTGTTAGCTAAAGAACCGAACCTGTTTGAAAAATCTTTTTGTTTAACTTGTTTGTTTCCATTTAATTAATCATTTTGTTCCATTTGATCTAATTTCTTTATATACTTATTGGATATAAATAACAATAAGAAGGAGAGAATTAAACATCCACCCATAGTCAACAAGAGATATTGCATCCAGGCTCCGAGGAGTAAAATATCCATTCAAAATCCCCCTTTTAAAAGGAATGACCTGTCCTTTTTTCCTCTTTTCTTTCCATTTTATATTTCCTCTATTCTTGTAATCTGGACTTCTACTTTGAACATATCAGGATTTTTCTCTAAAACGGTAATAAATCGTTTGAGATCTTGATGGAGAATAAACCCTTCATTCTCTTTTTCAACTTTCATGGTAAAGGCAGGAACAGATTCCTGAACGGGCTCAACAGCTGTAGCTACATATTCAGCAGTTTTCTGAGATTCTATATAACTCTGTAATAATTGAGCTTGCTGCTCTACTATTAACTTTAATTTTTCTAATTCTTTTTGAGTATCGGTTAATTCCTCCTCTGTTTCTACAAATGTCAATGTCTCATTTTCTCCCGAAAGTTCTTCTTTTTTCGGCTCGATATCTGTATTCAAATCCATTTGGTTATGCTCATCAACATTTTCTTTCACTTTTGCTTCCTTTTTCTTTACCTTTTCCAGGCTCTTTTTCAATGTGTATCGGAGACTATAAACGCTTTTAACATCTTTCCCCCAAATCTTAGCAACCGAAGGCATATTAAAACATTCATTGTAATCATCTAATATTTGAAGTTGCTTTTCTTTCGGCAGCAATTTTAAGTCCTGGAAGTTTATTATATCTTCGGGCTTTGCTTCGAGCTTATCTCTTTTCGGTCCATCCTTATGCTCTTTTGAAGAGCTCGGTCTTTCTAAAATTCCATGCTTATAAAGAAGTTCATAATAAGAAGGACGATGGATGCCTAAAGCTTCAATAATATCTTTTGAAGTAAATTGCTCTCTCCATTTTATAAGAATATCTTTTTGTCTTTCGAGTGAATAAGATTTTAAAGTTTCGTAATCAGTTAATGATGTAAACATATTGTATTGTCGCACCTTTCCGGGTTTTGTGTAATCACGTTTTTCTTTCCCCCTAAGTAATGAAGAAGGAAAAATAATGGTTCCTGTATAGCCACGCTTCCCTGTTCTTGTGATGCACCCCTGTAGCTGCTAGTTTCTTAGATTTCACTTCAAGTCTAAATTCTCTTTCGATTTCATCCGATGAAAGCATATTCCCCCTCCGTTCAGTTATTAATTACCTTGAATCCCACAAACCAGTTTTCCATTAATCTTTTGTAATCTGATTAATCTACGGATTTATAAAAAAATCCACAAAAACTTCTATTCTTTAACAGTATCAATAACACGTCTGGTAAAAATTTACTTTTCTGTATCTTCTTCAGTGGTACGTGTAAGAACTTCTACATTATCTACTTGATTCCCTGCCAAGAAATATTCATCGTATTCCTCCCACGCTGTAAGTACTTTGAAGAATCATTTTGTGTTCAAGGAGAGTACACCCTGCCAGAACAAGTAGAAATATAGTAAAATCAATGTATATGTTTGATCAAACAGACTTGTTCAGAATAGGGTTGATAACCTTCCTACTTGGCCTATAATAAAAGACCCTAAGGAATGTTCCCTAGGGCCGTTTATAGATATCCAAACTATTATTTAACAGCTTCCTTTAATTCCTTGCCTGCTTTAAAAGATGGAATTTTAGAAGCTTGGATCTGAATTTCCTCACCAGTTTGTGGGTTACGACCGGTTCGAGCTGCACGTTCACGTACTTCAAATGTTCCAAACCCAATTAACTGAATTTTTATGCATCCACAGCTGCTGAGGCATCTTTCTTTGTTAGTTCTGCTTGTGTTGCAACAGCATTTACTAACTCTGTCTTATTCATATTCAATTCCCCCTTTTATTGGCTATCTTTAACTATTTCTCTATATGCAAAACAAATTCCTTTTCATACACCAACTTATAAGGGGTAGCGTTAGGAAACCGATTTACAACGTTAAGGAAATTCCAATATTAAATAGCCCAATTCCTCAGCACTAAAATTGAGAAATCGGGCTTTTTTCGTACTCCATAAACACGCCCTTTAATGGAACAACATGTCTAAATAAAATCCCAATAGGTTGACCTGAACGGTAACCTTGTAACTATATTGTTTTTATTTATCGAAAATCTCTTATTCTTGAAAACTCTGCTTATACAATCTGTATTTTAGACTATTGATATATCATAATAAATAGACTTTCTAAACCTAGTTCTTGATAATTTCTCGTTCATCTAGAGGTTGAACAGGACGATGATTATCTGGAAAGATTTGCTGAAATGCTTGAACTTGTTCTTTCGACATTTCAATTGGCTTTTCAAAAACAATCCATTTTACTTCTTCCGTACAAGGAGGCGTCGTTAATGAACCATTATAAGAAAAAGATGTTTGATCTGGAGGAAGTATAGCTTGTAAATCAATTGGTTCTTTTATAGAAATATCTTTTTCTGTTTTCTCTTCTGGTAATACATCCCAAACAGACGTCAATTTTTCATTCTCTTTTCCTTCTTGTATCATTACACCAAGGACGGCAATCTGACCGTTCTTATTTTGATGTACAAGATGAAGTTCCATATCATTTTGTTGACCGTTAAATTGATGCTCGCTTGGCGTATGGAAATGAAATTGAGTAAGTTTATAATCTTCTCCTTCAATGATTATTTTATTGCTTTGTGATATGGTGTTAGCTTGTACTGTATGACCGTTATGTATTAATGAAAAAGGTGTCGGCTTATATTGAATATTAACGTTTTCAATTTTTTCATTCGTTTCCACCTGAGAGTACTCGATATTAATTGGTGATTGTTCACTTCCACGTACACAGGATGCATAAGAGCGATCCAACTCCCCCCAATATTCAGGACCTGTTTCTCCTTCGTAAGACCAGTAGGCAGTCTGCATATCATTTTCCTCTTTTTTGTTTTTCTCCGTCTCAGTTGCCCTTTCTGCTTGGGGAACAGTTGTTTTCATAGTTTGTTCCGAGCAAGCTACTAGTGCTAAGTTTAAAGATACAGCTAAAAATGGATAAACGAGTTTCTTCATTTTGATATTGCCCTCCTTTTTTCTATATTCATTCATAGGATACTAGAAACTCGATAATTATAAAATTCTGATTTACAAAAATATGTCTAAATTTCATAATTTAGTTAATATTTACTATTCATTTATCCATATAAAGAATCATATAGCACACAATATTTATCATTTTATACTTCATTTATGAATCAACTCTTTTGGCTTCTTCAGAATCGTGTTAGCTAACTAAAAAAGCGAGTTTTTTTCTAGCCACTTATTCAATATACTGGCCCGTTTGTGGAATATGCCAGATAGCGTTCTTTACTTTTTATCAGTCTGTAGCGCTGTTCCCCTAAAATAGATTTGAATGTCTCACTTCTGAAGAAAACACCATTGCCTTAAGGCGATGGTGTTAAAAAATAGTCTATACATTTCTAAAAGTTAGGCAATGCATCCACTGCATCTGCCAAATCACTATACGAATCCTTCAAGTATCTACTTGTTGTCGCGATGTTACTGTGGCCGGCGAGTCTTCTTACTTTTTCAATATCATTATTCGTCGCTTTTAGCATCCATTTGCAAAACGTATGACGGAACATATGAGGAGTCAGTTTTTTATTTGGCAAGCTGTAATTTTCGATCATCGTCTGAATTCCGCGAACCGTAAACCTTGGTGATCGCTGGCTGTAAAAAACATAAGGGTAATCCTCAACATACAGTTTCTGAGTCGCCATTTCTGCCCGAAAGTCCAGCCAATCCCGGATTTCAGCCAGTAGTGTATTTGAAATGGGAACGGTTCTGACCTTCATCCCTTTTCCGACGATTCGAATACGCTTCAAGTCTAAATCAATGTCCGTTAATTTTAAATTTGAAAGTTCATCCACACGCAGGCCGGCATAAGTAAGTATATAAATAATGGCCCGATCACGGCGATACTTTTCTTCCGGATTCACTCCCCTGCTTCTGACGGGTTTCTTCCTTATTATATGGAGTAAATTTTCAAACTCATCTTCCGTTAGCCACATGATCTTTTCAGAATCTTCATCGGCAGATTTCAATTCCTGTATTTCTTGCATTGGATTATGCTGCATTTTTTTCATTTTAGTGGCCCAGGCGTAAAAGCTGCGTAAGGAATTGAGGCGCCTATTGATCGTTGAAGTCGCGAGTTGTTTTATATCCACCGGATTCAGCATCAAGTGGATCCACTTTCGAATGTCTGCTGCCGTAACATAATCACCCGGTTTAATATTGGTCTCATGGAAAAAACTGTTTAAATCATTCGAATAGGAAATGATGGTATTTTTTGATTTTCCTTGTTTCTGAAGATATAAAATATAATCTCGATACAATCTCTTCACGCCCTTAACTTATATGCTGAGTTTATGTATGAAAAAAACAGGTTAAAAGAATAGTATTTTCAACCTTATATGCTGAGTATAACATAAGAAAAAGGGTTATAAACGTGTATAATGTATATTATATGACTAGTTAAAATTCATTCTAGCACACGTTAGTAATTAATTTTTATATATTAAAAGCATTTCAATAATGAATTACATACTGTTTATTTGCTTTCTATCTATAAAAAAGGACAGGAAATGGACTTTATTTCCTGCCCTCAACCATTTCCATCTATTTTATTGTTTTCTTAAAGATCTTCTGTATTGGTATTGTTTCCATTGATATCTTATAAAGCAGCCAACACAAAATCCTAAAATTGCGATAAATGCAGCTGCAGCAACCATAATGGTAAAGACATAACCTAATATGGTCCAATTCATTAGAAAACTTATTAATCCTCCTGCGAGACAAATGACGGAAATCGTTTGATTGAATTGCTGCTGATCCCATTCCTCAGGAATATATTGTGATGGGTGCTTTCTTAAAAACAGCTTAGCGATGCGCATTACAGGATTAAATCCGAAAAATAAGCCCATTAAACCTGCTAATAAAGGGATTGCAAGGATCGATTCTTGCTTAGTTATCCAAGTGAACAATACAGACACCACAATAAACCACTGATTTGTTCGAACAAGAGGACGAGGAACTGAACGTACTTGACTTTCCATTAAATCCAACCTCCCTTATCAGTTTTATGTGATTTGCTTTGATTTTACTCCTATTTTTCTATTTTTTGAAGAAAAAAAGCAGAATTTACTTGGGGGTTCATGATACGTAACCCAATAAAGTGTGTTTAATTTTGTTGTTCTCTCAAATTACCAATTCTAAATATTTGAATAATCTGAAAACTATTAGTATAATAGAAAAAAGGTCAAGGAGTTGATTTCTTATGAAAAAGAATTTGCTTAATTCACCTCAACTTGAAGTTAATGTCATGGATTCTCTATTTGCTGAAATGGTATTAGACAAAGCCCTTCGGGATTTCCGAAAAGAGAAAATTCAAAAGAAAATCGACCTGTCCTTACGAGACAAAGATAAACCGGAATTCCTAAGATTAACAGAGGAATTAAAGAAAGTTTCTTAACATTGTTTTATGTAATCGTTCTTATAAGCAGTATAAAGGATCTTCCAGCACTGGAAGATCCTTTATACTGCTTGTTGAACTAAAGCCCCCGTTACTTTAAGTGTAATATTCCACAAACTTTACTGTGCTGTTCTTCAGTTAAAGTTTTCTGTGCTTTTCACATAACCATAGATGCAAATTGTATTATCCTCTTTAACAAAAGGGATTTTTAATTTTTTTAACATCGCTACGAATCATGGGGGGACTACACAGAACGGAATCTTTATTTGTCAGGGTAATTTTAAAGAAAAAAAGAATGGAGTATGCACAGATTCCATCCCCACATAAAGAAAAATACTTTAGAGAAGAAATATAAAATTGCTAAAAAAACTAAGGCTACAGGCGATTTTAAGCGAATTAATTTTAATTTAATGGGTAATTTATCATTCAATTCAATTAAAAAGCCCTGCTTAATTACTTTTATGAAGGTTTTAACCAAGGTACAAATAAAATCGACTTTATTTAAATGGATAGTTCAATTATTTCAGCAGCGTAGAGGCCGGTCGTTTCCGTATCGAGAATAACAAAATCTTTACTAAATAATTCTTTTAATGGCCCGCATTAAGTCTTCCAATGATTTAAGATCTCCACTGATGGCTCCCAGTGTTACTTCTTGAATATCTTTTAATTCCCCGGTTTTAATTTTCTTCATTTTGTAATCGTAAAGGAATGCTTCAAGCATTTTACCGTATGATATCCAGAATGTTTCACTTTTACTTTAGTCGTTATTTTGCATTGTAAAGGGTATCGCCAGGAAAATACGGATTTTATAACGTTAGGAGAATTCCAATATAAAAA
>NZ_JAEVLT010000006.1 GCF_024494385.1 Bacillus sp. EB600
GATAGATCCAATTAAGTTTTACGGATTTCCCTATTATAGCATGCTTGAACTGGGTGTATTTATGCATATTTCACATTAATTTGATGTGTTATTTGTTTTGTTTGTTTGTAAAGAGGGTAGTTATAATGAAATATAAGAAATATTTAATAATTGTGAAAGGAGGATTTATTCAGAAATGGCAACCGAACTTTTGCAAACCTTTCAATCTATCTTGGAGTCTGATGCAAGAGTAGTAATCTTAGCTTCAACCACTTCTAAGGCTTTTTGTTCGGGTGCTGATATTAAAGCGCGGAATGGGGTGACCGAACATTAATGGAGAGAACAACATATACTTTTTGAGAAAATGTTTTATGCACTTGCCGATCTTCCACAACCTGGAATTGCAGCAGTTGATGGTTATGTACTAGCTGGAGGTTTTGAGCTAGTTCTTAACCGTGATTTTATTATTGCAGCTAACAAAGCTACGTTTGGTCTACCTGAATTGACTCGTGGAATTATGCCGGGCGGCGGAGGATCACGTCTTCGTCCTAAAAGAGTTGGAATCCACATCGCAAAAGAATGTTTGTGCACAGGAAGGCTGGTTTCCGCTGAAGAGGCAGATAAAGCCGATTTATTAAATCGAAGGAGCTACTTCTGATCAATTATTGGAAGAATCGTATAAGCTAGCCCAAGTAACCGTGCTGCTGCATTATTCGATACTGGTAAACCGTGTGGAAAAGAAGCGAACATGGCGACTGCTTGAAGTCGATGCATCTTGGGAAGTGGCTAATGTCACTTTACAGACTCATGGAGGGTTCGGTTTTGCATAAGAATATGATGTTGAGCGGAAATTTAAAGAAACTCGTTTGTATAAGGCGACCACGATCTCTACCAACATGATCTTGTCCTATGTTGCAGAGCATGTCTTATGGTTACCTAGATCCTATTAATTGATGGGGTGGTAATGTGAATATTCCGAAAAAAATAGAATTGATCGAGGTCGGACCCCGTGATGGATTGCAGAACGAACCCAAGCCAATTTCGACGGAAGATAAAAAGAAACTTATCCGTAAACTAGCAAAGACGGGAATTTCTCGAATGGAAACCTGCGCTTTTGTTAGTCCCAAATGGGTGCCGCAAATGGCTGATGCAGCTGAAATATCCGCATATTGCAATGAGTTGGGGATTACTTATATTGCTTTGACACCGAATCTGAAGGCAGTGGAACGAGCTATTGCAGCCCAAGTTCCGCAAATTGCAGTCTTTGTTGGTGCGAGTACAACGTTTAACAAGAAGAATATCAATAAGACAACCGCCGAATCCTTGAAAGATTGCGAGGTAATTTTTGCTAAAGCTAAGGCAAATGGACAATTCATTCGGGCTTATGTTTCTATGGCGTTTACATGCCCGTTCCAGGGAGAGGTATCCTTTGATGCCGTAAACGATGTCACTCGCATATTTATCGAGTTACATGCGGATGAGATTGATATTGGTGACACGAATGGCCACGCCAACCCCAAAATGGTGTATGAACGTTTTTCGCGGTTGCGTGATCTTTATCCGGAAACAGTTTTTGTTGGGCATTTCCATGATACTTGGAATATGGCGCTTGCAAATACATTAGCTGCAATGCATGCTGGAGTTGCTAAATTTGATAGCTCTATCGGAGGTCTTGGAGGTTGTCCTTATTCTCCGGGAGCAACAGGAAACCTAGCTAGTGAAGATCTGTTGCTAATGTTATCCCAAATGGGGGTAGAGACAGGTGTTTCTTATGAAAAGCTGCAAGCTGTGGTCCCATTTGCTAAGTCACTGTCTAATAAGTTAATTTAAGTAGTCAGGCAGATTATCTTCCCGGTTTCCATCCCTCCCGTTTGATTCATTCCACATTGTCTATCTATTGTTTTGCACATAATTATTTGAATAATCAAATTATTTTAAAAAAGTATTTTACTACCGTAAGGATTCATTCAGATGAAAAGAGCGTTAATGAAACAACTCTTCTTGAGGTTAGTCCCCCAAAAAATTAAAGCAATTGTAGTGGGGGACTGAACGAAATGTCTATTGGATAAGTTAATTTAATCTTTGGATTAGCTTACAATCATCCAATTGGATGATTACAAAGGGATTATTTAGATTTACCATAGTAATGAGAGAGTGACACTAAATGACATATATTGAAAGCAGATAGGATAAGGAGTGTTATCTTTCTAGAATAATCGATAAAGAAGGAGAATTTAGATGTTAGTAAAGCTTATTTTTCCATTGCTGGCGCTGATCGGTGGAATGGCACTAGCAACGCAGGGTCAGATTAATGGTGGTTTAGGTAAAAAAATCGGTGTTATTGAAAGTTCCTTTATGAATTTTGCAGTAGGAGCGATGGTATTATTTCTTATTTTAATATTTTTTGGCAACGGTAATATTTCAGCCATTTCAACAGTTCCAAAGTGGCAAGTAATCGGCGGTTTGCTGGGATCTTTTTTTGTGATGATTCAGGTTATTGTTGTTCCTAAGATCGGTGTCTCTGCTACTTTCATGGCCGTCATTGCAGGGCAGATTATTCTTAGTGTAGTAATAGATCATTTTGGTTTTTTTGGCGGCGAGCGTCACCCGATTGATTTAACCAAAATGGGCGCAATCCTTTTACTGTTAATTTCAGTGTTTTTGTATAATAAAAAATAAAAAAACAAACAGACTTAAAAGACTCGATGAGCAAGGAAAAGTTTTTGTGGGATGGATTTAACTAATTTTATTAACAAATAAAAGTACATCCATAGAAATAATATACTATCCACTGTACTAGCTAGCGTAATTGGGTGGCATATTTTAATTGCCAATCGCATGTACCGATGCTCCATGGTTTCAACAATATTAAATAACAAAGCTTAAAATAAAAAAAGTCATAAAAAGGTTAGTCTCCTAATTTGTTTAGAGTAACCTTTCTATGACTTTCGTCTTTTAGTCTACATCTTACAATTTAATACAATTAGTAGATAGGTATAGAATTCAAAGCTGTGCGCTCCTACTTCTCTACCAATACCACTTTGCTTCATGCCCCCAATTGGTGTGTAAAGATCACCAACCAAATGTTCAAGTAATTATCCAAGAAGATCACAGTTTATCGAAAATGTATTTACTTTACATATTTTTGCTCAGCAGTTTCTTTAGCACTAGAAACTTTCGTTTTTTCCAAATGTTATAAGGGGGTTCCAGCTCCCTGATGATTGACCATCTGCATAATAGTTTGGAGTACAATCTTCATCAATAATACCGAGCAGCATGGCTATGTGGCGGCCGCCTGATTCTACCTTTGCCATACTTGCATCAGGATCAAGAGTGGGTGGAAGGGTTTATCCCACTAGTATTACCGATGTTCGAAAAGTAAGAGAATAAAATCTTATATTCTACCAATTTTTCTCCAATAAAATAGGAGGATTTCTGGGGATCTCGTCTTATCGTATGATGAGCGTGCACTTGAAAAAAGAGGGGTTAGGGAAACCATAGAGGTAGTAATTTTCGTAAATCCAATAAAAAAGAGGTGTTTCTATGAAAAAAAGCTGGCAACGTTATCACACAATTTGGGCTTTCTTATTTCTAGGTTGGTTTGTTTCATATGCTGATCGAAGCTTAACAGGACCAGTTATTACTTGGATGATTACTAATAAAGTAGCGTTTCTACAGTCTGCTGCCAACCCCTATGCGCTTTGCGGCCTATTAGGAAGTTTATTCTTTGCTGGATATTGCTGACACAGTTTCCTGGCGGCTATTTTGGAGACAAATTTGGTTATCGAACCGTTATAATAATCAGTATATTTTGGGCTGGTATTACCACTTTATTTGCTGGAGTCATGAGCGGATTAACTCTCTTTATTGCGATCCGGGTTTTGACAGGATTAGGGGAAGGTGTATTTTATTCGAATGACCGATCACTAATTGCCCAAGTAACCCCTCCAAAAAAATTAGGACTGGGAATTGGTCTTGTTATTACAGGACTTTCACTTGGGTTGGCCGCAGCTACATTAGGGACCCCGTATCTAATTAATTTTGCCCAAGCCTTCTGGGGAAATGAAGCTTGGAGGGCCCCTTTTCTTTTAATGGGTACGATAACAATTGTAACGGTTTCTTATTATTTAAGTTCATGAAACCAAATACGGGAGAAAAGGCAACGAAAGAGCCATTTGGCCAAGCACTCATTAACCTTTTGAAGTATTCGACTGTGTTTTTGATCATCCTTTTGTCTATCTATTTCCTTTCTAATTACTTTGGATTATCTGAAGTTGCGGTAGGGTTGATTTTTACTGGACTTGCAGTTGGGTTTATATTATTTATCAATAAAACAAAAGCAGCAGAAGTTAGACCAATTTTAAAAAATGGCAATCTTGTTTTACTCTATCTTTCTGGTATTCCAATTGTTTGGCATCTTTGGCTTTACGGTTATTGGTCCACATCAATTGTGCAAGACATTGACGGTGGTAAATTAACAACTGCTGCTTTAGTTGCTTCATTTAATGTTATAGCGGGTTTAATTGGTTATCCTTTAGGCGGAAAGATTTCTGATATCGTAGCTAACAAAACGAATGGAAGAAGAAACTTTCTCGCAATTATTTTAATTTGTTTGACTGTTTGTATTTTTGTGCTGGCATCCTACCTACTGTTGGGATATAAAAATTTAATTGTCGTATCTCTTATACTGTTTACTTCCGGACTGTTTTTCTTCGCAACACAAACAGTTTCACATGCCCTTACAGCAGAACTGGCACCAGCCGAGAATCGTGGAGCTGCTTTTGGTATGTGGAATCTTGTTTCCGAGATAGGTGCTTTACTTTCCCCAGTTGTTTCCGGAGCAATACGTGATCACACAGGAAGCTGGACAAATGCGCTTATTTTAGATGGTATTTTGATGGGAATTAGCTTCATTCTGGTTGCAGCTATAGCTAGACCTGGTTACAAATTAGCGCTAAGAAAAAAGTGAATACTGAAATGTAGGGTGATGGTGGTTTGACTGCATGGAAAGTATCTTAACACGACCATAATCTCTTTCCATTTGTTAGATAGGAAAAAGTGGGTCTACATTAAAAAGAAAATGCAGACCCATTTTTTTGTTAGTGAATCAGTTTGATTATTAGTTTTTTGATAGTTACAAGTTAATAGTCTAATTTGTTTCTAATTCATTATAAGGTTTTTCTTGCCCCTAAATATCTAGGACCCCAATAAGAAGATGCCATATTAGAGATTTTCACACCTGAATCAGTAGCACTAATGAATTGGTTATTACCTAAATAGATTCCTACATGTGATGGTCCTGGTTGGTAGGTTTCAAAAAAGACTAGATCACCTATACTTGGTGAATTTACAGGTGTTGTAGCGCCCCATTGCTCTGAAGTGGTTCGAGGTAGGGAAACGCCAAATTTATCAAATACATATTTTACGAAGCCGCTGCAATCAAAACCAGATGGTGTATTTCCTCCCCAGCGATATGGTGTACCCATGTATTTCTTGGCTTCAGCAATTATTGCCTGAACATTAGAAGCTGCGATTGCTGCTGGCTTTTCGGCAGCTGGTGAAGCAGTAGGCGCTTCAGGTTGAACAGCTGGTTGAGAAGCCGGCGAAGCAGCCTGATTTCCTTCTGGTTGAGAAGCAACAGGAGCTGTCTGATTCTCTGTTGGTTGAGAAGCAACAGGAGCTGTCTTGTTCTCTGTTGGTTGAGAAGCAACAGGAGCTGTCTTGTTCTCTGTTGGTTGAGAAGCAACAGGAGCTGTCTGATTCTCTGTTGATTTAGAAGCCGCAGGTGCCATCTGATTCTCTGATTGTTGAGAAGCGGCAGGGGCTATTTGTGATTCGGCAGGTGCTGCAGGTGCCTTGACTTCAGAATTTGAAGCTGCAGACCCATTAATCGCAGAGGCATTGGCCCGCTCACTTCTCAGTTTTAGAATTTTTCCAGCAATAATTTTGTTAGAAGTTAATTGGTTCATTGATTTAAGCTTGGAAACTGATAGATTATAACGGGTTCCTATCGTAGAAAGGGTATCACCCTTCTGGATAACATAAGAAGACGCATCCGTTTTAGTGGTTGGTACTGATGATGAAGAACTAATTACATTTGCAGTTGGTATTTTCAATTGCTGACCCGGATGAATTAAATTCGTTGTAAATCCATTTGTGCTTTGCAGTTCCCTTACCGTTGTGCCATAAGATCTTGCAATAGTCCATAGACTATCTCCTGATTTCACTGTGTACGTTAACGATAGTTTTTGATTCACATAGATACGATCACTTGAAAGATCGTTCCAATCTTTTAAATTATGAATAGAAACATTATTTACTTTAGAGATTTTCCATAAGCTGTCTCCTGGATGAACAGTATATGTATTTTCTTGAGCACTTGCAGAGGCCCCAAAAGCAGTGAATATAAGGCCTGCCGTTGCAGCTGCCGTTACTAGATTTTTCTTCAATGTGTAGCACTTCCTTAAGTTTCATAAATTTGGTACATAGAAAATAATAGTCAAATGAGAAATTAAAACAACTATAAAAAATGGATATATTGTATTGAAATTACATATATGGTACTGAAAGTGCTTTGCGTTACAAACAATGTAAATTGCCCCAATCCCTACAGTACAAGGGTTTCAGGACACATTTTCTTATACATTCCAAACTGTTCTGTAATACAATTGAAAACAAATTTTAATATTTCGAGATAATTATATATTCGTTAGTCTAAAAGTTTGAATAGAGTAAGAGTGTTTTTGGCAATTAACAAATGTCACTGATGGCAGTATGTTTTTTGCATAGAAAAAAAGCCAATACATACAAGGATGAATGTATTAGCTTATTAAAAATTACTTCTAATTGAATTAAAGCATAACTTATTATTTTAAAAAGATGACACTAACTTCCGTCCGACCTCCTTTCGATATATGTCATTAAATGTAAATCTCTCATTAGTATGGTAAATCTAAAAAATCCCTTTGTAATCATCCAATTGGATGATTACTAATCCACCATCTACGAAAAGGATAAAACAGTTGTATGGAATCCGGCTCTTTTAGCAAAGCATGCTTTCAGCTTCAAACAGATTTTTTTGTTGAATATTCGAGGAGCCAGTCGGGAATTGCATTTCGGTTGGCGTTGCTGTGATTGCCCTCAATTCTTTCCCGTCCTTCCTTCTTCCAATTTTGTAAGGTTTCCTGAAAAACATTCTCCTCGAAGCAGAACACCGCAATATCGGCAATAGCAGGTGGAAATGGACTCTTTCGAATATGGTTTTTAAGCTTCGCCATCACTTTCTTATAATCCATTTTCGAACAACATTGGAACCAATTCAGCACCGTTTCATCTTTGAAGGTGCAGTTGGTATAAACCGACTCAATCAGCACCATTAGTTTGACAACTTCCTCCTTGGTCATTCCTGCCCCTCTCCTTTAAGACAATTTTTCCTTCCTGAATCAGCTGTTCCACCCGCTCAGAAATAGTCTCTCGATTTGCCTTTGTCTGCTGCCGGCTGTTTTTCTTCGCATCTAGTTTTGTCCTAATTCCTTTTTCACAATACATTGCGCTGCTAAAAGGAGAGCAAAAAAAATCAGTACCATCATCCAAACAGCTAAATTGATCCGAATTTACAAATTAATAAAAATTTTTATAAGGTTTGGAAGCTTTCATTCTGGGAAAATACTTGAATTTCGACAGTATTAGCTAAATATAACCTTTTCTTTACTAGCAATTGTTATAAAATAGCGAATTTTTTGAAGAATAAAATATTGACTCTTGTAACGCAAGACAATAGAATAGCAAATAGGAATACTGATTCCGCTTTAGATTATAAACTAGCTTCTTAAAAGGTTTAAATCCAAAGAAATTTGTACAATGTATACGCTTTCCATTGGATGAAGGGGGAGTTTTCACAACATTAGTATTTAGAACAGTTGTTGAAGATTTTTTGCTAGTTTCAGAGGTTATCTATTATAAAGTAGCCTGAATAATAAGCGAAAAATCCGGAATATTCAAAACAGAGTGAATAATTTTATTTGCGTTCGATAGGGGAATAAGCTGTTTTGAGGGATATAAGGTAACTTAAAAGAAATGAAAGCGTTTAATAACAAGAGGATGGGAGAGGAAACAATGACAAAGGAATTACTACAATACGTAGATACAACCTTACGTGATGGAACTCAAAGCCTATGGGCAGCCGAATCGCGTACGGGAATGGTAGAGGCAGTAGCAGAGGATCTGGATCAAGCGGGGTTTCAAGTAGTAGAAGTTCCATTAATGCCATACAATTTCAAAAAAATTGTCCGTGATTTAAAAGAAGATCCATGGAAGTTAGCACAAATAGTTGGGGAGAAGATGCCGAATGCGAAAAAAGCATTTATGGGTGAACCAGGCCTTGTTCTTTTTGAACTATTAGAAACACCTCCATCTGTAGGTAAACTGTTTTATGATTTATTAATTGAGCGTGGGGCCATTAATCGTGTACAGACAATGGCCAATATTTTTGGAAATTTAAAAACAGATTTCCCATGGTTCATAC
Organism: Bacillus sp. EB600; assembly: GCF_024494385.1. Classification (GTDB taxonomy): domain Bacteria; phylum Bacillota; class Bacilli; order Bacillales; family Cytobacillaceae; genus JAEVLT01. Next base: position 8,504 of record NZ_JAEVLT010000006.1, read on the forward strand.
CGTATTTACGCAGTAAAGGGATGGAAATTGCCCATGCCGTTTGTTACAGTATCTCGCCAAGACATACAGATGAATACTTTGCGAAGAAAACGAAAGAAGTGGTGAAAAATAAGCCGGATGTTATTTATTTTAAAGACGCAGCTGGTTTGTTAACGGTTGAAACTCTTAGAAGACTATTACCGATTATTATCGAAAATTCAAAAGGAATCCCTATAGAATTCCATACTCATTGTACGACTGGACTTGCAGATGAGCTCTATGTTGAAGCGATGAAAATGGGTGTTCGGAGTCTTCATACAGCAATTCCACCATTAGCAAATGGTTCAGGACAACCATCTGTATTTACAACAATAGCAAATGCAAAATATTTAAATTTAGACCATAACATAGATATTGAACGTATTCAAAGAATTTCAGAGCGTTTAATGGTCGTTGCCAAGGCAGATAACTTACCAATCGGTGCGCCTCTTGAGTACGATTACTCACAATATATTCATCAAGTACCTGGCGGTGTTATTTCAAATCTACGCTTCCAGTTACAAGCAATGAATCTTCAGGATAGAGTGGATGAGGTAGTTGAAGAATCAATCCGAATTCGTGCAGAACTAGGTTATCCGGTGATGATTACACCATATTCGCAATTCATGGTGACACAAGCTGCAATTAACGTTGCAACAGGAGAACGTTACAAAGTTGTCATCGATGAATTGATTCAAATGGCTGCAGGTGTATATAGCGAAGATTCAGGTTATTTAATGATGGATCAAGACTTAAAAGATAAATTCTTAAGTTTACCACGTGCAAAAGAATTACATTATGAGCCAGTTGAAGATATACCAATTAAGAAATTGAAAGAGCAATTCGGTGGTCCGACACTCTCAGATGAAGAGTTCATGCTGCGTTATATTATGAAAGGTACCAAAGATATTGAGGAAATGCGGAAAGCAGATCCGTATCGTAAATATTTTTCAGCTTCAACACCTTTAGCAGAACTTTTAGATAAGTTAAGCAAACAACCAAGTATTTCACATGTGCAAATCCAAGGTCATCAAGGTTCACTAATCTTAACAAATAACTAAAATTTGAAAATCATTGAACTATAGGAGGAATAAAAGATGAGCAAAAATATTTTAAAGGGACTAAATGAAAATGATGTGGAAACACTCACAACGTTGATTGATAAATTAGAGGTTTCTTCTTTTAACTATTTAAAATTAGAGAATCCAGATCTTAAAATTGTTATCGGTAAAAATGGAGTAACAGAAACGGTTCAACCTAGTGTTCAAGCAAGTGTTCAAACACCAGTAGAAATTGAACAAGTAGTGTCAGAAACGAAGCTTGAAGCTGCGGCAGCGATAGAAGTACCTGAACAAGAAACTGAATTAGTAGAAGCTAAGCAAGATGCAAACACAGAAGAAGATATTGTGACGATCAATGCAGCAACTACTGGCATATTCTATGCACAACCTGAGCCAGGTGCTAATCCATATGTAAAAGTAGGAGCTACTGTCCAAGAAGACACTACTGTTGGGTTAATTGAAATTATGAAAGTATATAGTGCAATTGCTGCGGGTGTAGCAGGCGTTATTACTGAGATTCATGTTGAAGATGCCGATTTAGTTGAAGTGGGACAACCATTATTCTCAGTAAAAGTGAACTAAATCTATTAAAAGAAGAGGAGACAGTTGAATGGCAATTTCACGTATTTTTATTATTAATCGAGGCGAAATAGCACTTCGTATTATTAGAACATGTAAGGTTTTAGGGATTGAAACGATCTTAGCTGTTTCTGAAGCGGATCAAGACAGCCTGCCCGCAAGATTAGCAGATAAAGCTGTTGTTATTGGTAAAGCACCAGCAGCGAAAAGTTATCTTAATATCCCAACCATTATTTCGACAGCTGTATCAGTTGGTGCTGATGCGATACACCCTGGTTATGGATTTTTAGCAGAAGTTCCAGAATTGGCGCAAGTCTGTGCCGAAAAGGGTATTGTCTATGTTGGTCCACAGCCGGATCATATTTTGAAGATGGGTAATAAGCTTGTTGCCCGTGCTATTGCACAAGAATGTGCTGTTCCTGTTCTTCCTGGTTCAGAAAAAGTAGCTTCATATGAAGAAGTCCTGCAAACGATTGAAAAAATTGGTTTGCCGGTCATGTTAAAAGCAGCAGCAGGCGGCGGCGGTCGCGGTATGAAGGTTGTTACCGATAGAGCGCAAGTGAAAACTGTTTTTGAATCAGCGTCAGCAGAAGCAAAAGCTGCTTTTGGAGACGGAACGATGTACGTGGAAAAATATATTGCCAATGCTCGCCATATCGAAGTTCAAGTACTCGGAGATAAATATGGTAACGTGGTTCATCTTGGTGAACGTGATTGTTCGACACAGCGTCGTCATCAAAAACTAGTGGAAGAAGCGATGGCACCGATTATTTCCGAAGAGCTGCGTCAAGATATTCACAATGCGGCTGTTAAATTGGCGGAAAATATTTCTTATGAAAATGCGGGCACCGTAGAATTTATCGTCGATCAAGACGAAGCAACATTCTATTTCCTTGAAATGAATACACGAATTCAAGTCGAACATCCAGTTACCGAAATGATCACAGGTGTAGATTTAATTCAAGAGCAAATTAACGTGGCAAACGGTCAAACACTTCGATTTACTCAAGCAGATATTCAATTCAAGGGCCATGCAATCGAGTGCCGAATTAATGCAGAAGAACCAGCGGAAGGATTTCGTCCAACGCCAGGGGTAATTACAAAATGGGAAATGCCTCAAGGTCCGGGTGTACGAGTTGATACGCATTGTTACCAAGGGTATAAAGTACCAGTTTACTATGATTCGATGATTGCAAAGGTCATTGTTCATGGAGAGACTCGCGAACATGCTATTCAAAGAATGATAGTAGCTTTAGATGAATTTACAGTAGAAGGAATCAGTACGACAATTCCGTTTTTAAAACAAGTTCTGCAGGATGAAGATTTTGAAAGCGGTCATGTGCATACACGTTTATTGGAAAAAATCATGGCTTAAGTAACATTTAGAAATAGCATGGTTAGTAGGCCATTTTAATAGGCATCTATTAAAATGGCAGCTTCACTACTAAAAATTGCCGGATTAATAAGTTTCGTCTGAATTGTTGATCGATTTAGATGAAACTTTCATTGATGCTAGTTTGAAATTCAATAATCTAAAGGGGGATTTTATAATGGAAAAATTGATTATCACGGTAGCGACAACAGGGGATTTTGCAACGAAAGAACATACTCCTTACTTACCAACTACGCCACAGGAAATTGCTGATTCTATTTATGAATCATGGCAAGCAGGTGCAGCAATCGCGCATATTCATGTCCGAGATGATAACGGCATACCAACCCTAGATGTAGATAAGTATCGTGAAGTAACAAGACTGCTTGAAGAAAAGAATTGTGATATTATCATTAACTTCACTACTGCTGGTGGAGAACTAAGAGATGTAACAAAACGATTCCCGGTTGTTGAATTACAGCCTGAACTTGCTTCTTTTGATGCCGGATCATTTAATATAGGGCCAAATGTATTTATTCATACTCCTGCAATGCTCGAACAATTAGCTAGTAAAATGCAAGAAAATGATGTAAAGCCTGAACTTGAAGTGTTTGATGTGGGAATGATTCATAATGCTTTACGAGTTGCAAAAACCGGATTAATCAAACCACCTTTCTTTTTCCAATTTGTCTTGGGGGCGCAAGGCGGCATCCCTGCTACACCAGAAAATCTAATGTTTATGAGAAATAACATTCCTGAAGGTGCTCTCTGGTCAGCGATTGGAGCGAGCAAAGATCAATTAATGATTAACACATTGACCATTTTACTTGGCGGACATGTCCGTGTCGGAATGGAAGATGCTGTATATTTCCGCAAAGGAGAGCTGGCAAAAAGTAATGCTCAATTTGTAGAGAGAATCGTAGAATTGGCTAAAACGTTAGGCCGAGAAGTAGCAACACCAGACGAAGCTAGAAAAATGTTAGGACTTAAAGTTAAAAGCTCTGCGCATTCCTAATAAAATATCACATTTAAAAATAGTAGAAGCAATGATTATAGAGGATAAACCACGTAGTATATGTATTTTACAAAAGGGATAAAAGTTTTACAAGGGGGATGGGAATATGGGTAACGCAGAAAAAGAAATGCTTGTCATTGGTGGAGGCATTGGCGGAATTGCAGCAGCTCTTGCAGCAGCTGAAGCAGGCCATAAAACAAAAGTGTTCGAGCAGGCATCTCAATTCGGTGAAATTGGAGCAGGTATTCAAATGGGACCAAATGCCATGGCGGTCCTGGATCGATTTGGCGTTTCAGATGAAATTGCAAAATATGCTGTATTCCCTCAAAGACTTGTATTAAAAGACGTTTATACAGGGAAGGAATTAGCTGCATTAGATTTAGGTGATGAATTTAAGGGAAAATACGGTTTCCCTTACATCGTATTACATCGTTCAGATTTACATCGTGCCCTAATAGAGGCAGCTGAGAAAAACCCGCTTATTAGCTTTGTGAATGGCCAAATTATTGAAACGGTAGAAGAAAATGAAGCGGGTGTTACCGTTACGAATCAAAGAGGCGAACAATATACAGGAAAAGCTGTGATTGGTGCAGATGGTCTTTGGTCAAAAATGCGAAAGTATTTTGCCAATGATGAAGCAATCTGCTCTCATTATGTAGCATACCGTGGAACGGTTCCGATTGAGGAAATTAGCAATGATGCCAATATGGATGACGTCATTATGTGGATTGGTCCTAATCTTCATGTAGTGCAATATCCTGTCCGTAAAGGCGAATTGTATAATCAGGTTGTTGTATTTAAAAGTCAAACTTACAAGCATCATTCAGATGACTGGGGAACACCGGAAGAAATGGATAAAGTATTTAAAGGATGTCATCCACTTGTTGTGAATGCTCTTTCCTTCATTCAACGGCAAATTCGCTGGCCGATGTATGACAGACTTCCAATCGATAACTGGACAAAAGGAAGCTTTACCCTTCTTGGGGATGCTGCTCATCCAATGCTTCAATACTTGGCGCAAGGTGGCTGTCAAGCATTAGAAGACGCTTCTTATTTAGCTGATATGCTTGAGCTTCACGGTGAAAACATTGAACAAGCATTTCTGGCGTACCAGGAAGAACGCATTCCTCGTACGGCAAAGGTACAAACAAATGCCCGTACGTGGGGAGAAATTATTCACGCAGACGATTCAGTGTCAATTTTATTGCGTGATACTCTTCTAGAAAACATAGAAGCGAAAGACCTAGAAATGATCGACTGGTTATATGGATATAGAAAACTGCCCGCTAAAAAAATCAGCATAAAGTAATGAGCCTAAAGGCATAGGGGCAGTTTGTAAGTGTGTCAGCTTCTAACTGCCCTTACCCGGCTTGGCTTGCCGATTTTGTTCACCTGGCACCAGCCTTTCACACCGTCAAAAGTCGACACAGTAAAATGAAAAGGAAGTTTATGGTGATAATCTTTACATTAAGTTCAAAAAGTAAGCTGTTTTTCGAAATCATTTAAGCATGGAAACTATTTTTTTAGCACTCCATTTAGAGCTAAATCTGCTAAGAAATAGGGGACATTTTCCAACGGCATAATTGCTGCGAATTGGTTAACCATTTGTGGGTTAATCATATTATGTAAAAATATTTCATATAACCTTGGATCACCATCTCGAAAAACGCCTTCCTTTTGACCATGTTCGATTACCTCGGCATAGAGTTGTTTTAAATGAGATAAAAAGGTTTCTTTGAATTCATTGTCACCTTTATCTGTGACCAGCAGTTCAACAATCATCGGGTGGATTTCACCGTATTTTTGCGTGATTTGTCCATAGCAATTAAATATTTGATAAACCTTATCAACTGTAGGCTGATTCGATTGTAATATGACTGCCTGTTCATTATAAATGTCAGAAATCACTTCATTTGCGACAGCATTAGCTAATTGATGTTTATTGTTGAACCTTCTGTATACTGTGCCAACGCCAACATTCGCTTCTAGTGCAACTTCTTCAATTGTTGCATCTAGTCCTTTTTGAGAGAATATCTTTTTAGCTGCTTCAAGAATTTTTACAGCATTTTTATTCGCATCTTTTCTCTTAGAAGAAATAACAAATTCGCTATCCATAGTCTAGTAAAATCACTCCAGTTTAAATCGTTCTTATTATTACCTTTTATTATAAAATAAATAGTTGAAAAAAATAAAAGTTTTATAATTGATATTTTATTCCAATTAATAATAATTTTATATTTTACTTATAGAAAATGGCAAGGTAAACTTTAAATAATAAACAAAATATTCGGAAATTTAGTACTATTCAAAAGGAGGTCGTTCTATGAAACATACAAAAGTAATGAGTTCTTTTAAGGATGCAATTGAGGATATTAAGGACGGTTCAACTTTAATTGTTGGGGGTTTTGGGCTTAGCGGCATTCCTGAGTGTTCCATTCAGGCTCTTAAAGAGCAAGGAACAAAAGATTTGACGGTTGTTAGCAACAATTGCGGGGTGGATGATTGGGGACTCGGTCTTTTGTTAGCCAACCGCCAAATTAAGAAAATGGTATCTTCTTATGTAGGAGAAAATAAAATTTTTGAACAGCAGTATTTAAGTGGTGAATTGGAAGTTGAATTGGCTCCACAAGGTACACTTGCCGAGCGGATTCGGGCTGGCGGTGCAGGAATCCCGGGATTTTATACAGCTACAGGTGTCGGTACGCCAATTGCTGAAGGTAAAGAAACAAAAGAGTTTAACGGAAAAATCTATTTACTTGAAAAAGGCATTGTCGGGGATTTTGCTCTGGTAAAAGCTTGGAAAGCGGATACTTTAGGTAACCTCGTATACCGAAAAACATCCCGCAATTTCAACCCGCTCGCAGCCATGGCAGGAAAAATAACGATTGCCGAAGTGGAAGAAATAGTTGAACCAGGTGAACTGGATCCGGATGAAATTCATACGCCTGGAATTTATGTGCAGCGTTTGCTGCTTGGAACAAATTATCAAAAACGAATTGAACGCCGTACGGTTGTACAAGCTTAATATTTTAATAGGATGGGGTGCCGAAATTGAAAGATATTCGTCTTGAAATTGTGAAAAGAGCTGTTAAGGAAATTGAGGACGGCATGAATGTAAATCTTGGTATTGGCATGCCGACCCTTGTTGCAAATGAAATCCCAGCTGATTTCAATGTATTGCTTCAATCAGAAAATGGCCTGCTCGGCATCGGTCCGTATCCGATTGCCGGCAGTGAAGATCCGGATTTAATCAATGCTGGAAAAGAAACCGTTACGACGGTTCCTGGTTCTTCATTTTTTGACAGTGCAGAGTCGTTTGCGATGATTCGGGGCGGTCATATCGACCTGGCGATTCTTGGAGGAATGGAGGTGTCTGAAAAAGGAGACTTGGCGAACTGGATGATTCCCGGAAAAATGGTGAAGGGCATGGGCGGTGCAATGGACCTTGTCAACGGGGCAAAAAGAGTTGTCGTCATTATGGAACACGTCAATAAACAGGCAGAGGCGAAAATTAAAAAAGAATGTTCCCTTCCGCTTACAGGACAGCAGGTTGTACACCGATTAATTACTGATCTCGCCGTTTTTGATTTTACTCCAAACGGAATGGTACTTGTTGAAACACAAGGAGATGTAACCGTTGAAGAAGTGAAGGAAAAAACAGAAGCGCAATTTACGGTAGCAGCGGAACTCTTGGCTAAGCGGCTAAGATTCAAGTAGAGCATGAATGATAAAACAAAGGCAGGTGAATATGTTGAAGAATGAATACAAACTAAAAGTTCGCTGGGGAGATACAGATGCAGCAGGAATTGTGTTCTATCCTAATTTTTATAAGTGGATGGATGAAGCGACACACGAATATTTTGCAACAATTGGCTTCCCAACTTCCCATCTATTTTCGAACAAACAAATAAGTATTCCTTTATTGGAAACACATTGTCAGTTTAAATCTCCTTTATTTTTTGAAGATGAGATTTGTGTAACGACATCAGTAGAAATTGTAAAGAAAAAAGTTTTTAAAGTTACTCATCTTTTTACAAGAGGGGATCAACAAATCGCAGAAGGATATGAACTGCGGGCATGGGCTAGTTTTGAAAATGGAGTAAAAGCCATTGAAATTCCCGAGGAAATAAAGCAAAAAATAGTGTAAAAAATTATGATTAATAGAAAAGAGGTTACATATATGAAATTAATTACGTTTGCAAGAGAAGGAGTATCACGTGTTGGTGCCATTGTAGATAACGAGGTTGTAGATTTAAATCTTGCTTATCAGGTTTTGGTCGAATCAGAAGGAAAATTACGCGCCCCCAAAATTGCTGAAGCATTTGTTCCTGCTGATATGAATGGTTTCTTACAGGGCGGAAAGGAAAGCATGGAACTTGCGAAAAATGCGATTGCATTTGCATTGAATACTAGAGAAGACAAAGGACGGAAGCTAGTATTTGCGCTTAATGATGTAAAAGTGGAAGCTCCAGTACCACAGCCTGGAAAAATGATTTGCGTGGGCCACAATTACCGGGAACATATTATGGAAATGAAACGCGAAATCCCGCCATTCCCTGTAGTTTTTGCAAAGTTTGCTAATACTGTTGTCGGACCACAGGACGATATTCCGTTTTCCCCAATTTCTGAGCAGCTGGACTATGAAGCTGAATTTGCTTTTGTTATTGGAAAGAGAGCAAGAAATGTTTCGCAGGAAGATGCACTGGATTATGTTGCTGGCTATACCATCGTCAATGATGTTACATACCGCGATATTCAACGCCGGACCATTCAATGGTTACAAGGCAAAACGGTAGAAGGAAGTGCCCCGATGGGTCCATGGCTTGTTACAACTGATGAGCTGACAGATCCATCTGGTTTGGAAGTTGTATTAACTGTGAATGGGGAAGAAAGGCAGCATACGAATACTGCTAACCTAGTATTCTCTGTTCAATATTTAGTAGAGTTTTTATCTAATTTGATGACGCTTGAACCAGGTGACGTTATTTTAACGGGAACTCCTGGCGGGGTGGGTGTTGCAATGAATCCGCCTGCATTTTTAAAAGACGGTGACATTGTGAAAATTGCTATCGATAAGATCGGCGCATTAGAAAATAAAGTAAAAAAAGTAGCAGAAGTAGGAGTGACATTGTAATGGGAACAAAAACAATCCAGCAATCAATTGAATCTATTCAACAGTCGATTGATAAAATGATTGGCACAGTTTCACGACTTTCAGAAGAAATCATTCGCCGGAAGCCAAGCGAAAATGAATGGTCCATTATCCAAATTTTATGTCACGTACTGGAAGCAGTTCCTTACTGGATCGGTGAGATAGCACAAATCAAGGCAAATCCAGCGGAATTATGGGGAAGAAATCACCTTCAAGAAGCACGTCTTGCTGCTGTTGCGGATACAGACCGGCGTACAGTCGATGCTGTGGTAAAGGAACTTGATGCTTTAAAGTCTCAAGTGGAAAAGGAACTGGGCGCTTTAGACCAAGATACACTGGCTATTACAGCAACAAGCCGTAATCCAAATTTCGGTACAAAACCGATTTCGTTTATTATAGATCATCTTATTGACGAACATGTCAGCAAGCACTGCGGACAGATTGACAGAAGTCTTTCAAAATTAAACGAATGAAAGGAGGTTTTTAAACATGGCTGAGAAAACAGAATTTATGAGCAGTCAAATTGTTAAAGATTTCAACCGGGATCTTGAAGACTATCATTTGGGGCCGTTGTGGGAAGCAATCCCGGCGTTAATGCATAAACAGCCGGAGCCGCAGGCGGAAGCATATCTTTGGAAATGGGATGTTATTTATAAAAAGCTTATGGAAGCATCCACAATCTTTACACCTGAACGCGGCGGGGAAAGAAGAGCGATTTACTTCCAAAATCCTGGGTTAACCTACCGTACACCATGGGGGTGGGCCTCAACAACCCAAACGCTTTATGCTGCTGCCCAGCTAATTTTGCCTGGTGAAACAGCTCCATCCCATCGCCATTCTCAAGGTGCACTTCGTTTTATCACCCATGGCGAAGGAGCTTATACGATCGTTCAAGGTGAACGGATTTTCATGGAAGAGGGAGATTTCTTAATAACACCAAAAAATCTGTGGCATGGTCACGGACATGTTGGCGATAAGCCGATGATCTGGATGGATGTACTTGATATCCCGCTTATTTATTCCATGGGCGGAACATTCTTTGAACCGTATCCAGATAAACTAGAGCAGCCGAAAGTACCGGATAATTTCTCTTCACAACGCTATGCAGGTGGAATGGTGCGTCCGATTGGTGACCGTTATCCGTTGTCTGCGCCGCTTGGTTCTTATAAATGGAAGAAAACCGAAGACGCAATCAAAGGATTAAGTAATTTTGAACCAGATCCATTTGATGGCTATGCAGTCGAGTACATTAACCCTTCAAATGGGGAAACAGCCAATAAAAATATCGCTTCCTGGATGCAAAAGCTTCCTAAGGGATTTCATTCAAAAGCACACCGTCATACACATGCGACGATTTATAACGTTTTTAAGGGGTCTGGATACAGCGTTATCAATGGGGTTCGGTTTGACTGGTCAGCAGGGGATTATTTCGTTATCCCTAACTGGGCATGGCATGAGCATGTGGTCGAAGAAGATACGTATCTATTCTCTGTCAGCGATCTGCCAGTTATGGATCAATTCGGTCTTGAACAATCACAACATTACGAACAAAACAACGGTCGTCAAACGGTAACAGGGGAATTTAAACCGAAATTAGGTTAATATATCCGGGTAATCGTTATTGGTGAAGGGTTATTTTGAGATGTTGTTGATTGATTATATGGTTCCCGAAAGTTTGTTTTAGAAAAGGAACCTTTAAAAATAGGTGGTAAATTTTGTGAAGATCAATAAAAAATATGAACAGCTCGTATTTACCTTTTTTATGGCTTTGGGGATGTCTATTTTTATTTCTTTTGTCCTGGTATCAATAAACTTTGGATATAGTCATACATTTTTTAAAATATGGGTGAAAATTTGGAGTGAAGCCTTTCTTTGTGCTTTTCCCGTTGCCTACTTTTTACCTAAAGGAATTAAAAAGATAATGAAAACCTTCACTTTTGTAGAGAGCCGTAATTATAAGAAGAAGTCAGATGCAGTTTAAGGCATACAGAATGAAATAAAAAGGGAGCCTTTGAAGAGATTAAAATTTTCTCTCAGGCCCCCTTTTCTTTTTGGTAATCATTTAATCGATTTTTTTAGTTTCTTTCATTCTACATCCATTAGTAAAAATTCACCTGCTAAACAGCCGGATCATCATTCTGAAATTATTCTCCACCAGTAACGCCGATTGCTTCGCCAGTGATCGCTGCTGCACCGTCTGATGCCAAGAATAGAGCTGTTGCTGCAATTTCTGAAGGCTCAAGTAAACGTTGGATCCATTGCTTTCCTAAGATATGGTGTTTTAATGCTTCTTCGATCGATGTTCCATCTTGTTCTGCAAGTTTTGGCAATTGTTTTTCGATTAATGATGTACGGGTAGGTCCTGGTAGAATTGAATTAGCTGTAATACCATATTGTGCGTTCTCCATTGCTACTACGTTTGTAAAACTAATTTGACCGTATTTCGCTGCACAATAAGCGGATTTATAAGCATCTAGTCTTCTGCCGTGACCGGAAGAAATCGTGATGATACGTCCTTTTCTTTGTTTTTTCATTGCAGGAAGAACATGTTTTGTTGTTAAGAATGTCCCTTTTAGAATGACACCTACAACAAAGTCCCACTTTTCTTCCGGGAATTCTTCAACAGGAGAAATAAACTGAACTCCTGCATTGTAGACGAGAACGTCGACCGTTCCACGATCCGTAATGACTTGTTCAACTGCAGTTTTCACACTTTCTTCGTCTGCTACTTGATAGCCTTGACAACAGGCAAATTCATTACTTTACAGAAGTAGTAAAACAAGGAGGTTTCTCTAAAGCAGCCGAACAATTGTATGTTTCCCAGCCCACAATTAGTAATGTAGTAAAAGACTTAGAAAAAGAATTAGATGTACAGTTATTGATACGGACAACAAGAAAAATGGAACTGACGGATACTGGAAAATTACTTTTTCACTATGGTGAACAAATTTCCCAATTTTACAGACATTTTTATCAAGAATTGGACGATATTAAAAACGCTAATAATGGCTCGATAAAGATGGGGATTTTCTCCTCAGTTGGTACGGAAATTCTCACGGACATTCTGTCAACCTTCAATAAACAATATCCCAACATCACCATTCGCTTTGTGGAGGATGGAGAAGCGAATTTAAAAACTGCTTTATATAATGGGGAACTAGATTTGATTGTACTTGAGGTGCCTATGAATGAACCGATTAACTATATTCCGTTTTTGAAAGGGGACCTCCGCCTTCTTGTTCATCATACTCATTCTCTTGCTAACAAAGAAAAGGTAACTTGGGAAGAATTAACGGATGAAAAATTTATCATCTTTCATGAAGGATTTGCCGTTCGTCGCTTTATTTTGGAGGAATGTGAAAGAATAGGTTTTGAACCAAACATTATTTGTGAGACGTCCCAGTGGAAATTCATTCTTGAGATGGTTTCTTGCAACCTAGGTATAAGCATCCTGCCTCAAAGTAATTTAACTGAATTAAATGTAGCGCATAAGGGGATAAAAGTATTGCCTATTATTGATCAAGAAGTCCATTGGCAAATAGGAATTGCTTGGAGAAAGGAGGGCTATATTTCTTACGCAGCAAGAGTATGGATCCAATTTTTAAAAGAGCGGCTAGAATAAATTGATCAGAATTACCAAGGTAAAAAGAGTTCCGAAAGGTATTTCTTCAGCCTTTCAATTCGGTTGATGATTAAGGACGGTCTAATACCTTTTGAATTCCAAAGTATAAAAAAATTATCGTAGAGGCAGTGGTGAAAAGTGCCCAACCAGATACGCCTTACTCTTATGAGAGACTAACTTTAAACTGTTCATAAATGAAAAAGGCCCTAGTAAACGATGCTTAGGGCCTTTTTCTATAAAAACACAACTAAGGGGATGGGGGAAATTTTTCACTCTCAAACAAAGGGGATAAGTTTGTTGTGATTCATTTCACGTATTAAATATAACATGAAATCAAAGAGTTAACACTACTTTGTGATTTATTTAACAATATTGTCAAATTCATAAAAAAACTAAAAAGGATTTTGGTTGTAAGTAAGTGGATTTAAGCAAAACTATTTTCACTACAAGTGTTTCACAAAAATATATTTCAGGACTTTGGTGTCAGTCTACAGGTAAATTAACGCTTTTATTTGTCGAGGGAAAGACCCTATAGTCAATATGCTTATCGTCAATTTGTTTTTCAATTCGTTTTATTTCTTTTTCATTTGAAAGAATTTCCTCTTTATTTTTATTAATTAATGTTTGCATATTTAAAACTTGTTTTCTCATATTAATGTTCCTTCCTACGAATATATTGTCGAATTTTGTTTTGATACTAATAACTTATCAAAATTTTCGGAAATATGCAAATAAAAATATAATTAAAACATAAATATTTTTAAAGGATAGTAACTTTTTAGAACCACAATGCAACAACCATCAGGTGCTCAAGTTCCATTCGGTTGTTATAAAGAAAGCGAACTCGGCCATGAAGGCGGACATTTCGGAATTGAAGTTTTTAGAAGAAGTAAAATATATTTCAACTGGGTTTGCGTAGTCTAGAATAATAACAAAAGACCCTAGCAAACGGTGCTTGGGGTCCTTTTTCTATAATTATATAACAAAGGGGATGGGGAAATTTTTCACTCTCAAACAAAGGGGATAAGTTTGTTGTGATTCATTTCACGTACTAAATATAACACAAAATCAGAGAGTTTATATCGCTTTGTGACTTATTTAACAATATTGTCATATTTATAAAAAAAACTAACTAGATGCCAAAACTATTGTTAAAAACCTTCAAATAACTATAATTGGATGCTTTTTTGGTGCTTGTCTTGAAAATAGAGAAATTTCCTTATTCATTAGAAACAATTAAGGAGAATAAACATCATATAGTACGGGTATTTTTTACTGGGAGGAAAAAACATGAATGATGTTTTAGAGAAGACAGCAAGATTTGAACATCGTTTTTGGCTTCAAATATTAGGTGACCATTCTAGGTTTATTTATGAAGCATTGGCCCCCCTTCAAAAAGTAGAGATTGAACAGGCATCAAATTTTATTCGGGTATTTGATACCCTTCTGGAACATGCAAATTCCAGAGATTTCATACAATTAACAGCCCAGGCTGAAATAGAGGTAATAAAATTACGGGAATTTAAATTAGAATTAATGAGAAAACACCTTGTTGGGAAAATCAAAATTCACCTTTCACCCACTTTCCTTAATCATATGGTAAATGAATTAGAAGAGTATGTAAGAATTTTAAAACACCTGCAAGATGGGCAAGTCCCGCCTATTTACCATGAACTCCATCATCATCTTGTATGGTTATTAGATGCTGCGGGTCATTCAGAAGCAATTGCCTCTAATTTAGACGGCGTTGAAAAGAAATTAAGGGAGAAAAGTGAGTCATTTACAAAGAACTTTGAAGCTTTTTACTTAAAAGCAGTAGAGCTTGCTGGTTATTTAAGAACTAATTTGACTACGTTTCCTGCTTTATCAAAAATGAATTCAGACACCCAGTTGGAAATAAAACTATTTCAAAATTTTCTAGATGAAATAGAAGATCTAAGGCTAAGTCACCAAGCATTAGGAACTTTTGCACCGCTAATGGCGGATCATATGTTACGCGAAGAATGTTATTACCTAATAAAGTTAGCAGAATCGGCGAAGCTTGATCCACCAAACTGCGATCCTGGTAAACCTCGACTGAAGGAATGAATTTAGCAAAATTTAGGTTATTAACTAATATAGAAAGTCATCACTAATATAAGGAGAGGGGCAGTTTTATGAAACTACCTCTTTTTTAGTTGCAATGGGTCTATATAGGTTCGTTATTTCTCAAGAACAATGGACGAGTTCCAATATGGGAAAACAAATACAACCCATAATAGGGCAAGCATGGACCGATAGACATGTTATCCTGCTTCACTGTACAAGCAATAATCAAGTGGTGATGCCGGCTGGATTCAAAAAAAGATGCGAAGGTTTCCTTTAAAAGTAAGAAAGTGGGCTTATTTCATACCTTTTTTTGTACTTTAGGTCTAATTAAATACATATAAGATTTTTGTGGTCCGTCCCCCGGGACAAACAGAATCTGCAATTTACCACTTCCTAGAATAATAGTTATCTTGAACCTTTGTTTCATTTATTTTAGATCAAAAATAAGAATGATGATTCTAAAAATTATTGACAAATTAAGTGGAGCATTTTAACATTATATATGTTAACCTATAAATACAGATGGTTAACATATATAATGTTGTGGTTAAAAATGTGAGGGTTTATGTTTTATGGAAGATCTACTATATCCTAAGGTTAGGAGGTTAGTGTGTTTGATCGAGGAAAACCTTTTTAGTGTTAGAATGAGAGCTTCTAAGAATGGAGCACATGAACAGGGTGGTAAGCATATATCTGGAGGCGAACAAATTTCAACTTACGGTAATTTGAAAAACGCAGTAAATATCCTAATGGAAAAAGCGTTAACTCATTCAAGAGGCAACCCGGATTTTATGCAGATCCAGTTTGAATTAATTGATGAACCTATTACAAGATTGAGTCCATTACATATTGGGACAAATGAAGTGAGATCGGTAGAAGAAGGTCAATTAGTTGCTCGGAATCTTTTAGAGAAAGCAGGGGTTCCGAGAGAGAGCATTGAAAAAGCATACCAACAAATAACTGAATTTTCGGAACCAAGAGGGGCGATTTTGTTCGATGTTCGGTCTGGTAGACGAATTGATGAACGAAATGAAAAAGGTGTTCGGGTTTCAAGAATGGACTGGTTGACTACGAATTTTGGACAATGGGCTGATTATTACAAAATGCCTCAAATTCATAGAGTCAAGGAGGCGTTGGTGCTCGCGACTAAGGTGTGTGCACACCCTGCTACGATCGCAGAATTATGCTGGTCAGATGATCCCGAATACATAACAGGTTATGTTGCCAGTAAAAAGCATGGCTATCAGCGGATTACGAGGCTAAAAGAATATGGCGATGAAAGTGGCTGCCGAATCTTTTTTGTGGATGGATTAAGTGATCTTCATAGTTATATAGACTATCTGGAAAAACAGCCAATATTTGTTCATTGGGGGGAAGAAAATGCCACACGAATTAATTGAAAAAAGTAAAAAGTATCTTTGGTTACCGTTCACACAAATGAAAGATTATGATGAAAATCCTTTCATCATTGAGAGCGGAAATGGCATAAAAGTAAAAGACATTGAGGGTAGAGAATATTATGATGGATTTTCCGCTCTTTGGCTTAATGTCCATGGCCACCGAAAAAAGGAATTGGATGAAGCAATTAAGAAACAGCTTGATAAAATTGCCCACTCTACCCTTTTAGGGATGTCAAATGTTCCAGCAACAGAACTTGCTGAAAAGCTGATTGAAATAAGTCCTGAAAAACTGACACGAGTCTTTTATTCAGATAGCGGGGCAGAGGCGATGGAAATCGCACTTAAGATGGCCTTCCAATATTGGAAGAATATCGGCCGAACGGAGAAACAAAAATTTATTGCCATGCAAAATGGCTATCATGGCGATACGATTGGAGCCGTCAGTATTGGTTCCATCGATCTTTATCATCAAGTGTACGGCCCGTTAATGTTTGAGAGCTATAAAGCACCGATTCCAAACGTCTATCACTCTACGAGCGGGGATCCCGTTCAGTGCCGTGATGAATGTTTGGGCATTCTTGAGGATCTTCTTATTGAACATCATCATGAAATTGCCGCACTTACGATTGAATCCATGATCCAAGGGGCCGGCGGAATGATTGTCATGCCGGAAGGATTTTTATCAGGTGTACGTGAGATATGTACTAAATATGATGTTTTGATGATTGTGGATGAAGTGGCCGCCGGCTTTGGCCGAACCGGAAAAATGTTTGCCTGTGAACATGAAGGAGTTCAGCCTGATTTAATGGCTGTTGGAAAAGGGATTACCGGAGGCTATCTGCCAATTGCCGCTACCTTAACAACAGAAGAGATTTACAATGCTTTCTATGATGACTACGATAAGTTAAAAACATTGTTCCACGGCCATTCTTATACGGGAAATCAGCTGGGTTGTGCAGTTGCTCTTGAAAATTTACGTTTATTTGAATCGGAAAATATTGTCGAAGAAGTCGCAAATAAGGCAGAGTATCTCCATGACCTGTTTGAAGATCTGCGATCACTTCCACATGTGGGTGAAATTCGGCAGCTTGGTTTTATGTGTGGAATAGAACTTGTTCACTCCAAGGAAACGAAGGAGCCATTCCCAGCTGAAAAGCGGATAGGATATCAGGTTACATTGAAAATGAGGGAACTTGGGATGTTAACAAGACCATTGGGTGATGTCATTGTCTTTATGCCCCCGCATGTAAGTACAAGGGAAGAACTAAAAGAAATGGTCATGATCATGAAAAAAGCGATCATCGAGGTCACAAATGGGGTGGCGAGTGTTGGTGCTTGATGAATGGTTAAGCGGGCGAATAGCAGAAACAAAAGCGGCAGGTTTGTATCGGAAGTTTCGTACCATGAATACGGCTCCACAAACCAAAATGATGATTGATGGTCAGAACAAGCTTGTTTTTTCATCCAATAATTACCTGGGACTTGCGAACGATCAGCGCTTAATTTATGCAGCAGAAACCATCCTGCATGAATTTGGAGTCGGAAGCAGCGGATCAAGGTTAACGACAGGCCATACGGATTGGCATCAAAGGCTGGAAGAGAAAATCGCCCGTTTTAAGCAGACGGAGGCAGCCCTCCTGTTTTCCAGCGGCTTTTTAGCAAATGTCGGGGTCCTTTCTTCCCTGCCTCAAAAAGGGGATGTTATCTTAAGCGATAGATTAAACCATGCAAGTATTATTGATGGGTGCCGTCTTTCAAAAGCGGACACCGTTGTTTATAACCATATTGATATGAAGGACCTTGAAGAAAAATTGAAAGCGACAGCTTGCTATCAAAAGCAGTTTATTGTAACAGATGGTGTTTTTAGTATGGATGGGACCATTGCCCCTCTTGATCAGATGATCTCACTTGCGAAACGGTTTGATGCCTACGTGATTGTCGATGATGCACACGCAACAGGCGTTTTAGGAGAAAAGGGCAGAGGCACAAGTGAATATTTCGGTGTCCATCCCGACGTGGTCATTGGAACATTAAGTAAAGCCATTGGGACGGAAGGCGGCTTTGTTGCAGGTTCGAAGGTGTTGATTGACTTTCTGCTCAACCATGCGAGAACCTTTATTTTTCAAACAGCCATGCCCCCGGCAATCTGTGCTGCCTCCTATGCTGCACTCGAAATCATTGAAGAAAGCAATGAAAAACGTAAGCAATTACTGTCTAATGTAAAAAAAATAAAAAGTAGTTTAGAAGAAATGGGTTTTATCGTGAAGGGGGATCTCACACCGATTATTCCTGTGATCATCGGAGAACCCGAAGATGCTGTGAATTTTTCTGAAAAGCTGCAGGAAAAAGGAATATTTGCACCTGCAATCCGTCCGCCAACTGTACCAAGTGGAGAAAGCCGTATCCGATTAACGGTAACCTCTGACCATAGTACAAATGAAATCGATTACTTGTTGGAATGTTTTCATTTTATCGGAAAAGAGTTGAGCATGATTTGGTAAACGGAATTTTTGTAACAGGAACAGATACAGATGTTGGAAAAACGATGATTTCCAGCGGACTTGCAGCGGTTTTAAAAGAAAAAAAGATTGATGTTGGTGTATTTAAACCATTGTTAAGTGGTATTGCCCGGGAAGATCCCATAAGTGATACAAGCTTGCTGAAGAGGCTGTCCCAAACAACTTTGTCCTATGAGGAGATTACCCCTTTTGAATTTAAAGAACCGCTTGCCCCCTACATGGCAGCGAAACTCGACGGGAAAAGCGTCAGTCTGGAAGCGGTATTAAATCGTTGGGAAAACATTAAAGGAAAACACGACTTTTTCATCGTTGAAGGTGCCGGGGGTATTTCAGTTCCATTAGGCGAAGATTTCTTGGTTAGTGACCTGATAAAAGCATTAAAGCTCCCAATTGTAATCGTAGCACGGCCAAATCTTGGAACAGTTAATCATATTTTTCTTACGGTTCAATATGCAAAAAGTCTGGGTCTTACCATTGCCGGGATTGTGATAAATGGGAAAAATGAGCATCCTGATTTAGCTGAAAAAACGAATCCGGAATTAATTGAAAAATTTTGCGGCGTTCCTATAGTAGGAATTACACCTAAACTGAAGGAAATCTCAAACGAAAACATTAAAAAAATGGTAGAAGATCACATAGATGTGACTTTACTTTTAAATCAATTGGAGGTAGTAAAATGAATAAATGGATGACACTTGCAGATCAGGTATTAGAAGGGAAAGAAGTAACAAACGAAGAGGCTCTTTCTATTTTAGAATGCCCGGATGATGATGTCCTATTACTTATGCATGCGGCTTTTCAAATTAGAAAGCGCTACTATGGAAAAAAAGTAAAACTTAATATGATCATCAATACAAAATCTGGACTCTGTCCGGAAAACTGCGGCTATTGCTCGCAATCTTCTATTTCGACAGCACCAATTGATACTTACAGAATGGTAGACAAGAATACGATTCTTGAAGGAGCAAAGCGCGCCTATGATTTAAATGTCGGAACGTATTGTATTGTTGCCAGCGGTAGAGGACCATCTAATAAAGAAATTGATCATGTGGTGGAGGCAGTAAAAGAAATAAAGGACACTTATGGATTGAAAGTATGTGCCTGTCTTGGAATTTTAAAGCCAGAACAAGCGCAGCGACTTAAAGAGGCCGGTGTGGACCGTTACAACCATAATATCAATACGTCGGCAAGCAACCATGCAAACATCACGACTTCACATACATATGATGATCGCGTCAGTACAGTGGAAACGGTAAAAGAAGCTGGCTTGTCTCCGTGTTCAGGTGTCATTGTCGGTATGAGAGAGACGAAGCAAGATGTAGTTGATATGGCTAATAGCTTAAAAGCACTTGATGCGGATTCGATTCCGGTTAATTTCCTGCATGCCATTGATGGTACACCGCTACAAGGTGTAAAAGAGTTAAACCCACTTTATTGTTTGAAAGTTTTAGCGCTATTCCGTTTTATTAATCCAACAAAGGAAATTCGAGTTTCTGGTGGACGTGAAGTCAACCTTGGATCATTACAACCGCTAGCGTTATATGCGGCCAATTCAATCTTTGTTGGTGATTACTTAACAACGGCTGGCCAAGATGAAACCGAAGATCAAAAAATGTTACGTGATTTAGGATTTGAAGTAGAGTCTGTGGAAGAAATGCAAGCTAGTTTAGCAGCTGAGAAATAAAAAAATAACTTAAAAGCTTTACAGAGATGGGTGTGGCCCATCTCTGTAAAAAGATTGTAAGTGTATACGAGGGAGGCTGACATGGCAACAGATATAAATCAAAACATACAACTTTCATTTACTACTTCAGAGTTTTTTCAAAATCCTTATCCCTTTTATGAAAAGCTTCGATCCATTCATCCTATCTATTATGGAAACCTGTTAAAATATCCGGGATGGTATGTGACAGGATACAATGAAGCGATAACCATTCTTAAAGATACTCGATTTAAAAATCGCATCCCGCTGCCCCAGACTTCAAAAAAATATGAGCAGCTAAAAAACATCCAAAATGACATGATGCTTTTTAAAAATCAACCTAACCATAAGCGGTTGCGCTTACTGGTTAGTAACGTATTCACTCCCGGAATGGTGGAAAAACTCCGTCCTTACATCCAAGAAACGGTAAATGATTTATTGCAGCAGGTTCAAAATCAGAAGTCGATGGATGTGATTTCCGAATTCGCCTTTCCTTTAGCCAGTCTCATTATCGCAAAAATATTAGGAGTACCCGTGGAGGACCGGCACCAATTTAGAGAATGGGCCTTACGCTTAATCCAAACCATTGATTTTACTCGTTCGAGAAAGGCTTTAGACAATGGGAACGAGATTACAATCATCTTACGGAATTATTTTAAAAAGTTGATGGAAGAACGGAAACAAAGCCCTGAAGAGGACCTTATCAGCTTGTTAATAAAAGAGGAACAGCAAGGGGACAGGTTAACGGACGAGGAATTACTTGCAACCTGTATTTTACTTGTTATTGCTGGCCATGAAACAACGGTTAATCTCATTAGCAATTCGGTTCTTGCTCTATTGGAAAATCCTCATCAGTCGAAGCTGCTAAACGATAACCCATCACTTATCGAAAATGCAGTAGAGGAATTTTTACGCTATGAGAGTCCAACACAAATGACTGCTCGCATCGCATCGGAGGATATCGAAATCGATCAAACAACTATTAAAAAGGGCGATCAAGTCTATATTCTTTTGGGCGCTGCAAATCGAGACCCTAATAAATTTGCTAATGCTCATTTACTTGATATCACTAGGAGCCCGAATCCTCATCTTGCATTTGGATATGGCACGCATTTTTGTTTAGGTGCTCCGTTGGCACGTTTAGAAACACAAATTGCCATCCAAAGCCTCCTGCAACAGATGGACAATCTCCAAGTAGCATCTTCTGATCTTCCTTGGCGAAAGCTGTTGGGATTTAGATCGTTAAACGAACTGCAAATTACATTTTAGTTCTGGTGCCTGAATCATTTTGATGACAATAGTACTGACCGCAGCAGGACCTCCTCTTAAAGGGATCGCACTTGTAGCGGATGTTAACCGTTTAACGGATGGATTTCTAATACTATTAAATAACAAGAAATACAAGCCAATGCAGCAATTTAAAATCGTTGGGGAAAATAAAAAAGTAATCATGTGATTGAGAAATAAATAATTCCATGGAAGAGGAATGATAAATATAAAAGGGCAGCCATTTTTCTTGGCTGTCCTTTTTGGGTTGGTTTCCATATTTCTTTTATTCACTGAAAAATACTCAAGTGTTGAGTCAGGCCTCCGACACATCAACCCTTTAATATGGTGGGAAACTGACCTTTTTTTCATTAAAATAACACAATATAAACATTCGATTTCAGCAGAAAAAAAAGCTACCCGTTTTCACGTGCGGTGATGATTTGTACTAGATAACTATGCTTCTAATTTTGATCTTCGTGCTCGTGCTTCGTTATAAATTGCCCTTACGATTTGAATTTTGGGTCAGTCCCCAGACAAATTATTGCTTTTATTCAGCAGGGACTGACACCATAGTCAATATGCTTTTCGTCAATTTGTTTTTCAATTCGTTTTATTTCTTTTCAATTGAAAGAATTTCCTCTTTATTTTTATTAATTAATGTTTGCATATTTCACTATTTCACTCTAATTCGGAACTACGTTTACTATTGGTTGATATTATCAACCAAAATATAGTATAAATCCATTGGAATTGCCGATAAAATGGATTTTAATAGAAGTAAAGGGAGTGATATATATTGAAGGGTGATAGATTTTTGACAACATTGAAGATTGGCTAAAGGATTACGATATTGAAGCTCCCAGAGACGAAAAGACAATAAAAGAAAGTATCATGCAAAGCGTTGCAGAAAATCCCGCTTTTGTTCCTTTGCACGATGAACCGACATACAAAAGCATTATTGATAAACTCAAGTCAAATTTAGGAGGAAACTGATATGGCAAATTTAATGCATTCATTACCTTTTTTAATCCCGATTATCATTATTGAACTTGGCCTGACAATTGCTGCTTTGGTGCATATTTTTACGCACAAAACGTACCGCTTTGGAAATCGTGTGCTCTGGGTCATTGTGAGTTTTGTTCAAATTATTGGACCGATCGTTTATTTTATCTTCGGCAGGAGTGATGAATAATGGATATTCTTCAAATACAAAACCTTTCAAAAAGCTTTGGAAATCACAAGGTGATCGACAACCTATCATTTGTTGTGCCGGAACATTCAATTTTCGGTTTTATCGGGCAAAATGGCGCAGGAAAAACAACAACGATGAAAATGGTTTTAGGACTTTTAAAAGCTGACAGTGGCAGTATTTCCGTTTGCGGCGAAAAGGTATCTTTCGGACAAAACAAAACAAATCAATATATCGGCTATCTGCCGGATGTACCCGAATTTTACAGTTATATGCGTCCCAAAGAATACTTAAAGCTTTGCGGTGAAATCACAGGGTTACCTAATGAGAAAATTAAACGCCGCAGTGAAGAGCTGCTTACTCTTGTCGGACTCCAAGATGTAAACAAAAAAATCGGCGGTTTTTCACGGGGAATGAAACAGCGGCTCGGCATTGCCCAGGCGCTGCTGAATGAGCCAAAGCTGTTAATTTGCGATGAACCGACAAGTGCGCTTGACCCTGTGGGCAGAAAAGAAATACTGGATATTTTGCAGCAGGTGAAAGGCAAAACTACCGTTGTCTTTTCCACCCATATCCTTTCCGATGTGGAACGGATCTGTGACCATGTTGCTGTTCTTAAGAATGGCAAATTGGCTCTTTCAGGAACACTTACAGAGCTGAAAGCAAAGCACAAGGCTGACGGATTGCTGATTGAATTTGCAGCAAAAGCAGACAAACAACAATTTATTGGCGACCCGCAAATTGTGCCTTTTATGGATAAAGCAGAACAGACCGATACGATGATTGTCTTTCATATAAACGATGTTAAAGAGACGGAAGCGGTCGTGCTTGGTGTTCTTGCCCAAAAAAGTATTTTACCGTTAAAACTCGAAGTAACAGAACCGACGATCGAAAACCTGTTTTTGGAGGTGGTAAAATGAGAGCCTATCTTGCCTTTACGAAAAAAGAATTCATCGAAAATCTGCGCACCTACCGGCTGTTTATTATGTTGATTGTGTTTTTGTTATTTGGAATCATGAATCCTGCTATTGCCAAGATTATGCCCGACATCTTAAAATCAGCTACCACTAAAGGCATGAAAATAACGCTTCCGCCGCCGACGGCGCTTGATTCATGGGGACAGTTTTTCAAGAATGCAGGACAAATGGGATTGCTTGTGCTTGTGATCGTCTTTTGCGGAATAATGGCAAACGAATTCAGCCGCGGCACCCTAATCAATATGCTGACCAAAGGTTTGAAGCGCAGCACTGTTATCTTTTCAAAGTTTACGATGGCGGCAGTTATCTGGACACTGAGTTACCTGCTTTGCTTTATCGTTACTTATTTTTACACTGCTTATTTTTGGAAAATGAGCGGCATGCATCATGTGTTTTTAACCTTTTTCAGTCTGTGGCTGTTTGGTATCCTGCTAATCACCTTGTTGATTTTTGGGGGCGCATTGTTTAAAAATATTTACGGCAGTCTGCTGCTTACCGGCGGCAGCATAGTGGTAATGATGCTGATAAACATTGACCCGAAACTGCAAAAATATAACCCTATCATTTTATCAAGTGATAATATGTCATTGCTCACAGCACAAAAGGAAGTAGCGGATTTTATGCCCGCCATTATCATTTGTGCCACCTTAATTATTGCATTGGTTGTTTTATCGGTTGCGGTTTTTAACAAAAAGCAGGTTTGATCATAGAGGGAACATAGGGACGGTTCTTATGTTTGTTTCTATATTATTTCTGAGATGAACATCGATGGCGAAGAGTAAAGAATCGTTGGTCTGAATGATGCCCTTACCATCAGCCGCCCAAGTTCCATCGGTGGTAATAAAGAAAGCGGCCTAGGCTGTGAAGGCGGGCATTTCGGAATTGAAGGATTTTTAGAAGTAAAATATATTTCGATTTGGTTGGATTACTATGCAGGGGTTAAGCCGAGTTCGTGGTATTTCCTTACTATCATGTCAACATATTTTCCTAAAAACAAAAAGACCCCAGCAAACGGTGCTTGGGGTCTTTTTTCTATAATTATATAACAAAGGGGATAAGTTTGTTGTGATTCATTTCACGTACTAAATATAACATGAAACCAAAGAGTTAACACCGCTTTGCGATTTATTTAACAATATTGTCAAATTCTCGCCCGAATTTTCTAAAACTAATTCCAAACTTGTGTTAAAAACCTTCAAATAGCGATATTTGGAGGTTTTTTCTATACATATCATAACTGGTTGAATTCTATTTATCCATAAAATACTAATGAATATTTTACTGTGGAAGAAGCTCTTTCATTAATTATCTCTTAGTTATTAGGTAAGAACAATGGACTAGTTATTTTTCATACAATATTGTATCAAATAGTGAGGGTGTTCAATATGAGAAACCAATTACAACCTATAATAGGTCAAGCGTGGACCGGTAAACATGTTGTTCTGCTTCACTGTACAAACAATAATCAATTGATTAATCTTTATAAAAGTTTCCACGCACCGATTGAGCCTCCACGTCACAATTGTGCAGAAACTTTATCCCAATTGCTTAGTATCGGTTATCAAATTATGGCCATTACACCAATCCCACCAAATCATATTCAATATTTTTTGGTACTATGATTTGCTTACTGTACTTTGGAGGAATCAAATAACTTTTAGTAATCCTTTTTCTTCTAATGAAGTAACTTGGCATGTGAACATACTTTGATGAATGCAAAAGACCCTAGCAAACGGTGCTTAGGGCCTTTTTTTCTATAAAAAACGAACAAAGGGGATGGGAGAATTTTTCTGGTTACTGAATATTTTTTATGAGCTCCATGTAATGATCACGGCGAACTGTTCTAGGCAGAAATCTGCCAATCTGGTGTTCATCATAACCAACCATAATACGCTTTCCGTCGTGAATAATTAGCCTTTTTAAAATGCCAGGCTTTTTTTGGATTAGGCTGTATAAATCTTTCAATGGTAATAGAGTATCTATACCCAGAGGCTAAATAGTTATCCAAGAAGCTTATTCAAAATATTTATGGCCTATTTGTTGACCGTAAAAGATGCCTCCGCTAATGAGATTTTATCTTATCATGTTTCAGATCGAGTCACTTTAGATATCGCAACAAAAACCATCCACAAACTAATGAATAATTACAGATGGGGAAAAAGTCCTTTTATGCCTTCTGCAATCATCTGGATTGAGATAACGGCAAGGATCAAACCCATTAACCTGGTAATAACGTTCAGTCCTCCATGCCCAAGTTTTTCAATAATGGGAGTTGAATAGTAAAACAGTAAATAGGAAATTCCAAGAACTAGTGTAAAACCTACGAGAACCAAAATTAAATTTGAGATATTATACGAAGTTGCAAGCGTCATAACCGTTGCAATGGTTCCTGGTCCTGCCATAATTGGCAGGGCAAGAGGGGTAATGGATATATCCTCTTTTTCTGTTGCCTCCTCTTTTTCTTTCGAGTGAGGAGTTTGCGTCGTTGATGTTTTGGCATGTAAAAGATTATAAGCAATCCCGAAGATAAGGATACCACCCGCTACCCTGAATGCATGAATCGTGATGCCAAACATGGAAAATATAAAGTTACCAACTAAAAGGAATGCGGTAAGTATACAAAAGGAAACAAATGCTGCTTTCCTGGCAGTGTATTTCTTTTGATGTTGAGAGTACCCGTTTGTAAGGGAGATAAAAATCGGTATATTTCCTATTGGGTTCATCACAGCGAAAAACGACACTATTATTTTAAGTAGCAGGCTAATCAAAGAAATTCCTCCTTTCTTATATATTTTTTATATTTCCCGTATGGGGACTAACGAAACAATTTGCCGCTGGCAACTTTCAAAAAAAATTAGTGTTTCATTCCTCGCAGGGCGGGTAGTTTTAAAAAAGACTACTAATCTAAAGGAGGAATTTCAATGTATGAACATGAAAAGCATCTGGTAGGAGTATATGATACTGAAAATGAGGCAATTCAGGCGGTTGAAGATTTAAAACGGCAGGGCTACGCTTCTGAGGATATTTCGGTAATCGGGAAAAACAAAGACGAAGTAAACGGAATTAATGAAGCTACTGGTATGAAGACTGAAGAAGGCCTTGCAGCTGGAGCGGCAACAGGCGGTGCGCTTGGGGGGCTTCTCGGCCTGCTGGCAGGCGTAGGAGCCCTTGCGATACCAGGCATCGGCCCTCTTTTAGCAGCCGGACCAATAGCAGCAACCCTGACTGGGGCAGCTGTCGGCGCGGGAGCTGGTGGATTGGCAGGAGCTTTAATTGGAATGGGCATTCCAGAAGAAGAAGCTGACCGCTATGAAGGCTATGTTAAAGAAGGTAAAATCCTTGTCGTTGTAGAACGCCGAGTGAATCGTCCAGGGGATGGACCTTTTGATTCAGGTGTTAACCAAAAAACTGGCGGAGCCACGATATCAAATGATCCATTAGATACTCCGCTCACTTCCGGCAATACAGCTTATACTAGCTTGGGCAACAAAAGAGATTTTTAATGATTGAAGGTGAAAAGGGTGTCTGTCCACATATCTTTGGAGGAGTCACCCTTTTTCACCTTAAGTAAAGCTAAACATGTTCCAGTGGACCTGACTGAAAAAAGAAAAACCGAATAAAGCAGAGAAGAAGATAGTTAATGTATGGTTAACTATCTTCTTTACACCGATAAAACTTTTAAATGAACAATTTGAAAGTATATAGAGGTGCAGCAAATATGTTAACAGTATCACCAAGACTCCCTGGTGAAAATAATACGGAGTTTACCTACCGAATATTAAAAGAGGAAGAATGTCACTACAAAGTGTGAATTTGTTTTTTGTTTCAATTCTCCAATTGTGTTTTATAAATGCGATAGTGGTTCTCTCTTTATTTAAATGTTAGAGCAATTCTATCTCTCTTAATTCGTAATTTTCCAGGAATTTAAATAGTTACAAAAAGCTGGCTCGATATTTTGAGCCAGCTTTTTGTACACGTTAATACCCACGTTTCCGGTCAACCAATCCTTGTAACGGTTCTTTGTTTAAGTATCGCTTTAAATTTTCGATAAAAAATTGACTTACTCCCTCCGTGGTGCTTGGTCCTGACAGATGAGAAGTTACATACACATTCTTCATTGAGTAGAAAGCATGGTCTTTTGGCAATGGCTCTGTCTCAAACACATCCAGGACCGCAGCATGAAGAAGGTCCGATTGCATAACAGATAGTAAATCATCCTCATTGATTAATGATCCCCGGCCAACGTTGAAAAGGCAAGCTTTTGGTTTCATAGATAAAAGAACTTCCCGGTTTATGATGTGATAAGTGGCATCAGTTAACGGAAGGGTTAAGACTAAATAATCAAGATCCTTTACAAATTCCTTCCATTCATTTGGCGTAAAATGGCGGTCCACTAAATAAGCATTTTTTTCGCTAAAGCTTAAACCGTACACATTCATATCAAAAGCTCGAGCTTTACGTACTATTTCAGATCCGATCGAACCAAGCCCTGCAACACCAATTATTTTACCTTCCAGAGATTCTGTATTGAAAGGATCCCAGCGGTGTTCTGCTTGCGCTTGCAACATCCTGGGAACGCCTTTCAAAATGTACAAAAGAAACGTAAAAACATATTCAGAAATATATGAGCCGAATTGATTTACAATTCGGGTTAATCGAATGTTCTCAGGTATTGATGTATCTCCAATCAAATCATCGACGCCGGCACCTGTTGATTGAAACCATCGTACGGATGAAGCACTGGGCCGGTTTAATAATTGTGTAGGAAACCTCCATCCCAAAATAACTTCAGTACCAGGCAGTAATCCTTCTGCTTCCTCTGGAGTTTTTGCTGCCTTTACTGAAGTAAAACCATAACGGCGGATACAATCAGCGTACTCCTCTGCTTGCTTCGGACTATATACAAGAATAGTAGGTTGGGAATAATTCATCTAATTTTAATCTCTCCTTTTGACTCGTTCTTTTATTACTAATGAGCTGCGGAATGGAATGAAAACTATGGTTGCAATTCCGAGAAGTTTTCCGATCTTTGGGATTCAATGAGTTTTAAGCATATGTTAGTCGTTTATACTAATGAATTATACCGTAAAGTTTTGGGGTTATCAGTCCTTTGGTAAAACAAAAAAGTTTATAAAAGCGCGGTTGAATATAGATTGAACAGGGGGACTGTTATCGTGTCTAATAAAGGAAGAAAATATAATAATTAGTAATTATTGCAAAACTAAAAATCTTTATTGTAAAACTATAATTAAGGCAGAATCCAGTTGGATTCTGTCTTATTTTATGAATGTGTTTTGTCCAATGATATTGTAAAGGAACTGTTCAGGAGGTTTTCGATATTCATTTGAATGGAGGAAATTGAGTAGATAAACAAAATAGAACAACAGGTACTAGATTTAATACCTTAAATATCTTATTATCTAAGAACAGATTGTTGAAAAAAGACATTTATTAAATCCATTACTCCTCGTTATTTAAAATGAAATCCTTACTATAAAAATAACCGAATTTATTTTGATCAAATTCAACTTTATAATTATAAACTCCCGATTTACACTTATTTTTTTCACAAATCCTACCAATTCTATTTTCAAATTTTTTCAGATAATAGTAATCTTCTGGTTCCATCGATTCCTTTTTAATACTTTTTATCTTTACCTTTTCCCCGATTTCGATGTTGAGTTCACTTAGACAATTCATTTTATTAGATTCATCTTCTAACTCAAAATACGCTGTATGATCTTCTGTATCGATGACCATTAAAACATCCCCTAAAAATAGTTGTAAATTTCTTATTTCATAATAAATTCTCTCGGCTACCCGCATTCTTTGTAGTAAATAAGTTACTCATTTTTTTCAATAAGCCTATTAACCTCTTTAACTACTGCATCGTATGTAGTATTCAGTGAAATGGCCAATTCTTTGAACAATATATTTTGAATCGAAATTAAAAGGTGTTTATCTTGTTCGCCAAACTTTTTTTCTTCCATTTCAAGTTCATGCTTTTTCCGAATTAAGGTATTCGCTACTTTAGCAATATCATTACGATTTCCGGTCTTAACAATATCATTATATACTTGGATGCGTAAATGATTATTTTCGATCCAATTAACACCTAGCGATTTGAATGATTCTAAAATTTCTTCAGCCTGATTTCTTTGAATTAATCGTGACATGTTTACTTTTTCATTATCTACTGGGATACTTATTGTCAATTGGTGGCTGTTTTCAAGAGGCTGTAACACATAATAAGTTTTGATATTTCCAAAGTATGTTTTATCACAGATATTATCTACTTTGCATATACCGTGTCCTGAATAGATGATTAGATCTCCTATGTTATATATTAAATTAACTCCTTTACCTGTTATCGTCAACCAAATTGACCATATTATTTTACCTCAATAACCATTAAATCGTCAACTAAATTGACAATGGAGAATGATCTTTGGTATAGTTTATAACGAGTAAAATGATTGGGAGTGAAGTGGTTGGATACTAAAATGCAAAACTTAGATTTAATTGATTTGATAAGCGAACGCCATGTTCAACTTCGCAGTATCACTGAAAAATTGTGGAATAATAACAGTACCATTTATATATCAAATTCCGAGTGGTTTATCATAGCTAGAATTTATGAAAAAAAACAACCGACTATATCTTACGTCTCAAAACATGTAGATATTTCTCGACAAGCCACACATAAATTCATTAAACAACTTGAGGAAAAAGGATTAGTTGAAATAAAAAACGTAGAAAATAATAAAAAAGAGAAATGCATCCAGCTTACTTCATTAGGCGAAGAATGTTATGAAAAAAATGAGTCCTTAAAGGCTACACTTGAAGAAAAGATCGCTGCTAAAATTGGAGCTGAACAATTATCAACTCTTAAAGAAATATTAAAAGCAGATTGGGGGTTGTAATACCAATTGGTAAGAGCGTTTTGATCAGTCTTTTTTCAGAGCATGCTCTCTCTTTTTTTGGATAACGATCAAACTTCATTTGAAAATTAATAAAAATTTTACAAAAAAAAAAAGACTAGAAATATAGAAAAACTTTTTGTTATAGTAAACAAATCGGTGGTAAATGGGGGTGTACCACGGTAATGGATTCAAAGTCGTTGATAATCGAAATCGCGGCAACTCTGTTTAAGCAGAAAGAATAGTAGGGGGATAGGAATACACGAAATCTTAAGTTAGCAATATTGCAGCAATAAGTAAACCAATTCGACATTACTTAGATTTGCGCAGAAGTTTATTACTGCGATTAAAATAAAGTGCGAATTTAATTTTCTCCAATGATGACAGCATTTATTGAAGGTGGAATTATGCTTTGTTTAACCAAAAAACAAGTAATCCACTAAAATTTATTTCTCAAGTAGACCAAATTAAATGAAGGAGTTTTTAATAAGTGAATAAACAAATCAAAACAGGACAAATAACGAAACAACCATTCAAAACAAGCGCGATAATGGCTGCTCTTTTTGTAGCAGGATTTGTTGGGCTTTTTAGTGAAACGGCATTAAATATTGCCTTAGGAGATTTAGGCCAAATATTCAATGTTGATGCCACAACAATCCAATGGTTAGCAACAGCCTATTTTCTTACTTTAGGTATTTTAGTACCGGTTACAGGCATTCTGATGCAAAAATATACGACACGTCAAATGTTCATAGCGTCTATATCGCTATCCCTTATTGGGACCATTATAGCAGCAGTAGCTCCCGTATTTAGTGCTTTATTGGTGGCACGTATTATTCAAGCAGCAGGATTAGCCATTGCTTTACCTTTAACTCAAAATGTTATTTTTACTATTTTCCCTCCAAATAAGCGAGGCGCCGCTATGGGAGTCATGGGCTTAGTTATGTTAGCTGGTCCATCATTTGGGCCAACAGTGGCAGGACTTATTTTAGATACATTATCATGGCATTGGATTTTTTGGGTTACAGTACCTTTCTTACTGTTTTCTCTTATCTTCGGGTTCAAGTTTTTACCGAATGTAAATGAGGTACGTAAGGTTTCGATTGATATATTATCTGTTATTCTTTCGACGATTGGATTCGGTGGAATTGTTTATGGATTTAGTGTCTCGGGTGTGGAAGGCTGGACAAGTCCAACTGTTCTTGGTTCGATCATCATTGGCTTAATAGCAATCATTATTTTTGCGATTCGTCAAACGAAAATGAAGAATCCAATGCTGAATTTAAGAGCATTTAAATATCCACTTTTCATTCTTGGATTCATTATGAGTTTTATAACGTTCTTCAATATGTTGTCCATGCTTGTCATTTTACCAATGTATATGCAAATGGCTTTAGTAATGGCTGCTTTTACAACAGGTCTTATCCTTCTTCCAGGTAATTTACTTAACTGTATTTTAGCTCCAAGCATTGGTCGTTTATTTGACAAATATGGTCCGAAAGCGGTTATTACACCTGGAACCATTTTAGTAGTCATTGGTTATATTTTATATGCATCATTTGGTACAGAAACAGCTATATGGGCGATTGTGTTAACTCATATTGTTATGATGTTAGGCATCGGAGCGGTGCTTGCTTCTGTACAAACAAACACGCTAAATTCTCTTCCAAAACAATACTATCCAGATGGAATCGCTATAACTCAAACGATCCAACAAATAGCCGGTGCTATTGGTATTGCGGTAATGGTATCACTTTTCTCAGCAAAACAAGGCAGTTTCTTAGCAACCATTGTGAATGAACCAACACAGGCTGCAGCAGCGGGATCATCAATGGCGTTTAAAATCAGTTTAATATTAGCCGTTATTAATGTTGTACTGTCAATATTCTTAAAATTACCAGTTCCAGCTGATGTAAAGGCTAAAGCACCAGTAAAAACAACTGAGCCTGTACACAACAAGTAAAATTTCCAGCACAATGTACTGAATCTACTATCAACACTTTCAAATCATTTTAAAAGGGGATTATGGCAAATGGCAAATCATTATAAAAGTATTGTAGTAGCTGTAGACGGTTCAAAAGAAGCTGAATACGCCTTTCGCAAATCAATCGATGTTGCAAAACGTAACAAAAATTCACAAGTAAACATAGTAAACGTAATCGATACCCGTTCATTCGAAGCCTATGACCGCTCCATTGTTGAGCGAGCACAGCACCGATCAGAGGAACTTTTAAATGGATACAAGACACAAGCTGAGGCAGAAGGTGTTGAAAACGTAAATGTAGTAATCGAATACGGTTCAGCTAAAAATATCATCACTGGAGAGTTTGCTAACTTAGTCAAGGCAGATCTAATTATCTGTGGTGCTACGGGGTTAAATGCTATTGAACGTTTCTTAATGGGTTCCGTATCTGAAGCAATCATCCGTACGGCTAAATGTGATGTTTTAGTAATCCGTACACCTTAGTGAATGTTGATCCTTTAAAAATAACGGTTCTAGGATACTTTTGAACTAATCTAGAAAATTTTGAGCAACCATTCGTAAGAGTACACTTTTACGAATGGTTTATTTTTTATGCTGATAGATCTATTCGTTAAATACTGAGAATCATTAAGAATAAAAGTATATCAACCACTGTACTTAAACTTCCGGGAGTCATCGAGTATTCCTATTTTCTTGTCTGAACAGTATAATCAGGAATAGGAGTTGAGAAATATGAATAAAAAAGACATCGCAAATATCCGCAAGCAATTTAAATTAAATAACAATCTTATGAGTATTCGAGAAATCTTCAATGTTTATGTTAAAAAAGAATCAGGTGAGATTTACCATCATGTCAGTCAGCCACTTCAAATGTTAGAACAGGAAGCACAAGAATTGTTTTTGGCAAACTTTAAAAAGGTTTTGACAGGTCATCTTGATGCCAAATTGTTTGAGCTGAAATTTAATCGTGCTGTGGAAGACAGTACCCAAACCATCCTTTTCGAAGGATTACAAGCAGACACAACGGAAGATTGGAAAGAATACATGCTGCAAATCGTCGAAAAAATGTTTGCTCATACGGTCTATGAATTTGATACAGTGGTGACGTTTGTACGGGGCGAATATCGGAAGGCAACCAGGAAACGGGGGCCGGAATCCGAAGAAGGCGGGGATGACGAAGTCTATTCCAGCCAGTTTGTCCTTTGCAGTCTCAATAAAACCGATCAGCCGAAAAAAACCTTGCTGTTTGATTATGTAGAGAAAGAATTCAAATCGAATAACGCTGTAGATCCCATTATTAATTTAGAATCTCCATTATCAGGATTTCTGTTTCCTGCTTTTAATGACAATTCTGCAGATGTGAACCATATTCTCTATTGTGCAGGAAAAGCAAATCAACCCGATTTTACCTTTATTGAAGAGGTTCTCAATTGTGAAGAGATCATTACGGCGCAGGAAGATAAAGATTGCTTTGATTTTATTTTAAAAGAAGTGATCGGAGACGAAGTCGATTCCAGAGTCATTTCCAATGTCTATGAGGAAATCGATAAGCTGGTACATGAGAATGAAGAAAATGAAGAAAGTGAAACTCCTATGCTCGATCATCGGGACATCGAACGCATCTTAACAGTCAGCGGCGTCGAAAATGTAGAGCCTGCCAAGGTGGAACATGCCTTCAAATCTGTCGTAGCTGATGAAAAACATGAATTTAAAGCAAGCAGTTTAGTTCCTAAAACGATCAAAATCGAGACAAAGATCGCCAATGTAACCATCGACCCAAAAGACCTGAAAAATGTAAAATATATCACATACCAGGGAAAAAGGTGCCTATTGTTGGAAGTTGATGAAGATGTGGTCGTGGAAGGATTTAGGCTGGAAGAATCGCAAACACTCTAATAAGTTTTGAGATTGTGCTGTGAAGGGATTTAATCCTTAATTGACAGAGCTTATTCAATCAAAAACAATAATCAAAAACGAGCTATGATTCCAATATCCTAGCTCGTTTTTTCGTTGGGAAAAACCATTTTTGAAACATATTTTAGACAAATTTACGAATACTGAGAGAATGGAATTTATGTTACTATATGAATATGCAAAAAATGTATGCGGTTACAATAGGGAGAGAGGGATTCATTATGCAAGTAAGAGACTTCATGATTACCAAAGTTTTTACTGTAAAACCTTCGACTACTATCAAAGAACTGTTACATGTGCTCAATTCAAATCGAATTGGTGGTGTGCCAGTTGTTGATGATAAGGATCATTTAGTAGGTATGGTATCAGATGGAGACGTATTACGTTACCTATATCCAAAGCCACAAGGTATTGCTGGACTTGTTTATATAATAGAAGAAGAGAAAATTGAGGATGTATTACAAGAAAAGTTGGATAAACCAGTATCGGTAATCATGACCTAAAGAAATATCATCTTCGTGTCAGCTGATGAAAAGTTTGAAAGGACGATACGTTTGTTATCCCGACATCGTTACAAAAAACTCCCTGTAGTCAATGGGGCCGGTCGTGTTATAGGTGTTATTAGCAGGGGAGACCTGATAAATAATATTTCGAAAAAGATACCTTCCTTAGTATAGAGCCCTCCAATAGTAGTAAGAGGTAATTACTTAGGGGTAGGGGATACAGAAACGAAGTATGGTTTTTCTTGTTTAGGAGTGTTTCGACAGTTGTACCTGCTGTTCCATGATCTTTTCTGTATGTCTTAATATGTCTCTTTTCTGCAAACATAAAAATTTCAATAAACCTTTCGTAAAAGTTTAATTTTTACGAAAGGTTATTTTTGTAAAGGTGATGTTAAATAACAATGTTGAATTATATTAAAAATAACAAGGTGGGTAATCAAATATGAAACTTGTAAACTCAATATTAATTTTATTTAGAAAAAACTGAAAATATTGATAAAATAATTGACTTTGGTATAACAATATTATAATATCATATCAACAACATAGAGATTGCATCATTGTTTTATCAGAAGAGAAAGCGATTACACCAGAGAAAGTGACATTCTAGGGAAGGTAAAGCAGTTCAATCCCACACTTTTTTAAAGGAGAGCTTCTTTAGTTTACTAGGGGAATGCTAGAGAGGATTTGTTGTACAAAAGGGGCTGTAGCAGTGAGCTTAAATTGTAGTTACAAAAAACCAACCGGTCTGTTTATATGACTCGATTGTTCTAACCCTATG
Organism: Bacillus sp. EB600; assembly: GCF_024494385.1. Lineage (GTDB taxonomy): Bacteria > Bacillota > Bacilli > Bacillales > Cytobacillaceae > JAEVLT01. Next base: position 44,569 of record NZ_JAEVLT010000006.1, read on the forward strand.
CAACCGGTTTGTTTAAAAGAGTCAATTGTACTTATCCAAAACCAACCGGTCTGTATTTAAAAACTCAATTGTGCACACATCAAACCAACCAGTCTGTGCAGGTGGATCAATTGTGCTTTTTATAAACCAACCGGTCTGTTTGTGAGTTGCCCTTTCAACTCTAAATCATCGCCTTCGGATGCCTCTAGGGTGAGAATCTAATAAATGATAGGAGGTTTTACAAATGCTAGAAAATTTACAAGGAAAAAGTTCAAGTGTTGTTCGTACTGTTCTTGGACCAGTGCCAGCTCAAGAACTAGGTGTTGTACTCATTCATGAATCACTTCTTTCCATAGTACCTGGTGCAGAGTATGCGCCTGAGATTGATATGGATAGAAGTAAAATATTTGAGGTATTAAAACGTGAGCTAACTGAGTTTCGTAGACTTGGAGGAGGAACAATTGTCGATCGTACCGGTATGTTTTACGGTCGTGATGTAAAACTTTATGAAACTCTTTCGAAAACAACAGGTGTTCACATCATAACGTCCACAGGTTTAGGGCCTGAGCCAATGTTGAGTGGTTACTTCACAACACCGCAAACGCATCCTCCTACACCATGGCCAGCCGAACAATTTGCTGATTTATTCATAAAAGAGGTGACAGAAGGAATCGTAGTACCGCGTATTGAGCGATCAAGTACAGCAGGGTTAGTTACCTCAATCGCAAGTCAAAGCGGTATTACTGAAGTAGAAATTAGTCTATTCCGTGGTTCTGCAAAAGCAGCTCTCGCAACAGGTGTACCTGTATCCGTACAATACGGTGCAGATGCTGCAAGCGATTTAGAAATTTTATTAGGTGAAGACATTGCACCAAATCGTGTCATCATTGGAGGACTTGACCGTCTAGATGCTGTTCAACGTAGAGAAGCATTAGCTGTTGCAAATCGTGGTGCGTATGTTGCTTTTGACCACGTAGGTTGGTCTACAAACGATGGTTACGTAAATGATGAGGAACGTGCTCAATTAATTATAGAGTTATTCGAAGCAGGTTTTGGTGGACAAGTACTAATTTCAACGAATGCAGTTGGTGTTGCAAAAGGTTATGAAGCAAAAAATCCTGGATTTGATTACTTACTAACAAAATTTGTACCTATCTTGCGTAAAGTGGGTGCGACGGATGAACAGATTCGTATTTTACTAGAAGAAAACCCGCAGCGCGTACTTACTCTAGAGCTTAACGCAAAGAAAAAGATAATAGGTTGGAACTATGATTGGGACAATTTATTCTCCCCTGTTGTGAATAGATAAGTGTAAAGGATGAAAAAATCGTTTCTTTCCTTAGATTGAAGGAAATTCAATTAAAGTATACTGACTACGGAAATTTGATAATAGAGAAATAAACGTGAGGAGTGAAAAAACGATGGGGAAGGTAAATACGGTTTTAGGCCCGATCGCAACTGAAGATTTAGGAATCACAGCAATGCACGAACATATTGGGTTCGGTCTGCCAGGATGCGATTTAGATACAAAATGGTGGAAAAGTCATGAAGAAGCGTTTGAAGTGACAATCCAAAAATTACGCCGCTTCCGTGAACATGGCGGGAAAACATTCGTAGACTGCACAGGAATCGGAAATGGAAGAGATGTTGAATACTTCCAAGTGCTATCACGAAGAACAGGAGTAAATATTATCGCTGTTACAGGCTTTGTAGCCGGAGATTCAGCTCTTCCATATTTCCGTAATAAATCAGTTGAGTATCTTGCAGATTTATTTGTTCATGAAATTACAATTGGGATTGATAACACAGGGGCAAAAGCAGGTGCACTTAAAGTTGGTGTTAGTCGCGGCGGACAATTAAGTGAGCTCGATAAACGCATTTATCAAGCAGCTGCCCGAGCTGCAGTAAAAACAGGTGCTCCAATTATCACGCATTTATCAACAGATGCTCAGACGGCCATTGATATATTTGAAAGTGAAGGTCTACCGCTTAATCGCGTGTTGATGGGACATGCCGATGTTGGGCAAGATGCAGATGACGAGCGTGATGCAATGATTGCACGTCTTGGTGGATATGTGGGATTTGATACGATCGGTTATGACACAGAGATGGAAAACTCACCATATTGGTCACGTCCTCGTCAAGAGCGCGTTGAGCATTTCCTTCGTTTCCTAGACAAAGGTTTTCTAGACCGTGCCGTTATTTCCGCTGATGCCAACTGCTGTGCTCTAGGCTGGCCAGGGTTAAAAGGGCATTCTGTCAATTATCTTTTCGAAGAGTTTTTACCAGACCTTCGAAAAGCAGGAGTTAGTGAAGAAGTATTTGAGCAGCTTTTAGTGCACACTCCGGCGAAGTTCTTAACAATGCAAGAACCTCAAGTTCACGCTCCGGCGCATGGATTAACTTTTCAAGATCAACGTTAATTCGAAAAATGGATACATTACAAATCTAGAAAGTAGAAGTGAGGTTGGCTTCTGATTCAAGAAGTCAACCCCCTTCTTATAACGCTTGGATTAGATATATATGATTGGACAATGGCTCAAAAAAAAAAGCAGGGAGGTTAGGACAGATGACTATAAAAGGAATGGCCTATATTGCCGGGGCGTTTGAGCACCCAACCCGTAAGGCTCCGGATAAATCGGTTGCCGCTTTACATGCGGAATGTGCGAAAGGCGCACTAGAAGATGCAGGACTAACTTTTGCAGATGTTGATGGGTATTTTTGTGCAGGTGACGCACCGGGTGGAGTACTGTCTTTGGTCGATTATTTAGGCCTCAATGTACGTCATGTCGATGGTACAGACACTGGCGGTTCATCGTACATTGCCCATGTTTCACATGCTGCTCAAGCAATCGCAGCGGGCAAATGCAATGTCGCGTTAATTACTATGGCAGGTCGACCACGTTCAGAAGGTAGAAGTGGAGTTAAACAAAAAATTACGGTTGCAAATGTTCCTGATACACCGTTTGAACTTCCTTTTGGACCAACTGCTGTGAATGAATATGCAATGGCAACGATGCGCCATATGTATGAATATGGTACTACTAGTGAGCAATTAGCATGGGTCAAAGTCACAGCTTCACAGCATGCCCAATACAATCCAAACGCGATGCTACGTGATGTAGTGACAGTCGAAGAAGTTCTTGCATCGCCAATGATTGCGGATCCATTGCATAAATTGGATTGCTGTGTAGTAAGTGACGGTGGCGGTGCTTTAGTTGTCGTAAGACCTGAGATTGCTAGAAGTCTGAATCGTCCGTTTATCCGAGTGATGGGCGCAGGCGAAGCACCTAAAGGATTACTTGGCGGAAAAACCGACCTTACCTATTCTGGAGCAGTTTGGTCGGGACCTAAAGCCTTCGAGGAGGCTGGGGTTACACCTCAAGATATTAAATATGCATCCATTTATGATAGCTTCACCATTACGGTGTTGATGCAGCTTGAAGACCTAGGTTTTTGTAAAAAAGGCGAGGGTGGAAAATTCGTCGCTGATGGGAACCTGATTTCAGGAATTGGGAAGCTTCCAATCAATACAGATGGTGGCGGGTTGAATAACAATCATCCAGCAAGTCGAGGCGGCATCGTAAAAGTAATCGAAGCTGTCCGCCAGTTGCGCGGGGAGGCTCACCCGCAAGTACAAGTGGGAAATTGTGATATTGCGTTAGCTCACGGTACTGGTGGCGGGCTTGCAAGCCGTCATGGTAGTGCAACACTTATCATGGAGAGGGTGTAAATCATGGGAACTATATATCAGCAAAGAAGGATGTCCATTCCTGAGATTTATCCGGAACATCAAGAGTATTGGGATGCCGCAGCAGAAGGCAAGTTATTAATAAAGAAATGTGATTCCTGTGGTGAATTTCATTACTACCCACGTATACTATGCCCATTTTGCATGAGTGATAAGACTTCATGGAAAGAAGCTAAGGGGACAGGTAGTATATACACGTATAGTGTGATGCGACGAGGCGCCCCATATGCCATTGCGTTCGTTACGCTCGATGAAGGTCCAAAAATGATGACAAATATCGTCGATTGTAATTTAGATTCAGTGCACATAAATCAAAGAGTAAAAGTTGTATTCAAGCAAAGCGGCGACCAAGACCATCCAGGTCCTTTTATATCTTGCTTCACACCTATTGAAGATTGATAAGGACAGTTATCATGCTCATATCGCTTAAGTTAATGACGCAACTACAACAAAGGCTATATAGGCAGATTTATCATGCTGCTAGTGAACATAATAGTTTTTTAATTAAGTAGGTTACAATTCATCGTACAGCTTAAACACGTATGTAGAAAGACGAAGTAAAGGAGAGCGCATGAAATGATTATCACTAAGGACGTACGTTTTAAAATGCGAGACGGCGTGCATATCGCTGCAGATATTTACCGTCCTGATAGCAAAGAAAAAGTACCAGCATTACTTGCTCTTAGCCCATATGGTAAAGAACTACAAGCGCAAGCACTAACGTTACCTCCGCAAGCACGTCCAAGTCATCTTTGGAACGGAGCGATTGAAGCAGGTGACATTCGCGAAGTAGTATCACGAGGCTATGCCCATATTATCGCAGACGTACGCGGCACAGGTGGTTCTAAAGGTCAAATGTGTGGGAACTATAATTCTGGTGGTCATGGAGATGGGAAAGATATCTATGACATCGTGGAATGGCTAGCAGGGCAAGATTGGTGTGACGGAAATATTGGGATGATCGGTATTTCCTACTTTGCATCTGTTCAAATTTTAGGTGCAGCAGAAAAACCACCACATTTAAAAGCAATTTTTGCAAATGGTGGTCATTTCGACCTTTACGAGCTTTGCTATCACGGCGGTATCATGTGGTTAATGCCTCGTGCTTCCCGTGAAGGTCGTGGAGGCGACAGTGGAAATGCATTCAATAATGTGGCAAGTAAGCGTTCAAAAGTATTTTCACCAGAAGAACTTACAGAGAAGACTCAAGAGCGCTTAAATGACCCAGATATTGCGCATTGGTCAGACTTTGTTCACCTATTACACTATCAAAATCGTCATGAATTATGGATGGATTATTTATTAAATCCACTAGATGGTCCATTTTGGAAAGAAAATAGTGCGATAGAGGTTGCGCATAAGGTAGATATTCCAGTTTACTTCCAAGCAAAATGGGGACGAGGCTGGAATGTGGAAGGCACTATTGAATGCTTCCACAAGGTATCAGGCATTAAAAAGCTTGATATACAAGCGCTTCCACCAATGTTAGAGCGTCCGTTCCATGAGAGCCACGACGAAATGTTCCGCTGGTATGATTACTGGTTAAAAGGCATCGATAATGGCATTATGGATGAACCAGCAGTTCAGTTCTCTGTAGAAGGCTCTAATAAATGGCGCAAAGAGGAACATTGGCCATTGCCACAGGAGGAAAAGAAAGCGTTCTACTTACGCCCACGACACAAAATTAGCGAAAAACCAGAGCCGTTAACATCTGAATATGCCCATCCAGATGGTTTTTACCAAGCGCCATTAACAGTAACAACAACATCAGAAAAGATTAAATGGACTAGTGATAAATTCTCAGAGCCAGTTGAAATTACTGGTACAGGAGCTTTATATATTTATGCAGAAATCGATACAGATGATACAAACTTCATTGCGAAGCTTTATGATGTAGATCCGAGCGGCAAACGTACATTAATGACATCAGGATATCTAAAAGCATCCCATCGTGAATTAGATGAAGAAAAGTCAACATATGGAGAGCCATGGCATCCACATAACCGTGTGGTACCAGTAACATCTGGTGAGATTAATGAGTATGCGATTCGCTTATATCCATTCTCATTCTTCATTCAACCAGGGCATCGTTTGGAATTAGATCTTGCATGTAACGAACCGCTTGATGGAGAAGATGCAAAGTTATTACCGCCAGATAGTTACCATTTACCAAGTGGTCGTGCCACAACGCACAAAATCTATCGGGATGCTGATCACCCATCACGCTTAGTACTGCCAGTAATTCCAAAACCATATGACATTACAAATAAATAATGAAGAAAAAAGGTGAAATCATCGGACAATGAATTGGTAGTCTTTCCCGATGAAAGATCCTCTACAGCGCCTTCTTCTATAAAGAGGGAGTGCGCTGTTGCACAAACTTTAAGATAGGGGGTGAACAACATGACAAATGAAGTACGTGTTATTCCGATTGAATGTAAATTTGGTCCAGTTTCTGCATTTGCCTATTATGTAGATGCACCAGAACCAGCAATCATTGATACCGGTGTGAATGCTTCTGCAGTTTCCAACATTGAACCAACTTTGGCTGCACATGGCATTCGTATAGAAGATATTCGTTGGATTTTGTTGACGCATGGTCATGTGGATCATCTCGGTGGTGCTTATGCAGTATGGGAAAAAACAGGACGACGGGCTAAAGTGGCTATTCCTAAAAAAGAAGCTCGTTTATTACGGGATCTTAATGAACATATTGTCGATTATAAGGCCCTCCAAGGGAAATACATCACGGACCCGGAAATTCAAGATAAACATATCACCATGTTAACAACAGATATTGGTGGCAATATCGATCCGGACTTGGAAGTAGTTGATGGGGATGGTATCAATCTTGGAGATGATATCACGATTAAAGTGATGGAAACTCCTGGTCATTCAATCGGATCTGTAACATTTATAATAAATAAATTAGATTGGGCATTCGCAGCGGATGCTGTTCAAATGTATGGCGGTTTAGGTGGATTACCAACAATTGAAAACCCAACATTATATCGTCAAAGTGTACAACGTTTGTTAGAAGAAGTTCGTCCTAAACGATTATTCTTAGGTCATCCATTCCGCGATTTTAAAGGGGATATGCAAAGTGCTCAAATTGAGGGTGAACAAGTAACTGCGGTGTTACAAGATAGTCTGGATATGGATGCCAAATTACGTGATGTGATTAAACGATATGTAACATTTGATCATGCTGTAGAGCATCATGAACTGTATGGACCATTCGGTTCCATTGCTGAAGCAATTGGTTATACAGGTGACCCACGACATTTACCTTGTGCATTCTTTGTGACGATGCATGGTTATAAAGAAGAACTAATTGGTAAATCAAGTAAATGAGAGGAGGAAACTCGATATGATACAGAAAGAATATGAGAATGCAGCAAAAGCCGTTGCAGATATACAAGATGGGTCAACGTTGCTTGTTGGAGGATTTGGCGGTAGCGGATTACCTTCACAACTTGTTGCAGCACTTGTAGAACAAGGAGCAAAGGATCTAACGGTTGTATCGAATAATATTGGCGCCGTTAGTGATGGTGTAGCAGCGCTGATTAGCAACAACCAAGTAAAAAAAATCATCTGTTCTTTCCCAGTTGGACCACATGCTGATGATTTAATTGATCGTCTCCAAAAAGGGACGATAGAGTTAGAAATCGTTCCACAAGGGACATTAGCGGAGCGGATTCGTGCAGGTGGAGCGGGTATTCCAGCTTTTTATACACCGACAGCAGTGGGCACGGAGCTAGGAGAAGGAAAAGAAACACGTGAATTCAATGGTAGTGTTTATATTTTAGAGCATGCAATCACAGGTGATTTTGCCTTTATTAGAGGAGATGTAGCAGACCGTTGGGGAAACGTTGTTTATCGCAAAACCCAGCGTAACTTTAACCCTATAATGGCGGCAGCAGCTACCGTAACGATTGCTGAAGTTAGTGAAATCGTAGAAGTAGGAGAACTTGATCCGGAAAATATTATCACACCAAGTATTCACGTACACCGTTTAGTTAAGGCAGAGCAGGTGCAAGAAAGGAAGGTGCTAGTAAATGAGTAAAGAACAAGCTATTGGTTGGTCAAAACAGGAATTAGCAACTCGTGTAGCGCTTGATTTGGAAGATGGTTGGTATGTTAACCTTGGAATTGGATTACCGACACTTGTTGCGGATTTCATTCCTGAAGGTAGAGAAATTATTCTCCATAGCGAAAACGGTCTTCTTGGGCTTGGTCCAAAACCAGCACCGGGGGAAGAAGATCCAGACCTTGTGAATGCAGGAAAAGAACCAATTACCCTAAAACCAGGCGGTTGTTATTTCTCACAAGCAGAATCTTTTGCGATGATTCGCGGCGGCCATATAGATGCAACCATACTTGGTGCTTTCCAAGTTTCGCAGAATGGTGATCTTGCCAATTGGAAACTGCCGAACTCACCTCTTGGACGTGTTGGCGGAGCAATGGACTTAACCGCTAGCAGTAAGCGTGTATTTCTATGTATGCAGCATATAACAAATAAGGGAGAAGCAAAAATTGTAGAGGAATGTACGTATCCTTTAACGACCCCCCGCTGTGTAGATCGTATCTACACAAATCTTGCGGTGATCGATGTGACAGATGATGGCCTTGTCGTGCGAGAACTCGCTCCAGACGTTACGTTTGCATACTTGCAGGAATGTACGGCTGCTACGCTTAAGCTGCATGCCGGATTGCAATCAAAGACTATCAGTGTACAAAAATGATTAAATCAGAGACTATCGGAGCACAAAAATGATTAGGAACCCTCAAAAAAGTACAATTGATCGTAGCTCCTCGGTGCCGCTTTATAAACAAATAAAGGAAATATTGATTAAGGAGCTACAGGCTGCTGACGGTGAAACGGATCGCCCCTTCAGCACCGAGCATGAGCTTGTTCAGCGCTTCCATGTGAGTCGGGCACCTGTTCGCCAGGCATTGAAGGAGCTTGCCAATGAGGGGTACGTTTACCGAGAGCGTGCGAAGGGAACCTTCCCCGTTCAGGAATTCCCCGTACGGCCACCAGGGTTGGAGTTAGGAGGACTAGTTGGTTTCCTTCGCGATCAAGGATTAGATTGTAATTCGAAAGTACTAGGTATAGATTGTGTGTTACCCACAGAAAATCTGTGCGCTATCCTTGGTATTGAGCCGAGAAATAAGGTCTTGAGTATCTCTCGTTTAATCCTGCTCAAAGAAAAACCACTCGTATGGACACAGACTTATCTGTTCGTCTCGGAGGATTTCCAACCGAGTGCACGAGAACTCGAGGAAGTCAATAGTGTCTTCGTGACCCTTGAGACCGAACGAGGCATCTTCATTTCTCGAGGTGATCATCAGATCTGTGCGTCAGGTGCGAACCGTGAGGAGGCAGAGATTTTGGGTATCAAATACGGTGAACCTGTTCTCGTAATAGAGACGAAGTTGTACACACGTAATGATCGACTCATTGGCTGGAGAAGGGCTGTCCATAGAGCAAACGACTATAAGTTCTCTTTCACAGTGAATCGTTGAGATTGGCCATAATTTGAAGAGAACAAAGACAATTGGGATTACTGGAAGGATTAAACGACGCGAGTATCATCTGTACTATACGACTGGGGGGGTGGGGTGACTCGAATAAACATTACAGACGTTGTTAATGAAGGGAAATTTAACCGCTTTCACATTGGATTACTGATCTGTTGCCGCATTATTATCACCTATGATATGTTCGACCTTGTTGTATATAGTTCCGTCATACCAGTCCTCATGAAGGAATGGTCCATATCACCTGTTCAAGCAGGGGCTATGGGCAGTTACGGATTTTTCGGGATGATGCTGGGAGCCATATTCTTTGGGGTCTTGGCTGACAAGTTCGGAAGGAAAAATGTTCTTATTTTAAGTGTGGTCCTTTTTAGTATATTTACGTTTTTATGTGCATTTGCACCAGGACCAATCTTGTTTTCTATTTTCCGATTTATTGCTGGAGTTGGGATTGGCGGTGTTTTACCAAATGTAATTGCCTTAATGACAGATTACGCGCCGAAACACATGCATAACATGATGGTATCAATCGTGATGTGTGCTTTTTCTGTAGGTGGGATTTTAGCTGCTTTTATAGGAATCTACTTTATCCCTCATTTCGGGCGGAAAAGTGTTTACTGGGTAGCAGCACTTGCACTGTTACTCATTCCGTTTATGGTGAAGTATTTTCATGATTCACCCACTATGCTTTTGATACGAGGTCGAATAGACGAACTTCGTTTCGTTCTTTCTAAAGTTAATGACAAGGTACCCTTAACTCCAGATACGGAGTTTGTAACAAGTACAGAAAACGATCCTGGTTCTTCTGTAGCTGCATTATTTAAAAATAATCGCGCACTAGGTACTGTGATGATCTGGATTGCCTTTTTCATGTGTTTGTTAATGATCAACGGGGTAAGTACTTGGCTACCTAATTTGATGTTTAGAGCTGGCTATGCTCTTGGTTCCAGCTTAAGCTTTATGATTGTTTTCAATATTGGAGCTATTGTTGGAACGCTAATCCTTGGAAGTCTTGCAGATAAATTTGGGGTTAAAAAGGTACTCGTTCCGATGTTTATTATGGCAGCGGTTTCCATGATGCTTCTTGGTTTTAAAAATAACATGTTTATTCTCTATTTATTAGTTTTTATAACTGGGGCATGTACAATGGGGGCTCAAAACATCTCCTATTCCTTTGTATCACAATACTATTCTCCATTAATGCGCTCAACTGCCATAGGTTTTGCTTCGGGAATCGGAAGAATTGGCGGATTATCGGACCAACATTTGGAGGCATCCTAGTATCTCTTAATCTATCTACGCAAATGAATTTTCTTTCGTTTGCGATTCCAGGTATTCTTGCAGCTATTGCATTTTCATATGTTCCTTTAAAACTTGCTTATGACAAAAAAATGATAAAAGAAAATAATTTGAATTAGGAGTGAAATAATTATGAAATCAAATTCTGAATTAAGAATTGCAATTATTGGCGGAGGTATTGCTGGTGCATCAACTGCGGTTGCATTAAAAGCGAAAGGAATTCGTGCGGATGTGTACGAGCAAGCTCCTGCATTTGTAGAAGTAGGCGCTGGTATTGGTGTCCGTCCACCTAGCGTGCACGCTATCAATAAATGGGGGTTAAAAGAAGACCTCGAAAAAGTATCAGTAGAAAGTAGATACATGGAAATCATCGCTGGTGATGACCAACTATTAATTAGGGAAACATTTCCAGTACTAACGGACGATAAATCTGAAGCCTATACACGTTTAATCCACCGTGCAGATTTATTAGATACATTAGTAGCGCATATTCCAGCTGATCAACTTCACTTAAATCACCGTTTAACAGAAGTAATTGACCATGGTGATTATGTAGAAGTGAAATTTGAAAACGGTAAAACAATTGAAGCTGATATCGTAGTTGCAGCCGATGGTATCCATTCACCAATCCGTGGTCAAGTATTAGGTCAACACAAACCAGTATATTCTGGCTACTTAGCACATCGTGCATTAATTCCTTACGAAGACGCGCTTGGTATGCATTCAGAAGAAAACGTGTTACGTATTTATGTAGATGGTGATAACTCATTCTATTTATTACCAATAGATCATCGTCGTCAAGTATCTGTAGATATCACAGTCCCTGGTGAGTTCGCATTGCGTCCAGAATTAACAAAAGAACAAATTATGGATAGCATGAAAGGTTTCGGTCCTACATTACAAAAAATTGTTGAAAAAATCAAATTGGAAGATATCGTATCTCGTCCATTATCTGACCTTGAACCAATTGATAAATGGAGCACAAGCACTGTAACATTAATTGGTGACGCTGCACATGCTATGCTTCACAACCAAGGTCAAGGTGCTAACATGGCAATCCAAGATGCAGATGTTTTAGCAGAAGCAATTGCAGAAGCAGTTGCTGGAACTGTAACACCTGCAGAAGCACTTAAAAATTATGAAGAGCAACGTAAACCAATTACGAGGCTTTATCAAAATTTATCTCGTTTATTCCCAACTGATCAGGCAAAAACAGCTTTCCCTGAAAAGGAACACTTTGAAAATGCCAATTAATGGATCTAGTAGGATTTATTGAATCTACAATAGTATCAGTCTAATGAACCTTAAAGCTTAGAGGGTGCTAGAAAAATAGGTATGATTTACCAAAAGATCTCAATGAAATTCAGAATATTAATGATTGCATCAATATTTAATTATATTTATACAATCAACTGAAAAGAATGAAAAAATACGGAGGTTATCACAGATGCCTGTACATCCCGAGATAAAAAAAATCCTGGATTCTATTCCACAATCCGATTCTAAACCGAAAATTATTCCAGAAGAACATAGAAAAATGTTCGATGCACCTGTTTTACCTGTTGAAAAACGTGTACAAGTTTATTCTGTTGAAGAAAAAACAATTCCGACTTCTGAAGCGGAGATCCCAGTAAGAATTTATACGCCGAAGGAAGCAGATTCTTTTCCACTTCTCATGTATTTCCACGGCGGGGCATTCTTTTCGGGAAATTTAGAAAGTCATGATGAAGTTGTTCGCCCGATTTGTATGGAATCCGGCTATAAAGTCATTTCTGTAGATTACCGTCTTGCTCCGGAACACCCATTTCCTGCTGCATTAGAGGATTGCTATAATGTCACAAAATGGGCTACAGAACATAAGGACGAATTAAAATGGGATGGGAAAACATTAGCAGTTGCAGGAGATAGTTCTGGTGGAAACTTAGTTGCTGCCGTTTCTATAATGGCTCGTGACAAAAAGGAATATTCCATTACGAAGCAAGTATTATATTATCCATCCCTAGACCTTGACTTCAGTGAATTTCGTTACCCATCATTAGTGAAAAATGGAAAGGGCTATTTCGTTGAAAGTAATCAATTAGCTGAATATAACTCCTTCTATTTATTAGGGAATGTAGATACTAATCATCCGCTCGTTTCACCAATTCGAGAAGAAAATTTAAACAATCTTCCAGCAGCACTTGTCATCACAGCAGAATATGATCCTATGCGAGATGAAGGGGAACTATTTGCGGAGAAATTAAAAAAATGTGGTGTACATGTTGAAACAAAAAGATATGAAGGTGCTACTCATGGTTTCTTAGGTAAATTCACGCATCTTGTTGAATATAAAGATGTTTATAAACGTACAGCTGATTTTTTAAGTTCTAAGTAAAGCAGTTTCAAGCCCACGAAGTGTTCATTTTGAGGTTAACTGGCTTTTACAGCGGAAGTGATCATTGTGACTAAAACATAGTATTACGTCCAATCACTTCCGCTTTTTTTGAAATCCTAGTTATAGAACAAAAACCGCAAAAAAATATTTTCAATATTCGGAACGTTGTTAAAAATCAACTTGGTATCAACGTATTTTAATAGTTATACCCAATACATGATTTTAAAGAAGGGTGTTTTATTTTATGCAAAATAAACGGTTTTGGACTTATGAAAATAAGTTAGTAGTAATCTTCTTCTTCACAGTCGGATTCGTATTCTTTGACCGTTTAGCGATTAACTACCTATTCCCAATGATTTCTGCAGATTTAGGACTAAACTACACGCAATTAGGTTTACTTGGAGCAGCTCTTGCGTTAACTTGGTCAGTATCTGGTCCATTAGGAGGATTCATTTCAGATAGAGTTAAGAGTAAGAAATCAATGTTAGCTGTTTTAGTATTCGCATTCTCAATTATTTCATTAATGCACGGTTTAGCACAATCATTTGTAATGCTGTTCGTACTACGTCTATTAATGGGTATTGTAGAAGGTCCACTGATTCCGCAAACACAATCAATATTAGCAATGGAATCGTCGGATCGTCGTAAAGGATTTAACTTAGGTTTCACAATGAACACAAGTAACGCATTATTCGGTAGTATTTTAGCTCCTGTAGTAATTGTTGCATTAGCAACAAATTTTGACTGGCATACTGCATTCTATTTAACGATTATTCCAGGGATGATTTTAAGCTTTGTCATCTTCAAATCAGTTAAAAATCCAAATCCAGCGAAATTCCATGCTATGCATACTACAAAATCGACTGAAAAATTTAAAGTCAAAGATGTTCTTAAGCACCGTAATATTTGGTTATCAATTATTGTTTTCAGCTTAGTTATGACAACTCTTATGGCATTCCAAATTTTTGGGCCAACATATTTAGTAAAAGCAAAAGGTTTATCTGATACAACAATGAGTTTTGTAATGGCTTCATTTGGGGTTGGATATGCAATCTTCGGTTTCTTAATCCCATCAATTTCAGAGCGTACTGGGCGTAAACCAGCTTCTTTAGTTTCTGGCTTGTTGTTAATTCTCATACCACTAGCTATTGTTTTCGTGAATTCAATTCCATTAATGATGCTTCTGTTATTCATTGGTTCGGCTGGTTCAGGTGTAATTGGTATGTCAATGTCAATTATTCCAGTTGAGTCTGTTCCATTACAATACTCAGGTCTTGCAATCGGTTTAACAATCGGTATTGGTGAGTTAATCGGTGGATTCTTAAATCCAATGGTGAATGGTGCTTTAGCAGACATGTATGGTATTCAAACACCATTATTCGTAGCTGCTGGTGCGGCTGTGATGGCATTCTTATTCTCATTCTTCTTCAAAGAAACAGCACCATCTAAAGTTCAATCAACGCAAGAGCAAGAAGTCAAACCTAGTGTACAACTCTAGTTTTCGATTGTAAAGAACAACTTAGCCCGCCTTTTCTGGGGAAAGACGGGGGCTAAGTTTGTTTTTCTTCTATATAGTATTTGTTAAGCTATGATTGGTTCTTATGCAAAGTAAGTGAGAAATCAATAGTTTAAAGGGGGGGATTTGTTGTTTAAAAAAAACAGTATAGAAGTATTTCCGTGTTTAGTTCCAGCTTCCAATAAATTGAAAAGTTTTAATTTTTTCTTAGTTAAAGATAAGAATTCCCTAACGTTAATTGACGCCGGAATGAATACTGATGATTGCTGGAATTCCTTACAAAAGACCTTAAAGGATCATGATTACACACTTACTGATATCACAGAGATTTTACTAACTCATCATCATACAGACCATATTGGCTTAGTCGACCGAATTGTAAGCTCCCATTCCATTCCCGTATACGCCCATCCTTATGCCATACTTGTTCTGAAAAGAGACAAAGAATATATGAAAATGAGGGTGGAGTTTTTCAGAAAGCTATACCAAGAGATGGGATGTGGTGAAATTGGTGAGAAACAAGTAGCAGATTTACATAATCCTATTATTCTAAGTGAGGATAAAAAAATCCATTGCGAAATCCAAGAGATAAACACTAATAAACTTTTAGGATTTGATATTTTGGAAATCCCAGGGCACGCTCCAGACCAGGTTGCCTTTTATAATAGAGAGTGTAAGTGGCTATTTGCAGGAGATTTATTAATTGAACATATTCCAAGCAATGCCTTCATTGAGCCAGATTATGATGGGATCCGTACAAAATCCTTGGTACAAAAAAAGCAGTCATTGGAGAAATGTTCGTTATTGAATGCAGAACTCGTTTTTTCAGGTCACGGTATGATCATAGAAAATCCTGTTGAGTTATTAAATAAAAGAATAAAAGAGATTGATGAAAAAGCCAACAAATATATTACCATTATTAAATCCGGAATTTCAACCGCAAGTGGAATTGCCCAATTACGATATAAAGAAAAATATGAGAAGCGGTTTTTCAATATTATGTCTGAAATTATTGGTTATCTTGATTATCTTGAATTACAAGGGAGAATTAATAAGGAAATGGAGAAAGGGATTTGGCATTATTATTAACTGGATTGTCGTTTTTATATTGGCAAACCCTTTTTTTGTCAATCAATTATTAATTAATTAAGAAGTCTTGAAATATAGGGAGTTTTTTTATAGAGTAATAAACAGAACGGTCGGTGGGGAGGAGGTTAATGTAGAAATGGATACTAAATCGATGATCATCGACAACGCGACCACGCTTTTCCAGAAAAAAGGATATAAAGGTGTAGGCTTAAACGAAATCTTAAAAGTATGTAAGATTACAAAAGGTTCACTCTATCACCATTTTCCAAATGGAAAAGAAGAATTGCTCATCGCTTGTCTTCGCTTAATGAATGAAACTATTAAAACAAAAATGGCGGGGATCTTCCATAAATATCCATCGACTCAAACAGCGACAGTAGCGACGATTGAGCTAATGCTGGATGACTTTGAAAGAGATGGGATGATTACAGGTTATACATTTAGCAGCATCGTTTACGAAATGGCGTCACTAAGTGAACCAGTCAGAAATGCATGTGCTGACTCATTCTCAAAGATTCAAATGATTGTTTCGAACAAGTTAGTGGAAGATGGGTTTTCGAAGGAATCGGCTGACTCAATTGCGCTCATGGTAACAGCTTCTATCGAGGGTGGAATTTTGCTTTGTTTAGCACAAAAATCAAGCGATCCACTAAAAATTGTTTCGAAGGGATTACCAAATTTACTGAAGGAGTTTTAACAAAAACCACTGGTTGGTTCCAATCCCACGCACCTAGTTATTCTTAAGGCGCCTACTTTTTTATAAGAAAACGTCATTTTATTATTTAATCAATATTTTCCTGTAAGAAATCCAGCTCCAAAAGGACTATAGGAAATAAATTCATTTTTTCGGGGGCGGAGCCTGGCATGTGTTTCAAGTAGAAGAGTTATAATAAAGCAGGTACAGCATTCATTTAGCGGAAGGAGAACCATTCATGAATAACAAGCAATTAGAACGAATCCGAACAGGAAAAGGGTTTATAGCGGCCTTAGACCAAAGCGGCGGAAGTACTCCCAAGGCACTTTTGGCGTATGGCATTAACGAAAACAGCTATTCTAATGAAGAAGAGATGTATACATTGGTTCACGAGATGAGGACGCGTATTATCAAGAGCCCCGCGTTTGATTCTCAGTATGTTTTGGGCGCGATCTTATTTGAGAACACGATGGATCGTTTTATTGATGAGCAATATACAGCTGATTTTCTATGGGAAAAGAAAGGTATTGTGCCCTTTCTAAAAGTCGATAAAGGACTCGCAGGACTTGAGGACGGTGTTCAACTCATGAAGCCTATTAACGGTTTGGACGATCTTCTTAACCGAGCAAATGAACGCAACATCTTCGGAACGAAAATGCGCTCAGTTATTAAGGAAGCCAATCCTGTTGGTATCAAGAAAATTGTTCAGCAGCAGTTTGACATCGCGAACCAAATTGTTGAGAAGGGGCTTATTCCGATTATCGAACCGGAAGTGGATATTCACAGCGCGGATAAGACAGATTCGGAAAAGCTATTAAAAGAGGAGATCATTGATCAATTATCTACCCTCGACAAAGACGTAAAAATCATGCTTAAACTCTCCTTACCTACCGAAGACAATTTCTATAGGGAATTAATTGAGGATCCGCATGTTGTACGGGTGGTGGCCCTATCAGGTGGCTACACGCAAGCGGAAGCCAATGAAAAGCTGGCACGTAATCATGGATTGATCGCAAGTTTCTCTCGTGCCCTATCAGAGGGACTAACTGCCGATCAAACAGACGATGAATTCGACGCGATGCTGTCCAAATCTATTCAGAACATTTATGAAGCCTCCAACAAATAAAGGACAACCGAAAGAACGACTCCGAGCTCAATTAGAAGCTTGGAGTCGTTTTTAGGTCGTTATTACAAATTTGAGTGAAGCTGCGTCCTATGACAGATTTTGGTACAATCTTGGCCCTACCATAAATGAATACCTAAAATTTGGGTAATCTAAAAAAGGAGGGCATGCTTATGATCGTTTATCATGGTTCAATAAGAAAATTTGAACACTTTGCTAAAGAAACGGTAGTTCAAAATTTACGTAACGATATAAATACGATTGGATTTTGGTTTACTTCTGATATCGATTCAGCGAAACCTTATGCAATAGGTACTGAGACCGTTTTCCAAAAATCAGAAACCGTGTTTTGGGAGGATGGGGAACCAAAAGTAGTTCAATTAGACAGGCCAGTAAAAGGCTTTATCTATAAAGTATATATGGATGAACCAAATCTTAAGGAATATGAATCTAAATCTGAAGATCCCTATGATTTGTTTATGAGAGAGCGTGACAAATATTGTGATTATCTAGGTGGAAGAAAAAGAAACCTTACCTGGAAGGATAAAGCTATTCTTTTAAATAAAGAAGAAGCTAATGCAGAATTTCGTAAAAACCTTATTAGTCAGGGATACGAAGGCTTTTTAATACGAAACACTAGGCTGCAGAATGGTGTTACAGACTTGTATTGCATTTTTTCAGAGGATTCTCTCCACATTGCAGATGTTATTCCTGTAGATGTTTTAGACGAATAATGAAGAAAACTCGCCAATATTGCGGCGAGTTTTTGCAATTTCATATACCAATAGCTTTTTCAAAAGGTTTATCATTTTGGCTCAAAATCTCATAAAAAGCGTATCAAAACGGACCGGTTAATCTAATACCGCCACGAGGCGTCCTTTGACTTCTCTATTTTTCAATTTTTTCAGGCCTTCATCGACTTTATCAAAGCTGATTTCAGATAACTGAGGATGTAATTTACCAGTTTTAAAGAAATTGTATACCCCTTTAATATCTTCTGGTGTACCGCCATTACTTCCTTTCAATGTCAATTGTTTTGTGATCATTAGGTATGTACTTACAGTAGATTCAAGGATACCCATACCTACGATTACAACAGTACCTTTGAAAGCAACAGCATCTAAAGCATCAGCAGTCGTTTTTCCAAAACCAGCATAATCCACAATCAATTCAGGTGCATCATCTTTCATTTCTAAAACGTTTTCGTAAACTTTTTTACAACCGATCTCACGTGCAAGTTCACGAGCATCAGGGCTTGTATCTGACGCATACACTTCACAGCCTGCGGCAATAGCCATTTGAGCGGCAAATTGTCCTAAACCACCGACTCCGATAATACCGACTTTCATTCCAGCTTTTGCTTTACCTTTTGTAAAAAGAGCATGATAGGATGTCATTCCGGCGTCTGTAGCCGCAGCCCCTTGTACAAAAGTTACTTCATCTGGCAAAGGGACGCATTGGACAGCAGGAACTAAGCATTTTGTAGCATAGCCGCCGTCACGATAGTAACCAATCGCTTGACCGGTTTCTGGATGCATTGGACAAACACCAACACGATCGCCCACTTTGAAATTCGTTACCCCTTCACCTACTTCAGTAATGACACCAGCACATTCATGTCCAAAAATAACTGGAGCAGCGGGAATCAACGGCATCCAGCCCGGATCTTCCAATGCGGCAACATCAGAGTGACATAAGCCTGCTGCTTTCACGTCAATAATCACTTCACCTGGTACAACTGTTGGATCTTCTTTTTCAATAAGCTTTGGTTCAACACCTGTTTTTGTAAACAGCCAACCTTTCATAAATTAAAACCCCCTTAATAATTTCGATTATATTAATATTATAACAATATACTTTTTATAGTGTTTTGTATGCCTTATTTATTCACCCAAATGTCATAATTTAAAAATTAAAAAGTTCGAGGTCAGACACTATTGCACTAATGCGTTACAATACCGAGGTCAGGAAATCCTTTGAATAATTTTTCCTTTCGATTATTATTGATACATTGGCCAAACACGACTCAAAGTAATGGTGTATCCGTAAAAGAATTGCTGAATCAAATTGGGACTGGAAGTAATTTATTAAAATAATTAAGGAGGGCTAGTAATGCGCGTACAGTACGATGAAATGAGAAGTGAATTCAAAAGAGTTCTCATAAAAAGAGGATTTGAACCGGAATCTGCGGAGGTTGCTGCATCCATAATAGCCGACAACAGCTGTGATGGGGTATATTCCCATGGCTTGAACAGGTTTCCTTCTATTGTTAAAGCGATCGATGAAGGAACGATTAGGCCGGGTATGCGTCCGGTGAAACTGAATAGTATGGGTGCTCTTGAACAATGGGATGGACAGTTGGGTTTCGGCCCAATCAATGCGTCTATTGCCATGGACAGAGCTATTGAACTAGCTGGACAATACGGGTTAGGGTGTATCGCACTTAGAAACACTAACCACTGGCTTCGAGGAGGCACTTATGGCTTGAGGTCTGCCAACTCAGGATGTATCGGGATTTGCATGACAAATACATTCCCCAATATGCCGCAGTCTCAATTCTCCTACGGTAAGCTGCAGACCTATTCCCTTACTGGAAAGAAACTTCCAGTTGCAGGAGGTTATGGTGCAGATGGTAATCTTACTAACGACCCGGATGCTATTTTAAATAGTGGTGAAATTCTTCCTGCAGGATTTTGGAAGGGCTCAGGACTCGCCATAGCAATTGACATGGTGGTTTCTGCACTATCTGTTGGCAGATCTACTTTCGATATGAGGAAGGACAGCCAAGATAAAGGAATTTCACAGGTATTCATCGCTATAAATCCGGTACAATACTCAGGTAAGGATTATGCGGATACTTACATAGAAAATATGTCTGAGTATATTAAGACCTCATCAAGGATAGCTGGTGTTACTGATATCCTTTATCCTGGTGAGAGGACAGCAAAAGAGCGTGCTGAAAACCTAAGGATAGGTATTCCAGTAAGCCGGGATATATGGGAAACAGTGCTAAAACTATAAGCATAAGACTCAGTTCATGAGTCAGGTCCCCTGCAAATAAATGCTTTAATCTTGAAGGGCACTATCCCCCTAAATTCACAGTAAATAAGTTTTTTGAATGGATTTGATAATGAATGAAAAAACTATAGAAATAAATCTATTCTGTGAAGCAGTAAAAAGGAAACACCTTGTATTATGCATAAATGGAAAAATCGGGAGGATACCAAATGAGAAGGATCAATCCAGGCTCTGTCATTTCTTACATTAAGTATGGAAATTTAAAAATACCAAAGAATATTCAATGTGAGTGCCCGGGATGCGGTAAAACAACTGAATTTATGCTTAATGCAAACTACCAGAGCAGTAAGAATGGCATGGTAACTGAGTGTAGTTGTCCTTTATGTAAAAAAACAGCGATTTTTATTATTATGACTAAGGAAGCTCTTGATGAAAAAGGTGAATGTGCTGATACATATATTTATGACATTCAAGCTTCCAAACATCCGATTAATCAATTGGAAAATTTGCCTAATATACCCAAGGATCTTATTAGGGCATACCGTTCAGCAATAAATGTTTATCAATCCAAAGAAAATTCAGCTACTGCTGTTATGTCTAAACGAGTGATTGAAAGTATCCTAAAGTATTTTCTGGGTGAAAAAAGTAAAGCCCAGCCATTGTCTCAACAGCTTGAAATCCTGCCGAATCATGTTGACTTGGCAAAGCCTATTCAATCTCTTAGCCGTTTATTGGCAACTGATGATTCACTGCATCGGATGCTTGAACTGGAAACAGAAATGGATTATGAGACAACCTCGTTAGTAATGGATCTATTAGAAAGCTTAATTGAGTATCTTTTTATCCTCCCAGGGAAAATCGACGTCACTACTAATAAAATAGCAAAGAAATTCAGTTAGGATACTAAGATTCTTACATATACATAATACTCTAGGGCACTCATTTTATTTAAATTCGAGTGCCCTTAAAATAATCTTTACAGCAAAAACAAGAATTCCTTTAATGGAATCTGTTAAATAGTTATAGGGATCCAGTTAATCGCAGAACCCCCGCCATATAATCAGCAAATTTTAATGATTCTACACAAGTGAGTGACGATTCTACATAAACGCAGAGGGATTCTACACAAGTGAGTGATGATTCTACATAAACGCAGAGGGATTCTACACAAGTGAGTGATGATTCTACATAAACGCAGAGGGATTCTACACAAGTGAGTGATGATTCTACACAAACGCAGAGGGATTCTACATATATAAGTAATGATTCTACATAAACGCAGAGGGATTCTACACAAATGCAAAGGGATTGAACAAATGGGTAATGAATCTATACAAATTAGAGTTAATGTCTGCTATTTATTTTTTTCATAAATTTCCTGCTAATTTAGCTGCCCCAGTGACTGTGTCAGACTGATCCAGAGAATTCTTCTTCATCCTGGCAAGCCTAAGGATGTTGACCTTTTTTTCGTATATAAATCTATCATAATATAGAAATCTCTATATGATAATGAACAATATGTTTCAGCTTAACTTGCATCCGTTAAAGTAGTACAATTAAAGGGCGTTTAACCAGAATTTATACAATAAATGAAGTTCAACGCAATATAAGTGTATCTATTGAGAATTCACAATTATTCTATATTGACTTGCATCACATTTTAGGTAACGATAGTACTATAATTAATTTTTACTTGGAGGGTATTATGAAATTTGTTAGTACACGCGGGAATGTAAGCGGAATTGGGTTTATTGATACAGTCTTGATGGGACTGGCAAATGATGGAGGACTTTTAATTCCAGAGAAAATCCCACAAATTACTGCAGAAAAACTTAAGGAAATGTCCCAGCTTACTTATCAGGAATTAGCATACGAAATCTTTTCCTATTATGTTGATGGTGAAATTCCAGAAAATGATTTAAAAGAATTAATCGAGAAAAGCTATGCAACTTTCCGTAATCCAGAGGTAACACCTGTAAAAAAGGTGAAGGAAAACATGTATGTGCTGGAACTGTTCCATGGTCCGACCTTTGCTTTTAAAGATATTGCTCTGCAATTCTTAGGGAATTTGTATTCTTATGTATCAAAGAAGACAGGGGAAACCATTCATATTCTTGGCGCTACTTCAGGGGATACAGGTGCATCAGCCATTGAAGGCGTAAGAGGAAAAGAAGGCATTCGTATTTGTATTTTGCACCCATTTGGAAAAGTAAGTAAGGTACAAGAATTGCAAATGACGACAGTTCATGACAAAAATGTTTTGAATTTAGCGATCAGAGGAACGTTTGACGATGGTCAAAGAATTATCAAGGAATTGTTCGCTGATGTAGATTACAAACACAAGTATCATTTGCGTGCAATTAATTCCATTAACTTTGCCCGAATTTTGGCGCAAACGGTATATTATTTTTATGCGTATTTCCAAGTAGGCAAAGAGGCTGGCACAAAGAGCGTTAATTTCAGTGTACCTACTGGAAATTTTGGTGATATCTTTGCTGGTTATCTTGCAAAGAAAATGGGTCTCCCAGTTGGTAAACTCATTGTGGCAACGAACGAGAATAATATTTTAGAACGTTTTATCCATGATGGGGTGTATGAACCTGGTGAATTCCGCAGTACATTTAGTCCTTCTATGGATATTCAAGTAGCTAGCAATTTCGAGCGTTATTTGTACTACTTACTTGATGAAGATCCAACCGCAGTATCTGCCTTAATGGATCATTTCAAGTCAGAAGGCAAAATTGTCGTGAACGAGGAACATCTTCGCCAGGTGAAAAAGGATTTCGCGGCACATGGAGTTGTAGGAGAAGAATGCTTGCTAACAATTAGCAAGTATTATACTGAATCAAATTATTTACTAGATCCACATACAGCTTGCGGTGTTGCTGCGTACGAAACATGTAATGAACCTAGTGAGGTTTGTGTCACACTTGCAACAGCACATCCGGCAAAATTCAATGAATCCATTGAGCGTTGTGACATCAAGCAGACATTCCCTGAACAAATTAGTCAGTTGTTTGATAAACCTCAGTATCTGGAAGTTGTTGACGCAGATAAAGAGGAAATCGTTCGTAAAATAGAGACCCTTTTTAGCTCTCCCGCTAAATAAGCCCGTTTTACAATATAGTTTTAACTAACTAAAGTTTAACCTCTTCCGTATTCATTTACGGAAGGGGTTTTTATTTTGCCTAAATTTAATAAGCGAAAGTATTGTAATTTTATTTGAGACTGTTTAGTTTGAAAAGTGAGTACAAAGGTATGTCAGATTTATTCATAAGTTGACTTTTAATTTTCTGAAAAATATAATAAATTTAAATATTGCGATATAGAAATTAGTTTTTCTATTAAAGAAAGCTTACGAATAGTACTATGAAGTGCTGCGTAACAAAACAGCGATCCGATCACGAGGATAGATATGCCATTTTATCTTCATTTCACTTGGAGGTAAGGAACAATCATTTCATATAATGAAATTCCAGAAAAGGGTGAAAAAATGAAAAATAATACTGAATTATCAGCATGTGAAATTAAAGATCCGGGAGCTGAATGGGCTTTTCGTGTCGAAACGTCACCAAGATGGGTGAGGGTAAGGTTTGGTGGTGAAACCATTGTAGACAGTAAACGTGCCGTGTTAGCTTATGAGTCTGGGAGACTTCCAGTATACTATTTTCCTCAAGAGGACGTTCGGATGGATCTCCTAGTTCCTACAGAATATCAATCGGTTTGTTCCCACAAAGGAAGAGCTTCTTATTGGTCTATTAAAGTCGGAGAAAAGGTTTCCGAAAACGCAGCATGGGGCTATTTGACACCCAATCCTGCTGCAGAAGGTATTAAAGGGTATCTTTCATTTTATTGGAGTAAAACGGATGCATGGTTTGAGGAAGAAACAGAGGTTTTTGTTCATGCACGTGATCCTTATACACGCGTCGATGCCATTCCTAGCTCTCGTCATATTCAAGTAGTAGTAGGCGGGAAGGTTATTGCTGAAAGTAATCGTCCTGTAATTGTATTCGAAACGGGCTTAGCTACGCGTTATTATCTTCCAAAAGAAGATGTTCATCAGGATGTTTTGGTACCCTCCGAGTTGACCACACGTTGCCCGTACAAAGGGATTGCCTCTTATTATTCAGTTAAAATTGGCGATAAATTTTTAAAAGATGTGGTATGGAGCTATCAAAATCCTGTTCCTGCCGTTCGCGAAATCGCGGGTCTTCTCTGTTTTTACAGTGAGAATATTGACGCTCTTTATGTAGATGGAGAAAAATGGGAGCTTCCTAAAACACAACGGCTGCCATACAAAGTCATTGAAAGATAAAAATTTCTTGAAGGCGAAATTCAAGATGAATGGAGGAGGTGGTAGAGATGAAAGGCGTGCCAGCAGTAGAGTTTAAAGGGGTCAGCAAAGACTATGGATCCGGTCCTGTAGTGAATAATTTACAATTAGACATTCCAAGTGGGCAAATTGTTACGCTGATTGGTCCTTCGGGAAGTGGGAAAACAACCATTTTAAAGATGATCAATCGGCTGATAGAGCCTGATTCAGGTACAATTCAGCTGGAGGGCAAAGATGGAAGTAAAATAAACCCCGTGGAATTGCGGAGAAATATTGGTTATGTCATCCAACAGATTGGATTGTTTCCTCATATGACAATTGAGGATAACATCACGGTGGTACCACGGTTAAAAGGTGAAAAAAAGAAAAGTTTGATAGGACGTACGGAAGAGCTGCTTCAATTAATCGGACTCGATTATCAAAGCTTTCGCCGTCGCTATCCACATGAACTTAGCGGAGGACAGCAGCAACGAATTGGTGTTGCACGTGCATTGGCAGCTGAACCAGCTATTATTCTGATGGATGAACCTTTTAGTGCTCTTGATCCGATCAGCAGAGAACAGTTGCAAAACGAATTAATGAGGCTAAACCAAACGGTAAAGAAAACGATTGTGTTTGTCACGCATGATATCAATGAAGCCTTGAAAATAGCAGACACCATTATACTTTTAAAAGAAGGAAAACTAGTGCAGGTAGGTACACCGGAACAACTACTGAAATATCCGGCCAACGACTTTGTTCGTATGTTTATCGGTGAAGAAAGAATTAGACGGGCGGCTGTCGAACAATCCTTTCAAATCACTGCTAAATTAATGACATCGACTTTGTCGGTTGCATCAGATTTACCACTTTCAGAAACAGTAGAACGAATGAAACAATTCTCTTCTTCCTATTTAGCCGTCACGGACAAGAACTCTTGTTTTTCAGGGGTTATCACTTTAACAGATGCGGATGCCATTATGAAAGAAGATAATGATGCGACGATTGGTCTCGTTTTACGAAAGGATTTCCCTATCGTAATGGAGGAGACACCAATGGACGAAATCTATGGAATGATGATCAATCATCCAATCCTTCCCGTAGTGGACGATCAGCACCGATACCTCGGCATGATCACTCGTGACCATGTCCTGAGGGAATTAGCGAAACAAATGAAACGAGAGGGCGTTTTAAAATGAATCGACTTTTGACCTCCTTTGTTACGGATTGGCCCGACATTTTAATGAAAACACAGGAGCATTTTTTTCTTTCACTCATTGCTGTAGTGGCAGCATGCGTCATTGCCATCCCACTAGGTATTTACCTAACGAATAATAAACGACTGGCGCAACCAATTTTAGCCGTTGTATCGATTATCCAAACCATTCCTAGCTTGGCGATGTTTGGATTCATGATTCCATTGTTCGGTATCGGGGTTTTACCTGCTGGTATTGCACTGACCTTGTATGCACTGCTGCCAGTGCTCCAGAACACCTATGTGGGTATCAGTGAAGTAGATTCAGCGCTTATAGAGTCAGGTTATGGAATGGGAATGACAAAATGGCAGATGCTTCGGATGGTTCAACTTCCGGTGGCGAGCAGCTTTATCATGGCTGGTGTTCGAATGGTGGCTGTGCAAACCATTAGCGGCGCAACGATTGCCACCTATATTGCGGCTGGCGGGCTGGGAGATATTATAACGAAAGGAATTGCGATGATCGATACGGTAACCATTTTGGAAGGAGCCATTCCTGTTTGTTTACTCGTATTAATCGTGAATCTATTTCTCCTAGGCTTAGGTCGAGTGTTGGTCCCAAAGGGATTACGTAATAATTAAATTTAATTTAAAAAAAATAGAGGAGATAATCCAATGAAAGTTACTCAAAAAAAATCAACAAAAACACGATATATCGTATCAAAGAAAGGTTTACTAGCTGTATTATTTGCTATGTTAATGGTGGTGGGAACTGCCTGCAGCAGTACTGCCAACAGCAATAGCAGCAGCGAAAGCAAAAGTGGAGGTACCATTACTTTGAGTAGTAAAGGTTTCGCTGAGCAAGATATTTTAGCAAATATGTTAAAACTGCTGGTCGAAAAAGATACAAAGATGACTGTGAAAATTAAAAGCAACCTGACGGATAATGTGTTGTGGGAGGCTTTCAAAAAGGGAGATATGGACGCAAATGTCGAGTATACAGGGACAGCGCTGCTTCAATATTTGAAAAAAGATCCGATTTACGATTCCCAAAAGGTTTACGATGTAGTCGCAAAAAAATACAAGGACCAATATAAATGGACCTGGCTTGATCCGATTGGATTTAACGATACATATGCCCTTGCAATCAGAAAAGAAGATGCCGATAAATATGGTATCTCAACGACTTCTCAATTAGCTAAATATTCCAATAAATTCATCTTCGGCAGTGCGCAAGAATTTTTAAATCGGCCCGATGGTTTTCCTGCTATTAAAGAAAAGTATAAGATGAATTTCAAAGATGTAAAGGCATTTGGGGCTCAACTCGATTACCAAGCGATTTCTCAAAAACAAGTAGATGCCATCATCGTGTTTACCACAGACGGAAGAATTCCTGATAGTCATCTTAAAGTACTGGAAGATGATAAGCATTTGTTCCTTCCATATGACGCAGCACCAATCGTAAAAGATGAAGTGCTAAAGGCCCACCCGGAATTAAAGGCTGCCTTGAACAAACTTGCCGGTAAAATATCCAATGAACAAATGCAACTGTTGAATTCCAAAGTGGACGTTAAGCATGAGAAAGCAGAAAAAGTTGCAAAGGACTTTCTTACCGAGCAAGGCTTACTGAAATAGTAGACTGAAGAGAGGGGAAGCCAATTACGTCCTTTTAATAGACTACACCCAAGTTCCTCAAGCTGGCCTTGGGAGTAGTCGAAAGAGTTCATAGGCGTATAAATGAAGTTTCGCTTCTTAATTGCTTACTCATTACTATTTAATTTTTCTTTTTCAACAATATCCTTTACAACATCTTCAAGGGTTACATTCAGCAACGTTTTCTCCAATGCAACTTGAGCAGTTGCAAAAACCGGGCCGATTGTATCTTGGATATTCCTTCCCACAGGGCAAGCTGGATTTGGTTGTTCATGTATACTAAACAATTCTTTCTCTTGTACAACATTAACAGCTTTATAGACGTCCAGTAGTGTAATATCAGATAAATCCCTGGCTAGTTTAGCTCCCGCAATCCCTGGATGTACTTCTACTAACCCTGCTTTTTTAAGCATCCCCATAATTTTTCTGATCAAGGCAGGATTTGTATTTACGCTCCCTGCTAAAAATTCTGATGTGCTTGGCCCTTGTTTATTTATTTCAAGAAGAGCTAATATATGAATTCCAACGGCAAACCGACTGCTTATAGACAATTTTCATTCATCTCCCTTATGGAAAACTACCTCAACGTTATATCATGTAACTAATTCAATTACAAATGTATTATACCTTAAAATCAAGAACAAAATAAAAAAGGATTTTTGTTTGTTGACAAAAGCTCAAGATGTAAGTATTATGGTTACAGGTAATTGGAATTGTTACAATATAAAAACTTTACTACACATAAATTGGAGGAAGAAAAAATGAAAATGTTAGTAACAGGAGCAACTGGGAAATTTGGTACCAAAGTTATTGATACGTTATTGAAAACTGTACCAGCCGGTCAATTGGCTGTAAGTGTTCGTAATCCCGATAAAGCGGAAGGATTACGTTCTCGTGGAGTAGAAGTCCGGCAGGGGGATTTTGATCATCCGGAAACATTGGATTCGGCTTTTGCTGGCATTGATCGTTTATTAATTATTTCAACGGATGGGGACAATGAAACAAGAATTCGGCAGCATAGCAATGCGGTGGCTGCGGCCGAGCGGGCTGGAGTTAAATTCATTGCGTATACCAGTTTAGCAAATGCGCAGGAAAGTACAAATGTATTTGCACCAACGCATAAAGCAACTGAGGCAGCGATTATACAAACAGGTATTCCTTACTCCTTTCTACGCAACAACTGGTACCTGGAAAATGAAATTCCTAGCATTCAAGCTGTCCTCGCAGGAGCTCCTTGGGTGACATCAGCTGGAAATGGCAGGGTAGGCTGGACACTGCAGCAAGATTATGCAGAAGCAGCAGCTGCGGTACTATCTGGTAACGGACATGAAAATACCATTTATGAGCTTTCAGGCAAGCCTTTAACTCAGGAAGATCTTGTATCTGCACTGGGCACAGTATTGGGCAAAGAAGTAGAGGTTCAACAAGTTGATGACGCGACTTATGGCGATATTATGAAAGGAGCGGGTGTACCAGATTTTCTTCTTCCTCTGGTTGTTGATATCCAAAGAAGCATTCGCGAAGGTTCACTCGATTTTGAAAGTAATGATTTTGAAAAAGTTCTCGGCCGTCCAGCTACGCCAATCAACGTAGCACTAACTCAAATCGTTAACGGTAATTGATTATGGGGACGGTTCTTTTGTTTCTTTCTTTTAACAAGAACTCGAAAGTCTCTTGAAAATGGTAATTGAAATAAAGATGAGGCTGTTACCAAGGATTTATAAAGCGTCCTTGTGTAACAGCCTCTTTTTTTTATGTTCTGATAAAGTCTGAAATTCGAATTTCTGGATCAAAAATGTGTTTTTTAGGTTTTTAAACAAAGAACCAGATTCATGTTCAGAATCTGGTTCTTTAAAAGGTACTCTACATGTGCAGCACCATTTACGAGGCCTTGTTTGCCGTCATAGATAATAACATATAAATTTCTACTACTCTATTAAGCTAGTCTCATCTTAAAATCTTGATAGCCAAATTCACGTACGACCTGACAATCTCCATCTTTATCTTTAACGGCGATGGCTGGTAATGGCATGCCGTTAAAAGTGGTGTTTTTTACCATTGTGTAGATCGCCATATCCCCAAAAACTAAACGATCTCCACACTTTAATGACTGATCAAAAGAATAATCACCGATTACATCAC
This sequence comes from Bacillus sp. EB600, assembly GCF_024494385.1. Taxonomy (GTDB): domain Bacteria; phylum Bacillota; class Bacilli; order Bacillales; family Cytobacillaceae; genus JAEVLT01. The sequence goes on from NZ_JAEVLT010000006.1 coordinate 74,255, forward strand.
CTGTAAGACAAGTTTGTCCGCCAAGACGATACAAGAAGGGCTTTTCTCCTGCTTCCCCTGATCCAAGAAGGGGAGGACGATAAGGCATTTCCAATACATCAGGCATATGACAAGATGCAGAAGTGTCAAGAATCGCAATGTCCATTCCGTTTTTCAGGGTATCAAGTACAGTTGTAACAAGATATCCAGCATTAAGAGCAACGGCTTCTCCTGGCTCAAGATAAACTTCCAAACCGTATTTGTCTTGCATTCTCTTAATGCACTTTTCTAGTAATGGAATGTCATAATCTTCTCTGGTAATGTGGTGACCACCACCAAAGTTGATCCATTCCATTTGGGACAGCCATGGTCCAAACTTTTCTTCCACTGCATTAAGAGTTGTTTCTAAGTCATCAGAGTTTTGCTGGCAATGTGTGTGGAAATGCAGCCCTGAAACTCCTTCAAGCAAATCCGGACAAAAATGCTCTCTTGTAACACCAAATCTGGAACCTGGTGAACATGGATCATAGATGGCATGACCAACTTGGGTGGAGCATTCAGGATTGATGCGCAGGCCGACCTTTTTACCGGCCTTAAGAACTTTATCTTTAAATCTTTCCAACTGTGATAAGGAATTAAAGATAATATGATCACAAATCGAGATAATTTCATCCATTTCATCATCACGATAGGCAGCGGAAAAGACATGGTTTTCTTTCCCCATTTCTTCGTAACCCAGCCGGGCCTCGAAAAGGCCGCTGGCTGTCGTGCCGCTTATATATTCTCCAATGAGAGGATACAGTGTAAACATTGAAAATGCTTTTTGCGCTAAAACAATCTTACATCCTGTACGTTTCATGACTCCGTTCAGGATTTTTAGATTTTTTTCCAGAAGACCTTCATCGACTACATAACATGGTGTGGGTAACTCGTCGAACCGCATCTTAACGAACTGGCTCCGGTTCTGGAACTGTCAAAGGTTCGGAATCGACAAGCTCTGGATCAAAGCTTTCCTTCCATGGCAGTCCCCATTTGTTCAAAGCATCCATGAACGGATCTGGATCAAATTCTTCAATATTGTATACGCCCGGTTTGTTCCATGTTTTAGTCATTAACATCATCGCACCAATCATCGCAGGAACGCCTGTTGTATAGGACACTGCTTGAGAACCCACTTCTTTATAGCATTCCTCGTGATCACAAACATTGTAAACATAATACGTTTTATCTTTTCCGTCCTTTTTGCCTTTGAAGATACAACCAATGTTGGTCTTACCCTTTGTGCGTGGTCCAAGTGAAGCTGGATCTGGTAATAAAGCTTTCAAGAACTGAAGTGGAACAATTTGTTTTCCTTCATATTCAATTGGCTCGATGGAAGTCATGCCTACGTTTTCAAGACATTTTAGGTGCGTAAGGTAACTTTGACCAAATGTCATGAAGAAACGGATACGTTTAATTCCAGGAATATTCAAAGCAAGAGATTCAATTTCTTCGTGGTGCAGCAAATACATATCTTTCTCGCCAATTTCAGGGAAGTTATAAACGCGTTTGATTTCCATTGGTTCAGTTTCGATCCATTCACCATTTTCCCAGTAGCTGCCTTTGGCAGAAACCTCACGGATATTGATTTCAGGATTGAAATTCGTTGCAAAAGGATAGCCATGATCCCCAGCATTACAGTCAAGAATATCGATATATTCAATTTCATCAAAATGATGTTTAAGTGCATGGGCAGCAAAAACGCTTGTTACACCTGGGTCAAAGCCGCTGCCTAAAAGTGCTGTAATACCAGCCTTTTCAAAACGTTCGCGATAGTCCCATTGCCATTTGTATTCAAATTTTGCCGTATCCTCCGGCTCATAGTTTGCTGTATCCATATAGTTTGTTTTTGTTGCAAGGCAAGCATCCATAATCGTTAAATCCTGATATGGCAAAGCTAAGTTCATCACGATATCTGGTTTTACCTCTTCAATTAAAGCAATTAACTCCTCCACATTGTTCGCATCAACTTGTGCAGTTGTAATTTTCGTTTTACCGCCATCTAATTTGGCCTTTAAGTCATCACATTTTGATTTTGTACGGCTTGCGATACAAATCTCTTCAAATACATCACTGTTTTGACAACATTTATGAATGGCTACTGATGCCACTCCACCACAACCAATAATAAGTGCTTTTCCCATTTTCCTATCTCCTAACTAAATAAATTTTGCTAAGTAAATGAGGAATTCATTAACAGCCTAACCAGTAGTGCATCTACTACTTAGGTTGTCGTGAAAAAGATTATTGTCATAACCCCTCAAAAAATTTCAACAACAAAAAAAGCAAGTGCAAAACGCATAATCGCGCACACACTTGCTTTAGATATAATCATCATATTAAAAAAGCATAAGTATACCCATTACAAAAGTCATATGGATACGTCAGCCACGTACGTCCTAGGACATAATGACAGAAAGCTTTTTAATATTCAAAGTATATCATAATGGGATCAGAGTCTATATAGCAAATAATTACTTTTACTACTCTTATTGACCGTTTCACAAGTTGTGTGCAAACCTATGCACTGGTTGTAAAGTAACCAACTTATAAAATTTGAGCTTTTAACTCAATCAATAAGGCAACTAAAAGTTGCCAATCGGCATTTGACCCGGCTGTCCGTATGGCCTTAACCTTTTTAAGAAGGTGGTCAAAATTATCTGCATTGAAAGATCCAGATACACTGAATATTAGCCTTCCAATTAACGCTTCCTATATACTATCAGTATAAAATCAAATTAGCAATAGAAAAATAAAAGTTTTTTTACAAACTTTGACTTGTCCATTGGTCGAAAACTCCTTCATTTGCATTTTCTCCTGTTTTCTTCTTAAAACGGTATATTTTCAAGTTTATTTTTGTTGGAAAACTTGTACATATTTCCATATTAGTATGAATATATTTAAGTCGGTTCAAAAAAATCTTAGGAGGTTAATCATGGCCAATCAGATTAAGATTCTAGATAATGGTCCTTTAGTTGTGACCGGTGACATACATTTAATTGATTCTGGTGGTAATGAATACACGAAAAAAGAAAAAATATTTTTATGCCGTTGCGGACAGTCGAGTAATAAACCGTTTTGTGATGGAACACATAAAAAGGTTGGGTTTGAAAGCAATCCAAGAGCATCTGATTAATGTAAAAAACCGTCTAACATCATTAAGTTAGACGGTTTTTTAGATATCGGAGTCGATTCATAGGTACCAAAGCATGATTGAAAAAAGTCCATAAATGTAATAATCAAAAGGAGTGGTTCGGTTGGAAAATCATTATCGGAAAACTGTGGAAGATAGGCGCAAAGCATTAATAGATAAACTGATTGCTTTTAGTGTTTATAAGGAAGATGATAGGCACCATCTTTTTGAGTTAACACTTTCAGAACTACAAAATCAATCCAAAGCCATCCCCATGGTGACTTTGGATCACTACAATGGGGTAGGAGAAAACATAATTAATAAACGAGTGGTTGTTTTCTAGTGAATATTCCTCTTTTTGAAGTTTCCACCCCGTACTTCAGCAATATCGCCGACTGCAAGAAAAGCATTTCTATCGACTTCCTCCAGGATGGTGTTTAGTTTTGCTTCTTCTAATCGATTAATAATACAAAAAATAATTTTCTTTTTATCTTCTGTATAAGCACCTTCACCACTTAAATAGGTGACACCCCGTCCTAAACGATTAAGAATGGCTTCTCCTACTTCTTTATGTTTATCTGAAATGATGATAATTGATTTGGAATCATCAAATCCTTTCACAACCGTATCAATAGTTTTGGTTGCAATGATGTAGGCGATAATCGAATACATCGAGCGATCCCAAGAAAAAACAAAACCGGCAACGCCAAGGATGAAAACATTCATAAACATAATAATTTCCCCCACAGAGAAAGGAAGTTTTTTACTAAATAGGATTGCGAGGATTTCTGTACCATCCATGGCACCGCCATACCGCATGACAATACCCGCGCCAGCTCCGATCAAAATTCCGCCAAATACGGTGGCTAAAAAAATATTCTCGGTAAAAGCAGGTACAGGCGTAAATAACGCCGTGAAAATAGATAACACAAGGATTCCGAACAAGGTGGATATTGCAAACGTTTTTCCAATTTGTTTCCGTCCAATAAAAAAAAAGGGGAGATTTAAGACGAAGATAAACACTCCGAGAGGCAAATGAGTAATATGGGAGAGCATAATCGAGATTCCCGTGATACCTCCATCAATAACACTATTTGGTACCAAAAAGATTTCTAAACCCGTTGCGGCTATGATCGCCCCTATTAAAATGGCGATTCCTCTCTGAATAATTTTTCTTTTCGGTAATTTTTTATGCATTGGCTTAACCAGGTCCTGCTGTAATTCCATCCAATCCGCTCCTTCATTTTGTATACTAAAATTATACCAACATTTTACCATTAATGAAAAAGATTAGGATTCCCCTAAGGGATGATGGTAAATGAGTAAAAAAAGGCTGTCAAGGGTGACAGCCTTTTTCTTTGCCTAGGAAATTATAAAATAATAAGCTGTTGATAACTTTGGATGAAGTTAATCAACGTCTAGCTTCGACGCACAGGAAGTGCTAGTGCCGACGTTGCCGCCAGGACGGCGGCGCTCTTAGTCGGCCAACGCCCAGCGACTAATGTACTTCGCCCACTTTCCTACGATAAGTCAAGCACGAATGCGCTAACGCTCTTCGTGTTTCCTTTATCTCATTCAGTGTGCTCCAGTCCATACGTCGCTAAACGGACGCTTCCGCTTTTGTTCTTATTGATTCGCTTCTTTTAATGATGTTGAATCAGATGTACGGGCGAATGATATTGCGTAACCGATCACTGCACCAATTAGTGCCGGAATTAACCAGCCCATTCCTGCATTAAACAAGGGCAGATATTGTCCAAAGAATTCATATAGATTTTCAGCCGGGACACCAGCTGCTTTGATTCCATCAACAATACTTACAAGCCCTGTCAGCAGCAAGCTCCATCGGTAAACATCTACACGTTCCTTGAATAAAGGGTCTGCAAATGTTAAAAAAATTAAAACAATGGCTAGTGGATAAAGCATTGTAAGCACTGGAACTGAAATCGTAATTAGTTGATTTAAACCAATATTTGCAACGGCTGCACTGAAAATTGTAAATACGATGACTAAAGTTTTATAAGAATAACGCGGGAACATATCTGAAAAATAACTTGCACAAGATGAAATTAGTCCAATGGCAGTGGTTATACAGGCAAATAGAATAGCAAAGCCGAGAATAATATTACCCAGTATGGCGAAGTGGTTATTAGCCGCAAATGTTAAAATTGCAGGTCCATTGTTGGCTTCCCCTGCCGCATAATTTGTCGTTGTTCCTAAGTAAGCAAGCCCTAAATAAATTGCGGCTAAACAACTGGACGAAAGAAGACCGGCTTTAATCGTTGCTTTGGCAATTTTCTTTTTATCGGTTACCCCTTTGTACTTAATCGCATTAATAACGATAATGCCGAAAACGAATGAAGCGAGTGTGTCCATTGTCAAATATCCTTCTTGGAAGCCTTTGAAGAATGCATTATCAATATAGTCGCCGATCGGCTTCATTTGTTTATCAAGTGGGTTGAACAGTGTCGCAATTAATAAAATTAACAAAGAAATTAACAATAGTGGTGTCATCACTTTACCGATACGGTCGACGATTTTACTTGGATTAAGCGAAAGCCAGCCAACAATAATGAAAAAGACAATTGAATAAATTAACAATCCTACATTAAATCCGCCTGACACTTCAGGTAAGAATGGAGTAACAGCAATTTCATATGAGACCGTTCCAGTACGCGGAATAGCAAAGAAAGGTCCTAACGACAAATATAAAATAACTGTAAAAATAAGTGAAAACGTTGGATTAATTTTGTTGGCCATTGATTGAAGGTGATCATGCCCTGACAATCCAATTGCCAGAACCCCTAACAGCGGCAAACCTACGCCGGTTAATAGAAATCCAATAATCGCTGGCCAAAAATGATTCCCTGCAGCTTGGCCAAGCGCAGGTGGAAAGATTAGGTTCCCTGCTCCAAAGAATAAGGCAAACAGCATAAAGCCAATGGCTACTGTATCCTTATATGAGTAATGTGGTTTATTCATTGTACTCACCTTTCAAAATATGGTTTTCTTTTTAGTGAAAAATGTCTATTTGTTACTTTTCGACATTTTTTTTAAAAGTCACAATCTTCATTATCGCATAAACCCTGTTAGGGTGTAAATAGATATATCTGTATAATAAATAAAATTCCGCATAACTCACAAAATAGAACCTTACATAATAAATATGGATATTTAATTATAGAAAAATAATTTTAATAACGGACTATTACTAGAAGAAGCTTAACGGAGTCAACCCCCTATTAATATAATACAGGGGGTTGACTCCTATCCTCGATCTAGAAAAATCCAAACCGCAAGTTATTTTTACTAAATAGATGTATTAGTATTCTTTAAGCTCCTAAGCACCTTTTTGTATTGTTTTAACGAGTTGATCCTGCCTACGTAACCCTTTTTACTTTTGTGGTCAGAGGAAATGAACAGGATGGCGCGGTAAGGAAAAAATTTATGTGTGCGAAAGCGGAGATCCCTCCAATCGATAAAATATCCGTTTTTACACTCGTGAACAAAGGGATAAATAAAAGATGTAGACGCAAGAAAGTCTGAAACTGACTGATCATTTCGACTATCTAAAATTAATTCCGGGTGGTCTATTTTTTTTGAAAGGGTGTGTTCAATAGTGAGACTATTTTCAAAAAAAATCCCGAATAGGAAATCTTCTTTCGTCTCAATAATGACATCCCATTTAAACAAAACCATCCGAGGGATTAATTTGATCCGAATGGCATTCCTAAAGTGATCTTGTAAGTACTTTTTCGTGAATACGGTTGAAAGCGTACGAATGGAAAGGTACAAAAACATGAAAGCATATAAGACAAGAAAGGTTTGACCGATTTGAAAAAAGGGAAGCAGACTAAAGCCAAGAAAATGAAGCGTCAACAGGTAAGGATCGAGTAAAGGGATTGCATCAAAGGCAAGCCATTTTCGAGAAAACGGGAGCAGCATTTGCGTTCCGTGCACATTAAATAAATCAAAAAAAACATGTAAAATGACTGCTAGAAATGTCCATAAAAATAAATGAAAAAAAGAAGAATCAGGGAAGAATGGAGCAGTGAAGCCCGAAACCACGATGCCCCATAAGGGAAGCGCGGGAAGTGAATGAGAGTAGCTTCTGTGATTCCGAAAATAGCTGCCTTTCCCTTTTAATCTATAAATCAAGTCAAAATCAGGTGCGTTTGAACCAATGACTGCACCTATTATGACTGCTTGTGATAGCACAGGATCATTTGATACGGCTGGATCTATTTGAGCAAGGGCGCCTATACCCAAGCCCATGACGATATGTGAAAAAGTATCCATGCGGTCCTCCTAGTTTTAGGAATTTGTGAAAAAACCAAAGCAATCACGCATATTTCTGTATCTTTGGTCCTTCGATCACGTCTTTATAATGCCATAGCAAATTGATGAAGATTTGATCCCAGTTTTTTGTTAAAGCATAGTTTCTTCCTTCCAATCCTATTTGTATACGGAGACTTTCATTTTCTACTAGCTTTAGAATAGCGTTTATAAACTCCTGTACATTTCCCGCTTCACATAGATATCCTGTAACCCCTGTTTTAATAATATTTTTTACACCGCCGGAATTGGCTGCAATTACAGGTGTACCGCTGGCAAGTGCTTCAATCACAACATTCCCAAATGTTTCTGTAGGTGATGGAAAAACAAATAAGTCTGATGCTGAGTAGAATTGAGCTAATTGTTCTCCTGTTATATATCCTGTAAAGGTCATGTTCGAAGGAGCCTGGTGTTCCAGTTCTTCCCGTAATGGCCCGTCTCCAATAACGAACCATTGAATTTGTTCATTAATCTCAGTTGGCAGTGTTTTTGCAATCGCCATGAGAGTATTTACGTCCTTTTCGGGTGCCAGCCTGCCGACATAGGTTAGGAGGTACTTTTTTGTAATTCCGTACTGCTCACGAATAGCCTTTTTATCATAATTAGGATGAAAAGTTTTGCAATCGACCCCTCCAGACCAGATTTCAAGATTTGAAAATCCGTGCCTATACAGCTGGCCTAATGTTTCAATAGAAGGAACAAACAATTTTTTAAAGGGCCGATGGAACCATCTCATGTATTTCCAAAGGATTTTAGATAGGAAATGAAGATTATAAAATTTTAAGTAATAATCGAAATCGGTGTGATAGGAGCCAACTAGAGGAATGTTTAATTTTTTGCCCCAATAAACGCCGCAAAGTCCTACATTAAAGGGAGTAGCGACATGAATAATATCTGGAGAGAAGTCTTGTAATTCAGATTTGATCCTGAGAAGGTTGGGGAAAGCCAAACGACATTCTGGATATAAGAAAAAAGAAAAGCTTTTAAAGTGACGAATCTGGTTAGAAACATATTCATTTGAATGAGAATCAGGTGCAAAAACCTTATATTGTATGTTTTGATCATCTAAATAATTAGTAAATTGTATAAGCGTTTGGGCAACGCCGTTTATGTCTGGAAAAAACGTATCTGTAAAAATAGCTATTTTCATATACATCTCCTCCCAAACATTTTACAAATCCTACAATCGGCAGAACCTTCTATTAGACTCACCATCCAATCCCTCCAAACAATATAGTCCCTATTATTGTATTAAGGAAGTGATCATTTCTTCTTGAGCTATCGTTAAAGAAATGTAAAAATTATGTATAATTTAATACACATTTACATTATTTGAAATTTTTATCGTTTTCGTTAAACGATTGGATCATATGTATAATTACCTTTTTGGGGGATTTTGACGGTCAGTCCCATGCACTTTTGCGCTTTAATCTAGTAGGGGACTGACTCCATGCCAAATGCAAAGCTAATAGATTATTTAATATACTATTTACACTATGAATACATTGTTTTAATATTAATTAGGTAATATATTCTATATTAACCAATAGTAGGGAATAGGAGGAAATAAGATGGGAGTTCGCTTTTTAAAAATTGCAGCTGTTTACTTTATGATCGCTGTCTGTCTTGGACTAGTGATGGGTATGATTCAAAATTTTTCATTTGCATCCGTTCATGCACATTTAAATTTACTAGGTTGGGTCTCAATGGCACTATTCGGTATTATCTATTCTATCTATCCAAATGCAGGTCAAACGAAATTAGCAAACATTCACTTTTGGTTTCATAATATTGGATTACCTGTTATGCAGGGTGCTTTATTTATAGAGCTTCTTACAGGGAATAAGTCATTGACCATTGGTATTGTGATTGGTTCACTTCTAATTGTTGTCGGAACCCTTTTATTTGTGATTAATCTTTTTAAACAAATTAACACAAACCAGCCAATTGGAAAAAATAAAGACATTTCAATGTAAGGAAGGGGGGACAAACTCTCTTCTTACGATTAGACGAAGAAATGAGGTAACGCAAATAGGTACCTGAATAAAGCAACAGAAAAGGAACAATCAAGTTGGTCCTTTTCTGTTTGCTCTGATTTTGAAAAAAGAAATCACAGATCATTGACCTTATGCTAGAAGAGGTGTCCCAAAAGTTTGGGACACCTCTTGACGTTTTGGGTTATATTAGTAAGTATTTCACAAAAGTTCCCGCTTATAAAGGAAATTTTAGCATGGATATTTAGGTATTTTAGCTATGGTTGGAAATTACAGTAAAGTGGTAATATAGTCTAAACGGGGTGACTGGTTGCAGAATTCAAATGCATTTTTGGTAGAAAACCTCTTTATAAAAAAATGATAGAGCAATCAGGAGAGTACAGCTGAGCCGAGAAGAACGAGTTCGGCTAAGGGAAAGTACTCCTGGGGACGTTGAAATAAATACATAATTTGCTTGTGCATCTTAGATTAATAGATAATAAGAAAATAACTGGTGAACAACAGAGAACAGCATGAGAGGAAGAGGTCAGCCTTGAGAGGGGATCAAAACTTAACGAAACTTCACTACTATGACAATCGTATTTATATAAAAATAACAGTTAATTAAAGAGGTTATATAGCATGATCACCGATTTGCTGGCTAAGCTTGAGGAAGAAAAGGACCAATGGATGTACGAAGCAATTGACCATTTTAATGAGGTGTTTCTCCGCTTTGATGGTCAAATATACGAAAAGAATCAAGTGCTGATTGGTGTTTATGGACCGACACAAATAGAAAAAGTGACATTGATGTTAAAGCTGCTTGGAATTGGGGACGAGCAGATCGAACCTCTTTCACAAGCATTGCTGAGTAAAAATGAGAATGGGAAATCTCCTGTGATTACGAGCTTTCTTCTTAAATGGTCGAGTGATCAGAACTTTTATTTGATTTTTCCAGATAAGACGATGATTTGCTGTGTGAATCTCAAGGAGCTGGAAACGGCCCTGCAAACAATCAGAAAGCAGACAGAGGGCAGGGAAATATCGTATGATAAGCCGATTATTTTGAAGATTGCCCGTCAGTTTTTTACCGATAATCAGCTCGCTTATAAAAGTGAATCCATTTCGGTCATTGACTTACCTGGTGATGATACAATGGAAAAGCTTGATGAGCAGTATGTAGATCATATTTTAACTACCTATATGCCGTTTTGCAGTGTATGCCTTGTGATGGAAAACTCGTCTGAACTTGTCAGGCCGTTTCAAGTGGTGCATCCAACGGTTAAGGATTGGATAGTTGAACCCCAGAAATTTTGGCTTGTATTAACACAGTGCCTTCAATCCAGCTCTGTCCAAAGTGCGATCGCATCAGGGGATATTGCTTCTGTAGAGGATTTTCTGTCCTATTATCAGTATCTTTTAAATCGAAATGACGTGGAAATTCCAAATAAAATATTTCCGCTTGAATTTGGTGGTACATGGCTGGAATTAAAGCAAAAAAATAGTCCCATCTTTCAAAAGTCAAAAGATTGGATCAACCAATTATTTTTGGAGTTGTTAGATAGCGCAACTGCGGTGAAAACTCCTGAAAATCAGATTATGCAGATTAAAAATATTGAGCATAGCATTTGCAAACAAAAGAAGCTTAATTTCGAACGGATGGAAAAAGAGTATAGGCTGATAAAGGAAAGACTGCAGGAAGATCAGCAGAATTACGAAAATTTAGTATCCGCAAGCCACTATCTACAAGAGGAAATTGGTTTTTGTGAAACAGAACTAAAGAATATTGACAGGATAAGGTTAGAAGAATTTACATGTGATTTATATGAAAAATTCACATTTGATGATAAAAAAGATCAAGTTGTTTTTAAGGAACGGAAAAAGTCCAAGCTGATGGAAAGTTTCCAAATGGTAGAGAAGGAAATGCTTGAGTTTTATAAAGATCAGACAGAAAAGAATTGTCAATCACTGAAACAAATAATCCAAAGGATTACTCCGTCAGCAACGTTGGATTTTCAAACAGATCCACCGATTGAAGGTCTTCCCTTAAAACATGGCCGTGTTCTGAATCAATATTTAAAGCGGGGGACTTTTGAAGAGGATTATTCGATTGTTCTGGATACTTTAGAAAAAAATAACACGATTGTCTACAATTATTATTTCAGCCAGCTCAATCATTTTATACAGCATTGCAAAAAAGAACTTCTGCAACTGTGGAACACAAAGAAAGAGCACTATCGGTTGGCAGATGATCAGGTAAAAGAAAAGCTAGAACAAAAACGTCAAAAGGAAGCTAGTTTGATAGAGATTCAAGAAAAACTGGTTTGGGCTAAGCGGGAACGAAACCAAGATTTGGTTCATAAACGTTTGTTAGATGAAATTTTAAAGGAAGAGTTTGTGAAAGCAGTGGACGGATGGAAGGAAAAAATGTTCTCTGATCGTGCGACTGATGCTGAAAGATGGGCATATCACCTCTATTGCCAAGTAATACTAAAGCAAGCGGAAAGGATTATTGGAAATGACTACATCTAATTCCACAATCGATGAAAAATATAACGCAGCCATTCAATCACTAAAAAAAATAAATAACGAACTTTTCTACGACGACCTGAAGAAGCTCATGAAGGACCGGGAGCAAACAATTGTGAAGTTGAATGAGGAAGTATATGAATCTATTGAAAAAATGGAGAATTCGCTGCAACTCTTCCAAAATCATGCCAGTGAGCAGTTAAAAGAAGAAATTATCAATCCACAGATAGAGTTATTTGACCGTGAGATGGAACGGTTTAATGAGAATTTAACTGTTATGGAAATGAAGGTGTCATTATGGCAGCAACATTATCAAGAATATATGCTGAAGACAGAAAAGCTGTTAACGGATTTAAAAGAGCTACAGCGGGATGAGCAGGAGTTTATCGAGGGTGAAACCGAAAAAGGATTGACGGCGATCATGTCACTAAAGGACCAGTTAAGTGGCATGTTTGCAGAAAGTATTAGGGAGCAGGCTGCGAAACTGAATGTAAAATATGAAGCTGTTGGTGAGCGGTTAGCTAGTATTTTAAAAGGACTAGATGCTGTCGAAGATAGTCAAAAAGCTGAGCTAGAGAATTGGAATCAGCAATTTAAGAGAGATTTAAGGGACTTACAGGATCAGTGGGAGGAAAAGTGGCAGCTGAGCCTCGATGCTGCTGCAAAGAGAGAAGGGCAATTTAAAAAATGGCTTGTTGGGTTAGCCATTGGACAGGGTGTTTCCATCGTATTTTTGGTATTGTATTTTATATTAAAGTGAGAGGAAGACTTGTTCTTGGGAAGAGGGCGGGTCTTTTAGATTAGATAAGAATGCATAACATTTTGACTTTGAGAATTGTCTAGCTCCAGCGCCCAGCGACTAGTGTACTTCGCTCACCTCCTTACGATAAGTCAACATCGAATCGTTTAGGCTCTTCGTGTTTCCTTTATCTCATACGGTGTGCTCCAGTCCATACATCGCTAAACGGGCGCTTACGCTTTTCTTATTTTAAATGGATGATCTAATAACAATCCAATTGGATGATTACAAAGAGCGTTTTTAGATTTATTATAAAAATGATAGAATAACTTAGTTACTTGGTAGATTTAGAAAGGATTTTCATTCAATCTAAAGGAGTGCACATGTTATGAAAATTGGTTTTATCGGTATGGGTACCATGGGTCTTCCAATGGCACATAATTTGCTTAAAAATGGTTATGATCTAATTATTTATAATCGGACAAAAGAGAAAATGAGTTTTCTTGAAGAAGAAGGGGCAACCATTGCAAATTCTCCTAAAGAAGTTGCAGCGCAAAGTGAAATTGTATTCACCATGCTCACAGCGGATGCTGCAGTTGAGGAAGTAATTCTCGGTGAAGCTGGGATTATTAACGGTGCAAATCCAGGATTAATTGTTGTCGATTCTAGTACAATTTCGCCATCTACAAGTAAAAAGGTGGCTGAAGAACTTGCAAGACATGATGTTGAAATGCTTGATGCACCAGTTGCAGGTAGTGAACCTCAAGCCATTGAAGGAATTTTAACGTTTATGGTTGGCGGTAAAAAAGAAATTTTTGAAAAATGTATGCCTCTATTTTTAGTGATGGGTAAAAACGCTTATTATATGGGAGAACATGGGAAGGGATCCTATACGAAGCTAGCCAATAATACAATGTCAGCAATAAATCTAATCTCTTTCTCAGAAGGGCTCACTATGGCAGCAAAAGCTGGCATTGACCCGGAAATTTTTGTAAAGGTTGTAAGTGGCGGCGGAGCAAGAAGCGGAGCGGTGGACATGAAGGCGTCAAAAGTTTTAAATCGCGATTTTCAACCTCATTTTATGACCAAACTTATACATAAAGATCTTGGCTTGGCATCTGATGTTGCAAAAGAATTAGAAATTTCGACCCCGGTGTTATCACTTGTAAAAGAAATCTTTCAAATGGCAAAAGCAAAAGGATATGGTACAGAAGATATGAGTGCTGTCATTAAGTGCTATGAAGAATGGGCAGGAATTACAGTGAAAAAGGTAGATAGAGAAATTTAATTTAACATTTTCTATTTATATCAAAGAATTACATTATAAAAAGCTTGGATGAAAGCCTGCAAAAAAAAAACCCTTATTAAGGAGTAGAAGCCGATCCTGAATCAGAACTAAATGATGTAGTAACATTCCAAGCAATAGATACGAATGTGAGAAGTGGATCCCATTCTTATCAAGTGACTGCTGAAAATATTACGAAGGGTACTGAAGCAAGGGATATAACAAAACAGGTATCTACTTAAGAAGCCTATAAACTTAAACTATTAGATATATGTAAACTTTTGGAAACAATAAAGTTGGTTTTTTATTAAATGTTCGCACTTGTAATTGTGTGGTGGCAAATTTGCTTGACATGGGGTCTCTGCGGGCATGAATCGAAAACGTCTTCCATGCTCACTCTTCATTTCTTTGGTTGAAATGAAGCAATGTTGAGTGTAAACCGCTTGAAGGTGTATTATTTTAAAATAATATTTAAGAGATATATAATTATTTGTTCCTATTGTATTCATAATTAATGTTTAATATAGATTTTATGGCTAGGACAACTAAAATCTTTTCTTAGATCATCCCCGCATTTAAAGATCCGGCATATTGTCGGATCCCTTTTTTAGGCTGTACTCGAAAAAAAATTTTAAGAAAAAGAGAGTAGAGTCACTCCGAAACTTAGCCCCCTGGGGGGAGGCTCGTTAGCAAATACAAAACATTTTCATAAACTATAAAAGTTCAAGATACATGTTCTCCTTAGGTACTTGATGTGTACCTTTTGTACTAAAAAAGTATTCGGTTTTTTCAAAAATTGCGTATGTATCTTGATTACCTTGAATATACACATAGGAGAACATGATTCTCTTTTAAAATGTTTTTTAATTTAAACATAATTGTGTTATAGATTTCGTACTTGTAAGATTGTAATAAGGCCGTTTTTATATTGTATTCTTTGAAGAAGAAATCAATTTGCCTTTGTACATAGCGTGCAATTTGTTCTTTATAAAATAACTCTTTTTTTTCAATTTTTTCCCTAGTGTGATCGATGAAGGAAAAGATAAATTGGAGAATGGAATAATCCAGTTTACCGCAATATTCGTCTATTTTCATAATGTATCCCTCCTATGTTTGTCAATCTGGTCAATGCGATATTTACATTATTTTAATCTAAACTTTACAAAAATCAACCTTTCTGACAAAACTAGTCAAAAAATTCCAAATATAATAATTAAAGTGTTTTCATGTTTTATATATCCTCATAATACCTCGACCAAATTTGACAGACAGTGACAATGAGTACAATCAATGGCAACAAAATTGAGAATAATAAAACGTTTTGTTACAATTTAGAGTGACTAAAGATTAGGGAAGGGGTACATATGACATTGTATGGAAAAACAGCGATTATTACTGGTGCTAGCAGCGGTATAGGGGAAGCAACAGCATTTGCTTTAGCGAAAGCTGGTGCAAATGTTGTATTAGCAGCACGACGTACAGAACGTCTCGAACATTTGAAAGCGAGAATTGAGACAGAAACGAACGCTAAGGCAATCATTATCAAAACAGATGTAACAGTAAAGTCTGAGGTAGAAAGGCTGGCAGAAAAAACGAAAGAAGCGTTTGGCTCGATTGATATTCTCGTCAATAATGCAGGCGTCATGCTGCTTTCGTATTTAAAAAATGACCTTGTTGATGAATGGACTCAGATGGTGGACGTCAATGTCAAAGGTGTTCTTCATGCCATCCACGCGGTTCTGCCAACCATGCTCAAACAAAATAGCGGACATATTATTAATATTTCTTCTGTAGCGGGGCAGGAAGTGTCACGAACCAGTGTCGTTTATTCGGCAACCAAATTTGCTGTTCGAGCTTTAACAATGGGCATGGAAAAAGAGTTATCAAAAACAGGAATACGTGTAACGAATATCTCACCAGGAGCAACAGAGTCGGAGCTCAGAGACCATATTACAGACCCAGAGGTTCGTGTCAATTTTGATGGTAAACAAGAAAGGACCCTTTTACAATCAGAGGATATCGCTAATGCCATTGTATATGCGGTCACACAACCAGCCTATGTAAATGTAAACGAAATAACGGTTCGACCAAAATTGTAATCAGTTCTAGTGCCACAAGCACCATCGGAAAAACCTTATTTCACATGCAAATAAATTATAATGAAAAAGGTATCCAAAAAGTTGGATTTTGGATGCCTTTTTCTTTGAATTCACCTCACTGCCAAAAAAGGTACAATCACAATGCTATCAGAAATGTGTGTTTTTATAACCTGTTCCCATTTCACAATAACACCTTTATTAATTATGGACTGACCCCAACCCACTAATTTAGATTCCATATCTATTCCCCTGTTTTATTCCAGAAACGCAATATTCCATTAGTTACTATTTTTAATAAATTTATCAGAAAATTCGAATTTATGTTTAGCTCCTTTAATATAGTAAATGTAAATAGGCTTACAATGCAGCTTGTGAAAACTTAAGGTTTCTTACTTCCAATACAAATGAAAGACGTTTCTGCTGTTTTGTTTTTGTCAAATGAATAATAAAACATCTGCATCCATCTATTAGACTTAATGGGTACAAGTTTCTACTTAGATAAGAAAGGATAAACTTTTCAATTGAGAAGATGGTCTAGCTCTAGGCACCTAGCCGCTCTAGGATTTAACTGTTTCGAGGAGAAGGTAAAGCACAACCTTCTCTCAGTCCCAGTTAAGCTTGGCTAATTAGCAGCTATTGTCATGAATTACATGAATTCTGACACGCATAAAGGCAACTACTCCTTTGTCTTCCGCTAACTACTTGCAAGTCGGAGAGTTCTCTTTATCACGTTTGAACAAGGCGCCTTGTGCTTTTCTGATCATAAGGAGGGGTTTAATTGCTACATATTGTAGCTTGTATTAAGCAAGTACCTGATACCAAAATTATTAAGATGAATCCAAAAACAAACACCATGGATCGCAGGACGGCACCTGCCATCTTAAATCCCTATGATGCCCATGCGGTAGAAGAGGCGGTACGTCTAAAGAAAAGGTATGGAGGGATTGTATCGGTTTTAACGATGGGTCCGCCTCCAGCAGTTAAAGCAATTAAAAAGTGTATTGAAATTGGTGCTGATGAGGGTTTTTTGATCACAGATCGCAGGTTTGCAGGTGCGGATACATTAGCAACCAGTTACGCTCTTGCGAAAGCACTAGATAAAATTTCAAAAATCAAGCCGGTAGATCTGATCATTTGCGGGAAAATGTCTATCGATGGAGATACTGGACAAGTCGGTCCTGGAATTGCGAGACGGCTTAATATTCCGCCACTTACTTCGGTTAATAAAGTAGTTGAAATTAATCAAGACGATGGATATTCCATTATCCATCGAAAGCTAGAAGACGGGTATGAAGTGATTCAATCCGCTTTACCATGTTTATTTTCAGTTGAAAAAACAATCAATGAAGTACCGTATTCTCCATTTTCAAACATGTTAAAAGCAGCAAAATATCAACCTCAGATATGGTCTGTTGATGACCTGGATGATGTAGATATTAAGCAGCTTGGTTTGAAGGGATCACCAACCATTGTCTCCAAAGTATGGGCTCCTCCGAAACCAGAAGGGGGAACGATCATTGAAGGCAAACCATTGGAGCAAGTCGAACAATTACTTTCAGTCATCCTCGAAAAGAAAGAATTGTTTGCTGTAAAGGAGGGAAATTGATGAATTTCCAAGATTATAAGGATGTTTGGGTATTCATTGAAGAAAAGGAGGGGGGCATTGCTCAAGTATCTCTTGAACTGTTAGGGGCTGGAAGAAAACTTGCAGATAAACGAGGAGTTGAATTGGCTGGAATTTTAATAGGAGAAAATATCAAACACTTGACGAAAACTGTGTTTGAGTATGGAGCAGATATGGCATATATCTATGATCAGCCCATTTTTAAACATTATCGAACGGAATCTTATATGAAGGCAATGCTTGAATGCGCCAATAAATATAAACCGGAAATTATCCTTTTCGGAGCTACATCAACTGGGAAAGACCTGGCAAGTGCAGTTGCCACAGATCTGCCAACGGGATTAACAGCCGATACAACGGAATTAGATGTAGATGAGGAAACCGGTCTATTACTAGCAAGCAGACCAGCATTTGGTGGAAATATAATGGCAACGATATTATGTAAAAAGTATCGGCCGCAAATGGCAACAGTACGTGCAAAAGTGATGAAAGCGTTAACCCCGCAACCGGGTAAAACAGGGAAGGTTGTGGTGGAAGAGATTTCATTAAAAGAAGAAGATATCCGTACGAAAGTATTAGAGATTGTTCGGGAAACTACAAAGAAAGTACGGATTGACGAAGCAGACATTATTGTTGCCGGCGGGAAAGGATTAGGAAGTGCCGAGGGCTTCCAGCTGGTACACCAATTAGCAGATACACTTGGCGGAGCAGTTGGAGCCAGTCGTGATGTTGTAGAAGCTGGATGGATTGAACATCCTCACCAAGTGGGGCAAACAGGTGTAACGGTAACACCAAAAATTTATTTTGCGATTGGGATTTCTGGAGCTATTCAACATTTAGTGGGGATGAAAAATTCTAGTTTAATCATAGCCATTAATAAAGACCGTGAAGCTCCCATTTTTGAGGCCTGTCATTATGGAATTGTGGGGGATGCATTTGAGATTATCCCTTTATTAATTGACCAGTTTAAAAGCGCTTTAAAAGGAGAGGAGCTAATTCATGCCAGAGAAGTTTGATTGTATTGTTGTAGGAGCAGGTCCAGCTGGAATTTCTTGTGCCTATGAGTTAGCAAAAGGCGGGGCAAATGTGCTCCTTCTTGAAAGAGGGGAATATCCAGGTTCGAAAAATGTGATGGGTGGTGTTCTTTATCGAAAAATGATGGAGGATGTCATACCGGAGTTTTATAAAGAGGCTCCCTTAGAGCGTCCAATTGTTGAACAAAGATTTATGATGATGGATAAGGAGTCTGCGGTAACATTTGGGTATAAAGGGATGGAGTGGAGTCAGGAGCCATATAACAACTTTACGGTGTTACGAGCAAATTTTGATCAGTGGTTTGCTGATAAAGCGGTAGAGCAAGGAGCGATATTAGTAAATGAAACGGTCGTTTTAGAATGTATTGTAGAAAATGGAAAGGTTGTCGGTGTCAGAACGGATCGTCCAGACGGCGAGGTTTATGCAGATGTTGTTGTGTTAGCCGATGGTGTAAACTCTCTTTTGGCGCAATCACTTGGGTTTCATAAAGAATATAGACCGGATGAAGTGGCCTTAGCGACAATGGAAATTTTAAAGCTTGATAGAAAAATTATTGAGGACCGATTTAATTTAGAAGAAAATCAGGGTTGTACGATTGAATTGTTCGGCGATGCAACAAAAGGGATTCTAGGAACAGGGTTTCTTTATACAAATAAAGATTCATTAAGCATTGGCGTCGGTACCCTGCTTTCTGGTTTAATCAAGCATAAAATTAAACCATATGAATTACTAGAATATGTAAAAAACCATCCGATGATTCGCCCCATTATTCAAGGGAGCGAGCCACAAGAGTATTTAGCCCACCTTATTCCTGAAGGCGGCTATAAATCAATGGGGAAAATTGTCGGTAACGGAGTAATCGTGATTGGGGATGCCTCTCAATTAGTAAATGCCATTCATCGAGAGGGCTCTAATTTGGCGATGACTTCTGGGAGATTAGCAGCGGAAACAATTCTTTCAGCAAAGGAAGCGGGAGACTTTTCTGAGGGGATGCTTGACCGGTATCGTGTCGCATTAATCAATGGGTTTGTTGGCCAAGATCTTAGAAAATATAAAGATTCAACACATCATTTTGATAAATTCCCTCAATATTTTGATGAATATATTCCAATGGTGAATAGAGCTGCAAGTCAAATGTTTACCGTTGATGGATCTTCCAAATGGGAAAAACAAAAGAAAATATGGAGTGGCCTAGGGTCTACTAAGGAAAAAATGAAAATCGCACGTGATGTGTATCGAGCTTGGAAGGTGATGAAGTAATGAGTGAACAACAAAAATATCAAACGATCGAGGAAAAACAATATCTTGTTCGCTTTAACGCTGATACAAAATCTCATCTTCATGTGAAAGATGAGGATATTTGTTTAACGCAATGTCCTGATAAAATCTGTACGATCTTTTGTCCTGCAGAGATTTATAAATGGGAAGACATCCGAATGCATGTTGGATACGAGGGCTGTCACGAATGCGGAAGTTGCCGTATTGGCTGCCCGCATCAAAATATTAAATGGGAGTATCCGAAGGGAGGCCACGGGATTGTGTTTAGGTTAGGATAATATAGGTATCTTGTGACCAATCCGTAACCAACTAAAATCCCAATTTATTATGCATTACAAGGATTTTTGACTAAAAAAGTGGCCAGTTGTGACCATTATACTTTACTGTAAAAGGTTTCCTAAAATAAACTGGCTTAAATAGCTGGTTTATTTTTTTTACATTTGTGGCCTAAGATAATGTTGCAAATGGTGATAGAGCATTACCATAAGAAACATGAGAACTGGCAATGCTCCAAATCATCATGTCTGCATTAGAAATATATCCATCAGTTTGGGTCTGCGGAAAATCTTGTGTAAGTAAAATCTGACAATCTTCGCAAGGCAAGAAATAATAGGTATAGAAAAATAACATCTGTCAAAACTAATACTGGCTTTTACCATAAAACAGGATAGGGCAATGCAGAAGTGCAACCCGAGCGGTTCTATGGTTTTTACCCTAAAACGGACGGATTTATGCTGTCCGTTTTTTTGTTCGTTTTAGGGAAAACAAAAGCGATAAACTTCAGGGGTTTGGGGACAGCGTCCCCAATTATGACGTTTGATTCATAATCTCAAGCTGGCTCAAGATTATATCCCAATTTCGATAACGAATTGTCCATTTTTTCGTAATGTTTTGAGCTGCCAAGTAAAGCATTTTTCTTAAGCTGTCATCATTAGGAAAAATGGACTTCGTTTTTGTCACTTTTCTAAATTGACGATGTAGTCCTTCGATAATATTCGTAGTATATATTATTTTCCTAATTTCCACTGGATATGCAAAGAAGGTAGCTAAAATATCCCAATTTTCTTCCCATGATTTAACTGCTGAAGGATAATCTTTGCCCCATTTATCTTTAAATTCTATGAGTCTTTCTAAGGCGGCTTCTTCATTGATTGATGTATATATCTTTTTTAAATCTGCGACAAATTCTTTAATGTGTTTATAAGAAACATATTTAGTGCTTGAACGAATTTGGTGAATGATACAACGCTGAATACCGGCAAAAGGATACACGGCTTGAATGGCCTCTTTAAACCCTGTAAGTCCATCTACACAGAAAAGATTAACCGTTTTTACCCCTCTCGTTTTCAAATCGTTCAACACACCTAACCAAAACTTACTACTTTCATTTCCTCCAACCCAGATGCCTAATATTTCTTTATATCCTTCATTGTTGATTCCTAAAACAACATAGGCTGCCTTTGATACAATTTGATGATTATCTCGAATCTTATAATGAATGGCATCCATGAAAATAAAAGGATAATAGGCTTCAAGTGGACGACTTTGCCACTCATTCACTTGGGGCATAATTTTTTCGCTAATCTTACTAACTAGCTCAGAGGAAATCTCAATATTATAGAGATCCTTGACTTGTTCCTGGATATCTCTAGTGGACATTCCGTGAGCGTAGAGAGACAGTATTTTTTCTTCCAATCCGTCCATATTTCTTTGATATTTGTCCAAAATTTGTGGCTCATACGAGCCATTTCTGTCCCGAGGAACACTTACCTCAACTTCACCAAATTGTGTTTTTAATTTCCGTTTTGTTGAGCCATTTCGGTAATTGCTTGGTCCATCGCTCCGGCGCTGGTGTTTTTCATAACCTAGCTGCTCATCAATTTCACATTGGAGTACTTCTTCCAAGATATCAGAAAACATTTCTTTGATCGTTTCCATGATTTGATTGGTACTTGTGAATTTTTCTTCCTTTACAATTTCTTTGATTAATTCCTTTGATAGTTTCATGTCGAAAATCCTCCTTAGCAAAAATTATTTATCCTAATTCTTGCCAAGGAGGATTGATTTCAAACTTATTTACACAACTTTTTCCGCACTGTCATCAGTTTTACGAATTGTTTTAAGTATATCTTTTTCTTCTTTCTTAAAAGATTTAGCAATAGGCTTTCTTGATTGCACTAATAATTCATACAACCGTCTTCTGTTAAAAAACATGCAACTGTTACATAATTACCGTTCGTCTAATCTTACGAGTGGTTTTTTCTTCATCATCAACAGTGTTTAGCATTTTACTAACATCTGAAATACTATACACAATCGCATTCAGCTGATCTTTAGCAAAAAATCATTGATTATCTATCTACATAAACTTGAAACTGTCTCCTAATACTTCTTGTTCATGAATGACTTATTTTTCATTATGTTATGAATACTCCCCTTGTTGAAGGAGTCCTCAATCATGAGGAAATGTAAATCATTATTAATGCCTTTAACTTGGATAATGTTCATGAACCTCAGTAGTGCAAATGGAATAGTTTCTCCTTCATTTGAAGTAGCTTTTTCTTATGAGGTCAAGAATGAAGTGACTGAAATGAGACACTTGATTTCGGCCATCTGGATCGAAGTGTCTGAAACGAAACACTTGGTGGTACTATAATAAGAGAGACTAATATAACAAAAGAGACGAATAGTTAATAAGATAGAGATATAAGCGCCCCGAAAAATAAATTTTCGGGAACACTCTTTATGTTTTTGCTCGGACACCTCTTTGAAAATAGGTTCACATGCAGAAGTAGCTGCAAATGATTTAGTAAAAAACTCTTTCAAACGAAGTTGGTCTGCCGTATTGAGTTTCTGAATCTCCTTAATGATGTCCGTTAATGCCATTTGAAACCACTCATTTTTGTCCTTATTTATATAACTATTATAGAACAAATGTTCGTTTTATTTCAAATATCAATAATCGTTTAACAGAGTCTTATACAAAAAGCACCTGCCGTTTAGACAGGTGTTTCAATAAACTATTAGCCTTGTGGAGAATTTTTCTGCACTACTTGATTTGGATCAGCATTTTGAACTGTTTGTCCTGCCGTAGGATTCATTTGTCCTACCTGTTGACGTTGCTTCTTTAAATTAAAGTAAGCATCGAGCACTTGTCGCCCAATCTCTTCGTTTGGACTTGGTCCTGTAGCTCCTTCGTATGCCCAAGGAACTAAGACCGCCATTGCAATCTCTGGATTGCTGGCTGGTGCAAAAGCTACCAGGCTGAGGTTCATTACTTCTGGGTCATTTTTTCCAAACTGTTTTCTTAGCGGACCATCATAAAAGGCCTGGGCTGTACCTGTTTTTCCCGCAGGATCATAATCTGCGCTTCCAAAGTATTTTACAGCAGTACCATCGCCTACCTGCATGACCATTTTAAATCCTTGTTGAACCCGCTGAATCCAGCTGTCTTGGGCATTGATTTTATCCAGAATTTTTGTTGGAACTTGCTCAATAATTGGGCCTAATTCTTTGTTATCCGTTGATGGTTCTCTAATTTCTTTTACAATATGTGGCTGTACTCGATAACCGCCATTTGCGATGGTTGATACATATTGAGCCAGCTGTATCGTGGTGTACGTATCATACTGTCCGATGCCAAGATACATAAGTTTACCAGGGATTCTTTCAGTACCTTTGAATCCTGCTGTTTCGTTC
Organism: Bacillus sp. EB600; assembly: GCF_024494385.1. GTDB lineage: Bacteria > Bacillota > Bacilli > Bacillales > Cytobacillaceae > JAEVLT01. Next base: position 98,002 of record NZ_JAEVLT010000006.1, read on the forward strand.
GGTAAATCAATTCCTGTTACCTTACCGAGCCCGAATTGGGCAAAGGATTGACGAATTGTGTCAAAAGTATTCATATTTAACTTTAGCCCTTGCCCCGGGGCATATTGTCCCCCAGCCATCGCAATTACGGTTTTCCACATATATACGTTGGAGGAAACCTGAAGGGCTCTTAAATCGTTAATCGGGCCAAATGTTTTCCATGACTTTTCTAAAGGCGTGCCTTTAATGTTTAACGGTTCATCTACCAGCACTTGTCCAGGTTGTATGGCACCTGTTTCATAACCTGTCAAAACAGTGGCACCCTTAACAGCGGAACCAACGTTGTAAGAAGTTGTTATATTCCCAAGGGCAAAGTCTTTCATTTCCGGCTTCCCAGTTTGCGGATTATTGACAATTTGCTTGCCGGCCATTGTTAAGATTTCACCGGTGTGCGGATCCATCAGTACAACAAATACTCTATCCGCCAGCCTTGAGGCCGGGTTTTGTTTTAGTTTCCAAAGTCCGTTTTCAATAATTTGTTCGACTTGTTGCTGCAGATCCATATCAATTGTCAGTACTAGATCATCGCCCCTTTGTCCATCAGAAACAGTCTCCGTAGACAAAATATTTCCCGATTTATCTGTTTTACTTTGCAATTTTGCTTTTTGTCCCTGCAATACATCCTCGTATTCTTGTTCAAGATAGCTTGTTCCGACACGGTCATTGCGGCTATAACCTTGTGCAAGATATTTTTCAAGCTCATCCTTTGGGATCCCCTGTTGAGAAGAGCTTACATTTCCTAAAATAGTTTGGAGTGTATTGCCATAAGCGTAAGAACGGGCCCAATCTGTCGTTGTATCCACCCCTGGGAGGTTTGCAAGATTTTCACTAACCTCTGCATATTCTTGCGGTGTTACATTTTGATTTTTTATAATTTGCGAATTTAGAGTATAACCGCTATTCATTTTACTAAAAATAGCGACAGTATTTAAATTTAAACTACTAAGATCTTTATCTGTAATTCTTTTTAACTGAAGATTATATAGCTGTTTAGCATCCAGTTTCTTTAATTCGCTTTTCTTAATTAAAGCTTGGGCTTTTTCCGGATATTTCACAAGCCAAAAATCTTTTTGATCCCGTACACTAACTGTCTTTTTCAAGTAATCCGGATCCATTGGATTTGATGTGTTCATGTCGATTAGTTTTGACAAATTTTCAGCAGTCTTGAGGGTTTCCTGCGGGTCAGCATTCTGTTTCTTTGTATAGGTTATTGCGTTTAATGGAGTATTATCGACAATCACCTTTCCATTTCGATCATACATCTTTCCTCGTGGTACCGGGCTGTTAACTGTTACATCAACTGTCCTTTGAACTTCCCGTTTATAGTCATCTCCATAGACAATCTGAACAACTCCTAAGCGAAGTATCAGTAATGAAAAAAGGCAAAAGACAAGAAAAAATATCATGTTAAAACGAAAAGAAACATGTTTCTTCTTTTTCTTCGATTCCGTGTTCAACAACAGACACTTCCTTTTACAAAGTTGGCGAGTTTTCTTCATTAAGGTGAATTTATTTCTTTCAACTAAAGAATGCGTTAGAAAGAAAATGATGTCTTTGTAAATCTTTTTGTGTTTTAGTAGTAAATGAGGTCATATGTAGTACAAAAAAGAAGAGTAGATAAGGAAAACTCTTAACATCTTTATCTATCCTTTTTTACCTATATAATGAGCAACATTTTAAAGAAATTCATTCTTATAAAGTGTTTTTTTAATATCTTGACTTTTAATAAAACAAGTGAAGCTCCGTTTTTATTTGATTGTAATAGATTAAGATCATTCGTTACAAGAAATACCGGCAATATCATAGGATTAAACAAATCACAATAAACGGTAAATAGTATAGCTCAAAGTGTGTCTTATGAATGTAATCGAGAACAACTCCTTTTTTGTATAAAACTTGTTTAATCTACAGGATATCTACCTTCCTCCGTCCTTAGAATCCACTATACAACAAATTTGTGAACATTTTGGGAACTTTTCCTCTCTAACAGTTTTTTCGGTCGTATGATGATATAAAAGTGATATCAATACAATTTTATATCACAGAGGGGTTATTATGAAAGAAAAATCCATTTAGCACTTGTCTTTGTGTTAATATGTATTATTGGTGAGATTTACTTATTCTTTAATACCCTATCAGTTGGGGGGGGGATAAGGCGCGATCGTAGTGATCATTCTTGGCTTAATCATTGCCACAAGTTTAACCATTGTGCAACCAAACGAAGCAAAAGTATTAACGTTTTTCGCCACCTATATTGGTGTCATTCGTGATCAGGGATTTTAGGGGCAACTATTCCTTTCACCTTCAAAGGAAGCGTATCATTGCGTGTAATGAATTTTACAAGCGAAAGTTAAAGGTAAATGATTTAGAAGGAAGTCCAATTGAAGGTGCTGCAGTGGTGGTTTATAAAGTTAATGATTCAGCTAAAGCGTTGTTTGACTTTAAAAACTATGAAAAATTTATTCAAATCCAAAGTGAAACAGGAATTCGTCATATTGCGAGTAGATATGCTTATGATTTGTGAAAATGTTGGCGAAAATACCCTAACTAAGACAAAATAGTGATGAAATTGCAGAAGTTCTTGTTAATGATTTACAAAAGAGGCTGGATATTGCCGGTGTCAGTGTGATTGAATCCCGGAATATGCATCTTGCTTATTCTCAAGAAATTGCAGCTGCTATGCTTCAAAGGCAACAAGCGAATGCCGTTTTATCTGCTTGTAAAGTGATTGTTGACGGAGCAGTTGGGCTTGTAAAAGCAGCGATTGATCAGCTTCAAGAACAGGAAATCGTCGAACTGGATGAAGAGAAAAAGGCACAGATGGTAAATAATCTAATGGTAGCTATTGTTTCGGAGAAGGGAACACAGCCTATTATCAATACTGGGAGTATTTATTAAGGTTGCGATGTAAATGAGTAAACGAAAAGCATTTCCGTTACGGATCGATCCACAACTATACAAAGTCCTGGAAAAATGGGCACAGGACGAACTGCGAAGTGTGAATGCCCATATAGAGGTAATCTTAAAAGAAGCGGCAAAAAAAGCTGGAAGAATCAAATAGTAATAATATCATTTGATAGGGTTGAGCCCTGCTCTCAATCAGTAATAAGGTTTTACGAAGTAAAGCAACAAAAAATCTGTGAATAAGGCTTTGTGAAACATAACGTAGGAGGTAATTTGATGCTAAAAATCACAGGAGTGTCGAAGCGCTTTGGCGAGAAGATCGCAGTGGATGCGCTCGATATGACCGTCGCGGGTGGCGAGGTGATGGGGCTCATCGGGCAAAATGGCTCGGGCAAGACCACGACTTTTCGGATGATTCTCAACTTTATCAACGCGGACAGCGGCAGCATCAGCTGGGACGGGGCGCCCATCACGCAAGCACTTAAGCAGAAAATCGGCTTTCTGCCGGAGGAGCGCGGGCTCTACCAGAAGATGACGGTCGAGGATCAGATTGTCTATTTCGCGGAGCTGCACGGAATGAAGCGCGCGGACGCGCGGGCGAAGCTCAATAACTGGCTGACGCGTCTTGATGTCGTGGGGAAAGCTACGGATAAGGTGCAGGCGCTCTCCAAGGGTAACGCGCAGAAGGTGCAGTTCATCGCGACACTGATTCACGAGCCAGAGTTTTTGATTTTGGATGAGCCTTTTACGGGGCTTGATCCAGTCAATACCGGGCTCCTTCGCAATGAAATCAAGCGGATAAAGGAGCAGGGTGCGGTGGTCATCTTCTCCAATCACAATATGAGCGATGTGGAGCTTCTTTCGGACAATCTGACGATGCTGAAAAATGGCAAGACCGTGCTGCAAGGAGGCGTGCAAGCCATTCGAGAGTCCTATGGTCGCACGCGGGTTTATCTGGAATCGGATATTTCCGATGAGGAACTACGCGGCTTTGCAGGCGTGCAGTCGATCGAAAAGCAGGTAGGCGGTCGTGTGGTGCAAGTCGCCGACGAGGCGGTGGGGCACGAGATTTTCAAGCGAGTGAGTGCGTCTGGCTACGTGCAAGCCTTTATGCAGGCGCCGCCGACATTGGATGAGATTTTCCGGATGAAGGTTGAACACGGCCAGAGCGTTCAATCGGTAGGTAACAAGAGCATTGGAGGTGGCAAATGATGAATCAACTCTGGCTTGTAGCCAAAAACGCTTATCTGAAGCGGCTGAAGTCCTTTAGCTTTTGGGCGCTGGTCATTGGACCGCTCCTTATGCCTATCATCGCCATCGGAATCTCCTATATGAATGGCAATGGCGCCACTCCGAAGCTCGCTGTGGTGAATGAACCGTCTCTCGTGCAAGCGCTGAAGCAGGAGAAGTCGATTGATGCGACGATTTCTGAGGTTGCGAGCAAGTCTGAGGCGCAAAAGCAGCTGAGTAATCATGATATTGATGCTTTTCTTACCTTTGATAGAAGTACGGAGAAGTTTCAGCTGATGGCGACTTCAAAGACGGCTGGGAAATTCAATGAAGCTAGTGTTCGGACGGCACTGACGCAACTCTTGATTGTGAAGCGTTCGGCGCAGGTGCATCTGACGAGTGCAGAAGCCGCAGCCCTCTTGCAGCCCGCTCAGCTCTCGATAGTCACACAAAATGCAGGTGGCACAACGCTTAACGCAACACAGATTGGGGCTAATAGCCACCTTGCGATTTTCACAGTCATTGTTATCTTTATTTTCCTAACCCTCTACACGGGCGTCATTTCGCAGGAAATCGCGAATGAGAAGTCGAATCGCATCATGGAAATCCTGCTTGCCGTGACTTCAAGCCGCGTGCAGTATTTTGGTAAGACACTTGGCGTGATGCTGCTCGCGCTTACGCATATCGCAATTTACGCGGTCAGTGGGACGGCGCTCTACTTTGGCTTTAAGGATAATAGCGCCGTTATGCAGGTGACCTCGATGATGGCGGGGCTGAATGCAGGCTTTCTCGTTTATATTGCCTTGATGACCTTTATCGCGGTAGTGGGCTTCCTGATGCTTGCGTCCATCGTTGCCTCCCTCGTCAACGACCAGAGTCAAGCTCAGCAAGCCACACAGCCTGTGATCTATTTAAGTGTGATTGGTTATATTGCGAGCTTCGCGCTGACCGCGAATCCGAGCAATGTTGTCTTACAAGTAATGTCCTTCATTCCCTTTCTCTCGCCGACCATGATGCCGACGCGCTTCGCGAATCAGGCTGTGGGAGCGGGCGAGGCTTGGATAGCGCTTTTGCTGCAGGTCATCGCTGTGGGCTTGGTCGCTTACTTCGGTGAACGTGTTTATTCGCGCAATGTCCTGTCGTATAGCGAAGGCAACCTTATTCGGCAGCTTTTCCGCAATATTCGTGGGGAACGACGTGGTTCAACTGTTGTAGCCCCAACGTTCGAGACGAAAAACGGCGGTCTGAAAGCGAGCAATGGTGGCGGACGCAAGAGCCTCAATCAGCGGCTCGGTATACGCAATCGGTTGATAATTGCGGGAATCATCATCATCGTGGTTTTAATCCGTCTATTCCTGAAAAAATAGAAATTAAATAAGCACCTTAACAAAACTTTTGAGTTTTTTTGTGGTAAAAATGGAATTATTTTGTATTTAAGCAGGGAATTTTCAATAATATGTGGTGAAGTTATTGCTGCCAGTAATTTTGCAAAATGGAAGACAAGACTTCTAATAATCGCTATATCATCTATATTGCTTCATAATTTTCCTTTTCAATTCATAAGTTTTCCATTTGATATTATAACGCTTTGGATTACTATGATTTTGACCATTCTTTCAAGCTGTGATTATTTTGTAAAGAATAAAACATTCCTTATGGGTAGCTAAACCATCTTTAACTAACGGAGTGTTTATATACAGTATATAAAGGTTCAGTAGAATCTGTACCAGCAGTTTTGGCTGCATCGGCAGCTGGAATTCCGATAGGAGCCGGTGAGATATTTGGAGGTGGAGCAGCACCTGCTATTGGAGGATTTGTAGCTCAGAACTATGGGATACAAAATACTTTATATATTGGATTAGTTGGACTTGTTGTTAGTATTGTCATCTCGGTGTTCCTAAAGGAAACGGCACCAATTAAAGTCACCCTTAAACAGGAACAAGACGACATTCAAGTCATTAATAACCAAACAGCATTGGTTCAAAAATCAAAGAATAAAAGCCAGTAAAAAAGTCCCTCATTCTTGGAAGCCGTTCAAGAATGAGGGACTTTTGTGTTAAGTACTTCCTTTTTCAGCTGCATTGTGATCTTTTGCTGTCATTTTACGAATGAATGGAATTTCCCATCGGTCTAATCAAATTCTGCCAGCGTTGAGGCCTTCTTTTTTCGGCCATCCGTGTCTTAGGATGAAAAAGAAATCCAATAAATGTCATGTGGGCAGTGCTACTAACAATAGTCTTTTTTATCCATACACTTTATACATTTATTAATATAATATAAGTAATATTACAATAGGATTATCTAATTGGATTTCGCCGATTAAGAAAATAGATAAATAACTCACATAATGTTCCAGATCATATGAAAAGCGAAAGGAGGTACATTATGAACACAGATCAAGCTTTTTACTTGTTAAAGAATGCAGGAGTCACGGAAGATATTAGTATTCAAACGGTTAGACGTTGGCTGCGTGAAAGTAAGATTAACTATGAGGGAACAGGGAAGCAGAAAACTGGATTTATACTTGATGATACAGATCAAGCTTTTAACCTACTAAAGGACGCAGGAGTAACTGAAAATAATTCTATTCAAATTGTTCGACGATGGCTGCGTGAAGGTAAGATTGAGAACGTAGGAACCGGAAATAGGAGAACTGAATACATACCAAATGAAACAACTTCAAAGCTATTTTTAAATAATCCAACGGATCAGGATAAGATTATCCGCCAATTAAAAGTAAAAATAAAAGCACAGGATGAACATATAAAAGGAATTGAGGATCTTCATAAGCATTCCATAAAAACATTAATACAGCAAAGAGAAAAATTAAATCAAGAAATCGCCACCCTAGAGAATGAGAAAAGTGATTTACAAAGTGAAACCCAGAAGTTATTAAAAGAGAATATTGATTTACGCAATGAATTGTTAAAATTAAAAGAAGAACTTTTAAAAGGATATAAAAGAGAACCTGAGAAGGCCCAGGTAACGCCGCCATCCAAAACGAATGATTATCGTCAAAAATTAGGGCTTTCAAAAACAGCGGGTGAGAAAGAAGTAGTAACAGGATATAAAAAATTATTAAAAATAACACACCCTGATCACGGTGGTAACGCAGCAGCCTTTCATTACATAAAAACCGACTATGATCATTTTAGAAATAGTATTAAAGGGTGATAGAAAATTAGATTCATCGATCTTCCACCAAATTTTTTTAGAAGGTGGTTTTTTTATGCAAATGTTGTATAAAAAACCATAAAGTATTCTGAAAGTACATAAAACCAGTCTTTTTCCCAATAATGTCAGCGTTTGTATTCTCAAATACTTTTAAGGCCTCATATAGCAAATCACGTCCATAATAAAAAGGGACAGGTAAAAACCTGTCCAGCTTCTATTCGTCCCGATTGTCACGGTCATTTACATCAATATCGTCCTCGATAATATCTTCTTTCTTCGTGTTGTTATCCTTAATCAAATCTTTGTCAGTGTCTGTGTTTTTATCTTTAGAAGGGGGGTAATAATTGTTATTCAAATTGTTATCACGATTATTAAGGTTGTTGTTATTCAAATTGTTATCAGGGTTATTAAGGTTGTTATTATTCAAATTGTTATCGCGGTCATTTAAGTTGTTATTATTCAAATTGTTACGATCCAAGTTATTGTTTAAGTTACGATTATCATTTGCTGGATTATTGATTCGCAGCTGATTTCGGTCATTGACACCTTTATTATTACACGCACCTAATACTGTTGCAGATAAGACAGTTCCTGCAAGCATTAAAAATAATTTTTTCTTCAAAGGTAAAGCCTCCTTAGTGAATTTCACTTTCATATATAGTTTTCCTAAATATAAAAAATATTTACTAGCACTTTTTTACAAAAATATTTTATGTAGCTTACCGTTTAAAAGGGGATAGTAAAAAGGTAATTAGTTCGCTAATTAATGGAGGACAAGAGGATTCAGCTTTTATCCTGAGAAGTAAGGTTAATGAAGAGTTTTTAGAAATTAGTTCACAGGATATGGATTAGAATCGGTAACGAACAAACCGGTAGATACAGCGTCAATAACTTGAAACAATCAATCGTATGGTGGATTGTAAAAAATGGAAATCCCCAAACTTTTTAGATGGGGCATTTCCTATTGATAAAAAGCAGCTTAATCCTGAATATGCATTCCATGCTGTTGGATTCGTTTCTTAATCTTCTCTTGGGACACTTGATTTTCATTATATTCAATTTTGACTTCGCCATCTTCAATGTCTACCAACGCTCTTTCAATTCCTTCCATTTGAACTAAAACTGTTTCTAAGGTTAGAATTGGTTGTTCATTAACTGCTTCTTTTACATAAATCGTCATGTCTGCCAATTAAGAATCATCCTTCCTATTTTTAAACCTTTTAAGTATTTCTTATCTTCTATTCAAATTAGGCTAAAATCATGGATTAGTTTTTTCCAAAATCGTAAGTTTTATTTACTTTTTTAAATGCAAATATAAAAGAAACTATAAAAACACGTAAATGATATGAAACCTTTGTTACCAAATTTCAGAATAATAGAAAAAATACATATAAGTTGATGTTAGCGTTTAAAAAAAGTATAGATATTTTTTTTCGGTTGTATTAATATGCTAGTATACAAGTTTTTTCTCTTGAATTTATAGGTGGGCACACTTTCCTTTTCCTTTTTTGGAAAGCTGCTAGACGGCTATATTCGAGAACGCTTACTTGTGAATTCAGGCAGAATTTGTAGGAAGACATATTTTTATTTAGAAAAGTGAATAGTATTCTTGATACTTTTCAAAAAAGGAGCGTACATACGGTGGCAAAAGTAGACTTAAAAGCAAAGCCTTATAACTTATCCGATTCTGATATAATGTGGGTAAAAGAAACGATCAACTCTATGTCGATTGAAGAGAAGATTGGCCAGTTATTTATTAATATGGGCTCCAGCCGGGATAAAGAATATTTAACAGATATTCTCAGTAATTATCATATCGCCGGTGTTCGCTATAATCCTGGAAAAGCGGATGAAGTATATGAGCAGAATAAAATTCTCCAAGAAAACAGTAAAATTCCATTGTTAATTGCAGCGAATACAGAAGCAGGTGGGAACGGTGCTTGTAAAGACGGAACAGAAGTAGGCGTAGAAGTGAAAATTGGAGCAACAAATGACCCGAAATGGGCTTATGAAATGGGTCGGGTTTCTGGTGTCGAAGCTGCAGCGATCGGATGTAACTGGAGCTTTGCCCCTATTGTTGATATTAATTACAACTGGCGCAATCCAATTATCTCAAGCCGTTCTTTTGGATCTAATCCGGATTTGGTTCTGGAAATGAGCCTTGCCTACATGAAAGGAATCAGGGAAAGTGGAATTGCTCCTGCAGCTAAGCACTTCCCTGGTGACGGAGTCGATGAACGCGATCAGCATTTATCCTTCAGTGTGAACAGTTTATCAACCGAAGAATGGGATCAAACTTATGGAAAAGTGTACAAAGGCTTAATTGATGATGGTTTACCATCGATTATGGCCGGCCATATTCATATGCCTGCCTATCAAAAATTCTTTAACCCAGACGTTAAAGATGAAGAGCTATTGCCTGCTACGCTTTGTAAAGAAATTATGACTGACTTATTACGCGGCAAGCTTGGATTTAACGGCGTTGTTGTTACCGATGCTAGTCACATGTTAGGTATGACAGGGGCAATGAAGAGAAGTAAACTACTTCCAACATCGATTGCAGCCGGCTGTGATTTATTCTTATTCTTTAATGATCCGGATGAAGACTTTGGATATATGATGGATGGTTATAAAGAAGGAATCATCACGGAAGAACGTTTAGAAGAAGCTCTAACTCGTACTTTAGGATTAAAGGCCAGCTTAGGTCTTCATAAAAAAGCCAAAACAGAAATCCTGCCACCTAAAGAAGAATCTATGGCTAAAATCGGTCTTCCTGAAAACAAGGCACTGTTTAAAGAAGTAGCTGACCGTGCAATTACTTTAGTTAAAGACAAACAAGACATCTGGCCCGTTACACCTGAAAAATACAAACGTGTATTATTGGTTGACGTAAAAGGTGTACAAGGCGGATTCGGTGCCTTGATTGGTAGTAAAGAAAAAGCTTCCGATATCATGAAGGAATTGTTAGAAGCACAAGGATTCGAAGTAACGGTTTGGGAATCAACAGAAGAGAAAATTATGAAACTTCCAGAAGAAGAAAGATTTGCTGCTATTGCAAATGTATATGCACAAAAGAGACCGATTACTGAGTTGACAGACAATTATGATCTGATCATCAATATCGCCAATGTTAACCCAGGAACAGTACAAAGAATTGTATGGCCAGCAAGTAAAGGAACACCGGATATTCCGTTCTATATCCATGAAATTCCTACGATTTTCATTTCTGTTCAATATCCATACCATTTGGCAGATGTACCGCAAGTCAAGACTTACATCAATACGTACGACAGCAAAAATCAAACACTAGAGTTATTAGTAGAAAAACTAATGGGACGTTCTGAATTCAATGGGGTTAGTCCTGTTGATGCTTTCTGTGGAAAAATCGATACTCGTATTTGATCACATTAAAAGTACCGCGGGATAGATCGTGGTCATAGTAAAAATCTTTGAGACAAAAAAGGATCATTTCCTCGAATTTCTTGGGTGAATGATTCTTTTTTGTTATAATTTAAAGTTGGAATTCCCTTGCATATTTTAGAAAAAAAAGAACCAAAAAAATGTAGTTATTTGTCGGATTTCAATCGACTTTTCAGTCGAATAATGTTATAAATAATTGAATAATTCTCTCTTTTTGGAGAATAGAAAAGTTGTATACCTTTACGATGATGTTCTATTAAATATGTTCAACTTTGGGAAACTCTAATAGATAGATAATTTTTATAAAGAGGTGAGATGAAATGAGAAAAAATTCTTTAAAAGAAAAATTGGATCAAAAAAAAGATGTCTTTGGAACGTGGATTATGACCAATAGTCTGGATAACGCTGAAATTCTTGGTCATACAGGTGCAGATTTTATCATGATTGATGCCGAACATGGTTCAATGGATATCGAAACAGCTGGAAGAATGGTATCTGTTATTAGAGGTACACAAGCAACTCCTCTGATTAGGGTTGCTGAAAATGAAAAGTCCTGGGTTAAAAGGGGTCTTGATACCGGGGCTGAGGGTGTCATGATCCCAATGGTTAATTCAAAGGAAGAGGCAGAGCAGGCAGTCAGCTTTTCTAAATATCCACCTGTTGGAATTCGTGGCACCGGGGCGGGCCGAGCAGTCTTGTTTGGAGCTGCCGCTGAAGAATATGAGGATTATTATGGACAGGCTAACAATGAAGTGCTCGTCATACCGCAAATTGAACATTATACGGCGGTCGAAAACATTGATGAAATTCTCTCTGTTCCTGGTATCGATATTGCCTTTGTAGGTCCTTATGATTTAAGTACATCCATGGGGCTTCCCGGTCAAATGAATCATCCTGAAGTTCTAATGAATTTTAAAAAAGTCGTGGAAGCTTGTGAAAAACACAATGTGATACCTGGGATCATGACTTGGACGGATGGAATAGAGCAGCATTTAAATATGGGGTTTAAATTTCTCTTAGGCGGTATTGACGGTGCTATCCTTTATACTGGAGTAAAGCAACTGGTCAATGAATTTAAGGGTTATACAAAATAAAAGCTAAGTACAATCATGCCCCTGACACTTTTAAATGAAATGGATACAGGTTGGGACGGGGAATTGCCATGTTTTCCTCCTATTTAAACCCTTAATTTAGCTAGTATCTCATTCAGTTAATGAAGCGAATAATTTTATTATTATTGTTAACCTTGCTATTTCTATGAAAAGATGCTATGATATAGAAGAATTATTTTTGTTCGGTGTAAAAGGATAGTATTAGTAAAACTTTTCGTCTTGATGATCACTGAGAGCAAGGATAGTAATACAATGTGTGTGAAAACACACTAGGAGGCAACAAACATGGAAAAAGGTAAAGTAAAATGGTTTAACAGCGAAAAAGGCTTCGGATTCATCGAACGTGAAGGTGGAGAAGACGTATTCGTTCATTTCTCAGCTATTCAAGGCGAAGGGTTCAAATCATTAGATGAAGGTCAAGAAGTTACTTTCGACGTTGAGCAAGGCCAACGTGGAGCTCAAGCAGCAAACGTTCGTAAAGCTTAATTATTGATCGAAAAAACAGACTCTTTTTTTAGAGTCTGTTTTTTTATTTTTTAATAAAATAAAGCTCTGCACAAGAAAGGGTATCCAAAAAAATCATGAGTTTGGATACCCTTTTCTTGTTCAGTTTTATAATTGATCATATGGTATGTTTCTTGTCTCCTCTACAAATAATAGGAAAGGTAGAAAGGGGAGATAGTATGCCAAAAAATCAAAAAGCTCCAGATCCTTTGGAACAACCCTTAATGTCAACAGGTACTACTGAGCCTGGTTTTAAAAAAGATACAAAGAATTCAAAGCTAGCCAGTAAACCTAAAATTGGAGAGACAATCGTAGGAGATGACGGAATAACTGGACGAATTAGATAGTCAGCCTATGATCAACAACCATAGACTACTTTTATTTAGGAGATGAAGACAATGAAAACAAAAGATAATTTTTTAGAGGGCGCTAAAGTGACTAAAGATAATCAAATATATGGAACACCAAATAGTAAAAGTAAAAATGGAACTGGTGATTCACCAAATGATAATGTAAGTAAGGTTAAATATGAAGGTAACCGTTAAACAAGCAACCAAGAAATTCTTGTACGAATTTTAGGGCGGTTCTTTTGTTCGAACCGTCCCTTTGTTAATCAAAAAATTTTTAAAGTTAGTGGATCTAACGTCATTCCAAAAATTGTGCTTGTTCAGCTTTTTTCAAAAAGATTATAGAATAATTATCCCTCATCAGCACATTCTATAAAGGCTTGACTATGATTAACTTGCGAGGGGGATTTTTATGAGCGATTTTTTAGGTTTATTCAGTGATGATGATAAATCACAAAACGTTGAAAATGAGAATAGCCAAAATATTTCAAGTACCCAAGATAACCAATCTAACGAATCTCTCCAGCTTCATAAAGAAGAATTAGATATCACGAAAAATAATGTTGATGCTGGAGAAGTAGTCCTTTCAAAGGACGTTGTCGAAGAACAAAAAACAGTAGACGTTCCTGTCATGCATGAGGAAGTTGTCATAAAGAGAACACCAATGAATAATGAACGAAGCGATGCGTCTATCAGCTCCGAGGAAACGATCCATATTCCTGTTAGCCAAGAGCAAGTTGAGGTAAACAAGTATACGGTAACGACCGAGGAGGTTTCTGCTGCGAAACGTCAGGTTGAGGAAACCCGGCAAGTCCAAGAAACACTCAAACACGAAGAAGCTAATGTTAATACAACTGGAAGTGTTGATATCGTTTCCGATGGTTCAGGGTTTGGAGATATAAATAACAGCTAAAAAGATAGACGCAAGCACCAGTTCTTTAGGTTCAAACAATAATACCTGTCCTTAGACAAAAACACCTTTTCATTGCCAAGCAATGAAAAGGTGTTTTCACCATTTTCCTATGGGGGAGATTTAATTGCCTACTAAACAGAATTCAACACAAAAAAATCATGAAGAAGAAACACTCCAACTTCATAAGGAAGAATTAAAGATAAGCAAGAAGTGGGTTGAGACAGCAGATGTAACGGTATATCAGAATACTTATACGGAGGAAAAGCAAATTCTGGTTCCTATAACCCGTGAAGAGCTAATCATTGAGAAAAAGATAGTAAATCCAAAAGGTGCCACGGATGCACAAATTGAAACGATTCGAATTCCATTGAGTGAAGAGCGTATTGAGGTAACATTGCACCCAATTGTCCTTGAGGATGTTGAAATTTATAAGAAACAATTTGAAGAGCTCATACACATAAATGAAACTGTAAGGGAAGAAAAGGTTCAAATTGATACTTTCGGGGATTTAAAGGTAATAGGAGACGGTCAATCATCACCCAAATGAAATTTCAAAAAATAAAAAGATGCCAGTACTAGGTACCGACACCTATAACAAACTCAAAATTATTTTATTATTAATACAGGAACAGGTGAATGCTGGATAACATAATGGCTGACGCTTCCTAAGAATTCCTTCACTCCACTTAAACCCCTGCTTCCCATAATAATCAGGTCGCTATTGTTCTCCTTAGCATGTTCTAAAATAACTTTATAGGCAGGGCCTTCCTCTTCAATGAAACGAATAGGATTATCAATTGTTGATACAGCATCTTTTGCTTCAGCAAGAATAGTCTCCCCATACTTGTAGATGGATTCTTGCAGCCTATCAAGTGCTTCTTCTACCATATATGGTGCTTTTGGCCGCTCTGCTACGAATAAAACATCAATTTCAATCGCTGAATTTGTTTTTGCCAGTTCGACGGCTTTTTCCAATGATTTTTTAGCTATATCTGAATCATTAAATGCAACTAATATTTTTGAACAAAACATTAGGTTGACACCCTCTTTCAAAATTAAGTATTTATAATCAAACTGCTACTAGCAGGAATATCTAAACATTTATTTAGGATAAATAGCTTCAAAACAGTACCATTTTCATCCACGAATATTGTTAGGGTTAACAAGAATTGCTTTTCCGGTTTCTCTGTGTTCTTTCTTTCTATTAAGTAGAAAATACAATATGCCGCCAAAGATAATTAATATTCCTCCAGCAAAAAAGACATTACGGTATCCAAAACCACTTGCGATTAATCCTAAAATATAGGCACCAATCGCCATACCAGCATCCATTGAATTGAAGAACAACGAGTTGGCAATCCCGACTCGATGAGGCTAAACCGAACTGATAATCTGTGTTTGGAAAATTGGCGTGATCGATCCGTATCCAATACCGATGATTGCACCTGCGATAATCATAATAGCAGCTGTATGGGTTGAATTTATCATGAACATTCCAATAAGATAAAGAACAATACTAGGGTAAATAATGACTTTTGCACCGAAACGGTCAGACCAACGCCCAGTGAACGGACGGCAAATTAACATAAATACCGCATAAATAGCAAAGAACGTACTTGCTGCTGCTACCAAGTTAATTTGTTGTGCAAATAATGGTAAAAAGGAAGAAATTCCTGAATAAGCAAATGCTAAGAAAAAAGTTGGAATGGCAAATTTTGCTGCTTTTTTATCAACAATATCGTTAAATGAAAATTTATGTTTCTTCCCATGTGCTTTAACATCCTGTTCCGGAACCTTCGTTACAAAGGACAGAACAATATTAATAGCAGAAATGATCATGCATAGAACGAAAAGCAAGTTATAAGCGTGCATCAGTGAAAGGTTAAGCCCAATTAACGGACCGAAAACCATCGCAAGTCCCATTGCTAAAGAGAAAAAGCTTAATCCTTCACCACGTCTTGAAGCTGGGATTAGTTCAGCACTAATTGTTCCTTTTACAGTCGTAATAATCCCAAAGGTAAACCCGTGGAAAATACGTAGAAGTAATAATGCCCAAATATTTGTGGCAAATGGATAAAGAAGGGTTCCAACAAAAAAGGCAATCGTTGAGTAGATAAAAATCCTTTTCTGGGAACCACGGCTGACCCATTTCCCTGCAGATGGGCGAATCACAATCGCTGCTAATAAAAATAATGTAAGAACGAGTCCAACTTTATCTGCACCAGCATGAAGCTGGCCTACCAAATATAAAGGTAAAGCTGTCATTAAAATATAGAAGGCTAGAAAAATAAAAAAACTGATTGTTGTTACTGATATAAAGTCTTTCGTCCATAATTTTTCTTTCATGTATCTATTTCCCCTTTGCCTAAGATTTTACATATTATTATGATGTTTAAGTAAGTAAATGTTAGCCGACTAATTTAGTATACTCCAATTTTGATATGCATAGTTAGTTAATCTTTTCATCATTTCTATGCATAAATGTAATATGTTGAATAATTTTTTTAATCAATTAGGTACGAGATTTAGTGATGAGGATCTCGTAACGGTGATTTAAATCATATAAATAGGTTAACGAATTAGACAGGAGTGTACCTAAAATTCAACGATTAGAGATTTCACAATTTACCACTTTAACGGGCTTACGTCGGTTGGTTATCAAAATCAAGTTATATTCGCTTGTAAAAATCGGAAATACGAAATAGTCGTCCAGCTCGTAGAAGAAAACTGGTTAAGTTTTGGCGAACTGTTAACACAACAAACGGACCCGAGGTGAGTGCAGTTGCAACCAATTTTAATAGGTATTTGGGCAGCTTATTAGATGCTTATCAAAGGGTGTTAGGAATGACACTGGCAAGTCTTCCATTCTTGTTTCTACTCTCCTTGTATGGATTTTATACCGTAGGTTTACTAGTAAGGGGCAGAGTCTTCAATCTTTAGTGGTGGCTCTTTGTTCTGGAGTCATTGCTACTGTCCTATTTTTTTAGAGCAACAGATAGGGTAAGAGGAAATATGCAAGGGTTAGCGTCTGTTGAAGCAACGCAATCAATGGAAGTGCTTTTTGCATTAGGTAGGGAACTCCTATATTTGTCGATCCACATGCCTTCTCCATTATCTTTGTGCGGTATTTTTATTGTCATTCTTGGACTGATTTTGCATAGTTTTGTTTCAAAAAGAAAAGTAGAAAGTTATTTTGAGCATACAGTAGAACAATAAAGTATGTTCTTTCTATGGTTTGTTCGGTTTAGCGATTAAACAATACCATAAAAAGAGCATACTTTTTCATATGCTTTTTCAAGAAGAGTTGCTTTTTACCATGCCGTCACGTAGTGATTTCGTTCTACATTTGCCATTCAGTGCGACCCAAGAATCGTGTCTCTGAAATAATCTTCGAATCAAAAGAACCGTCCCATTGAATCTGCCTATGAATCTGATAACCCTTTTGCCTCCATCAGGATTGCATGTATGAATTTTTTAATGTTGATCCGTGTGTGGGTGGTGTCAGTGTGTGTTTTTCCTTTGAGTTCGAGCATTTTCATTCGTACTTGGCTGTAGTCGAATAATTTGGATGAGTAGTTTTCGAATGTTGGATTGGCGTAATCGATTAGTCCAAGTGATGCGAGATGCTCTAGCACTTGCTGGATGGTCCGGCGGATGCGCTGTTCCACTGCTTTTACTTCTTTCTTCATTTCACCCGGTGAAGTGTCCAAGCCCAGCCGCTTTTTAACCGCCTGCTCATACAGCTCTTTTAACGGCGGGATTTCACGGATCTCTTCTTTTTCTAATTGGTTGACAACCGCGATAAGATCCAAGAGATCCTTTTCACCGCTTTTGCCAATAATACCGAGTTCCAGGAAGATATTTTTGGCAGACGAAAGGATCGGGTCCTGCTGGCTTCGCTGGACGTTTTTTGGCATCTGGTTTTGGGGATATAGATTGCTTAATGATTTTTGAATGTCATGAAGTGAATTTTCCATCAGCAGATAATCGCTTACTTTCTTCAATACGCTCACTACCTCAAGCCGGTTAATTGGTTTGGTGATATAATGTTCAACTCCGAGCGAATAGGCTTCACTAATCATATCCTTCGTTTCGACTTGTGAAATCATGATGATTTTCCCCTGAAAAAAAGGAGCGATTTCTCGGACGGTTTCAATTCCGTCGCGGATCGGCATGAGTAAATCAATGATCAGGATATCGACCTTCTGTGCAGCAAGGGCATGGGCATAAACCCCTGAGCCGTCCGCTGCCTCCCCGGCGACCGTCCCCAATCCTTCTTCTTCAATGATATTAGACAGCATTCCTCTAATGGTGGCAGTATCATCAACAATAAAAAAATTCACTTGTCATCCTCCCTTTTTAATTAAACTTGCGACCGGAAGCTGTATTTCAAAGGTGGTTCCGTCTGTTTTCGTTGAATCCAGCAGTTTCATTTCTCCACCGCTATTTTCGATGACATTTTTAATGTAGGAAAGACCGATTCCATTTGAGGCAATTCCAGTTTGATCAAATTTTGTTGTAAAGCCCGGTTCAAAAATATACTGTTTGTTCTTTGGAGAAATTCCGCTGCCGTTATCATTTACGCTTATTTTGACAATGTCAGCAACCCGTTCAACCGTTAACACAATCCTCCCTGTCTGATCGATGGCTTCCACTGCGTTGGCGACAAGATTATTAATCAGGGAAAAAAGGGTGAATGTGCGGTATTGTGGATGGTCCCCGAAAATTTTCACCTTGTAATCGATTGTTTTCCCGAGCATCTCGCCATAGTTGTTATTTGCACGAACAATAATGTCAATTATTTCCTTAATGCTCATAAAATCATTTATTTTTTCTTTCGCCATTAATTTTGACAGGCCGGCATAGATTCGTTGATTATCTTTTTTGATTTCGTGCACTTCACCGGCAATTTTTAGCATTGCCTGTGCCGGCTCGTGCTGCTTTAGCTGTTTTAATTGGCGGTAAAGCCTGTAGCTGGCACTCGTTAACTCCTCAGCATTCTTTGTTGACTTTTGCAATTGGACCATTTCTACATATAAGTTTGAGATTAATAGTAAAATCTGATCGTTCCGCATTCGCTGCTGCTCTTCCGCCACTCTTGCCTCTCTCAAGATCACGATATTGTAAAAACCAAGAACAAAGAAGCTGCGGATAATGGCGATCCCGGCAATAATCAAGAAATGGGCAACCGTAATTTGCATATTGGTTGTGAAATGGCGAATCAGCATTTCAGCTGAATTGGACATGAATTCGAGAACGATGCCAAACAAGCCAATTAGCAGTGGCTGTTCATTTAAATTTTTAACTTTGAAAAAATGAAAAAATGAAGCAAAGATCAGGTAATAAAAAAAGGCAGGAAAATGCGAACTAAAACTGTTATGGAACTGGAATGAACCGACTTGAAGCCGGTCCAGAGTCATCCGAAAGAAAACAACTGAAATCCCCGTTAAAAACCCGGAAAAGATGGGATGAATTTTACGTGACCATAACAAAAAAAAGAAAAAAACAGGCATTCCCATGTTAACCCTAAGATCCGCCCCGCTAAATGGATAAAACTTTAACTCCCCGGCAATCGGGACAGCGATGATCAAGAACAAACAGGCTAATAATTTATAGCGAATAGGATCACTTCCAAATCAGAGCTGATTTACTTTCACTCATGGTAATATTTTGTATTACATGAAAAATGAAAAATAAAAAATATATTAAAACTTTTTATATCAATTTGTTGTTTCTTGTAGTTTTTCGTAGTCTGTACGATATGATCTAAATGTCAAAGGAATTCACCAGTAAATTAGTCAACAGATTTGTAACCGTTTACAAGGCGGGTATCACGATAATTGCGAAAATCATATATATTATTCTATTTTACTATAATACTAAAAAAATCCATAGACCCGAAATTTTTTCATATCGTTTTCTAGGACGTTGGGGTTTACGCCATTGAGGGAGGTGATTTAGACAATCAATTGATTAGGTGGAACAGAGCATTATAGAAGGTAGTACAGTGGTTTCCCATGTACTTCAATTATCTGATCCTATTCAATCATTGAATCAACAGAAGTTTTGACTAAAAGTAAAATGACAAAGGGAACGAATAGGGGATGCAATTAGTAGCATGCAAGAGAAAAGAAGGTTTCAGGTTTATCTTAAGAATTATTCAGCAACAAAATGGAAGCACTTTTAGCTTTGATTTTCGAGTCTAACATGTGTAATGAAATCATTCATTTGGAATTGAATCACCTTTAGGACGCTGTGCAAGATTTCGCATGATATGCGTGAGTGTAAGAGGGGGATGCATTGAAATTGTTTTTATCTAAATTTTTTTCAGGTGAATAGACATGATATTATATTTTGATAGTTTTTGATTCTTGATTTTATTATATTAATTTACTTATAAGCAAAGGTTATCCCTCAACTAGAGCAGCATCTCATCATGGTTCCTTTACTGCTTATAGATGGGAGAGAAACGAGTGAAAAAAATTAGTTTAGCTTGGCAAATTTTTATTGGCTTACTACTTGGTATTATTGTAGGTGCGGTCTTTTATGGAAACCCGCATGTTGAGCAATTCCTGCAGCCGTTAGGAAATATATTTCTAAGATTAATTAAAATGATTGTCGTGCCGATTGTTATATCATGCTTAGTAGTTGGAGTAGCAGGGGCAGGAGATATGAAGTCTTTAGGGAAACTCGGCGGAAAAACACTTATTTATTTTGAGATTATTACAACGATCGCCATCGTTGTTGGACTTCTTACGGCGAATATTTTTCACCCAGGAACTGGCGTGGATCGTTCTCAACTAGTTAAATCTGATATTAGCTCATATATAACCACTGAAAAAACAACAGTAGCACATTCCAAGGTTGATACGTTTGTAAATATTGTACCTACCAACGTAGTTCAGGCCTTTGCAAATGGGGATATGCTGGCCATTATATTCTTCTCAGTTATGTTTGGACTTGGTGTTGCTGCGATTGGAGAAAAAGGCAAGCCGATCATCCAATTTTTCAGGGGAACAGCCGATGCAATGTTCTATGTAACAAATCAGATCATGAAGATTGCCCCGATAGGTGTCTTTGGGTTAATAGGTGTTACGGTTTCAAAATTTGGTTTAGCCTCTTTAATTCCGCTTGGAAAACTTGTAATTGTTGTATATGGTGCAATGATATTCTTTATTATAGTCGTTATGGGAATTGTTGCAAAAATTGCTGGATATAACATTTTTAAATTATTAGGTTACCTTAAAGATGAATTAATTTTAGGTTATTCAACAGCCAGTTCAGAAACAGTACTTCCAAGGATTATGGAGAAAATGGAAAGAATCGGCTGTCCAAAGGCGATTACCTCCTTTGTCATTCCGACTGGTTATTCCTTTAATCTTGATGGATCAACTCTTTATCAGGCGATTGCAGCCTTATTTATTGCTCAAATGTATGGCATTCATTTAAGTATAGGCCACCAAATTACATTGGTGCTTATCTTGATGATCACTTCCAAAGGTATTGCAGGAGTCCCTGGTGTTTCGATTGTCGTTCTTCTTTCCACATTAGGAAGTGTGGGTATTCCAGTTGAAGGTCTAGCATTTATTTTAGGTGTTGATCGTATTCTTGATATGGCACGTACATGTGTGAATGTTGTTGGAAACTCTTTAGCGGCCATTGTTATTTCAAAATGGGAAGGTCATAAGCTGAAGGAACATGCTGTAGAACAAGAAGTTGCTTAGTGATTATAGGTAGTGATTATGGGGACGGTTCTTTTGTCCTTATGAATACAATCAAAAGAACCGTCCCCGTGTTTACCTGTGTTTATAATAAACAAACTAGTAGGGGTGTCGAAAAAATGGCAGTAAATACTGTATTAAAAGAGATTACAAAACAGCAAAAAGAGGAGCAAGAAACATTAAGTATGCTTCATTCTACGCAAACGGTCATTCATGAAGCATTAAAAAAATTAGGCTATAGTGACGAAATGTTCGAATTGTTAAAGGAACCATTACGGTCATTAAAGGTCCGTTTTCCAGTAAGAATGGATGACGGTTCGGTTAAAGTGTTTACAGGCTATCGCTCACAGCATAATGATTCGGTTGGCCCGACAAAAGGCGGCGTTCGCTTTCATCCTGAAGTAGATCAAAATGAGGTAAACTCCTTGGCTATTTGGATGAGCTTAAAGTGCGGGATTACCAACCTTCCGTTTGGTGGCGGCAAAGGCGGTATTATTTGTGATCCACGCCAAATGTCATTAAGAGAACTAGAAAAATTAAGTAGGGGCTATGTACGGGCGATTAGTCAAATCGTTGGCCCAAATAAAGATATCCCGGCACCTGACGTCTATACGAACTCGCAAATTATGGCTTGGATGATGGATGAATACAGCCGTTTACGCGAATACGATTCACCAGGATTTATTACTGGTAAACCAATTGTTTTAGGCGGTTCTCAAGGCCGTGAAACTGCAACTGCCCGTGGTGTCGCAATCGTTATTGAGGAAGCAGCCAAGAAAAAAGGAATCGAATTGCAAGGGGCACGCGTGGTGATTCAAGGATTTGGAAATGCAGGCAGCTATCTGGCCAAATTCATGCATGATGCAGGGGCAAAGGTTGTCGGCGTTTCCGATGTTTATGGGGCGATTGCTGATCCAGACGGACTTGATATCGACTATTTACTCGACCGAAGAGACAGTTTTGGAACATTCTCTAAGCTATTTACAAATACGATTACGAACAAAGAACTATTCGAGCTTGACTGTGATATTCTTGTACCTGCTGCCATTTCTAGTCAAATTACAGCTGATAATGCAGCCGATATTAAGGCATCGATTGTGGTAGAAGCTGCAAATGGGCCAACAACTTTGGAAGCAACAAAGATATTAACTGATCGTGGAGTATTCCTTGTTCCAGACATACTGTCAAATGCAGGCGGCGTAACGGTTTCCTATTTTGAGTGGGTACAAAATAATCAGGGATACTATTGGACTGAAGAAGAAGTGGATCAAAAACTCAAAAAGATCATGGTCGATTCCTTTGAAAATGTAATTCGAGTAGCACAGACACATAAAGTGGATATGCGTTTAGCTGCATATATGGTTGGAATCAGAAAATTAGCAGAAGCTTCAAGCTTCAGAGGCTGGGTATAAATGAAATCTTTGCCCTTTTTGCTGATGTGAAAAATCAACTATCAATGATGATTGTATCATAGCAGAGGAATTTGATTGAGATAAAACGTTTAATCCAGTTTTTTTAAAAAAAGTACCCTTTCCGGTTCATCGGGAAGGGTACTTTTTTGGTTATGACCTGCCAGTATAATTCCAACCGAGATTAAGGCTACAACTACACCACGTATCAGGGATAATTCTTCTCAAAAAAAAATCGCCTATTACAACGTTTAATCAAACAAATTAATAAATATTTAAGAATTCATTAATAGTATTTTTAGTTTGTTTGTTTATGCTTATCAGATAAGACTGTTTTATATGAAGGACATATGGGTATAAACACACTGGATTAACAGCGGCTTTACTCCTGTCATCTTTGGCCGAATGGTCTATCTGTTATCCTTTTGTGCATTATTCTTTACACTGGGTTACTATAAGTTTTGTCTGAAAGAATTTTAATAAAGAAAGCAGTGGAGTAGATGTCAATACGTCTTAGACTGGTCATATCCTATCTTGCAATGGTGTTTATTCCTATTTTTTTCGTATGCATTTCAGTACTCTTAGTTGCATTGCTGTATAGAGGGGATATGAAAGCACTTAAAAACATCTATCTTCCGCCTGCACATCACCAGCATTTATCGGAAAAAGATCAGTTATATGTTGAACTGCATCAGCAAACACTGAAAAATTCCAATCTATTTTCCGATCCGTCTTATTTAAAAAAAATTGACCATCAATTAGAACATTCTGATACAACTAGGCTACTAGTTAGGAAAGGAAACGACATCACTTATCGCTCAAGCTCGTTACAGTGGGTGAGGGCAAAGGATCTTCCTTCGTTTGGATTATTAGATGAAGCCGATCCGTTAGTAGAGATAGATGAACAATTTGTATCCATTAAAAAGATTGATTTCTTGTTTCCAGATAATAAGGAAGGGACCCTGTTTTTTGTCACCGATACTAGCAGCCTCGCCAAATTTGTTCATTACTCCTTTCCTGTCTTGTTTGGGGGCTTGATTCTTATTTTGGTGGTTACGAATGGATTGTTAACT
Organism: Bacillus sp. EB600; assembly: GCF_024494385.1. Classification (GTDB taxonomy): domain Bacteria; phylum Bacillota; class Bacilli; order Bacillales; family Cytobacillaceae; genus JAEVLT01. The sequence continues at coordinate 121,848 of NZ_JAEVLT010000006.1, forward strand.
TATTTTGTATCAAAAAGCATCATTCGCCCAATTCGAAAATTACAATTAGCAGCCAAGCAAATTAAGGAAGGCAATCTCAATGTTCCGATTAAACCGATGTCAAAAGATGAACTCGGCCAGCTTGCCCAAGGGTTTGAAGAAATGCGATTTCGTTTAAAGGAATCGATTGAAATGCAGCAAGCATATGAAGAAAATCGCAAAGAGTTAATCGCCAATATCTCTCATGATTTAAAAACGCCGATCACCACCATTAAGGGTTATGTCGAAGGTATACAGGACGGGGTGGCGAATAGTCCTGAAAAGATGAACCGTTATATTGAGACCATTCATAAAAAGTCTATCGATTTAGATCATATGATTGATGAGCTTTTCCTTTATTCGAAACTTGATTTACAACGGCTGCCATTTCATTTTGAATCAATTTACTTTGACCATTACCTTCAGGATTTTGTGGAAGAGCTTCGATTTGATGTAGTTGGAAAGAATGTTGATGTCAGCTTGGAAATGGAGGAAGGCGGAGACTATTTGATTATCGGTGACCGTGAGCATCTAAAACGGGTGATTATCAATATAGTTGGAAATTCACTAAAGTATAACGATAAACCGAACAAAAAGCTTTCCTTTCATCTCGAATCTTTTACTACTCATATACTTTTTAAATTGGAAGACAATGGTCCAGGTATTGCAGCGGAAAGTCTTCCCTTTATCTTTGACCGCTTTTACCGTGCGGATTTAGCACGGGGGACTGAAAAAGGCGGGAGTGGGCTGGGATTGTCAATTGCGAAGAGAATCATTGAAGAGCATCATGGCGCCATTTGGGCTGAAAGCAAAAAAGGCCAAGGGACAACGATCTTGTTTTCCTTAAAGAAAGCTGGTGATAATAGTGAAAAAGATATTAATCATTGAGGATGATAAAAGCATTGCTGAACTGGAGCGAGATTATTTAGAAATAAACGGGTTTTCAGTTGAGATTGCATTGACAGGAGACATAGGTTTAAACAAAGCGTTAAAGGAAGAGGTTGATTTAGTGCTGCTCGACCTCATGCTTCCAGGTTTAGATGGCTTCCAAATTTGCAAGGCAATCCGAACCGAAAAAGTCATCCCGATCCTGATGATTTCTGCAAAAAAAGAAGATATTGATAAGATTCGAGGTTTAGGCTTAGGTGCAGATGATTACATTGTCAAGCCGTTCAGCCCGAGTGAACTCGTTGCTAGAGTAAAGGCGCACCTTGCAAGATATGACCGTTTAATTGGCAAGGAAGTACAAAACGATGGAATTATGATAAGAGGTTTACAGATTGATAAGGCATCGAGACGGGTATATGTTAACAACCATGAAGTCAGCTTAACAGCAAAGGAGTTTGATGTGTTGATGTTTTTAGCTCTTCACCCGAATCGTGTTTTTAGCAAAGAGGAATTGTTTGAACGGCTATGGGGGTTCGATTCATTGGGTGATATTTCGACGGTAACCGTCCACATCCGTAAAATTCGCGAAAAAATTGAAACGGATTCCTCAAACCCGCAATACATTGAAACGGTTTGGGGTGCAGGATACCGCTTTAAAGAGTAGGAACACAAACCATTTTCTACTAATAATTGTTTAAGGAAGGTTAACATATGTCACAGTTTATTCAGTCTATCTTTGAGATACTATCGAGCCTTGGCTATTTAGGAATCGCGCTTGGATTGATGGTGGAAATCATTCCTAGTGAAATTGTGTTAGCTTATGGGGGCTACTTAATTTCGCTGGGGAAGATTTCGTTTATCGGTGCCTTGGTGGCCGGTCTCATTGGCGGTCTTATTGCCCAATGGTTTTTATACTGGCTTGGAAGGTATGGGGGCAGACCAATATTAAATAAATACGGTAAATACATTTTTCTTCGCCCCTCTCACATTGATATTGCCCAACAATGGTTTAACAGATACGGAACTGGCGTTATCTTTACCGCAAGATTCATACCTGTTGTCAGACATGCCATTTCGATCCCAGCAGGAATTGCAAAGATGTCCTTTTCAAAATTTTCTCTTTATACGGGTCTAGCCATTATTCCGTGGTCTTGTTTATTTCTTTATCTTGGCATAAAGCTAGGGTCGAATTGGGAACAAATTAACCAAGCGGCTAAGCCGTTTGTTACGCCAGCTATTATTGTTGCCATCGTCGTGACTCTTGGGTACCTGCTTATTAAATGGAAAAAGAAAAAAAGTAAAGCAATCTAGAAGGAACAAAACATTTTGGAGGTTCATTATGTTATCACATTTTGATTATTTAGCGTTTCAAGGTATCAATCATCTCGCTATTACTGAAAAGTTTTTAAATCCATTGATGGTTTTAATGGCTGAGAAAGCAGAGTATGTATTTTTTATTGGGATTCTATTATACTGGTTTTTTCAAAAATCACAGAATCGGAGAATGGTGGTCGAAGCGTGTTTAGCAGCTTGCATTGCCTTAGCTATTAACGTTTTAATCGGGATGCTATTTTACCGGGATCGGCCGTTTGTGGTCCACCATGTCAATTGGTTGATTCCGCACGCCAAAAATGCATCGTTTCCTAGTGATCATGCAACTGCAGCCTTTGTGATTGCAACCGTGATTTGGATTTGGAGAAAACGCGACGGCTGGATTTGGCTAGTATTAGCTGGCATGATTTCCGTATCCCGCGTTTGGACTGGGGTTCACTATCCATCCGATGTAATTGCCGGAATGATTATTGGAGCAGGTACAGCATTTATAGTTCATACCTATTCGAAAAAACTAAAGGTATTGGATAGAGTTGTGTTCTGGATTATCAATTGCTATGAAAAAATTGAAAAAAGTCTAATTAAACGAAACAATGTCCAAAGGTAAAGATCAGTCTGAAGTTTACAAACTCATGGGAGGGGTGAATGCAGCATGTTTGAGAGTGATAAGGATAAAATTCTGATACTTTCAGCCACATTTGGAGATGGTCATAAGCAAGTAGCTAAAGCAATCAGCGAGGCAGTAGATTTTTGCACCCCGGATTTGGAACCTATTACTTTAGATGTTATGCAATGGCTGCATCCCTATTTATATCCAGTGAGCAATTATTTTTACAAGAAGGTTATTAAAAAATTTCCGCAGGTGTATGGCTATTTTTATCAAAAAACAAAAGAAAGAAGCTCCTTTTCAGATAAACTGGATACCCTATTTTCGTCCGGAATGGGTACAATGCTGGAGATTATCCAAATGTTAAATCCAAAAGTCGTGGTAAGCACCTACCCATTTGCTGCACGCATCATCTCCAAGTTAAAAGAACAGGGGTTAATTGATCTGCCGATTGTGACGATTATTACGGATTACACGAATCATTCCTATTGGCTCCATCCCTTTACGGATCTATATGTAGTCGGCTCAGAACAAGTAAAGAATAGATTGATAGCTTCAGGGGTAGAAAGTTATAAAATTAAATGTACAGGAATTCCTATTATGCAAAAATTTGTTCACACGCAGCCAAGAGAAATGCTTGCATTAAAATATGGTTTAAACCCTAACCAATTCACGATTCTCGTGATGGGCGGGGGAGATGGTTTTATTGGAAAAGGGATTTCTACCATTCTTGCTTTTGAAAAACTGCCTGTGCCGATTCAATTTATCATTATTTGTGGCCGAAATAAGAAATTGCAAAAACGATTAGCAGCTGAACTGCCAAGTTCTAAGCATAAAGTTCTGCTTATGGGCTACAGTGACAACGTAAATGAGTTAATGGCCCTATCGGACCTTTTGATTTCCAAACCGGGAGGGGTCACTATTTCCGAGGCAATGGCCATGGAACTGCCGTTGTTAATTTATAATCCGCTTCCTGGACAAGAGGAAGAAAATGCTGATTATCTGGTAAACTTAGGCCTTGGGATTCTGGCAGAAAATGAAAAGGATTTAATTGATAAAATTCATTCGATTATGAAGGATTCTTTCCGATTAGTTTCGATTAAGCAAAAGACCAAGCTGTTTCAAACAAAGACCTCTTCCATCGATGCACTTGATGTGATCATTCAAACTGCTTACCATGGAAGAGGGCAATATCAAGTCAATGGCTGATAAAAATCCCTGACACCCTTAATGATCCTGATTATGAAGGTAAGTGAATATGACGTGTTTGTAAAGATTTCATTAATTATTGCTATTTTACTTGTCATCTATCTTTTTCTTCCGTATCTTTTAACAGCGGGGCTAGGAATAGGGGTTTTAAAACGAAATGACCATTCCGAAAAAATCGCCTTTACCTTTGATGACGGACCCAATCCCATTTATACACCACAGCTGCTGGACTTATTAAAAAGTTATCATATAAAAGCTACTTTTTTTGTACTGGGCTCCAAAGCAGAAAAATATCCTGAGTTAATTGCTAGAATTCACGAAGAAGGGCATTTAATTGGGATGCATAATTATGTACACAGGTCCAATTGGGGGATGTCTCCTTGGGCCATTCGGTGTCAATTGAATAAAACTGCTGCTATAATTGAAGGCATTACAGGAATAAGACCTAATTATTATCGTCCTCCATGGGGATTACTAAATTTATTTGATTTATTGTTAATGAAAAAATATCGAATAGTTCACTGGTCGGTAATGGCAGAAGATTGGCGCAGTAGAGGCGGCAGTGAAAAGGTAAAAATGAGACTGCTAAAAAACATAAAAAAAGGTGATGTGATTCTGCTGCACGATTGTGGAGAAACATGGGGAGCAGATGAGGATGCACCGATAAATACGATCAATGCCTTAAAAATGGTGCTGAAAGAAGTAACGAACCGCGGGCTAACATGTGTTCGAATCGATGAAATCGAAACAGAGAGTGGAGACAAATGATTAGATTTTTTAAAAATTCAAGCCTTGAGCAAAAACATGTCTTCATCGCATTCTTTCTATTAATTCTTTATGTTTCGCCCCTTTTTATTTTAGGTGAGAATGCCCATATAAGAATTCACGATAACTTGGATTCAAACATTGCCTGGTATAAGGTTCTTAAAAATAGCGATCAATTATTTGGAGATATCAATGCTGTTATTCCCCAAATCATCAATGGCTTGCCACGAAATGCCTTTGGTACTGAATTCAGCGGCATCCAGTGGCTGTATCAGCTGTTTCCAACCATGACTGCCTATGCCCTTAGTCAAACGGTTACAAGAGTTTTTGCCTTTATTGGCATGTATCTATTAGTAAAAAAACACTTTGTCCGATCAGTCGATGCCTACCAAATCCGTGTCTGGGTGTCCCTAGCATTTGCCCTCACTCCTTTTTGGCCCTCAGGTATGCTCAGTACACTCGGGATGCCCCTTGCCTTATGGGCGTTTTTAAATATTAGAGAAGGAAAACATACCTGGAAGGAATGGGTCACTTTATTTTTGCTTCCTTTTTATTCAAGCTTTGTGCTAGGATTTTGCTTCTTTTTATTCTTTATGGGGCTACTGTGGCTTCGAGACTGGGTTGTAAAACGAAAAGTGAATGGGGTATTCTTTGGCAGTATTGCGTTTATGACCATCTTGTATATGGCCATTGAGTACCGGTTGGTCTTATCATTGGTCATTCCTAGTGCACCGACAAACCGAAATGAATTTGTGGAATCTGTCCTAAGTTTTTGGCCTACCATTAGTCTGGTGTTTAAAAACTATTTTTACGGTCATACCCATGTTCTGACACTACACACCCTGGTCATTGTTCCTTTTTCGTTTCTAGTTGTTTGGATGATTAGGAATAAAGAAAAAGATGCAATCGAAAAAAGATATCTTTATTTGTTCATACTTAATTTTGTTTTATCTGTCTGGTATGCTTTCTGGTTTTATAAAGGCTGGCAGCCATTAAAGGACCATGTATCTTTGCTTAAGACCTTTAATTTTTCCAGATTCCATTTCTTGAGGCCTTTAATTATTTATCTGATGTTTGCTGTCGGCGCAGCGATCCTCTGGAAAAAGAGCAGTGGATGGAAGAATTTCGTGAAATTGTGTTTACTTGTGCAACTAATCGTCGTATTTGCGGCAAATGATGAAATTGTTTATCATGGGAGACCAACCGTAAAGCAATTTTATGCAACAACACAATTTAACGAAATTACGAATTATATCGGGAAGCCAAAAAACAGTTATCGAGTAGCAAGCATTGGGATTCATCCTGCTATCGCCCAGTATAACGGTTTCTATACGCTGGATACGTATAATAATTTCTATCCTTTAAGCTATAAACATGAGTTTAGAAAGATTATTGGAAATGAGTTAGACAAAAGCCCTGCCTTGAAATCATATTTTGATCAATGGGGGGGAAGGTGCTATCTTTTTGTCGCTCAATTAGGAAAGCATTATGAGTTCAAAAAGAATTCAAAGGTAAAGATAAAGGACTTGCAGCTTAATACAAGAGTTTTCAAAAACATGGGGGGCCAATATATCCTTTCAGCAGTTCCAATTCTCAATGCTTCAGAAAATAGATTGGTATTTAAAAAAGCATTTAGCCAAAGCGATTCTGCTTGGAAAATATACCTTTACGAAGTAAACTAATATGGTTAAAGGAGTCTTTCCAAATGGATAAACCAATGTTAACGATCGTCGTTCCATGTTTTAATGAAGAAGAAGTGCTAAAAGATACTTTTTCCCAATTATCAGCGATGTTAGAGAATTTACTAGTCGAATTACTAATCTCTGAGAAAAGTAAACTATTGTTTGTAGATGATGGCAGTAAAGATTCGACATGGAAATTGATTGAGAATGAAAGTGAGAAAAACCACTTAGTTACGGGCGTCAAGCTTTCAAGAAATACAGGGCATCAAAATGCACTTCTTGCTGGGCTGGAAACAGCCACAACGCAATCCGACTGTGTTATTACTATAGATGCTGATTTACAGGATGATATCAATGCCATTCCGGCTTTTGTTGAAAAGTTCTTGGAAGGATATGATATTGTATATGGTGTTCGGGATAAACGGGAAACTGATACTTTTTTTAAGAGAAATTCTGCACTATTATTTTATCGTGTAATGGCCAAGCTGGGCATAAATTTGATCCCCAATCACGCGGATTTTCGCTTAATGAGCGGACGAGCAATTGAAGAGTTGTTAAAATTTAAAGAAACCAATTTATTTCTGCGCGGTCTTGTACCTTTAATTGGTTTTAATTCAACCAAAGTATACTATAACCGAAAAGACCGTATGGCTGGTGAATCAAAATATCCGCTTAAGAAAATGCTGGCTTTTGCTTTTGATGGAATTACATCCTTTAGTATAGCACCGGTTCGCTTTGTGACATTTCTTGGTTTTTTGGCGATGGGAATCAGCGCCATCGCAGGGGGATATGCCCTTATTCAAGATATATTGGGTCATACCGAATCAGGGTGGACTTCGTTAATCCTATCCATTTGGTTTGTTGGCGGGTTGCAATTGCTGGGGATTGGATTAATTGGAGAATATATCGGTAAAATTTATCATGAGGTTAAGAGAAGGCCTAGGTATGCCATCGAAAAAGACTTATTCACCTTTTCGGTGCGAGAGCAGGATCCTCAGGAAACCGTTTTGAAATAAGAGCCCAATATGAAACATTTATCCTATGATTTTTGGGAAAAATATCACAGTATGGGCGCTTAAGTCGAGTTTTTTATTATGAAAACCTTTATTGTATAAATTCAATTTAAATCCAAAAAAATGAGGTTGATGATTTATGAAATTAAACTCATATCTTGTCACTGCATTTGTCATTAGTGTTGTTTGTGTGATTGGTTTTAGCCTGATTTCCCTATTAGTCAGTGACAATAAAATCATCCACTTTGACAGCAGTGTCATTGCAGCCATTCAAGGGTTGGAGTCACCAAGCATAACTAGTGTAATGAAATTTTTTACTACTATTGGTTCTACGCCTGTGGTGATTGTACTTAGTCTTTTTTTATTAATTTTCCTTTACAAAGTCTTACACCATCGTATTGAACTCATTTTATTTTTAGCTGCGATTATTGGTTCAGTTATTCTAAATAGTCTGTTGAAGAATTTATTTCACAGGATGCGTCCCAATTTGCACCGCTTAATTGAAATAACGGGTTATAGTTTTCCGAGCGGTCACGCGATGACTGCCTTTACCATTTATGGAATTATAGCCTATTTGCTTTGGAGGCATATTTCAAGTAAGGGGGGAAGAAGTCTGCTTATCCTTTTTAGCGCTTTTATGATTCTGATGATCGGTATCAGCCGCATCTATTTGGGTGTCCATTATCCAAGTGATATTATTGGCGGTTATCTAGCAAGCGGCTTTTGGCTCTCCACTCTGATTTGGTTTTTCCAATTTTACCAAGACAAGCGTAATAAAATGAGATATAAGCTGGCAGAGTGACTGAGATAGATCTGCCTATATATAAATTCATTACCGACGTCATTCGCCATTGAAAAACTTTCCTGCAAGCCCCCTGCTGGGAAAACCCATGCACAAAACCCTTTCCCATGGGTTTTCCATGACAAATATAGTATTCTTTTTTTGCATACCCAATAAACGATCGAGAAATCATTTTTTTGGATACTATTTTCTTGTTTTGCTTTCTCTTATGTGCTAAGTTCCATCACCACCTTTTGTGGCAAATCACAAAAAGTGGTTTTTGTATAAAAAAAAGAAGCATTATAGCTTCCAAGTAGGAAAGTCAGTATCTTTTTGCTTCTCATAATTTTTCATTCTAGAGTATGAGTTAGCTAATTTAGACACTATGAACCCTTGTGGACTTGGGGATTCGAACTGGCCGTTTAATTCTTGAATTTTGATTTTTGCAAACATACTTGCAACCTGAGCTAAATTTTCAATTGTATCCATTAATTCAGGGTTATCATTGTAATGTCCTTTAGCTATGGAGTAAATGTAATCAAGTTTATTTCCAATTAATTTAAGTGTTTCAATATCGAACTGTTCATTTTGCATTAGTCTCCACTCCCCATTAATAAAGCATATGGAGTTAATGGTAATGAAGAACTAAATAGGTAAAATAAAAAACAAATGAACAGTACAAAGAAAATGCATAATTACTTGTTCAAATTAATGGAGAGAAAACAAAAAAGCATTGGCTCCACCTTCGCCAAATACCATGACAGCCACGCGTGCTGTCCCCACTTACTATAGATTAACGCTATAATATTAATAAATTGAGTCATAAATGTTATGGACATGTAAACTTTTAGTAAGGAATCAATTATATCAGCATTATTTTAAGTATGAAATGCTAGACAATTTTAGAGCGTAAAACCACTTTCTTCAAAGAACCTAAGTATGATCTTCGTGGTTGCGCACTAGAACATGAAAAGATGGGGAAATCGATCAAAGACATAATTCCTGATTTATTTATAAAATGAACTAATAGGGGATTTAGATAGTTATACACCTTAGCTAAGAACATACCACCACTAAAATAGCTTAAGAAAGGAGATATCCATGGAAGGAAACAAAATTACATATAAAACAATCGATGAATATATTTTACAATTTCCTCCTGAGGTTCAAAAAATACTTGAAAAGGTAAGAGAAACGATTAAAGAGTCTGCACCAGACGCAGAGGAAAAGATTAGTTATCAAATGCCTGCTTTTGCATTACACGGCAATCTGGTGTATTTTGCTGCTTTTAAAAAGCATATCGGATTTTACCCAACGTCTAGTGGTATTACTGCATTTAAGCACGAATTGTCGGAATATAAAGGTGGAAAAGGGACAATCCAATTTCCTTTAGGAAAACCGATTCCTTACGAATTAATAAGCAAGATCGTTAAATTTAGAGTTGCTGAAAATGTAAAAAAGGCAGAAGACCAATTGAAAAAGAGGAAATAAATCCATTAAAGCCGTGGTATTGAATAAATCTAATATTCTAGGTAACCAAAAAGGATGTATGGTGTTATGAAAGTTATCGGAATTGATCTATCTGGTCCTGCCAATCACAAGGATACGGCTATGAGTGTTTTTCAATTAAAGAATGATCACCTCGTCTTTGAAAACATAATTGTAGATGCAAGTGATGAAATGCTGATTTCGGCCATTACCTCAGCAGCTTCAAAGGAGGATGTAGTGATCGGAATTGATGCACCGTTGTCGTACCAAGATGGCGGAGGGGATAGACCTCAAGATAAAAGCATTCGTCAGTTTATTAAAGGTCATGGACTTTCAGGCAGTTCCATTATGCCACCAACATTAACAAAAATGGTTTATTTAACACTTCGTGGAATCGCATTAACACGGAGAATAATGAGCATGAATCTGTTGGGTAAAATACATCTTGTTGAAGTGCATCCAGGTGCTGCAATTGGTACTCGTATTGGAAACGAAGATGGATTATTTCATGCACTACATTACAAAAAAGAAGTAGAGTCAAGAAAAGAAATTTTTAAGTGGTTTCAAACAATTGGATTTTCAGGTCTTCCAGATGAGATTCTCCTTAGCTCTCATCAAATTGATGCATGTGCTGCAGCTTTGGCAGCATGGCATTGGGCAGATCCAACAAAACAACCACTATGGCATTGGAAAACAATCTCTCCTGAGCATCCTTTTGAATTTTGTTGTTAACACTTTTTTTAGGCAGTCATTTTACACTAAGTTCTTTCTTCATAGAAATTCTTACTGGAATTTAAGGGACGGTTCTTTTGCTTCTATTAATTGGAGAAGCGAAAGAACCGTCCCTTTGATTTTTTTCCATGCATACATAAAGACACCTAAATTTGGAAAACTATTGGAAAACTGGGGGTGGTTCATGATGAAAAAAACAAAGATCATAAAATCGCTGTCCAAGTTACTCAATTCGGAACCACAATTCAAAGAAAAGTCCAATGCACAGGTAGTGGACTTAAAAGAGCAAGATATTACCAGCAATTATGATCAAAATTTAGAGATCTTTAAGTCCATTTTTAGTATTCCTAAAAATATGGATGTCAAGGTACGTGAGTTTGCCATAGGTTCACGAAATTGTCGTGCATTTATGTTGTTCATAAGTACAATGGTAAACATACAGAATATTCAAGAAGGCATTATGGAAAAACTAGTTGGATATGAGCACTCTTTAGGAAAGATTCAAGATATTGTCTCATACCCAGTTGAAAAGACATCCACCAAAATTGGAGAGATTGTCCAGTACCTTACTTGTGGCATGACGGCACTTTTTGTAGAAGGTGATGCTCAATGCTATTTATTTGAAACGACTCAAGTTCGGGGTCGTTCGATTGAAAAATCAGATAATGAAGTGATTATTAAAGGAGCAAAAGAAGCTTTTAACGAAAAAGTGATTGATAATATAGCCTTGGTCCGTAAAAAGATTAAAAATGAAAATCTTATTGTTGAGTTCTTTGTTCTTACGAAACGATCTAGAAACGATGTTTTTCTTGTTTATGAAAAAGACCTGGTGAATGATGACTTGCTTCAAGCGATAAAAGATAGGTTGAAAGCTTCGTCTGAAACTGATAATATTCTCGATTTAAGTATGTTAGAGCAATATCTGGAGGAACGGCCCAGATCACTTTTTCCAACGCTCTTAAATACCGAACGTCCTGACCGGGCGGCCTCCTTCATTGAAGAAGGTCACGTTGTGTTATTAATGGAAAATTCACCCAGCTGCCTGATTATGCCTACGACCTTCTGGTCATTATTCCATTCTCCGGAAGACCATTACCTGCGTACGCCATATGGAAATTTCATTAGGATTTTGCGAATAATTTCTTTATTTATTGCCATGTTTGCATCCTGTTCATATATTGCGATTACAAATTATCATGTGGGGATGATTCCACCTGATTTGTTGATGGCGGTTGCGGGGACAAGGGAACGTGTCCCTTTTCCTTCCATCATTGAAATCTTAATGATGGAATTGGCTTTTGAACTTATTCGCGAAGCCGGATTACGTGTGCCATCCCCGATTGGCCCGACGATCGGGATTGTTGGGGCCTTAATTTTAGGTCAAGCTGCGGTTCAAGCCAATATTATTAGTCCGATTGTCATCATTGTTATCGCCTTAAGCGGATTGAGCTCATTTATTATCAGTGATGTCAGCATGAACTTTGCTATTCGGATGAGCCGCTTCTTGTTTGTTTTTGCGGCAGGCTTTATGGGTGTTTATGGGGTTACTGCATTATTTACTGTGTCCCTCTTTTATTTAGTCTCATTAAAATCATTTGGCACTCCTTATTTTGCACCTATGACACCGCATTTTTTTTCGTCAAAGGACTTACTTATCCGCCACGTTCCTGTAAAAGAAAGGTTTCGTCCAGGATATTTAAAACCAAAGGATATGGTCAAACAAAGAAAGGGATAAACATCATATGAAGCAGCAGCCTGGAAAACTTGGTATCCGTGAATATGTGTCCATCGCGATTTTAATGGTTGGTTCAAAAGGAACTGAAGATACACCAAACACTATATATAGTCAGGTACAAAATGCAGCATGGATGATCCCAATCGTATCTGCCGGTCTCGTTTTTATACCGCTCTTTTTATTATTAAAGACGATGTCGTTGTTTCAGGATAAAAGTGGGTTCTCTGTTATTCAAAATCTATTTGGAAAATACATCGGTTTTTTTGTTTGCCTGCTTTTGTTTGGCATTAATTCCTATGCCATTTCGTTCGATTCTAGAACATATACGAATATTATTAGGTCGCTTTATTTTACAACGACGCCTACTTTAGTCATCTATGCCATCTTAATGTCCGTTTGTGCATACGGTGCAAAAAAAGGAATTCAGCATGTCGGATCGGTTTCCTATCTTATTGTTTACTATGTTATCCTCTCCTTGATCATTGCGTTATTACTAGGTGCTCAAGATAGCACGCTTCAATCAATTTTTCCGATTTGGGGCCCTGGAAAATTTGAAATATTGAAGCAAAGTACAAAAAGCACAACGATTTTTGCTGATTTTTTTCTGTTCACCATGCTCATTCCCTACATCACATCAAACAAAGACTTTCGAAAAGGAACATGGATTGCTTTTGTTTCCGTAACCATCTCACTAAGTGCTTCTATGCTCCTTTACATCTCTATGTTTGACGTATCTTTAGAAACAATTGGATATCCATTTCACACAGTCATACGTTATATTTCACTCGGAAGTTATCTTCCAAATGTCGAGATTTTCTTTTTTGTTATCTGGATTATGGGGGCATTTATTCGTTTTTCAGCGTTTTTGTACATAAATGCGATGATGTTCGGTCATCTATTTAAAATTAAAGACTTTGAATACTTGATCCCATCACTGGCAGTGATTTATTTAATGATTGGAAGCATTCCGGAAACGCCACTTGAAGTTACTTTAGAATTTAAACGGTTTATGGGGAATATAGGAGGACTTACGTTTAGTGCCATTGCGATTATTCTATGGTTAACTGCACTGTTAAAAGGAGAATTTAAGCATGCAAAAAACAAAAACAGTATGTAAAATATTGGTGCTCCTCATCATGGCTTGCTTCTTATCAGGCTGTTGGGATCGTAAAGAACTTGAAGGGAATGCGTATGTCATCGGATTGGGCCTTGATCATTCCAAACAAAAAGGAAAAATCACAGTAACGATGCTAATTGCCAATCCCGAAGTTGGCAGTATGCAAGGCGGTGGCGGTTCAACAGAAAAGCCCAGGGAAATTATCTCGTTTGATGCAAATGATATCATTGCCGCTAAAGCCACGGCCAATGCGGTTATCTCCCGTGATATTAATTATGAATTATTAAAGATCATTGTTGTTTCTGAAGAATATGCAAAAAATCCCAATTTTACCAGATCCATTACCGATGTCTTAAAAGATAAAGAAATTCGCCTGAGTACTTTTTTAGCAGTATCCAAAGAAAACGCTAGCGAGTATTTTAAACAAAACCGTCCAAAAATGGAAACAAGGCCGCATAAATATTTCCAATATATGGTGGATCATGGAATTGAAAATGGGCTCATACCTGATTCTTCGCTCTTTCGTTATTTTAAAACGATGAATAGGGGGACAGACCTTTTTTTGGCGATGTATACAACAGCACAGCCGGTAAAAAAGCCTAAAATTAAAGGGGAAGATGAATATATGGCAGGTCAATTGGATGTAAAAGGCGAGCTTGATGATACACAATTTCTTGGCTCAGCAGTCTTTAAAAATGGCGTGATGATTGATATATTAAATGGTCAAGATACACGCACTGTCAATATTCTCGATGATACAACCGACATTAAAGATATTTTGATCGATATACCAAATCCTTTTCAGAAGAACCAGAAACAATATGCTGTCAGGGTCATGAAAACTGAAAATAATAAAGTGAAGATGAACTTAAAGGGTGCCAGACCAAAGATTTATATCACATTACCATTACAGTTTCAAATTATGTCAAACCCATCAATGGTCAACTTCGCAGATGATAAAAACAAACAACTGATAAAAAAACAAATAGCCAAACATATGAAAACAGTTAATTATGAACTATTTAAAAAAACACAATCTCAATTAAAAGGAGTACCATTTCCTTTATCCCTGTATGCCCGGAAATATTTTGGAACGATTCAAGAATATAAAAAGTTTAATTGGGGAAAATCGTATCTTAGAGCAGACATTATTGTAAAACCAGATATTAGCATAGTTGATTATGGTAAACAAACAAAAAAACCTGCAAAGGTGGGGAGTTAGGTTGAATAAATTTTTCTTCGTTGTATTGTTTATCATTATCGCATATACCTTTGGCTTCTCCGTTTCCTTATGGAAGAATAAACAAAAAATAGGTGCAGTGGCTGTTTTTATCCTTATCCTGACGATGATTGTACTTCCGTTTTTTTAATACTTATACATTGGAGGCAATAATTTTGAACACGAACAATGGCAGATTGACCTCAACAGAAATTACAAATTTACTGACACAATTCGAGCAGGAAACGATGTCCGTTTGTATTGGCAAATATGTATTAGCAACGGTAAAAGATCCTCAAATTCGTTCTGTCTTCCAATTTTCATTGGAAGTATCTGAAAAGCATTTGAAAAAAATGAAGGAATTTTTCAGTAAAGAAAATTTCCCTGTACCAAATGGTTTTACAGAAAAGGATGTAAACCTAGAGGCTCCTCCGTTATTTACAGATATCTTTTGGTTAGAATATCTACACACTTTACTCCATATTGGATTATCTGGATATAGCATTTCCCTTAGTGTCTCAGTACGTAGAGATATTCGAGATTATTATTATCAATGCAATATTGATGCGATGGAAATATACAACCAAACAATTGATCTTCTTTTAGCTAAAGGCCTTTATGATCCACCCCCTTATTTCTCTGTACCCAAAAAGTCGGAATACATAACAAGCTTAGGATATACGTTAGATGTGCTTGGCAAAAAAAGACCAATTAATTCAGCGGAAGCTGGACATATTTATATTAATTTAACAATGACCCGTTTAGCAAAGGGGATCTGTCTTGGATTTTATCAAGTAACAAAAAATAAAGAAGTTCGTCAATATTTGGAAAAGGTTTTACATACAATAAATAAAAATTTTGAAATTTTTTCTTCAATATTACATGAAGAAAATCTTCATGTTCCACCACTTTTGGATACAGAAGTTACAAATTCCACTGTCGCACCTTTCTCGGATAAACTGATAATGCTCAAAGTGGGATTTCTATTGGGTGCATCACTTTCATATTATGGTACTGCTTTGGTTGCAAGTTTGAGAGTTGACTTAATAGGGCATTGCGAGGCAGCCATTCTAAGAGGATTAAAACTTTTACCAAATTGGGGAACCATTATCATTAATAATGGATGGCTGGAAAAATTGCCAGATGCCGATGACCGTAAAAAACTACCAAATAATTGAGATCTTTTTCTATATCTAAAATAAAGTGGGACTAATTCATATCATCCAAAATGTGATCGCCTATAGATGTTACAGCTTTTATTAAGATGATCTCTCTATTTTTTACATCTGAATGGATATAGTTAAAAGTTGAGGAAATAGCTTCTGCAAGTTGGCTTTTTTTCAATAATTCACTATTTCGTGAAGGTTTATAATAAAGATACATCGGAAATCCGCCTTCGTTTGTAGGGAGTTCATACTGTATAGCTAACTTTTTCGCTCCCAGTCTTTCATAAAAGTTTATTCTTCTTTTTTGATTGTCAGGTTCTAGTCCTGCACGTTCTTCGGGAATTTCAACTTCGATAAAAATACCTGAAATGTCTCTCTGATAGGATTCGGCAATTTTAGTAAATAAAAGTGTCCCATACCCAGAATTTCGAAATCTTTTCACAATCGCTATATAATCAAGCCAGATTGCGTTTAGATGATCAATCTGATAAATAAATGCATATCCGATAATCCCATCAAATATCTGATGTTTTGCTAATAAAAGCTTGTAATTCTTTTTCATTATGAGCATTTCTAGTTGAGCATAATCTTTTAATTCACCGGCAGCAAAGTCCTCTTTAAGCATGGCATATACCTTGTTTAAATCCTTTAGGTTACCTTCGATAATTTCAATATCAATACCATTACCTTTATTTGTATCATTTTCTTGAAAAGAATCTTTATCAAATACTATAGCTCCTTCAACATTACGCAAAGTTCGTCCACCCTCATGTTGTATAAATTACTTGCTTTATTAATTTACTCTACTTTTATAATTTATTCTATTATAAAAATTGGATGAATACTGGGGGGAATTACATATTCTGATATTATCAAAAAAACGGTTGGAAAAGGAAGAGAACTCAAGATGTATACATTCAAAAAGCATCTCTCAATGAATAGCAGAAACCTATCAAAAAGGCAGGGGTAAGGACGTTTTAACGTTGTTTGACAAGTGTAAATTAAAACATTAAAATTACCTCGAATTAAATATATTATAATTTAAGAAGTTCTTCGAAAAGAAACGCTTCCATAAAAAAGCTTAATAATTGATTGTCACAAGGAGGTTAGTGCTATGAAATTTGAGAAAGTTCGTTGGGGCATTATTGGATGTGGTGATGTAACGGAAGTGAAAAGTGGGCCAGCCTTCCAAAAAATCGAAAACTCAGAGTTAGTTGCCGTTATGCGGAGAACTGGAGAACTTGCGAAAGACTATGCGGAACGGCACAATGTTTCAAAATGGTATGATGATGCCGCTGCGCTTATTAAAGACCCTAATATTGACGCCATTTATATTGCAACACCTCCAAGTTCACATAAAGAATATACAATCAAAGCGGCAAAGGCGGGAAAAATTGTTTATGTAGAAAAGCCAATGGCAAAGAATTTCACTGAATGCCAAGAAATGATCGCTGCTTGCAAGGAAGCTGGAGTTCCATTATATGTTGCTTACTACCGCAGGGCACTGCCACGATTTGTTAAAATAAAAGAGCTGTTGGAAAATAAAACGATTGGAGACATTCGATTCGTCTCAACAACACAGTATCAAAAAGCTTCGGAAGACGTGAAGGATTCTCGGAGTCTCCCGTGGCGAGTGCAACCCGAGTTAGCCGGGGGGGGGCTGTTTTTTGATTTAGCAAGCCATACGCTTGACCTGTTAGATTTTTTGCTTGGGCCCATTCAGGCTCTGCAAGGTTTTGCATCTAATCAAGCAGGCTATTATCGTGCGGAAGATATTGTTACAGGTACATATCTATTTCAATCTGGAATCCACGGTGTTGGTAATTGGTGTTTTTCTGCTTTTGAAAATATCGATGTAAATGAAATCGTTGGCAGCCTTGGGAAAATCACCTTTTCAACTTTTGGAAATGAGCCAATTGTTTTGATGACGGCTAACGGAACAGAGCAATGGAGTTTTGAGCCGCCACAGCACGTTCATCAACCCCTTGTGGAAACGATTGTGGCTGATTTAACGAGAGATAGCGGCCAGTGCCCGAGTACCGGAGAGACCGGTGCAAGAACGAACTGGGTCATGGGTGAGATGGTGAAGGATTATTATTTCACAGATTGATGATTTACTTAAAAGCCGGAGTGATATAAAGAAAACCACACGAAAAAAATATTAGATAATGAGGGACGTAAAGATGAATGTAATTAAAGTGGGTGTAATTGGGATAGGAAATATGGGTAAATCACATGCCCTTCAGATAGATAAGGGACTTATTGATGGAGCCGTGTTAACAGCAGTTTGTGGTCGGGAAGCTCAACTCGAATGGATGAAAAATCATATGACAGATAGAGTCCAGTGCTATGTGGATGAAGAAGCCTTCTTTAATGAATCGGGTATTGAAGCGGTCATTATTGCTACACCACATTACAGTCACCCGGAATTAGCAAAAAAAGCATTTGCAAAAGGAATGCACGTTCTTCTTGAAAAACCGGCTGGAGTGTATACGAAAGATGTAACAGAAATGAATAAGGCAGCTGCTTCGAGTGGGAAAATATTTGCCATGATGTTTAACCAACGTACAAACCCTTTATATCAAAAATTACGTCAACTCATTCAATCAGGTGAACTCGGTGAGATCAAACGGACAAATTGGATTGTTACAGATTGGTACCGTTCACAAAGTTATTATGATTCAAGTAAATGGCGAGCAACATGGAAAGGTGAAGGAGGCGGTGTATTATTAAACCAAGCCCCCCACCAATTAGACTTATGGCAATGGACGACTGGTTTAGTGCCAAAACGTGTCCATGCCTTCTGTCATTATGGTAAATATCACGATATAGAAGTCGAAGATGATGTCACTGCATATGTTGAATATGAGAATGGAGCGACAGGTGTGTTCATTACCTCAACGGGTGAGGCGCCTGGGACAAATCGTTTTGAAATCGCAGGGGATCGTGGGAAAATGGTGATTGAAAATAATACTCTTACCTTTTTCCGCTTAACACAACCCGAACGAGAATTTAATGAATCCTATACTGGTGGTTTTGGGGAGCCGGAATGCTGGAAAATAGATATTCCTGTGGATGGACAGAACCGGGGGCACTTAGGGATTATTCAAAATTGGATTGATACGATTTTGAAGGGTACTCCGTTGCTATCACCAGGTGAAGAAGGGGTACAAGGTGTACAATTAGCTAATGCTATTTACTTATCTTCTTGGTTAAATCAAACCATTGAATTGCCAATTAATGCTGATCTTTACTTAGAAAAATTACAAGAAAAAATCAATCAATCAACATTTCAAAACTAAGGTATCCTTGAATAAGAAAGCACTTTTTCTGAATTGTATATAGACATACGAAAGTGACACTAATGGAATACGAGCCTGTCGACCATTTACACAATAAAAAATATAATGATTTAAATATGTACAAATGAATAAAACCACCAGCTTAAATTTAAAGATTGGTGGTTTTGTGATTTTTCATGCCGTGTGCATAATCAAAGCCTGTTTGTGGTTCAACTAAATCATCATTGATCACTCATAAAACCCCAAAGTGGATATTTTAGGATTATAATATTCAGCAAATGGAAAATGAAATTTACTTCTTAACCATCCAAGGTTACTAGCACCCATGTTACTCTTTTCGAACTTTTTTAACATACTTTTTTCTCCCATCTACTTTAATATATTTAATTAATTTATTTTTAATTTTGATGGGTTTGTTTAAAGCAACAGACAGAAACAGTAAGAGAAAAAGCTGTAAATGGTCTTGGTATGCTGCTGTGTCAGACAACCAGTACATTTGAATTATGGACAGGTCAAAAAATGCAAGTGGAAAACAATAAAAGGCAATTGTTCGAGTAAAATATTGTACTAATAATCTCTAATTTGAGATAATACAATCTGAGATAAAATATAAATAACATAAAGGAGAGTTTTTAAAAATGAACTTATTAGTAGTTAAAGTTAAGAAAAGATTCGTCGATACCTTTTGGAACATTTAAATATAGTAATAATAGATTAATAGTATTTTGTATGTATAAAAAGGGGGGAATGTTTTTGATGTTATGGACTATTTTAATCTTTCTATTGATTGTGTTTATTGTAGGACCGGTTTGCTTGCTTTTGTGGTTAAATAATTTAGCAAAGAAACCACAGCATTCGATTATCAGGGCACATCCTTATTTGGGATGGATGCGGTACTTATTAGAAAAGCTTGGACCAGAATTCAGGCAATATTGGTTTGACGATGATAACAGTGGTAAACCATTTTCACGATCAGACTTTTTAGGGGTTATTTTTTCTGCTAAATATCGAAGTGATCTATTAAGCTTTGGTTCCAAACGTGACTTTGAAAAACCTGGTTACTATATCGCAAATGGTTTGTTTCCACTATTGAACGAAGAATTAAGGGTAGACAACCAAGAAAAAGTCCATGCAATGAAATATAGGATTGACCATGAGGGATTGTTTACTCGTCATGAACAGCTTGAAAAGGATCAAACAACGCGTTGGCTTTACCATGAGGATGATGCCATTATCGTTGGCGGTGACCGAGAATTCCCATGGAGACTTAGTGGTCCATTTGGTGCATCTGCCACTTCTTACGGAGCAGTAGGTGAAAACTATATTCTTTCAACCGGTCATGGCAGCAATATGGCAGGCGGTTCATGGATTAATACTGGAGAAGGCGGAGTTGCACCAGAGCATTTAGAAAGCGGGGCAGATGTAGTTGCCCAAATTGGCCCTGGTTTATTCGGTTTTCGGGATAATGAGGGGGATTTTTCGATTGCTGAATTTAAGTTAAAAGCACAGGAACCGAATATAAAAGCATTTGAGCTTAAATTCGGTCAAGGCGCAAAAATTCGCGGCGGACATCTAGAGGGATCGAAGGTCACACCTAAGGTGGCTAATATTCGTAAGGTTCCAGTGGGGAAAACCATCAATTCACCTAATCGCTTTCCATTTTTGCATAATGCGATTGAAACGTTGCAGTTTATCAAAATGTTGCAAGATGAAGGTGGAAAACCTGTCGGAATCAAAATTGTCGTCGGATACCATTCAAACTTGGATGAATTTTTCGAGGCCATGAATAATCTTAGAATTTATCCAGACTTTATTACGGTTGATGGCGGAGAAGGTGGAACAGGCGCCACTTACAAATCAATGGCAGATTCAATGGGGCTTCCTTTATACCCTGCTTTAATTGCAGTTGTAGATAAGGCCCACCAGTTTGGGTTACGAAATAAGCTGAAAATTTTCGCGTCAGGAAAATTGATTGCGGCGGATAAAATCGCGATTGCCCTGGCGATCGGTGCAGATGCTGTGAATTCTGCGCGAGGATTTATGATGGCAAACGGCTGTGTAATGGCTTTGCAATGCCATACCGGTAAATGCCCTTCAGGCGTAACGACCACCGATCCAAAATATCAAGAAGCACTTGTGCCAGAGGAAAAGAAATGGCGTGTCATGAACTATATTATTAATGTTCGTCAAGGTTTGTTTGCCTTAGCTGCGGCTTGCGGCATCGATACCCCCCGTAAATTCACTCGTGAACACATTGTATTTAAAGATGCGGATGGAAGGGTAAAAAGGTTGTCAGAACTGTTTCCAATTCCTAATTCTTCGTATGAATTACCGAAAAGAACTCTATTAAATGAGGATGACGCTGCACAGGTTAGTTGAGTGTAAGTATCACCAGCATCCATCCAAAATGTTCAACCCTCGAGAAAAGAGCCCATATAGTTGGGCTCTTTTCTTTAATCTTCTAGGTCCAGCGCCAAGCGACTAGTGTACTTGCCACTTCCCTACGATAATTTAACATCGAATCGACTAATAGCTCCGTGTTTCCGTTATCTCAGTCAGTGTGCTACAGTCCATACGTCGCTAAACGGGCGCTTGCGCTTTTGTTCTTAAGAGGAATTCAAGAAACAATATGGTATAACTTACCTTTTTATATTTATCCTATAACTACCTAATACTATTTATAGCAAATATAAAAGGGTAATACTCATTTTCAAAACAATCCATTGATTATAAAAAGGGAATTTACTATTCAATAGGTCGTGCACAAATAAATGAAGTTGGAGGGATCATTCATGGACAGTAATAATTGCGATTTTTCACCAATGAAACAGCATATAGAAGACGGTATTCAACATCTGATTCATCGACTCCAATCTAATTTAAATGTGCTTGGAAATGAAAACTATTGTTTATTGGGAAGTCTTGAAGATGCTAAAGAACAGCTTATTGCAATTGAATCAATGGCTGCCTCCTTTTATTTAAATTGTTATTTATCATCTTTTACTGACACCTATAAAGATATAACTACTACTGTTCAACATTTATCGGAACGTAAACATGGTGGTTTGATTGTAGTTGAACGTGTTGATTCTCTTGACACGATAATTCAAAAAGGAACACCTATAGGAGCAATGGTATCACCTAAGTTGTTGGAATCAATCTTTTATCCGGGGAATCCGCTGCATGATGGTGCCGTTTTAATCCGCGGAAACATTGTGGACTCGGCGGCAAATGTTCTTCCATTAACAACACAGGTAATAACAGAAAAAAAGGTTGGAACACGTCACCGGGCAGCTCTTGGAGTTTCGGAACAAAGTGATGCTCTTGCACTGGTGGTTTCCGAAGAAACGGGGAAAATTTCATTTGCCTTAAACGGAAAACTATACCCCATTAATACTGCACAGCCTATTATTTTATAAATGTTGACTCAATGCGTTAATTTAAATAATGAATGATAATGAGGTCTAGTTAGTAATCTCATAAGAAAAGCTGATTCTTTAGAATCCTTTTTCCGCTTTGAATTTAGAAATTTAATAATGGTGCCAGCATTTCTGATTCCTACTCCATGCCCGTAAAACTTGTCGTCTCCGAAATAGATGACATTTTCTGCTTGCCAATGTGGCTGTTTTGGGTCAAAATCAGGGTTCTTGAAATGTAAAACATCTCCTGGTAAATAATCATGTCCTTCTTTAGAAATTACCAGAAGGTCTTCATCAAATTGCCAATCCATTAAATAAAGTCCCTGGAAGAGAGTGTTAAAGACGTTTGTTCCAATCGAGTAGCAGGCAGCTATATATAAAACAATTGCAATCGCGGTAGAGCATTCAAATGCATAAAGCGGACCATTTCGAATGATGTCTAAAATAGCGTTGGCAGGAGTTACATTACTTTTAAGAAGAAACCCTCCATTAGATAAGCGAGCCCAAAATTTCGGATTGCATTTTGAATAGAAATATGTTGTAAACTTAGCACCACTTTTATTTAATTCTCTAGCAGCTTTTAGGGTATTAATTCTAAATAAAAGTTCAAATTTTAGTTGATTTACAGATTCATATTCATAAACAATAGTGTAAAGGCTCATTTGTTCAAGGATCATTTTCTGTTCTTTATCTGATAGTATAGGAGTGAGTTCCTCCAGCTTTACTAATCGCTTGTTTATAATAATCATTATTTCCTCCTGGAAAAATGAACTCATTAAAATTCAAAAATTAACGTGCGGCAGGCAAGAATAATCACCAATAAAGCATAAACTATGACCGTCTGGATGAAAAAGGGGATGTTTCGCAGTACGGACATGCAAATAAGGTTTAAGACCAATAACTTCTAAAGGTAAACACCTCCATTTATTGAAATAATCAAAAAAATCCTGGGCAAAAAAATTGTATTAGAGCCAAAACTGATTTGAGTATTTAAAAGTAAATAAGACCTACTCAATTTCCTCCTAATCACCATTATATTTAGTGGAGCCTAAGGCCATTCACAAATAATAAATTTAAGGTAATTGAAATGCGATAAGCCCTTTTCCTATTCAGATTGTGATATGACGGAATGGAAGATTTATGGTAAGGGTCAGGAGTGCAAAGAAATATGGATTTTTCATTATAAAGTAAGAAGGATTATAAAATCTTTTGCCGAAAAAATAAATAGATGAAAGGATTTGATTTACTATGAACTTTGAACCAAAGTATTTAATAAGATGGGGAATTCTAGGATGGACTTACTTAGCCATAATCATGGCTTATTTTATTTTAAGGGATTATGAGGCTGTAAAATCGTATTTTTTCAGTAATGACGCTTCAATTATGGTCTTGTCCATTTCACTTTTTATTGGGGTTGGAATTATTATAGGTAATTTATTACATCAATTCAGTCTTAGTTTTGGTTACATTATTTGGATAAACAAGAAAAAATCCTTTAAAAAGGATTATGAGATGGACCTGAGAGTTATTGAGAGTCAATATGGAAAAGAGATACAAAGTATCTATAGTAACAGACTTGGGAATGTTGATGCTTTAAGAGCTCTTTGTTTAAGTATATTTCTCTCTTTGATCACACTCGCTATCCTTTCACTAACAATTACCTTCTCCATAAAAATCGGCATTTTAATTCTAATCGTACTTTTTCTTAATTGGATTGTGTTAAATAACTGGGTTTATTTTCAGAATAACTTGGATTATTTTATAAAAAGTATAAAATCTGAATTTGAATAAGAAAAGCGACTAACCCCGTTTAATGTTTAGGAGGGGTTAGCCGCTTTTTCTTTTTGTAGCAGTATCATTATTTAGTAATGCTTAAGTAGGCTATGCCTGTATCAGTAATATATGTGTGATCGTGAATTAGCACCATATATTCAGCAGGTGTATTGGCATGTACTTCTTGCATTTTTTCCAATGTAACCGATGCTAATGCTTTGATTAAATCCAATTCAGTGAATGGACGCTTTGGATTATCTTCTGAAAGATAGATCCAATTAAAAGCTTCATCTAATGTGCTAAAGTACGTTGCCGCATCTAAAACATAATCAAATTCTAAACCTACCATTTCTGCAACTTTTTGCATTGTTTCTACTTTACTCATTGTAAATACCTCCAAAATTTTCACAGAATTCATTATTTGATCCTCAATTATATGAGAATTTGATAGTATACGTAATGCGCTTACAACTTGGTTGTATTGATTATAATTTTTATAATATAATAAATATTATATTTTTTATTTTTACTAAATACCAATAAAATAAGTCTTCTTTTTACCTCATTAATTCAAAATAATATTTATAATATAGGCTAAGTAAGCAATCCTTCATGATAAAAAAGCCGCCTTGTCAATTTAAGTCGTCTTTATTGATTCAGTTATCTGGATGAAGTTGAGGGCACGAAATTTTTCAGCGAATTCCTGTAGCATAGGAAGTATTAGGGTACTATTTTTGTTTGAATGCTTATTAATTGATTGGTTTGCGGGTTAAAGAAAACTTCTGCCCTGACTACTTTTTTTTCTGTATTCTTTTGGATCATAAAGTCAAATGTATCTTTGGATTGCGTGTTTGAGATATTACTTCTTCCTAAATACTTAAAATCGGTAACTGAGCTATTCGGGTATTTTTTCATTATTTCACTCAAGGCAGCCCGACTCCATTTTGCATAGTCTGGTGGTTCTGCTTTAACATCTTGGAAGTGGACTGTCATCAACATAAGGCATAAAAGAAAAGAAAGTGAGGAAATCTTTGATATTTTATTCACGTTAACCTCCCGAAAAACTGTTTTTTTTTTACTATCTTTTCCAATAAAATTGCAACTATTCCTCTAGAAGTCATTTACATTAAGCTGAGCAGCTATGGAACTTTGCCGATTTCCAAACCGAATTTGGGACCAAGAGGGTTCAAGGGAATAAGAAAGGAATCTTTACCCGAGAAAGAGAGCCTAAAATGGTAGTACGTTATTTAAGCAATTGTTGGAACAACATTCCGAACTTTGGGCATAAAAAATAAATCAACTCCACAACAAAAGATGACGATGTGTGCACGTCATCTTTTTTACATTTTTGGTCCGGAATGTTTGTCTTAAAACTATGTTTTCGTTGTGCACCAGAAATATTATTATTATGTTTATGCAGCTTGTTGCTTGGTCTAAATCCATGCGATTATGTAAGTATAGGAAATTTGAACTTGACAGAATGTTAGATAATTAGTAATATTACTATCATAAATAAGTATTTAATAGATTTCTATAAATATATAGATGACTTTAGCATAGGGTTAATACTCTTCTATTGACCAAATGAAAAAGTTTCTATAAAAATAGAATGCCAGATCAATGGTAAATAAAAAGGTAGACTATTTAAAAACCCGAATTGGGGTAGTTAAAAGTAAGCCGACAATTTTCAAAGTTTAATGGTTTTATAATGACCATTAAACTGAAAAATTGTCGGCTTTTTTATTTTTAAAAAATAAAAGTGTTTTTCGGTAGAAAGGAAAGTTAGATAATGAAGCAAATTGTTAAGAGTCATATTTTGGTAACTTTAGTTGCTTCCATTTATCCATTTCAAAGGGGGGGAGCTGGATGTTAAATTCAATGGATTTTGTTTCACTCCCAGCAACGTTTTTTCTATTGCTTGTAGTTTCGGTGCTTAGCGCATTACTTTTGTTATATCCGAGGGTTCCCTTGAATTTTGTTCGTATTCACGTTGGCATTATATCGTTACCCCCGTTAGTCGCCCTGTTGGCCCTTGTTACAAACAATGGGAGTGTGATTATTGGCCCTTGGCGTCTTGATCCGTTATCATGGCTTCTGGCATTGTTTGTTCTTACAATCGGTCTCATTGTGCAGCGCTACTCTATTCGTTATTTACTCGGTGATCGTTCTTACCGAAAATATTTTGCACTACTGACACTTACAACAACTGCTGATTCAGCTGTCTGGCTATGTAATGATCTTCGCTTACTATTGGTTTGCTGGGGGACTACACTCTTGGGACTGACACTTCTCATAAGATTAAATAAGGAATGGAGAGTGGCTAGAAACGCTGCTGTGTTTTCTGGTCGTCTGTTTGCAATTAGTTGGCTAATCTTGGTGCTTGCGGTTATGTGGGTAGCGCAAACCACTGGACACTGGCAATTGTCGCTCGTCCTGACCCAAAATAGTCTTTCACAACTTAGTTCATGGGAGAAGACCTGTATAAATCTATTACTGGTAGTGGCTGTGGTGATTCCATCGGCACAATGGCCTTTCCAACGCTGGTTGTTAGACTCGGTAGTGGCTCCAACGCCTGTTTCTGCGGTGATGCACGCAGGATTAGTGAATGCCGGAGGAATTATATTGACTCGTTTTGCACCGCTTTTTAGCGGGGATGCAGCACAAATTGTTTTGCTTATATTGTCTAGTATTTCAGTTTTGATAGGTACAGGAATTATGCTGGTCCACGTTGACTATAAACGGCAGTTGGTAGGATCTACAATTGCCCAGATGGGTTTTATGCTGATCCAGTGTGCATTAGGTGCGTATTTAGCAGCCATTATTCACGCGGTGTTACATGGATTATTCAAATCCACACTGTTCTTACAGGCTGGCTCTGCAATTCATCATAGCGAGACAATCTCTCGGTCGACTCGACCATTGTCATTTTTATGGACAATCACTGGGGGCGTTTTAGGTCTGTTAGTGGGGATTGGTTATTGGCTAACTTCTCCTCAAGAGGCCTATCAATTGATAAGTGCTTTAACCTTGGGGTGGTCTTTGTCATTAGCTTGGACACAACTTGTGGCTTTTGGGTACGGCCGTATCGGGCGCATTGCAGGGTTTTCGCTGTTAGCAGGAGCGGCAATTATGTACACCCTGATTCACAATGCCTTTTATAGTTTGTTAGAATCGACAGTCCAGAAAGGATTACAACCGCCTGGTCTGGTGGGAATATTGTTCCTGTGTATCTTATTGGCTGGCAGTGCTGCAGGTGGATGGTTGGCTCGTAATCGTTCGTCAACTATATCTGCTGTCATTTATCTTTGGCTCGTACGATTGGGTGAGCCTCATGATAATTTGGTCGAAAGCCATCCGGAATATCTGTCACAATCCCTATCTCAAGGAGGTAATTTACGATGAATACAACATTATCATTACCCGAAATAGTAAATTGGGAAACGGAACCTGATTACCTTGATCTTAACGATTTAGTTAAATCAGCAAGCAAAGTCATAGCACCGCTTGGGCCTATTAACACGTTTGCTGCACGTAACCCCTGGGTGGGCTTGGAGGGACAACCGTTTGAACAAGTGGCACGCAGGATCAAAGCTACTTGTGATGTAGAAATCTATCCTAATGATTCCATCTTTCTGTCTGCATGGAAACGCGGGGAGATTAATCAGGATTTTTTAGAAAAGGAACTTCAAAAGTGGCTTGATTCACAATATCTAGACCTGCCTCGTGAGGTTGCAGAGCGGTTCTGCAGGGCTGCTCTTATGCTAAATAAGCCAACTTCCAAGCAGCAATTAACTATACCTGGGTTAAAGAGCTTGGCAAAGAAACTAAGTCGTTTTAATTCCCAGATTATCGAAAAACATTCTGTACAAACATATAGTCAGCGATTAGAACAGCTGGGGGGTGGGATGATGGCTCACGATCTCAATCGTCATGTAATCAAGTGGTGTAAATTGTTCTTGGATGAGTCCCAGGCTGTCTGGTCCATGCCTAATCGCGAAGAAGGTTTCTATCACACATGGCGGGGACTTGTTCAGCATGACCCGGCACTTAGTCATACGATACGTAAACAACTAAATGATTTGCCAAAAGAGTCTGACGAAGCTTTATTGGAAGCTTTATTGGCACTTGAAATCCCTTATTCAGAGATACAGGACTATCTAAAAGCTCATTTACTTGCCTTACCAGGCTGGGCAGGAATGATGCTTTGGCGCTCGCATCAATCAACCCAAGAAAATTCACTGCTAACAGACTATTTGGCTGTCCGAATTTACATGGAATGGGCCTTGATCAAACCACATCTTCCCTTAACAGAACAAAGAACGGAGGATAAAGGACTTCTAGAATCATTGATTGTAGCCTGGGTCCAGTGGGGTAATTTGCCAATCAACGCATGGTCAAAGTTATCCTCTGCAGAACGAAAAGCTCGTTTGACTCTTGCTTATCGATTTGATAAGATTCTTCGCAATCAGCTTTGGCTTGAAGCATGGGAAAAAACATACGAAGATCAATTAATGAAAATGATTACACTGAAACAGCATACAACAGCAGAAATCGAAAGGCCTGCATTGGCACAATTGGTATTTTGTATTGATGTACGTTCAGAGCCTTTTCGCCGCAAACTTGAAAAAGAAGGCCCGTTTGAGACCTTTGGAACAGCCGGTTTTTTCGGATTGCCAATTGAAACCAACGAGCTTGGAAGTAAGCACAGCCATAATTCTTTACCGGTTATGTTCAATCCGCAATTCAAAGTAAAAGAAACTTTACCTGAGTTTGAACTAAATCAATATCAACAGCGGCAACAAGCGGCAAATTCACTGAGCTGCACATTTAAAACGATGAAACATAACATGCTTTCCAGCATGGTGCTGCCAGAGATAAGTGGCCCCTGGCTTAGCATGCAAACGCTGGCTCGCAGCTTTGTTCCACGAAGAGCAGGTCTTGTCTTCCGCAAACTTCGCGAAACATGGCTGCATAAACCTTCCACGGAACTGTCACTCGATCATGTGCTCACTTCAGAAATGGAACTGCCGCTTGGGTTTTCGGAGGATGAAAAAGTTCACTATGTACGACAAGCTTTAAAAATGATGGGGCTTACAGATCATTTCGCGCCTTTAGTGGTTATTTGCGGACATGGGAGCCACAGCACCAACAATCCATATGCGTCAGCATTAGACTGTGGGGCATGCGGAGGAGCATCTAGCGGCTTTAATGCACGGATACTGGCAGCATTGTGTAACCTTCCAATGGTAAGGCAGACCCTCGCATCAGAGGGGATTTCGATTCCGAAAGAAACAGTTTTCGCGGCAGCTGAGCATATCACGACACTTGATGAATTGCATTGGCTTTATGTTCCTGAACTTTCAGATGCTGCTCAAGAATCATTTAATCGGGTCCAAGCCGCGTTGCCAAAAGTTAGTGAGGAAGCAAATGCCGAGCGAATAGTGCAATTACCAAACCTTGGATCCCATCACAAGAATCCAAAAGCTGAAGCCCAACGTATTGCAGAAGATTGGAGTGAGGTACGCCCGGAATGGGGATTGGCGCGTAACGCCGCGTTTATCATTGGGGAACGCACGCTTACCCAAGAGTGCAATTTGGGTGGACGAGTTTTTCTCAATAACTATAATTGGAAGAAGGATAAAAATGGTGCTCTGCTTGCCAACATTATCTCTGGACCGGCAACTGTTGCCCAATGGATTAACCTGCAATATTATGCGTCTACAGTTGCCCCTCATTATTATGGCAGCGGTAATAAAACCACTCAGACAGTAACAGCTGGTCTTGGAGTCATGCAGGGAAACGCAAGTGACTTATTATCCGGACTTCCTTGGCAGTCCGTGATGCAATCGGATCAAGAGGCTTATCACGATCCACTGCGTTTATTGGTGGTGATCCAAGCACCAAGGGAGTATGTGAAACGTTTGCTGGATAATGATCATGCGTTTCTCCAAAAAGTCCAAAACGGTTGGATCCGGCTTGCATCCATCGATCCAGAAGGAAACTGGGAGAGTTGGTCTTAACTACTTTCCCAGTTTACTGATAAGGATCTAACATGTGTCTTGTGAGAAGGTTTCTTTGCTTTCTCGTGGTTTAAAATGAAACAATACAATTCTAAATACAGTTCTGGTAGAAAATATTATTTTCAATAATAATATGGTATAACCAAGGTATTCTTAGATCTATTTAACTTTTTATAAAGGGAGAAGGAAAAGAACGCACTATGGATAAATCAAAAGGATCTCTTGAAGCAGAAATAAGTAAAGCTTTAACTCATTGGGAGAAAAATTACCTTGGACGTGGATCAGTTTCTGTTAAAACAGATATCTTGCGAGATATGATAATTGTTGTATTAAAAGGTATATTAACTCCTGCTGAATATACAGTATGTCAAGATAAAGAAGGCTTGTTATCAGTAAAAGAACATCGTAATAGTTTGGTGGAATCAGGTTTAGAAGACTTAAAGAATATTATCGTAGCGATAACTGATCACGAGGTAGTAAGTTTTCACACTGATATAAGTACATCCACTGGAGAACGAGTTATGATATTTAAACTTTCAAGTGATTTGCAA
This sequence comes from Bacillus sp. EB600, assembly GCF_024494385.1. GTDB lineage: Bacteria > Bacillota > Bacilli > Bacillales > Cytobacillaceae > JAEVLT01. The sequence continues at coordinate 152,665 of NZ_JAEVLT010000006.1, forward strand.
AGTAGATTATCATAAAAACAATTGGATCTCTTCTAAACATTATTATTTCACTTTACAAATAAAATTTTGCTGTGCAATTCACGTTACGAATAGTTTTTTGGGAAAAGGTGTCAAAGTAAATTGTATTAGGAGCAAAATTCAAATCATTAATGGGGTGAATGTAATGGATTTAGATGAAAAGAAAAAAGTGCTATTTGTGGTTGGAATGGAGCACAAAATGGAAAATTTAATTAAACAGAAGACCAATATCAAGCCGGAAAGTATCTTAATCTTGCAAAGCTATGAACCAGTAATTTCACCTTTTGGAGATTTAATGAGGGACATAATCTATGTAGTTTTTGAAGAAAAAGTTGAGGAAATAATTGTGGTCGCCACTAAATATGAGCAAAAGTATCCATTAAATATACTTAACAAGATATGTGAAAATAAAGAATTACAGGAGAAAGTACAAACATTAGACTATCTTTTTAAACATAGCATGCCAGAATTTCCTAAAGGCAATATAAGTGTATGGTTAGAGAGCAATAAAACCTGGTCTGATCATGTACAGAATAACGTGAACGTCATTCGCAATCATCCGTTGATGCCGTCTGATGTAAAGGTCATGGAATTATTTATCGAGATAGAGAACGAAAAACGATCAGAAATTGGGACTTGCTGAGAAACAATTTTGGGCGAACAGTGATTATCACTGTTCGCTATGCAATGATTAATTGAATGGATAAAAATAATAGGTTAAAACCCCAACGATGATGCCGGTTATCACTCCAAATAACACCTCAGCCGGCTGATGTCCCAATAATTCTTTTAATTTCTCTCTGGACTCCGTTTTCTTCAAATTGGGGTCCTTTAAGGTTTCAATAAGACTGTTGAAATCAGCTAATAATTTATTTAAAACTTCCGCATGGTATCCAGCATGTCGTCGAACGCCCGTAGCATCATGCATAACAATAGCTGATACGACAACGCAAATGGCAAACTCATTTGAATAAAATCCTGAGGTGATCCCGATTGCTGTTGTTAAGGAAATTATTGCAGCAGTATGAGAACTGGGCATTCCACCAGTGCTAAACATGAGGTTCCATTTTAATTCTCCTGACGTTAAAAAGTGAATAGGAATTTTTGCGAATTGGGCAATCAACATTCCTAATAGAGCAGCTAAAATTGGATAGGATAATATCATTTTGTCCTGCTTACTATAATCTATATTAAACTATCGGATTTGCACCGGAAACAGGTGAGGTTGCTGCCGCAAATAGATTTAGTAAGCCAGGGTTCACACTCCTTTAAATTGGATTTGGAATGATTCATCCCACAAAATTTATGGAAAAGATTTCACAACTCCATGGATGTTCCCGTTTAAATAGGTTATTCTTTGTAGCTTCTTTTAGAAAGGCAATGGCAACTTAACAAATTTGGCATTCCACCCGCTAGTGTATGATCAGACGCAAGTGACTGTACCGAGGGCAGTGCGTCATCACCTGGACTAAATTCTTGTTCCGCAATGCAAGCAATAATTTGGTGCTTTAGCTGCGTATAAAACGGTTCTGCTGATTTCAGATCAAGCGTAATATACACAATTTCCAACTCCTTTCATTATTACTTATATATATATTGTAGAACAGTTATAACAAAAATTCGATGGTTTTGCTGAGACGACTGTTCCTGCATTAGCAAAGTCAAGAATCCTTGGGCACGATATGAAGTTGGTAAAAAAAATGATTGATTCGTAGTCTGGTTCAATGGCAAGCGGTTCCGATTCCCACGGATTAATGTTAAAATGAAACTAAAATGTAAGCCGTTCAGTGAACTCTCACTAGGACGGTTTTTTTCTTTTTCTATGTTTGTTCATTGAATGTTCATCGTTAATTGGTAAAATAGATATTGGTTTTTATGTTCACTATTACTATATAATTAAACCAAAATGAAACTATATATTAAGATTTATGCTAGAAAGCAGGTACAAAACATGCACAATTTGGTTCAAAAAAATCAAATTATCTTCAATCTTGGCTTTTTCTTTTTGGTTGTATTCTTCCTTTGGATGAAAACATATATTGCTCAATTAACACAATTTGACCTAGGTGTAGGAAACAATTTACAAAAATTTCTATTATTTTTAAATCCACTAGGGTCTTCACTATTCTTTTTAGGGTTTTCTTTTTTCTTTAAGGGAAGGAAAAAGTATATCACGATTATCGTTTTTGACTTTCTATTATCTTTTCTTTTATATGCAAATATTTTATTTTACCGATTCTTTAATGATTTTATTACACTACCCACTTTAACCCAAACGCAAAATTTTGGTGATGTAAGTGGGAGTGTTGGTTCCCTTTTAAAACCTTATGATTTTTTATTCTTCGTTGATATTATCATTTTGATCGGATTACTTGCTTTTCGTTTTGTGAAAATTGAAGTGAAAGACATGAAATGGAATAAGGTATCAGCTTTATTTCTAATGTCACTGGCTATCTCTTTGGTTAATCTCGGATTAGCAGAAACAGACCGTCCAGAATTATTAACCAGAGGATTTGACAGAAATTATATTGTAAAATATCTAGGAATGTACAATTACACCATTTATGATGCGGTTAATAGTACGAAAGCATCCGCACAAAAGGTTATGGCAAGCAGCGACGATATGACGGAAATTATCAATTATGCAAAATCAAAATATGCTGAGCCCAATCCGGTTTACTATGGTGCCGGAAGAGGAATGAATGTCATTTACTTGCATCTTGAATCTACACAAAACTTCCTCATTAATTACAGATTAAGTGGAGAAGAAGTAACCCCATTTTTAAATTCTTTGACTAAAGATGCTAACACCCTTTATTTTGATAATTTCTTCCATCAAACTGGCCAAGGTAAAACATCTGATGCTGAATTTATGCTCGAAAATTCATTGTACGGGTTACCTCAAGGTTCAGCTTTTACAACAAAGGGCTTGAATACATTTGATGCAGCTCCAGCTATTTTGGGTCAGCAGGGATATACATCTGCGGTGTTCCATGGAAATTCAGGAAGTTTCTGGAATCGTAATGAGATTTATAAATCGTTTGGTTATAATAAGTTTTTTGATGAAAACTATTATGCTATGAACCCAGAAAATCTTGTTGAATATGGGCTAATGGATAAGCCTTTTTACGAACAGTCCATTCCACTCTTAGAAACATTGCCGCAGCCATTTTATACAAAATTTATAACGGTATCGAATCATTACCCTTACCCAATTCGTGATGCAGATGCTACGATTGCACCGGCTACAACAGGTGATAAATCTGTGGATACGTACTTCCAGACAGCTCGTTATGCAGACGAAGCGGTGCAGCAATTTTTTGCTTATTTACAGCAATCTGGATTCCTTGACCGTTCGATTATTGTTATGTACGGTGACCATTATGGAATTTCAGAAAATCACAATAAAGCAATGGAAAAAGTTCTTGGAAAAGAAGTAACACCTTTTGAAAGTACCGGTCTACAAAGGGTGCCATTATTCATTCGTGTCCCAGGTATCCAAGGTGGAGTGAACCACGAATACGGTGGACAAATTGACATTCTTCCAACCCTTCTTCACCTGCTGGGGATTGATACAAAAAATTACATTCAATTCGGAACAGACCTATTATCCGAACAGCATGATGACCTTGTTCCGTTCCGAAATGGTGACTTTGTAAGTCCGATTATCACGTCTATTGATGGCAAATTCTATGATTCAACAACAGGAATGAAAGTACAAAATGTTCACCTGGAAGAATCTAAGCAATACCAGAAAACGGTAGAACAAAAATTATCTCTTTCAGATCGGGTAGTTAATGGTGATTTATTACGGTTCTATACTCCTGAAGGCTTTATTCCAGTAGATCGTTCAGAATACAAATATAATGAAGCGAAGAATAAGAAATAAAAAAAGGCTGCCTGAAATGATATCTTTGGCAGCCTTTTTGGTCGTTTAAAAATAGGAAACTGTTGTTCTCAGTCGGTGGGCTTCAGTCCATACGGACTTGTACAGGATGTGCTGACATCGACGTTCTTTAAGTCGGGCGCTTGCCCTTTTTTTAAAAATTATTGTTTTAGCATTTCTACAACTAAGAAATGAGATGTTTCGTTGGCTTTGATTTGGATATCTTCTTCGACAATTTCCATTCCATCTCTCATATCAAGAGTAATATCATTAATGGTTGATTTTCCTTCGATTTGCACTAAATAAGCTTGTCTTCCTTCTTTTACAGGGAAGCTAATTTCTTTGTCTTTATCTAGTTCTAACGAGTAGATATTAGCATCCTGATTGATTTTGATTGGTGCATTACCTTCGTTACTTGAGACCATATAAAGCCATTGATTATGGCGATCTTCGTAATTAAATTGATGATCACCATAATTTGGAGTATATCCTGCCTGATCAGGAAGAATCCATATCTGCAATAATCTTAACGTTTCATCGCCATGATTCATCTCACTGTGATAAACACCAGTTCCTGCACTCATATATTGAACATGTCCACGGGTAATCGTGTTTCCATTTCCCATACTATCCTTATGGGTAAGATTTCCTTCCACTGAATATGAAACAATTTCCATATTCTGATGTGGGTGCATTGGGAATCCAGTATGGGGGTCAATTAAATCATCGTTAATGACCCGTAAAACTCCGAAATTGATATTTTTTGGATTATAGTACTCTGCAAATGAGAAATGAAATACACTTCTAAGCCAACCAAGATTACTTTTCCCCATATTGTTATGATCAAGTTTTCTTAACATCTAAAATCTCCCCTTTTGCCCTTATGGATTTTGTGTAGTGTGAATAATTTAACCTTTTTTACTTTTAGGTAAGGTATTTTTAATATATTTATCTTTAATTCGAGATAATTATATAACCAATTCGATTGGATTGTCAACAAAACGTATATCATCAATTCACTTATAACTTCTTTTCAAACAAAGGTAACATAATATAAAGTGTTTATGTTATCCTCTACTTAACTGAAGTGAAAAGGGAAATAGAGAGGAGTTAGCTCAATATGTGGCCTTTTGAAAACAAAAAAAAGGATAAAGACAAAGTCGAAGGGTCAAATTATCTATCCGCACAAAAGCCAACTGAAGTAATTGAAATTGAAAAAATGGCAAATAAACTTATTGATATACTGCATCATACCTCGAAGGAAATCATCTTTTTATGTGTTGGGTCTGATCGTTCTACAGGAGATTCACTTGGCCCAATAGTTGGTACGCTGTTAAAGGAAAAAAATATTCCCTTTCCTATTTACGGAACTTTGCAAGCGCCTGTCCATGCGCTAAATATAAAGAATGTTATCGAGGATATTCATAATACGTTTGAAGACCCGTTTATTATTGGGATCGATGCCTGCCTGGGGGATGAAAGAAAAATTGGCACCATCTTTATAAGAGAAGGATCGTTTTTTCCAGGTAAAGCACTAAATAAAGAATTACCTAGTGTGGGTGATTGTCATATAACTGCAAATGTAAATTACCTTGATCCATTTTATCCAATGCAGTCTTTAAGTAGTACGCGATTATATACTGTCCTGAAAATTGCAGATATAATGACAAAGATTATTATTAGGAGTGTTTTTTTAATAAGGAATAGTCAATGAATTTGTTGTGGGTAGATATTTTCAAAAATTTGATGATATCAAAGCCATTCAGTTATAATTAGTGTAATGTATACCAAATAGGAAGAGGCGGATAACATGGGGAATAATTGGGCGGAGGAAAATCTAATCTCGATCAGAGAAAGGGTTTATCTTTTTATTAAAGATCTAATTCTAGATGGTGAATTTAAAGCAGGAGATCGTCTAGTGGAGCGAGAGTTAGCAGAAAGATTAAATATAAGTAGAACGCCTATTCGAGAAGCTTTATTTAGATTAGAATCACAAGGATTCGTAAAAACCGTGCCAAGAAAAGGTGTTATTGTAGCTGATATTTCTGAGAAAGAAATTATCGAAGTGTTTACAATTCTTTCATCTCTTGAAGTCTTGGCAGCAAAATTAGCTGTGCAAAAATTAGATAATGATACAAAAAGCAAATTCACTACCTATATTAAAAAGGTGGAAGACTGCTTGAATGATAAAGATGGAACTGATTACTCTGAGTTACATTCAGAATTAAATTTTCTTTTGTACAGTTCAGCAAAAAATAGTAAACTGTATGAAATCTTGAGTGGGTTATCCGATTATATACGTGCATTTGCAAAAACCGGATATAAAAAACCGGGGAGAGCCGAACAGTCAATGGAAGAGCACTTAAAAATAATGGAGGCTATTCTTAATCAAGAAATAGAAATGGCGGAATATTTGACTAAGATTCATATTGAGAATTCGAAAAAGGCTTATGTTGAAGGGATTAAGAAAGTCGAAGAAAAGAAAAGTAGGGGAAAGAACTAGGCTTAGCCCTTTCTCCTACTTTTTATGTTATATCCCAACAACCACGGATGTGGTTAAGTTTTTTAATACTTTTGCGACACTCATGGCTGTGATCGGACTCGATTTAGGATTCTGTTTAAATGGTACATTTTGGACGGATATTTCGACTTGACCAAAAAATCCCTTTGCTTTAATGGTATGTATATTAGACTGAATTGAGGGATCCACATAAACTTGAACTTTTGTTTTTTCGAATCCTATTCCAGCGATACTTAGTGTAGCAGCCACATTCACATTTTCAGGAAATAATCTCGCAGCCTCAACTGCCACGCCATCGAAGATGCAACAAGGCTCGACGATTGTTTCTAAATCAACCTTTTCCTCTGCAAAAGTCCCATACCAACTTTTTGTAGGCTTTCTAGTAATAAGAGTAATTTCTTCAATTTCTCCTAATACCCCGGCAGCGATTCGATCTAAACCTGCAATTGCAGCAGAAGGAATAAAAATTTGCTTATTACTTTCTTTTGCTGCTATTTGTAATTTCTCATAAAAGTCGATATCTGCTAAAGCACCTGACGAAAGGATCATCAGGCTGCTTCCGCTTGATAGTGCTTTTTCACCGTAAAGCTTTAAAGCCTTATGACCGGCAGCTTCTATAATAATATCTAAATTTTGATTAAAAAAAACATTTTCATCAGTAGTAATGGTAAAAGGATAGGAAGATGACTCTATAGCACTTCTAATAAGGACAGTTTTTACATCTACATTGCCCGCTTGCTGTGTTTGTATTAATTCAATAATACTCTTACCCAATGTTCCATAACCAATGATACCAACCTTTAACATTATTTATTCACCTCATAATAGTTTAATAGAAATTTTCTGGACTTCCCATATTAAAAAAAGTAGCATTCCACAAAGGATCCTATTTTTGTTCATCATTTCATATCCTCAATGAAGATAACTTTTTTCTTACGTAATTCCTATGTGAGAATATCTGACAACTTTCTAGAATGTCGTATTTTCATATGCTATTCTAGATTTAATAACATCATGCTATGTTATCAATAGGGAAGTTGAAAAAGAAAATAGATTAAAAAATCGTTCGTTTGGTATACTTTATACCTTTTGTTCCCTTCATTTTATCGAATCATGTAGTTAATATCAAGTTGAATAATTTAAATATACAAAAATATCAAAAAATTTAAAATTATTTGCAAATTATCTACTTTTATTATATTATATTTTATAAGTTGCTAATAGTACTAAAGGGAGGTGCTAAGATTCTAAGAATTATACAATTGATTCTTGAGTTAATTTTAGCTTATTGAGTATTCAGGATAGATGGAATACTTAGGAGAAGATCATGTAATTTGGAGTTGGTTTTGAAAGACGGAAGAAAAGAGTTTAATTCAGCAGAGAAAAATGATTGTTTTTTTATTTTTTGGTATACAATCCACAATATACAAATTTGCAACTACTAAATGCTTCATTCTATTGTTAAAGCGATATACATTTATTTTTCTATTAAATGAACGATTGATAGTGAATGGGAAAACATTGTCCTCTAAGAATGCGCATACATATAAACCCTCAACCTATTAATTTAATTCAAACTAATCAAAATGCAGTTGGCTAAATGAAAAGGGCTTTAGATCTTATACACTATTAGGAGGAAATATATGGAATTAACAGTAGCTCATTGGATGTATCTATTTGTCACTGTAGCTGTCATTGTTATCATGCTTTTTAGAAAAGGTATCGTTTTACCTCTTATCATTGGAACCTTTTTGGTAGCTGCAGTTTATAAAGGGAGTCTTATTTCAGGGTTTCAAGCAGTTTTTAACGCAAACCTTGTTGCCGCTAAGGAGCTATTCAGTATTTTCCTAATTATTTCAATCATGATTGGTTTACTTAATTCATTAAAAGATTTGGGAGCGGATAAAAGGATGGTCGTTCCTATCCAAAAAATAATGGTAAACGGTCATATCTCTTTTCTAGTTTTAATGGTCACAACATATGTAATTTCACTCTTTTTCTGGCCAACACCCGCTGTTCCACTAATTTGTGCTTTGTTAGTTCCTGCTGCAGTACGTGCAGGATTGCCTGTCATGACATCAGCAATGGTAATTTGCATTGCTGGTCAAGGGATGGCACTTTCATCAGATTATATAATGCAAGTAGCCCCAATGCTTAGTGCCAAAGCAGCAGGCATTGATAAATCCTTAGTTTCAGACAAGACGTTCATTTTGTCTCTTATAACTGGGATCAGTTCCCTAGTGATTGTCTATGTGACGCACCGAAAAGCAATAACAAAAAAATCCGGATCCTTAAGTAACATGAATAATGAGGAGAAAGCATTCTTTGATGTGGCTGATGAACTGGCCGCTACGGCAGAAGTGAGTGTTGATCTAGTTAAAAGGAAAGAATTCTGGGGAAAAGTATTTGCTATCATTGTTCCTTTATCAATGTTGGGTGTCATGATCTTCATGTTCCAAACCAAACTGGGTGGCGGAACTGGATTTGAGGGAGGGGATGGCGCAGCCTTTATCGGTGGAGTGGCAACGATTCTATTAATTTTGGCAACGATTGCCTTTAATAAAATTCATGCCCTTGATAAAATAAGTGAACATATTACAGAAGGTTTTGTATTTGCATTTCGAGCAATGGCTCCCGTGATTCCAATTGCAGGTTTCTTCTTTATGGGAAGTGGAGACTTTTCAGGTTCAATCCTTTCGTTAGGTGACAAAGTAGACAAGCCAGCCTTTCTTTTTGATATCATCCAAGCAGGACAAAATTATATACCGCATAACCCAATTTTTTCAGCGGTTGGTATATTGATCGTTGGAATAATAACTGGGTTAGATGGTTCCGGGTTTGCGGGTCTTCCTTTAACGGGCGCTTTGTCTGGGGCGTTAGCGCCTGGTAGTCATCTTGATCCATCCGTTATGGCAGCGATTGGGCAAATGGGTGCGGTTTGGAGCGGAGGAGGCACTTTAATTGCATGGTCTTCTCTTGTAGCAGTCGCAGGCTTCCTCCAAGTTTCTCCTATAGAGTTGGCCAGAAAAAACTTTCTGCCAGTCATTACAGGACTTTTGATAGCAACTATTTTAGCAGTATTCATATGGTAGATAGTAAACAGTTATAGTCCTGATCTATTTCCATGTAGGTGATTAAACGCTTAGTGAAAGAAGGGGGTCCCTTAAGTTAGCTAGTACCTAACTTAAGGGATCCCCCTTTTTTATAGAAGTTATTATTTAACTAGAGCAATATGGCTTGGTTGCACATTCAAAACAAGGAGAGTAAAAATGAAAAAATATAAAGTTGGTTTAGTCGGTATTGGGAAATTAGACCGCGTTAATGACTTATGGGAATAAAAACAAGATAAAAATAGGGGCTTTCCACCCTGAAAAAACAAAAGCAGAAAAGTTTGTTCAACAATTTCAAAATGGTTATTTATTAGCCGAAGATGAATTAATAGAATTAGATGTCTTACTTCTAGCACTACCTGCAATGGAGGTTATTCCATTTATCACAAGTTTAAAGATCCAAAGTACTTTTCATCATCCCTCCTTATTTAATCAATATGGCAACAGACCTTCATACAAACGAAATCACTAACAATCCTTAAATGTTCTTGGTGTGAAGTATATGGGCCATTGGAAAGACTTATTGGAACATGGAAATGGCCTTTTCATCACAGAAACCTCACTACCTAAGCAAATAGAGGAACTCTTTTTGCTTCTTGGAAAGGTAAAAATAGACAGTGAAGATTGTTTAACGCAAGTGAATAAGTAGCAACTAACTTGGCTGCCATAATAGCCATTGAGATCGAGACTGAGTTTGCTAAAAGAGGGTTTTCTGCTGAATATGTAAAAAGAGCTTTAACATCGATTGCCCCTGAAGTGATCCGTTCATATAATGAAGGAAGTCTTGGCAACTTTGCAAAGGAAATCGTTAAAGAAATTCAAGATGAGCAGAAGTTGAAGGTGATTAGCTTTCTACAATAAGAAAGTATAAACCTATCATGTAATCAACGAAGCGTAACAGAGAATTTCAAAAAAACAGAGGAGGCAGTCAATCAACTAGATTGACTGCCTCCTCTGTTTTTTAACTTTGGAAATGGTTACTTTAAGAAACAATCCATTGTAATACAATTAAATACACCATGACACAGCCGATATAAAGCCCTGCAAATGATAGATTCCAATTAGACACTTTATACGAACTTTCCTTCACCAGGTTTGACATAAGTCCTAATGTAGCATTATAAGGGCCAACTAGAAATGCAGATACAGCTCCGGCTAACATAGCTACTGTCAAGATATGTGGGGAAATACCAATCACTTGTGGATTTAATCCCTCAGTCATTAAGGCAAGTGAAACGGCTGGATGAAGACCTAGAAAAGCAAACGCTAACGGGATTAAGGGCAACAAGATCAGGAAGACTTCTACACCTGCCACATGAATAAACTTTGCAATCCAGCCATCCAGCCATACATTAGCATGGGAGACGTTGATGGTTGAGATAAAAAATCCTGCCGACAAATAAATGAAGAATTGATCCTTCATACTAAATGAGAAGTCCTGAAAATGTTTGAATAACTGAGCAGCAAACTTTTTCCCCTTTTTTAAGAAGATCGACCATGTAAAAGCAAATGGGATGACCAGTAAGGATACAAGAAATAAGAAGGGGTAAGGAAAACTTTTCTCTACCAATGAAATAACAACATTGAAAATAATGATAGCCAGAAGAATTTGAAAGACTCTGCCAGAGCGGCTGATTTGACTAGGTTCAATTGTTGCAGCCATTTCTTGGGCGGATATGCTCTTTTGGTTTTTGATCATTATTTTTGATTGACGTGATCCTATGAACCAATCCAATCCCATTCCGACTATGCTTAATGGGACAACAAATGGAAGGATAGAAACCCAGCTCACACCAGTCATCGTAATAACAATCCCAACAATCGGGGTAACAGGTGCCCATAGTAAAGGCATCGCAAAACCTCTAGTAATGGCTCTGCTCATGAATCGTTCTTTATTCTGTACAGGAATTACATTTAATGAAGGCCTTATAGAGTAGTAGGTCATTGGCAATGTTGCCAGATTCATGAAAATACTGAAAAAATAGGAAAAGCCAGAAGTTATTATATAAAGCTGTCCAGAGGTCCTCACTTTATTTTGGATGATTGTTTGAATTCCACCACTGTATCCACCTATCTTAATGGGGATTCCTAAAATAGGGACTAACGTAAACATGGTGAGCAAGTCAAGCATTGGGCCAAAGGAAAGAATGTATTGATGCCAAGGAGCTCCGCTTGTCCAAAGTAATAGCAAACCAAGCATCAAAAAGCTGCTTCCCAATATTCGAACAAATCGTTTTGCATTGAACAATGTACATAGTACAATAGTAAGACTTAAAATGGATAAAATAACCCCAATATTTAGTTGAGGGAAAAGCACCGATAGTACATACAATAAAATCACTAAAAAAAGCATAACTCTCAGCATATCAACACCTGCCTTTATCTAATATGGTATACCAAACATGCTGATATCTAGTAAAACTTTCATAATTTAGCCACATTTTCTCTGTAATTTTGGTATTTGGTATACAATGTGCTTGTAATTTTATTAATCTCATCATACAATGAAAGTAAGAAATAACTTAGTATACGGGAGGAATTTATATGTTAAACTTTTTATTTGGCTCCGATAAAGCAGCTAAAAAAGCTGAAAAGAAATTAGCTACCCTAAGAAAAATACTCAAATTTTAATTTTCAATGCTTGTCAATCTAACATGTTTATCATACAAAAACCGGAGAGATCATGCTTCCTCTCCGGCCTTTTTTATTAAAAGAACCCCAATTGATAGCTTTGAAGGAAGGTAATCAATGTCTAACTTCTCTACCCAGTTAAAGTGAACTTACTAAAAGTGTGCTTTTCTTTTAAACAGGAAGTTCGGACTTTACGAGTTTAGAATTGATCGAATCTTCACTATTACCTGACGCTCTTACGATTTCATGTAACTCCTCACGTGCTTCTTCAATAGTTTCAAACTTTTCAAAAAATTTAACTCCAATATTGTTAATATATTCTTTTCCTTCAAATTCTTCAATCAATTGAATTTTACTATTCTCATCTAGTACTTTTGCAATCGTGTAGGAAGCCTTTAAATTTTCAAAAAAATAAAAATCGTAGGTTTCAACAGGTCCAAACCCATCATTCTGAAGAATTGTCTTGAAAGTATCTTTATTCGTTAACACAATATATTTTTCCAAACTGCTTCCTCCTTAAATTTGGCTGTTTTTCTTTTTTCTTGACCCTAAACAAATAGAATTAATAAAGAACTGAAAGCAAAAATTGGTGATGGGAAGTGTGCTTCTTTATTAATGATTTTCTCTATCCTCCTTTAGGAACATTGTATACCAAACTATTGATTAGTATTTTATATTAAATTAAGTAAATATTCAATATATTATTCGGAATATTCTAATAGTTATGCGAATAACAATCATTTAAGTAGAAACTTAAAGGGCTGGTCAAGAAGAATTAGTCAATTTAAAATAAAATTTTCCCACAAAATAAAATATCTCGATTGCTTCTTAACAGAAAAGATTGTATAATCAGTAAAAATATCAAAATTTTCTGAATAATGGAAGGGGAATTTTATGCCAAAGGTTATTCTTCATATTGATGGATCTATAGTTGAACAAGAAGTTAAAGAAAATGCCAACTTAGTCGTACTGGCTGGTATTCGTCAATTTCCAAAGCTTAAGTATGGATGCGGAATGGGGCGGTGTACAAAATGCACCTGTCAAGTGGTAAACGGTGCAGAAGCATTAGCAGCCCCGAATTGGAAGGAAGTAAAAATGCTGGGTGAGAAGGTAAATGATGGTTATCGTTTGACCTGTCAATTAACGATTCAGCAAGATATTGAAATTTCACAAGAAAATATTGCAATCCTAGCTCCTAAAAAGAAATCAGCTATTCAAACATTGTAGCTATTTATTTTTAAACTTTATTGGTATACAAAGTACAATCAAATAAAGAGGTGAGTTTTATTGAATTGTTATGATTTAACAAGTATGACATGGAAAGAAGTTAAAGATTCGTTATCTACAGTTCAGCTTGCAATCATCCCAATTGGAGCCCATGAACAACATGGTCCACATATGGTAGAAAGCTGTGATGCTGTTCTTGCGGAAAGAATGGCCAAAAAACTAGGGCAAAGAATGTTTCCATTTGTATGGGTTACACCAACTATTAATATGGGGATTTCTCCGCACCATTTGAATTTTCCAGGGACGATTTCACTACAGCCTACGACGCTTATTGCGATTCTAAAAGATGTGATTTCATCTTTAAAACATCATGGTATTCATAAGTTTTTATTACTTAATTCACACGGGGGGAATCAATCTACTTTAAATGTTGCATCAGCGATGTTAACACAAGAATTGGAGGTAGATATTTACTACGCGAAAACCACAGCATCTGCAAAAAAATCATTCGAGAACCTTATCAAGTCGCCATTATTTGGCCACAGCTGCGAACGGGAAGTTTCCGAAGCACTGTATTTAGCACCGGAAATTGTCCGGGTTGATGAACTTGAAAAAGGTGATATTCAGGAAGAGGGAAGGTGGAAGCAGCTTAGGCCGGGAAAAGCCATCCAGGGGTTTTATTACTATGAAGAAATGACTCAAAACGGGTGTATTGGGGACGCCACAAAGGCCAGCAGAGATATTGGCCGTGAAATTGTTGATGAAGCTTTGGAGAACCTTACTGAAGAACTTAGTAAACTCTTAAACTTAAAAGTAGATGTTTCTTATTAAATTAAAAATATTTAAAAAATTCAAAAAACACCATTTACAAAGTGGAAAAGTTAAGATAATATATCAATAACGGTATACCAAATACATAATATCTTAGAAAAAAAGGCTGTTGAAGACAAAACAATCTTTTATTTTTAAGTTAGTATGGTATACAAAATATCAAATGCCAGATGCGACGAAAAATCAATTAAAGACATAGGAGGAGATTTAGAATGGTAGAATTATTATCAAAGGATGAATTTCGTAAACAGTTAGAGGAAGCAATTAAAGGAAACCATAGTCAAAAGGCTCCATTTACATTAGCTTGGGCTGAAGGAAAACTTGAAAGAGAACACTTCGCAAGATGGGCTGAGAACCATTACCACTATGTAGGACCTTTCGCTGACTACTTAGCGTATATTTACCACAACACTCCAAATCAACAAAAATATGAAGCTGCTAAAGACTTTATCCTATCAAATATGTATGAAGAAGAAATTGCCGCAGATCGGCATACTGATTTACTAATTCGTTTTGCGGAAGCATGTGGGACCACTCGTGAACGAGTAACGAATCCAGATAATATGGCTACAACTACTTTAGGTCTTCAAAGCTGGTGTTATGCTGTTGCTGCTCGTGAACATTTCGTTGTTGCCACAGCTGCACTTGTTGTTGGGCTAGAATCTCAAGTACCTGATATTTACCGGAAGCAGACTCCCGCTTTAAGAGCACAATATGGATTTACAGATGAAGAAATTGAGTTCTTCGATTTACACATCGTTTCAGATGAAATTCATGGTGAACGCGGTTACAAAATTGTTCTTGACCACGCTGATACTCCTGAATTACAGCAACGCTGTTTGGAAATTGTCCGTGTAGGTGCGAAAATGCGCCGGATGTACATGGATGGACTTTGGAGAGAATATCTTGAGCAGGATCTTGGAACTTTAGTTTAATAATCTCAATAAAGAACTAAAGTGACGAAATCATCTTACTGATTCAGATATATAACTTCCTAATGAACCATCTCCTTATCAGGCCGTCAAATAAATCTTGTAGGATCGAGGTTGAAAGTGACGGCCCGTTTTTACTTAAATAGGATAGTAGTAGATTCAGTATTAAAAAAAAGAAATAATGGAAAAAGGTGATTGGTTGTTAACTACAGAACTTGTGACGTTCAAAAACTTTATTGATGGTGAATGGCAGGAATCGGCAAGTAATAAACTGATGTATAGTGTTAACCCTGCAAATACAGATGACATTGTCGGGGTATTTCAAGCTTCGAATGAACAGGATGTAAAATTAGCAATTAACGCAGCGAATAACGCTTTTCCAAACTGGGCGAAAACAGCCCCATCTAAACGGGCTTCCATCCTAAATAAAGCGGCCGATATTTTGGAACAAAATGCTGGTCAATACGCGGAAGAATTAACAAGGGAAGAAGGAAAGCACATCAATGATGCTAGGAATGAAGTGATTCGCTCGGCACAAACGCTTCGATTTTATGCAGTGGAAGGACAAACTCTTACAGGGGAAACCTTTCCAAATGATGATCCAAACATGAAAGTCGTAACGGAAAGAGAACCAATTGGAGTTGTAAGTGTGATTACTCCATGGAACTTTCCACTTTCTATTCCTGCCAGAAAAATTGCACCAGCTTTAATTACGGGAAACACGGTTGTTTTTAAACCTTCATCGGATACTCCGCTAATCGCTTTACGTCTAGTTGAGGCATTGCATCAGGCTGGTATTCCTAAAGGCGTCATAAATTTTGTAACGGGAAAAGCTTCTGAAGTAGGAGATCTTTTGGTATCCCATCCTGCTGTTAGGGCGATTACTTTTACTGGATCGACGGCAGCAGGTGAAGATATCCACAAAAAGTCTTCTTTTACCACACGGACGCAGATGGAGCTGGGAGGAAAAAATCCGATAATTGTCATGGATGATGGGGATATCGACTTAGCTGCTGACTTAACAGTAAACGGTGGATTTTCCTTATCAGGGCAAGCCTGTACCGGCACAAGCAGGGTAATTGTCATGAAAAATGTGAAGGAACAGTTTATTGAAAAACTAATTGAAAAAACAAGCTCCCTTAAAATCGGAAATGGCTTTGAAGAGGGAGTAAAGATCGGTCCACTAGCGAATGAAAAACAACTGAAAAATGTCTTAAAGTATATTGAATTCGGCAAAGAAGATGGAGCCACTTTAACTTATGGCGGTGAGCGGCTGACAGCTGGGGAATTCCATCATGGCTTTTACATACAGCCAGCAATCTTTACCAATGTTAAACCTGATCATCGTATTGCTAAGGAAGAGATTTTTGGTCCAGTTGTGGCTGTATTAGAAGTAGATTCATATGAAGAAGCGATCAAGGTTGCAAACGAGGTGGAATATGGATTGTCGGCTTCGATTGTTACAAATAATCTGAAAATTGCAAATCGATTTACGAAAGACATCCAAGCCGGGACTGTGAAGGTAAATCGCACAACGACTGGGAACTTAATTAATGCTCCTTTTGGCGGCTTGAAAAAATCAAGTACATCCACATTCCGCGAATCAGGAAGAGTCGGCTTGGAATTTTTTACACAACTAAAAACAGTCTACATTGGCTATTAAATGACAAAAGCGGAAGTGCCTGTTTAGTACAATGATCTCTGGGCGCTGGCCGGCTCAATGTGCCGCCGTCCTGGCGGCAACGTCGGCACTAGCACTTCCTATGCGGCGTAGCTAGACGAAATAAGAAATCATCGAGGAGAATAATATGAAATCAATCTTAAAATTAGAATTAGCAGAAGCAAAATTAATGATTGAAGCAGCTAAGAAAAAATCAGAGGAAATCAATGTGCTTGAAACAATTGCTGTTGTGGATGAGGGGGGAAACCTTCTTGCACTTGAAAGAATGAATGGGGCACGCATTACCGGACCGGAAATTTCCATTGCAAAAGCGTACACAGCTGCAGGTCATAAACGGTCTACCCATTTATTTAATAAGGAGCCGAACGGTCCGGCGCTTCCTGGAAATGAAGCATTTGGAATCCAACAGATGCTTCCAGGGAAATTCGCTATTTTTGTTGGTGGTTTCCCAATTGTTGTAAATAGTGAGGTGGTTGGTGGAATTGGTGTAAGCGGCGGAAATGGTGAGCAGGATACCGCAATAGGAACAGCGGCGTTGAAGGCGTTACAAAAGCATTTAGAAGGAAAAGGACTGGAAGTAATCACAGAAGCAGATATAAAAAAATAGGCATATTTTAGAATGATCTAGGACCTCATTTGTTCTAAATGAGGTCTCGATGAAAATAAATTTACGTAAGTTCATATTGTATCAAATTAGAGTGAGTAAATGGTTGTTTTTTTAGAAAGGGGAGAATCGATTGAAACCCTATGTTGAATTAGCAGTTGGATTTGCCCGAACGGGTGTTACAGGCTATGGGGGAGGACCTTCGACGATACCGTTGATTGAATTTGAGGCTGTTCAAAAATATAAGTGGGTAACAGAGGAAGAGTTTGGAGAAATTTTAGCTCTGGCAAATACATTACCTGGACCGATTGCAACAAAAATGGCAGCTTATGTTGGTTACAAAGTAAAAGGGGGCCTAGGTGCAGCGGTAGCAATATTGGCCCACGTTCTTCCGTCTATTATTGCGATGCTTGCATTGTTAGGGGTGCTGTATAGGTTCCGGAACTCTCCAATTGTGAGTGGGATGGTTCAGGGTGTTACTCCAGTGGTGGGATATATGCTTGCAGAAATGGCCTATCGTTTCTACCAAAAAGGCCACAAGGGGTTAGGTTTATCGAAAATGCTCTTATTATCCGTTGTTTCTTTAATTGTTGTTCAATTTATTGGATTGCATCCAGGCATAGTAATTGCTGCATTTCTCGTTTCTGCATTTTTCATTGCGGCTCGTAAAGAAAAGTTTTCCAAAGGTTCGCCTGGAAAGGTGATTCAAATGAAGGAGAAAAGCTCATGATCTATTGGAATCTATTTTTATCGTTTTTAATTTCGAATTTACTGGGGTATGGAGGCGGTCCTGCCATCATTCCTTTAATTCAAAATGATGTTGTCAATCATTATCATTGGATGAGTTTATCTGAATTTAGTAACGTATTAGCGATTGCGAACGCTTTACCGGGACCGATTGCAACAAAAATGGGCGGTTTTATAGGTTATCAGCTGGGCGGAATTCCCGGAGCAATCGTAGCATTAGCTGCAACCATTCTTCCTTCCGCTTTGGCAGTTATCATATTGCTTAAATTTGTAAATTTATTTAAAGATTCACCCCGAGTTAAACTAATGACAAAATCAGTACAGCCGATCATTTTTGTATTGCTTGCCGTAATGGCCTACCAGTTCTTTTTCTCAGCCTTTGAAAAAAGTGGTGCAATTCACCTTGTCCTGCTGGCTTTTCTCAGCTATTTGACTTTAAGTAAGTTTAAAGTTCATCCTTCTTTTGTAATTATTGGTGCGTTATTTTATGGTGGACTCTTTTTATCCTAAGCTCAAAAAGATTTATAGCATTCAAAAAAACATTTTATAAATAGTAGGTGTAGTGATGGAAATAACTTGGGAGGAAAAAAATCTATTATCAATTAGAGAACATGCATACCTATATTTAAAGAAAAATATCCTTGAGGGTGAGTTTCAAGCTGGAGACAGACTCATTGAAAGAGAGCTTGCAACAAAATTGAAAATTAGTCGTACGCCTATTCGGGAAGCGTTGTTTCGGTTGGAAACTCAAGGGTTTGTAAAAACGGTGCCTAGAAAAGGTGTCGTTGTATCTAATATTTCTGAAAATGAAGTAATTGAGGTATTTACGATTTTGTCTTCCTTGGAGGTGCTTGCGGTAAAATTAGCAGCTCAAAAAATGGATCACGAAACCCAACAAATATTGGACCAAAAAATTAAAGAATTAAGGGCATTGGAAGAACAAGCCGAAGAAAGCTTTAATATTGAGCACATTCAAATGAATCACTTGATTTATGAAGCGTCGAAAAGTCCTAAATTATATGAAATTCTTTCCGGTCTAAACGACTATATTCATATGGCAGCAAATATGGGTTATGAGACACCAGGCAGAAGGAAAGAATCATTAAAGGAACATATAGAAATTATGAAGGCACTTCGTGATAAGGACGTAGAAATTGCTGAGTATTTAATGAGAATTCATATAGAAAACTCTAAAAAGGCATATTTCACCTATATCGAGAGTTTAAAAATGGTGAAAAATAAAAGAAAAAATTAAAGCAGGCCGCTATAGTATAGGTAGCCTGTTTTATTTATATCAATCTCTGTCTAGATACATCAGTGTTGGTTTAAAACTTAATACTTTCTCAAGCTTCCAATAGAGAGCAAATAAGAATAATTTGAATACTTTCTATTGTCGTAATATTCAAATTATTATATATTGTATACCAAGAAGATGATTTTAAGGGGGAATTCTTTATGCCAAATATTCGTTTTATAAATAGCAATAAACAGTTCGAGGTCCCTACTGATTCAAATGTTTTAAGAATGTCACTTCGCTATGATGGTGAGCTTCCGAACCGTTGTGGAGGAGGTATTTGCGGTTCATGTGTCTTTAAGACCGAAGAGGGTGCGGAGTATTTAGATAAAGTTAAAATACAAGAGAGAAGAAAGTTAGGTGAGGAATGGTTGGAAAAAGGGTATCGTCTTGGATGCCAGACATTTGTGACAACTGGGGATGTTACCATCGCTTGGGACGAGGAAGTTACAGAACAAGTAAAAAAAAGAAAGCCGGATCGGCTTCAGAAGGAAGAAGTAAGTTCCAATAGGTAGAGATTCCTTTACTTTATACACGAGAGTAAGAGTTAAAATTCATATTGGGATAAAAGCCTTTAATAAAAGCACCTCATTCTTGGAGTTCTTCAAGTTGAGGTGTTTTTGTGTTAAGGGCTATTTTGTTTGCCGATAATTTCCTCATGAATTTGAATCAGAAAGGGGTCTAAACCTTTCCATATAATAAAACTCAAATCCGGGTAACGTATACTCCATTTGCAGAGGTAACTTGTTCCTTCTATTCAAGCTTATTCGGTAACGTAGACGCTCTCTAGGTTCCCCTGTTCCTTCTATTCAAGTATGTTCGGTCACGTAGACGCTCTCTAGGTTCCCCTGTTCCTTCTTTTCAAGTTTATTCGGTAACGTAGACGCTCTCTAGGTTCCCCTGTCCCTTCTTTTCAACCATGTTCGGTAACATAGAAGCTTTCTAGAAACCCCTGTTCCTCCTTTACAAGCATGTTCAGTAACGTAGACGCTTAGTAAAGTAATGTTAAAGATATTATTACTCAAATTTAGTAAACGATTCTGCTTTGAAAAAATGCATTCTAGAGGAAAGTACTAAATGATCCCACAGTCGGATAAGCCACCGTCATCTTAGACAAAGCATAAAGAGCCCAACAATTAGGTGTAGGGGCTGGCTTCGTTACCGGGTGGATGTATTGGACAGGAATTGTTCTCTCCATGTCAAGTGAAGCGACAGCAATCTCCACTTTGCTCCGCGTATGGTTTCCCAATATATCAATAGCAATACTGGAAAGCTTGATCATTATTGGGGTTACGCTCCTGAATCTATTTGGTGCTGATAAGCTCGGGAAGCTAGAAAGCGGTCTATCGGGAATAAAATTTTTCACGATTGTTTTTTTATCATTACAGCATTGGTATTAATTTTTGGAGTATTTCCAGGAACCTCAGCTGTCGGTACAGGTGAGTTGGGCAATGAGCCTTTAATGCCAGGTGGGATAAAGGATATTGCAGGGATTATGCTGCTCGTTATTTTTGCCTATGCAGGTTTTGAAGTCATTAGTTTGGCCGCTTCGGAGGGAGAAAATCCTAGAAAAACCATTCCTAAAGCGATCCGTTATACAGTATATCGCTTGTCGGATTGTATATACTCTATGCTGCTGTCCTCCTTCCACTGATTCCGACAGCGAGTCTTAATGAAAATATAAGTCCGATGGTCGCCTCGTTGGATCGGTGGGGGATTGGCTGGGCTGGTACGGTGATAAATCTTGTATTGATTACGGCGATTCTTTCGGCAATGCGTGCAGCCATATTTGGACTAGGGAGAATGATAAGGTCGCTTACAAATGAAGGACATGCTCCGAGGTGGCTGAAAGATGAACGAGAGGTCCCTTATCGTGGTATATTATTTTCTGGCCTTGCCATGCTTGTCGGATTAGGACTTGGCCTGTTGTTTCCAAGAGTTTTTTTGGTTTTGATCACTTCTGGTGGATTTGCTTTGCTGTTTACTTATGCAATTATTATTGCAAGTCATATACGCTTTCGCAAAAGGAACGGCTGTCCTTCAGAAGGAAAGTGTCAAATGCCTGGGTATCCGTTTACTTCTTGGATTGCTTTAATAAGCATGATTATTATATTAATGAGTATGCCGTTTATTCCGGGACAGGGTACAGGTCTTATAACAGGAATCGTAATGGTTATTTTTTATACATTTATTTATGTAGCAATGAGGTTTCGCACCAACTCTAAAGCAACTATTACAACTAAAAAAAGATTACATACCCGGAATGTTAAACCAAGTTTAGTAACTGAATTTTCAGAAGAGCCTTTCGAAAAAGTTACTGAGAAGGAGAAAAATAATTAAACAAATAAATAGGTCAGTCCCCCGTTGTGTAAGAGCACAACACAGAGGACTGACATTCTTTCGTTTTCTCCGCTGCTGATAGAGGACGATTATGGAAAATGCAAAATTCTTCATTACCCTTGTTAATGGTATGTGAACATGATTTCCTGCCATCTAAGCCGTAATTTTACTCTTGTTGTGGTGAATAAACCCCTACTGTTCTTTGGGATGAGATTTGTTTTTGTGCTTTTACAACAGGATTACCTTGTTTTTCCTTAGCTTCGTGATTTTCCTTCGCTTTTTGTTCAATTTGGACAAGCTCCTCAGGCGTGTTTTCATTCATATCCCAT
Source organism: Bacillus sp. EB600 (assembly GCF_024494385.1). GTDB lineage: Bacteria > Bacillota > Bacilli > Bacillales > Cytobacillaceae > JAEVLT01. The sequence goes on from NZ_JAEVLT010000006.1 coordinate 174,816, forward strand.
TCACTTCCTTCTTAAAATAATAGCTATCTCGTCTTATTTTGCCCAATGGGACACAAAAGATTAGGAACTTTAATGCAAGGGGAATCTTATTGAAAACAGTGTTCAATAAGATTTTATTTTCTAATTGCAATATTTTTTTATAAAAATTGTTCTGCGTTTTCGAAAACGTTTAAATGTGACATTTACCCTTGATTTTTTTATTGAATCTAATAAGTTCTTTAAAAAAGTAAAGTAAAATGATAAGTAGTCTCAATAAAATCTTGTCTAGAACTGATTTTTTCAGAAAATGAAAACAATGGAGTTTGTACATTTAGATTTGCTGTTTATATCGATCATAAAAGTGTCATAAGTTCGACAAAAAGCAGCCGAATTAATTTATGAATATTTGATACTATAATTAGTGTATTTGTAATTAGTATCAAATTTAAATTAAAAATTGTTTTTGTTTAGTACTTGTTAAAAAGTCTGCGTTGCATGCGATTATTTATTATTGGATTTAACATTTACTCAACTTTTATTTGTGAATTGATGAACATATCCAAACGATTATACTTTGTGAATTAGTGAACATAACTTAATCACATAAAGCATTTAAAAATGTCTAGGGAGGAAATGATTTTGGATCAAGTATTGTTGGCAAGAACACAGTTTGCTGTAACTACGATTTACCACTTTTTCTTTGTGCCACTTTCAATCGGCCTTGTTTTTATGGTTGCTTTAATGGAAACGCTGTATGTTGCGAAGAAAAAAGAAATCTACAAAAAAATGGCTAAATTTTGGGGCCACTTGTTTTTAATCAACTTTGCGGTTGGAGTTGTAACTGGTATTATTCAAGAATTCCAATTTGGTATGAACTGGTCTGATTATTCAAGATTTGTTGGCGACGTTTTTGGCGCTCCACTTGCGATAGAGGCACTGCTTGCTTTCTTTATGGAGTCAACCTTTATCGGATTGTGGATTTTTGGCTGGGAGCGCTTATCTAAAAAAGTGCATTTAGCTTGCATTTGGCTTGTTTCCATCGGAACCATTCTTTCAGGGTTCTGGATCTTAACAGCCAATTCATTTATGCAGGTTCCAGTCGGATTTGCTATCAATAACGGCCGGGCAGAAATGAATGATTTTTTCGCTCTTATCAAAAACGGTCAACTGTGGGTTGAATTTCCTCATGTTATGACAGGGGCCTTATGTGCAGGAGCTTTCTTCACAGCGGGAATTAGCGGCTATAATTTGTTAAAGAAAAGACATATTGAATTTTATCAAAAATCACTGAAGTTAGCGTTAATCATTGGATTGATTGGCAGCATCGGTACAGCATTAAGCGGCCACGGCCAAGCTCAATATTTAGTAAAAACACAGCCGATGAAAATGGCTGCTGCTGAAGGCATCTGGCAGGATACAGCAGATCCGGCACCATGGTCAGCGTTTGCGGTCATTGATTCAGCCAAAAAAGAAAATAAGTTTGAACTGAACATCCCATATGCATTGAGCTTTTTATCGTATTCGAAATTTGGAGGAAGCTTAAAGGGAATGGAGACACTTCAAAAAGAGTATGCGGTGAAATATGATGGGAAAGTTGGAAAAGGGACGAACTACATTCCACCGGTTAAAACAACGTACTGGAGTTTCCGGTTAATGATCGGCTTTGGTGTGGGCATGATTTTATTATCGATCATCGGTTTATATCTATGGAAGAAAGGGAGACTTGAACAGAGCAAGCTATTCTTGAGATTTTTACCTCCGGCAATTTCCTTTCCGTTCCTAGCAAATACGTTTGGATGGGTTATGACAGAAGTGGGCCGTCAGCCGTGGACTGTTTTTGGCCTTATGACAACTGCAAATTCGGTTTCACCAAATGTTTCGGCAGGCAGCATTTTACTTTCAATCATCCTATATGTGCTAATTTTTACTGTTCTGGCCATTGTCATGGTTTATTTAATGATTCGTGAAATAAAAAGGGGTCCTATAGCACATCAAGCGATTGATTCAAATAAAACGATAGATCCATTTAATAAGGTAGGTGCTTAGGATGGAATTAAGTGAATTATGGTTTGTTTTAATTGCCATTGTCTTTATCGGTTTCTTCTTTCTTGAAGGCTTTGATTTTGGTGTAGGTATGTCAACTCGGTTTTTGGCACGCACTCAGACTGAACGTTCGGTCATGGTCAATGCAATTGGGCCTGTTTGGGATGCAAATGAAGTGTGGCTCTTAACTGGAGGCGGTGCTATTTTTGCTGCTTTCCCAAATTGGTATGCAACGATGTTCAGTGGATACTATTTGCCATTATTAGCAGTCTTACTTTGTTTAATTGCCCGCGGTGTTTCATTTGAATTCCGCAGCAAGGTTCCCAGTGCCCGCTGGACAAATATTTGGGATTGGGCTCTCTTTTTTGGGAGCTTGTTACCTCCGTTCTTACTAGGTGTTTTATTTACTAGTCTACTGAAGGGAATGCCCATTCACAAAGACATGAACATGACAGCTGGATTCACTGATTTTATTAACGTCTATTCCTTATGGGGAGGGGTAACGGTCACCTTGTTATGCTTTTTGCATGGTTTAAACTTCCTAACCTTGAAAACGGAAGGGGAGCTTCGAAAACGGTCAGCAGCCTTAGCAAAAAAAGTAGTTCTTGCAGTTTTGGGTGCACTCGTCGTCTTTGTTGGATTATCCTGGACAATGACTGATATTTTTGAAGTACGCCTCGTTCCTGAACTGATCCTTGTCGCTTTGATTGTACTGGTCTATGTAATGTCCTATACCTTTATTTCACAAAAAAAGGAGGGGCTAGCCTTTACGATGTCCGGCCTCGGCCTGGCATTCACAGTTTCAGCGATTTTTGTCGGCCTTTTCCCAAGGGTCATGGTTAGTTCGATTAATAAAGCATTTGATTTAACTGTGTATAACGCTGCAAGTGGGGCATACTCCTTAAAAGTTATGACAATTGTCGCTGTAACGATCTTACCATTTGTTTTGGGATATACAGTATGGAGCTATTATATCTTTAGAAAACGAGTAACAGATAAGGAGCATCTAACATACTAATGGATAAGTCATTGTTCTCTTACACGGGAATAAAACCGGTACTTGCAGGCCTGGCAGTATTAACAGTACTTCAAGGCTTTACGATTATTATTCAGGCCTATTTTTTGGCAGATTCAATCTCCTCCCTTTTTGGGGGAGATTTGTTTCGTACTGTCACGAAAGAATTGGCCTTTTTCTTTCTTGCCCTCGTGATTCGCCAAGTACTTACATTTTTGAAAAATAAGATTGCTTACAGGTTTGCAGTTACCACCAGTGTCAATTTAAGAGAATCTGTTTTGAAAAAGATCTTTCAACTGGGACCGCGATTTGTCACAGAGGAAGGATCCGGCCAGACGGTCACGCTCATTATGGAAGGCACAATGAAGTTTCGCCATTATTTGGAGCTGTTTTTACCAAAATTAATGAATACCGCCTTTATACCAGCAATGGTTTGCCTTTTCATTCTTTTTGAAAATATCCGTTCCGCCCTGATTTTAATCATTGCCTTTCCGATCTTGATTGTATTTATGATTCTGCTTGGGTTGGCAGCAAAAGAGAAAGCAAACCGACAGTACGAATCCTATCAAATGCTTTCTAATCATTTTGTTGACTCTTTAAGAGGCTTAGAGACGCTTACGTATTTAGGGCTTAGCCGTAAGCATATAGAAAAAATAAGTTTCGTAAGTGAACGATATCGAAAAGCTGTGATGGCTACACTGCGGATTGCTTTTTTATCAACGTTTGCGCTCGATTTCTTCACGATGCTCTCGATTGCAACTGTCGCTGTTTTTCTTGGCATCGGATTAATTAATGGGACAATGGACCTGAAACCTGCCTTAACGATTCTTATCCTGGCTCCAGAATATTTTTTGCCGATTCGCGAGGTTGGGGCTGATTATCATGCCACGCTTGATGGAAAAGAGGCGGGTAAAAAAATACAGGAGATCCTCCAAAAGGAGTTTATTGGACCAAGCAAAGAACCCATTCCAGCTTGGAAATCAACGAGTGTATTCTCTGTAAAGGATATGGATTTACGATTTGTTGATAACAACGATAATGGCTTGAAGCATATCGATTTTACCATTACAGGGACGAAGAAGGTCGGGATCATTGGCGCAAGTGGTGCCGGCAAATCTACCTTAGTTGATCTATTAAGTGGATTTTTAGTTCCTACGAAGGGCGAATTTCTGATTGATGGAAAATTTGAGTCCCTCCTGCAGGAGGATTGGCAAAAGCAAGTAACTTATATCCCTCAGCACCCTTACCTCTTTTCCAATACCATTTTTAACAATATCTGTTTTTATCACCCAAATGCAACGGAGCAGGACGTCAAAGCCGCTGCACAGGCTGCGGGCCTGACCGAGGTTATTAAAGCATTGCCAGATGGCTTGAATACGAAGGTTGGCGAAGGAGGGCGAACACTAAGCGGGGGACAGGAACAGCGGATGGCGATTGCCCGGGCGTTTTTAGGTAACCGGCCGATTCTTTTGTTAGATGAACCGACAGCCCATTTAGATATTGAAACCGAATACGATTTAAAAGAAACGATGCTGCAATTGTTTGCAGGAAAATTGGTTTTCTTTGCAACCCATCGGCTCCATTGGATGCTGGATATGGATCAAATTTTGGTTTTAGAGCACGGTGAACTAGTTGAAATTGGGACACATGACCAATTAATGGAAAAACACGGTTTCTATTATCAACTTGTCAAGACGCAATTGGAGGGGATTTAATGGACAAGGAAAAATGGATCATCCCCTATTTAAAGCAAAATCGCGGTTTGTTTATGCTGGCCATTTTTCTCGGCGGACTCACGATCCTTTTTGGTGGAGGATTAATGTTTACTTCCGGTTACTTAATTTCAAAAGCTTCGACGCGGCCGGAATCGATCTTAATGGTTTATGTGCCGATTGTTGGCGTTCGCACCTTTGGTATTGGCCGAGCGGTCTTAAGCTATATCGAAAGATTGACAGGTCATCAATTCGTTTTGACAATTTTATCCGATATGCGGGTCCGTTTATATAAAGTGCTTGAACCTCAAGCCATTTTATTAAGATCCCGTTTTTTAACGGGTGATCTCCTTGGTGTTCTTGCGGACGACATTGAACACTTACAGGACTTTTATTTAAAAACCCTATTCCCATCGATTGTTTCACTTGTTATTTATACTGTGATCATTATTTGGGCTGGTAGATTCTCAGTTCCATTTGGGATTCTTTTAGCGGTCTTAATTGGATTTCTGATCTTTGTAGGACCGATTCTTTCATTTATATATATGAAAGCGAAAAATGAAAAATTAAAGCGAAGAAGACACCAACTTTATCAGCAGTTTACCGATGCTGTCTTTGGAATTAGTGATTGGCTCTTTAGCGGGAGGTACTTGGATTTTATCCAGCGTTATGAAAATCAGCAGCAAAAATTGCTGCGCCTTGAAACAAAGATCCATTCTTTTGTAAATTGGAGGGCTGTTTTTAACCAACTGGTACTTGGAGCAATCGTCATTGTTGCAATCTATTGGGCTGATGGGATGGCACAGGGTGGGGAAATTGCTGCCACCTTCATTGCTGCAGTTGGGCTTGTCATGCTCTCGTTATTGGAATCATTTTTACCGATTGCAGAAGCGATCAGCGATGTATCAACCTATCAAGATTCGATTAAGCGTCTTGAAAGCATGGAATCTAAAGATTTACCAAAGTGGATAGACGAGAAAGAAAATGACCCAACAGATTTTTCTGAAGTTTCGATTGAATTAAAGAAAGTTTCCTTCCACTTTTCTTCGGAACCTTTATTGATAAACGAATTTAGTTTAAAAGTGGCTCAGGGTGAAAAAATTGCCATTCTTGGACCAAGTGGTGCCGGCAAATCAACGCTTTTAAAGTTGATCCAGGGAGCCCTAGAACCAACCAGCGGTGAAGTGCTTTTAAATGGAAGGAAGGCCAATGAGGTTCCTTTATCAATACCAAAAATGTTGGCGGTCTTAAATCAAAAAGCATACTTATTTCATACATCTGTATTAAATAACATCAGGCTAGGCAATCCGAATGCAACAGATGAAGAAGTATTTGCCGCAGCAGAGCAGGTTCAACTGCATCAGATGGTGAAAGAACTGCCGAACGGTTATGACACAAATATGAACGAAACAGGACAACGCTTTTCAGGTGGAGAGCGTCAAAGGATTGCACTGGCACGAATTCTGTTGCAAAAGACCCCAGTGGTCATTATGGATGAACCAACTGTTGGTCTTGATCCGATTACAGAAAATAAATTGATGGCAACGATCTTTGATACGTTAAAAGGGAAAACGATTATTTGGGTAACGCACCATTTGGCAGGAATGGAGAAGATGGATCGAATTCTATTCATGGATCAAGGAAAAATAACGATGGCCGGGAACCACCAACAATTACTTGAAAATGAAGAAAGATACCGACGACTCTATACCTTGGATCAGCCGCTTTACAAGAAGCTTACTTAAAGCATATTGACAACTTTTTATTAATGTGAAGTAAAAGCCGGGGGATGGTTATTACCTGGCTTTTACTAGTAAGAAACTCCCAATAAATAGAAAAATACTCAGACTGCTGCAAAATGGGTCACAACACATGCGCTATATGTAGCAAAAGAAAAAAGAAAATGGAATGTTTTTCATCATTGGAGGAATAATTTCATTATTGACAGAAGAAACATAAATGAATTATTATAATCTCGAATTAAAAATATATTATTTCGAGATTATAGTTTTGATTAACATTTCTCACGTACAGAAAGTTTTCTTTGTGGTATAAGTATTTTTATCCTTTCTATTTTTTTATTATACCTAAAATGATTAAGAGATAATGGCGGGAGACAACTTAGGAGGCAAATTCAAGATGATAAAACTACCGTTTCAAATTGATTTATCGGATAAAGTCATTGTTGTAACAGGGGGAACAGGGATACTTGCTGGGCAATTCGTCGATGCGCTGGCTGCATGTGGAGCAAAGGTAGCTATTTTGGCACGCAGACTTACCATTGCAGAGGCAAAAGCAGCGGAAGTTGCAAAAAATGGTGGTATTGCTATTGGTGTTGCAGGAGATGTCGTTAATAAAGAAAGCTTAAAAGCGGCGCATGATGTCATTCGTGAAAAACTAGGTCCTGTTGATATCTTAATCAATGCAGCAGGTGGCAATCATCCTGGAGGTACAACAACAAACGATTATTTATTTGCAGAAGATGTCCAGGAAAAGCATGATGACACGGTTACATTCTTTGATTTAGACCCTCAGGGCATTCAATTTGTTTTCAACTTGAATTTCTTAGGTACATTGCTGCCTTCACAAGAATTTGCTTCAGATATGATCAATCGCCCTGGGGCAACCATTATTAATATTTCATCCATGAATGCCTTTACTCCTTTAACGAAAATTCCGGCCTATAGCGCAGCAAAGGCTGCTGTGAGCAATTTCACTCAGTGGCTTGCTGTGCATATGTCAAAAGTAGGCATTCGAGTAAATGCTATTGCACCTGGTTTCTTCCTTACAGGACAAAATGAAAAATTATTAATAAATCAAGATGGATCATACACTGAACGCTCTGAAAAAATTCTTCGAAATACACCTATGGATCGTTTTGGAGAGGCACAAGATCTAATCGGTACGTTATTATATTTAGTTAGCAATGAAGCCTCTGGCTTCGTAAATGGGGTTGTGATTCCTGTTGATGGGGCATTCAGTGCCTATTCCGGTGTTTAATGTCTAGCCTAGTATTTTGGATCAAAATATAACTTCCATTTTTTATGCAAACAAACAAGTAGTCTTAAACCGATCTACCAATTACAAACGAAAAACCTGTTATTTGGGTAGGTACCATTTGGCAGGGATGGTTTCATCGTAAGACCAGAAAAAGTGCTGATCGAGAACAGGGAACGGGACCCTGCTTCTAAACGCGAAAGCGCTCCTCAATGTAGAGAAGCGCTTTTTTTTGCACCATGCGGCCGCATGATAGGGGGTAAAAGTATTTATTTATATGAAAATTTTTAATTTACTATTTAGTTTTTTGAAAATGGATTCGCTTATCACTCCTTTCTATATTAAAGTTATCTAGTGATCACCTGGACCTATGAACTGTAGAGCTTCAGGGGAACATTCTCTAACTTTTCTCTTGGTTTCCTCAATTTGTATTCGGATCAAGCTGGAAACTCTGCTTCCTTGCTTAGAAATTAATTCTCCATTGAGTGCCAGCTTTCTGGATTCACTCTTCACTTTTCCAGTTGTTTTAAACATCGTCATTACCTTAACCTGAGGGAGGATCTTCCGGACGGGCTCCTGAGTTTCATTTCCATTGGAAGTTTCGGCTTGAGCAGGAACCTTTGGATGCAGCTTAACTAGTGTCATACTATCACTACCTTCCCGAAAAGATGCCAGGGTTATTTCCCTGTTGGTTATTAATTCCATAGGAAATGTAATATTCCTTTTGATCATTACAACCTTTTAGTCGTCATTTTCCTTTGAAAAATGTCTTTTATCTATCTTTATTGAGAAAATATGAGGAATTCTATTATCTAAATTGGATGTTTGCTGGAACAAAGTGATGAAAAGAAGGGATTATCAAAAGAAGATTCTATTACGATTTGGAAAATAAAAGTGGTTACTACTAGAACATCTTGACGGATTCCCACTTTGGAATAAAAACCTTTATCAGTGTTACTTTTCCATCAAAAATTAAGTAATGTGCAAACATGGATGGAGATAATCAGAGTCATCAAAAAAGACTGGCTTCTCATAGTTATAGTGGTATAATAATGCGTGTCAATTTTATAGGTAGTGTTGAATATACAAAATCCAGCGAAGAAGTGTAGTGTATGAATAAATTAGAATTGAAAATGAAACATAAATCTGTTTTGTTGTTAGATAAATATTTTACGGGGGAATCGATTGACTTTAAGCAAATGATCACGATCATCATTCCAATATTTGTCGACCAAGCCTTCTTAATCTTAATGAGTTTTTTAAATACCGCAATGATTAGTTCAGCAGGGGTTGCTGCCGTCAGTGCGGTAAGTATGGTAGACTCGCTAAATATTTTCTTGGTCAATGTATTTATTGCAGTGGCAACAGGCGGGACAGTTATTGTGGCGCAATATAAAGGCAGCGGGAATATCAAGATGGTATCCAAAACCGCAACACAAGCGATAACTGCCGTTACACTATTTTCTGTACTGCTCAGTGTGATCGTGATTATTTTTAATACACCTGTCTTGAACGTTCTTTTTGGAAAAGCAGAAGCAAATGTGTTTCAAAATGCAAAACTCTATCTTATTGGCAGCTGCATTTCTTATCCGTTCATCGCAATCTTTCAAGCTGTGGGTGGAGCATTAAGAGGCGTCGGAGAGACAAAGCCGTACCTAAATTTATCATTATTAATGAATGTTACGAACACGATTCTAAATGTCGTGTTCATTACGGTTCTGAATATGAGTGTTAAAGGGCTCGTGATTTCCATTCTGCTTGCAAGAGTATTGGGAATGATAGCTTCATTAATCTATATAATGAAATACAATGAGACGATCCGCTTCCAAATAAAAAAGGCATTGCAATTTGATTTTTCAATTTTAAAGAAAGTAATGTTTATCGGTCTACCTTTTGCTGCAGAACAGATCTTTTTTAATGGAGGAAAGCTTTTAACCCAAACGTTTATTGTTCAATTAGGGACACTGGCGATGACAGCATATGCAATCGCTAATTCGATCGCCTTGTTATTTCAAATGGGACCAAATGCAATAAGTATTTCCATTGTAACGATTGTTGGACAGTCCATAGGGAGAAGAAACACTCACGATGCGAGAAAATTTATTAAATCGTTGATCGTACTTTCTTCAATTCTCTTTCTGGCAACATCGCTGCTTTTATTGCCATTTTTCCCGGTAATGATGAAATTGTTCAATCCTCCTGCTGAAATTGTTCCAACCATCTTTACGATGATTTTACTATCTGCTATTGCCCAACCATTTTTGTGGTCACCAAGCTTTGTATTGCCCTCAGCATTACGAGCAGCAGGAGATTCAAATTTCACTTCGATTGCCTCTCTACTGTCTATGTGGCTACTGCGGGTCATACTTGGTTATATTTTAGGAATTACTTTAGGATTTGGCATAATCGGTGTTTGGGTGGCCATGATTGTTGAATGGGGTGTCCGCAGTACAATCTTTGAATTGCGATTCAAAGGGAAGAAATGGTACACTCATAAGCTTGTTTAATAGCAGGGAAAGCTTATGGAGTAAGCAAACCTTAAAATAGATGCTCAGTCCACAGGACTGGGCTTTTTGTGTATGAAAAAAACCACTGGTTTCTCTCAGTAATAGTGGTATAATAATGCGTATTAATTTGATAAGAATTATGGAAAAATCCTTCGAAGAAGAGTGTGTAATGAATAAAATAGAATTAAATATGAAGCATAATACTGTTTATTGGTTAGATAAATATTTAACTGGAGAATCAATAGACTACAAGCAAATTATTGCTATCATTATTCCAATTTTAGTAGACCAAGCCTTTTTAATTTTAATGAGTTTTTTAAATACAGCGATGATTAGTTCAGCGGGGGTTGCTGCCGTCAGTGCAGTAAGTATGGTAGATTCGTTGAATATTTTCTTGGTTGGTGTATTTATTGCTGTGGCAACAGGTGGTGCCGTTATTGTGGCCCAATATAAAGGCAGTGGGAATGCAGAGTTGGTGTCCAAAACAGCAACACAAGCCATATCAGCAGTTACGATATTTTCTGTTCTGGTTAGTGTGCTGGTTATCATTTTTCATACGCCTACCTTAAACATGTTATTTGGTAAGGCGGACGCCGATGTATTTCAAAACGCAAAGATCTATCTTGTTGGCAGTTGTATCTCCTATACGTTCATAGCTATATTCCAGGCAGTGTGTGGTACATTAAGAGGTGTTGGACAGACTAGACCATGTTTGAGGTTATCATTATTTATGAATTTCACGAACACCTGCCTAAATGTATTATTCATTACGATTTTCAATATGGGTGTTAAGGGTCTAGTGATTTCCATTCTTCTAGCAAGAGTATTGGGAATGGCAGCTTCATTAATCTATATTATAAGATACAATGAGACAATTCGTTTCAAAATAAAAAATGCATTGAAGGTTGATATTCCAATTTTAAAAAAAGTAATGTTTATTGGAATTCCCTTTGCTGTAGAACAGTTATTTTTCAGTGGGGGAAAACTATTAACGCAAACTTTCATCGTACAATTAGGGACATATGCGATGTCAGCTTATGCAATCGCAAATTCTATTGTATTGTTATTTCAAATAGGACCTAATGCACTGGGCATTGGCATTGTAACAGTTGTTGGACAGTGTATCGGACAAAGGAACATAGAGGACGCAAGAAAGTTTATTAAATCGTTGACTGTACTTGCTTCGATCCTCTTTGTGGTTACTTCAGCTACATTATTGCCATTTTTTCCATTAATGATGAAAGTATTCAAGGCGCCTGATGAAATTATTTCAACCATATTTACGCTTATTTTAATGTCAGCCATAGCACAACCGTTTTTCTTTCCACTAAGTTTTACTATGCCATCAGCATTAAGAGCAGCGGGAGATTCGAACTTTACTTCGATTGCATCCCTATTGTCTATGTGGTTGATACGGGTAGTACTCGGTTATATTTTAGGAATTACCTTAGGATTTGGTATTATTGGTGTTTGGGCGGCAATGATTTTCGAATGGGTTGTTCGAGGTACCATCTTTGTAAAGAGATTTAACGGTAAGAAATGGTATGCACATAGGCTCGTATAATTTTTGGGAAAGCTTACAAATATATAAAAATATATAAGGGCTGAAATTTAGCTTTTTTTGGAGAATACGCATTGACTGCTGTGCAATCAGTCAATAATTTAGGAGGGTTACAATTGAGTTTGAATAATAATGATATCTTAATACGATTAAGATATGCGCTAGATATAAAAAATACAGATATGGTAGAGATATTTAAACTTGGTGGCATTGAAGTAACAAAAGATGAAGTGCTAAAGATGCTTACAAAACCAAAGGACAGTTACCAAAATGAAGTGGGCAATGATGATAATATAGAAGAAGATGAAGAGAATATAAAATGCAATAATTTTATGTTCGAGTCATTTTTAAATGGCTTGATTATATTTAAAAGAGGAAAACAAGAATCAAAACCCGGGCAACCTGAAAGACCAGCAATGTCTATAAAGGATCATGGAAGTGTTAATAATGTTTTGCTAAAGAAGTTGAAAATTGCACTAGCATTAACAAGTGAGGATATGCTCGAAATAGTAGAAAAAGCAGGCGTCAGTATAACAAAAGGAGAATTAAGCGCATTATTAAGGAAAGAAGGACAAAAGAATTATAAAGAGTGCGGTGATCGGTACGCTAGAAATTTCTTAAAAGGATTAGCTATTAAATATAGGAAATAGCCAAACTGTCTTAAAAAGGGGAAAAGCGAGAAAACAGCGCTTTTTCCCTTTTTTACCTGTTGGCTTGGAGTTGGGTAATTAAACCTGCTATTTCAAATACAATTTCGTTGGGTAAGCACCGCTGAAACAAGCAATACAGCGGCTGCTAGTCTCCGCAAGATCTACATCAACTGCTTCCAATAGTCCTTCTGTACTTAAAAAGGCTAATGAATCTGCCCCAATAACCTGTCCCATTGCTTGTTCCTGTTCATGCTTGTTGGCAAAGAGTTCTTCCTTTGACGGCATATCGATACCATAAAAACAAGGATTCCTTACCATTGGCGAACTAATTCGGACATGCACTTCTTTCGCACCAGCTTGACGAATCAACTGGACAATTCGTTTGCTAGTCGTGCCACGAACAATCGAATCATCCACAAGCACAACTCTCTTCCCTTCAAGAATTTCCTGAACAGTGCTTAATTTGAGTCGAACCGCTAAATCCCGTAATTCTTGTGTTGGTTCAATAAAGGAGCGACCTGCGTATGGGTTTTTGATAATCCCCATTTCATAAGGGATTCCTGATTGTTGAGAAAAACCAATTGCGGCTGGGACGCTTGATTCGGGAACGGCCACGACAACATCTGCCTCAGTTGGATGTTCTCTAGCAAGAATTTGTCCTAATTCTTTGCGGATCGCTAAAACACTTCTTCCTTGAATCACACTATCTGGGCGGGCAAAATAAACAAACTCAAATGAACAAAGGGATATTTCGCCTTTGGCGGCAAACCTTCCCGTTTGAACTCCATTTTCATCAACGAGAAGCCATTCACCAGGTTCAACGTCCCTCCAGAACTTAGCATCGACCGCGTTTAAAGCACATGTTTCTGAAGCAGCAATGATCGAGTCACCAATTTTTCCAAGACTTAGCGGACGTAATCCATGACGGTCTAAGCCAATTAACATTTGATTTTGGGTCATCATTAGCAGGGCAAATGATCCATCAATCCGTTTCAAAACATCTGGACCAGCTTCAGAAAAATGTTTTTTGCTTGAGCGTGCTAGTAAGTGAGCAATTATTTCTGTATCTGTTGTCGTTTGAAAGATGGCACCCTGCTGCTGCAGCACTTTTTGCTCAATCTTTGCATTAACAAGGTTACCATTATGGGCAACAGCCAAGTCTCCCTCGCTATATTTAAAAACAAGTGGCTGTGCGTTTTGCAGAAGACTTGCACCGGAAGTAGAATAGCGGACATGGCCAATTGCCATATCACCCCTTAGTTCATCAAGGATCTTTCGCGAAAATACTTGGGTAACTAAACCCATCCCCCGGTGATGCCGAAAAGATTCCCCGTCACTGGCGACAATTCCTGCGCTTTCCTGACCACGATGCTGCAGTGCATGAAGTCCGTAATAAGTTAAATCTGCTGCTTTAGGGTGATTAAACACCCCAAACACCCCGCATTTTTCCTTCATTTCAGAATCCATTATTCCGCCTCCTGTTTATTTCACTTTATTTATTTTTGGCAATATGGGAAATTCTATCCATTTTAAATTCCAATTAAAATTAAAAACAGATATATGCTGAAGGAAAAGGGGTTCTACAATTACTCAGTATGGTAAAGTCCATGAAAAGTATTCTAAAAAATGTTCTGCAGCTTTTGTAAGATGATGCTCTTTTGAAAATAAAATAGCTGGTTCAATATAAAGGGATAAATCCTCAATTTCAATGGTTGAGATACCTTGATTAAAGGTCACATAAATTTCTGACCTGGGGATAATCGAAATTCCGATACCTGAGGCAACAAAAGTCAGCAAAGTAGCAATGTCGGTACACTCCATCACGATATTTGGAGAGAACTGATGCTTGTTGAAATGACTTAGAATATTTTCGTACATTGAATATCCTTTCATTGGACCTAACATAAGAAAGGGAAACGAACTTAATTCCCTTAAACTGACTTTAGGATGAACAAAATGACTTTTCCAGCTTGAGGGGATTGCTACAACAAACGGCTCCTGAGACAAGCTTATTACTCGATAATCCTGAAATGCCATTGGTAGAAGCATGAAAGAAAGTTCAATCTCTCGTTCTATTAGTAATTGCTGAAGATAGGAAGAGTCTCCTTTCAATATTTTTATAAATACATTTGGATAGCTTTCTCTAAACTTACCAATGTTCTTAGGAAGGAAATTCACACAACTGGAAGAAACCCCAATTGCTAAGTTTCCACGCATTCCTTCTTCAATTTCTTTGATTTCTTGTTTTATTCCTTTCATGTTTTGGAGCATATGAATAGCATGTCTATATAAGGTTTTCCCAGTTTCAGTTAACTCCCATTGGTGGGTGTAACGTTTGATTAAAATCGTTCCAAGTTCATTTTCTAACCGCTTAAGTTGTTGACTTAGGGGGGGTTGTGCCATATGTAAAACTTCTGCTGCCTTCGAGATATTGCCTTCATCTACGATTGTTTTAAAGTACTTCAGTTGTTTAATATCCACCATAACTACCTCTTAATCATATATTTTATATATATTATTATAACAATAAATATATTTTTTATATGATGGGAAATTTGTTAAAGTGAATTTATGAATATTTTGTGTCTTTTTCTACTTTTTATTTTCTTTTTACATCGAACCATTTAAAGACAGTCAAAATAAAATGTGAAATTAGTAGAGTAGAGAAAAAATCAAGGACATGATTTAATCGAAATCAGAGGAGGAAGATTGTATATGAAGAAAGAGAAATTGTGGACAAAAGACTTTATTAGTGTTGCAGCAGCTAATTTCTTTCTAATGTTAACCTTTTATTTATTAATGGTAACTATTTCGGTATTTTCAGTAAACGAATTTCATTCAAATGAAAGCCAAGCAGGTTTAGCTTCTAGTATTTTTGTTATTGGTGCACTAGTGGGGCGTCTGTTTGGCGGTAGATACATGGAAAGAATCGGTCGTAAAAATCTGCTTGTAATAGGCATCATAATCATGATTGTTTCGTCTGTTCTTTATTTTGGTGTTAACAGCTTTGCGCTTTTAATATCCAACCGTTTATTGCATGGTTTTGCATTTGGAATAGCTGGTACTGCAACAGGAACAATAATTACTCAAGTCATACCCAAGTCCAGAGGCGGGGAAGGAATCGGCTATTTTGCTTTGAGTATGACATTGGCGGCTGCCATTGGCCCATTTATCGGTATGTATATCCTCCAACAATTTAACTTTATGATCATGTTTATCTTTTGCTTAGTTTGTGTAGCTATTAGTCTAGGAATATCACTTTTCTTAAAAGTTCCGAAAGTTACATTGACAAAAGAACAGTCGTCAGAAATGAAAGGGTTCAAACTCGCAAACTTTATAGAACTAAAGGCTGTTCCGATTACAATTGTTGCTACCATAACAGCCTTCTGTTATTCAGGTATTCTATCCTTTCTTACGTTCTTTGCAAAGGAAAACCATATAACAGAAGCAGCAAGTTTCTTCTTTATCGTATATGCGATTGCTCTGCTGCTAACAAGACCATTTTCTGGCCGCTGGTTTGATACAGCAGGTCCAAGCTCTACAATGTATCCGGCCATTATTTGCTTTTTCATCGGAATGATTGTTCTGAGCCAATCACATATAGGTATGGTTCTACTGATAGCTGCTGCTTTCATCGGGATTGGATATGGAACATATATGTCAGGTGCGCAAACGATTGCCGTCCAAGCGGCGCCTGCACATCGTATCGGGTTAGCAACATCTACATTTTTTATTCTTACGGATATTGGTTTAGGGATAGGACCTTTCCTCCAAGGACTTTTTGTCCCAATAATAGGATACAATGGATTATTTGTCACTCTTGGTATACTTTTAGTGATTTGCTTACCGTTACATTATCTCTTAATAGGGAAAAAAGGAAAAACAGCTTCCTCTAAAAACCAGGAAGAAAAAAGGGCTCTTTCTATAGAAGAAATCAATTTATAGTAAAGAAAAACATCAATGCTAAAAAAGACAAAATTGTCTTGGTCAAGTGAAAATTTGTCCGTAAGAGTGGCGTAACTCAATAGTCTCTTTACCTAGTTTGGGTTTGCTTCAGAAATAAAAGAGAACAATTCCTCTTGATAAATGATCATTGTTAGCGTAGTATTTAATTTGTTATTAAACAGTTAATTGAAAATTAATATTTTTATAAACATAAAGGTTAAGATGCCAATCGGCTTAATAGGGAATCTGGTGAAAGACCAGAGCTGTCCCCGCAACTGTAAGTGTGGACGAAATAGACAAACCACTGTATAAGTATATTGCTAATAAATGTGCTAAATACCGGAAGGGTCTAGAGTAGGAAGATACACAAGTCAGGAGACCTGTCTTAGCTTTTAAAGTTTCTATTTCTTCGGGGGTTGAGAAGATGGGACGTTTGCGATAAAAAGTATGTCTACTTTTACTTCTCACCCGCTGACGTTTTATCCGTTCAACTCCTGTTGAACGGATTTTTTGCGTTTGTTCCAACAAATAAATGGATTTAAATGATTCTAACTTACTCTGTATTAACATAGCATGAATAAAGAAACAAGCTTATCATCCAATTGAATATGATTAGGAAAAGGCGCGCATAAAAGGAAGTAAATGCGCTTAAAAGGGAAGAACGGTGAAAATCCGTCACGGTACCCGCCACTGTATTGAGGAGTTCCATTGCAAATGTCACTGAATTTTTTGGGAAGACGCAATGGAACGATGATCCTAAGTCAGGAGACCTGCCTTGACCTAATACTTCATTTTAACCTACGGGCGTATAGGTGGAAGTGCTGAATAAATGCAATTATTAATTTGTAATTATGTATTTATATCTACACTGCACCCCTACTTTTGTAGGGGTGCTTTTTTTCATAAATAAGAGGGGGAGAGGTTTTTATGACTACTTGGAATTTAATAGGCACGAAGCACCACGTTTTCATTTGCAACGGAAGCAGCTGCATGCGAAAGGGAGGAGAAGAGGCAACACAGGCAATTCGCAATGAAATTACTCATTTGGATTTAGACACAATGATCCATACAACAAGAACTCGCTGCAATGGAAGATGTAAGGATGCTCCTGTTGTTATAGTCTATCCGGAAGGAACTTGGTACAAGGAAGTGACTCAGGAAGTTGGCAGCAAAATTGTACAGCAGCATTTAGCGAGTGGCAGCATCCTAGAAGACAACGTCATTTATCAATATGAAAAAGAGGGCTTTATGCCGCCCGAAAAAACAGACTGTGTAGAAGGAGTAACGAAACCGTTAAGTGGGAGTGTATCATCGTAATTACTGTATAGGGCTGTGGATCTCGATACTCTTTGAATTTTGGAAAGGTAGGGTTTGACATGAAAGGAAAGCTGCTTGTTATTGGTTTTGGTCCAGGAGGACACAAACATATTACTGAACGTGCAAGAGAAGCAATCCAAGAGAGTGACATGATCATTGGTTATAAAACGTATGTAGAGTTGATTGAGGAATTAATAAACGGGCAGCAAATTGTTAGCACAGGGATGACGGAAGAAGTGAGCCGTGCCCAGGAGGCAGTAAAACAGGCGGAACAAGGAAAAAACGTAGCAGTGATTTCTAGTGGTGATGCCGGTGTGTATGGAATGGCCGGTCTCGTGTATGAAGTATTGATTGAAAAAGGGTGGGAACAAGCTTCAGGGGTAGAAGTCGAGATCATCCCTGGAATTTCCGCGATCAACTCCTGTGCAGCTTTATTGGGCGCGCCCGTCATGCATGACTCATGTACGATTAGTTTAAGTGACCATTTAACACCATGGGAATTAATCGAAACAAGAATAGAAGCTGCTGCTCAGGCTGATTTTGTCATTGCTCTCTACAATCCAAAAAGCGGGAGAAGAACAAGACAAATTGAAGAAGCACAAAGAATTCTCTTAAAATATCGTTCTCCGGAAACGCCGGTAGGGTTAGTGAAGAGTGCGTATCGCGATAGCCAAAAAGTGGTTATCACCAATTTAAAGGAGATGCTTGATCAAGAAATTGGGATGTTAACGACTGTTTTAATTGGAAACTCTTCAACCTTTTTATACGATGGTTTAATGATTACACCGCGCGGATACCAACGGAAATATACATTAAATCAAGCAGTACAGTCATTAAAACCGCATCAGCGTTTACAGAAGGAAGCAGAACCATGGGCGCTGGAACAAGCTCACGATTTGGTACCGATGGAGATTCAAACAGCCGCCTTTAAGGTGAATGCAACCGCAGAAACAGGAAAAGAATCTCCGAGAGAGCTGGCAGAAGCAGCATTGCAAATGATTCTTGGAACAAGCAAAGGATACTCTAAGAATTTAATCGTGAAACAGCCGATTCAATCGATTTTTGAACTTTCGGTTAGTCCTGGTGTTGCGAATAAAAAGTTTACACCGAAACAGATGATCACTCTTGCGGAAGTAGCCGGAGAAGAGGGCGTGATGGAATACACCCAAGACCATGCTATAAAGCTTCAAATTTTAACCTCAAAGCCTGATGAAATAGTGAAAAAATTAGCAGAAGCAAACTTTTTGATTTCTCCGATTGGAGATGTTTTAACCGTGAAAGCCTGCGATTTTTGCGACGGTGACAAGAAAGATGCAATTCCGTATGCCGAAAAGCTGCAGGAAAGGCTTGGAGGGATGGAACTTCCTAAGGAATTAAAACTTGGTGTTAACGGCTGTGGCATGGCATGCTATGGAGCTGTAAAAGAAGATATTGGTATTGTGTACCGTAAAGGAGCGTTTGATTTATTTTTAGGAGCAAAGACAGCCGGGAGAAATGCACATCCAGGTCAAATCGTTGCGGAAGGAATTGCACCTGACCATATTGTCGGGGTTGTCGAGCGGATTGTCCAAGAATACAAGGAGAAAGCCTATCCTAATGAACGCTTTTATAAATTCTTTAAGCGTGTAAAGCAGGTTCAAGGTTTTACGTATCAAGATATCACACCAAAAATAAAAATTGAAGAAGCGGTATGCGGGGATTAATTTATTTTGGGAATGAGAGATTAAACGAGGCTACTCTTTAAACAAGATTTGTAGTTTAACAAAGGGGAGGAAACAGATTGAAAGCAATTCTATTTGTTGGCCATGGGAGTAAAGATCGTGAAGGAAATGATCAAGTTCGTCAATTTATTGAAGCAATGAGAGGGAATTGGGACGAAACTATACTCGTTCAGACGTGTTTTTTAGAATTTGAAAGACCAACCGTTAATCAGGGGATTGATGTATGTGTCGAGAAAGGGGCCGACCATATTATCCTTATTCCCATTATGCTCCTGCAAGCTGGGCATTCCAAAATTCATATTCCAGCTGCCATCGATGAGGCAAAAAAACAATATCCATTAGTAAAGTTTACCTATGGTCGGCCAATTGGCGTTCATGAGGAAACATTAGAAATCCTAAAAACAAGATTAACAGAAATCGCGGAAAACTTGGATCATCCAGATCCTGATACAGCTGTCCTTCTGTTAGGGCGTGGCGGAAGCGATCCGGATGCTAATAGTGATTTATACAAGATTGCTAGATTACTTTGGGAAAAAACAAACTTTAAAATAGTAGAACCTGCGTTTATGGGGGTCACTGATCCCCTTGTGAATGAAGGAATCGAGCGATGCTTGAAGCTCGGAGCAAAGAAAGTCATTATTTTGCCTTACTTTTTGTTCACTGGCATTTTAATAAAACGGTTAGAGGCGATGATGGATTCATTCCAAAATCAATATTCCAGCATTGAATTTAAATTGGCAGGCTATTTTGGCTATCATCCTAGATTGCAAACGATTTTAAAAGAACGTGTGGAAGAAGCATTGCGTGATGAGGTAAAGATGAATTGTGATACATGCCAATATCGTCTGAACGCAATGGAACATGTCCATCATCACCACCATGATCACGAGCACGACCATGATCATGATCATGATCATCACCAACATCATGAACACGCAGGGCAGAATGCAGGTGATGAAAGATGATTTTAGTATTAGCCGGTACAAGTGATGCACGGGCACTAGCATCAGAAATCAAGAAAGCCGGTTTCAGACTCTTGGCAACCGTTGTAACTGAAAATGCTGCGGATGAGTTGAAACAGGAGGGTATTCCTGTACTGGCCGGCCGATTGACGGATGAAGAAATGGTAAATTTGATCAAAGTAAAAGGAATTCAGGTCATTGTCGATGCAAGTCATCCATTTGCGGAAGAAGCATCTAAAAATGCCATAAGGGCTGCAAAAACAGCGAAGGTTCATTATATCCGATACGAACGTGAGTCCCAAAGCTTTCAATATGAAAAACTGAAGGTGGTTGAAAGCTACGCGGAAGCAGCAGAGATCGCAGCCACAAAAAGCGGGGTTGTAATGCTGACGACGGGAAGCAAGACCTTGCAGGTTTTTACGGAGAGGTTATTAGAGAACCCAAACATTCGCCTGATTGCTCGGATGCTGCCTCGCGTTGATAATATGGAAAAATGCGAACAGCTTGGCTTTCCGCAGAAAAATATTGTTGCCATTCAAGGTCCGTTTACCAAGGGGTTTGATCAAGCCCTTTACAATCAATATGGCGTGACTTTAATGATTACAAAGGAGAGCGGCAAGGTTGGCTCTGTTGATCAAAAGGTTGAAGCAGCAATGGATCTTGGGATAGAAATCATTCTGATTGGCCGCCCAAAAATCAATTATGGAACCGTATATTCAAATTTTTCGGATGTGATTCAGGACTTAAATAAAAATGTGCCATCCGTATTTAACCAACATTCAATGAAATAAGGAGTGAGAATAATGGATTTTCATACTGAATTTAAACCGGTAACCGTTCAGCCCGAACAAATAGAAGGAAGAAGTTTTGAAATGATTAATGAAGAAATTGGTGAGCATTCCTTTACGGATGAGCAATATCCCATTGTGCAGCGTATCATTCATGCCTCTGCAGACTTTGAATTGGGAAAAAGTGTCCTCTTTCATCCTGAGGCGGTACAAGCAGGAATTCAGGCCATTCGCAGCGGAAAAAAAGTAGTCGCAGATGTGCAAATGGTTCAGGTTGGCGCAAACAAAGCACGAATTGAAAAGCATGGTGGAGAAATCAAAGTGTATATTTCAGATCCGGATGTTATGCAAGAAGCAAAACGATTAAATACTACCCGGGCGATCATTTCGATGAGAAAGGCGGTAAAGGATGCGGATGGCGGAATATTTGCGATCGGGAATGCACCAACAGCGTTACTTGAGCTAATCCGTCTTATTAAAGAAGGAGAAGCCAAACCGGGTCTTGTTATTGGCCTGCCGGTTGGTTTCGTTTCAGCGGCTGAATCAAAAGCAGAATTAGCCAAGCTTGACATTCCGTTTATCACAAATATTGGAAGAAAAGGCGGCAGTACCATTACTGTTGCCGCATTAAATGCGATATCTATTCTTGCAGACCGGGTGTAGGACATGCAGGAAGTACCAAAAGGAAAGCTGAGAGAAGGATATACGACAGGGGCCTGTGCAACAGCTGCGACAAAGGCTGCACTGACAGCTTTAATTACAGGGGAATCCCAAACAGAAGCAACCATTTATTTACCGGCAAAGCGGTTTGCCAGTTTTCAAATTGTAAGTTGTGAGATTACTGAAGTAGTGGCAATAGCAGGAATCATAAAGGACGCGGGTGATGACCCGGATGCCACCCATGGGGCACTAATCGTGTCAACTGTTTCCTGGTCGGATCAGCCAGGGATCGTCCTTGATGGAGGAGTAGGTGTTGGCCGGGTGACGAAGAAAGGTCTGCCGGTTCCTGTTGGGGAGGCGGCAATTAATCCAGTACCCCGTAAAATGATACATGAGACAGCCGAAGAAGTTTTACAGGAACACGGAATCAAAAAAGGGATAAAAATCGTGATTTCGGTACCGGATGGTGAAGAAATTGCGAAAAAAACGCTAAATGGCCGTCTGGGGATTATTGGCGGAATTTCGATCCTGGGCACCCGCGGCATTGTCACTCCTTTTTCCACAGCAGCCTATAAAGCCAGTATTATTGAAGCGATTAGTGTAGCCAGGGCAAGCGGCTGTGACCAAATTGTCATTACAACCGGCGGGCGAAGTGAAAAATGCGCCATGAAGCAATTTTCAGAGCTCCCAGAAGAAGCATTTGTGGAAATGGGAGACTTCGTCGGCTTTACGTTGAAACAGTGCAAAAAACAAGGTGTGAAAAGAGTTTCAATGGTCGGCATGATGGGGAAATTTTCAAAGGTAGCTATGGGAACTATGATGGTGCACTCGAAAAGTGCTCCTGTTGATTTTGGGTTTTTAGCGGATATTGCAAGCAGTTCAGGAGCAAATTCTGTTCTTATCGAGGAAATAAAAACTGCGAATACAGCGTCACAGGTGGGTGACATGATGATGTCACAGGGGTATCACAATTTTTTTGAAAAGCTTAGCGCTGCCTGCTGTCTCGCTGCGGTAAAGGAAGTAGATGGTGGGATCATAGTCGACACCTCTTTATATACAATGAAGGGGGAATTTTTAGGAATGGCGGTGCGAGAGTGTGGCATCAATTAAAATGATTGGCATTGGGGCGGAAGGGAAATTAAGCCTGCTTCCCCTCTATGAAAAGTGGATTTATGAAAGTGAACTCTTAATAGGAGGAAAACGGCAGCTTTCTTTTTTCCCCGATTACCAGGGAGAAAAAATGGCTATTGAGGGCGGGCTTTCCCTGCTTGTTGAACGATTGCAGACCGAGACAAAAAACGTTGTCGTTTTGGCATCTGGTGACCCATTGTTTTTTGGAATCGGAAGCTACTTATCTTCTAAAATCGATGTGGAAATATATCCATATTTAAGCTCAGTCCAGCTTGCATTTGCCAAAATGGGCGAGCGATGGCAGGATGCTTACTTTACAAGCGTCCATGGCAGAAGTATGAAAGGGTTGGCACAGCGCATAGATGGAAAAGAGAAAGTTGCGTTGTTAACAGATACAGAAAATTCGCCGAACAAAATTGCCGAGTACTTGCTTTCGTTTGGTATGACCGAATACCAGGCATTTGTTGGCGAGAACCTAGGCGGTAACAACGAAAGTTGCCGCTGGCTGAGCCTCGAGGAAATGAAAGATGCCCATTTTTCACCGCTTAATGTTGTTATTTTGAAGAAAACAGGAGAAAGTCCGCGATGGTCAATCGGGATTGACGATCAGGAGTTTTTTCAGCGCAAGCCGGATAAAGGCTTAATTACAAAAAAAGAAATTCGAACATTGAGCATCAGTGCTCTTCGTTTAAAGGAAGACAGTATTGTTTGGGATATTGGCACTTGCACTGGTTCAGTCGCGATTGAAGCCGCGAAAATAGCCAGCGAAGGGCAGGTCTTTGCAATTGAGAAGAATGAGGGAGACCTGGAAAACTGCAAACAAAATTTAGCAAAATTCCGTGTCGATGCCTCGCTTATTCACGGGAAAGCACCAGAAGGATTAGACACGTTTCCAGACCCGGATGCTGTCTTTATTGGCGGGACTGCTGGCGGGATGGGAGAAATTTTGGATATTTGCTGCGGCCGCTTGAATGAAGGAGGACGGATTGTGTTAAATGCAGTGACGATAGAAAATCTTTCAGAGGCGATCTCCGCATTTAAGGAGCGGGGATTTAAAACGAATATTACACTTGCCCAAATTTCAAGAAGTAAGCCAATCTTAAATCTTACAAGATTTGATGCCTTAAATCCTATTTATATTATTGAAGCACAGTGTCTGAAAGGGGAATAAATATGTTTGGTACATTATACGGCTTGGGAGTTGGACCAGGGGACCCAGAGCTAATAACGGTGAAGGCATTTCGAAAATTAAAAGAATCACCTGTTATTGCTTATCCAAAGAAACAAAAAGGCAGCAAAAGCTATGCTCAGCGAATTATTGATGTCTATTTTCAGCCGAACGAAAAGGAAATGCTGGGTCTTGTGTTTCCGATGACAAAGGATCCGGCTGCATTGGACCGAAAATGGAATGAAACAGTCGAAAGTGTATGGGGAAAGCTGCAGGAAGGAAAGGATGTTGCCTTTGTAACAGAAGGAGATCCGCTTCTTTACAGTACCTTTATTCATATGATGCGCCTGATGCAGGAGGATCATCCGGAGGTGCCGATTGAAGTAGTCCCAGGAATTTCTTCCATTAATGGAGCCGCTGCAAGGCTTGGTATTCCTCTAGCAGATGGTGATGAGCATGTGGCCATTGTTCCGGCGCGGGATGACTATGAAACAATGAAAAAAGTAATTGAAGACAATGATTGTGTTATTTTTATTAAAGTAGCGAAAGTGATCGATTTAATGCTGGAGATTTTACGTGACTTGGATTTGCTGCATAAGGCTTCGGTCGTAACGAAGGTTACATCGGATGAGGAGATTATTTGGCGGGCTGACGAGCTTGAGGGAGCAGAGCTTGAATACTTAACGTTAATGGTGGTGAGAAAATGAAGCTGTATATTATTGGTGCTGGACCTGGAGATCCGGATTTAATCACGGTAAAAGGCCTTAAACATCTTCAGGAAGCAGATGTTGTTCTTTATGCCGATTCGCTTGTGAACGAAGAACTGATTGAAAAGGCGAAACCGGGAGCGGAAGTGATGAAGACAGCAGGCATGCACTTAGAGCAAATGGTTGACATTATGGTTGACCGAATCCGGCAAGGACAAAAGGTCGTTCGCATTCACACCGGAGACCCAGCTGTATATGGTGCAATCATGGAGCAAATCGTTCTTTTGAAAAAGCAAGAAATTGACGTGGAGATCGTTCCCGGAGTCAGCTCCGTGTTTGCAGCAGCTGCGGCGGCACAGGCCGAGCTGACGATTCCAGATTTAACCCAAACGGTGATTTTAACAAGAGCCGAGGGGAGAACGCCGGTACCGGAATTTGAAAAGTTGGCCGATTTAGCGAAACATCATTGTACGATTGCTCTTTTCCTAAGTGCGACTTTAACGAAAAAGCTTGTTAAGGAACTGACCGAGGCCGGCTGGAGCAAGGATACGCCAGTGGCTGTCGTCTATAAAGCCTCATGGCCGGATCAAAAAATTGTCCGGACCACATTGGAACATTTAGATGGAGATATGCGCGTAAATGGCATCCGGAAACAAGCGATGATTTTGGCCGGATGGGCACTCGATGAAAACATTGGTGACCAAAACTACCGATCCAAGCTATACGATAAAACATTTACCCACGGATTCCGTCGGGGGGTGGAAGCTGAATGATCGAGCTTCAAGAAAAGCAAAAGGCTGTCATCCAGCAGAACGGTGATTATGCCGTCGTGGCCATTACAAAGCATGGCGTAGAGCTTGCCCGAAAGCTGGGGCATTTTTTTCAAAATGCAGATGTGTATTATATGAGTAAATTTGAAAAAGGGGATGAAGGAGAGAAAGACATTCAATTGTTCACCGGAAGTGTCCGCCTCCTTCTGCCGGCTCTTTTTGAAGCCTACAAGGGGATTATCATTATTATTTCCCTCGGAGCCGTTGTTCGAATGATCGCTCCACTATTAAAGGATAAAAAAACAGATCCAGGTGTTGTTGTCGTTGATGATAAAGGAGAACATGTGATCAGCGTCCTGTCAGGCCATATTGGGGGAGCGAATGAATTAACGAAAGAAGTAGCTGCCGTTCTAAAGGCACGCCCTGTTATTACTACGGCTTCGGATGTACAAGAAACCATTACGGTTGATATATTTGGCAAGCGGTTTGGCTGGGTATGGGACTCAGCAGAAAAACTGACGCCTGTGAGCGCTGCTGTTGTAAATGAAGAAAAGATTGCGGTCATCCAGGAGTCAGGGGAAAAGGAATGGTGGCATTACGGCCGCCCGCTTCCGGAAAATATAAAGGTATATCCGTCTATTGCAGAAGCACTCTCGGAGAAGTCTACCGCTAGTCTTGTAATTACCCATCGAAATTTAGCGGAACAGGAAAAAATAATTTTACATAATGGGGTGTTATATCGGCCGAAGGTGATTGTCCTTGGAATGGGCTGCAACCGCGGTACATCTTCAGAGGAAATTGAGACAGTAATAAACGAAACCTTGGAGGAATTACACTTTTCTAGCAAAAGTGTCAAGGCACTTTGTACGATCGATCTAAAAAAAGATGAAGCAGGGTTAATTGAAGTCGTAAATAAACACGATTGGGAGTTTGTCTGCTATACACCTGAGGAACTGAATTCGGTAGCAATCGAAGCACCCTCGGAGACGGTTTTTAAATATACAGGCGCGTATGGTGTCAGTGAGCCGGCCGCGCTGTTGTACAGCGGAGCGGAAAAAATGGAGCTAGTCAAAAAAAAATCAGGAAATGTCACGATATCAGTCGCGGTCATTCCATATTGAGGGGGAAATAGCATGGCAGATCGCAGACTTGTGATTGCAGGTACAGGCAGCGGTGTTGGAAAAACAACCATCACGATCGGGCTGATGTCAGCTTTAAGGAAAAAGGGCTATACCGTTCAAGGCTTTAAATGCGGTCCGGATTATATTGACCCAACCTACCATACAGCTGTTACCGGCAGAGTTTCCAGAAACATTGACAGCTGGATGCTGAATCACGAAATGGTAAAAGAGATTGTTAGCCGTGGTAGTGAAGGTGCTGATATTTCCATTATTGAAGGGGTAATGGGATTCTTTGATGGAAAAGATCCAACGAATAATAATGGCTCAACAGCAGAAATCAGTATTATCACGGAAAGTCCAGTAGTTCTCGTTGTGAATTGTGCCAGCATGGCTCGGAGCGCAGCCGCGATTGTTAAGGGATTTCAAGTATTTTTAAAAGAAGCTAAGATTGTCGGTGTGATTGCCAATTCGGTTGGGAGCGAGGGACATTTTAAAATCGTCAAAACGGCGATTGAACAAGAGTGCGGCATTCCGGTTATTGGATATTTGAAAAAAGATCGACAGCTTACCATTCCTGAACGGCATTTAGGATTGATTCCATCTATAGAAAGGGGCGAGCTTGATCCGTTTTTTGATCAGCTTGGTGATTTAATCCTTGAAACAATAGATGTTGATACCATTTTTGATCTTGCAAAGGCTTCTCCTCTTGAGATTCAAGAATCCCAGTTTACGAGAAGAGAAAAGAAAGCGGTACGAATTGCAGTTGCAAGAGATGCTGCCTTTAACTTTTATTATCAGGAAAATTTTGAAATGTTAGAAGCTTTTGGTGCAGAGCTCGTTGAGTTTTCCCCGTTAAAGGGTGAAGCTTTACCGGATCATGTTGATGGTTTATATATCGGTGGGGGATTTCCTGAGGAATTTGCAGAAGAGCTTGCTGAGCAAAGCGGGGTAAAGGACTCTATTCGGACAGCGATTGAAAAAGGCCTGCCAACATTGGCTGAATGCGGCGGTTTTATGTTTTTAACCGAATCGATTGAAACCACAGATGAAAAGAGATATGAAATGGTTGGCATCATTCCTGGCAGGGTGAAAATGCAAACAAAGCTTGCTGCTTTAGGCTATCGCGAAATAACAGCAGAAGAAGGAAATTTCCTATTAAATGGGGATCTGAAAGCTAGAGGTCATGAATTCCACTATTCTACCTTTCATCCAAAAACAGAGATTCAACCTGCTTATCAAACAAAGGGCATGCGCGGGTTTAAACAAGAAGGTTTTATGAAAGGAAATTTAATCGCCGGTTATACTCACTTTCATTTTGGCTCGTGCCCGGGAATGGTTGAAAATTGGATCAAGAAATGTAAGGAGTGGCAGGCAAATGGCTAAAGCGCTCCCCATCATGTTTCAAGGAACGAATTCTGATGTCGGCAAAAGTGTTTTGGTAACGGCTTTTTGTCGTATTTTCGTACAGGATGGACACAAAACGGCTCCATTCAAATCACAAAATATGGCGTTGAATTCTTATATTACTGTTAATGGAAAAGAAATAGGAAGAGCCCAAGGAGTACAGGCGGAAGCGGCCGGCATTCAAGCAACAACCGATATGAATCCGATTTTAATCAAGCCGAACAGCTTGAACGAATCTCAAATTGTTGTCCATGGAAAACCGTATAAAAACATGGAAGCCGGTATTTATAGGAAGGAATTTTTTCTAACAGGTTTAGAGCTCATTCAAGAATCCCTTGCTATTCTCTCAGAAAACTACGAACGAATTGTCATTGAAGGGGCTGGCAGTCCTGCCGAAATAAATCTGAATGACCGCGAATTAGTCAATATGCGCGTCGCAAGAATGGCCAATGCACCCGTCATTTTGATTGGTGATATTGAAAAAGGCGGGGTTTTTGCAAGTTTAGTAGGTACGCTGCAGCTAATGGAACCAGAGGACCGTGACCGGGTGATTGGTGTGATCATCAACAAGTTCCGGGGAGATGTTCGACTTTTAGAATCCGGATTAACGTGGCTTGAGGAGTATACCGGAAAACCGGTTCTCGGTGTGATCCCCTATATGAAGAATTTAAATATAGATGCTGAGGATTCTGTGATTTTAAATCAATATACAGCTATTCCTAATCCAGAAAAAGAATTGGATATTGCGGTCATCCAGTATCCGAGAATCTCCAATTTTACCGATGTTGATCCATTTTTTGCCGAGTCTGATTGTCATGTCCGATTTATCACAAAAGCAGAACAATTACAGAATCCAGATTTAGTTATTTTGCCTGGAAGCAAAAATACAAGCGAAGATATGCTATTTTTACGGAAAAGCGGATTAGCGCCAAAAATAGTGGAATTACGACAAAAGAAACAGTCAGTGATCGTTGGAATATGTGGTGGGTATCAAATGCTCGGTGAAGAAATCCAAGACCCGTTTGCGATGGAGTCCCAACACCAAGCAATGGAAGGACTTCACTTGCTGCCAATCCAGACGACCATAACAAAGGAAAAGACGACTGTACTATCAGATGGGATGCTTGAGCTTTACGGAAAAAGCTTTAGCGTGACAGGTTATGAAATTCATATGGGGGAAACGGAGGTGGATGGAGGCTGTAAGGGACTGATTGAAACAAAGGGCCGGACAGACGGCTGCAAAACGGCAGATGAAAAAATAATCGGTACATATTTTCATGGGATTTTTCATAATGATGAATTTCGCGGGGAACTGCTCAATCAGATTCGTCATACAAAGGGACTGGCTCCGATTCAGCAACGGGTTTCGTTTAACCAATTACGCGAAGAGTCATTTGATCGGTTAGCGGACCATGTAAGAGGACATGTAAAGCTTGATTTGATTGAACAAAAAATGAAGGAATTTCAAAAAAGGAGGATTATGCAATGAATAAGGCACTAGCTGAGATTCAGCCGTTAGATAAAGAAAAGGGAAAAAAGGTCCGGGAGTACATTGAGACATTAACGAAACCACCAGGGAGTTTAGGAAGGTTAGAGGAGATGGCGATTAGGTTGGCTGAAATAACATCAGAAGCTTTTCCTGTCGTGTCACCGCCCGGGGTTATGGTATTTGCTGCTGACCATGGTGTGGTCGAAGAAGGTGTATCAGCTTTTCCTCAAGAAGTTACCGTGCAAATGGTGCTGAACTTTTTAGACAATGGTGCTGGCATTAATGTCTTTAGCAGGCAAATTGGTGCAGCTTTTGAGGTTGTCGATATCGGCGTTGCAGCTGATATTGAGGCTGACGGTGTGGTAAACCGAAAAGTTCGTTACGGCACGGCTAATTTTTGTAAACAAGATGCAATGACTAGAGAAGAAGCCGAAAACGCGATTGCGGTTGGCTATGAGCGGGCTGAAAGAATGATCCGGCAGGGAAGCAGGTGTCTCATTCTTGGCGAAATGGGGATCGGCAATACCACTCCAAGCAGTGCCATCCTTGCTGTTTTAAGCGGACAAGATATCAGTGCACTTGTAGGTGTGGGGACAGGAATCGCTTCCGAAAAAATCATTCATAAGCAAAAAGTAATTTCCCGTGCGTTAAAGGAGAGGAAACCTGACCGGAACGATCCAATTGACATTTTGGCAAAAGTGGGCGGTTTGGAAATTGCAGGAATGACAGGTGCCATGTTAGCGGGAGCTGCAAATCGGGTTCCGATTCTTTTAGATGGCTTTATTTGTACAGTATCAGCACTATTGGCCAAGGAGATTTGCACACTCGCAGGGGATTATATGATCGCCGGGCATCGGTCCGTTGAACCGGGACACGAAATAGCTCTTCAGTTATTAGGAAAGAAACCTATCCTTGATTTAGGTATGCGTTTAGGGGAAGGGAGCGGGGCGGCAGTTGCCTTTCCGATTCTACAGTCAGCCACTTTAATGCTAAAAGAAATGGCAACTTTTACGTCGGCAGGCATTTCAAAGGAGAAATGAAAAGGAGATAGATGATGACAAAAGGAAAAGTGTACCTAGTCGGTGCAGGACCGGGAGATCCAAAGCTTATCACCATTTATGGGGTGGAGTGCATCCAAAAAGCGGATGTTATTTTATATGACCGCCTGATTAATGACGAACTTTTGAAATATGCAAAGGAGGGTGCAGAGCTGATTTTTTGCGGAAAGCTCCCAGGAAAGCATCAAATTATTCAAGAACAAATTCATGAGCTTTTAATCGAAAAAGCATCCAAGGGAAAGACCGTCACCAGATTAAAAGGTGGTGATCCTTGTGTATTCGGACGTGGTGGTGAAGAAGCGGAAGTATTAGCTGAGCATGGTATTCCATATGTAATTGTGCCAGGTATTACATCGGGAATTGCTGCACCTGCCTATGCGGGAATTCCTGTTACACATCGTGATTATGCTTCTTCCTTTGCCATCGTTACTGGCCACAGCCGTGCTGATAAGGAAGAAGATCATTTGAGTTGGTCAGCGCTTGCCCAGGGAATTGATACGATTGCATTTTATATGGGTATTGGAAATTTAAACTATATTTGCACTAGGTTAATCGAGCATGGAAAAGACCCCAATACTCCAGCAGCGATTATTCAATGGGGGACAACAGAAAAGCAGAAGACCATTACAGGAAACTTAAAAACGATCGAAGACCAAGCCGCTAAAGCGGGTATATCCCATCCTGCCATTGTCCTTGTTGGCGATGTCGTAGGGATGAGGGGGAAAATAAGTTGGTTTCAAGAAAAAGAAGAAGTGAGCATAGGGAGAGAATAACATGTCGATTATAGCTGAGATAAAAAATCGGAGAGCGATTCGTGATTATGCTCAAAGAGATGTCGAAGATGAAAAAATCAAAAAATTATTAGAAGCCGCCACATGGGCGCCAAATGATCGGATGAGAGAACCATGGAGTTTTTATGTAATAAAAGGTGAAGCCAAAAAGCGCTACGTTATTCTGGCAACCCAATATTTGCAGGAGCGCTTTCCAACAAAACCCCATTTAATAGATAGCTCATTAAAGGTACTGAAAACCACACCAGTTCACATTGTCGTAACAGCAGACATGGTTCCTGGGGATGAAGATGCGTCTAGTGATAATGAATACGCCGTTTGTTGTGCCATCTATTCGATGTGGCTTGCGGCGAGAGAATTGGGCTTAGGGTTGGTTTGGCGGACAAGGGGCGTGGGTCTTGTTCATGATGAGCGAATGTATGAGTTTATCGGTTCACCAGAAAACAAAAAAATAATCGGAAATCTGTTTATCGGTTATCCAGATAATGAAGCATTAAAAAAAATTAAAGTGCCAGCTCGAACGTCATTTGAAGAAAAAACAGTCTGGCTGTAAGGGAGAGGTAATGGAATGGGAGATTTAATAGAAAGCAAAAAACAGCGCGGCCTAACATTAGTCTACACAGGCGATGGAAAAGGGAAAACAACCGCTGCCCTTGGTCTTGCCATTCGTGCCGCCGGCCGAGGGAAACGGGTATTAGTCATTCAATATATTAAATCTCCGCAAAGAACGTATGGAGAAAAAATTACCTTTGAAAAATTGGGGATTGAAATCTATCAAACAGGTATTGGTTTTACCTGGACTAAAACGCCTGAGGAGCACCGTGAGGCATTAAAAACAGCTTGGGCCTTAACTAAAGAAAAGGTGCTTTTGGGCGGATATGATGTGGTCATTTTAGATGAACTGAATAATGCCCTGGCAATCGAGAAGTTTCCCATTGATGATGTTCTTCCGCTGAAGGAGGTACTTGATTTGATCAAAAACCGCCCCGAGCAGATGCATCTAGTCATTACGGGCCGGTCTGCTAAGGAGGAGCTAATCACTTACGCGGATTTAGTAACAGAAATGAAACCGGTAAAGCATTATTATAATGAAGGAATTCCTGCAGTGAAGGGAATTGAATTTTAAGAGCATTCACTGAAAAATATGGAATGGTGGAGTGTATGAAATAGTCGAATGGGTGCTCTCACGATGAAAATAGGTAAGGGAAGTTGTAATGGAACATTTGGAGAACTTGTGCAGGGGATAATAGGCGAACGTCCTTTTTTAATCACGCTGCCAATACCCAGTTTGCGAAGTGAGGCAATTTTTATCCCAGACCCAACCGCTCTTGAAATTAAGGCTGTGGATTCGAAGGTAAAGGCTATTAAAGCTGGCAAATTACTATTTCAACAGTTTGGGTTGAAAGGTAGTGGCTTTCTAGACATTCGTTCAAATATTCCAATTGGCAAAGGGATGGCGAGCAGTTCAGCTGATATTGTAGCGGCATTGAGAGCAATTGCTTATAGTTACTCACTCCCGCTAACAAAAGAAATAATCTCTACAATAGCGGCTAAAATCGAACCAACAGATGGAGTAATGTATGAGGAGGTTGTTGCTTATGACTATATTCAGGGGGAACTTATTGAAAGCTTAGGTACCTTACCGCCGGTTATCTTAGTTGGAATTGATCTGGGTGGAGCGGTAGATACGATTGAATTTAATCAATATGAAAAAGCATATAATCGGCACGATCAAGATCATTTTTTAGAAGCATATGAATGGGTCAAAATAGGGTTTAGGAAAAAGAATTTATCTTTGATTTGTAAAGCAGCAACGATTAGCGCACGAATTAATCAAAAAATATTACCCAAACCTTTTTTTAAAGAATTTGAAAAATTAGCTCATGCGTGTCGGGGCGGCATTGTTGTCGCTCACAGTGGAACTATGGTGGGAATTTTACTGGATAAGAAAATACCTAATCGGAATGAGGTTGTTTTACATGTGTCAAGACAAATGTCTATGATTGTAAAGAATCTTGCCGTAAAACCTTTTGTTTACTGCAGCCATGAA
This sequence comes from Bacillus sp. EB600, assembly GCF_024494385.1. Taxonomy (GTDB): domain Bacteria; phylum Bacillota; class Bacilli; order Bacillales; family Cytobacillaceae; genus JAEVLT01. The sequence goes on from NZ_JAEVLT010000006.1 coordinate 208,362, forward strand.
AAAGTGAATGGTAATACGATGAGCTTGATCACATAAACAAACAAATCATGTTTCATTTTGTCAAAATCAAGGTTCCAAAGAAATGTCAGAGGGGCGAATATATAATGTTTAATAATGAAGAAAAAGAAGCGGTTTACAATGTGATTTATAAAAGGAGAGATGTTCGTAGTTTTCTTCCTACCCCTGTTTCTCCCGAGATCATTGATCGAGTTCTACAAGCGGCCCATCATGCCCCATCAGTAGGATTTATGCAGCCATGGAACTTTATCATCGTAAGCTCAACTGAATTGAAAGAACGACTTGCCTGGGCGGCAGAAAAAGAACGAAAAGCATTGTCTATTCACTATGAGGAAGAACGGTCAGCACATTTTTTAAGTTTGAAAATAGAGGGAATCTTACAAGCACCATTAACCATCTGTGTAACATGTGATCCTACACGTGGGGGATCGCATGTATTAGGAAGGAATTCAATTCCGGAAACAGATATTCTTTCTGTAGCTTGTGCGATCCAAAATATGTGGCTTGCCACATGTGCGGAAGGGTTAGCAATGGGATGGGTTAGTTTTTATAAGAAAAATGATGTAAGAGATATTTTACAAATCCCTCCACATATCGATCCTGTTGCCTTAATTTCGATCGGATATACGGATGAATACCCATCCTCGCCAATTCTAGAACAAGTCAATTGGGAAAAAAGGAGAACTCTTCAAAATTTAATATTTCACGAGACATGGGGAAATCAATGAAATAGGAATATGATTAGCAGAACTAATGGATAGGATTGATCCACATTTTTATATGTTGAACCATCCTCGGGAAGGAAGAATAACAGCTTTTTTGAGAAAGGATATCATTAATGGAAAATATTACGTTAATTCTTCTTGTATTTGTGTTAGGGCTAAGGCATGGTTTAGATGCTGACCATCTGGCATGTATTGATGGCTTAACTCGTTATAATTGGCGTCTGAATAGTCCAATTGCTCGATGGGTTGGAACTTTGTTTTCTTTTGGACATGGACTGGTTGTAGCTAGTGTTGCCATCATTCTTGGTGTTTTCATTAAGAATTTTAAATTTCCAGAATACTTTGATACGCTTGTAATTTGGATATCTATTATTTCACTTTTTTTGATTGGTACATTAAATATCTACAATCTTCTACGTATCAAATCAACATCTAACGGAGATTTCCAGATTAGTGGAATCAAAGGGAAGTTTCTACCACGGATTGTACAGGAGACAACCAATCCATTTTTAGTTATTCTGATTGGTGGACTATTCGCAATGGCTGCAGATACGGTTAGCCAAACGGCTATGTGGGCAATCGCAGCAGGAAATTCAGGCAGTTATATGCCGTTTATTTTGGGGATCGTATTCATGTTTGGGATGATGCTAACAGATACCATTGATTCTTTCGTAGCATATCGAATGATTAACCAATCAAGTCGATTAGGACAATCTGCATCTAGAGTAATGGGGTGGGTAATTGTCGCTTTAGCATATGGCGTTTCCTTTTATGAAGCATTTACGTTTTTCTTGCCATGGGCTGAACTAGATTTTGAAATTGTAGGAATTATCATTTTTACGTTATTAGTTTTATGTTTTGGAATTGTAAGCTTTCGGGCAAAAAGACAGCTTGGTATGTCCATATCCTTGGGGAAGCGGGAGAAAGTATAATAAATTCTGTGGAAAATAGTTTAGATTGAAGCATGTAAAAAGCACCTTAGCCTTGAAGTCTCTCAAGTTTGAGGTGCTTTTGCGTTTAAACACTTATTTTTGAAGTTGCTTAATGATCTTTTGTAATCATTTTGCGAATAAATGGAATCACCTAGCGGTCTAAACCAATTCGGCCTGCGTTCAAGCCTGCAACTAAAATGATGACACCAAGTAATATACAAAGCGGGTTGGTGGATACTGTACCGGCCATTATGTAAAAGAAGTTCATTACTAGCGCGAAGAAAGTTGCAGCTGTTGTCAAGCAGCCAAGAATTAAACCAAGTCCAACAAGGAATTCACCTAAAGGAACAATGGTATTAAAAAGGTGTGCATTCGGAAGAGCAAAGTGTTGTAAAAATCCAACATAAGTAGAATAGACGATACTGCCGTCTGGACCTTTATAGGATATCGCGTTATGATCCGGTTTTAATTCGAAATTACAAGCGAATTTTTCCACAAATAATATTTTAAATTTTAATAAAAAATAAAGTAAATATGGAAAAACAATAGGGAGTCGAAAAAATGAGAGGATATGTACTTTCGATTTGGAGTTTACTCGATCCCATTTACTATTTCTGTTCAAACCTTACATACCTTCCCTGTAAAGGAACTGAAGCCAATATTATTAGGATTAAACTGACAAAATATAAAGGAAGGAGTGTTTGCCTTTCTGATGGGACACAAATAAACAAACAGGATAAATTAATAAAGATTCACCTTCATAATGTAAGATTATTGAAAGAATTAAAGGACATCGAAAGTGAACTTAAAAAAGCGAAAATTATATACCGATACGTTCAAAAGTCTTTACCTGACTTAGAAAATTATATTAGAAATTATTTTCATTCACATGAGATAAAAGGAATCATAGGTATTTCCCTGTTAAATAAAGGCTGTGAACGGCTTGGTTTTGAGATTATTGACATATCCAATCCTATTTACAAATGGTTTAAATGGTTTGCTTTTATGCCAATCAGAATTCTTTCGAGTTCAAATAATACAATTTGGCAAATACTTAGGAACCAAAAACCTATTTATTTATTTATGTCAACAGATAAATTATCAAAAATGTATAGGAATTATAAAGAATAATAATTAAAAACCATATTTTCTTTAAAAAAATAAAAGCTGCTAAAAAGATAACAGCTTTTCATCTTATATTGCTGTAAGTGATTTGTTTTCTGCAGTTACTAACGATAATTCATGGAGAGTAATTTCAGGCCGGCTCCCAATACGTATATTTATACCTGTTTGGCCTAGACCTTCACTAATATAAAAAGGTTTTCCATCCTGCATATGGAATCCTTTTATAATATTCATTCTTGCAAGTCTACCCATTTTTAAAAGGTGATAAGCTTTTGGATAGCAGATTTGGCCCCCGTGGAAATGGCCTGCCAATAAATAATCAAAATGGTACCTCTTCATGTGAAGGACAATATTTGGATCATGGGTTAATACAAGGTTTGTTCCTGGTTTTATCCCCTCGTAAGAAACTTCCATGTCGCTCCGTTTTGTGCTAAAGTCATCGATGCCAATAATATTAACTCGATTTCCCGCTACAGTAATCATGTCATTTTCATTTTGCAAGACTTTGCAGTTATATCGTTCAAGTGTTTCTACTAATGTTAGTAAGTTACTATGGCGAAGCATATAGTCATGGTTACCTAGAACGGCATAGATACCCTGTTTTGCCTTTAACTTATTTAGTATTTTTAAATAGGGGACAAGCTTTGGAATGGTGCGTTTATGGTCGAGAAAATCTCCAGTCAGAGCAATTAAATCAATTGGCTCGTCTTTTAACTTCTCATAGAGTTCAATTGGAGAAATGGATATATTTTCAAGATGTAAATCGGACAGTTGAAGAATATTTAATTTCGGTCCAAATTGGTTTGTTAATCCTCCATTGATCTTTATTTTATTAACCACGATATCTTTCGTGTTTTTATAAGCCATTCTTATTAAATAAAAAAGGAAAACTGCTATGATTATTAATAATATTATTTTCAAATTCAAACACTCCCTCACTCAAATTATACATGAAAACGGCTGCCATCTTTACAAGCAATAGATGGCATTAGTCCCATGGAGCAATCTTCCATACTTTTATTGTTTTAGAAGAGAAACAAGTAGTAACTTGCTGTTATGAAAAATAGTGAATAGAAACACTTTGAACAGGAAAAATAACAGCAAGAAAGAAAGGGGAAAATTCTTCTTTCATACGATTGGTGACAAAAAATGAAAAAATTATTATTTGTATTCCTGGTAATATTCTCACTAATAGGATGGATTTGGCAAGATATAGAAGCAGGGAGAAAAGAGATACAAAAAGCGAAACAAAGCCGAATTCATAACGGGGACTTTCAGCTGTATACAGATGGACGTGATTTATATAAAGCTCTTTTTTCAGATATTCGGAAAGCCAAAAAAAATATATATATTCATTTTTATGTCATCGAAAAAGATGCAATTAGCCAGAAATTTCTTACACTGTTAAAGGATAAGGCAAAACAAGGAGTAGAAGTAAAACTGTCGGCCGATCGAATCGGTAGTCACAAAATTTCAAGATCTATGATAAAGAGCTTACAAAAGGCTGGAGTCCAGTTTGCCTTCAGTGGAAAAGCAAATTGGCCTTACTTTTTTTACACGCTGCAACATCGTAATCATCGTCGAATTGCTGATTTAGACGGTACTATCATTTACGTAGGCGGCTTTAACATGGGAAAAGAGTATTTAGGAAAAGATAAGAAGATTGGAAATTGGAGGGACTACCATGTTCGAATCAGCGGTGATGGGGCACAAGACATGGAAAGGCAATTTTTGCAGGATTGGAAAAAAGATACGGACCAAAGGGTCACTTTTCATACAAACTCTTTGAAAAAAGGAAGTACTCGTTATCAGTATATATTTTCAGATGGCAAAGGTTTGGCTGAGCAATATAAAGAAAAGATCGAGAAGGCAAAAAAGTCACTTGTCATTGCCACGCCGTATTTTATACCAGGTAAGGACATGACAGAAAAATTGCTGCAAGTGAGAAAACGGGGGGTATCTGTAAAGATTTTGGTACCGATTGAAAGTGATGTACTTTTCATGAAACAAGCCGCTTATCCATCCTTACGGGAACTGTTGAAGCATGGAGCGGAAATTTATTTGTATCAACACGGTTTTTTTCATGGGAAAGTTATGGTTATTGATGGAAAGTTCGCTGATCTTGGGACGGCTAATTTTGATTCTCGAAGTTTTTACCTTAATAATGAATCAAATTGTTTTATTTATGATGGGCCCATTCTCGCTGACATTCAAGAACAGCTGGATAAAGATTTCCGACGGTCAAAGCGTATTTCAGAGTCCTATTTTGAAAAATTGAATTTATGGGATCGATTTTTGGAGCATGCATTTTCGGTTATTTCTTATTACCTTTAATTCAAGAAGTTCAACATTTTATTATCCACACCACTAAGCCTTGTTATTTGTTTTTCAAAAGATAAACCTCTACAATATATTTATCTTTAATTAAAATATTCTTAAAATGAGGCAAATAACTATCTTCTGAAAAGAAATTGATTTTGAGAAATGCATCTATAATGGAATGTTGGAGGAGTACAAATTGAAGGATGTTCATATAGAAGAACATAAAGGTATGGAAATTGGACTTTATACATTAGCAGATTTAGGACCGGATCCTCATACAGGTAAAACGGTAACTGCCAAACAACGGATTGAAGAGATTATCGAAGCTGCAAAAATGGCTGATGACGCGGGGCTTGATGTATTTGGTGTGGGAGAACATCATCGGCTTGACTATGCAGTATCAGCACCGCCGATCGTTTTGTCGGCGATTTCCCAAGTCACAAAACGAATTAAGCTGACAAGTGCTACCACTGTTTTAAACACGATTGATCCAGTTCGCTTATTTGAGGATTTTGCCACGCTTGATCTTTTATCAAATGGACGAGCCGAGATTATTGCGGGGCGGGGGGCTTTTATAGAATCTTTCCCTTTGTTTGGGTATGATGTCAATCTTTACGACGAATTATATGAAGAAAATATCGAGCTTTTCCAGGAATTGAATGCTAATAAGGTAATTAGTTGGGAAGGGGAGTTTCGTTCATCATTGCAGGATGCTGAAATTTCCCCGCGTCCAGTACAAAAAAGTATTCCAATATGGGTAGGAGTTGGTGGTACCCCTTCAAGTGCAGCCCGAGCAGGCAGGTTAGGTTTGGGTTTAACCTTGGTTATATTGGGAGGAGATCCAATCCGCTTTAAACCACTTGCTGATGTATACCGCAAAGAGGCTGAACAAGCTGGTCATGATCCTGCAAATTTACAGATTGCTGTTACGGGACATGCTTATATTTCTGCAACGACTCAGCAGGCAAAAGACGAATTCTATCCTTATTATTCAAATTACTGGCGCTACCTTAATCGTCAACGTGGAATGAGTACCCAGATGTCGAGAGAAGATTTTGAACGTTTGTCAGCGCCCGAAACAGCATTATTTGTTGGAAGTTCGCAGCAAATCATTGAAAAAATACTTCATCAATATGAGCTTTTTGGTCATCAGCGCTTTATCGCCCAAATAGACATTGGCGGTATGCCATTTAAAAAGGTTGCCGAAAACATTGAACGATTAGCAACAGAAGTAGCACCAGTCATACGTCAGGAAACGAGTAAATAAACATCCTAATTGCTGCGAGCGCTTATTTTTTCAATAAGTAAAAGTGAACATAAAATATGCAGAATGCGGAAAACTAGAATTTGAAAACTGGTGCTTATATTTCTGAGGAGGTTTTAGATGGAAAATACAGAAAATCTAACTCAATTGCTGCGGGAGTATGGCTATCCGGAAGAATCAATCCGCCGCTTTTTGAAGGATACTGAACATATAAGCTATGAAATGGCAAAAAAAAGAATCATGCCATATCAAGATATTACGGCAGAAAGGGACTAGACAGGAAAATAATCACTTGCAGCTGGGTAAAAAACATAAAATAAGCAAAGCTCCAGGCAATGAGTCCACTGGAGCTTTTTTATCTTTACATCCAAATTGTCTTTGCCAGGCTCCTCATTTTTTTAAAAGCAAAACTTTCTTTAGGGCTTTGACTACTACTTTTGGATCCAATATAAAACAAATTTACAATGGTGAAATAGTAACTGCCGTTGGTTTTCAATGTGTAGATCTTCTAATACAAATGCATGACCATATCTTGGACAGAACTTCAGATCAGCTTTCAGATATTTCCACTCAAATGGAGAATATAGATCCTCATTCATTACGTATACCCCATTCCGTTATTTGTAACAAATCAAAGTCACAATAGGACTTCTCTTAATGTAATCTTAATAGTATGCAAAAGAAAATTAACATTTAAAACCCTTCGATCACGATATTATAAATGTATGAATTTATAAATATAGTAATAGTAGTAACTTTTTTTGAATATAAGAACTGCTGTTTCTTACTTCATCGTTATCAGTTAATAGTTTTTATGAAAAGGGGATGACTTTCATGTTGACATTATTATTTGGAATCGGTGGCTGTATTTTTATTATTATTTTTACATTATTTATACTAAGAAAACCAGAACAAAAATAGTAAATCTAAGTTTAATATTTAAAAAAGAAGCGGGCGACATTTCGCCCGCTTCTACTATTATGAGATTTTATTCAGTACTTGTTCATTTTTCCGTTGTTTGCGATAGATGATTTCGTACACAACAGGAACAACAATCAGTGTCAAGAAGGTTGATGTTGTCAGCCCGCCAATTACAACAATCGCTAATGATTGGGAAAGAAGGGCGCCTTCTGAAAGACCAAGTGACATTTATGGACAAATAGGTACTTTTGCCAATGAAGGAGATTATGAAGAATTTTATTAACGTTGATAAAGAAATAGCGGCTTTATACAGTATTGACGCAGTAAAAAAATGGACTGACGTCTTCTCCGGAAAGTGTTTATCCTCTCTAGATGCACTTCAAGCGGAGTTTGCAAGCGGTGAACCGCGTGAAACATGGCAGGAGCCTTACTGCTGTATTTAGACAAACAAAGCGATAATGATGAGTGGAAATTTTGCTGCGCAGGCCTACGTCCTATTTTTGGGCACTTTGAGAATATGGAGACCATGAACAGCTTAGTAGTTTTTTATACTGCAAGTAGCTCCTTCTACATTACTTCTTTTTAATGTTATTTCTTTTCTAGAATTGCTTTAGGCATTTTTTTAGAAATGATAAAGATGGTGATCATCGAGATAATAAGAATATAAATTCCATATAAGCTTATTGAGAACCATTTGTTGTGAATGAGGTTTGCACCAGCAAAGGAAATAATAAAAATGTTTGGAACTTTTCCAACTGCAGAAGCGAAAAAGAATATTTTCCAATCAACTTTACTTAACCCACAGGCTGAATTGAAGACGGGGGCAGGAAGGACTGGAATTAACCTTGCTATTAAAATCGTTATGAATGACTTTCGATTTAGAAGTTCCTCATATTCTTGTACTTTTGGATATTTCTGCAAGGTTTTCTGTGCCCAATCTTTGAATCCATATCTACAAATAAAAAAGAATAATATCGTTCCGATCATCGCTCCGGAATATGAAATAAATAACCCTTTGGTTGCTCCAAACAATGCCCCAATCATTCCTGCTAGAACCGTAAAAGGAACAATAGGAAAGAACACACAAATAGCAGCTAACAGCGTACTGATTAGAACCGCATTTGTACCATCTTGTTTAATTACTTGAATAAGGCCATCTTTTTGGGTAAATCCAATGAGGATGATTGAGAGGACGATAAGAATACTGACGATTTTTTTCAAAAGCTTGCACCTCATTAGTTTTTCATAGTTCTATTATAAATCTTTTTGAAAAATTTTTAGCCATAATATTATAATTTTTTCCCCGAGGGTAGTATATTTTTAAATGGCAGACAAAATGAGCAATGGCTGCATTGCTCTGTTTACGTGGTCATAATTTCACTCGACAACCCCAAACTCAATGATTTTGACATCTGCGGTAACCTTAAATTGAGCACTTTTATAGCTCTCCTGCCATTTGTTAAAATCAAAATTTCGTGTTCTGGTTTTGGCAATATGGCCAAAGCCGACCGGGTCAATTTCTTTTTTTTGAAAATCCTTAATCATTTTCGTACATTCTTGGGCAACTTGTTTTTCCAGTTGTTTCTCGATTTTATGGATCTCGCCCTTTTTAAGGGTCCTGTCTTGATGCTCGGTTAGAAACCCATTTATTTTAATTGTAACTGCAAATTCATAGGGATTCCTTTTTGTCAGTCTGATTTTATTCTTTGATTTAATGCTTTTTACAGTGGATTCTCCATGCTTATCCTTTACCTCTACTGAACCCATGGTGTGTTTGTCGACAAGGAGCTTGAAATAAAACATTTTGTTCTCGCTGAGAATGTCAACCACTTTTTCATCCTTGAAGAGGGCTATCCCAGTTATGGTAACTAAATGAGAATTAATCTTCTTGAGCAGAGGCAAATAAGGATCCTGCCCTTTTTGGTAAAAAGTAGCCAAAAAGCGATGAAGGTTGGTTAAAGGCAAATTTTCTCCTTTCATATTATGTTTAATTAACTGTGTAAGGTATGCGGCATTGCCACGGTCTCCATATTTACCTTCAAAAATATCATTTGCTTTTCCATCCACTACAGCTAATTGAACCCTTGAGCCAACACTTGGATCACGAAGGAAGACGTCAAGTATTTTAATGATTCCCTCACGTGCAACATCTTCTCCAAAAAAAGCAAGATCCAGACTTCCGCCGACAATCGGCTGGGAAGCTTTTTTCTGCATTTCGGATAGCAAATCTCTAATGACATTTCCTTTGGCGGTAAAGGTGAAATTTCCAAATGACTTGTCCGGTTTAAATACGGGGATCATGATACTTGCAAGCATTTGATCACCGCTTTTATCAACACCGACACCCGTTGCAATATTTACATCATCAATCACATTTTTTTGCACGCATCCAGCAAACAATATAGTGCAAATAAGTAAAGGCAGGATGAAGGGAACATTCTTCACTTTGATTTCACCTTCTTTTTAATGAGCAATGCTAAATAGAGAATGGGAGTATAAACATAACCTAAAGTAAAGCCAAATTTTGAGTCTAGGTTAAATAGAAGATTCATTCGTTCGCGCGTAGATATTTGTACCACGATAATCAGGCATAGCAATGCAATGAAAAGGACTGCTTTTTTTTGACTGACATGATAAACACGTTTGGCGACCCGACTGGCAACCCATAGTGAAATTGCGACATTGGGGAGAATGATGATGGTCCAATTCGCAATACCCAAATACTCGAACCTTTCAGCAATCGGAAGCCTGACAATTTTCCACATTTCCAATGTTGGCCAAATCGATCGATCAAGCAAACCGGCCGGGAAATAGGCAAAGCTAATAACGGCCAAGCCTGTATAAAAAAAGGTGGTTGACAAAAGCCCGATATGAACCCATTTTTTTGATTGCTCAGGTTTCTTAATAAAAGGATAAAAAAATAATAATGTGCCAAAGCCAAGATAACTAAATGACATATTGTACCCACTTTTTATCATTTCGATAAAGGTATGGTCGATTATAGGAAGCAAATTGGTAAAATCCGCATACCTTAATGCAAATCCGAAGGAAAACACTAAATAGGAGGGAATGATAATTCCAAAAAAGGAAATTCCCGCAACTGTCCTGAATCCTCCAAAGACAATATAAATCCCTAAAAGTAAATAGACGATCGCAAACCAAAACGGACTGAAATCAAGAAACATCCATGTACGAATAATTTCAATCAGACCGCTAAGCGCCGCTGAACCAGCCAGGATAAAATAGAATATAAACACGGTATTTATGCTGTTTCCAATTATTTTTCCAAACAGATAAACATTGGCGTACATCACATCTCCATCTACAGCTTTGCAGATTTTATACATCATCCAGACAAGGATGTTGGTTGTTAATCCTGCGCTAATAACCGAAATCCAGGCATCATATCCGGCATCTTTGGCAATGATTCGCTGAAAACCGAGGACACCAATTCCTATCTGCATGGAAACGATCACATACGCGGCCATAAATGGTGATACTTGGAATCTCTCCTGAACGGCTCCCTGCATTTTTACTTCCCTGCCTTCCGTGATTATTCATCAATGTCTTTCTTTTTCTGGGCCTTTTCCTTGCTAAACCGGCCGGGGTCATTGGTTCTGAGAAACTGTGGACGGTTGGCCTGACTTTTAAATGGGAGCCGAAAGAGGGCATCCTTAAAGTCTCGAACTCTTAGCGGGAAGATTGGTTCCATAAATGGAAAGCCCAGCGAGGTAAGCCGCAGCAGATGGGTTAGTAAAAAGCAAAAAGCGATGGTGATCCCAAGCAATCCCCATAATTCTGCCATGAAAAGAAACGGAAAACGCAAGATTCGGATCGTATTGCTCATTTGGTATACAGGTGTTGTGAAGGAGGCAAGAGCAGAAAGGGCAATAAAAATTAATAGAACATTGCTCGTAAGCCCCGCTTCAACTGAAGCGGTTCCTAAGACAATACCGCCCACAATACCGATTGTCTGGCCAACCTTAGTAGGAAGTCTTGCTCCTGCTTCCCTTAATAGTTCGATTGTTACTTCCAAAAACAATACTTCAAGAATAGGCGGGAAAGGGACAACACGCCTTGAGGTAACTAACGTAACTAATAAGTCCTTTGGTATTAGTTGATAGTGGTAACTCACCAACGCAACATAAAGAGGTGTGATCATAATCGAAAAAGTAACGGAAAATAAACGTATTAATCTGATAAAAGAAGCAAGAATCCAGTTAAGAAAATAATCTTCAAATGAGTTAAAAAACTCTGTCAAAGAGGTTGGTCCGATTAAGGCTTGGGGCGAGCCGTCCACTAAAATCACAACTTTTCCTTCAGAAAGGCTGGATGTCACCCGGTCTGGTCTTTCTGTATCAAGCAGCTGCGGAAAAGGAGAATTCCCGTTATCTGAGATCAACTGCGTAAAAAATGAACTGTCAGCGATTTCATCCTTTTCAATATCGCTAATCCGCTGCTTAACAGTATTGATAATTTCCTTGTTTGTGATTCCATCGATATAGAGGACCGCTACCTTTGTTTTTGATAGTTTTCCTACGCTGAATTCTTCCGCTATTAATTCCTTAACAGGTAAACGCTTGCGGATCATGTTCATGTTTTGCCAGATGGCTTCGACAAATGCTTCTTTTGGACCAACTACGCTGAATTCAATTTCCGGGGCCGATACCGCTCGGACAATTTCTTTGTGCGAGGAGATAAAGGCAAATTTACTTGGTTCTCCTTCAAGCGTTAGCAGGACATTTCCGCCCAGCAGCTTTTTAGGGATATCCTCTGGGTTGCTCGACAGCTCTACATCAGCTACCGGAAGCAGCTTTTTAACGTCGGTTATTTTATGAAACTCTCCCTCAAGTAAAGGGGGAAGGGCATTATTGTCCAGCACCTTTTCTTCAACCAGTGAGATAAAAAAAGAAAAATAGAATTTTTTGCCAGACATTTGATTTACATAGAAAGTTTTTTTAAAGTCTGTTGATTGTGAAAGTTCTTTTTCCCAGTCTTCAACATGATTGTTTTTTTGTTCACTTTTTTCCTGCTTGCTATGTTGATCTTTTTGTTGATTTTCCGGGTTAGTTTTCTTATGCTTACGTTCTTTTTGTTTGAAAAAATTATCCATTTTTCGCACCATTTCAAATGTTTTCGTTTATTTTTACCGGAATTGGCAGGATTATCCCTTATAAAAGGAGTGTGAAATTTTTATTTTATGAAAAAAGAAAAACCCGCACAAATGGCGGGGTTCATCGTATGTCATTTTCGGATACAAATGGGGTAGCATAGTTAGATGTTGAAGAGAAAAGATCATTGAGGCCATTGGATTGGAAAACCTTTTAGGGGAAAGGAGTATAAAAAAGAAGATTGGACTTAAGTGTTTGAATCTTAACATTTTTCATCGTTTATAGAGAATAAAGGTCGATTTCCGTTTTGTTGAATGTTTTTCCCAATATTGGTGGAATGCCTCCAATACTTCTTTCGCAAATAAATCTCCATCTCCTTCCTGCCTAATAACGCCATAATCCAGCTTACTTTGATTAGTTGTACCACTAAGGTGTATACAATTTTCTAAGTCCAACTCAATATAGAATTGCACTTCAATTCCTTCCGGATTTTTTATGGCTGCGAGATAATTTCCGAATTCTTCGACGAGGACCTCGACAATCCATCCCTTTTGCGCACTTTCATTTAAAAATTCTTGATATAATCTGATAAAAGTATTAAAATCCATTTTGTTCCCACACATCCTTTACTGATTGTTGAACATTTATTAATTCCATATAATAAATCAACATAAGGCTGCATTTAATTGTGGAATGAAATGGTGAAGGTTCACTCTGCTTTTAATTCTTTACTAACCACTATATGCAACTTCCTAAACGAAAAGAAGATTTACATGATTTTGGAAATCTATGTGGTATACTAAACTTGTTTTGTTTGAGCTATTATAAATATTGACAGCAGAGGAGCGACCATTATGAAGATAACAATAAGTATCCAAGCCTTAAAATGGTTTAAGGATGAAATGGGTGTGGGAAAAGGAGACAACGTTAAATTTTATACTCAATTTTATGGCTCTAGTCCAGTTCAACAAAGTTATTCCCTCGGATTTTCAAAGGAAGATCCAATAAATATAATTGCAAGTACTGAATTGGATGGGATACTATTCTTTGTTGAAGAAACTGATTTATGGTATTTTGATGGCCACGATTTATCAGTAGAATACAATGAACAAGCTGATGAATTAGAGTTTAACTATATCAAGCCTTGAACATTTTTCATTAGGAAGCATTCATTATCCTTTCGTTAGGTTAGTATGTTTTTAAGGCTTTAATACCTAACCAAGATTTTAAAATAAATTCTCTAATAATGGAATAGATCCAAGCATTAGAAAAGAGCCTTTTAATGGAGTGAAAGGCTTTTTTCTAATTTTACAAAAAGGTCTTCACATCTGTAATATTAAGGTCATATGCCTAAACCAATTAAATGATAAAATAAAGTATATAGGTGCAAGCAAGTATAGGAGTGAAATAAAATCAAGGTAATTTTAATCCATGGATTTAGTAAGAATCCAACAGATATGAAACCGTTGGAACGTAACTTGGAGGCATTAGGATATAAGTGTATCGCCCCAAAACTGCCGTTGACTTTTAAAGAGTTTGACTATTCCGCATTCATTTTGGATGGAATTTTAGAAGAACTAGTTAAAATGAAGTTAGCAAAAGACGAAAAGGTTCATTTTGTCGGTCATAGCACAGGGGGATTAGTCATAAGGAAGCTTATTACTGAGACGAGATATGCTTCTAAGATAGGAAGATGTGTACTTATAGCGACACCTAATCGGGGAAGTAAATTGGCAAAGATCGCTGTAAATCTAAAGCCAATTGGAAAAATTTATAAAACACTCAAATCGCTTAACTACGAATACATTGAACAGACGAATTTTGCATCTGATTCTAATATAGAAGTTGCAGCGATTGGTGGAAATAAAAAGAACTTGTTATTAGGAAATTTGATTGATGATGAAAACGACGGACGTGTCGAGCTGAAGTCTGTTTATTACCCAGAATTAAAAGATTTTATCACATTACCCTATGGACACAACGAAATCCATCATCAATCGGAAACAGCGAAATGGATAGATGTCTTTCTGAAAACAGGAGAATTCCATAGATTGAATAAAGTTGAGGAAAACTAAGCTTTCTAGAAAGTTACTGTAATCAAAATACATGATCGAAAAGGAATAGAAAAGATGGAAACAAAAAAAATAATTCAACAAGGCCCACTCTTATCATTTGAATTCGCTTCATTGAAAGGTGAGATTACCCCACTTATATTTAGAAATCCACTGAAGGTGATTGCTTGCAATGCATTAGAAGATGTGCTGCCAAGCCTAGAACTTGTTCAGAATGCCATCAACGACGGCAATTTTGCAGCAGGATTTCTCACATACGAATGCGCTCCTGCATTTGATTCTGCATACAGGGTCAAAACAGGAAACGTAATGCCGATTTTATGGTTTGGCATCTTTGAAGGACCAGAACACGGATCACTCTACAGCAATGGTGCTTATTCAATTGCGAAATGGAGTCCATCTGTTAGTATGGATGAGTACCAGGCATCTATTAAGTCTATTAAACAATCAATCGAAAATGGTATTACATATCAGACCAATTATACAGTTCAACTTCACTCTCAATTTCAAGGTGATGATATTACTTTTTTTGGAAGGCTTAGAAGAGCACAAGCGGCTAATTACTGTGCATATATCAATACAGGAGAACATAGTATTTTATCTGCGTCGCCTGAATTGTTCTTTCACTTAGAAAAAAACACGATTACGACCCGACCGATGAAAGGGACAACGGAAAGAGGAAAATCACTTGAGGAAGATATAGCTAAGTCTCAATGGCTTTATCATTCCGAAAAAAATCGTGCTGAAAATGTAATGATCGTCGATTTACTTCGAAATGACTTAGGCATGCTTGCTCAACCTGGAACAGTGAACGTTCCGAAGCTATTTGAAATTGAACATTATCCAACCGTTCATCAAATGACCTCGACGATTACAGCCCAGATTAAAGAAGATACACAGCTTATTGATATTTTTAAAGCCCTTTTTCCTTGTGGATCCATTACGGGTGCCCCAAAGATTAGCACGATGGACATCATTGCTGATTTAGAAACAACACCACGAGAAGTATATTGCGGGGCCATTGGTTATATAACTCCAAATAAAGAAGCCATCTTTAATGTGCCGATCAGAACGGTTGTCATTGAGCAGCAGTCTGGTAAAGCAATATATGGTGTTGGGGGAGGAATTACTTGGGATTCTACAACTGAAGGTGAATATCAAGAAATCCTTACCAAGACTAGTGTCCTTGAGGAGAATCGCCCAGAATTTCAATTATTGGAGAGCCTGCTTTTAACTGGGGGAGAATATTTCTTAATGGAGGAACACCTCAATCGTCTTGAAAGCTCAGCAAAATACTTTGGTTTCTCATTTGATTCAGAGTATGTCATCAAAACATTAAGCGATTTTGCGTTTCAAAATCACTTTGGTATGTTAAAGGTTCGTTTTCTTTTAGAAAAAAATGGAGAAATGATCATAGAAGGACAACCAATTACCCAACTAAACACACCCATAAAGGTTATACTTGCTGACGAACCACTTGAAAAGAACAATTTATTCCTATACCACAAAACAACAAATAGAGAAATATACAATCGATTCCAAAGAAAGTTTCCTGATGTATTTGATGTTTTGCTTTGGAACGAAGATGGAGAAGTAACTGAATTTACGAACGGAAACATCGTTGTGGAAATAGACGGTATCTTGTGGACACCGCCTGTACAAAGTGGATTGCTAGCAGGCACATTTCGTGAAGTGTTAATGAAACAAGAAAAAATTCATGAAAAAATAGTCACTGTTGCTGACTTAAAGAATAGCACGAAAATATGGTTTATCAATAGTGTACGAAAATGGATAGAAGTTCAATTTGGCGGGCAGTGATTCTGTTCGTTTTTTTCTGTCAAGAGATTCATTAGGGCCATTTTTCAAAAAGTTGATGGAGGTCAATTCTTCAGATTAATAAAGGCAGTAAGATAAAAGCATAAACAAAAGGAGGAAAACAATATGACAACAGCAATATTCCAATTAGAACCATTCACATGTCCATCATGTATTAAAAAAATCGAGACACTGAAGAAAAAAGCTGGCGTGGAAACGGTTAATTGCTGCTAAACTTGTATAGAGGAATATCACGCCGAATTGTTACCGGAAAATAAAGTAGAATATGTGAAAAAGTTGAAAGAGGAAGGCCATGTAGTAGCAATGGCCGGTGATGGAATTAATGATGCACCTGCTATTGCGGCAGCAGATATTGGTTTAGCAATGGGAGAAGGCGGCACCGATATTTCCATCGAAACGGCTGAAATTGTCTTAATGAATGATAAGCTATTGCAACTGTCTCATGCTTTTCTACTATCTAAAAAAACGATTCATAATATGAAACAAAATATTTACTTTGCGGTGTCAGTTGTATTTGTCCTATTAATTGGGGTACTATTTGGATCCATTCATTTAGCATCTGGTATGTTTATCCACAAAGCAAGCGTGTTGCTTGTTATATTGAATGGGATGCGATTAATTAGCTTTAAGCAAAAGCGTAGAAATACCCAAGCTTTAAATAAGGAAGGGCCTAACATTATCTCAGAATAATATTTAAAACAGTGAACCTTTCCAAGCTATAGGCAGTTTCCATTATAGCTTGGAAATGATACATATACACAAGTTAACGATACAAACAGTAGATAATAAGGAAATCCAAATCTGACAAAATAGAAAGGAGAGGGGGAAAGTGGAAATGAAACATGCTTGTAATCATCATAATCATGCCCATACTCATGAGCCGAATCATTCATGTGTATCGCTGGTCCCAATTTTTAATCATCTAGAATATGACCAAATGGACGAGATCATGGCAACAGCGCAATCCGTAACCTACAAAAAGGGAGAAATCATTTACCATGCAGGCGACCAGGCTGACTCACTGTATATTGTAAGTAAGGGAAAAATAAGGATTTATCGACTATCTGAATCGGGTAAGGAGCAATTGGTTCGAATTTTAAATCCAGGTGATTTTACAGGTGAACTTGCTTTATTTAGGAAGGATCTTCATGAGTCATATGCGGAGGCAATGGGGGAAACCCAGGTTTGCATGATCAAGCAGTCAGAACTGCAAGAATTACTTTTGAAATATCCGTCTATATCATTAAAAATTCTTTCTGAATTTTCGAATCGACTAGAACAGTCTGAAAAACAAACAACGCGATTTGCAACTGAGAAAGCGGAAACACGGATCGCGCTTTTCTTAGCTGAATGTTTAAGTGATGATCAGTCAAAAGAGTTTGTATTGCCGATGAGTAGAAAAGATTTAGCTTCCTATTTGGGAACATCTCCTGAAACTATTAGCCGCAAGTTGTCAGACCTTGAAATCCAAGGTTATATCAAACAGAAGGCCCATAAAAAAATTGAGATTTTAGATTTAGATGGGTTACTAATGGTTTGAAAACAAACGTATATTTGGCTAGGGAGAATGATTAAAGCGTATCGAATTTGAAGAGCGGTTTCTCCACAAGAAAAAAATTTATAATTTATAAAAAGAAAAACCTGGTGTGATCTATATCACAATAAGCCATCCGACATATCTTTATAATTAATAGCAACAAAGGAAAAGGATGAGGGTGAAGAATGTGGATTACAATTTTAAATCACTTTATGATGAAATAGGTGGGCAAGAAACGATCGATGAACTCGTCAATGCATTTTATCCTCGTGTCTATGCAGATAAAGAATTACGGCCGTTGTTTCAAGGGGACATGGAAGAAATTAAGAGAAAACAACGAATGTTTTTACCGCAATTTCTAGGCGGACCTGCTCTTTACAGTCAGGAATTTGGACCTCCGGCAATGAGAGCGCGTCATCTTCCTTTTAAGGTAACTCCTAAAAGAGCGCAGTGCTGGCTTCGGTGCATGAAAGAAGCGTTTCATGAAATCGGACTTGATGAAAACCCTGCAGGCTTGGCATTTTATGACCGCTTGACTCAAGTTGCAGGAATTATGGTGAATAGTCCTGATATTAATTAATAAATTATTAAAAAAAAGATTCTCATCACCCTATTTTTGGAGTGGATGCGGATCTTTTTAAGTTAATTTCAACTGAATATCTAGTTATAGCTACTAATTCCATTTTAGGTGAAAGAGAGGTTGGTTCCCTCTAAGTTCGCATAATTTTAAACCTAACGGGGAAAATATCAAGGGTTAAAATTTAAAATGGAGGATGGTAAAAATGACTACAGTAACAGAAATTATGACTAAAAATGTAAAGGTTTGTGCACCACATGATTCTTTAAAAGTTGCAGCAGGAATTATGCGTGATATTAATTGTGGTTCGGTCCCAGTTTGTGAGGGGAAGAAAGTCATTGGGATGATTACCGACCGTGACATCGTAATAAATGCTGTGGCAGATGGTAAAGATATAAATAGCGTTCATTGTCATGATTGTATGACAAAGGATGTTATCACGTGTTCGCCTGACACTGACGTACATGAATGTGCCCGCATGATGGCTGATAATCAAATCCGACGTATTCCGGTTGTGCAAAATGGCGAAATGGTTGGTATTTGTGCGATTGGTGATCTTTCAACAGTTAATATTTATGTTAATGAAGCTGGAGAAGCTTTAAGTCAAATTTCTGAATCTACTCGGATGCAACATTAAATCTATTATATAAACGATTTGAAATTAGGTAATAGGTAATAATACCAAAAAGCCTTTCACATTTTTTTGTGAGTGGCTTTTTTGGTGTACATAACAAGGACGATTATGGCTGGCATAATCGTCCTTGTAGACGTTTTAATTACTTTATTGCCTTACTTACTTTTAGCTTTTTCCCTTTGATTGGTGTATTCTCCATGGCTTGAAGGACCAGTGAGCCTTTTCCATTTAGAATATCGACATAAGACAAATTTTCCTGAATGGTAATAATTCCAATATCCTCTGCGGTTACGCCAGGAATTTTTGCAATTGTTCCAACGAAATCGACGGCGCGAAGCTTTTTCTTCTTTCCGCCGCTGAAGTGGAGTTTCATGATATCTTTATTTATTCGAGCCGTTTTATTATTTCTCACGACACGACGGCCGCTGATCTTTTCTTCAAATGCCGCTTTTCCTCTAGCAACTTCAGCAGGACTAGGAGCTTCAACTTTAGGAATTTCAAAGCCGATGTATCTTTCAATGGCTTTAACGAATTTTTCTTCATAAGGTGTCGCAAATGTGATAGCTTTACCTTTATTGCCAACTCTTCCTGTTCTTCCTGTTCGATGAACATAGCTCTCTTTTTCCATTGGAACATCATAATTGATGACAAGTGACACATTATCAATATCGATTCCTCTCGCAGCTACATCGGTGGCTATTAGATAACGGAAATTTCCCATTTTGAAACCATCCATAACGGCAAACCGATCTTCCTGTTCTAATCCTCCATGGATTCTTTCACAAGAATAATTGGATGCTTCCAATTCTGAAAACACTGTATCTACATGTTCCTTGGTTCTGCAAAAAATGATACAGCTCTCTGGGTTTTCAACAACTGTAACGTCTTTAAGCAGAGAAATCTTTTCATCTTCTTTCACATTAATTAAACGGTGTTCAATTGTATCCGTCGTGATTCCGGTAGAAGCAATCTCGATATTAATAGGATCTTTCATATATTTATAACAGAGATTTTCAACATCCTTAGGTAATGTAGCAGAAAATACCATCGTTACTCTGTTTAATGGGAGTTCCTTTATAATTGCTTCTACTTCGTCGACAAAACCCATATTTAGCATTTCATCCGCTTCATCGATAATAAGGTACTTTGTTTTATCTAAAACGAGGGTTCCTCTTTCAATATGGTCCATCACCCGTCCGGGTGTTCCGACGACTACATGGGTTTTTTGTTGCAGTTCTTCTTTTTGTTTCGAAAAAGGTTCTTTACCATATACGGCCATCGCTTTAATTCGTTTCAGCCTGCCAATATTCGTAATATCTTCTCGGACTTGGACAGCAAGCTCCCGAGTCGGGGTAAGAATTAATGCCTGTGGCTTTCTTTCCTCCCATTCAATCATTTCGCAAATTGGTATACCGTAGGATGCAGTCTTGCCGCTCCCTGTTTGTGACTTTACAACAAGGTCGTGATTTTCTAGTGCTAAAGGTAAGACTTCACTCTGAACCTCAGTAGGAGTTTCGTATTTTAACACGGCAAGTGCTCTTTTTATTTCATTGCTTAAATTATAATCCTCGAAACCTTTTTTACTCATTTGTTAACCTCGTTTTTTTATATTTTCCGACTTATATAGGATTCTCCACAAAGAAATACCATATGCAAAATCTGACTATGGTTCATTATACTTGAAATGCAAGTAAAATACGCTTTTATTTCGGAAATAAAAAAAGCGAACATATAGTAGTAAATGTATCTCCATGGATAAAAGCAAATAAATAAGAAAGAAGTAATATCCCTAGGTAATTAAGTAAAACATAAAAAAATATATGAGAAAAGAGGCATGCAGGTAAAAACTGCATGCCTCTTTCTACTTTATCGTTATGAGTAAGGAAATTGGCTTGAATAGTTGCTAAATTGCTGGTATGCCTGATCAAGTTTTTGTTGTTCCTCTGCTTCAAGCTTATACCAGCCATTTTGAAACATTAGCGTATAAATCTCACGGCTGCTTTGATGTGTTTCATTAAGAATTTGCATCAGGTCAGCATGAAGTTGGTCGTGACTCGCTTCGCGAACAGCGGTGTTTAAGCTGTCCGTTAAATACTTACAAGTACTGAGACCATCATTAATAAAGTCGCGGTCGTTCATTTCCGGGCCTTTAACTTTTGGTAACTGCCCTGATTGTTGGTTTGCAATTTGATTGCTATTTTGATTTTGCTGAGTTTGCATTTACGCTACCTCCTTTTTTTTACTGCAAAGGCGTTTGTTGATTTGGTAGATTGGCTAATGCCGCATTGTTATTAACCTGCAGGTGTGGAAGTAATCTTTGATAGTGACTTTGGTGCATTTGCCCCGTTTTTTCAAGTGCTTGCTTTATTTGTGGATTGGTAACTTGCTGGGCCATATGATGGAATTTCTTACATGCTAGAAGCTCCCATGACAATACATCCTTAATGTAGAGCAAATCCTTTGTTGTGATCGCTCTGGGTGGAGTAGGAATCTGCGGCTGATTCATTTGCGATTGTTGTGTCTGCATTTGCATTGAAGGATCTCCTTTCATCTTTTATCGTTTATAGAATGAGCTAATCGGTGATTGAATATACCAGCTTTATATTTAAAAAGGTTTGCTAGCCGCATAATCCAAATAATGTAAAGAAAGCATAAGCTTATGCCGCTGTAGCAAAAGCTGAAGGTGTACACTTTTCTTACTTTAGCTGAAACAACTAAACGGAAAGAGTTAAAATAAAACCAATATACGAGAAATAAAAGGTATGCTGTGATTGTATCGGTGTTTACATCAAACTAAGCTTTCGTATTGAGGGATTTTTCAAAGGTAATTTTCCATTCATCAAATTTGGTTTTGGTTTTCCCAATGCAAAGCCTTGCCCTAGGTGAATACCAAGCTTCTGTAAAAATCTTAGCTCTGAAATCGTTTCAATTCCCTCTGCGATTACTACGGTACCGGATTGTTCAGCAAAATCCAATAATATTTCGACTAAATGCTGTTGAGTCGCATTTTCGTCAATGTTTCGAATCAGTGATTTATCAATCTTAATAAACTCCGGTTTTAAGTAAACAATTGTTTTTAAACTGTTGTATCCAGTCCCGGCATCATCCACCGCCATTCGAAAACCCTGCTGGCGATAATGATCAATTATTTTTTCAAACTGTTGATAGTCGATAACCGCCTCTTTTTCAGTAAGTTCTAAAACAACTCTATCAGGAGAGATATTATATTTAGCCAATAATTCTAATGTTTTTCCACTCTGATAATTCGGATCAGCAAGCACTTGTGCTTGGATATTTAGGAATATCAATTGGTCTTTATGCTCCTGTGAAATCATAATCTGATTTGAGAATCTTTCAATGGAAAGATGCCGTAAATAGCGTTCAACAAATAAGACATCATGACTCCTGCTGACAAAGTCATAAAACTTTTCTGTGGTTGGAAAAAGCGCTGTTTGCATCGGGCGGTTTAAAATTTCAAAACCGATTGTACAACCATCTTCCAGCGACAGAATGGGTTGGAAAACAGTATGAATTTTATCAGACTGAAATAGTCCTTTTAATTCTTCAGTCTTTCTATACTCCTGATAGAGCAATTTCCTTTGTGATTTTATAAAACCAATAAAATTAAACATTGTATGTACATTCATCGTTTCACCTTGTTGGATTATGTCGAATTTTTTTCTTCTACCACGATTATAATCTTTTAAATCTGTCTAATTATTAATATAGTGTGAAGTTTATGTTAAATTCGAAAATGTTGAATACATAAGGTAATTGGCGCGCCTCCAATTATTTACAGATTTTCCTTGAATGTTAAAGGTGAATAAAGTAAGATAAAAATACTTTAATTGAGAGGGTGACCATTAAGCAGATGATCCACTAAACCTGTTTTTAAAGAAGAAATTCGTGATATACGAAAATATTTCTGGATAGGTTTAGCGCAGGCTTTTTTATACAAAAGGAGAGTACAATAGTAATTGGTGTATTCTGACTCCTTATGAATTCCTTGCCTCCTGTCCAGAATGAATGGATAAGGAGGTTTTTTTATGACCAAAACAAATTCAGATATGTCGATGGGGGCATTGTTCCGTAATCAAGTAATCCGGACGATCCTGTTATCAGCACTATTCCTTCAAATCGGTATATGGGTTCGCAATTACTCCATTCTGTTATTCGTAATCGAGAAGACCCATGAAAATCCTGTAGCAGTCTCGCTTATTTCCGTAGCAGAATTTGCTCCGATTTTTCTATTTTCTTTCATCGGAGGTACATTTGCTGACAGGTGGCGGCCAAAAAGGACGATGGTCTGGTGTGACTTTCTTAGTGCTATTTCTATTTTTGCGGTATTATTGACGCTAATATATGGAAGCTGGAGGGTCATTTTCTTTGCCACACTTGTTTCATCGGTACTTTCGCAGTTTTCACAACCTTCGGGAATGAAGCTGTTCAAGCTCCACGTTAAAGAAGAGCTTATTCAATTGGGAATGTCCATGTACCAAACCTTATTCGCCGTGTTTATGATTCTTGGCCCAATTATTGGAACTTTTGTTTTTCAGCATTACGGGATTACAACAGCGATTTCGATGATGGGAATTGCCTTTTTACTTTCGGCAGCCGTTCTTTTCATGCTTCCTCCAGACCGCGAAGTCAAGGAGGATAAGGAGCAAACAGCCCTTATGCATGAAATGAAAGCAGGATTTAGCTATGTATGGAATAGTCGAGTACTGACTTTACTGGGAGGATGCTTTGCTGCAGCTGGTTTAGCAATGGGGCTGACCCAACCGATGGGGGTTTTCATTATTACCGAACAGCTTGGTTTACCGAAAGAGCAACTACAGTGGCTAATGGCAGCGTTTGGGATTGGGATGATTTTGGGGGGCGGACTAACAATGGGTTTTACAAAAAAAATCCCACCTCAAATCCTGCTTGCAAGCGGATTAGCAGTAAGTGCAATTGGTTTTTTTGTGATTGGATTTTCAGAACAAATGTGGGTAACACTGACCGCACAATTTATCAGCGGTGTGTTTATGCCAGCTATTCAAATCGGCATTAATACGATGATTTTGCAAAATACAGAGGAGGCCTTTATTGGACGGGTCAACGGTATTTTAAACCCGATGTTTATGGGGGCGATGGTGATCACCATGACCGGTAGCGGATGGCTGAAAAGTACATTCTCTCTCTTAACAATCTATGAAACCTCGGCACTTTTGCTTATTATTGGTGTCCTTACACTGGTTCCTCTATTTAAGCAGCCAACTATAGTATTAAAAAAAGAGGAAGAACTATAATGTCGGAGGATAATGGGTACTAGTAGGTGCCATTTATCAATTACTCAATAAAGTAAGAAAAACAAATACTATTTTTTTCAATGAAGGTGCATGGCAATATCCATGAATGGATTGTGTCCGGCACCTTTTTAATTAAAAGCACTTAAATTTGTAAAAGTTAGAATGTTCAGGTAATATTAAGAGTAGGAGTTCATAAAATAAAAGTAAACTTTTCTGCGAACCTACAAGATAGCTTAAATTAATTTTTTGGGATTACTCTTCCAATAAAGTCCGCCTTATTTTGGAAAAATAATTTTAAAAAAGGGAGTGAGTCCATTGATAAGACTAATGAAGGACCATAAGGATATGCTTTTTTTAATCATTCACACAGTTATTATTGCGGATTTAGCAGCAAGCTTATATTTTCAATTTGATTTACATTCAAGCTTTATGAAGTGGAAGTCAATTTTATACCTATATGAATGAACACCAGCCAGTGCCATCACTCTGTCACAAATTGACCACATAGGAAAATATAGCTCACAATCATATTTTAAGAATCCACTTGGTCTGCAAGGGGCTTTTTTTTTGTGGTTTAACAACATCGCTTCTTATCTGAAAACTCACTTGAAGTCATTACAAAATTCGGACTATTCATTATATATAATAAGCTACTGAATTAACAGTGCTAAAGATCACATTAATTTTGGGGATTTTTCGATAAAATGTAATTAAAAAGGGTCCCCTAGAAAAAACAAAAAATAGGTTAGCAGCATGAAGTACTACTATCCACATAAACCCAATTTAGTAATTTATATTTAATTTCGGAAAATATGAAGTAAGTGGAGGTACTTTGATTGAAAACAGCAGAGCAAATAGTAATAAATGATCTTCTTGCATTTCAATCTGATGATGGTGAAATTTTTTTAAAGGATAAGAGAATGATTATTTCAAGTGCAGATGCATGGGGATTGCTGCGGAAGGATTTGATTGCCGCTCTTGGAATGGAAAGGGCAAAACGATTTTTAGTACGGCACGGATGGAATTCGGGAGTAAATGATGCCCGTAATTTGAAAGAAATGTTTGAATGGAGTAATAATTTGGAATGGCTGCTTGCGGGCCCGCAAATGCATACCATTTTAGGCAGTGTATTTTCGGAGGTTACTAAACTTGATGTAAATGTTAAAGCGGGAACGTTTTATTTTGAAGGGATTTGGCATAATTCCTATGAAGCACAGCAGCATCTGTTGCATTTTCCCCATCATAATCAATCGGTTTGTTATAATTTGATTGGTTACGCTGGGGGATATTCGAGTGAATATCTTGGGAAAAAGGTTATTTTTAAAGAGGTTGAATGTATCGGAAAAGGGGATAAGCAGTGTCGTTACATCGGAAAAACAGTAGAAGAATGGGGAGACGAAATCACCGACGAATTGGTTAACTATGAAGAGGAAAGTATGGCAAACGAATTAGATTGTGCGTATCGACGAATCGAAAAACAAAAAGAGACGTTAAAATTAGGTTCGAAAATTCACCATAAATTAACTAACATTGTCTTAGAGGGGAAGGGATTGGATACGCTTGCTAAAACGCTTGGAGAAAGTTTGGTTTGTTCTGTTGCTATTGAAAATCCAAACTTTGATCTACTTGCAAGCTATGCGAAAGTATCGGAGCATCCTTTATTTTCTTTAAGAGCATTATTAAAGTCCTCAAATTTACAAACTGAACAGCGGGAAATGATTAATAAATTAGTAGAAGACAGGCAAACAATCGAATTTACTCTTTCTAGTGGCTTTGGAAACGAACACCGATTAATTGCTCCAGTTATTCTCCGCAATCAAATATTTGGTTTCGTCTCCCTTATAAAAGACGAGGCAGAATTTGGAGAAACAGAAGTAGTTGCATTGGAACGTGCTGCCACTGTTTGTGCTGTCCATTTATATATTGAACAAAGTACAATTGAAACAGAACAGCGAATGAAAGGGAAGCTGCTGGATGAGTTGTTAAATAAAGATGTAGACCCTGCATATATTACAAAGCGGCTTAATTATCTTGGTTATAACAAAACCGATCCACACCATGTTTTCTTGTTCCAATTAGAAAGCAATAAGGAACTTTTATCAAAAGAAGATGAAGATAATCGCAAGGGCTTACGAAATAAAATTATAAATCTTGTAACCATTCGGTTACAGCAGGCAGGATATCATTGTTTAATATCGGAAAAAATAGATCAGGTCTATTCTTTAGTTCCCCTGAAGTTTATAAAACAGCAAAGATTACCGTTAAAACAGTTTGGTGAATATTTGCTTGGACAAATCACTGACAACACTCCAGGCCTGAAAGTAACATTAGCAATCAGCAATGTCTTAAGTGACATTACTTCGTTTTACAAAAGTTATCAGGAGGCAACTAAGACAATTGACGTTGCTAAAATCAGACAAAAAGATCAGCAGGTTGTACTTTCATCCGACTTAGGACATGTTGGGCTACTGTTAAATGCTCGTAATCCAGAAGAGTTGGAAACGTTTGCTTACTCACAATTAGGTCAGTTGTATGAATACGACAAAAAAAATAATGCAGAATTAATGAAAACTCTTTATTTTTATGTCGAGAATGACCATAATCTCCATAAAACAGCACGTTTGATGAATATTTCGATTAGTGGAATGCGCTATCGCCTTAGACGGATCTTGGAGCTCTTAGATATGGATTGTATGGATTCTTCGCGAAAATTTGAATTACAACTGGCATTAGACATTTTTTTGGTGCTTGGCAAACTGGAATTAGATTAATTACTATTGGGGATGTCTTTCAGATATCCTCTTTTTTGTTTTTTAGACCTCCATTAGACAGATTCGTTTGAAAAAATGCATACTAAACTAGCATGATCGTTTTAACAGAATGAGTTTGTTAAGTTGAAAAAAATACAACTAATCTAGCCGTATCAATATTTAGAAAATTCAATTATCATTTCAACATAAGATATTAATTAATAGGAAGGTAGGGGGTGATCATTTTTATGGCAATTATTGACCAAAGAAATCGTTCTGTTGGTCTTGATTTTAGCTATTGTGATGCAACGGAAGCTATTATCAAGGCTATAAAGCACGACAATGAAAATGTTGTTGTTACCCGCCTCCCTGGATATATAAAAGTAAAATCGTTAAATAAATTGATGATTTATCGGGAAACTGTCGAAGAGTATCTGGGTAATGTCTGGCAAACAGACAAACTTCAATTAGTAGCTACATCTTATTATGGATTTATGGGTGATTGGGATAAAGATAAGATAGTTATTCAGTGGGATAACGTGTAAAAGGAATAAGAGTACAAAATGTGACGAGAAAGGAATGCTTGTAAAGGCATGTAGAGGACGGGCCGGATAACATGCTGGCCAATGATTGTAATAAAGATCCTAAATAATTGACTAAAATATAGGGATGGGAGTTGAGAGTAATGATTATGGTTTGCAAATCCCATGTTGTTGATGGATTAAAAGTTTCCGATATCCCTCATATTAAAAAGTTATCTGGAACAAAGAAATGCAAGTGTAAATTTTGTGAAGAAATAGCAGATTTTAGATTGTTTTATTTATACTAAAAAAACAATATCGCGATAGTAATAAGACGGTTTGGTATTAACGAAAATCGATTTATCCAACCTAATCGGTCTAACTGAATATGTTAGTCAGGGGAAGAAAATTTGGACAAGAGTCATTGTATGAATATTTTCAATATTTAATTAGAATAATCATGAAAGCGCTACAATTAATAAAAATAAAACCATTAAAAAGTTGGAGGAATCAGATATGGGAATTATGCGTTTAGGAAGAGTTCAACTTAGGTGTCAAAATTGGGAAAAAAGCGTTGATTACTATAAAAATGTGATTGGATTAATTGAAACGGCAAGGGATGAAAATCATGTATATCTTAAAGCCTGGGATGAACACGACCACCATAGTGTAATTCTAGAAAAATCTGATTCTGCCGGCTTAGATCATTTGGCATTCAAAGTAAAAGATGAAGCAGATTTACCATATTATGAACAAAAATTAATTGAATACGGTGTAGATGTTGAGCACATTCCTGCAGGAACACGGATTGCAGAGGGGGAAGCGCTACGCTTCAAAGTTCCTACCGGCCAGTATGTTGAGCTTTATCATCAAATCGAAGTAGTTGGAAATGGTCTACCGCTCGTTAATCCAGATCCATGGCCAGATGGATTGGTTGGAATGGCACCACCTCGCCTTGATCACCTGTTAATCAGTGGGGATGATGTTGAAGGAACAACTAAATTGTTACAAGAAGTCTTTGGATTTGGAATGAGTGAGCGAGTAGTACTAGAAGACGGTGAAAGCTATTTGGCAACATGGCTCTTTGTTACGAATACAGCACATGACATTGCCGTTATTAAAGGACCTGAAGCAGGATTACACCATGTTGCATTCTACCTTGATGAGTGGAGTGATATTCGTAAGGCAGCTGACATTATGGGGAAAAATAATGTTATGGTCGATATAGGACCTACACGTCATGGTATTACCCGTGGAACAACCATTTACTTCTTTGATCCATCCGGTAACCGGAATGAAGTATTTTGCGGTGGATATATCACACATGCTGATTTCCCAACCATTACTTGGACATTTGATTCCCTGGGTGCTGCGATTTTCTACTATGATAAACAACTCAATGAAAGGTTTACATCAGTCTTCTCTTAATAAAGGGAGTGTGTGGTGATCAGATGAGCAGTTATTGTATAAATGTACTGCCAGATGAGCGTACAATTATTGCAAAAGAAAATGAGTATATATTAGACAGCACCATTCGTAACGGTGTTAAAATAAAAGTCGGCTGCAAAGGCGGCGGATGTGGAATCTGTAAAATTCAAATTCTTGAAGGGAAGGTAGACCGGGGACATTCTGCCCGCTCGGTACTTTCGGTTAATGAAATTGAAGAAGGTTATGCACTTGCCTGTCAAACAAAGCCAAATAGTGATGTAGTCATTAAATATTAAATGAAATAATAAAAAGTTAGAAAAGGCTTACAAGGGAATTTTCTTTGTAAGCCTTTTCCTTTGTCTCAGTTATTTTTATAAAATAAAAAGACATGACGTTCGCCAAAGTAGGTGGCGAACGTCATGTCTTTTTTCTTAAAAGATAAAAAAGTTTAAACTTTGACCTTGAGAATTGTCTAGCTACAGCGCCCAGCGACTACTGTACTTCGCCCACCTCCCTACGATAAGTCAAGCACGAATGCGCTAACGCTCTTCGTGTTTCCTTTATCTCAGTCGATGTGCTCCAGTCCTGTCGTGCGCTAAACGGGCGCTTGCGCTTTTCTTATTTAACGATAGGATTTAAAAATTCTATAACTTGGCCGGCGAACTCTTTGGTTTTTTCTATTTGGACCCAGTGACCACATTGCGGGAAAACGTGAAGTTGTGCATCTGGTATTAATTTAACAAGTTTAAAGCTTGTCTCTTCTACCGGAATTACTTGATCCTCTCTTCCGTGGATCAATAACACAGGGAACTGAATTTCGTTCAATTCTTCAGGTGATAAAGCCATTGCATCTACATGCCTTTGGCGTGGTGCAGGGAACATGGCTGAAAACGACTCTTGGAAGCCTTCCTGGATACTGGATTGATAGCGCATTTCAACTAAATCGCCATTTTCCGACATACTTTGATCGTAAGCAAAAAGCTTAATAAGATTTTTCATATTTTCCATGCTTGGTTCATAGCCCCAAACAGCGTCCAATCCATATGCAATTGGATGGTCAACTCCCATGCTGCCCATTAATATCAATTTATTGATGAGGTCGGGGCGGCGTTTAGCAATATGTAATGCGATTGCACCACCAAAAGAGTTTCCGATAATGGAGACTTTCTTTTCGTTGACTGCTTCTAGAAAATTAATCATATGGTCAGCCCAGACATCTATGCTATATTCAATTCCTTCAGGCCTGTCTGAATATCCAAAACCAACAACATCTGGTGCATATAGATGATATTGCTGTGAAAGAATTGGAAAAACTAATCTCCAGTTTGCCCATGCTGATACCCCTGGGCCAGATCCGTGGATGAGCAGTAAAGCTTCACCCTGGCCGTCTTCATGATAGTGGGTGTTAATTCCTTTTACATCAATAAATTTTCCTTGTTCTACCATATTCTAATCCCCTCCATCAAATTGTTTTAGACATAACACCTAAAATTGCTTGGACCGATACTGCTAGCTAACATTTTTCGTTAACTTTTGATATTATGCACAAAGATAGGACACAAATCACCACCAATCTTCATAAGATTTTAGCAAGATGACTTTCAGGATGTCAAAAAAACCTTCATTAATATATATTCGAGTTTTGTCGGAAAAATCCTTCGAAACACAGGTATTTTTGTCGAATTAATCTAAAAATTATTAAGGGAAAAATAATTTTTTTATTAGT
>NZ_JAEVLT010000060.1 GCF_024494385.1 Bacillus sp. EB600
TAGGGCAAGGTTGTGTCCGAACAGTATAATCTACGCCTGTGGAGATTGTGTAAGACATATGGGGAAACCCCCACTATGCCACGGTTGATGAATCAGGAAGCCCCTTCTTCAAAACAACCCGAAAGGGTGTTAAGGAGGGGTCATTCACGATAAGGATCTTTTGTTACCATTACATTTACCCATTTAAATAGGGCCTTAGTTTATCGATAACTTCTTGCAGAAGAGCAGCATTTTTCTTGTACATAGCTTTTGATTTTTCACAATCGGTTTGAAGAGAGAATATTTCTAAGTCTGCCTGCGTCTTTTTTAGGGTAGCCATCAAAAGCGGACGTTGCTGTGCAGAGGGAACTTTTAGCTTATCATCATATATATCTACAGTCAGCTCACCATATGAATCTACCTGTCCCAAAAACACATTGTCAAGTGTCACTTCGAGCTTTTCAAGCTCTAATTGCAGCCATCCACGGCTTTTTCCAGCAGATCGCAAAGCTTCATCCAATATACTCCCATCCATGATGATCGTTTGCGGTTCTTTTTCAGTAGCTGTTTTTATTTGTAAATCCTTTGGTGTTAGTGGACGATTTTCCTTTTTTAATAAAGTACTTAAATTACCTCGTGGTTCCAATACGGCAAATTCGACATCAGCGACACGAAAGATGTTTTTCTGCCGCAGCAAGGCCGATAACTCATCAATTGTATATTTCTCTTTTTTAAGGTTATCCTCTAAAATCTTGCCGTCTTTTATAATAACTGTTCCTCGACCTTCAACCACATCCCTGAAAGTTTTACTTTTTAATGAAAGAAAATCAACTAACAAGGTAACTAACCCAAAAATTAAAATAGCCAATATTCCGTAAAATATATTGCTTTCAAGACCAGTAATGACTTCTCCAGCAATACTACCAATTGTAATTCCAGAAACATATTCAAAGAAAGAGAGCTCGGAAATTTGCTTTTTTCCCAGCATTTTTGTGGTTATTAACAATATTAACAAGAAGAGAATCGAACGAAAAGCAATATCAATCCATCCTGGCATATTTTCTCACCTCAAAGATTATGACCCTTTGTACTGGGGTTCAGCTCGTTCAAGCTCGTAAATACGGGATTGTAAATCTCCTTTTATTTCCCCTATCGTCAGCATCGCCTCATGGAATACTTTTTGCGCCTCAACATCCAAAGAATTTAGGGCAAGTGATGATAGTTGTGATTCAATATTTTTAACAGTTGCAAAGGTTTGTTTGACGTTTGAAGCGATTGTCATCTGTCTATTTCCTTTCCTTCTATTTTCCCCCTAATTAGTGACAAAAATGAAAAATGGGTTGGCGTAAAAGCCAACCTATTTTTACCTATTTATTCATTGTATTGCGGCTCTTCAGCAATCATTTCTTGCAGGCGCGGCTCTAGACTGTCAACGACAGTTTGTGTTTGTTGTGCTGCTTGTTGATAAAGCTGCTTTGCATTTTTGTTTTCAGTTTGTAAGGCAAATGTCTCGAAACTAGCTTGTACTGATTTGAGTCCAGCAAGTGCTTGTTTTACCTGAGTGCCAACGGTCATTTTAAGATCCTTCTTTCATCAATATATTTGAAATTACAAAAGTAGTATGCCGTTGCAACCTATTCTTATGTACAAAATTTTATTAAATTTTAAAAACATAATTTTATTTTCCTATATTACTGGACACGAGCATATATATTCACCATAGATAGTTGAAAGTAGGGAGGTAGAAAAAATGGCTACGATTGGAAAGGATGATTTTGCAAACGGGTTTGTTCCCCATCATAATCATGGGTCTGTGGATTATACGGGTATTAGTTCAAATCATGTACATCAATGCTTGGATATTACTTCCCCTCCCGTTATGACTCAGGATGGTGGTCATATTCATTATACAGAGGGCTATGTACTGTTTGAGGATGGGCATACACACCATTATCAGGCATATTCAGGACCCGCGATTCCAGTTGGAAACGGCATGCATGTTCATAATTATGATTTTCAAACAACAGTAGACAACGGACATAGTCACCATGTTAAAGGTGTAGATCAGCCTGCACCTGGAGTAAAATGAATATAAAGAAAACGTTCCGATTGGCAAATCAAACCAGCAGTGGATTAAATTCCTGCTGGTTTTTTTATCATCCAGGAAATTATAAAAAAGAAGATTTGAAAACGTTCGTAATTGAGAAGCTATCTGGTTGACATACTAATGTGGAACGCTTTATAATATTGAGCAAAATTATTCGTATACGAAATATTCTACTAAGAAATCTTAGACTACTAAGAAAAGGGAGGAACTAATGGTAGAATTTAATAATCAATTATTGGATTCTTTTTCAGAAATAAATAAAGCAATCTACAAACTTTTAAAAAAAGAAGCAGATCAACATGGAATTACAGTAGTACAGCTAAAAGCACTATATCGGATTTCTTCCAGTCCAAATATTGGTTTAGGAGAATTGTCTGAAAAATTGCGTTTAACTAACAGTACTGTAAGTGGTGTCATTGACCGCCTAGTACAGCATGAGCTAGTCGAAAGAGTAATCCCTCCGGAAAATCGTCGGTCGGTTTTGATTCATTTGACGGACAAGGGACAGGAACTATTGGAAGGCATTATTAATGAAGACTCACTCATCATTAAAAAAATCAAGTATGTAATGGAATTGCCTGAAGAGGAAATACAGCATTTGATGCGATTGCATCGTCTTGTTTTATCAAAGTTGACCATAGAGGAGGAATAGGGTGAATGAATACAAAACGCTTAGTACTGTTGAATGTCATTATTTTAATCATCTTAGTTGGAGGAGGTTTTACGGCGTATTCCTACTATAATCGAACGGTAAACTACTTGTCGACAGACAATGCGCAAATTGTGGGGCAACAAGTAACGATTGCCGCACCAGCAAACGGAAGCATCCATTGATGGTATTAATGATTCTTTTATCGTTGCAACTGGAATTGCATTTGTTGCCTTGATCTTGGCTTTCTTTATAAAAAGAGCAACACCAAAGGAACAATAGAGTAAAGGAGTCGGATGAAAGTCTTGGCTCCTTTATTTACTTATTATTAATTCTGAATATTTCACTATTTTGTCACAAGCTTTCAATAAATCCCTATTTCCCCGTGTTATACTATAAATGTAAAAGATAAATAAAAAAGATAGGTTAACGTCTTAAGAGACTCAGCCATTCGTGTTCGTTCCGTTTGCGAACGAGAAAGTAAGATTATTCCAATTAATTATTTGAAAAGTGGAGCGGTATTTACCTAAAAAGGCAGGGTGTAAATCAATTTACTTTATCCTTTGTAAAAACATTTTCAGGAATATCATAGAAAATGCTGAAAAGGAAAATTCCTTATTAGGGACATTGGAGAACACATTGATTCTTATTCTCACATCTAAGTCATTGTTTTTATCTAGAAAGAATCAACATTCTACAAAAAGTAACTATTTTGTAGTAATGAATTCTTTTCTAAAAACTACTTTTGTTCAAGTCATTTGGGAATTTCGTAAAGAAGGAATTTTGATATCTGATGGGACAGAAAGTAGAGATAATCAATGAAGTGGAACAGATAGACATAAAAAACTATTTGTAAGTGGGATTGAAAATGTTAGATTTCCAAAAGGACATTTATAAGGAAAAGTTATTGGTTTCTAGGATGAATGGTTGATGTAAGAGTATTACGTCAACATGTAATCCAAAATCCTTTGCCAATAAAGCAAGTATTGCCAAGAAGCTGGACCAATTAATGGAATAATGGGTTTGAGTTGAAAATATTCCGATTAAAATTGTTTCATTAAGGGATTTGAATTCCATTGCCATACATGTGAATTAATTCCTTCAACGGAACAAACACACATTGGCTACTGTTCCATAGCTACTTGTAATAAATTGTTAAAAATTTGAAGTAGAGAATGGAAAAATAGTTGGTGTCATGGTTGGGTCCCCTAAGATGTTAATAATGTTTGGAAGCTTTCTCATTGAGGAGCTTCTTTTTTTGTTATGGATTTATTGGATCTCAAGTAATCAAAGAATATCAAAAAAAGAATAAGGATGAATACAAACGATAACATAAGAGAGAATATATTGGGGAAGGAGGATGGGCTATGAATAAAAGAAAAGTTCCTGTAAATCAGGAGCCAACACTTGCACCTGGAATGAATGACCAGGATGAATTAGAACAAAGCGCTTCTGAAAATGACGTGGACAAAGGGGAATTTACCAGTGTAACAACTTTATCATACGATGAGGTTGATCCCAGCAAGGATTAAACTGCCTGATAAAACAGGCAGTTTTTTTTAATCTGAAACATATCATTACAAATTCGAGCAGGTATTATTATATAATAGAAGAAAGACAGCATGTTTGAGAGGGGAAGGTAAATGTCGAGTACCGAGGAAGTAAATATTGCCGAAGAAAAACAGATCTTAATCAGAAAAGCGCAGCACAGGAAACTTTCAAAGGGTAGACTCCTTCAGAGAGCTTTGTTAATCACTCTTGGAGCAGCGTTAATGGGAGTTGGTCTAGAAATCTTCCTTGTTCCTAATAATGTTATTGATGGAGGAATTACCGGTATATCCATTATGCTTTCCTACATTACAGGGTTGAAATTAGGAATTTTTATCTTTATCCTAAACATCCCGTTCTTTTTTATCGGCTATAAACAAATCGGAAAAACCTTCGCTTTATCCACACTGTATGGAATAATTGTACTTTCTATTACCACTACATTACTTCATCCTGTACCAGCTTTTACACAAGATATTCTTTTAGCAACAGTTTTTGGGGGTATTATCCTTGGGATCGGGGTAGGCATTGTCATTCGCTACGGGGGGTCTTTAGACGGAACCGAGATTCTTGCCATTCTTTTTAATAAAAAACTTCCGTTTTCCGTTGGAGAAATCATTATGTTTTTTAACTTATTTATTTTAGGAAGTGCAGGGTTTGTGTTTACCTGGGATAGGGCGATGTATTCGCTATTGGCCTATTACGTCGCTTTCAAAACGATTGACATTACCATTACAGGCTTAGATGAGTCAAAATCTGTGTGGATTATTAGTGATAATGCTAAAGTAATCGGCGATGCTATTATGGATCGATTAGGCCGCGGAGTAACTTACATGAATGGAGAAGGTGCTTATTCAGGAGACGATAAAAAAGTTATTTTTTGTGTGATCAACCGGCTAGAAGAAGCAAAATTAAAGGAAATCGTTACCGATTACGATGACCATGCATTTTTGGCTGTTGCCGATATCGCTGAAGTTCGTGGCGGTCGTTTCAAGAAACAAGATATACATTAGGAAGCGGTTAAAACCCGCTTCTTTTTTTTGGAAAAATAGAGCAGTCTCCCTTAAAAAGCTAAATATGATCACATCAATCTTTTTTTTTATAATTTGTTTATAAACTATTTTATTAGGTGATTCGGAATACCATTTGTCGACAATCTGAAACCTAATTCATTCAGGATTAGGTTTCATCTTAAAGAAATTCCAACCACGAAGGAAGTATTTTTTATATTAAATCCCCCGCAAAGTAAGTAAATCATCCGTTTACAGAACATTAGAGTTTTAGTTTCCTTGTGAATTCAGCCCATTCATCCATTCTACTTAGCAATGATTTTTTTACTACTTTACCTTAATAATTATTCCCTCATCTGAAGTTGGTTTTTGGTATTTTTCAATTGGAATTAATCTGTCCTTTTGTAACAAAAACAATTTAAAAGGCAGAAGAAATTTTTAATGGATATTAATTAAAAGACATTTTCGTCAACTATATGTGATTGTGTTTTCTTTTTTTACTAAACAAAACTTTCCCGTTTCCCCTTGATCCTTCGCTAGTAGGAAGTCTAGAAAAAATTTTTTGTTGTTTTCCGTAAATAGTTAATTTTCCAGTTGGAAATAATTGTGGGATCAATGATACAAGCCGTTTCTATTTTATGCCAACTTCATATAAATATATAAGTCTAGTCCTTTTTTATCCCATTATCACTTAGATTGTAATTTCATTAAAATCAACTGAAATGAAGTTCAGATTATAATGTTTAAGAGATATCAAGGTCGTATATAAGAGAAACAAAGAAAGTGAGGAAGGGCGTATGGTGAGTAAAGCAATTATCCCTTGCGGAGGGTACGGTACTCGAAGTTTGCCTATAACAAAAGCAATACCAAAAGAAATGTTTCCTTTAGGTTTAAAACCAGCAATACATTATATAGTTGAAGAGGCAGTTAATTCTGGTATTGAACAATTACTAATCGTAACTTCAAAATCAAAAGACTCAATTTTTGACTATTTTAATCCTTCAATAGAGCTTGAAGTTTATTTAAAAAACAAAAACAAAGAGCATTTGCTTAAACATTTAGAACTTCCAAAATTAGATATTTTTTTTATAGCACAACCTTTTGCAAATGGACTTGGGGACGCTATTCGTCTTGGGAAAGAATTTGTTGGAAATGAGCCGTTTGGAGTATTATTACCAGACGACTTCGTCATTTCCAAACAAACATCTGCTCTTAAACAACTAATGAATGTGTATAAGGAAACTAATAGTAGTGTCATAGGATTAAAGCAGGTAAAACAAGATCACTTAAAAGATTATGGGGTCATAAAGGGGTCTGATAATTGCAAATTCATAGAAATAGAAAATATCGTCGAAAAGCCTCAAACAGATCCTCCTTCAGATCTGGCTGTTATTGGAAGATATATTTTTACACCAGAGATTTTTCGTTTTTTAGAGGTTATTGAGAAAGGTGTCGACGGGGAAATACAGCTGACAGATGCCATTAATGGATTGCTGGCAACACAAACAGTCTATGGGAAAATCATATCTGGAGACCGTTACGATATTGGGAAATTAGAGGAATATGTAGAATTAATGAGAATACTGAGCTAAAACAAATCACGATCACTTCATTAATCTTCATATGAAAAGGGGGAAATGCGTGTGTTAGAAAATGTGTCAATTATTATTCCATTCCAAACTGACCATGGACCAAGAAAGAAGGCATTTGAATGGGTTAAAAAGTATAATGCGCGTGTAATGCCCGAAACTGAATTATGTGTAGGAATAATGGACAGTGAGGAAATTAATAAATCGAAGGCCTGGTGTGAAAAGATTGTATCATATACAACCAAATTGGCCGATTGATATTTGTTTTGCTATCCTTGTTCATGAAGACAGAGAGTTGGTCAATCAACTAATTAATAATGTTCGATACTATTGCCCTAAAAGTGCATTTGATTTATACAATGGAGGTAATGACGCAACACTTTGTGATGGTTTAGGTGTTCCAATCTGTACTTCTAGCCGTAAATTAAAGCATGGGTGGACTCAATAAAGGAACCATCTATTAGGTGGAAAGATTATGCTGAGAAAAAGAGCTTGCGAATGGATTTTGAGATTTTTGAAGGATAAAAAAATTGGGAAATGATGAATTTCCCATCGTTAATGCCACCAAATAGAAAGACTAAATGTAGCTTGCTTGCTTTTAAAAATGATCAGTTCGAATCAGTTTCTGTCGTATAGTGGGGAAAAAGAACCATAAAATAATCAGGTTTTGTCGCTCTATGCGCTTGCCTAGGAAATATTAAAAACGAACGCATCTGAGT
The DNA here is from genome assembly GCF_024494385.1 of Bacillus sp. EB600. Lineage (GTDB taxonomy): Bacteria > Bacillota > Bacilli > Bacillales > Cytobacillaceae > JAEVLT01. The sequence continues at coordinate 7,602 of NZ_JAEVLT010000060.1, forward strand.
AGAAGAAATATCGACTAAAATTAGCAACTATCCATGGCAAATGTCATGGTTAGGAAATCTCGTTTGAGGGAGCGAGACTTAATTCAAAGTTCAAAGGTGTTAGAGGATGCATTAGAAAGATGACAGACTGGCGACTGCCATCTTTACAATAAGAGTTCATATACTTCGTTTAATTCCTTTGCCCTTTTATGGTCTTTTTCCTCATTTGCATAGTTGATCTCATCGGGAAGAATTTTATTAAGAAATTCTATCTCTTCACTACTTAAATGTCGTACAAACATTTCTTCAGTATGGAATTGACCTTCGGTTAACTTTCGATATAAATGTCGTCCTTGAGAGTCATGCTCACCTGTATAGTTTGACAATGTTTCACGAAGATACCCTAGCGTTTTATCCATTTTATATATCCTCCCTAAATACAATCTAAACAAAATTATTTTCTACGCAGATTTAAATATTATACATTTAGGTTGGATACAAAGAATAAGGGTCTTCAAATTTCTAAAAGAAAAATCTTCTAACTACTCGAGCGAGGGAAGGAGGAGGCAAAAGAATCATTTTTTTGTGCAGGTAATAATCCGGTAACTTAAAAAGTCTTGGTACTTTATGATTATCTCGGCATGCTTATTTAAAACATCAAATAGTTCAGGTTCAAAATTACTGGAAAAGTTGAATTCGGGCATTTGTTTATCATTAGCCAGTGATTTTTCCCCCTGCTTTATCACTATTTCCTCAAAGCCAGCTTGTTCCAATAGCATTTTCCAATCCTTCTCTTGCATTAAGGTATCTATACCATAGAATTCTTTGATTTCACTTTCTTGCTGCTTGCTAACATAAGAATCGATTGTCATCTCATTTGCGATTAACCGCCCCCCGTTTTTAAGGACTCTGTTGATTTCTCCAAGCGCCTTTTCTTTCTGAACAAAAGCAAGCACTGATTCAGAAAGAACAAAATCAAAAGTAGCGTCTTTAAGCGGAATTTCCTCCACGGATCCCTGAATTAATTGAATGGGCATTCTTTGGGACAGAAATCGATTCTTAGCTTTTTTCAGCATGATTGGATTAATATCTAACCCCAAGATATTGGAGCCGAAATGGCTGTAAAGGTATGCCGAAGTTTGCCCGGTGCCGCAGCCTGCATCAAGTATTTGTGATTGGCTGTGAATATTTTCTGCTGACAATAGTTCTTGTGTTAAAAGGAATCCCCCAGGATGTGCTCCGCCAATACCAAAGTTGGCTAATAAATCAAAATAAGTATAGTTACTCATAGATACCACCTATTCGCCTTTTTTGCATCTTATGAAATAAAGGTGGTCCTCGTTCATTCGAACTTTTTATATTTGGAGCAAAATAAAAGAAGGAGAAAGAAAGCTAAAGTGTTTTTTTGTAAGCATACTGCCGAAAAACGAATATCTATATGGTAGAAGTTATTTAGGAGTGTGAGCTAAATGAGTTATTTGTACGTAGCGTTAGGAGATTCACTATCTGTTGGCGTAGGGGCAAGTATTTTTTCACCTGGTTTTGTCCAAAGATATCAAAGATTAGCTACCACGGATTTAGGTGAACACGTTTATGTTCAAACTTTTGCCCACCCGGGTTTTCAATCCCTTGATGTTTTATTAGAGCTGGATAATGACTTTGTGAAAGAACAGATCAAAGACGCAGATATTATTACGATTACTGCTGGTGGAAATGATTTAATTCAAGCTGCAAGAAAATTCCAGATAGACCATAACGAACAGGATTTTAGCTTAGCATTAAATGAGTGTATGAAAAACTTCGGTAAGATCATGAACGGGATCACAGACCTAAAACATGATTGCATTCGACCATATATCATTCGGTTAGTAAATCTCTATAACCCGTTTCCAAACGATCCACTAGCAGTAAAATGGATAAGGAAATTTAACCTTCACATTAAGAGCTTTTTAAAAAATCCAGTCGTTTCTATCGCAGAAGTTGACAAGATATTTAAGGATCATGAAAAAGAATATATTGCACGTGATGGGATACATCCAAATGATATTGGTTATGAAAGAATTGCCGAAAGTCTTCATCAATTGGGATATGGAGAACTGGCTCTTGAATCGGAAGAGGAATAAAGGAATGCAGTTTTCTGCATTCTTCTTTAACTTTCTATTTGGACGTGCCCTTATAAGGCATAATTAAGGAAGTTAAAGAAAAAATAAGAATAAACTCTGAGGGAGAACTAAGAGGGGGGCTTTCCTTTGCCTAGTCAAGTTTTAAAAACGGTACCAAATTTCTTCACCATTGGAAATCTTTTATGCGGAGTGTTCTCGATTACTTTTATCATGAATGGATTATTACAAATCTCTGCATTGTTGATTTTTTTATCAGCTTTCCTCGATTTATTTGACGGTAGAATTGCCAGAAAGTTAAAAGTAAATAACGAACTAGGGGTCGTTCTTGATTCGCTTGCTGATATTGTCAGCTTTGGCGTTGCTCCGGCACTGTTATTCCACAGCCTGTCAGAACCATCTTTTTATACCAATGTCGCCTTTATTCTCTTTCCAACAATGGGAGCACTAAGACTCGCACGGTTTAGCATAAAACCGACAATTGGCTACTTTACAGGGATTCCGATTACTGCTGCAGGATTAATTATGGCTGGTATGGGACTTTTTTTATATAGCAATCCATTTATTACCCTAATCCTTTCGGGGTTAATGGTAACGCCGATAAAAGTAAAAAAATTTTAATAGGGGTAACATTAAGGTTGTTATGTAAACAGGTTTCGCTATATAGAAATAAAATGTTACCTTACATATTCTAATTCGTGATGAGAAAATTATAGGAGAGGAGAATTTCTCCTCACTCTAACTATAAGGAGTGCAGCTTATGAAGATGATGTCTCTACTTAACTCAGTTAAAAAGCAGCCATACCTGAATATGTTTAGAAAGAAACGGAGTAATAAAGGAGTAATGTTGGCATCTTTAATAAGCCTTGGAGTAAGTACGCTTGTGATGATGCTTGGTAAAGGTCAACGAAAGAACGTTACTTCTACATTCCAGAACTTCACAAAAAATATTTCTGCTAGAGGCAACGGTCCGATGATGAAGAATGCAGCATTATCAGAGTTCTCAGAAGAATTTCTTTCAAAAAATGTTCCAGCCGGTAGTAACATTTCGACGATGAATGACGAGGCCTTAACGGAATTCTCGGAAGATCTAGTGTCTAAAGCAATAGAAAATAAATAAGGAGAAAAGGCCCGTATACTGCGGGCTTTTTCCTTTAATAAAAGCGGGTGCTTCCGCTTTTGTTCTTAGTAAGGTAGGCTTGGAATTTTTCGTGGATTATACTCAATCACATCAGATGAAAATACTTTAATAATTAATTTATTGCCAATTGTTTTTGCTTGAAGTAATATAGGTTGATTGTATCTATTTTTAAAGACAAAATCAGGCCCATACCAGCTTACCGTTGCATCACGCCCCGGTGGAATGTAAGAAACTTTTCTGCTATGGGAAAAACGTTGGACAATTTGCAATCCCGCATTATCAACCGCATTATACAACGTTGATGAAACCTGGCAAATACCTCCACCAATATCTTCAGAAAGCTCACCTTTTACAATTACTGGAGCCCGCAAATAACCATTTCCTGCAGTCCGTTTTCCGACCACCTTGTTAAATGAAAATGTTTCTCCTGGAAAAACAACAGAATTATTAATCGCATTTGTCGCCAGTTTGATATTATTTGTTCTTTTTTTGTTTTGTAGATCAAAGGAAGTGATATACCTTCCAATCCGTTTGCTACGAATGTTTCCAAGCAGTTCACTATCCACTTTTGGGTAAATCAGCATCCGAGGCATTTCTATTTTGGCTGGACGTTTACTAAAATAATAGGAATAAAACTGTTTTGTAAAAACATGACGGTTCAATTTGTAGCCAACTTGCTCTGGAACTATATTTCCGGCCGTATCCAGACTTGCATTTTTAGGTTCTTTGGAGACTGATTTATCTAGTTGGTCGAGAAATTTATTATACTTTTCTGAATCAATAATAGGTATTCCCGGTAGTGGCATTGAAAAGTCGTTGCGATTTACGAATGCAACGGGCTGACCCCCCTTGGTAATTACTAATTGGTCCGGTATATTCACTTGCTGAATAAGTAATAAAATTCCTAGTAACCAAGAAACATTCATACACAGGTAAACCTCCTCATATTTAATATGAGTTTTGAACAAAAATATATGTAAATAATGTGAGTTCTGATCCGAAAAACTCTTCACATTCATTGTAAAAAGGAATAAAATAAACATGTCAGAATAGCTAGCAACTACCATCAGATTAATATCAATTTGCTAGCAGGCTAATATCAATATGCTAGGAGTGTCTATCATGGTTGACGATCGCAGAATTCAATTAAATGTAAGAGTATCTAGCGAAACATCAAAAAAACTTGATGAAATTGTCGATTATTACCAAGAAAATCTAAAATTAGGACGGATCTATAAAGGCGATGTCCTCACCGATATTATTGAGAAATCGTATGAGGTGATGAATAAACAAAAGAAAATGAATAAAAGATTTTAATAATTCCTTATAGGATTTTGGAAACATGTGATTGTTCCTCGCATGGTCAGGTAAATGATGTTAGCTTGCTTGGGATCTCAAAGATAAAAAATCGGCTGCAACAATTAGCTAACTCAAAAGAGGCTTGAATCACTCAAGTCTCTTTTGAGTTACTTAACCACCATTGATAAATTATTAACAAACTTTGAACAAAGTATTAATTTATAGGGAAGAAACAGGTAGATTGTTGATATGCAACAAAATTAGTTTAAACTAAATAGAAAGACTAGGATAAAGTATTAGGAGTTGAATCTCTTTGAAGATATTGGTAATTGAAGATAATAAAAGCGTGTGCTCAATGATTGAGATGTTTTTTGCAAAAGAAGGAATTGAAGGGGAATTTATAAATGATGGCACTGAAGGGTATAACCGCTATAAAAGCGCGAATTGGGATGCGCTAATAGTGGATTGGATGCTCCCGGGAATGGATGGCGTTACTTTGTGCCGGAAAATTAGAGAAGAGCATGACACTGTTCCGATTATCATGTTAACGGCGAAGGACAGCGAATCTGATCAAGTCTTAGGACTTGAAATGGGCGCAGATGATTATGTAACCAAACCCTTTAGCCCACTTGCCCTTATGGCTCGAATAAAGGCGGTAACACGCCGATACCATAGTATTCAGTCAAATGAAGCACTTGAAAAAGGAGTTATCCACACGGAACATTTTAAGATTAATAAAAATACAAGGGAAGTCTTTTTAGATGGGGAATTGATCGAGAACTTGACACCAAAGGAATTTGATTTATTGTATTACTTTGTTCAGCATCCAAAGCAAGTTTTCTCCAGAGAACAATTACTTGAACGAGTATGGGGGTATCAATTTTATGGTGATGAGCGAACAGTTGATGTTCACATCAAAAGACTAAGAAAAAAAGCTGAGACGGCTCAACAGCCATTCTTCCATACAGTTTGGGGGGTAGGTTATAAGTTTGATGAAACCATTAAAGCAGATGAAGTTTAAGTACATCTACCAACAATTTTTAAGTCATATTAGTATTATTCTAGTCGCTGTTCTTGTGTTAAGTATCTTATTTGCCCGTTATGTTGAAAATTTGGTGTATGAAAATAAGGCTGATGAACTCATATCTTATGGAAAAGCCATTTTAAATGACTTCCAATTTAGTCCTGTCGGAAATGAACAAATCATAAATCAATACAATTCGGTGTTAGCTGGGAGAAAGATTAGTTTTAGTATCTTTGATAAGGACGCAAACCTATATTCGGTAGGAAGACGAGGCGGACCTGCCATTGAGCTATCAGATTCAGAATGGAAGAAAGTAACAGAGGGACATACGGTTGTGGTTAACAGTGATTATAAAAGATTCGGTCAAGAAGGAGTTTCATTTGTGGCATTGCCATACGTGACCCATGGAAGGTTTATTGGTGGAATATTGTTGACAGCTCCCATCAGTGGTACTAGTAAAATGATTAGTCAAATAAATCGATATTTATTAATTACTATTTTAATCGCTCTTACAGTTTCATTTTTACTTAGCTGGTTTTTGTCAAGAATCCACGTAAATCGTATTCGAAGGTTGCGGGAGGCTACTTCGCTTGTATCAGCAGGAGATTACACTGTAAAAGTGCCTTCCTCCACATTTGATGAAATAGGAGAATTAGCTAATGACTTTAACCATATGGTTGATAAAATAAATCATTCAATGGAAGAGATTGAAAGTCTTGAAAACAGAAGGCGACAATTCATGGCAGATGTTTCCCATGAAATGCGAACTCCTTTGACGACGATAAGCGGTGTAATTGAGGGATTGAAAAATGATATGATTTCAGAAGAAGATAAGGAAAGAGGGATTAGCCTCGTTAGCCAGGAAGCAAAGCGGCTGATTCGTCTTGTAAATGAAAACCTTGATTACGATAAGATCCGTTCAAATCAAATTCAATTATTTAAAGAAGAAATCCAGCTTGAAGAAGTACTTGAAATTATTCAGGAGCAGTTATCTTTTCAAGCAGAAGAGAAGAACATTCAAATTCTGGTTGAAGCTGAACCAGAAGTAACTATTTACGCTGATTATGATCGGCTCATTCAAATTTTAATAAATATTACCAAAAATAGTATTCAGTTTACTTCTAATGGAACCATTTGGCTGCGGGGAAAGTCAGTTAAAGCTGAGACGATTATTGAGATTGAAGACACGGGAATTGGAATCGACCCCGCTGAAGTCGAAAATATATGGCGCCGTTTTTATAAAGCAGATATTTCACGAACAAGTAATCCATATGGAGAATTTGGTTTGGGGCTTTCGATTGTAAAGCAATTGGTCCTGCTTCATAATGGGGACATAAACGTATCTAGCGAAAAAGGAAAAGGCACCAAATTTGTGATTTGTTTTAAACAAACAAGTAAAGAAAGTGGAGCTGCTGATCATAAGTAGCTTTTTATTCATCCATTTTTCCTAGTCCATTTATAGTTTGTTAATAATTTCTTCATATTTAATAGGTATAGTAGAGTTAAGTAAATAGTAAAATATGATAATAAAAGGAGAAGTGAACGTGATGGATTTTAATGATGATCCAAGGTACGAAAATTCATCAGACACACCAGATGGAAATGCCAAGGAGAAGGCATATACAAATGGTAACAGTGCTTACAATCGGAATGATGATTCTGATGATTCCCGGTTTGAAAAAATGAATAATGCTGACAAGCGAAGCAGTCGAAAAGGGAATCTCAGATGGATTCTCTCAACGGTAACTGCGGGAGTGGTCGGTTCAGCTTTAACCCTAGCCGTTCTGCCTCATACGAATTATTTTGAGAGTATTTCTAGTGGAACGAATGGAGCGGTTACCCAGCAGGTTACCAACCAAGCTCCTGCTGTTAAAACTGTTTCAACACAGTCAACTGCAGCAAGTGCATCAGACTCGATAGCGGATACGGTAGAGAAAATCTCAAAAACGATCGTTGGCATTGTTAATTATCAGCAGCAAAATAGCAATTCCAATAGTCTCTTTGGACAAAATGGAGGATTTGGTAACTCCGGCGGTTTTGGGAGTTTTGGAAACAATGACGGTTCTGGTTCAGGGAACAGCTCCAAACCGGTGGAAACTGGCTCAGGTTCAGGCGTTATTTTTCAAAAAAATGGTGAGAGTGCCTATATAGTTACCAACAATCATGTTGTCGAAGGTGCATCCAAACTAGAGGTCTCTTTATACAATGGCCAAAAAATAACAGCTTCCGTGGTTGGGACAGATGCGTTAACCGATCTTGCTGTTCTAAAGATCGATGGTAAATATGTTACCAATACAGCCGAATTTGGGGATTCCTCATCACTACGCCCAGGTGACCAGGTATATGCAATTGGCAATCCGTTAGGGCTTGATTTATCCAGAACTGTTACACAGGGGATTGTTAGTGCAACAAATCGTTCAATAGCTGTTTCTACATCTGCAGGGGATTGGGAAACCAATGTTATTCAGACTGATGCAGCGATCAATCCTGGAAACAGTGGAGGAGCATTAATCAATCCACAAGGGCAGGTTGTCGGCATCAATAGCTTAAAAATATCCGAAAGCGGTGTAGAAGGATTAGGATTTGCAATTCCAAGTAATGATTTAATTCCAATCGTTAACCAATTAATTAATAATGGAAAAGTGGAGCGACCATATTTGGGTGTTGGCTTGGCTGATTTAAGTGAAGTTCCGCAAATGTATTGGGAGGGTCTTCCAAATAACGTTCAAAAAGGCGTGATGATAACCAACATCGATCCACAATCTGTTGCTGCAGATAGCGGGTTTAAACAAAAAGATGTTATTGTTTCCATGAATGGGACTGAGATTACTAGCTCAACAGAATTAAGAAAATACTTATATACAAAAGTTAAAATTGGTGACACTGTAAAATTCGGTTTATATCGAAATGGAAAACTTATAAATATCGAAGTAAAACTTTCAGCTAGGGCAGCAAATTAAAGCCTGAAGAAATGGAAACGTCCCATGATATCGACATCACGGGGCGTTTTTTTGCTATAAAAAATGAAACTTTTAAAAT
>NZ_JAEVLT010000061.1 GCF_024494385.1 Bacillus sp. EB600
CTTGTTTAGTTTTCAAAGATCAATTTGTTTGTCGCTCGTAAGCGACTATATTAGTATAACATTTTCAGTTGCTGAAGACAACAACTTTTTTTATTTTTTATTGTCATCTGCTGACGACCTTTTATATATTACACGATTATTTTTATTAGGTCAACCCTTTTTTCAAAAAAAGATAAACCGCTAAAAAGTAGCAAGTTTATCTTTAAAGAACCATTTTTTCAATCGCTGCTAAAGCAACTAGACCTGGAATCCCCAGAAAGCCAGAAACAGCAGATGTTGCAAAATTAATCGGAACATGAATACCGTAGTTGCTTCCCCCTACATTTAAGAAAAAAAGTAACAATGCGCCGATTAATAGCTTTATGATTGATTGTCCGATAAACCTGACTGGTTTTATAGGTGCTCCTGAAAACAATAGCAATAGGATGAGTCCACCTAAAATAGTAATAACGTAAATTGGCTGCAACATGAGTTCCCCCTTTTACATAACTTGTACAACTAACTTATGTAAGAGCTAGGTAACATAGACCATTAAAAAAGATGAGTTGTTTAGACTCATCTTTTTTTATATTCTGAACTCTTGTATGTCTGGCCTTGGGGAAAGTGACTTAGATGGGCACCTTCACATTTCTAATCTTATTATCGATTTAATCTTATATTCCTATGTTTTGCTTCCTTAAGGAGAAAAAAGTACTTTGCCTCAGCCAGTTTTGACTCGCAAATTACTTCTTCTGAAGGATCAAAGCTTTTTGCCAACAGCTGCTTTTGCTGCTGCCAATCCAGCTTGTATTTATTTAAACCATTAATGAGTTTTTCATCAAATTCATTTCGCAGCCAACTCTTGCGCTGAAAAAACAAGGTTTATTCCCCCGTTACCATTATATTTCTCTTCGTCCTTCTATTGCTTTTGAAAGGGTCACTTCATCAGCATATTCAAGGTCTCCGCCAACAGGGAGGCCATGGGCAATTCTTGTGATTTTTATTCCTGTCGGCTTTAATAAGCGAGAAATATACATCGCGGTTGCTTCCCCTTCAATATTTGCATTGGTAGCAAGGATAACTTCTTGGACTGTTTCATCCTGGAGCCGCTTCAAGAGGTCTGGAATATTAATATCCTCGGGTCCAAGTCCATCCATTGGGGATATAGCTCCATGCAAAACGTGATACAACCCATTGTATTCCTTCATTTTTTCCATTGCGATAACATCCTTAGGATCTTGGACGACACATATCGTCGTTTTATCCCTGCGGGCATCCTCACAAATATAACATGGGTCCTGATCTGTTATATGCCCGCATACAGAACAATATGTGAGGTTGCGTTTCGCATTAATTAAGTTTTTTGCAAAGTCAAGCACAGTATCTTCTTGCATATTTAAGACAAAAAAAGCCAGTCGACCTGCTGTTTTAGGGCCGATACCTGGCAACTTCATAAAGCTGTCAATCAGCTTCGATATTGGTTCAGGATAATGCATTTTCATTATTCCTCTCTAGAAAGGAAGGTTCATTCCTTTTGTAAATTGTCCCATTGTACTATTGGTTAATTCATCTGCTTTTTTTAGTGCATCGTTTGTTGCAGCTAAAATAAGGTCTTGAAGCATTTCAACATCATCAGGATCAACTGCTTCAGGATTTATTTTTACATCGACAACTTCCTTATGGCCAGTTACTGTTACTATAACCATTCCACCGCCAGCTGTTCCATCTAATCTTTTTTCACCTAGTTCTTCTTGTGCTTCCGCCATTTTCTTTTGCATTTTTTGCATTTGTTTCATCATGTTTTGCATATTTCCTCCGCCACGCATCATTAGCAATTACCTCCAATTTTTTAATCAATGATTTCAATAAATTCCTCACCAAATAACTTTTTCGCTTCAGCAATGTGAGGCTCTTCAACCTTTGGTTCATTTTCGTGAACCTGGTGACTGTTTAAGAAGCTTTCGCGAATCGATCCCCATTGTTCTTCAGGTACACCCAAAAGTGTAAGCCTCTGTCCTGTCAGCTGTTGTAATGCATCAACCACTGCTTGGATAAACTTATGGTTATCCATTGCCATTTGGCAGATCATTTCATGCTTGAATTTTATAATAAACGCATCGGCTGATGCTGCGATTGGCTCCGCTTCATTTAATAAAGCGGCATGTGACTTCATCAGCTTCGACAGCATTTCCGCCCAGTGGCGTTTTATCTGGTTCAAATCATTCTTTGTCGCATGCTTTAACACTTCATTTATTTTTCCAACCTGGGGCTGAAAGCTCTTTTTTGAGGACCGCTGTGAAGGCTTGTGAGCAGATGGGGCTGCCTCCTGCAGGACGGCTGTACCATGTACTTTTAGATCCTGCAGTTCGTGCTCCAATTGCTCAATTCGTGAAAGCAACTGACCAACTTCGCCCGTTTGGACCTGTTCCGCTTGTTTTTGTTCCATTTGACATAGCTTTACAATTGCCACTTCAAGAAAAATTCTTGGATGGTTCGTCCACCGCATTTCATGCTGTGCTTTATTTAGTATATCGATAAGCTGGTAAATTTGTTCAGCAGGAACCTGCTCGGACATTTTTTTAAATTCATCATCAAGCAAGACTCTTTCCATTGACTCATCGAGATTGGGTGCTGCTTTATAGAGCAGCATATCTCGGTAATAGAGGATGAAATCCTCAACGAGACGGGCGGGATCCTTCCCTTGATGCATTAGTCCTTCTAATGCCTCTAACCCGCTGGCCACATTTCTTTCTACAATGGAACCCGCTAATTGATTTAAAAAGGATTGTGCCACAGATCCAGTAACAGTAAGGGCATCTTCTAACGTTACCTGATCCTGGCTAAATGATATGGCTTGATCTAGTAAACTTAATGCATCCCTCATTCCGCCATCTGCAGATCTGGCGATTATTTTTAGGGCTCGTTCATCACACTTTACACCTGTCTCATCGACAATTAACTTCATTCGATTGACAATCGATTGGGCAGTAATCCTTTTAAAGTCAAAACGCTGGCATCTTGAGATAATTGTAAGTGGAAGCTTATGTGGTTCTGTTGTTGCTAAAATAAAGATTACGTGCTTTGGCGGCTCTTCAAGGGTTTTTAAAAGAGCATTAAATGCCCCAATGGAAAGCATATGCACTTCGTCAATAATATAAACCTTATATTTTGAGACGCTTGGTGCATATTTAACTTTATCACGGATATCACGGATTTCTTCAACGCCATTGTTTGAAGCAGCGTCAATTTCAATGACATCTGGAATCGACCCGTCGGTAATCCCTCTACACGTCGCACATTCATTGCACGGTTCACTGACCGGTGACCTTTCACAGTTAACGGCTTTTGCAAGGATTTTCGCCGCACTTGTTTTCCCCGTTCCTCGTGGACCAGAAAAAAGATAGGCATGTGAGATCTTTTGTTGAAGCAGGGCGTGCTGCAATGTCTTGGTTACATGTTCTTGGCCGACTACGTCAATAAATGTCTGTGGTCGCCAAACACGGTATAAAGCTTGATAAGCCAATTGACATCGCCCCCTTCCAAATCATTATCTCTCCTATTATACCGTATCTGTTTTAACTATTACAAAGCCAATGTACAAAAAACTCATCTCTTTTTTCTAGAGATGAGTTCACTTTTTGTTATGTAATAACTGCCGTGCACCTTCCATTGACTGACTCCCATAAGCGCTGCTTAAGCAGTTAGCTCGGCCCAGGCAACCCTGCGGCACATGGGAGCTTCCACTTAATGCTGCTTCCTTCCGGACCTGACATGGTTCATGGATTCCCATTGCGCAGGACCCGGGCGTCAACACCACTTACTTAAGGCGGACCCTACAGGATATCAGCCTCAGGAAGGGATTCGGCCTCGCTAGAGCGGATTGCGAGTACAGGGCACCGCTACCTCCCCGCTTAGCACGGCAAAATTGATACCATATTTAGTGCGCTATCTTTAACGCTTTTTTAGTATACTAAGTTTTGACCGAAAAAGCAATGTTTATCAATTGTAAAATACTGTATTTATTTTTCGCGTGCTATTTGCTTACTTTGCTTTTTTACTGCCTTTTTTCTTTCACGGAGCTGTTGAAAAAACTGCGAAAGCATCTGACTGCACTCTCCACCCAAAATGCCCGCAGTAACCTCACTCTGGTGGTTAAAGCGCGGATCCTGAAGAATGTTCACCAATGTTCCTGCACACCCTCCCTTCGGGTCAACTGCTCCGTAAACAACTCGTTTTACTCTCGATAGTAGAATCGCTCCGGAACACATCGGACACGGTTCAAGTGTTACATACAGGGTTGTATCCTCAAGACGCCATGTTCCTAACTTCTGGCAGGCTTGGTCAATTGCAAGCAGCTCAGCATGCGCAATCGCATTATGCTGACTTTCACGCAGGTTATGTGCCCGGGAAATAATTTCTCCCTTATAAACAATTATGGCACCTATGGGCACTTCATTCAGTGCTTCTGCTTTGTTGGCCTCCTTAATCGCTTCCTTCATAAAAAATTCATCTTGATTATATTCCTCTTCCATGAAAAATCACCCTTAGTTTTCTGCTAGATAATTTTGTATTTTATTAAAGGCTGCTGTTAGGCTTGCCCATAGGAATTAAAAATTTACCAACATTATAACATTTATCAGCTTTTACCCACATAAAATGGTTGTAGCGTATTTGCACAAGGAGGGATAGCAATGCAAATTCATGTCGTGCAAAGGAATGAATCGCTAACAACAATAGCTAGGCTTTATCACTCAACTGTAAATGATATCGTAGAAGCAAATGATTTACCTAATCCGAACAATCTCGTGATTGGGCAAGCCATTGTGATTCCGATTATTGGTCAATTTTATACAGTAAGACAGGGAGATAATTTATATTCCCTCAGCCGCAGATTTGGAGTTACTCCTCAGCAGCTTGCAACTGTTAATCGAATTTCTTTAAATCAGCCTCTTCAAGTTGGTTTCCGGCTTTATATCCCCCAAGGACAAAAAAAAAGAGGGGAATTTAACGGTTATGTAGAGCCAAGAGGAACGTCAGTCGCTCCCGCATTAGAAAGAAGTGCAAGAGAAGCTGGACCTTATTTAACCTATTTAGCACCATTTAGCTTCCAAGCCCGTCGAGATGGGACACTGAAAGCGCCGCTCTTAGACAACTTCCCAGCAATCGCCAAGGAACACCGTAACGTCCTCATGATGGTAATTAATAACCAGGAACAGGATCAATTTAGTGATGAATTAGGGCGGATTTTACTAAATGACATAGCTATCCAGGATAAATTTATTAATAACATCGTTGCAACAGCTCACCGATATGGATTCAGAGACATCCATTTTGATTTTGAATACTTACGGCCTGCAGACCGCGAAGCATATAACCGTTTTTTACGAAAAGCAAAAGACCGCTTTTCCCGTGAAGGATGGTTTATGTCGACAGCTCTTGCCCCAAAGACAAGCGCAACCCAGAAAGGGAAATGGTATGAAGGTCATGATTATAAGGCACATGGTCAAATCTCAGATTTTGTCGTCATTATGACCTATGAATGGGGCTACAGCGGTGGCCCCGCCATGGCTGTATCACCTATTGATCAGGTGAAACGGGTATTAGACTATGCAGTAACAGAAATGCCATCAAATAAAATCCTTATGGGGCAAAACCTATATGGGTACGATTGGACTCTGCCCTTTACTCCAGGAACGGTTGCAAAGGCAGTAAGCCCTCAGCAGGCAATCCAGCTGGCAGCCCAGCATAACGTCCCCATTCAATATGACACTAAGGCACAGGCACCTCATTTCCGATACAGAGCCGGGGATGGCAAGGAGCATGAGGTTTGGTTTGAAGATGCCAGGTCCATCCAAGCAAAATTTAATTTGATTAAGGAAATGAACTTACGTGGAATGAGTTACTGGAAGCTCGGCTTAGCCTTCCCACAAAATTGGCTGTTAATTACTGAAAACTTTAATGTAGTCAAAAAGGTATAAAACCATTAGACTGCCGTTGCTCGGCAGTTTTTACTATTTTAAAAGTTTATTTCTTGCTAATATTGGATAACCATTCAAACATTTAATTATGTTAAACTATTCTTTGTGCCGATTTAAATGACTGATTCATTTGGTGTCTTTGTGGACAGCTGGTGAGGGAGGATACGTAATGGAGGAAACACCCTTTATAACGGTTGAAGGGCCAATTGGTGTTGGAAAAACATCACTTGCAAAGGCCATTTCAAAACATTTTCATTTTGCTTTATTAAAAGAAATAGTGGATCAAAATCCATTTTTGGGGAAATTTTATGAAAACATTGAAGAATGGAGTTTCCAAACTGAAATGTTCTTTCTTTGCAATCGCTACAAGCAATTAGGAGATATTAGCACCCATTACTTAAGTAAAAAGCAGGCAGTCATTGCTGATTATCATATTTTCAAAAACCTGATTTTTGCACAACGAACGTTAGGTAGCGAGGAATATCAAAAATATTATCAAATTTATCAAATTCTAACAAGTGGCACGCCAAAACCGAATGTTATCATTTATTTGAATGCAAGTCTTGAAACTTTATTAGCGCGGATTCAATCGAGAGGTCGGGAAATAGAAAAAAACATTAGCCCGTTATACTTGGAACGGCTCTCGATTGACTATGAGGAAGCAATAACAAGCTTTGAAATGAGCCACCCGGAAATACCTGTTCTTCGCTTTAATGGTGATGAGATGGATTTTGTGAAAAACAAAGATGATTTACAGTATATTCTTGATAAACTTTCATTATCATTTAAATCAGACAGCTTGACAAACACAATTTTAGAATAGGGGAAATGTTAGTGAGTATTGTTATTGGCGGTATGATTGGTCTTGGAAAAACGAGTGTCGCAGATACATTAAATTTGCATTTTCTAAAGCAGGGAATTGATAGTAAGGTTTTTTATGAGGAAGTTGATGATAATCCGATTCTCCCACTCTATTATGAGTTAACAGATGAAGAACTTGAGACGCGAAGAATTCCTTTTCTTCTTCAGCTTTTTTTTCTAAACAAACGGTTTAAAACAGTAAAAGACTGTGTAAACTGGCACGAACCCCTCTTCACTATTCAAGACCGCTCCATTTACGAGGATTGGTATTTTGCCTATGTAAATAAAAGCCTGGGCAGAATTTCCGGACTGGAATTTAAAATTTATGAAGATCTTGCTCAAAATATGATGCAAGAGCTAAATGAACTGCCTAAAAAGGCACCCGATTTAATGGTCTACTTAAAGGGCTCATTTGAAACTGTACTTGACCGGATTATGTCCCGCGGGAGAAGCTTTGAAATTAATCCTGAGCTTAAGGAGTATTACTTTGAGGTCTGGAAGGGCTACGACGATTGGGTAATAAACAAATATGATGCGAGTGAAGTGCTTATTATTGATATGGATAAAACTGATGTGGTAAAAAGGCCTGAGGATGCCTTGAAAATTTGCAATCAAGTAGAAAAAAAATTAATTCAGATTTTGAAAATAGAAACACAGATCGGTTAAATAGCCGGTCTTTTTTTCATAAAAAAAATTCGCTACAGTAATTGTAACGAATTTTTTATCTCCAGTTTTTATGCGCGTTAGTTAATAAATATAGTAATGGAGGAGGAAGAGGGATTCGAACCCCCGCGCGGTGTTACCCGCCTGTCGGTTTTCAAGACCGATCCCTTCAGCCGGACTTGGGTATTCCTCCATATCGACAAAAACTAATTTAACATAGATTAGTTTTGATGTCAACAACTTGTCACACTTTTTTCCGGGCGGGACAAACCTACCCGGAAAAAAGTGGATAAGCAGAACCTTGATGATTTACGTCATAGGCTTTTCTTACTTACTCTGGCTTTATTACTGTGCGATTGCCCATATATGGACGCAATGCTTCAGGAATCGTTACAGTTCCATCTTCCTGTTGGAAGTTTTCCAAAATGGCTGCAACTGTTCTGCCAATGGCAAGTCCTGACCCATTTAATGTATGCACATACTCCGGCTTCGCTTTTGGTTCGCGTCGGAAGCGAATACTGGCGCGGCGCGCCTGAAACGCTTCAAAGTTACTGCAGGAAGAGATCTCACGGTAAACATCTGCACTTGGAATCCAAACCTCAATATCGTATTTTTTGGCCGCGGTAAAACCAAGGTCACCTGTACACATGCTAAGAACATGATAAGGAAGACCAAGCAATTGTAAAACTCGTTCTACGTTATTTGTCAGTTTTTCCAATTCTTCATAGGAATCTTCCGGCTTTACAAATTTAACCAATTCCACCTTGTTAAACTGGTGCTGACGAATTAACCCTCTTGTATCACGTCCTGCAGATCCAGCTTCAGAGCGGAAGCAGGCACTATAAGCAGCATAGCAGATCGGCAGCTCTTCACCATTTAAGATTTCATCCCGATGCATATTTGTTACCGGTACTTCTGCTGTTGGAATAAGGAAGTAATCCTCACTGCCAATTAGAAAGGCATCCTCTTCAAACTTAGGCAATTGTCCTGTTCCAATCATACTTGCCCGATTTACCATATAAGGCGGAAGAATCTCTTTGTAGCCATGTTCATCTACATGAAGGTCAAGCATGAAGCTAATGAGGGCGCGTTCTAAACGTGCTCCAAGCCCCTTATAGAATACAAAACGGCTGCCAGTTACCTTCCCAGCCCGTTCAAAGTCAAGAATCCCGAGCTGCTCAGCTATTTCCCAATGAGGTTTAGGCTCAAAGGTAAACTCAGGCAAACTGCCCCATTTACGGATTTCAATATTATCGTCCTCAGTATCCCCAACCGGAACACTTTCATGCGGGATATTTGGAATGCTTAATAAAAGATGTTCAAGCGTTTCCTCAACCACACGTAATTCATCGTCTAATCCTTTTATTCGATCGCCAACTTCTCTCATTTCCGTAATAAGATGTTCTGCATCCTTCTTTTCCCGTTTTAACACAGCAACCTGCTGCGAAACCTCATTTCGCTTGCTTTTTAATTGCTCGGTCTCGACAATCAATTCCCGTCTTTTTTGATCCAACCCCTCAAATCTACCAAGATCTGTTAGGTCTTCACCACGATGCTGCAATTTCTCTTTTACTTCGACAAAATTCTCTCTTAAGTATTTTAAATCAAGCATTTTCTACACACTCCTTTCTAAAAATAAAAAACTCCCGTCCCCAAAAACAGGGACGAGAGTTACCCGCGATACCACCCTGGTTGACAGATCATCCTGTCCACCTCGAAAAATGTTAACGGTTTTAACCCGAAAGTACTTACTTACTCTTGAATGAGTGTTCCGTACTTTACTTAAGGATGGATTCACAAGCCTCACTCACCGGTTTGCACCATCCACCGGCTCTCTTTAAAGTGAAATTCTTGTTACTAGTTCCTCTCACTGTTTTTGCCAATATTTACTTTTAATCTACTATAATTATCAGCCAAGTGCAACCGAATTATGCATGTTGTTTTACTTTTGCTTCTTTCACCATTTTGACAAAATAAGCAGTGAAGCGGTAATCTTCTGTTAATTCTGGATGAAATGAGCATCCAAGAAATTGCCCTTCCCTAGCAACAACAATCCGATCGTCATGCTTACAAAGAATTTCGACATTTTCACCTACATCAACAATATGTGGCGCCCGGATAAATACAGCTGGAAAGCCTTCAGCTACATCTTTTATGGAAAGGTCTGCTTCAAAGCTTTCACGTTGACGGCCAAAGGAGTTACGTTCAACCGTAACATCCATAACTCCGATGTGCGGCTGATCGTAGCCGACAAGATTTTTAGCTAATAAGATCAAGCCTGCACATGTTCCGAACATTGGCTTTCCTTCGTTTGCAAATTCCTTAAGGGCATCCATAAAATCATACTTATCAATCAGGCGGCGCATTGTTGTACTTTCACCGCCGGGGAGAATCAAACCATCTACTTCTCTCAGTTCCTCTTTATGTTTAATTGCTACTGCTTCAGCACCGCAATTTTCGACAGCTTTAATATGTTCACGAACCGCACCTTGCAATGCAAGTACACCTATTTTAACCATTTTTAAGACTCCCTTTTACCAGCCGCGATCCTGCATTCGTTCTCCAGGTGCAAGCGATGAAATCTCAATACCCTTCATAGCAACCCCTAGATTTTTTGAAATCTCGGCAATTAACTTATAGTCTTGATAATGTGTTGTTGCTTCGACAATTGCTCTTGCAAATTTTGCTGGATTTTCTGATTTAAAAATTCCTGAACCAACGAAGACACCATCTGCACCCAATTGCATCATAAGTGCTGCATCAGCAGGTGTTGCTACACCGCCAGCGGCAAAGTTAACAACAGGAAGATGACCAAGACGTTTAATTTGGACAAGAATTTCGTATGGTGCACCTAATAGTTTTGCTTCTGTCATTAGTTCATCTTCGCTCATTGCAACGACTTTACGAACCTGTGCGTTTACTTTACGCATATGACGAACCGCTTCAACAATGTTGCCTGTTCCTGGTTCACCCTTTGTACGAAGCATGGAAGCACCTTCACCAATACGGCGGGCAGCTTCTCCAAGATCCCGGCAGCCACAAACAAATGGAACTGTATATTCTTTTTTATTTAAATGGAATTCTTCATCTGCTGGAGTTAATACTTCACTCTCGTCGATGTAGTCTACGCCTAATGCCTCAAGAATACGAGCCTCGACAATATGTCCAATTCTTGCCTTTGCCATTACTGGGATTGTAACAGCATTCATAACTTCCTCAACAATAGTTGGGTCAGCCATTCTAGCTACACCGCCAGCTGCACGAATATCAGATGGAACACGCTCTAACGCCATTACTGCTACTGCGCCAGCCTCTTCCGCAATTTTTGCTTGTTCAGCATTGACAACGTCCATAATAACGCCGCCTTTTTGCATTTCTGCCATTCCACGTTTAACTCTATCTGTTCCTGTTTCCAATGTAAAATCCCCCTCTAAGTTATTTTTCCTCAAAAATTAACCTTTTATATATTACCATTAAGGAAATTATATTAATTTATCGTAATAGTTCCATAATGACAATAAACAACAAAAACAGACATCTGTCAAGGAAGAAATTGATTTTGCTTAAAACCAGCCCTTAACAGTAGTTGAAATACCGCCAAACAGGTGTCCAAAGAAACCACCAATTCCTCTCATCATACGAACAAACCAATTTGCTTGTTCCACATCCTGATTTGCAACAACGTCTGCTGAAAGTCTCTTTTGATCATCTGAGGTCAAGAAGTCTAACTTTTTCCCATTTTTAGGCTCAACGGTTAAATAACCAACTTTTTCTCCCTTTTTAATAGGTGCAGTTAGTTCCCCGTTTTTCGTAAGCTTTGTTTTATCTAGAACTAACACAGGTTGATAGTTCTTTTTCTCCCCATTTAATACCATTGCTTTTAAAGGAGTATTTGTATAAATTTCAACTTCCTTACTTTTACCATTAGCAACTTTGACCGTTTTATTCCCTTTTACTTGATAATGTTTAGGGACAATTTGTTCTTTCGTATAATTACTGAAAGCATAATCTAGCATTTTTCTTGTTTCATCAAAACGGGATTTTTTGTCACTTCTGTTTCCTTTGGCATCTTTTGTATCTTGAACAACCGTAATAAATCGTTTGCCATCTCTCATTGCTGTACCGGTAAAACAAGCACCAGCAAAGTCAGTTGTTCCTGTTTTAAGGCCGTCCACACCTTGATAGCCATACACTAGAGAAGGTAACATCCAATTCCAGTTATCCATTTTTGTTCCTTCTACAAACATCTTTGTAGGGGTACTGGCTGTTTTTAGAACATCTGGGAAATCATTTATTAATCGAAAAGCAAGTGTTGCAACTCCACGAGGTGACATTTCATTTTCAGCTGTAGGATCTGTACCTTTTGGCTGCATCCCTTTATAATCTGAATTATTTAATCCAGTGGAATTAACAAATTTATAATCTTTTATTCCTAGCTTTTTAGCTTGATCGTTCATCATTTTCAAAAAGTTTGTTTCAGACCCCGCAATTACTTCAGCAAGTGCAATGGTCGCACCATTTGCAGAATAAATTGCCATTGCCTGATATAAATCCCGAACTTTATACTTTCCATCACGGCGCAAAGGAACATTCGATAAATCCCTATTTTGAGAGATTTTATAAGCTAATTCATCAACAGAATATTTCTGATCCCATTTCACACGGCCATGCTTAATTGCATCAAGCAGGATATACTCCGTCATCATTTTAGACATACTAGCAATTCCTAATAAACTATCAGCATTTTGTTCATATAAAACCTGTCCTGTTTGTCCATCTACTATTATTGCACCAGCAGCATTAACATTTAATGCAGTATCTGCTTCAGCTTTATTAAAGCCTGCAAAAATGCCAAAAAATAGGATAATTGCCAATCCAGTGGCAACACTTTTTTGAATAAACTTTTTGTTCACTTTAACGCCCTCCAACGAATTAATCACGCTTGTTATTTTAACATAACTCAAACACAAATAATAGCTAGTGTATAGACCTATCTTTTTCCCAATTTTAATGGTAGGCGCCGTTTGGCAAAATTCATTCCTGTGCATCGAGGCTAGATAATTCTCAACTTTCAAGAGAATAACTATGATGCCAATCGTAGGGTTTCCTTTTCACAAAAAAAAGAGAGGGGAAAGTCCCCTCTCTTTTTTAGGATAAGGAATAGTTTGGTGCTTCCTTTGTGATCTGAACGTCATGTGGATGGCTTTCCCTTAGACCTGCACCTGTCATTCGAATAAATTGGGATTCCTTTCTTAACGTTTCTAGGTCCTTCGTACCACAGTATCCCATGCCTGCACGTAAACCTCCAACAAGCTGATAAATCGTTTCGGATAACGGCCCTTTATACGGAAGACGTCCTTCAATTCCTTCTGGTACAAACTTTTTAGCATCTTCTTGGAAATACCGGTCTTTTGAGCCCTTTTCCATAGCAGCTACTGAACCCATTCCACGATAGACCTTAAAGCGGCGGCCTTGGAAGATTTCCGTTTCTCCAGGACTTTCTGAAACACCAGCTAATAGACTGCCAAGCATAACGGCATGTCCGCCTGCTGCTAAGGCTTTAACCATATCGCCTGAGTATTTTATGCCACCATCGGCGATAATCGTCTTACCGTGCTTCTCCGCCTCTAAGGCACAGTCATAAATAGCAGTAATTTGTGGAACACCGACCCCTGCAACAACTCTTGTAGTACAAATTGAACCTGGTCCAATACCAACCTTTACGATGTCTGTGCCGGCCTCAATTAACGCCTTTGTAGCTTCTGCAGTAGCAACATTCCCAGCAATGATTTTTAAATCCGGATAAGCACTTCTGATTTCCTTTACCATATCCAGAACACCCTTTGAATGACCATGGGCTGTATCTAGCACTATTACATCGACATTAGCTTTAACAAGTGCAGCTACACGCAACATGGTGTCTTTTGTAACTCCAACAGCAGCACCTGCTAACAACCGCCCTTGCTTGTCCTTTGCTGAATTAGGAAACTCAATTACCTTTTCAATATCTTTAATTGTAATTAGTCCTTTTAAAATGCCGTTATCATCGACAAGTGGAAGCTTTTCAATTTTATGTTTTTGCAGGATTTTTTCTGCTTCTTTTAACGTTGTTCCAACTGGTGCAGTGACTAACTCTTCTTTCGTCATTACATCTGAAATTGTTAAAGAGTAATCTGAAATAAATCGAAGGTCCCGATTTGTAATGATTCCGACAAGTCTTTGGTCTTCAAGGTTATTGACGATTGGTACCCCTGAAATCCGATATTTTGACATTAAATGCTCTGCATCAAATACCTGGTGCTCAGGTGTCAGGAAAAAAGGATCAGTAATAACACCACTTTCTGATCTTTTTACCTTTTCTACCTGTTCAGCTTGCTGATCAATGGTCATATTTTTATGAATAACGCCTATACCGCCTTGACGCGCCATTGCAATTGCCATTTCAGCCTCAGTTACCGTATCCATACCAGCACTAATGATTGGAATATTTAGCTTAATACCCGCTGCAAGTTCGACACTGAGGTCAACATCACGCGGCAGTACTTCCGATTTTCCGGGAATCAATAACACATCATCAAACGTTAATCCTTCTTTTACAAACTTACTCATTTTTTTCCCCCCGAACTAAAAATTATTATTTGTAGATTATCAATTGGACAAAATACTGTCAAGAAAGAAAAATTTGTTTGACTTTTCAAAAAAAGGGGATTGAACATTGAAGATTCAATTTAATGGCTGGAAAAGCTACTCATTCTTATTTTCTGCTGAGAATACACAAGCATTTTTAAAAAATAAATATCTTAAGCAACGAATTGAAAATCCTGATCAAAAAGCCTTCGAAAATTGTTATGCCTTTATTTATTATTTGGAACATGGTCAAGTTTATTATAAACAAGCTGAAGCTTCTCCGCTAATAATAAAGCCAATTCTCCTATTTTATGGTCTTGTTCACTTAATTAAAGCAAGTATTTTGGCACTAAACCCATTATACCCGGAAAATACATCTGTACTCGCTCACGGAGTTACTACAAGAAAAAGAAAAAAACAAAATTACCAATTTATCCATGATGAGATCAAATTTCAAAAGAATGGACTTTTCCCTTATATGTCTAAGACCATGTTTCACATGGAACAGTTGGAAGGGGATAAAATTACAATGGAGGAATTGCTAAAACTACTCCCAGAGTTAGATGAACTTTTTTTTAGACTGGAGGGGAGGAGAACTTTTGCCAGGTTGGAAAGAAAAGAGAACCAGTTTCTTATTCCTGAAATAATTCTCGACCATTATCATATGAGTCACAGTCGCATGAAGGATTTTTTAACTTCGAAATTTCATGATCAATTTCTATTTTCGAATAATGTTCCTTTGTTTACTATAAATGATCAATCATTTCGAAAGCCAAGTCCGTTAAAATATCATCTTGACGAGAAGGCTTTCGTATTTCCTTTCCAAAAGGATAACTTTTTTCACTTTCCAGAGCTGCTTGTTCACTATTTGCTTTTGTATAATTTAAGTATGATTGCACGCTACGAAACTGAATGGTGGGGGGAGCTAACAAAGATGATGTCAACAAATGACTTCCCGTTTATTGATTCTTTTTTGCAAATCACTCTTGAAAAAGGACCATTTCTTATCTATCAATATTTGGTGGGATAAATGACGAAAGTGGGCTTTTTAGAGTAATTTTTCATTCAAAAAAAGATTTTAATTCTAAATTTTGAGCATGCAAAAAGGACAACCCTAATCGGATTGTCCTTCACTTGCCTGGCAACGTCCTACTCTCACAGGGACTTGCGTCCCAACTACCATCGGCGCTGAGA
>NZ_JAEVLT010000062.1 GCF_024494385.1 Bacillus sp. EB600
CTCTGATGCCTGAATAATATGGTGGGCCACCATTGTATCGACGACAGGAACTCCTGTAATATCAATTAATACCACTTGCGCCCGGTACTTCACGACTCCTTGCAATAAATTTTCCATAATATACTTTGCTCTCTCTGTATCGATCGTTCCGATCAAAGGCATGACGGTAATATTATCAAAAATGGGAATTAGCGGTGCTGACAGCTCTTGAAGGGCTATTTTTTGCAGCAATACAGTCTCTTGCCAGGTTGACGCATACTCATTTAATATTTCTTTATTAATCGGGATGATCCATCTATCATAATCCCAGCCAAATTCTATTTGTTGTTTTTCTGAAGCTCCGTTTGTCATATGATAAAATAGAATTTTGGAGAATTCCCCCAAACTGTCTAAAATGAAGCCGATCGACCAGCCCAATTGGACGATTCTTTGAGAAAAATCATCAATTTTGCTCATTCCCTCTTTTTCTTGACCCATAAGGTAATAATTCAAGATGTTAAGATATTCATGACACATATTCTCATAAACTTGGTCTGAAATAATATTTGATATTTTTTGTTCATCCATGCTTTTTAGTTTTTCCGTCCACTCGCTTAACAGCTGTTCCCGATTTGCTTGAATGTATTCCAAAAATTGTTTCGGATTATCCATGCCAATTCCCCCATTCTACTATTTTTAACATTATTTTCAAATTTATTATACTAATATTTCTATCTATTAAAATCTATACAATGGTCTAGACGATTAGTACTAGATGAATAGTGGTTCATTCAAGGAACAAAAGCGTAAGCGCCCGTAAGCGACGTATGGACTGGAGCATACTTGACTGAGATAAAGGAAACACGAAGAGCGTTTGCGCATTCGTGCTTGACTTATCGTAGGGAAGTGGGCGAAGTACACTAGTCGCTGGGCACTGGAGCTAGCTGTTGATTAACTTCATCCAAAGTTGTCAACAGCTTATTATTTTATAAATTCCTAGACGACAAAAGAAGCCTGCACAATATTGTGCAAGCTCCTTTTTGTTAAGTGTTATGACCTAAGTGAACTGCTTAGGCGTTATTATGTTGGCTGCTACCTGATTTTCCACCCTTTTCTTTATTTTCTTGATTGAATTCTTTATCTTGGTTTTTGTCAGTTCCTTGTCCACCCTTACGTCCTTTTTCTTCCATGTTCATTCGATTATTTTTATTGTCAGCCATTTTAATTTCCTCCTTTGTTTTTTGATCATCAGACCGGAAATATAACATCATCAAAGCAAATTAGCCTTCATCACGTTGTTTGCTGCGCGATTTTCCGCCCTTTTCTCCATTTTCTTCATAGAATTCTTTATCATGATTCTCGGAAGTAGCTTCTCCGCCTTTACGGCCGATCTCCTGATAAAACTCTTTATCATGGTTTTCGGCAGTTGCTTCTCCACCTTTTTGTCCAATTTTTTGATAAAAATCTTTATCATGATTCTCGGAAGTAGCTTCCCCGCCTTTTTGTCCAATCTCCTGATAAAACTCTTTATCATGATTCTCGGAAGTAGCTTCCCCGCCTTTTTGTCCAATCTCCTGATAAAACTCTTTATCATGATTCTCGGAGGTTGCTTCCCCGCCTTTTTGTCCAATTTCTTGATAAAAATCTTTATCATGTTTTTCAGCAGTTGCTTGTCCGCCCTTACGTCCTCTTTCTTCCATGCTCATGTTTTTGTCAGCCATTTAAATTTCCTCCTTAAATTTTTGATTGTCAGAGTGGAAAAATAAAAATGCTTCCATTTACTTTATGTCTCTCCACTTTTGATAGAAGCTGAGGTACCATTCGAATAGCCTGCAGCTTGAGGTGCTTTTTTTAAAAGCTCCATCCTTAAATACCCCCTTCTTCTCTAAAATGTAGTTCGTCAGGTTATCGTAATGTAACCTTGCTTATGTTTTACCACCGTTCTAGGAATCATAAACTCTTTTATTTTGTTTTAATCAATCTGTCATATTTGTCTTTTACTCTTAAAAAATCAATCTATTTAAAAAATGAACCTTTCTTTTTTCCTTTTAACAGATCACCCGTCCATCCTTTGACTTTTAGATAGCCATAAAGCAGAATCGTTGAGACCACAATGAGAATGATGGCGAACAAGTAGCCATATTTCCATTCTAATTCCGGCATATGCTTGAAGTTCATTCCCCATAACGCCCCTAATGCCATAATTGGCGTGAAAATAGTAGTAATGACCGTTAAGGTTTTCATAATTTCGTTTCCGCGGTGAGAGGAAATTACTTCTTCTAAATTAATAATCGAATCCAGTTCATGCTCATATTCATTAAGCAAGGCGAAAGCTCGTTCAATTCGCCTGCATGTACAAGTAAATAGTTCACTCATGCTGATTTCTTTAAAATCGGCTTCCTCTATTCCCATTTTCAACTCCTTGATGGGGATTAACAGACTTTTCCAAATGAGCAATTCATGGCGGCGCGTGTATATCTTTTCAAGAATACTTGTTTCATTCCGTTTACGGATACTCCATATAAGTTTTTTTAGCTCCGCTTCAAACTGGTCAATCTCTACCAGCATTTCATTCATCAATTCTCCGAGCAAAAGTAAAAACCCATCCACTGCGTTTTCTGTCTGTTCGATCCTCCAAAGAAAAAATTCAGGATGGATGTGGATGAGCGAAGACAGGTTAAGATCTACAGTTATCAGCTGATCCGACGTCACATAAAAGTGAAAAATTTTATAATCCAGTTCCGCTTCAAAGCTTTGCTTATAAATGAGAGAACCTTTCACCACTTTTTCTCCATTATCCAGTACGTTTATTCTTAAGGAATTGGCCTGATTATCCCGGACTTGTTCGAGCCATCCGTTGGAAAAGCTGACCTTTTTGATGATGGATCCGATTTGATCCAGCTTAACCGCATTGAATTGGTACCACTTCCATTTTTCAGGACTAACATCGTTCAGCATACGCTTATCCCCCTATTCACTGTTGTTTATCTAATTTCCCCATTCATCAAACAACGAAACGTAAAAGGTGGTTTATCTATAAAGGAACAGGGTATGAATAAATTAGAAGTACCTAAAATGGAATCTAGGAAATTCCAAATCTAAAAGGAGGAATAGATATGAAAAAAGCCTTACCTCTTTCTCTTTCATCTATGATCATGGCGGGATTAGGGGCGTGTGCCATGTGGTTTTCTTCTAAGCCCAACAGAATAAAGGCTGGGACCATATTCAGAGACTGGAAACGCAAAATCAAGCCTTCCCCTTTTGATAATAGTAAAAACTTTCCAATAAAAAAAGGCGGAGTTCCTCACCCCCATGATATAGAAGATAATAATATGGTTAGCGAAGGAGCCTTGTATTCCGTAAAATTTTATAATGAAAAAATGCAATAAGAAAAGGTTGGGGTGGACTTTTGCCCCAACTATTTTTCTTGAACCCTTTTTCGTTGAGGTGAAAAAATGATCCTACTTTTTTTACTGATCTATTTTCTTATCATTGTCGTGGTCATCGAAATTCATGTGATTTTATTCCGGTTAACCGGTCTTAAATTAGAGGTTTCCAGATTTCAGGTTATTTCGATGATGACAGGTACAGGCTTTACGACGGGGGAGTCGGAACTCATTTTAGGTCATCCGGTTCGAAGGAAACTGGCTGCCTTTCTCATCCTCTTTGGAGCCTTCTCCCTTGCTGTCCTTATTTCTTCCATTAGTAATCTTTTATCAAATGAAATGAGCACAAAGGATATTTTAGTTGTTGCCGGTATCCTCCTGCTTGCCTTTGTAGTTTTAAAGCTCACCTGTGTTCAGAGACTGTTGACCAAGCTATTCCACCAAAAAATGAAACAGAATGTTAACCTGGGAGATTTACCAGTCCGGGAAGTTTTTTTAACCAATAAAGAAGACTACATGCTTAATCTTTATATCTATCAAGAATCCCGTCTCTTTCACCACACAATTGGTCAAATCATAAAAGAACATGAGCAGATGGACTTTGTCATCTTGTTTATCAAACGGGGCGATTTAAAGATTCGCAAAAATGTTTATCATACTAAATTCAATGAAGGAGATCAGCTTTTTTTATTTGGAGCTAGACAAGTTATTCACGAAAAATTCAACCATGATCTTCACATTATGGAGAAGAAATTAAAGGACCACCACTCTAAACCCTTTGGGGAAAATGCATACTAAAAAAACAAAGCCATTTGAATCGACTTCGTTGGCTTTGTTTTATTTAATTACGAAACCTTTTTGACCTCTAAATACAAAATATGATAGCCGTCAAGATCATAAACCTTGAAAACATACCCTTCAGCTTCGACTTCAGCCCCCCGTTTGATGTCATAGTTTTGCGTCATAAACCAGCCGCCAATCGTGTCTATTTTCTCATCGGATAATTTTATATTGAACTGATGATTAACATCTTTAATTAATACTTTCGCATCAAGCAGATAATGATTTTTGTTTATTTTTCGGATGTCCTCTACTTCATCCTGATCAAATTCATCTCTCACTTCCCCAACGATTTCCTCAATGATATCTTCCACCGTCACTAAGCCGGAGGTACCCCCATATTCATCCAAAAGGATAGCCATATGTGTTCCTTCTTTTTGCATTTTTACCAAGAGCTTCTGAATGGGGACGGTTTCGATTACGCGGATGACTGGAGTCATAATCGATTCTATCTTTTGATCTTTATTTGCTTTTTCGGCTGTCACTAACGCTTTTACGTTTATAACGCCAATAATAGTATCTATATCTTCTTCTATTACTGGATATCTGGTATAATTATCGGTTTTTACTCTATTCAGAACATCCCTGATCGTATCATCAATTGTTACACTGCTAATCTCCGTGCGTGGCACCATAATTTCCTTTGCCATTCGCTCATTGAAATCAAAAATATTGTTTAAATATTGAAATTCACTCTGATTAATTTGTCCATTTTTATAGCTTTCCGCTAATATTAACCGAAGTTCTTCTTCAGTGTGAGCTAGTTCCTGTTCAGTTGCAGGCTGAAAGCCAACTAGATGAGCAAGAAAACGGGCGGAACGATTTAAAACCCAAATGAATGGAAACATCATTTTATTAAACCAAATAATCGGCATAGACAAGAATAGAATGAGCGCCTCGGCTTTTTGAATCGCAATGGTTTTTGGGGTTAATTCCCCTATTACTACACTTAAAAAGGTAACCGAAATAAAACCTAAACCAACAGATAGAATTTTACTAATCGATTCATCCAGGTATAGGGCGGCAAACAATGGGTAGAATAATTTTTCAACCGTAGGCTCTCCCAACCATCCTAGGATTAATGAAGTAACTGTGATTCCCAGTTGACAGGTTGAGAGATACTCATCAAGATGGGTCACTACCTTTTTAGCTGAAACCGCCCCCTTTTTCCCTTTCAATATCCAGCTATTTATTTTTGTTACCCGTACTTTTACAATCGCAAATTCTATTGCGACGAAGAATCCCGTTAGAATGATCAATAGGGCAATGATTAGTAAGTTAAGTAATAGCAAGAGATAGAGTACCTCCTTTTTTTTGAAAAAATAGCAATCCGTCAGATTCCGGATTGCTATCTTTCCTTTTATATCTCCTAAACTTTGATTCTAGCCCCCAGTGCCCAATGTACGCAGCAGGACGGCGGTTATACAAAACTCCTTTTCCTACATCTTTTGTTTTGGATCTACTTTATGGTCCAGCTTCCGTAAATATTTTGCGGCAAAATCCTTTCCACCCAGGCCGAATGCAAGACCAAATGCTAACGCCAATCCGCCTAGTACGAGAATAAAAGCGGCATTTACGATCGAGTGGGCTACCCCCATCTCGTCTAATGCCATAAAGACGGAGATTGAAAATATAGCATATTTTGCAATAGATGCGAGTGTCCGTGAGTAGCTCTTCTTTAACACATTTTGTAAAACACGTTCGACTAAATGGCCTAAATATAGGCCAATGCCTAAGATTACCAGTGCTGCAAACAGTAATGGCAGGTAAGCAACCACGCCGGCTGCAAGTGAAACTAAGAACCTTAATTTTACTATTTGTAAGGCTTCAGCGGTAAATAATAAAACAACCAAAATTTTCACAAGCAACCCAACTAGCTGCGAAAGAGAATACTTTGATTGTTCAGGATTTAAGGAACCAATTCCCATGTGGTGAAGTAAATTATCAAACCTTAAACGCCATAGCATTTGCGTAACTACTTTCTCTACCCATTTTCCAAGCCATATTCCTACTAAAATTAAACTTACCGCTACGATCACATTAGGAATGAGTGATACCACATTATGAAGCATCGCAATCGCCGGATCGGAAATCCCTTTTAAATCTAATTTTTCTAACGCTGTAATGATGGTTGGAATGAGGATAAGGATGAACACAATATTCCCAAAAATGTTGGAAAGCCCAGCTTCTCCTGCATTTTTTTCTAAACCGGTACGCTGAATGAGCTTCTCCATTCCAATACTATTCAAAAAGTTGATTAAAACATCTCTAACCAATTTAGCAATCACCCAGCCAATAAAAACAATCAAGACCGCGGCAAATACCTTAGGTATAAAGGCAAGGAACGTAGTAAGGATTTGAGCGAATGGTTCAGAAATCCCCTCCAGCTGCAATGCCCCGAACACACCAGGTAAAAATAGTAAGAGAATAAAATAAAAAAGTGCTTTAGCGATCCTGTCCACTTTCATCACAGCATCGGTTTCACTATCTGCTATCTTCCATTTGACTAAATATCTTTCTAAATGAAACCTGGCTGCTCCCTTTTGAATGAGCATACGAATGAGTGATGCTACAGCCCAGGCGAGCAGTAAAATTAAGGCTGCTTTTAACACGTTAGGAATAGCAGAAGTAATACTTGATAACATTCCAACTAGCGGGGTTGCAATAAAGCTCAGGTTAAGAATATTAAAAAAGATAATCCAAACAAATACCAATAAAATATAGTAAACAATTTTTCCAATAATCCAATCGGTTGATAACTTTCTTTTTCCTACGTTTGAAAATAGCCGATCATCAAAGCTCGTTTTCTTTAAAGCTGTTTCCACACCTTTACCAATGCCCTTCGCAATCAGCCACCCAACCAGTAATACCAGCAGGGCAAGGATTAAGTTTGGCAGACTTTGCAAGTATGAATACCATCCTGTGGTCAAATTGTTAAAAGTCATGTTTCCAACTCCTTTTCTTCTTTTCTACTTCGCTAGATATTTAACACTTTTTAAACTACTCTGATTCATGGCGACCTGCACTTGCCAACTTTACTCTTTTAGATAGGCTTTTCAGCATCTCTCCGTTCGTTTCTAATGAAGTTCGAATAGCAAAGAACAGATCAGCAATCGGTTTATCATCCCTGTCCCGTGCTATGGCTATTCCCTCCGTAAGCTTGCTGCAGATAGCGGTAAACTCGTCAGCCAGTGACCTAATCAACTCCCGCAGCGTTTCGTCTTCTTTGGCATCCTTTTGCTGAATCGGATCCGATGAAAGATTTTCTTGCCGCAGCTCACTGCCGGTTTTCGCCACATGCATTTCTTTGCCGAGCCTCTTTACTTCATCAAAATCCTGTGCCATCGAGCTATTGTTAGCTGTCTTCAACTTGCCTTGAATATCTCCTGTTTGTTGTTTCGCTTTTTCAGTCATCGTCAGCTCTCCTTTTTCACCGTAGTTATATGTCTATCTTTTATCTACCACTCTTCTTTCACTGTGAAACACGTTTTTTACATAACTTATCTTATAATTAATTACATTTTATATAGAAACAGAGGTTTAAAGATTCTCCTCAAAGGGAAATCAACAAATAGATTGAAAAACAACCACAAGGAGGCTTTTAAAAATGAACAGAGACAAAATAAACGGGAGTGTAGATCAGCTAAAAGGTGAAGCAAAAGAACAATGGGGTAAATTAACAGATAAACCCTCAAAGGTAGTAGAAGGAAAAATGGATAAAGCAAAAGGTAAATGGAGGCAAGGTGTTGGGGAAGTAAAGGAGAAATTATCTGAATAATATTTGTAGTATGGCTGCAAATTGAATAATAATCAGCTAATGTCTCTGAAATTACATGATTAAGAAATTGAAAACACCTCCAAAAATGTGCACAACCAGTACATTCATTGGAGGTGTTTTTATGCGCGAAATTCGGACAATTGAGATGCCATACGGATCCCATTCTTCCATCAATGGATTAAGGGGAAGAATCGGCTATTCACCGCAAATATAATCGCCACAACTGCCAATAACCATTTGAGAAAAAAACACCTACATATTCATGTAGATGAAAGTGGTTTTCGGCTTTCCATAATGTCACATGCAGTTTCTGATCATTCCTCCTTATGTTTTTCCTTTTTGAAAACCAAATAGGAATAAATCAATATCAGTGCAATTCCGATCGCCATTGCCCCGAGGAAAAGATACATTCCCATTGGACCTATAATAATAGAAGATAATGGTACTAGACCGATTACGACAAAAACATATCCGCCAAATCTATGTGTTTTTTTCCAAACATATTCTGATGCAAGCGTCCAAGGTGTCCGAAAGCCGAAGAAATAGTTATGACGAAGTTGGGTCATGAAATTTCCGAGAACGATGAAGAGAATTCCTAATAGCACCGGCAGGACTTTTTGAAACTGCATATTATATCCAAGCGCGCTAAACAGCCCCATCAGATTCATAATAATGAGAAATAAAATAATGACAAAATTGATGATTGAAAATGCGCTGGTATGCTTTTTATAGGATTCTTTCTTCGGATCAATGGACGGTAAAAAGTTTAATAACAAGAACAGCACAAGAGGCAATACACTCAGCATGATTTGTTCCATTTTTGACCCATACCGATTTGGCTCACCAGTAATTCCCCAATGAACCGGAACCTTATCGGGCATATGTGGATAGGCAATTAGATTCACGATCAACGGAATGAAGGAAATAATCAGCGTGATATAAAATAGTTTATTTTTTTTCATGAAACCCCTCCCCTTTCTTGTCTAATAACCATTTGATGACATCCTGCAAAACAGTGGAGTTCAAGGAGTAAATAATAAACTGTCCTTTTTTTTCATCCATAACCAATCCTGCTGATTTCAAGATCTTTAAATGATTGCTAATCGATGGTTTGGTCATTTCAAATTGCTCAGCAATATCCCCTGCTGTTAAATCTTGCTCCTTTAACAAATCAAGAATCTTTCTTCGAGTCGGGTCTGCCAACGCCTTAAAAACGTCATTCATCCTATCCCCTTCTTTAACATTTAGTTAATTATCACAAAGGTGTCTTTTCTAAATAAAAATGTTTTAAATGGAAAAAATCCAGTCAGAAATGTCATCAATAACCTGTTGATCAACATGTTGGGCAACCTTATACTCTTTTTTTGCTTTTAGTATCTCTCCATAAACAGAAGGCATAAATAAATGATTCAAATTCGGATAAAGCTTAAAGGTTACATTCGGCCTATCACCCAATAACTTTTTGTAACCATTAAAATCTTTTTCTATGGATATTTGGAAATCTTTTTCTCCTTGTAAAATGAAAACTGGTTTATCCAATCCATTAAGATAATCAACGGATGGATGTTCACCCATTTCTTTAAAATAGTAGGCCCTAGTGTATTTCCCCAATACTGTGGTTGATTTTGCTTCTTCATCGCTAAGGTTATAAAGGTTGTCAAACTTAGATGATATGGAAGCTATTTGTTTCCTGGCGATTATTTTCAAAATTTTATTCAAGGAGTTTAAAACTTCGTTATTTTGGTCCATCAAAATTTCCTCTAATTTACGCGGAGAACCTGCCATAATAATGATTCCGGTGAAATTTCCACCTTCTCCATCAATCCTTGGTGCTAACATCCCGCCCATACTATGTCCAATAATAAATATTTTACTTGCATCCATTCGTGCATCTTTCCGTAAAAATTCAGCTGCGAGGAGGGCATCTTCAATTGTCTCCTCTCTAACCGAAAGTCTGGTATCGTTTTTCATCACTTTCCCATAAACAAATGTCCTCTTGTCATAACGGAGCACGGCAATTCCTTTTTCTGACAAACCTTCAGCAAGGTCTTTAAAAGGAGCATTATCGCCGATTTTTTCATCCATATTACTTGGACCGGAGCCATGAACCAAAACAACCGCTGGAAACAGCTCATGCGTTTGATTAGGAATGGTTAATACACCATTAAGCGGATACATTGTATCAGTACCAATAACAATTTTTTCATCAGCCATTCAAATTCCCTCCTAAAAAGTTCATTCATCCTATACTCTATTTAGTATTTAGTTAATTATCTAAATATAGAATAACACATTAATTTCAGGCGGAACATAATCATGAAAAATAATTTATCCCTTCCCAAACAAACCTTCACAGTGGTAGCATCTTCTCTGCCAAGTAATTTTCAATTAGTAGGCTTTTTACATTTCCGTCAAATTTCTCAACATCGGCAGGCCCCTACTGAACAGGAACCGTTAGGTTTTCAGTGGGGGTACCTTCTGTTCGTAGTACGACATATTATAAGAATTGAACCTTACTCTTGAGCATATATTAATATGAGGTGATTGAAATGGATAAACATCTGCAACAAACATTTGATATGCGTTATTTGAAAATTGGTTCGATGGTCAATGGCGGAGTTTTGCAAATTGGCTGTGGAGCTGGACATAAACAGCGAACCCAACCTGTTGGATATACTACAGTTGGAACTACATTAGTTCCTCTATCAGCTCCTATACAATTTGCTGTCCCATTACAAGCAGCAGTACGTCCGAAATGATGAGATTTGAACCCTTTTTAAGTAAATAAGCTCCTAATGTATGATTTCCAATTGGAAATCATTTTTTAATTGTTATTGCTTAATTAATTCTTACATAGCTAATATCCAAGATTTTAATACCTTAAAGTTTATAAAATGTATACAAATAGCAGTATGAAATGAATTTTTAGGTCCCAATAGTTCTTACCTTTTTAGCTTCTCATATGTGGTGAATCTGGGTGCATTTCCATAAACTCCAGCCAATTTCCATCGGGATCTATTACCCAGAATTGGTAATTCAAAGCAATTCCTTGAGATATTTCCTGTTCTAATGTTACTCCCTTTTTCTTTAATTGATCTGCCGTTTCTTGGATGTCATCCACCTCAAAACAAATATGTTCCGCTCTGTCTCTTACACCCTCGGCACCCCCGTAAAACAATTCAAGGAAACACCCATCTGCCACCTTCACATATACAATCCATGGTTCACCATTTGTTTGATTCAATTCAAACGCTTTCTTAAAACCGAGCTTATTACAATAAAAATCCAATGAACGTTCCATATCTAACACATGAAATGCTTTGTGATTAATCCCTTTAATCAATTTCTACCACTCCCATATATGTCAAATTTGGCTGCGTGTCCTTAAACTTCTTATCAAATCTTCTTTCCATTAAGGTCCCCTCCAACTATAATACTTCACTATTTAGTGTGTCCCTAGTCTAATGACCACAACAATTACAAAGCACAAAATAGCAATAGGTATCACTGAAATTGAATAGAAAAGATGTCTATTCAAATACTATATTGTAGGATTCATTCTAAAAAAACGGTTAACAACTATAACATATAGGAGGTTCACCATGGAGTCAGGGTATAAAGGGACCAATAAAATGATTACCGGGATTGTGTTTGGTGTTATTACGTTTTGGCTGTTTGCTCAGGCAATGGTTAACGTCGTTCCTGCGGTTCAAAAGGATTTAGGCATTTCATTAGGGATGCTGAATGTAGGCATTAGTTTGACTGCATTATTCTCAGGGATGTTTATCGTTGCTGCTGGCGGGATTGCTGATAAGGTTGGACGGAAGAAAATTACGTATTTAGGTTTAATTTTAAGTGTGATTGGTTCGCTCTGTTTAATCCTTGCAAATGGGGCAGTGTTATTGATCATTGGACGTGTCATTCAAGGTCTTTCAGCTGCATGTATCATGCCTGCAACGATTGCGTTAATGAAAGAGTATTTTGAAGGAGCTGAGCGTCAGCGTGCCTTGAGCTATTGGTCCATTGGTTCTTGGGGTGGTTCTGGAGTTTGTTCATTTGCCGGGGGTGCTATTGCAACCTATATGGGCTGGAAATGGATTTTCATTTTTTCAATTGTTTTTGCCATTCTTTCCATGTGGCTGATTAAAGATACTCCAGAAAGCAAGGGCGAAGAGTCAGGTGCATTCAAGTTTGACTTTGGAGGATTAGCGATCTTTATCGTCACGATGCTTTGTTTAAATCTTGTCATCACACGCGGAAAAGATTTTGGCTGGACAAGCCCA
Source organism: Bacillus sp. EB600 (assembly GCF_024494385.1). Lineage (GTDB taxonomy): Bacteria > Bacillota > Bacilli > Bacillales > Cytobacillaceae > JAEVLT01. The sequence continues at coordinate 12,267 of NZ_JAEVLT010000062.1, forward strand.
ATAACTTTAGGTCTTGCTGTTGTCTTTCTAATTGGCTTATTTACTTTCATTAAAGTGGAGAAAAAGAGGGAACATGCTCTTATTGATTTCTCCTTGTTTAAAAATAAACCATACGCAGGGGCAACTTTTTCTAACTTCTTATTAAATGCTGTTGCCGGAACGCTTGTGATTGCCAATACGTATGTTCAAGTCGGACGCGGATTTACAGCATTTCAATCAGGCATGTTATCACTTGGCTATTTAGTGGCAGTATTAGCGATGATTCGCGTAGGTGAGAAAATATTACAACGATCCGGCGCAAAAACACCAATGATTTGGGGTGCGATCTTAACGACAATTGGCGTAGCAGTTATGGGATTAACGTTCTTACCTGGTGTAATCTATACGGTTGTTGTTTTCATTGGATTTGCAGTTTTCGGCATCGGACTTGGAATTTACGCAACCCCATCTACAGATACTGCGGTTTCGAGTGCACCTTCTAATAAAATTGGGGAAGCTTCCGGGCTATATAAAATGGCAAGTTCCCTCGGAGGATCATTCGGTGTGGCCATTTCAGCGGCTGTATATAGTGCGATTCAATCAGTTGGAAGCTTGGAAGCTGCAGCATCAGCGGGAATTATCACAAACGTCATCTTTGCGGTCCTTTCCTTACTTTCCGTTATGGTGTTTATTCCAGGAAGAAAAAGTGGCAAAAAAGCACCTCAACCGACGGGGAACCCCACTCCAAAACTCGGGGGCACTTGACGACCTTGATAATATTTATGTGCTTCATTTACTCCCAATGATTCCAGTTGGCTTTGTTGGATACCACAGTGCTTTTCGATAAATCCTATTTTAAATTAGGGATTCTAGGGGTGGCGGGGTCGTGCATGGCTCTTCCCCCCATATGGCAAATGATATAATCGCCAGTTCACCTTTTGTTACAGCCGTACAAACGATTATTAGCCGCCGTTTAAATCCTTTTAAAGAAACTTATCAAAAGTTACGTTGGCTTCATCTTTTGATGAGTCATTCCACCTAAGTCAAACCAAATGATCGGCCAAACAAAGAGATTCAATGAATGCGAAGGTTAATAAATCTTACTCACCAAAACATACTGGAAATAGAAGTGTAATACCTGCTACCCTCCCTGTATACATGCACCAAATATTACTATCCTACCTGATGGGTGTTAAGGAAGGAGCATTCACAAAACAATATTATCCGTAAAGATGGCAAGAAAATTCCACAAGTGATGTGGAATTTTCATATTGATTAAACTAATTTTTCAAGCTCAGTAAACACAGCTTCATAATCCTCTTTTTTGTCAGCTTTAAAAGAAGTGTTTAAATAAGTAATAACCCCTTCTTTATTCACCACAAAAACTGACCGAATGGCTGTCTCTCCTTTAGCATTAAACACTTTATAATCCTTTACCGATTGCTTATGCCAATCCGATAATAGGGGATACGGGAGCGTCCCCATACTGGCAGCAAAAACTCGGTGGGAATGGATGTGGTCGACACTAATTGCAAGTACTTCTGCATCCAACTGCTCAAAACGTTTATAGTCCTCTTTCCAAGAGGCAATTTCCTTAATTCAGCCCGGAGTAAAATCCATCCCATAAAAAGCAGTGACAATATTCTTCTTCCCGTGAAAATCGGATAAAGCAATCTTTTCAACAGTTGTTGCCGGCAAAGAAAATTCAGGAGCAAGATCGCCAACTTTCAGTGTTTCGTCCATTTTAATTCCTCCTCTCTTAGTTCATATGCTATGTATTGTCTCCATTTTAAGGTTGATTATCCAGATGAAGCAGTCTTAAGAATGGCCTTTATCTTTAAACACGATTTGACCGCTTTTTCTGATGTCTTGACCGTCACCAAAGTAGCAATCGTCGGAAAATGGATAGCCTCGCCTATACATATGGACCGGTTAATCATTATATAAAAATGAGGTCTTTCCAATACTGACCAAAAAGAATAAAATGGATAGGTTTATTTGGGTGTGCCTTAAAATCAAATTTACCAAATTCGAATGAAATTAGGAGCTAATCATGAGTGAAAAGATACTTAGATTTCCACATTTCATCTAAAAAAAATAAAAAAAACAAACCTAATAATAATTAAGTTTGTTAATCCTTGCCTGGCAGCGTCCTACTCTCACAGGGACTTGCGTCCCAACTACCATCGGCGCTGAGAAG
>NZ_JAEVLT010000063.1 GCF_024494385.1 Bacillus sp. EB600
GATCAAACTCTCCAATAAAGAGTATGAGTTAGCTCATAAATGTTACGTTGGCTAGTGAAGAATTGCTTCACTATGTTTTTTATTGTTGACGTTTTTGTTTGTTTAGTTTTCAAAGAACAATCTCTTAAAAACAGCTTTCTTAGTATATTCACGACTGAATACTTTGTCAAGCTTTTTTTAAGGATCAATTTTTCATCAGCGACAATAACCATTGTATCACACAATTCGCATTTGTCAACTTCCACGAAATATTTTTGTTTTAAAAAATTCGTTTTAGAAGCTGTTAACGAATCAGCTTTCTTATTATATCCTCAACCGAATACTTCGTCAACCATTTTTTAAAGGATTGACTTTTCATCAGTGACAATTACCATTATATCACACTAGTTTGTTTCTGTAAACTTCTACGAAATATTTTTATTTTAAAAAATTTGTTTTAGAAGCTGTTAACGAATCAGCTTTCTTAGCATAACACCGTCCTTATTACCTGGCAATAGAGAGTCTTTTCCAATTACATTCATTAATTTCACTTAAATAATGGACTTTTCCCTTCGCAATTTATTAGGTAACATTTGAAAAAATATGTTACCTTCAAAACATCTTTTTTATTAAGTAAATGGAGTGGGAACATGTTCTTACTACAAAATAACTTATAATTGTTTGTAAAGCAGTCTTGGAGGAAGAATAATGAACGCTAAATACCAGGTGATCCTAATACTGATGTTCCTTGTTTTATCTAAGCAATCCGATCCAAACGGGAATACTGTCCTAGGAATAGACATTCCTATATTTCTACATGGACTGCCCTACAACAAAGTTAACTCTATCTACCTGCATAATTTTCATTAGCTAAAACTCCTGAATGAATTCCATTGTATTGTATTCTTTTCCGTCCCATTTAATAATTCGAGCTATATGTATGTCAGTAAGGTTGTAGATTATAGCTTTTACTGAGAAATCAGCATTCACCGGAAAAACGGTCCAAACAAAGAGGCATTTTGGCTGTATTTACCATCTTGTTCTACTTCATCTTCAATTGATGCGTCCATTTTAACCGTATACCTAGACCATTTTAGTAAATTCAGCATAAAGTATACTAACCTAATGAAAGGTGGTGTATTCTTATGTTTGGTTATGGTGGTTTTGGCGGCTTCGGTTGTGGTGGCTACGGTTACGGCGGTTATGGCTTTGGAGGCGGTTTTGCTTTAATCGTTGTCCTGTTCATTCTGCTGATTATTGTTGGCGCAGCAATTTGGAACTAGGTGTCATTTAGCCGTACAAACCTTTCTCATGCCGTATCCAAAACATATCCATACCATTAGCTTTTTAAAGAGCACCTTTTCCCCACATTCTTAATCTCACTTGCTAGTCTCATATTTGAAGTTTGCTAAATATCCTACGCTGGGACAGACAAAATAATTGTCCCAGTGTTCCTCCCAGTCTATTTAAGTATTTGATTTATCTTTTTTCCCTCAGGTACATATAATGATGTTCAAATACTTCCTTGAAAGCCAGGTAATTGATTGAATTGTGAGGAAATTAATTTACAATTATACCTGTGCAATGACACAACTTTGCTTGCTTATCAAGGGATGGCTTTTCCTTCAATCTTTCGCAGCCAAAAATGCGCTGGCTTCCCCATTTATACTGTTCATAAACCGGTGTTTTAGGCAGTGTCCTTAGGATGCTGACTGTTACGCAGGCGATACCAAGCTGGTCGCAGGCATTCAGCGTCTTTTTGAATACATCCCGATTATCTGTATCAAAACCAAAAATAATTCAACGAGAAACTGCGGCCATGTCTGTTCCGCCTCGCCAACAATCAAAAAGTCACAATGCTCCATTGCTTCCTCCGGCAGAAGTATCACACGGGGCCTCCAAAGACCACTTTCGCTCCTTTTTCCCAAAACTTAGCTGACATAAAATCCAATGGGAAGCGTTAGAAGTATTGACGGTGATCGCTACCAGGTCAAATCGCTCGTTGAACGGGATTTTCTGATTGTATTCATCCACCAAGGTCATTTCATATTGTTCCGGATCGACAAATGAAGCAAGATATGGCATTGCAATCTGAACGAAATTGTTGAACTGCTTTTTTCTAAAACGATGGATCCCTTTGTTTTCCGGAGTAATCTGTTTTTCATCTGCCTTCGATATACAATAAAAACCCGTATGACCATTGCCAACAGCAAGATACTGATTCCTAAAAAGATAATATAGTTCAAAATTCAATCCTATTAATATCGCTAAAGTAATTATGATGCTCAGTGCTTTTTCCTCAATTCGAGTAACCCCCTTTTAGATTTTTCTAATATATTCGATTTCCAAAAAATCATTTGTGTTAAATTGCTTATCTTCATAAAATCTCCCAAATTGTTGTGTAAAAGAAATAGGCGGCAATCTTAACGGCAGTTTCACATCCTTCTTAAAGTGGTTTTCAAATTCTTTAACCGCCTCGTCTACAGATTTATATCCAAATCGGGAGTACATTTCCTCATAAGATGGTGGCTTGTCATCTGTACTTGCATGCACTAACTTGGTATTCGTTATAGAAAATAACATTAATACCGCAAAAATGGTTTCTTTTTTCATACCATCTTCCATTCCTCACTACTTGCAGAGTGTTTCGTTTTTCATCCTTACCAGCTTCCCTACAGATTAAAAAAGACAGGTGCTTCTTCAACTCTCTTAATCCATTTATGCTGCTTGCCACTTAAACCATCCCGAACCCATACACCCCCTTGTGTTTCTTTTCCCTTCTTACGCAGCCAAGTTAGTTTGGAACCAACCACTTGGGGATCAACATCAAGTTCATTCCCCTTTGGAAAAGATAGTTGTTTTTGGACTCCTGTGCTGATATTGATTGCATAAAGGGACGTAAACATGGTAGGAACAGGTCCTTCCTTCCACTCCTTGTTCTCATTTGAACGAGCTACAATCACTTTATCTGGGGAGAACCACTCCAAGTCAAGATCCACATAACCTGCCGGGGTAAACTGCTTTTGCTGCTTTAAAATGGGAATATCCGCAATTGTGGTTTTCTTGTTTTCCACAAAAAATCTTCCCTCTCCTGAAATATAGGCGAGCTTGTTAGCTGAGGGGGCCCATTTCATCCAATCTCGGTACAAAAGCATTTTACCTATGGGTTGAAAGTGACCTCCCTTTGATGACAAAACACACAATGTATTACTGTCATTCGACCAAGAAGCCGTAGGAGTGGCAAGAAAGCTAACCCACTTTCCATCAAAACTCCATTTAAAGCCATCAGCCGAAATGGCAAACAAATCAGGCTCTTTGGTTTGGATAGTATAGAGTAGTTTCATTTTATTCGGATTGAGGTTTGCATCAACTGGAATTTTATACAGTGGGACGGGGCCCCAACCGGTAAGGACGTAAACTGGATTGGGAGGAAACGATAAATTCCTTCCCATTCGGAAACCATTCAAAATCACTGACCCCTAATGAGACATTTCCAAATCCTTGCGGTCGGCCTTTTCTCATTTTCGTTACATTTAGAATGCCGCCTGAATTGTAGGCTAACTGATTTTTTATCGGAGACCATTTAAAATTCGATGTCTCCACTCTTACATAAGGCTGATAGTTTTCTTTTTCCTTGGTATCATAAATGAATAAATTCGACTTGCTTCCTTTCTTATCACTATAAGCAATAAAACGGCCATCGTATGACCATTTGGGAGAATACACATATCTGTCTTTTGTGAGTTGTACTTCTTTATCTCCCTTTTTGACCCATAGCTGATGGTCACGGATAAACGCAGCATTGAGTAGAACTTCAGCACTGACTGTCGTGGATAATGAAAAACTAATAAAAACGAGCAGTAACAACATCCGAACTATCAAAGTCATCTCCTCCTACCAATAGGTTGACCTAAAAGTGAGTGGAGATTCTTCTTGATTTAAGAAAATGGAAAACTGGAGGACACATATATTGAACCTTTTTATTGAAGAAAGGAGTGGATTTCGGACACAAAGAAAAGACTGGACCACTACTCGATTCAGCCTGAATTAGCATTTATTTTGGTTTTAAACAAACGTTTGATTAACGGTTGAATAACGATCACATTTGTCGCTCATTTGTGTACTGCTCTTTCCTGATTCCCTACTGGTCGGAACCAGCTATGTGACAGTAAGTTCCAACTATAAAGCAGAGGGAAGAGGAAAAAAACAGCTATATAGCAAGAGATTGGGAGAAGAATGAGTACAGAAAAGCGATTGAATTTGGATTGAAATGGATTTTACCATTGGGATTTTTTCTACTTTGGCATAAAAAAACCGAAGGAAAACCGGAAAAGTACCGGAAAAACCTTCGGATAAGGAACCTTATTTTATCTAAGGAACGGAAATTTTTTGTTAAGACATCCACAAAGTTAGAAATCTGGTCATTTTTGTATCATTACATACGTTAAATACGGTAGAAAAACATTCTGTAGATAATGGCTCGATTGTTGAAAAAGAAAAATCCTGCATTTCATGCAGGATTTTTGATCAAACTTTCTTATAAAGTTAAAACTTTGTTCCAACCTTATAAACAGTTTCTAACTATTTTTTACCGTTTCCAATTTAATTTTCTATTTCCGACTTTTTTTACCTATCCAAAACTACCCTATTTGATGTCCTATTACTCCACTGTCACTGACTTTGCAAGATTACGTGGTTTATCAACGTCGCATTCGCGGTGCAGGGCAGCGTAATAGGCCAGTAATTGTAATGGTATAACAGAGATAAGTGGTGTTAATAACTCATGTACCTGTGGAATAACGAAGCTGTCTTCGTCCATTTCCAATCCCTTCATTGAGATGATGCAAGGGTTAGCTCCGCGGGCTACCACTTCTTTTACGTTTCCGCGAATACTTAAATTGACACCTTCTTGGGTTGCAAGAGCAATGACAGGAGTCCCTTCCTCAATTAAAGCAATTGTGCCATGCTTTAATTCACCGCCTGCAAAACCTTCAGCTTGAATATAGGAGATCTCTTTTAACTTCAAAGCTCCCTCTAAGCCAACATAAAAATCGAGTGAACGGCCAATAAAGAAGCAATTGCGTGTTACCGTTAAAAACTCTCTTGAAACTTCCTCAATGAGCTCTTTCGAATCACAAAGAATCTCCATTGCATTGGCAACAATTCCCAATTCACGAATTAGATCAAAATCAACCTCTATTCCACGGCTTTTGGCAGTAACTTCCGCTAAGATAGCCAGAACTGCCAGCTGCGCTGTATAGGCTTTGGTGGAAGCAACAGCAATTTCTGGACCAGCATGTAACAGTAACGTATAATCTGCTTCCCGGGAAAGCGTGGACCCGGGTACATTGGTAATCGTTAAAGCAGAATGACCCAGTTCTTTTATTGCAACAAGAACGGCCCGGCTGTCAGCTGTTTCCCCACTTTGAGAAATGAAGATAAACAATGGCTTCTCCGATAGAAGCGGCATGTTATATACAAACTCACTAGAAACATGGACTTCAACAGGAATTTTCGCCAATTTTTCAATAAACTGCTTCCCGACTAGACCTGCGTGATAAGAAGTTCCTGCGGCAATAATATAGATGCGGTCAGACTCATCCATCGTCTTGATAATTTCCGGATCAATGGCGAGTTCACCCTGTTTATTTTGATATTTTTGGATGATTTTTCGGATCACAAGCGGTTGTTCATCAATTTCTTTTAACATATAGTGCGGGTATGTTCCCTTTTCAATATCGCTTGCATCAAGTTCTGCTGTAAATGGATTTCTGCTGATCGTATCACCCTGTAAATTTTGGATCGTTACCTTATCCTTAGTAATAATAACAATCTCTTTGTCCACGAGCTCCACAAATTGGTCTGTAATTTGAATCATTGCCATTGCATCACTTGCGACAACATTAAATCCTTTTCCCAGACCTACTAGAAGTGGGCTCTTATTTTTTGCCACATAGATGGTTTCTTGATTTTGTTCATCTAGTAAGGCAAGCGCATACGAACCTTTCAATAGGGTTAGCGTTTTACGGAACGCCGTGATGACTTCCAATCCATCCTTAACAAAAGACTCGATTAACTGCACAATTACCTCTGTATCCGTATCACTTACAAATGAAACATCTTTTAAATATTCACGTTTTAAGAGATCGTAGTTCTCAATCACACCATTATGAACAAGGGTAAATCGGCCTGAAGCACTTTGATGGGGATGAGCATTTGCCTTACTTGGAACTCCATGTGTCGCCCACCGTGTATGGCCAATACCAGCCTTTGCCATAACCTTATCATCTACGATGCTTCGAAGGTCAGCAATCCGACCCTTTTCTTTAAAAACAGTGACTCCGCTCCCGTTTAGAACAGCGATACCTGCTGAGTCATATCCTCTATATTCAAGCTTTTCAAGGCCTTTTAATAAGACCTCTTTTGAATCATTATTTCCAATATAGCCGACAATTCCGCACATCTTTTTTCCTCCCTGACAGGGGGCAAGAAAGCTTTGGGGCGTTACTTGCCCCCTTATCTCTGGTTATTTAGGTTTTAAAAAAAGTATAAAATTTTGAACTTAGATAACTATCTAGCTTCGACGCACAGGATGTGCTAGTGTCAACGTTGCCGCCAGGACGGCGGCGCACTTAGTCGGCCAGATCTCAGCGACTAGTGTACTTCGCTAAAAGGTCGCTTCCGCTTTTCTTATTCGCAAGATCCTCTCTTTGTGCATCGAGTTGCCTCAATGTTTTAAAGTAGGACTTTCGGTTGTGCGTTTTTCAACCGGGAGGTATCCGCCGAATCTTCGATACTCCTCCTCCTCGTCAACTAGTCCGAACTCAACAGACTAGTTCAGGCGCTTTAGGAAAATGCTTGATGTATGCCCACCTTTCTCTAAAAAAATAACGCTTTGTAACAACAAAGCAAATTTAGCATACATGAATATGATAATTTACGTCAATAGCTTTGACAAAGAAATAGGAATTATGGAAAAAACTACATTATCTTCATAAAGTCATCCACATAATAAAATATGCATAAGGGAAGTAGACCGTTCCCTTATGCATAGTAGTATCCGACTAATTATTCTGTTAATCCCATTTCTTCTTTCACAACTGCAACAATTCGATTTACGTATTGTTCACACAGCTGTTCACTTGGAGCTTCTGCCATTACACGTACAAGCGGTTCTGTTCCAGAAGGTCGGACGAGAATACGTCCATCACCATTCATTTCAGCTTCAACCTGATTAATCACTGCTTTGACTTTTTGATTATCTGTCACATGATGCTTGTCTGAAACCCTCACATTAATAAGTTTTTGCGGAAATTTCTTCATTTCTGCGGCCAATTCAGATAATGGCTTTTTAGTGATTTTTAAAATATTTACTAATTGCAGGCCAGTTAGGAGTCCGTCACCTGTAGTATTATAGTCTAAGAAGATTATATGTCCTGATTGTTCTCCGCCTAGATTATAGCCGCCTTTTTTCATTTCTTCGACCACATAGCGATCCCCAACAGCAGTTTGTACACTATGAATTCCGTGAGCCTCGAGACCTTTATAAAAACCTAGGTTACTCATTACTGTAGAAACAACGGTGCCGTGCTTCAAACGTCCTTTTTCCTTTAGATACTTTGCACATATATACATTATCTGATCACCATCAACGATATTTCCTTTTTCATCAATCGCAATCAAACGGTCGCCATCTCCGTCAAATGAGAGTCCCACATCCGCCCCTTTTTCGGTGACGAACGCTGCAAGTGCTTCCGGATGTGTTGACCCAACACCTGCATTAATGTTTAGGCCGTTTGGAGATGCCCCCATTGTAGACAAATCAGCATCAAGGTCAGCAAACAAATGAGTTGCAAGTGCAGAAGTAGAGCCATGAGCGCAATCTAATGCAATGTGTATACCTGAAAAATCCTCGTCTACTGTATTCTTTAAATATTGAAGGTACTTCTGTACGCCCTCGAAGTAATCCATCTCTTGTCCAAGATCAGCTCCGATTGGCCGTGGCAATTGATCAGTCGGTAAATCAATCAATTCCTCAATTTCTAATTCCTGCTCATCAGAAAGCTTAAATCCATCTGGGCCGAAAAACTTGATTCCATTATCCTCTACTGGATTATGTGAAGCAGAAATCATGACACCTGCCTGAGCCCCCATTGCCTTAGTCAAATAAGCCACTCCAGGAGTTGAAATCACTCCCAGCCTCATTACTTCTGCTCCAATCGAAAGCAGACCCGCTAGAAGTGCTCCTTCAAGCATATGACCGGAAATACGCGTGTCACGGCCGATAAGGACTTTTGGATGCTCCATATCTTTTGTTAAAACAAAGCCGCCGAACCGTCCTAATTTAAATGCAAATTCAGGAGTTAGTTCACTATTTGCAACTCCGCGTACCCCATCGGTGCCGAAATATTTACCCATTATAAAAATCGCTCCTTATCAAGTATATTGCTTATACGCTAGCTTTCGATATTGTAATTTTGGCCGTTGACTTATCGATATTCCAATTTATGTCTGAAGGTCCTTCCACCTGAATTTTAACATCATGGTCACCTTCGGCTAGGCTGGAAAGGTCAACGTATGCAGTAAAGTCGCCTATAGTGACTGCATCAACCCTTTCACTTGGCCCATTTACCGAAAGGGTGACACTCTGATTTGCAGGGTCCATAAAGTTTACCTTGTATTGTTCTGCAAGTCCTCTAGTTGTTATTGGAATTCCCGATACTGTTTTACCGCTATTACCACTACCATTATTTTTACTTATTTTCACAGTTGCCTTCACCAATTCCGGCGAAACCTTGGTAATGCCATTTGGAATAATGACTGGCAATGTTAGGGTTGTATTATCAGTTATTTTGCTTACATCAACCTCCACACGGACGTGATCTGTAGCATTAAGAGTAGTCTCTTCACCTGTTATGGTCGCCTGATTGGTATCAAGATCTATTGAACTGATGGTTACCCCAGCAGATGGGGTTCCCTTTTGGACCACATCAATTGGCACCGTTTTGCTGGTGTTTTTAATAGGTAGGGTTACCTTAACCGTTTGTGGCACCACGACTACATCTAATTTATTTAAATCTTTGTCCAATACTCTGACCGGAGCATCCTTTGTCACGGTTTCCGATGCCGATTGGTCTAAGTTTAAAGTTGCTTTTACATAACTAATCCGATCAATAACATTTTTAGCACCAGAAATAGTTACTTTATTCGGCTCTACAGTTGGCAGCCCGGCAGTAAACCCATCTGCGATGGACCCTTTGTTGTATTCAGCTGTTACCTTAAATACTTTGGTGACTTTCTCCTGAACAGACACATTGACAATGGATGGTTTCACTTCCACCTTCAATTTATCAGACATATTCCTAACCTTGAGCTTAACGGATTGATTCCCAATCTTCGCTTTCGTTAGGTCAACATATACTTCAAAGTCTTTTAATGCCTTGGCTGACTGGACAAGGCTCATCGGTCCATTGACTGTAACACTTACATTAGTAGGAATCCCTGATACAACCAAATTATTGGTATCATAATAGGCCTTTACTGGAATTTCTGTGATAGTCGCCGACGTTTGATCTCCCGGGACATTCACATCTAGCTTACTTCCAGACTGTGGAACGGATGAATAAAGAAGAAGTGCCAGCAATAAAGCAATAATTTTAATAAACCAAGGATTGTCCATTAGTTTATCCATTTTTCTTCCCCCTCCAGTTCCAACGTACTGAGGAAGCTTGTTTCAATTTGTTTGGATCCAATAAGTCATTGGAGAGCAGCTCCTTAAATGCATCTGCACTCAAATCCCGATGAAGCTCACCATTTTTGGTCAATGAGATCCCACCCGTCTCCTCTGAAACAACAACTGTTATACTATCCGTTACCTCGCTTATTCCTAATGCAGCCCGATGTCTTGTTCCCAGTTCTTTTGAAATAAACGGGCTTTCTGATAATGGCAGGTAACAAGCTGCTGCGGCTACTGAGCTTTTTTGAATAATAACCGCTCCATCATGCAGTGGTGTATTAGGAATAAAAATATTAATCAATAATTCAGATGAAATTTTGGAATTTAAGGGAATACCTGTTTCTATGTAATCACTCATTCCTGTTTCTTTTTCAATTGAAATTAATGCTCCGATTCTGCGTTTTGCCATATAATCAGTCGCTTTTATAATCGCATCAACGGTTTTCTCCTGATCCTCATCCTCCTGGCTGCTGCTTCTCGAAAAGAACTTTCCTCTTCCCAATTGTTCAAGAGCCCTGCGCAACTCCGGCTGAAAAATAATAATGATTGCCAAAAAGCCCCAAGTTATGGCCTGTTCCATGATCCAGCTTAATGTTTTTAAACCGAAAAATTCACTGATAACTCTTACAATAAGAATGACAAATATCCCTTTCAATAATTGAACGGCCTTTGTTCCTCTTATCACCATTATCAATTTATAAATCACATACCAAACAAGGAGAACATCAACAGCACTAGCTAAATATTTCATAAAAGTGAAATCTCCAAACGGCATTGTTCTTCCTCCGTAAGTTTTACTAAAGTAACCAATATATTATATCATAAATTTCTTTATAGCTAGTGATGTGGTTGGTTTAAAAAAACAAATCACCTTTAGGATGATCGTCTAAAAATTTTTCCCGCCAATCAAATGGGCAACATCTTTACCGGTTTTTTTGATATAGTACCAAATCCAATCAAACACTTCATTCACTTCTTCAATATCCCCCGTAACATGTCCTGCCGATGCCATATACTTCTCCCCATTTATAACTGTCACATCGCCTTGAACTTCCCCTTCAATTCTCAGCTTTCCATTTTGGACAACTACATCACCTTTTACAACCTTACCCTTTGGAACAATAACCGTATGATTTTTAACAATTAGATTACTTTGATTTGAAACTGAAAATTGCCGGTTCTCACTCCAGGTTGATAGAAAGCTTCCCATCATTAAGAAGATAAATAAGGAAGCCGCTGCAAGGAAGGGGTGCTTTTGTAACCATCGTTGGATGCTAATCTTTTTCTTTTCCTTTGGCAGACTAGCCATGATCCGTTCTGTAAAATTCTCGGGTGCCTGTATATTGGAAGTACTTTTGACTAGTGCAATCGTCTTTGTAAATTCATTAAATAAGGCTTGGCACTCTTTACAATCTTGAAGGTGCTCTCTTAGTGTTATTTCTTTTTCTTTATCAAGCTCATCATCTAAAAATTCATGCATCATTTCAATGATTTCTTCAGGGCATTTCACCTTTCTCACCTCTTATCATACATGTCGTAGTTGTTTCCTTAAAGCTTCCCTTCCCCGGTGAATTCTCGTTTTTACCGTCCCTAAAGGCAAATCAAGGATTTCACTAATTTCATTTAAAGATAATTCCTCAATATATTTTAAGACAATTGCAGAGCGATATTTTTCAGGCAGTTTAAGAATTTCCTTTTGAATAGTTTCTTGCAATTCCAGGCTCTCTACCTCTGCTTCAGGAGGTTCAGTATCAGATGGGATTTGAGAATACAGCGTTAATCCATCTGTTCCGGAAACCTCTGCATCAAGATAATAGTCAGGTTTCTTTTTTCGAATTCTATCAATGCACAAATTCGTGGCAATCCGATAAAGCCAGGTTGAAAACTTAAGATCTGTATTAAAGGTATTTATGTTTATATAAGCCCGAATAAAGGCTTCCTGGGCTGCGTCCTCTGACTCATGACGATTACCAAGCATTCGGTAACAGATTTGATAAACCTTATTTTTATATATCTCGACAATTTCACCAAAAGCATTCTGATCGCCTTTTTTGACCTGTTTGATCCTCTTTTTGACGATTGCTTCCATTCCTTTACCTCCGCTCAATGTGCGGCTATACGATATTACGAATCGATAGCGGAAAAGTTTCATTTGATTAAAAAAACTTTTCAATATCTCTTATTTTAACAAAAACTTATGGAAGTAGTTAGTAAACAAACTGAAAGTGAGGGAAATTTATTGTGATGGAATTTTTACTATAGAAAAATAAAGACTGACCCCTGTACAGAGGTCAGCCTAATCATTCTATAAAAGTTTTTCGCCAAACAAAGAACCCATTAATTCAACTGCAACACGAGCTGTTTTATTTTTTTCATCTAGAATGGGATTCACTTCTACAAACTCAGCAGAAGTTATCAGTTGGGATTCTGCAAGCATTTCCATGGCTAAATTACTTTCACGATAACTTATACCGCCATTTACGGGGGTGCCAACCCCTGGTGCATCCATCGGGTCAAGACCATCTAAATCTAATGAAAGATGAACACCATCCGTCTTTTCCTTCAGATAGTCAATCGTCTCTTCCATCACCTTTGTCATTCCTAAACGATCAATTTCATGCATGGTATATACCCTAATTCCTGTTTCTTTTATCAGTTTTTTTTCTCCAGCATCAAGGGATCTTGCCCCGATAATTACAACATTTTCGGGTTTTACCTTTGGAGAGTAGCCAGCAATTTCTGTTAAAGAACGATGTCCCAAGCCTATACTGACTGCCAAGGGCATTCCATGAATATTGCCTGATGGTGATGTTTCAGCCGTATTTAGATCACCATGGGCATCGTACCAGATCACACCCAGACTCTTGTAATGCTGGGAAACTCCCGCCAATGTACCGATTGCAATGCTGTGATCACCGCCAAGAACAAGTGGAAATGACCCAGATTGAATAATTTCATCTACTTTGACTGCGAGCTTAGTGCTTTTTTCAGCAACTAAATCCAAATTTCGCAAATTTGATTCTTGATCAATTACCACTTCTGGTCTGCCAATGGGAATATCGCCCATATCATGAATATCATCAAAAAGAGGCTTTAACCGTTCATTTATCCCCGCATATCTGATGGCACTTGGCCCCATATCTACACCACGCCTCATTTGGCCCAAATCCATCGGCATTCCAATAATGGATAGTTTTCTCACCATTCATCCCCCCGCTCTTTAACACTTCCATTTTACTCAATTTTTAGGCAATGACTCAACTCGACAAAATTATGTATAATTATACTAAAATTCAAAAAATTCACTAGAGTTTTATACTTGGAAAGGTATTTTCTACAACTGAAACAAAATACATAAATAAAGACCCCTGGGTTTTTACTCCAGGGGTCTTTATTGTATACAGTATGAGCCATGAAGGACTTGAACCTTCGACCCTCTGATTAAAAGTCAGATGCTCTACCGGCTGAGCTAATGGCTCATGGCTGGGCTAGCTGGATTTGAACCAACGCATGTCGCAGTCAAAGTGCGATGCCTTACCGCTTGGCTATAGCCCAATAATGGTTAAATAATCATCTATCAAGTAGTATAACCAATTTGTTAAATAGTATGAATGGAGGGGGACGGATTCGAACCGCCGAACCCGGAGGGAGCGGATTTACAGTCCGCCGCGTTTAGCCACTTCGCTACCCCTCCATATTATAATAAAAAGTGGTGCCGGCCAGAGGACTTGAACCCCCAACCTACTGATTACAAGTCAGTTGCTCTACCAATTGAGCTAGGCCGGCATTAAATTGTGTTTATTAATAATTTTCTTGCACTAGAATAATTATCGTCACCCCGATCTCAGAAAGCTTATTCAAGCAGCAGCTCAATCGGTGTGCTGTAGATTATTCAAGATGTTTATTCGACCGTGCTCTACCAATTGAGCTAGGCCGGCATTAT
>NZ_JAEVLT010000064.1 GCF_024494385.1 Bacillus sp. EB600
ACGCATTTTTTGGGAAGCATGATCAAAACAACGGGCTAGTAACTCGACGGATTTACTACGATTTCGATCATACGAAGAATCATCTAACACCAAGACCTTCGGTCTGTCATGATTCGAGAGTCTCGTTACTTTGCCAATCGTGTGAGCACTAAGAAATAGTAAAAATCTACGCCATGCAAAGGTAGACCTATTCAGGAAACGATAAACGGCGTCTTTAGCAGGAAAATCGGCAGATTTTTTACCTTCAAGAGTTCGAAACCAGTTCTTGTTTTCAAAGATTAAACAAAAAATCAGTTGAAAAAGAAAACCACAAGAAAAGCCGAAAGTCTTTGTAATACCAGCTTTTCTAAGATGTTTTAGCACCTGTAATTCTTTAAATGTGGATGTTAGTTCATTTGGTAGTTGCTTATTTTGACCGTTTTTCGATATCATATAGGAGGCACCTCTTCTGTTTGGATATTGTGATTCTAGTCAAATCAACTATACCAAACGATGAGGTGTTTTTTAATGCCTATTTTTAAGGTCAAGCACAATATTTCGGAGGCTCCGAACTTTACAGCCATTTAAATTCATTACATTTTTCTAGGTGCGAAAGTTGAGTAATAATATTTAACCTGAATAATTAAAATAATTATTGTTTTTTTTGGAAGAAAAATAGTTTGGGAGGAAACTCATGTCTAAAGACAACAAAAAGGGCTGGTTTTTTCTTTGTGCAGTGGTAGCTGGGGTCATAATTTTCATCTGTTTTTCAATCTATATAAACCAGTCAACTCTTGTAGGAAGTCTAAGCCAAACGATGCAAAATAAGGATACAACATTGGTCTCATATCAACTATATTCCAAAAACAAGGCTTTTGGTGGTGATTCGATTTATTCGGTAAAAGCAGCAAATGGAAAACAATATCATGTAGATGTTGATCACAATCATTTAGTCATTTCAACGGTCGAAACTAAGTGATTATTGTTTTTATGAAATCTGAGGTAGCATCCTTTTTAGTAAAGGGTGCCTTTTATATTGAACATAAGTAAGGTTATGTCCTAAGTTTGAAAAAAACATTGAAAACAAAGGGCTTTGGGGCAATTATAAAATATACTTTTTTGATAAAATTGAATTAATAAGAAAAAAGAAATGACTCTTGGGGGTCATTTCTTTTTGTTTTTATAATCCCAATATTTTAGCTCATCGTAGTGTGATGTTGGTACTTCTTTTGTAACGTTCCCATTATCATCCTTATACACATCATATTCTCGGTACGTTTCAACCATATAACCATTTTCCTTTACCTTGTTAACTAATTTTTCTTCTGTATCTGGTGTTTCAGTTGACAAGGCTTGGTCCATTGGACGGGCAACTGCTAGTAAGCTAGCGGTGTACGAGTAATTTTTGTTTATAAAAGAATAAGGCGAATCCAGATAGGCAGCAACACCAAGAATGAGGATAATAATGAAGATGGTCATGGGTTTGGTTTTCATTGCATCGGGCTCCTTTTAAAAGATATTGATCTAATATGCATTTTATGCACATAGCAAAGAAAGTTATGACAAGCCTTATCACCAAAGTGAAGCACTGGCAATGCAAGTGCAAGATACCAGGGAAATTAAAAGAGCGTTAAAGCTGTATGCGGAACCGGGAGAAAAACAACTTGAGTGTAAATGACATTACTAAACAAAAAAAGGTAATGTAGCTTACTGAATTTTAAGTCCTGAATACCTATACTTAATTTAAAATTAAGGATTGACCTGTAAATTATTGTTATTTGCACCTAAAATTTATCGGACTGTTCTTCCAAAGAAAGTAGATTAGGAAACGATAACTGAATATGGTTATCGGGATAAACTCGTTAATTTTGGATCAATGGGTTTTGGCGGAATGGCTGGATGTGCAATGATTGGACAAACAGTAATTAATGTTAAATCTGGTGGTAGAGGTCGTTTGTCCACTTTTGTTGCGGGTGCGTTTTTATTAACACTCATTGTCTCGCTACAAGGTTTCCTGGTACAGATTCCAATGGCTGCACTTGTCGGTGTTATGTTTATGGTTTCAATCGGTACATTTGATTGGTCGAGTCTAAAAACAATACGAAAAGTGCCAATTACAGATACAATTGTTATGATAGTGACTGTTATTACAGTAGTTAAAACGGATAATTTATCTATGGGAGTTTTAATGGGGGTTATTCTAAGTGCAATTTTCTTTGCATCAAAGATTTCAAAAGTGAAAGTAACCAGTCTTTCTGCAAAAGGTTCTCATAAGAAGGTTTATCATGTTTCTGGACAGCTCTTCTTTGCATCTGTAACTGACTTTGTAAACAGTTTTGATTATAAAGAAGACATAAATGAAATTGATTTGGACTTATCAAACGCTCACCTTTGGGATGATTCTGCTGTGAGAGCCATTGATAAAGTGGTTATCAAATACCATCAAAATGGTGTCAAGGTAAATCTAAAAGGATTAAATACTGAAAGCAATAAACTTATTGACAGAATTGCTGTTCATAACAAGCCAGGTGGTCTTGAGAAGGTTGCTAGTCATTAATTTAAAAAACACGCTGATTTCAATTCAGCGTGTTTTTTGAATATAAAAGAGCATATTTAGATTAGGTAAATTAATCTGTTTTAACAACCATTAATATTGGTAGTACGGAATAGCGATGCTCCTAACTTCAACGATTGGAAAACCGGCCAGTCTTCTTATTTTTAATTTTGAGGGTTACCTGGGTATAAGGTGGGGGAAACATTATTTTCACTTTAATAAATTATTTAAACATTTTGTAAATTGAAGCGATAAGGAGGATACATGGGGATATTGGAAGTAGAGGTAGCTCAGTTCCTCTGAGTCCCATATAGCCCTGAATTTATCCAATTATCCTTTTAAATGCGCTTTGACGCTGATACGTTTTATTCGTTAAGATTAATATTGTAAGTAAATAGGAAAAAGGAGGATTACTATTATTGAATGCTGTAAAAACAGGAGAATCCGATAAACTGATTTCTCATCGTATTCGAAAACCAACGAAAACAGATGGTGCTAACATTTGGAAATTAATCAAGAGTATCCGGACATTAGATTTAAATTCAACCTATTCTTATCTTATGCTCTGTGAATTCTACCCTGAAACTTGTGCCGTCGCCGAAGAAGATCAGCAAATTATTGGCTTTGTGTCCGCGTTTCGTCCCCCTTCATCACGTGATACCATCTTTGTTTGGCAAGTAGCTGTTCACGAGTCTTATCGAGGAAAGGGACTAGGAAGAAAACTATTACAAGAGCTGTTAAAACGAAAAGGTTGTGAAAATATTCACAATTTGGAAGCTACGATTTCTCCTTCCAACCTTCCATCCCAATCCCTCTTTAAGGGACTGGCAAAACACTTGAATTGCTCTTGTAATATTACAGAATGTTTTTCTGAAGACTTATTTCCGGAACCCGGACATGAAGCTGAGCAAATGTACCGAATTGGTCCTTTTTAATGGATAATCGCATGATAACATCCTTTAGGTGCATTTTTGTAACGAAAGTAGATTGAAAATTCAGAAAGGTTGTGTTTGTTTGCAAGCTATAAAAGAGCTAAAATCGGAGCTTAGTATATTTGAAGAATTGGAATCCGAAGTACGAAGCTATATTCGCAGTTTCCCTGTTACTTTTGGAAAAGCAAAAGGGTATACCCTTTGGGATACAAATGGAAAAGAGTATATTGATTTCTTTGCAGGCGCAGGTGCGCTAAATTATGGCCATAATCCCCCGGAGATGAAGGAGAAATTACTCAGTTATATAGCTGATGATGGAATAAGTCATAGTCTTGACATGGCGACCAAAGCAAAAGCAGATTTTTTAAAAAAGTTTAAAAAAATAATTCTTGAGCCACGTAAACTTGACTATAAAGTGATGTTTCCTGGACCTACTGGAACAAACAGCGTTGAAAGCGCCCTAAAGATTGCAAGGAAAGTAACTGGACGTGATTTGGTCATCGGTTTTACAAATGCCTTTCATGGCATGACCTTGGGATCTTTATCAATCACAGGAAATTCCTTTAAACGTTTTGGAGCCGGTATCCCGCTGCATAACGGTGTGGCTATGCCCTTTGATCGATATTTAGGGGATGATGTCGATACTGTCGATTATTTGGAACGTTTTCTCGAAGATAACGGCAGCGGGGTCGCTCTTCCGGCGGCTATTATTCTCGAAACCCTTCAAGGGGAAGGCGGTTTAAATACCGCTAACGAAGAATGGCTGAAACGAATTGAGCAAATCTGCCGTCGCTGGGATATCCTGCTAATCGTCGATGATGTTCAAGTCGGATGCGGGCGTACTGGTCCATTCTTTAGTTTTGAACCGGCAGGTATTCAGCCAGATATTGTTTGTTTATCAAAATCCATTAGCGGCTATGGAATTCCAATGGCTTTAACGTTGATCAAACCTAAATATGACCTATGGGAACCTGGTGAGCATAACGGGACATTCCGAGGCCATAATCTAGCTTTTATTACAGCGGCAGAGGCGTTATCATTTTGGGAAACGGACGCTTTTAGTCAAGAAATAATAAAAAAAGGGAAAATAGTCGAAGAATTTCTGGTGAATTTAATCAATAAATATCCTGAATTGCAGGGTGAGGTTCGAGGCAGAGGTCTTATGAGGGGAATTGCCTGCGATGTTAAAGGATTAGCGGAAAAGATTTGTCAACATGCCTTTGAAAAAGGCCTGATAATGGAGACTTCCGGGCCAAATAGTGAGGTATTTAAGATCATGCCGCCATTAATTATTGACCATGACGGCTTAAAGCGCGGTTTTGCGATTATTGAAGCAAGTGTTAAGGAAAGTTTAAATAAATAGGAGGTATTTACAATGATTGTTAAATCTTTAGAAGATGTGAAAGGGTCCAATGATCATGTGATTGGAGAGACTTGGGAGAGCCGGCGTTTTCTTTTAAAAAAGGATGGAGTGGGATTTTCCCTTCACGATACGATTATTCATGAAGGTACGGAGTCTACCTTTTGGTATAAGTACCATGTAGAAGCGGTTTACTGTATTGAGGGGGAAGGAGAATTGGAGGATCTCATCAATGGAAAGCGCTATTCAATTAAGGCTGGAACGATGTATTGCCTTAATGGTCATGAAAAGCATCGTTTGCGGGCAAAAACCGATATGAGAATGGTTTGTGTGTTTAATCCTCCTTGTACAGGAAGGGAGACCCATGATGAAGAAGGTGCCTATCCCCGCCCTGAAGCAGAAGCAAAAATTTAATCATAAAGAAAGGAGTCTAATAGAATGATGGATTTATATCCCTCAAGAGTAGGAGATAAGCCAACAATATTGAAAAGAAAGGACCCTGTTGTCTATTCTCCTCTAGAGAAACCGGGCCCATTACATCATGAACAATTAAATTCCTTTGAAGAGAATGGTTATTTATTTCTGGAGAATTTTTTTAGCGAAACCGAAGTAGCTGTTATGAGGGCTGAACTTTCAAAGGTCTTGGAATCCAGTAGAGACCGGAGTGATAAGCGAGTGATTCGGGAACCCGAAAGTCAGGAAGTCCGCTCGATTTTTGCTGTGCATGAACATGAAGAATTCTTCAAATCCTTGTCTGAGGATAAGCGTCTTGTTGAAGTTTTAAAACAGCTGCTCGGAAGTGAAGTTTATATTCATCAGTCCAGAATCAATTTTAAATCCGGTTTTACGGGGAAGGAATTTTATTGGCATTCCGATTTTGAAACATGGCATGTGGAAGACGGTATGCCGCAAATGAGGGCGATTAGCTGCTCGATTACCTTAACAGAGAATAACCCGTTCAATGGACCACTCATGCTTGTTCCTGGTTCTCACAAATATTTTGTATCTTGTGTAGGTAAAACACCGGAAGCAAACTATGAAAATTCGCTTCGAAGGCAAGAAATCGGTGTACCTGATAATGACAGCCTGACAAAACTGGTTAAAGAAAAGGGCATCGCGGCTCCCACTGGACCTGCCGGATCGATCATCTTATTTGATTGCAATATTATGCATGGGTCCAATAGTAATATTAGTCCTTATCCAAGAAGCAATGTATTCTTCGTTTTTAATAGTGTAGAAAATAAGCTTGTTTCCCCGTTCTCGGGTCAAGAACCAAGACCTTCCTATATTGCGTCAAGGGAAAAAAGAACGGTCAATAGTTAATTGGGATTGGTGAGAAACTTAATTCGACGGATTGATGGAGGAGAAATGATTATCACAGACACGAACGGCGCTACGAGGACGTTCTAAAAACTATGGTCAGACAATTGTAAGGCTGACAAGTACTTTAACAGAACCAAAGTAAAAAAAGGAGAGCTTTTTAAATGTGAAGGTATAAAACAGGAGGTCATTATGATTCCTCCTGTTTTTGCTTACATAGACTTAGCTAAATTTTTATATTGTACAGAATCTGCAGTATAAAAATTTATAAAATCAAAAAAATATTTGGATTTTAAAAAATTTTTGTTTATAATATTACCAATTGAATCGACGATGGGGTTCGCCATAACCGTCCTTGTGACTAATGACTCCTACCAGTATTTTTTCGTTTTATTACTGGTAGGAGTCTGTTTATTTTAGGGGAACTAATGATTGAGGTGAGCATCATGATTTATTTTTATGTTGGATTTGCTGGAATTATAGGGGCATTGTTACGTTATTTTGTAGGGCTATATTTTAAATCAATGGTGGTTTCATGACTTTCCATTAGCTACATTTTTAACCAATATGGCCGGGAGTTTAATCTTAGGCTGGTTAACCACCTTCTTACCCCGTTTAAAATTTCTTCACTCGATCATTAAGCGTCAAGGTAAAAGATGGTACGCTATTTTCTCTGTCGAAAGACAAGCGTTATCAGCCTCTATTGATACAAATAACACAATAGGAATAGATGTTGGACTCAATAAATATGCAGTCCTTTCGAATGGTTCACAGTATGATAACCCCAGATTTCTTCGAAAAAAGGAAAAACAACTAAAAAAGGCGCAACGTAAACTTTCAAAAAAGAAAAAGGGTTCTGCAAACTACATCAAACAAGTACAGCGAGTTCGGAAATTCCATGAAAAAGTTGCGAACCAACGAAAAGACTTTCTTCACAAATTAAGCTTCAACTTAACGGAAGATTATTCGGTTATTGCTGTAGAAAATCTAAATATCCGAAACATGGTCAGAAACAGGAAATTAGCTAAATCTATTTCCGACGCTGGTTGGGGTATGTTCCGAAACATGCTTGCTTATAAATGTGAAAGAAATGGTGGTATGCTTATCAAGGTAGAACCAAAATTCACTTCTCAAGATTGCTCTTGTTGTAACAATCGAGTAAAGAAGTCTCTTTCTATTCGCACTCATATTTGCACAAAATGCGGGACGGTGATTGATCGGGACTATAACGCTGCATTAAACATCCTACAAAAGGCATTAGAAGAATTGCTTGTGGCAAACTGAATATCAATCACTACTGTAGGGCAAGGTTGTGTCCGAACAGTATAATCTACGCCTGTGGAGATTGTGTAAGGTATATTGGGAAAACCCCACTATGCTACAGTTGATGAATCAGGAAGCCCCTTCTTCAAAACAACCCGAAAGGGTGTTAAGGAGGGGTCATTCACTCAATATATCCTATTAAACATGTACCATATTGATCAAAAACATGGATTTGGGACTTCTATCTTCTAACCAACGGTCTAATTTAAAAATATTTAGATGACATATTTTTAAAAAGAGCGATGTATATTGAAGTATATCATAATTGAATCGGCGATGGAGTTCGCCATAACCGCCGTAAGGCTAATGACTCCTACCAGAAAAATGATACTTTTTTCTGGTAGGAGTCTGTTTTTTTTGTAAAGAAAAAAATTAGGGGGAGCGATTAATGGAACGATTTAACCTAATTCTTTTGGTTGCGTTTGGAGGTTCCATCGGGGCTGTTTCAAGGTATCTGTTATCCTCATTGATTCAAGACTGGATATTAACCAGCTTCCCAATAGGAACTCTAATTATTAACGTTCTTGGGTGCTTTTTAATTGGGTTTTTTTTGAAAATCCAAGCAGCTTCATCAGTTACTCAGCAAATTTGGCAAACATTTATCATTATTGGTTTTATTGGGTCATTTACAACATTTTCAACCTTTGCGAATGACATTTATGAACTTTTTCGAAATGGAAAGCCTTATTTGGGAATTTTGTACTTCCTTGGGAGCAGCATTTTGGGTGTCACAATAATCTATATTACCGTAACCTATTTGAATTTTTTTCCTCATAAAAAATAAATTGATTAAGAAGGGTTGGTGTGAAGTATTTGGGAGATATTTTGAGAATTTATTTTATGAATGTTATAAACGATATGGATAATCTTCTGATCATTTCAGCAGTTATTCGAAAATATGGTTATCAGATAAAACCATTGTTATCTTACATCGTTTTATGTTTGACGATAAGCCGAACTTTGTATGTAGTGATTATTCAATTCTTAGCAGAAATACCTGGATTGCGTTTGTAAACAATTCAACAAGATAATGGGGCAAGGTCCATACCGAGCATATCAATTATACAAATGATGTTGATTGTGCTTGCTACGGATTTTTCAGTTTGTTTAGACAGCGTTCTGATTACCTCTGAGCTTTCAAAAAAGCTGCTATTTATAATGGTGGGTATATTTTTTCGTGTCTACTGTATTTTTTGTATTAGATTCATTTACTGAAGTCTTGGCAAAAACATCATTGATACAGCTTATTGCTGGCGGGCTAATTGCACATATTGCAATTCTAGACATGTTAAAAGATCCTATTACAAGAAACCCAATATTGTTTTTAGAGGATTTTTTCGAAATCAAAATTCATAATTGGATCAACTTTTTTGCTCTTGATATTGCTATTCTCGTTATCTTTATTGGTTTAATGAAAAGGATAAAAAGTCGTACTCCCTTTAGTTAATTATAAAATTAGATTTTTATGGTTAATTTAGACCCTAAATAATGAAAAATGAACTACGCCTCTTTTAATACAAGGGGGGAGTTGAAAAATTAGATCTTCAAAATACGAGGATAGGACATAAACATTAGGATCATAATATATACATTTATAATTTGGGGTGAATATTATGCCAGGATGGATTTATATTTTTACGAGATCAATTATTTTCATAATTTTTTTGTTTTTAACCACAAAATTACTTGGAAAAAAACAAATTTCTCAACTTACATTCTTTGAGTATGTTGTAGGCATTACCGTTGGAAGCGTTGCAGGTGAGGTAGTAACAGGACTTGAAAGTAATATGTTTTATGGAGGATTAGCAATTTTTATATTAGGGTCTATTACTTTTTTAGTAAACCTATACTCAATAAAAAGCAAAAGGTTCCGTGATATGGTTGAGGGAACAGGAACAGTTGTTATTGAAGGTGGGAAAATATTAGAGGATAATTTAAAAAGAGAAAAATATACCATTGACGACTTGTCCTCACTTCTTCGCCAGAAAAATATTTTTAAGATTGCAGATGTGGAATTTGCAGTTTTAGAACCACGAGGAAAGATTAGTGCTTTATTAAAGAAAGAAAACCAGCCATTAACTTCAAAGGATTTACAAATAAAAGCAGCAAATGAGAAAGAACCTCAAACTGTTATTATGGACGGAGCAATACTAGACGAGGCATTGCGTTCATCAGGTAAAAGCAGAGAATGGCTACAGTTAGAATTAGATAAACTTGAAGTTACCATTGACAATGTTTTTCTTGGTCAACTTAATTCTTATGGAGAATTAACAGTAGATATTTATGACGATAAAATAAAAGTGCCTTCACCAACCCAACGTCCTCTTTTGTTGGCAAGTTTAAAGAAAACACAAGCAGATTTCGAAATATATTCACTTTCAACAGAATGTGAAAAATCAAAAAAAATGTACCAAAAAAATGCTAAACAAGTACAAGAAGTAATTGACAATCTTACTCCTTATCTAATAGGTTAAATATTTAAAAATTTATTTAATACGGTCGTTTCTTTTAAAAAGCTTGATCGTAAGGGGTAAACAGTTAAGTTTATGAGGGTAAACCCCAGAGCAGAGGAGTTCTATTTTGGCCATAGTTATAATAAACCCAAAAGAATTAGTCGACCAAGGCTACAGTTAAGAGTTATATAAAATCCTTTATGGTAAACTAAGCCCAAAAGAGTAAAAAAGAAAGTAGAGATTTATATGGGACTTCCAAACAAAGCAAAAAAAGTCCTTGATATTGCCTTACCAGCTATTGGGAAATCTTATCTGCAAAGTATACTAGGAGTCATTGACTACTTTTTATTGCAAAATTAGGTCTATTGGCCATTAATTCGAATCGACCCAAAGTTATACGAAATGCTGGAAAAATGGGCGGAAGATGAGTTCAGGAGTAACGCCCAAATTGAAGTCATTTTAAAAGAGGCTGCAAAAAAAGCAGGAAGATTAAAAAAATAATATGTATTTGGCGTCAGGCACCGCAAATGTTACTTTGTAACGACCTTTATGTACTGCTTTCTCCCTATCTATCATATTCATCGGGCGTTCTATTTTAGAGGATATTTAAAATGCTGTAGTAAAAAATGAAAACAACAAATCGAGTAGCTTCTATAGTTCTAAAAATGCTTTTATAGTTTAATAAAAAACTGTTAAAAAGTCCCACATTTATGAAAATTGTTCATGAATGTGGGACTTTTGAGTTAAGCACTTAATTTTTCAGCTGCGCTGTGATCTTTTGCTAAAGTTTTACGGATGAATGGAATCACCCAGCGGTCTAGACCAATCCGGCCTGCATTAAGTCCGGCAGCTATAATGATGACCCCTAGTAGAATGCAAAGTGCGTTAGTAGAAATCGTACCGGCCATTACGTATGAGAAGTTCATTACGAGTGCAAAGAAGGCAGCGGCGGTTGTTAAGCAGCCAAGTATTAACCCTAAACCTACCAGAAATTCACCTAATGGAACAATCGTATTGAAAAGGTGTGCATTTGGCAGGGCAAAGTGTTTTAAGAATCCAACATACGTAGCATAGACAATGCTGCCGTCCGGACCTTTCACCGGATTGGCAATAGCACCTTTTAAGAATCCAGATGTATCGAAACCTCCTGCTGCAAGTTTATGGTAGCCGGCAATTAAGAATTCATAGCCAAGATACAAGCGAATGACAGTTAGGATAGCGGCAGCGATTTTGTTTTCTCTTAAAAATCGATTAAACATGTGGAAGACTCCTTTATTTAAAAGTTTTATTAGTAACTTGATTACACTGTTATTATAATTCTATTATCTCGAATGAAATATAATTTGTTAGATAATTCACATGCTTGTAAAAAAGATATGAACATAATTGTCACAATAGGAATTCGGGCAATTCCAGGCTGAGAAAGACTGACCTGTTCGCAAGTTTCCACTACATATTGATAAATCAGGTTAATCATAAAATCGGCGGAATGCCCAAAATAGGAAGTACAGAAGATATGAGTGATCATTAAGTGCTAAGAACAATGGGTTGGAATTACGTTTAAAAAGTTAACTGAAGAAATTAAGCCTTCCACAAGAATAATAGTATGTAAAAAAATCCCTTTCCCCTGATGAATAAATGATAATATATTCAGCAATCGGGCCATTTTGCAGAAAAAATATGTTAAGACGATTCATCTATATTTCCAGCGTTTTTCATTTGAAATTTCGTTTGTGCCCAAGAGTCTAATTTTTTTACTTGTTTTTTACCAATTGTGGCTCCGTAAATAATAAGCAAGATGATAACCATTGTAAATATATCTAATTCTCTTTTGACAATAAAATTAATAATTCCAATGATCACTTGAGGGATGACGCCAGTGATTGTAAATAAAACCATCCCAACTTTAAACCAAAAATTCGACTGAAGCCTGTATCTAGCATAAAATAAGAAGAATGTGAAAGTCCAAGCCAGTACTTCCAAGCCAATTAAAATGAACCATTTAAATTCAACTAAAAATGTCATAAGTCGAAACTCCTTTTAAATGTATTTATTAACAAAAAAGCCCGAGAAAGACATCAATGTGATATCTCTCCCGGGCTTTTATCCCTCCGTGTTACACCTATCCGCAAGGAAAGATAAGGGTACCGTTTAGAAGTGTACCAGGCAACGGTTTGCCACTATATTCTAGAACCCCACTGCTTTAGCGGTGGGAGTTATCAGGCTGTTTGTTTTTGGTTTCTTTTTGTCCGATCTTCCTTTTTATTTGATTTTGATATTCTAAAGAATAGGAGCAATCCCGCATTACACATGAGAGTCCATACAAGTGCGAATTTATTGCCGCTTACATATATTCCTATAATGGGTACTACCAGAAATACAAAGCTTTTCAAGTAATAATTTACTTTCGGATTAATGGCCATCAAAACTGTTATACCCACAAGTACAGAAGTTATCAGATTATTCCCCAGAAAGGACTGATTTGTGTAATTTACGTAAAGATAATACCCAAACGATCCTAATATGGCAAATAGGGAAAGATAAAATCGAATATACGAACTTTTATGAAACAGAATCCAAACGGCAATAAAATTAATCGCTATACATATGCCCACCACAAATAAGGTATGATAAAACGGACTAAAAGGCTCTTTCATAAAGTTCAAAATGAATTTGAAGTTGAAAAAAGCAGCTGCTATTGCCAAAATCTTAAAAACAAGTTTTAGTTTTAAGTTGGGCCGGGGCATCTTCATTTTCATTCTCTTTTTTGATGTTCTGGATGGCGAGTTTACTCTCGTTTCATCCTCTTCATCTGTATTTTCCTTTTCTCTGCCCATAGACCTTTGGTTATGTTCTCTTTCTTCACGTTCCTTTTTTACTTCTTGTCTAGTAGGGTAGCCGCTTTCTTTATATTCATTCACTTTTTCCTTTTGTTCATCGGAGTTTGAATAAAAATCCAATGCCTATTCACCTCAAAAATACTTTTTATTCATTATAACTTATTTCGTTCTCAGTAGTGCTATCCAAGCTTCATCCGGCTATTGTCGAAATCTTCTAGAAAGGGTTCAAGCGTGACTAGGTATTGGTATATCAGTTTCCTTTTTTGTATAAACTTGGCTTCAGCATTTGGTCTATTTTATTGGGATTGTTTTCATACTGCAATAATTTTTATGTGCAAAGTTTTTTTCTCATAACTCAACTTTCGCACACTGAAATAGGCAGGTATGCCTTGATATAGCTGGGCAAGCCTGCGATCCATTGTTGTAGTTGACTTTTGATTAACTTTTGAATTTTCTTGTTACTCTCTTTAAAGGTATCTTCAAGAAGCTCGATTAATTGCTGAAGTGCAATAGCCCAATCGAGGTCACTGATTTCATCACAAAGTTCATAAAACATTCCGCCTAGTGTTCTTTCGTCCGTGCTACATCGGTTTTGCCAGGAA
>NZ_JAEVLT010000065.1 GCF_024494385.1 Bacillus sp. EB600
AGTGAAATGTCGGTGAAGACACTGATAGTGCTTGTATTAGAGAATGGGTTTAACTGCCGTCAATTAAACATTTTAAGACTTCATAAGACGGGTACCGAACCAAACCACAATACCTGAATGTAACATAAAGTATAAAAAGTTACATTCGGTTTTTTCTTTTGGGTGGAACGTTTGTTAAAGGTATCATAACTTAAGGGTTGTGATACTGATTGTTCGGTATGTGATTCCAATGTATTATGATCAACTTTGTGAAGGAAAACAGTTTACTTTAATAACCCTTTAAAATACATGCAAAGTCCTCACCTTCAGAAAGGATGAGGACTTTTTATCGTTTTTAATCCCAATTGCTTGTATTAATTATCCTTTAAGTCTAATTCAAAAATAAGTGAATCTCTATCAGGGTAATCATATTTAATTGCTAAATCCTCTTTAGCAATTTCCTTAAATCCAACCTTTTTGTAAAAGTTGTGTGACCTAGTGGCTTTGGATGGAGTGTCCAAAACCACCTTTGAAAACCCTTGTTTATTCGCAAAATCAAGCAAGGCTTTATATAAACCTGTTGCTATCCCAAACTCTTTACCACGGTAATCTTTATAAACGAAAAATTTCTTTAATACGGCAACCTCGTTCGTTTTCTTTTGCAAACCGATAGAGCCTACAACCTCACCGTTATCGTTTAACGCTACCCAAAAGTTTCCTCCGTCGTTTATATAGTTTGATTGAATATCCAAAATGTCTGGTTGTTCTTCTACACTAATCCCTACACCATATTCAACATTCTGTACGTGCAATATTAAATTAATGACTTCTTCTTTATATCTATCATCATAAATCGTAATCATTTATTAACTCCTCCAAGTGTGTTTATAAAGGTGGCTGCATTCAAAAATTAGGGCTTTTCTTCAACTTTTTTTAAGACCGCCATTGTACATCTAGCAATACAGATAAGCTTATCATTCTGCTTGTCAGTAATCTTGATATCCCATACCATAGTTGTTTTCCCTTTATGGATTGGAAATCCAGTAGCTTTCACAGTTCCTTCGCTCTTCCCACGAATATGATTGGCGTTAATCTCCAATCCAACCGCATATTCTTTCTCCATATCCAAGAGATTCCATGCTCCTACACTTGCCACAGTTTCAGCTAAAACCACGGAAGCTCCTCCATGAAGCTGTCCAAAGGGTTGTCTGGTTGCATCATGAACAGGCATCGTTGCAATAACCTTCTCATTTGACACTTCAACGATTTTAATTCCAAGTGCATCCAATATCGTCTTCATATAACTCCTCCTTTTTTCCCTATTCTTACTTAAACATTAACTTGTAACTAATCATTAGTAAAATTGAAATTTATGAAGTTATCCATTGATTTTTTTGATACTATAGATGTAAGAGTAAAATAAAAGTTGGTGAAATAATGGAAATACGCCATTTTGTTACGTTTAAAAAGGTCATTGAAATGGGTAGTTTCACAAAAGCAGCTGAATATTTAGGTTACACCCAATCAACGGTGACTTCACACATTCAGGCACTTGAAGAACATTTAGGTGGACCTCTGTTTGATCGGATGGGTAGAAAGGTAATATTGACTGATATTGGTAAGAAGTTATTACACTATACTCAAGAGATATTAGAAACCTATGGTAAGATTGAAAACATTGCAATCGAAGAGAAGGATGTTCGGGGAGAGATAAAAATAGCTGCGCCTGAGTCTTTAACTGTATATCGTTTAGAGCCAATATTAAGGGAATTTAGAAAGAAGTTTCCTCATGTAAACATCAGTTTAAGTAACGCAAATTGTGGAGATAACAAGAAAGCAATTCTTAATGGTAGTGCAGATATTGCATTTGTTATGTTGCCACAGTTACAGGATTCCGATTTAATCGTCCATTCGTTATTGGACGAATCGATTGTCCTTGTTGGAAGCCCTGACTGTTCACTAAACATTTTAGATATAAGCTACGAAAATCAAAAGATTAACGAGTGTGTAATTACCAACGAGAAAGAATGCAGCTATCGAAGAATATTTGAAGAATACCTCCGAGAAAGAGGAATCGAACCTTCCCACACGATGGAACTTTGGAGTATTGAGGCGATAAAGCGTTGTGTAATGAGTGGGCTTGGTATTTCTTATTTACCTTTAATGACTGTAGAGGATGAAATCCAAGAAGGAAGGTTAAAGATTCTTCCCTGCGATGGTGATTTCAAACAGATTTTCTCTCAAGTTGTTTATCACAAAAACAAGTGGATTTCTCCAGCCTTATCAGCATTTATCAATATAACTTTGAAACATGCAAGAGACTGGGCATGTGTGGAGACTACTTGTTGAGTCGAGAGTGTGAAATTTTAAACTTAAATTAACGGGGCGTTAGTGGAAGAATAATTTGTGATTTTAGGATTGAGACATAACTTAGTTATTCCATTAAAGGGCGCGATTGATGAAGAAGGAATAAAAAAAAGTCGATTTCTTTGAAGTAACCCCGTAAAGTTAGACAGATTAATTCTTAGGCAGCTTGTTGGGTATGAGCTCGGTATTGTACTGGGCTCATGCCTTTTAATTTTGCCTTGATTCGTTTGTGATTATAGTAATCTATATATTTTTCTAGTTCTTGCTTAAAGTGTTCCACACTTTCAAATTCTTTTAGATAAAGAAATTCCGATTTCATAATGCCAAAGAAATTTTCAATAACGGCGTTATCATAACAGTTCCCTTTACGGGACATACTTTGGGTAATGCCACGTTCCTTGAGGGCATGGCGGTATTGTTTCATTTGATAATGCCAGCCTTGATCAGAATGCATAAGAAGAGAATCCTCTTCTGTTAAACGTTCAAAAGCTTAGTCTAACATCGTTGAAACAAGTGAATAGGTGGGTCTTGAACCAATTGTATACGTAATGATTTCGCCATTAAATAAATCCAACACCGGAAATAAATATAGCTTCTCTCCAAATAATTTAAACTCCGTAATATCAGTAACCCATTTCTCATTTGGTTTTTCTGCTTGAAAGTTGCGTTCTAAAATATTCGGAGCAATCTTACCAACTGTTCCTTTGTAAGAGCGATATTTTTTCATACGGACAAGACATTTTAATCCTAGTTCTTTCATGATACGCTGTACTTTTTTGTGGTTAACTTTGTTTCCGCAATTTCTAAGTTCATCACGAATACGACGGTAACCATAACGGCCTTCATGTTCGTCATAA
Organism: Bacillus sp. EB600; assembly: GCF_024494385.1. Classification (GTDB taxonomy): domain Bacteria; phylum Bacillota; class Bacilli; order Bacillales; family Cytobacillaceae; genus JAEVLT01. The sequence continues at coordinate 3,204 of NZ_JAEVLT010000065.1, forward strand.
ATTGCTTGAATCAATACTTTCAGTTCTGCATCTGGATCGGGACGACCGAAGTTTTTCACCCAAAAATAATACGTGCTACGCGGAATGTCTGCGAGCAGTAGAAGTGCTTTCACCGGAAATTCATGCCTTAGTTCATAGACTACTTGCGCTGTGTCTTGTTTGGTGATTTTTCCTTGTTTTGAACTAAGGCATTCAACTTTTTTAAGTACGCATTCTCCATACGTAAACGCTCTAATTCCGTTTGGAGTGCTTCAGGGTGCATTACTTAAACAATGGTAATGCTCTTTTCTAATTCAAGTAATGGGGCAGGTTGAATAAAGAAGGGAGCAAAACAAGTTTTGTTGTTTTGTATTAGTTACAAAATGCGAACAGATAAAATTTCTTAACTAAAAGAAAGAATCTTATAATCCTTCTTCGAATAAACCAATTATAGAATTAACTGGTGTGATTATAGAAAATGAAAAAGGGACTTTCGCATCTCGCAAAATCCCTTAATATTAATCTAATTCTCTAAAACCGCGTTTTTGTTTTGAATATTACCATAAGGTTTCTAGAAAAGACCGAAGGGATATTATTCTTCTGATAAAGATGATGGAGTTTGGACCTGCGATTGTAAGAATCCTGATTTTCCAGACCGGGCTTTTGGTATAAGGGAAACAAATGTCTTTGCTGTTTGGAATGGACAGAAACATAGTAAGTGACGTATTTAATATAGCATAGCTTGTTTACAGTCTAGTTAATGGTAAGGAACAATTTGGTAACAGATTTTTCTCATTTTATAAAAAAGAGGGAAAAATCTATGATAAGGGGGATATGTTATCCTATCCTTATTTTTATTCCTTCTCCTGCTGCTGAATTTAAAGGCTGCTGCGGCTGCTGGAATCACTGCAAAAATTGAACTATATTACTAGCCTGTAAAATGCGGATATGGAACAACAACCCAATGGTTCATTTAACTATTACGCCTAAAACGACCGTATCTTTACTTTCATCTACATGCTGATGAGATTGCTCTTCTTTATACTCAGATTATTTTAGACAGACTTGTCTCGTAAAACAACTGGCCTTTTTTTGAGTAGTATCACTATGGCCAAATTTGCTAGGTTTTTTGGTTATTATTCCATTAAGCCTTGCTGAAAAGCATAACTCGTTAGTTGCACACGATTAACTAAATGTAGTTTACTTAATATGTTTTTAAGATGACTTTTAACCGTATGCTCCGAAATAAAAAGGTTCTCCGAAATTTCGCGATTTGATAAGCCTTTTGCCACTAGTTGAAGCACTTCTACTTCTCGTGTAGACAGAGGTGTTTTTTTCTCATTGGTCGTTTTGTTTTGAGGGAATTCTTTTAGAATTCGAAATGCAATTTCTTTTGACATAGGTACTTCATCAAAAGCAAACGCTCTTAAATATTCATACCATTCATGAGATTTAATATTTTTCAACAAATAGCCTTGAGCACCTTTTTTTAACGCATCAAATAAATTTGTGACATCATCTGATACTGTAATCATGACAATTTTCACATAAGGAAATTCTAATTTTATAAGCTTCGTTGCTTCTAAGCCGTCCATGATCGGCATTTGAATGTCCATAAGAATAATATCTGGCATTAATTCTTCAGTCAGCTTAATGGCTTCTAGCCCATTTTTTCCTTCTCCTACGATGAGAAACTCTTTATATTCTTCTAAAATTTCTCGAATCCCTTCTCTTGCATGAGGATGATCATCAACAATTAATATTCGAATAGGTTGCATCTAATTGTTCTCCTTTTTAAACTCAATAACAGTTTCTGTATCATTTCGAATCATCGAAAATACCCAGTCCATATCTCGTGCTCGATCCTTAATAATTTGCAGTCCATATCCCTTACTAGATTGAATCACTTCATTGGTAAATCCTACTCCGTTATCTTTAATTTGGCATACCCAACCATTTTCTATTTCTTTTGCGAGAATCCAAATTTTATTTGTTTTGGCATGTTTGATGACATTCATCACAACTTCTTTTATACATGCAAACATTTCTACTTTTTCTTTCATTGATAACTTGTTTTCTTCAATCTCCCATTGAAAATCAACGTTCATTAGATGATTATTCTTAAGCTCAGTTAAATACTGATGGATGGTTTCGGTCCAACTAAATGAATCTATATTTGGTGAATGTTTTAAGTTCGTGATCGCTTGACGAGTATCGTCATGAGCATGCTGTAACGTTTGCTTAATTTTTTGGAAATCTGGATGATCTTCGAGTTCATTCTTTCTTCCAAACTTGTTGACCTTCACTGACAGTAAAAATAACGATTGAGCAATGCCATCATGTAGCTCTCTAGCTAATTTTTCCCTCTCGATAAGTGCTGCCTTCCTGGCCTTTTCTAATTTTAATTCTTCTTGAATTCTTTCTAAAATTGAAAATAAACGCAATAAAAATAAAATCGTTACAAAAAACACCAACAGAGGCGAAAGTAAATTTCCCATTTCCATTGAAATATAAGGAAGAAGAAATGTGTGTCTAGCATATTCCCATAAACCAATCGTAACGGTTGGAAGAATTAAAATAAGCCATTTAATTTGTTTATACTTCAAGGTTTCACCTTTTTCTATTTTCTACTTAAAATATGTCTATATTTTATCATTTGTTCAAAAGTTTTCTATAATTTCGGCCAAAATCACTCGTTAGAGGGATTAATGAGTTTCCTTTTCTATCTATAATTATAATGAGGTTTATACAGTAGATAGTCCTATTCGTTACTTATTTCTGTCATTTAAGCTAGTGGTCATCCTTTTCAGTAGGTCAATATAGAGGTAGTTCTGATGCAAGCAGGCAAGTAATAAATTCACAGCCTTTATACAATACGAATTTATCATTCTATTATATGGCGGGATTTATTGCTTCGATTGGTTAAAATCATATGGAAGTGGTTTATTCCTTATTAATCAAAGAGAAAATCTAGTGATCTTTTGAAAAATTATAAATATTTCTATCCTTCTATTTTTTATTTGTAAAACTGTTCAAGAAATTCATTTACTTGGGGGAGCCATTCATACGATTAAAAAAAGCAAGTTTAACAAGAGGGGAGAAAACTAAAAAATGGGTTCAATTAGTCAAGAGAAACATGAAGATGTAACGAAAGATTTAGGTCTTTCAAAAGCCCAACAATATATAGAGCTGTTTGGCGTTGGCTTTTTTATGCTGTGATTTTTTTCGCACCGTTAATAATCTTTTTGGCGATAACAGGAGGAGTTTACCTGTTTAAACCACAAATTGAAGACTATATGTACCATGATCTTTACTATGTGAGACAAGGGTAACAAAAGATTTCATCCACAAAACAAATTGATGTCGTCAGGGAAAATTACCCGAATGCAGAAGTAAAAAGTTTTACACCTTCTTTCAGAGTAAACAGATCATCTGGGATTGACATACTGGATAACGGAAAAAGCGTTGCAGTATACGTAAATCCATACAATGGTAACATTGTAGGAAAACTAAATGAAGATGATCGTTTTATGGCATTTGTTAAAGATTTACATAACGGTGAGTTCTGGGAAGGAGCACTTGGAAACCGTTTCGTGGAATTAACCGGTTGTTGGTCTGTTATTTTAATTATTACCGGTGTTTATTTATGGTGGCCTCGTAACAATACATCTCTTTTTGGGACGTTAATCCCTCGTATAAGAATGTTTAGGGAAACGGATTTTTTGGAGGGATATGCATAGTGTAACTGCATTTTGGCTCTCTTTATTTATTGTTATACAATTATTTTCTGGATTAATGTGGACAGATGTTTGGGGAGGTATGGCCAATCGTTTTGTTGCGTTTACAGGTTCAGATGGACCCGTTGGGGATCAACCGTGGGAGGCTTTTGCATTCCCTAAGTCAACAATACCAACAAAAGATGTAGCCCATGTTCCTTGGGCAGCTGAAAATTTGCCAGTACCAAAGTCCAGTACAAATGGCGTACCTTCATTATCAGTCGAGAATGTTATTGAAATTGTAAAAAATAACCATGTTGATTCCGATTATAAGATTGCATTTCCTAAAGACAAAACAGGTGTATTTACGGTTTATCTGGACCCGGCTGACGTGTATCCTAATCGGCCTATGCCCTGGACTCAACAAACGTTGCACATTGACCAATATACCGGGAAGGTTTTAGCTAATTTCGGTTGGAAGGATTATGGAATACTAGGGAAAATTGTTTCACTTGGTATTGCATTTCATCAAGGCGAATTTGGGCTATTATCACAGATTTTTATGCTATTCTTAATGTTCGGTATTATCATGATTGCTGTTACTGGATACGTAATGTGGTGGAAACGAAGGCCAAAAGGGAAATTAGGTGCTCCAGCATTGCCAGAGGACTTTAAGATGTTAAAAGGAGTGGCTGTGATTGTCCTTGTTCTTAGCTTTTCTTCCCTTTGGTGGGTCTTTCTCTTCTAGTGGTTTGGGCTCTGGATTATTTAGTTATTAAAAGAATTCCAAAGGTAAAACAGTGGATTGGATAAATAAATATGTTCTTTATTGGAGGAGTCATACGTTCAATGGACAGTTTAAGTAAATTTAAGATTATTAAGTTTCCTACGGTGGTGACCTATTAGGAAGTGGGATATTAAACAAGAAAGAGATGTATATGTATAAAATTTTAAAAATGATTCATCACACTGCTGGATTAGTTGGTTCTTTAATCGTTTTACTCATGGCTATAACTGGGATTTTGTTAAATCACCGTTCTCTAATCGGTTATTCTTCAAATACAGCTATGAAGTTACAAGAGTTTATTTTTGCATTACATTCTGGAAACGCTGGAAACACTTCATTCGTTTGGCTTACCGATTTAGGAGCGATTTGCATGATTATGCTTAGTATATCGGGGGTCTGGATGTGGGTAAATTTAATGCTGAGAAAAAGAAGGAGAGAAAAAAATGAATGAAAAAATCATTACTGTAATAATTGGAGCAGCCTTGACACTTAGTCTTGCTGGTTGTGGAACAGCACAAAACAATAATTCTCAAAGTAAAAATACCACACAAAGTAACAGTGCTTCAAAATCTAGCCAAGATAACTCAATGCCAGGCATGAAAATGGGCAATCAGGGGAATCAGTCTTTAACGAAAGCATTCCAAGATGAACTTAATGGCTTTACAATCATCGAACAAGATGTAAATAAGGGAGATTATACATCTGCTACTACTCTTGCAGGTAACCTTCACGATGAGTTTCACGCCGCAATTCTTCCTCCATTAAAAGCCAAAAAAGGAGAAACCTATGCGGAAGATATTCACTCAAAATACGATGAGTTACAAGATGCCGTTACGAGTAAAAACAACTCAAAAATTGCAGAACTCATCAAAGTGAATAGAGATAATCTTAATACTGTGGCCAAAATTTTGGGTGTTTCGTTAAAGTAAAAAAGAGGTATTCCAGCACCACCTACGTATTAATGCCCTTATCCAATGAAATAAAGCCGATGATTCCTTAGCGTAGGAAAAATCGGCTTTATTTATGTCGAAATTTGCTAAGTGTGCGTTTTCCGCGTTTTGTTGGTGGGACCCCATGCCCATCAAGCTAGAGCAAATCAATACCCCAAAAATGAAAAAAAGCTATGCTTATCGTAAGAAGCTTACGAGAAAGGATGGTGTTTTTTATGAATCCTATCATCTCCGGTGAACTGACACTTTTCGCACAAGAATTACAACGATTTTTATCTCCAATAGTCCTACAAGAAACCACCAAACAAGTTGGTTTTGTGCAGCGATCTAGTAAGTATCAAGCAAATGAACTTATCGCCCTTTGCGTTTGGCTCAGCCAAGAAGTCGCTAGTACATCGCTTACGCAACTATGTAGTCGGTTAGAGGCTTCGACGGGTGTACTAATGAGCCAAGAGGGACACAATCAACGTTTTAATCCAACAGCTGTCGCATTCCTCCAAGAAGTCTTTACTTCACTCCTAACACAAAAAATCTGTGCGACACAATCGCTATCTTCTTAAACATAAGTTACATTCAAAATGGCTAATTAGTACGTTATAACATATTCTACATATATTGTTTTTCTCTGGGATACCGTCAGCAAAGTGCAGGTGTCACAACCTATAAGATTTGATGCCGATTTGTGAATGCAGTATTATCATGGTATCGAAAGGTGTCATATCTTAGATTCAAAAGTAAAGGGTGAAAGGATATTAAACATGGATATGCTAGAGTATCAATTATAGGGCAAAAATTAGAAGCACGGATTCAAGCGTTAGAAAGCAAATTTCGCCTTCAAATAGGGTGAAGAAAAGCCTGGAAAAGCATATTAAAGTGTAAAATTACTTCCTCCTATCTTAGGCAAATAGGTAAACTAAATGTCAATGTATCTAATTTCTATAAAACAAAGTGTTACTTTAATCTGTAAATAATTGGAGTAACATTTCGAAGATGATAATAAAAAGTTGTCTAATTAAATGAAGTTAGACTTACTATAATAGCTTAGCCTAGAATACTAAGCTGATTTTGAACTTTTGATTTTATTGATCAAAGGTTATTTTTTTTATGCGTGAAAACATTAAGCAGTCGCATCGTTAAGCTATAGACAAAGCCACCCTTTAGGGGTGGCTTTGGAATATGGATGGTTTTTTCATGACAATATAAAGTATTCCTCAATAGAAAAATGGCTTGGGCAAAGTGGCAGATATAAACATAATAAATACCGGATAATTAAACAGACTAAATGGATTAGATTTTACTTCCTAAATCCTGCCTTTTATCCCTTTATAAGAAAGCATTAAGCTACAGAAATAAGAAAATAGCCTAGTCCTAAGACTTTAGTGGAACATAGTATAGATGGAATTTACAAAAAGGTAAAAAAAGATAAGGGGAGCTGTGTGCTTTGAAGGGTATGGAAAAATGTTCTTCATGTGGTAGGTATTTTTGGAAAAGTCAACTTTCATCATTACCAAACGATTTTTTTCGTTTAAAACAGAAATACTGTCCACAATGTTTTCCTGATGTGTTAGAAACACATACCGAGCTTTATTATGATCATAAAACTTGGAATGAAATTAATTTAGAGACATAAAAAGGTAAATCCTTTTTTTTATAGGGGACTCAACATCAAACGTTGATTTTATACGTTAAAACAAGCTTTAAAATCAAAAACCTGAAATACGGCCAATTGGCTGAATTTCAGGTTTTTTAATTTTCTAATTTTCTCTGACTAATTGGTATGTTCACTAAACAAAAGTACAAAACCATTATCTTATGTTAACCATAACCTTAATAGGAAGAGTGCCCAATCCTTTGGATGGACGATTGCAGAATAGTTTAGACGAAAGATAAATTTGGAGGAGAGGTCAATGCCAGCAGTAGTTGGTGTATTACAAATCGTTAACATCAATGGAAACGGTATTGCAGAGATTCAAACCAAAACGTATAGTGGCTTTGAAGGATTTAATACCAGAGGGATCACCGTAGCAAATAATGGTGTAATTGGTACAAATGTTCTTGATTTAAATTTAATGAACAGTCTAAAATAGAAAATAATTTCTTATAAAACACAAACGTTGTTTTAAATTGAGTTCAGTAAACAAAAGGGTCGCCATAAAGCCAACCTGATAACATAATTAGACATTATTGCTTATATTGAGGCTCTTCCGTTTGAATTTCATTAATGCGTGGCTCTAAGGTGTTAATAATGGATTGAGTCTGTTGTGCTGCATTTTGGTAAAGTTGTTTCGCTTGTTTATTTTCAGTCTGTAAAGCAAACGTTTCGAAGCTTGCTTATGATTTAGAAAAGGTAACTATAGGTTTATTGCACCATTCAATTGTGACTGCACTTAAAAGTAACTATGGTGGTTTTACCCAATTTCAAAATCAAAGAATTGCTAAAGTTGTTCCAAAGCAATTACCTGCTGATGCAGAATATGATTCATCCTTTAAAGCAACTGGTTGGGCGTATGAAATAACTATTAAACTTGAGGCACTAAGGGGTGACAATAAAATTGAGAATGTAACAATGGTTTTAACCAATGAATTTTCAAACGGGAACTATGTTGTAAAAAAATTTGATGTAGAATGATTTAAAAAAATATTTTTGTTAGAAGTGGCTATTTTTAAAAAGTTGTCACCTTTCTTATTGAGCGAATGGGAGCATCAGTATAGTAAGCTAAATAAAAAAGGCGATTCCTTATCGTACAGGAAATCGACTAAATGGTTAAAAAATATAAAAATCATATTAACTCTTGTATAAATACAAAAATCCTTATAGACTGGGTTGCCTTAATGGCTAATAACGAACTTAAAATATCCTAATTTATGTGCTATTTAACGTTCGTTTTATGAACACTTTTAGATAAACAATAAAAACAACAACAACAACAAAGAAAAGGTATTTTATTCGTCTATAAACTCATCTTTACTATGTACATAAAATAATTTTATGAAATGTATAGCCAAGGAGACAAAATGTCATGATTATTGGATATGCAAGGGTATCAACAGAGGATCAGCATTTAGATATGCAAATTGCAGCAATAGAAAAATATGTAGTGGATAAAAACCACGTTTATTGCTATTTTCTGAAAAGGAAAGCGGGGGTAAAGAGGATCGGAAGGTATTAAAAAAGGGTTTAGACCAATTACAGCAAGGAGATACTTTTGTAATTTACAAATTAGACCGTTTAGCCAGATCAACAAAGCAGCTTGATGAAATCCATGAGAATCTGGAAAAAAGAGGGGTGATTTTTGTTTCTTTAAGTGATAGCATAGATACGAATACGGCAATTGGAAAAGCTATGTTTGGAATGATTGCAGTATTTGCAGCCAGAGAAAGGGCTACAGATATTGCTAAAGGGCGGAGTACAATCTATAAAGTAGTTAATGAAGCGGGGGCAAAATAAGGACTAAATTTATTGAACCGGAATTAGACATGAAAAAGACGACGTTTTATAAGTTAGTTAAAGAATTGAAGGAAACCTTTAAAAGTATTTAATTATAATAGAAGAAACTCGTCAAAAATAGTCTTTACTCATCGGGAGCAAAGGCTGTTTATCAATGGGAAAAATTTTTTTATATGCATTGAAGCTGGCTTTGTTAAGATTAGTTGATTAAGTCTTTGTTTTCTTCTACAAGGGGGCCAGATTGTTGCACATTTAAAGAAAATTGAAATGAATGAAGATATTGTGAATGTTTTCACTTAAACTGATATGAACGAA
>NZ_JAEVLT010000066.1 GCF_024494385.1 Bacillus sp. EB600
CGGGGCAGTTTAGTTCAATAACCTTTTTATATTATCCTCGAAAAGTTACAATACAGGGTTAGGTGCCTGTTCTTTTATGGAAAAGCTCAATTTATTCTTAAATTGAATACCATAATGCAGGTGGTGAGTATATGTATAATCAAAATAAATTCTTTAATAAGACCTTTAGCCCTATGTTTGAACAACAATATCAACAATTAGATATGTACGATGAACGGCAACAAATAGCTCAACCGAGCGGTGGAACACAAGCAATACATCAAGCTGGGTATCAAATGGGGTATCAAGCGGGGTATCAAGCAGGGTATCAGGCGGGACAACAAGCAGTGTATCAAACAGGGCAAGAAATAGGGCAACAAACAGGGCAAGAAATAGGGCAACAGATAGGACAACAAACAGGGCAACAGATAGGACATCCTCACGCAGGGCATCAGTTTGGTCCAAGGTGAAACTCCAGCAATTTATATAAAAGTAAAATCAGCCAATAGTATTTGTCAGGGTTTGTGAAAGATCAAAATTAAATTTCCATTCTTTTAACAAGCTTATTGAAATTGCATATATTAGTTCAAAATTCCCGATTAACATTAGTGCTCATTACTAACGGAGTTGTTTAGACGGCTCCTGTTCTTTTAATCTTATTCAAAGGGTGCGATTCTTCAAGATGAAGATCGCTTTTTTCTTATTCCAACAACAAGATTGTGAAATGTTGTACTTAAACTAAAGGGTCAGGTTAGTGGGATAAGTTGGATGATAGTCCACCTCTCTTTGTAAACCAATTCACTTCCATTTTCGGAATGTAAATGGCAAAAGAACCATATAAAATTATGGAAGGAGGAGAGTCATAAAATGCAGATAATGAACAATTATTTTCGTGCGCGTGCGAGTATGGTGTACATGATGACCAATAATGAAGTAATGAATCAAATCATTGCCTTTTACAAGGACATGAATGGATTGCTCACCTTTATGGCTTCCTATCCGACCTACGGAAAAGGTACGGGGACAAAGGAAGTCTCAACCGCATTGCGGAACGATGGAATCGATCCTCTTCAGTCTCAAGGCTCTTTAACTTTGTCCAGTGATGGTCGTTTCCTTTTTGCAGTTAATGCAGGCAGTAATAGTATCAGCAGTTTTATGGTAACTGAAAATGGGCGTCTTATCTTTGCGAACGTAAAACCATCGGGAGGCGCCCAACCCAATAGCATCGGTGTATTCGGGAACCTTCTTTATGTCTCCAATGTAGGTGATGCCGCCAATCATTTTGCATCGAATATTTCGGGTTTTTATATAGAAGAAAACGGGCATCTCCTTCCTATTCCAGGATCTAATCGCTCTCTAAGCACCATTAATGCACAACCCGCGCAAGTCCTCTTCACTCCGAACGGAAGTAAAATTATTATACCTGAACTTACTACAAACCATCTCAGCATATTTAATGTTAACAAAAATGGTACAGTGACAGGACCAATGATTAACGAATCTAATGGCAATATGCCTTTTGGCTCTTATTTTCTTTCCTCAGGGTTGCTTTTAGTTACGGAAGTAGGTTCTAATGCGCTTTCTTCCTATTCCTTAAGTGACAATGGAATCCTTCATGTAATTAGTGGCTCTATACCGACCGGACAAAAGGCCACTTGCTGGGTGACGGCATCAAAAAATGAACGTTTTGCATATGCGACCAATACCTTTAGCGGTACAATAACCATTTATCGAATTAGCGGAAGCGGTGCCTTAACGGTAGCCGGGCATAATTCCAGTACGCCAGCAGGTACACCAACCGGTTTACCTATGAATATTGAAGTCAGTCAAGATGGGCGATATCTCTATACGCTTAACGGAAATCAGGGTACAGTGTCAGTATTTAATATCCAAGATGATGGTAGTCTAGTAAGATTACAGGTTGCTGCCTGGACTAACTTTCCTTACTTTGGGTCGCAAGGTTTAGCTGTTCTTTGATTCTATTAGGTTCACCATACTGGGAGGAAAAGAATATACAGGAGTTTCTAAAAACAAGGCTGCCGACACATTGGTGGCTTTTGTTATGAGGCAACATAATTGCAAGCAAGATTGTGAAGAAATGTACTTAAACTAACAGGAGCGATTGTTCAATAAGGGCAGTCGCTTTTCTTGTTCTACTAACTGGCAGGTTTGTTGAAAAAGGAAGCATATATTTAAATGGGGTGAAAGAAATGACTAAGGATGAATTTGAAGAATTTCAAGAACGTATAGCTTGGGGAGAAGAGTTTAATTTTTATTACCAAAATGAAGAATACTGGGTTAGTCAAAACCAAGATGGATATTACCTTACAAGGGTTAAAGGTTCTTTTACACAAGAATTTAAAACCCCCGAACTTCTTTTTAAGAATGGGACAATCCAGGGAAAACTGCTTTCAGAAATATTTATGGATATTGAATGGTAATCAATGATTATTCATTAACCTTATTAAAGTAACGGGTGCTTTTGTTTCACAATTAATAATCGAAAAAATAGGGGAAGTATTTCTGTGCGGTATGTATATGTTTTAGAACACGGTTACGAGTATGAATTTGACGGCGAAATGTTCGATGAGATAAAAATGATTGGTGTCTTTTCAACAAAAGAAAAGGCGGAAGAAGTGATTGAAAAATATATGACACTACCTGGGTTTAAAGACCATCCCAAGGAATGCTCTCATATAGGTAAATACGAGATTGATAAAATTAGTGGATGGGAAGAAGGCTTTATTAAATGGACGGATGCTTATTAAGCTCCCATGAAAATTAATTCTGAAATCTGTAGAAAATGGCAATACTAAAGAAGACACAAGCCATCCGTTTTTTTAAAAAAGGGGATTGCGCCTGATTTATGGTTTTTGAAGCTAATTCAGAGTGGATCAAGATACTTCAGGTTCTTTTAATGATACGGTGTAACCTAAGCTTTCAAGTCTTCGCGTTGAATGACGAATAATAGATTGCTGTCTTTGCTTATCGAAGTAGTCTTCTCCTAAATCAACATACATCTCTTTCCGAGTTAAAAGATAATAGGAGATTCTCAACATGGCATGGGCAACGACTATTGCGGCTTTTTTGCTACCTTTTCGTGCTGCAGTTCTTCTATACATTTCACCAAGATAATTTTTAGATCCCCTTACGGATTGGGCTGCTTCAGTTAATGCAGATTTTAAATATTTGTTTCCTTTTTTTGATTTAGATGACTTTCTTTTTCCAGCGCTCTCATTATGTCCAGGTACTAAGCCTGCCCAGGAACATATATGAGCTGCGCTTGGAAATTGATTTTTAATATCCGTTCCAATTTCCGCCAGAATTTGCTCTGCCATTCGAGTTGCAATCCCCGGTATGGAATCCAATCGTTCAATGTCTTCTTTATAAGATTTGACTCTTTCGGCAACCTCTTGATCTAGCATATCAATTTGTTCGGTTAAAAAATCAATGTGCGTTAGAATCGTTTTAATCATCATTCGTTGATGAGGATTTATATATCCCTTTAGAGCGAGTTCTAGTTCTTCCTTCTTTTTCTTCATGGTTCGTCGAGCGAAATTTGCGAGTATCTTAGGATCATCTTCACCTTCTCCAATAGCTCGAAGCATATCTTTTGCTGAAACTCCCATAATATCAGAAACAACAGAGCCGAGTTTAATGTTTGCTCCTTCTAAAACCTTTTGAATCCGATTATGTTGTCTAGCACGCTCTTCAATGATACTACGACGATACCGAACCAATTCACGAAGTTCGCGTTGATTCCGATCAGGAATGAAGCTAGCTTTAAGTAATCCGTGCCGAAGAAGCTTGGCAATCCATTCTGCATCTTTCACATCTGTTTTACGTCCAGGAACTGCCTTCATATGTTGCGCATTCACAACTAAAAACACAATCTCTTCGGCTTCAAGAATATTAACAATTGGTTTCCAAAATACACCTGTGCTTTCCATTGCTACATGAGTGCAACCATGCTCTTTGATCCAATCAATCAACTTTAAAAGAAAGACTGTTTTTGTTGAAAATGTTTGAATCTCCTTTCCTTCTGGTGTGAGAATACAAGCAGTAATGCTATCCTTATGGACATCCATACCACATGCGCGTTCAATGATTACTTCCATTGAAGACATCCTTTCTACGGCTAAACATAATTGGAGGCTGGTGCAATAACCAGAATAGGATTAATCTCCCATGAGTGCTTCCCGTAAGGGAGCGACAGTCTGTGATGCACCGTGGTCGTTGGAGTCAGACTAACGGATGGGCTCAAATGGCACCATAGCTTATCGACCTTCTTCTCCCAGCCGTAGTAGCAGTATTGACGGTTTTAGTTTATTTTCATTCTCTGTGGTGCAGCGCTGATCTTGCGCTGCATGGATGGCTAACGGGGGCGTTTCTACAATAAGTGGAGACGTATTTTTCTTATAGAGGTAACTGGCAGTATAATTTAAATATAAAATTAATACATAATGAACCAAGTGAAGAAGCAATTGAAAATTTTAACGAATTATATAATGAATTTGATATGAAAAGAATAAAAGAAAAGATGAATTTTGGATTATCTCAGTGAGACCCTGCTAAAAATGTTTTTTTGCTAGCATACTAATGATATATTATTATCCGGAGGGGAAAACATGAGCAAAACAGAGGAATTGAAACAGGAATTGCAGGTTTTGACCAGTCGGCGTGATCGGATGCAGAGGAACCTTTATGAAGTGGAAAAACGCATTAATGAGATTGTTAATGAATTGAAAAAACAATAAAAGTTCTGTTACACAAGCAAAACCCCTTCAGATACGGTTGAAGGGGTTTTTAAATACTATTTCTTCTCATTGGAAGCTTTACTTTTATATGGTTTTCAGTATTTTAATGAAAAATTGATTAGGAGAAATAAATGGAGTACCTAAGTGATGAACAACTGATTGGTTTATATCTCAAAAAGCTACAACTGGATAAAAAGGATAAAGATTTTAAGAAGATGTTAAAAATGGAATTGATGAAAAGAGATCTTCTTTTTGAAGCATTAGACCGCTGTGATAATAAAAATGGTAAGCAAGTGGGGACGGATGCCTAGCATCAGTCTCTTTTATTTTAGATTTATTTTATATTATGCTTACCAATAAACTAATCAGTGGGATTTTGTGAAGAATTATACTTAAAGTAACGGGGGCAATAGTGAAAAAGGCAGCGTTAAACCCGTTGCCTTTTTCACTTTAATTCTAAAAGTATTTTCTATAAAATTCTCTTCTAATGCTTCCACTTAACTGAGCATAAATCCTAGTGGTCTCGCTTTTTTCGTGTCCTAGTAAACTTTGAATGACATCGAGAGGAGCTCCGTTGTTCAATAGATGTGTGGCATAGCTGTGGCGTAGTTGGTGTGGGTGGATTTCTTTATTGATCCCTGCACGGCTTGATATTCGTTTTATTATGTACCTCATCTGATCAATACTCATTTTATGCGGGTGCCGTTCAGTTACAAAAATAGCTGGGTCTTTATCCTGACGAAAATCTAAGTATCGTTTCAGCCAAATTTCACATCGTATATTAAAATAGACCTCTCTTTCTTTATCCCCCTTTCCCAGTACAATGACAGAGCGATTTGACCAATTGATAAAATTTTTTTCGAGAGAAACTATTTCACCAATTCTACAACCTGTGGAAAACATAAATTCAAATAATGCCTTTTCCATTGGAGTAAAACACGCTTCCCTTAAATGCTCAATTTCCCTCTCTGTTAAGAATTTTGGGATTCGTTTCCCTTGTTTAGGTTCTTTAATTTTGGCAGCTGGATTTTTTGTTATATGCCCTTCTTCGTGTGACCAACGAAATATCGATTTAATGAATCGAATTCGATGGGCTAAACTTGATGGCTTTAAATGTTCACTTGATTTTGCTAGGTATCCTTTCAACTGATCGGTGGTTACTGATTCAATACTCACATCGTTAAAGTGACGGATGAGTAACTTAGATTGGAGCCTATACGCTTTTAATGTCTGTGGAGAGAATCCTTCAATCCTTTTGTCCGATTTATAAAGTTCCCAGGCTTGTGTTAATTGCAAAATCAATTCCTCCTTATTGGTTGCATTAGAGGAATTATTGCCTTGAATCTAGAAATAAAGACGTTAGATATTGAAGTAACGTTGCAGGATAGTTGAAGAAGAATAAGTATTAAAGAACAGAGAATAATTAATGTAATTTTTCAGTGATTAATGAGTAAATGTAATCATAATAATACACCAAAAATAGGGGAGATTCGAATGATCGAAATTCGTAAGGCTTTAGACTATGAAAAAGAAAAAATCAAAGAAATGCGTTTAAAAGCTTATATTGAACATTCAGCTTCTATACCTGAAGAACATTGGAAAGCCTTAAAAAAGGCTATTACGTCGGATGCTGATGGTCAACCAGGTGTAGAAATGTTTGTAGCTGAAGTGGAAGAGAAAATTTTTGGAAGTGTCGCATTGTTTCCAGCTAGATCAGATGCTTATAAAGGAATAGCAGATATTTTGGATTATCCAGAAATCAGGATGCTGGCAGTTGATGTCCAAGCAAGAGGAAAAGGGATAGGAAAACTGTTAATCCAAAAATGTATAGAGCAAGCAAAAACATATGATTCTACCTGCATTGGGTTACATACGGCTGATTTTATGAAAGTGGCTATGCACCTTTATGAAGAGATGGGTTTCGTTCGATTACCTCAATTTGATTTTGAACCTGCAAGGGACGGAATTATAGTAAAAGCTTATCGATTTTCTTTTGCTTGATTTAAAAAAAGTAGATGAGTTAATTCGATTCCTTTTTCTATTGCTAATATGCTGTTCAAAACTAATGTAAACATCTATGAATTCGGTTACGAATCGGTGTTTTGCACCTTTAAACCGAACCCATTATGTTTTTTTAGCCATTGGGTGGCATAATTGCTATTTCACTACCATGAAAATAAGTTTCTTCAAGAACAGAAAGATGACAATACTAAAGAAGACCCTGCTCAATCGTTAAAAAAAGAGGAGAGCGATAATTAATAAGCTATGGATTAGGGTTGACTGGATTAAGGTCAGTATCAGTATTGACACTTCCAACCCATTTTCATTCTTCTGTGGTGCAGCGCTGATTTTATGCTGCATGGATGGCTAACGGGGCAGTTTAGTGGAAGTTAAAAACATTTACTAAAAGGATTTGCTTACCTATAAATGGAATATTACTATCATAGTTTTTATGTGAAAGGATGAATACGATATGTTTATTTCAGTTACTAGGTTGCATTTAAAAGGTAAACGAAAGTTAGCTAGCTTTTTTTTTCATACAATTAAATCAAAAATTCAGTCAAAAAAAGCAGAAGGATTAAAATTTTCTTCTTTGAACACAGAAGGATGGGACACATACTGGACTCTGACAGTATGGGAAAGCAAGGAACATATGAAGGTCTTTCGAAATAATGGTAATCATTTAAAAGCAATGAAAATATCACGAAATATTGCAGATAAATTAGAATCAATTAATTGGGAAGAAGAATCTATTCCTACTTGGAATGAGTGTAAAGACAGATTACATAAGAAGTTTGGCAGAATTGAGTGAGGTTCAATTTTCTTAAACGAATGGATGCCATACTTTAAGATACTATCAACTGTTCCTAATTACGACTAACGAAGCACATTGTGAAAAATTGTACTTAAAGTAACGGGGGCATTACTGGAACAACGGTAATGCTTTTTCTTATTGAAGTAACGGGCAGGATAGTCGTAGAAGGAGTCAGTCCCTTTTGTAACGAAAGTACCAAACCTTTTTTTTGAAATGTGGGGATTTTATGGATTTAAGTAAGTATGGGACCTTATTAGTGGATTAAAAGGATAAACATTGTAATGTTAAAAATGAAGGGTGAAAAAATGAATACCAATAGAGAAATTATAGAAGAAAAAGACGAAAAAATTGCACAGCTAGAAAGACTATTAATAGAATTAAAAGAAGCACAACAGCAAAGTGCTGCAACTATTGCGATAGATCATAACTTAAGATCTGTATCTCCACCGAAAGGAATATTTAAGTTTTTCTTTAAAGCTGGTGTATTTAAGATTATTTTAGCCATCCTTGTCCTTTTAATCATCACTTCAGGAGTAATTTGGCTATTTGCGGGCAGTACCTTCAAACATAAGTCTGTCACGTTTGTTGAACACGTTCAAGAGCTATCCACATTGGCAACAGCTGAAGCTTATACGAAAGCGGTTATACACGAAGAGGATAATAAGATTTTCGGGAAAGACATCTCTAAGAATTTGCCAGGAATAAAGCGTGAACTACTATTAATTGTACCTGGGACGGTTATTGCTGGTGTTGATTTGAAAGGGATTACTTCTGAGGACATGGTTATTAATGAAAAAACAAAAGAAATAGATATTACCCTTCCTCATGCAAAGCTCATCCAGGACCCATCATTACAGATGGATAAAATACAAACCTATGAAAATGGTGGGCTTTTCCGTGCTGATACTAAAATGGATGAGGGGTTTAAAAAGGCCGCTGAGGCACAAGAGCAAATTCGTCAAGATGCCATCTCTAGTGGTTTACTAGATACTGCAGAGAAAAATGCAGAAAAAGTGTTAAAGGAATTTTTTAAGAATATGGGTTATAGGGTAAATATCACGTTTAACTAATAGGACGGCCTACCCATTCTACTTGAGACAGGCCTGTTCTGTAATTTATTGGGGGAACCATAGAGGTTTGTCAAATGCTACTTATTGTAGAAATCGCCAATCATTAACCAAATAACAAGAGTAAAAGATGGAGATTGCTGCGGCAGTCTTTTTTTGCTTGTTGTGCTAACGTGGAAGTTTAGTGGAAGAAGGAATAACTGCCTTTTCCACGAATTTTATTTAAGTAAAATGCAAGACGCTTCAATAAGACGTTTAATTCCTAAAAGTTTAGGAGGGGATAGTATGTCGGATTCTTGGGAAGATTTTTTAGATGTAATTGGTTTAAATCAAGATATAAGACAAAAAGCTAAATTAAATGTATTGCTAAACTTCCCTTTAGGAGAACCAAAAAAAGAATTGTTACAAGACTTATTTGATTACATAACAAAAATTTATGGTTCCGAAAAATGTACAATTCTTTGGTGGTATGAAGGAAGTTCTCCATATCCTAAACTCACTAGCAACCCTTACACTAAAATTATTGGCAAAGGTGACTTGAAATTTTTACAGTTGTTATGGGAAAGAATTGCTGGTGATTATATTTTGTTTTTGCCAGAGGAATTTGATGTAAAAATCGATGTCGAAGATGAAGAAGAGTTCATTGGAAAGTGTTTAATCCACTACTCTCAATTACTACTAAAAACCCCTGATGCAAATGAAGTATTGTACTTGAATCTAAATAAATGATATTTCTTATTCAGCTAACGGGTGCTTATCTTCAATAAGATCTTCCATAATCGGGCGCCATTCTTGAGGATTTGCGCTCATTTTGCAATTTTTGGGCTGTTTCTGCAATAAGCAGGAACGCTTTTTCACTAACGGATCAGTTAAAGAAGGAATAGTAATGTGTGTATTTTTTTTCCTTTCTTAGAATTTGCATGGGGAATTTATCACCCCCATGTCTCTTAAATTAGTATTATCGATCCGTTCTTAATGTGACACTTGTGATGATTAGTAGCAAAGTGTTCATTATTTGGGTTAGGCTGTCTAGGATACTTATTTTTAATAAGAACCTTATTTGATTGAGAAGTTTCAAATACAAAAATATCGTTCTTATATTTCTTCTCAATCATGTTCAATAACTTAACTGTTTCGATATCATAATAACTAGCCTTATCATTTGAATCTCCACTGCATTGACCGTAACCAAGAAACAAATGAGTAGTTGATTCAAGCGATTTCTTAATTTCTAGTCTATTTGCATCCATTGCTGTACTATATTCTAATGGTGTTAAATTATGAATTAGATGATAGATCTTGGGTGACTTAGGTTCATAAAAAGGGTAAAGGTTATAAAACCTTATCCAATGGATATCAGGGATGTTCTTATGAATGTATTCAGTAACAAAGTTAATGGTATCATCGGAGTCAACGCTATCAGCGGTACTTGGATTCATAAGGATACAGGATGCAATGCCTCTCTTTAAAGGAATCCTTAAAGAAGTTCTAATTTCAACTTTACTGTTAAGAGGATTCTTTTTTGCCTTTATCCCGTTTATTCTAACTAGTTTGGAGTCATAACTTCTTTTGGCCAAAGTGTCACCTACTTTTTTGATAATATCACAAATATTAATATCATATTGGTTTAAGTAACCAGGTAATAGAAGATCCTTGTAATTCCATTAAAGGGCGCAATACTTGAAGATACAGCTGCCATTTGTGCGGCTTTTTTTATTAAAACTAATGGAGCAGTTTACCTGAATTTTTCTTCTTCAAGTAACCTACCTTTTATATCGTATTTTGATTTCAAAAGCGAAGGAGAAAAAGTTATCATTATTATAGATAGTTTTTATATAAAAAGAGGATGGTGTCTTTATATGAACAATTTAAAATCAAACTTAGTGATATTGAGAAAAGATAAAAATCTTACACAACAAGATATAGCAGATTTTTTAGGTATATCAAGAACCACTTACACTAGGTATGAAAGTAGCATTGAGCCAAGTATAGATAATCTAATGAAACTTGCAGATTTATTTCAAGTTTCATTAGATCAA
This sequence comes from Bacillus sp. EB600, assembly GCF_024494385.1. Lineage (GTDB taxonomy): Bacteria > Bacillota > Bacilli > Bacillales > Cytobacillaceae > JAEVLT01. The sequence goes on from NZ_JAEVLT010000066.1 coordinate 10,658, forward strand.
CTTGTTGGTAGGGAGCCTTCTGATAATCAAAAAGTTGTTATTAATTTCTTCACAAAGAAAGAAATAGAAAAACAGGCTAAAATAATATCGAAAGAGGTATTATTGGAAGCTTTAAATAACCTATTAGTTGATAAAGAAGAGGATATTATCAATAAAGTTTTATATAAAATTAACAAACAATAAGATATGGTTTGAATTCGATAAATATTTTGAAGATATTTAGAGGCAGAAGTCTTGTTCAACTTTAGGTGCTTATGCTTAAGATGGGGGGGTTGTGGTGCTACCTTTTCTTGGTCAGCTAACCAAGCTGCTGAAGAAAAGAAATGGCTTATTTATGTCGTAATTGACGCATACTGTCTCACCAAATGGAAATGAATGAGGAGGAAGGAAATGAATGTGACAATAGAAATACATTACATTGCTAATAGCAGATTAACACAGAGTGGTTCCTTTCTGTTAAGGGGCAAACAACCTGTGCAAGTGGCTTTAGATTTCTGGAAGCAGATAAAAAAAGAAATGTCTTATCATGCCAAGTTAGAAAAGGTTATTGTAGATGGCGATAAGGATATTACTGATTTAGTTCAGAAATTGGAAAAATTGGAATGGAGAAATGTTGAGAATAATTGTGATTTGCCTTTCTAATGAACAAACGACCATAATACGCTAAAGCAAAGAATGTGTTAGTTGAACTAACTGGGAGCGAGGCTTAAAGTAGCATCTCTTTGTTCTAAAATATTCAAGTTAATGGTCTGGTAATCATGAACAGCAATATTTCGGAATCCGACCATCGTCTTTAACCGTTTAGCTATTTCCTTATCAATTATTGAAGTGGCCTCAAGCATATCAAAAGCATCACGACTGGTTTGTGGTAATCCTAAGCGTTCTTGCGCTACAATATGCATAGCTAGATAACTAGATCAATACAGGCTTCACAAGCGCGTTGAATATTTAGAATGATGGAGTCTTGTTTTGTATAATCTTTTAGGTTTTCTGGCTTTTGATCGTATACTTCGAGAATTCTTTTTTTACAGCGTTCAATGACGCTTATCTTATTTAAAATGACATCATTTTTCATAGATAGTCCCGCTTTCATCTACATTTTCTAAAATCAATTTACGCTCTTCATTTAACTTTGCGTACATACTTAAAGATCTCATCTCAATATTCATCCTTAATGTTTCATCATTTGAGAAAATCACTTTTCCGGTTGAAAAGATTTGTGCTTGGAAGACAGTAGACGCATGCGTTAAATCGACTAAATCAACATCCATTTTAAGAATATCCGCAAGCTCTTGTGCTAACATAAAAACTTCATAGGAGGAAAGATCTCGCTCTTTATTATAAAAAGCTATATCAATGTCACTTTCTTTATGAGTTGTACCATTAGCAAAGGAACCAAAGACAATGATAAAGGATGGATTGATTTTATTGATTAAGAATTCTTGAGCTTTCTCGAGAATTTTATTTGTCAAAAGGATCCCTCCAAATGGATTATATTGAATATTATACCAAACATTCGCTTTATATTATAA
>NZ_JAEVLT010000067.1 GCF_024494385.1 Bacillus sp. EB600
CCTTAAATAAAAGGAAAACCGGCTTTTTGTCTGCTAGGAGGTACAGTATTTACTTTATCATAGCTACTTTACAGTTTAGTTAGAGAAATAGAACAATTTGGTAGGCTTGTTTACAGTTTAGTTAATGAACAAGAACAGTTTGATAACAGAGATAGTATTTTATTAAATGCCATGATTATTCCTCTTCTGCGTAAGCTTCTGTTGATGTGTCTCTGCACTCCCAACATTCCGCTCGATTCCTCTCCATAATAGATAATTCCTCTCCGCATGAAATGCAAATATCCATTAACAATCCCCCTTTCCGTGTTTTTTAATAAAATAAATCCAACCTCATCTAGTAAATAAGTTGCTAGATCAATCATAACACGAAATATTCTGAGAAAAAGAACATACATATGTAAATAAAATTACATAAATTGCAATCATATCGCATTGTCATCTCAAAATAGTCGAAAATTCAGTCTATTACAATTTCATATTTTAATTTATATACGGGTAGTACCAACAAAACGCGAATGTTTCCCACGTTTTGTGACCATACGAATAATCTAAAAGTGGATTTATCTTTCCTGTCTTTATTCCTGTCCCCCAATTTTTTCAATATATTTGTACTCTTTTTCAAGATCACTCAAAGTCAATTCATTTTATAATCCTCTAATTTGATTAGCTTATTAATTAATTTTTGTTGATCAATCAAAAGGAGTCGAATTCCAGAGATTGCTTCATGAAAACGTGAGAGAATATCTTTCGTTCTTAAAAACTATAAAAAATTCAAAACCCAAAACGATTAATACCAAAATTAACGCACTGGTCAAGTTCAATAAAATTCCCCTCGTTGAATCCAACGTACAGGAAGAAATGGTTCTGACAAAAAAAGATTAAGTAAAGGTTCAAAAGCAGTATGCTTCCCTGGCCAAAGTGGAGTATAAAGATGCCGAGAAGTTTCGCCAGATGGTACTTGATAGTGGGAATAAACGAAATTATGCCCTTGTAACCCTTCTTGCTTATGCCGGATTACGGATCTCTGAAGCTCTTAACCTCAAATTGGATGATTTTAATATTACGTCTCGTAAGATTCTTGTGAAAAATGGGAAAGGTAGCTAATCAAGAACAGTATTTATGAATGATAAAGTAAAAGCAGCTCTTCAATCCTGGTTAAAGGAACGTGAAAAGGAAGGCATTGAAAATGAACAGCTTTTTGTAAGCACTCGAAATAAACAAATGGATAGAACAACGGTCAATAAGCTCTTTAAGGAATACGCTGAAAAACTTGGGAAAGATATTACTCCACACGATTTACGGCATTTCTTTTGTTCTCATGCAATTAATAAAGGCATGAGTGTTCACGAAGTGGCTAACCAGGCAGGACATTCCTATATTCATACGACTTTGCTTTATACCAACCCCAGTAAAGACGACCTAATTAATAAAATGAATCAATTATAGGGAGAAAAGATTTGTATGGTTACAAGAAGATATTCGTATTAACGTAGAAATTTGGGCTTGTTGGAATGAAGATGAAGAAAAATTACTCGATTGGTGGATAACAGGCGATAATTGTTAGATTTTATTTTATACTTTTTTGATTGTTGGTTAACCTTAGTTAACACGGTTAACCTATTGATATATAATAGATTATAAGTTAACCAATGGAGAGTCAAAAAAATGTCTGACAAAACGTTTGGGGTAAAAGTAAGTGAAGAAATATATGACAAAGTAAAGAATATGATCGATGTTTCCGGGATTTCTTCAAAAGAGTGGTTTGAAAAAGAAGTGAGGTTCAAAGCTTAAAGGACGGTTCCGGAGATTATAAGCAAGATTTAACAGAATTAGAGAAGCACACTACCCGCATTTATGAGTTAGTAGCCAATATGATTCAACGTGCTAATTACTTAAAAGATGATGCAATGAAGGGATTAGAAACCAAGCTAGAAAACAAGGAGTTAACTATTTCTGAGTTGCAGAGTAATGTTAAAACATTAAAAGATGAATTAAAACGATTAGAAGATGATTTAAAGCAATCTGAGAATGACAAACAAGCTTTATCTGAACAAGTGGAAGGATTAAGATCCACAAACGATAATAACCAGGCTCTTATTCAGGAATACAAAGAAAAGATCGATACGTTATCATCATTAGTAAATGAATATAAAGGGTTTGCTACGGAGAATGTTGAGTTAAAAGAAAAAAACGTAGTAGAAAAAGAACAAATGAAATCGGAATTTGAACAAAAAGAAAGCAATCTTGAATCTTCTATCCATCAATTAACAGCAACAGTTCAAGATCAACGTAAACAAGTTGAACAGCTGACAGAAAAGCTAAGCAACACTATCCAAGAAACTGAATCTTTAAAGGTTAACTTCGAAAACAAGTTAACTCAGTTAACCAATGCGAAGGATTTAGAAAGAGAACGGGCTATCTTAGAAATTGAAAGAAAATATCAAGAAAAGCTTCAAGAAGTGCATGATCAATACAATGAAAAACTCACTCGATTGTATGAAAAATTTGATCGTAATGAAGATAGGGATAAAGGCAAAACAGAAAATAAATAGATTAAAAAATGGAACGGGGCGAATCTAACGGGTTCCGTTTCCTATCACAAAAACTTGAAATCGTACAAAAAATTAGCTAAATTTGTATTACAAATCACGCTATATTCAACAGTGTTTTTTGTAATTAAAAAATAAAATAGCTCAGTTCACAACTGAGCTATTTCTTATATTTATTTTCAAAAGCTTCTTACACTAAAGCGCCCGATTGTTGAATAGAATAGAACATTTCTTTATCTGCCTATATAATTGACCTTCTAGGGATGAAAGGGTCGGATCCTTTTTATACGTGCGCGGCAAATGTAGGTATTGGCCTGTTACCATGCTTAACGCAGACCATATTGACTCCATTTCAGCAGCGAGAATCATCCTTGCTGAGATTTTGAACAATAACAAAATTGTAACCGTTGATCAGCTTGACGATGAATTCTTAGAATATGGGAGGCACCCAGGGACAGGCACCTCCTCCCACCAAACATTTACAATTAGTAGAATGAATATAACTCTGTGGAGTCAATAGGTTTCACCATAGGCACGCCGTGTAAAATCTTGTTTCACTGAAGATTTATGGAATATAAGAAAAAAGGAGAGTAATCATGATCGGCTCTCCTTTTTTACTATTCATATGGGTAGTCAGAAATGGCGACTCCTACTCGGATCGTTCAAGTTTAGATGGCTTTCGTTGTCCATGATTCTACGTCCCAAATATCTGTTACCACGTCTTGGTAAAAATCAGGTTCATGAGAGATAAGGACCACGCTTCCCTTATACGATTTCAAAGCTCGTTTTAGCTCAGCTTTTGCATCTTTATCCAAATGGTTGGTTGGCTCATCAAAAACAAGGATATTGCTTTCTTGGTTAAGGAGCTTACATAACCGGACTTTCGCTTGCTCTCCACCACTTAATACGGATATTTTACTTTCAATATGTTTTCTGGTTAACCCACATCTCGCAAGAGCAGCGCGTACCTGTCCTTGGCTTAACTGAGGAAACGTATTCGATATTTCTTCGATGCACGTGTTTTGATTTTCCGTTTTCACTTCTTGTTCAAAATACCCAATATACTGATGCTCACCGCGTTCAAGTGAACCAGAAAGAGATCTTATTTCTCCGAGCATGCTACGAAGGAGTGTAGTCTTACCAATCCCATTCGCACCAACTAATGCCACTTCTTGTCCACGCTCTATATAAAGATTTAACGGCTTTGATAGTGGCTCATCGTACCCAATGACAAATTCTTTCGTCTCAACAATTAATTTACCTGAGGTTCTTGCTTCTTTAAAGTTGAAATCAGGTTTTGGTCGTTCCTGTGCTATTTCAATAACATCCATTTTATCGAGTTTTTTCTGTCTCGACATGGCAAGGCTGCTGGTAGATGCTCTTGCCTTATTACGGGCTACAAAATCTTTTAAACTAGAAATTTCTGATTGTTGTCTCTTAAAGGCAGCTTCAACTTGTATTTTTTTAGCTTCATAGGCAATAAGGAAATGGTTGTAATCACCCACGTAGCGATTTAATTTCTGATTTTCTAAATGGTAGATCACATTTGCAACGCTATTAAGAAATGGAATATCATGAGAAATTAATAAAAAAGCATTATCGTATTCTTGCAGGTAACGTCTTAACCACTCAATGTGTTGTTCGTCTAAATAGTTTGTAGGCTCATCTAAAAGAAGAATATCTGGTTTCTCAAGTAAAAGCTTGGCTAATAAAACCTTCGTTCGCTGCCCACCACTTAAATCATGAACATCTTTTTCTAATCCTATACCATCAAGTCCAAGACCACGTGCCACTTCTTCTACCTTAGAATCAATAATATAGAAATCGTTATTTGTTAATATGTCTTGTAATGTACCAACTTCCTCTAACAACTTTTCCATTTCTTCAGGTGTAACGTCTGAAATCTTTTCATAAATGGTATTAATATTCGTTTCAACGTCAAAGAGATATTGAAAAGCCGTTTTTAATACGTCACGGATTGACATTCCCTTTTGTAAAACCGTATGTTGATCAAGATAACCGACTCGTTGATGCTTTGACCACTCTATTTTTCCATCGTCAGGCTGAAGATGCCCTGTAATGATATTCATAAACGTCGATTTACCTTCGCCGTTTGCCCCAATTAAAGCTATATGTTCACCTTTTAACAAGCGGAAGGAAACATTATCAAAGATCGTACGATCGCCAAATCCGTGGTTTAGGCCTGTAACCGTTAATACACTCATATATTTAACCTCATTTAAATTTCATTTTATTTTGTTTCGTTTAGTTTAGGAATTAATTATAAAATCGTTCATCTGATTGTTATAGTTCAATATTGAACTATAACACAGAAAACGGAATAGTTGAATGGAATAACTTTGGAAACAAAGGGACGGTACTCTTGTTTTCCCCACCCAATGCTTCTTGACTCCAAAGAAATGCAGCATTAGGATCATTTCTTCCACTTCATGAATGCCTTATTGTTGAACTCCCCCGCCTTAAAGGATATTCTTCATAAAAGCTATATTTATCCCTTCTATTTTCCTTTTTCATTCCTGCAGTTTTCACTGTATAATAATCTTGTTAAATCCTTCAAAGGAGAATTTATATGAATCAGAAAGAATTGGAAGAAAAAATAATCGAAAACTACCAAGGTCAAGAAAAGATGATGATCCTCGTCTTTGCGCAGTGGTGCATCAATCATGATCTCGAACCTGAAGAAATCTATCTACGTGCCTATCCCAACCAAAGCGCGAACCCGGCATTGAGAGAAGCCATCGAATTAACCGTACCAAAAGAGGAAGCCGGTGAAGTATCGGATGAAACTATTCTGGGATTATTATCCTTATTTGGAAATGACGACCTTACTTTTGTCGTGACAGAGGAAATACAAAAGAGGAAAAAATAAAGATAAAGACGAAATACGTTGTTTCAATTTATATTATAACTCAACTTTCGCACCTATAAAGCTATGGTGAGTTTAAGCGTAAACGTCAAGTAGCCCCCAAATACTACATGGGTGGTGTATTTCGGGACTATGTTTTGTTTGCTTCACTTTTTATCGGTACTCTGCATGCCGAGGGTAAACTAGATGACCGCGGCAAGACTTTATCTATTTCTTTTTTATTTGTTAGATCCATATTTGGCAGCGTTTCAAACAAATAGCGAAGATAATGATAATGGCCCGTTTGCTGAAGAAAACAAAGACTTAACCACTAACCTTCACAAAGCTAGCTTTAGTGCATATAAATTCCAGAGCAACGAAAAAGCCCAATTTCTCAATTTTAATGTGGAGAAGTCGGGCTTTTCATTTTGGAATTTCCTTAACGTTGTAAATTCGCATTTTTTGGTATACTTTATACTTTCCTATTAGCGAAAAAAGGTTTGTGCAATAAGAATTAAAACAGCTATAAAACTAATTATTTAACGATATATACTGGGCAATTGGATTTCTGCACAACATGATGACTGACGCTGCCTAAGAACACTTCCTTCAATCCACTTAAGCCACGGCTTCCCATAACAACAAGATCAGCATTGCTCTCCTTAACGAAATCCACGATCGTACTAGCAGGGTGTCCCTCTATTAATAATGTCTTTGTCTTGTTTGGCAGGTCTTTCAATTTTTGTTCTACTTCATTGAGCGCCTCTTTCGTTTCTTTCTTTACAGTTTCACGCACTGGATCGTAGTAATAGAAGGTGTTAACCGTATCAACAACCATGATAACGTCCAATTCGATATTTTCCTCGTATTTTGCCAGTGTTTTAGCCGTTTCCAATGCCTTCTTGCTTAATTCAGAGTTATCAAATGGGACCACAATTTTTTTATAAATATTTAACATATTTTCCATCCCCCTAGAAATCCTTGTATATTCATTTTATTCCATTTTTGCTATTTGCAACATGGAAACAGTAGTGAATTCATGATTTTTTCACAAAATTATGAAAATTATATGAACAATCATGGGTCCTGCCGACAAAACGCGGATGCCACGCTAAGCAAATTTCGACATGGAAAAAAGCCGATTTTACCTACACAAAGTAATCGGCACTTTGATTTGTCTTGCTAAACAATCGCGCCCGATTGCTGAAGATCAAAAAATTAAAAGAACTTCAAAAATTTACTTGAAGTTATTGTGCTCCCTTTCACAGTACTTTCCACAACTCTCCTTGGTTTACTTTCGTACTCTTTGGTCATACTGACCTTTTATGAAAATTTTCAAAAACAAGCCAACAATAATTCCTGAAATCACACACAGCATAGGAAGCCAAACCGGTCCTAGTAATACTCCAAATAGCTTAAAATTCGAAGAGTAAATGCATCCGACCGTTACAAAGTACGCTGAAAACACAAACAGCAGGAAGGAATATCGGTCTTTTCCCCCTCCTGCATCTTTCCAGGCATCCCATATCGCAAAAAAATATAAACAAGGGTAAAACATTAACCACTGATAATCAGCTTGTACAATTGCTTTTTCAATATCTCCGTGAAAGCTTAATATAATTATTTCGTTAAAATTTACTTGAACATTGAACACAAACTCCAACAAGATGAGTATAATGCCCTTTACATATTTGCATTTAATAACTAGCCGAAGCCAGGAAGAGCAATGCTCCCATAATAATTTTTCATAGGGATTCATAACATTAATTCTGTATTAATTTGTCATGGTCGACTGCTTGAGGAGGTTCCTCCATCCAGCCGTGTTTAATCATAATATTGGCTCCATCTTCGACATACAGTGCGACTTCTGGAATTATTGATATATATTTAAGTCCTAAATCTCTCCTTGGACTTGCTGCTAATGCCATTCCATAATATCCAATTCCTGTTGCAACCATAGTTGTAACGTGAAACATCATTAGTTTATCTGAAAAAATACTTGCGGTTGTATCTAAAACAGCCGAACCTGAACTAGGGGCAGGCAGATCCTCTTTGGTTAAAAAATTGCTAAATGTATCTACATATTTTTGGGCAAGTTCTTTCCCTCTTAGAAAATACTGTTTTACATCTTCGTTTTGAGCAGTCTGGCCAAAGCCCGTTACTATTTCTTTACCGATAGCATTTATTAGAGTGTTAAAGTATAAATGAGTGATTTCTTGTGAATTAATAGACCTCTTTTTCCCCAAAAAACCAGTTAAATAATGTTGGTTTTCTATAAAATCGACCTTATCAGGAATAGGTATATAAGGAGGTTTTACATAAATCCCTTGTTTTAGCATTAAATCACGTGTTCTGTCCCGCAATTCAACCCCTTTATTCAATATACGTTTATGAAAAGTAACAACATCTGGACGTGTCACAACTGTTAGTCCTGCACAGCTGGCTGTCATTGCAGATACAGCCATTTGACTTAAATACTTTAAGAAAAATGTATCTGTAAAAAGTCTTGGAGCTTTTGTATTGACATCTTGTTCCGTAAATCCAATGGGTATCGGGAAATTCTCTTTTTGAAACAGTTCCTGCATGATGGAAACATTCTCTTTTGCTGTATCGAGTGTCCATTTAATAATAGGACGTATTTCTTCATCTTCTACTTTTTCTAAGAAATAGCTATTCACACAAACAACTATTGTATCACCCATGTATTGAGTCCATAAACCGGACATTTCCGCAGCCGTTAAACCAATGTTTGTTTTATCTTCCATTAAAAACCTCCTATTCAATATGTCAAAGAATAATATCCCCAGAATAGGGAAAAGTATGAATGAACCACTTATACAATACGTCGAATGAAAAATGGTCTAGCTAATTACTAGCTAAGACCATTTTTGTTTATCTTTAATTTTCAACTTAACTATTTTCACATCGCTTCTTTCACCCTGCTTCGTTAGTTATCATGAACGAAAGGAGCTAGTTATTATGAATACTACCACAAAATACGTAGGTTTAGACGTATCGAAGAAAAAAATCGCAGTAGCAATTGCAGATGAGGGTCGTGACCAACCAAGGTATTTTGGAATGATTCCCTATACGATAGAAAGTATTAAAAAATTAGTAAAACAGTTGGGGGATCCAAAACAACTTAGTGTGTGTTATGAGGCCGTTCCAACAGGATATGGGTTATATCGCTTATTTATCAGCATGGATATCGAGTGTGAGGTCATTGCGCCAGCATTAATTCCTAGAAAGCCTGGTGAACGTATAAAAACAGATCGTAGAGATGCCATTAATCTTGCAAAACTTTATCGTGCTGGCGAATTAACATCTGTTATGCGCCTACAGAAGAAGATGAAGCACTTCGAGACTTAGTCCGAGCACGGGAAGATTCTAAAGAAGATGAATTAAGAGCAAAACATCGCTTAACCAAATTCCTTTTACGTCACGATATTCGTACTCCAAAAGGTGTGAAAAAGTGGACAACAAGATATTATGAGTGGCTAAACTCCTTAAAGTTTGATCATTCTGCCTTAAGAATTGTTTATGAAGAATATATGCATCAATTAACTGAAATTCAACAACGATTAAACCGTTTGGAAGAAGAAATCGAACGGCAAGCTATAGTTGGAGTGCACGCAACAATGGTTCAAGCCCTTCAAACACTACGAGGAGTAGCTGTGGTTACAGCAACTAGTTTAGTAGCAGAAGTCGGATCATTCCAACGATTTTCTTCTCCTAAGCAATTTATGGCATATGTAGGTCTTATTCCGAGCGAAAGTTCAAGTGGGGAACTTAGACGACAAGGAAAGATAACAAAAGCAGGAAACCGTCATGTCCGGAGATTATTAATTGAATCTGCGTGGAGTTATCAATATCCACCGGCTGTGAAAGGAAAATTAAAAAAGAGACAAGAAGGACAACCGCCAGAGATACTTTGGATTTCATGGAAAGCCCAAACTCGTTTGAACAAAAGATATTTTCGTTTACTATCCCGTGGAAAAGTTGCCGGAAAAGCCATTACAGCAGTAGCGAGAGAATTATCAGGATTCATATGGGCAATTACACAAGAAGTAGAGAAAGAACAAAGAAGGAATATATCATAAACCTATTACCAAACGTTTAATTAACAAAGAAAATAACCATAAATCCAAACTTTTAATAAAAATGTGATAAGAATAGGGCTCGAAGGCAAAGGTTAAAACCGGAAAGGAGAACCCACGACTTAAACTTGTGCTATGTCTAAATAGGCTAACGCACGTCGTTAGTTAGTGGAAGCTCCTTTATACGGAAAGATAAAATGTGAAAACCCACGAATATCAGAGTGATAACCGTTGTAGAGACGGCTTGCTTGGAAAATCTTCATAATATCAGAAGTAATTTCATCCTCTAAAACACGCTCTTTTACTTCGTAATAATAGGTAGCTCTAGGTAGATGAAGGACTTTGAACATTGCTGATATCGAGTATTTGTCCCGGTTATTTCGGATCACATTTACTTTCGTCCTAGTATCAGCGCAGCTTGCTTTAAAATATCGTTCTCCATCAGAAGTTGCTTATTTTCTTTACGTAGTTTGTTCAACTCAACTTCTTCTGGTGTTTGGTTGTCTTTTTCCTTGAATGAGCCTGTAGTTTTATTTTGACCAATCCATTTATCTAGTGAAGATGGTGTCAGATCGTACTCACGAATAATATCCTTTCTTGGTTTGCCATTTAGATACAGTTGTACCATTTGATTTTTAAATTCCTCTGTAAATGTTCGTCGCTCTCTTTTAGTCATCGTAGATTCCCCTCAAATATATTATCTGTAGTCTACTTGACCTTAAAATATCTGTCTAGCTAAGTGTATCCTATCCAGTGTTCGTAATATTTCACCTATACTCCTTCTGTATTGATTGTAAATTATTTTTCGCCTATACTTTGGAGTGAACACGATATGGTACTTACATAACCATTTTGTATGTGCCAAACTATTTGCTTGATTTGCCAATTAACTCACTTACCTTTCTAATTTTAGAGGCTTGAACAATCTCTATTATAGAAAAAAGTGATTTTTTTGTTTGGTATAACCACTTATCCCCCACCCGTATAGCAGGTGGTTTTTTGTTTCGCACGCTATCGCAAGCTCAACTGACTAAAGTCATAATATAAAAACGCATGAGATTTTATATATGAAATCTCATGCGTTTTTATTTGTGAACGGCTGGATTACGCCTCTAAAGAGAGCCTGTTAGAAACAACCTCTTCCTAACGGGTCACTCATCATCCAGGCGATTTCAAGTTATCCTCCGGGAAACTTCTGCTTCCTCAGCATTTCAGCAATCCCTTGATTATAACGTTTGCTGAAGAAGGAAGCTACTAATTCTGTCCATGTGCCGATACGGTTGTTTTTCGATCTTTCCTGCAGATAACGGGAATATGTATCATTATACTCCTCAAGAATTGGTTCCAGCTCACGGTTGTAACGTTCTTCATGGTAAACAGCTTCTTTTGGAAGGCGTGGTTTTTGGCCATCGTCTTCTCGTGGATGACCAATGCAAAGGCCGGACACTGGAATCACGTATTCCGGTAGGTCAAGCATATCGATGACTTTTAAAGCGTTTTTGCGAATCCCGCCAATGGCTACGGTTCCGAGGCCAAATGATTCAGCAGACGCAACAGCCGTGCCAAGGGCAATCCCGACATCCGTCACGCCAACGATAAGTGTGTCGATATTATCTGTTATATTTAATGTTGTTCCTTCCATTTCCGAGGCTAGATACGTTCGGTAAAAATCCGCACAGAAGACCAGGAAAACGGGAGCTTCTTCGATATGCTTTTGGTTTCCGCACAGCTCTGCCAATTTCTTTTTGCGCTCTTTGTCCTTGACAGCAATAATGGAATACTGCTGTCCATTAATCCAATTGGGCGATGCTTGAACCGACTGGATAATCTGTTCCAGCTGTTCCTCATCTACCTTCTTGTCCTGATATGAACGAAAAGAACGATGAGCAAGCAATGATTTTGTTACTTCATTCATGTTTAGACCCCCCTGTACAAACAATCCGTTCATCTAGATTATAACAAGATTTAAATCTCGAAGGAAAATAGAAGACACCCAGCGGTTAGTAAAAAGGTGTCTGTCCTCCAGTACGTGAAGTAATTTGAGTTAATTAAAAGAAATTAACTTTTAGTTTAAAATTATTTTTTCTAAAAGAATCTCTAAATTATTGTCTGGAAAGTGTCTAAATTATCTGATGATTCATTAAAGAAAAAGCATTCCTTTATAAAATTTTTAAGGAATGCTTTTTCTTACAAATTTAGCTAATTAAGCTAAAGCACCCTTCGTATTATAAGGTCAGCCAGAAAATATTTCTGGTTGACCATTTTTTATATCGATATATGATAACCGTAGCCGGGGTAGAACGTCCGCACCCGTGGGACTTGATCCCGTCG
>NZ_JAEVLT010000068.1 GCF_024494385.1 Bacillus sp. EB600
AAGATTAGCTGGGTTTCTTAATTATTTACATCCAATTATTTATAGAACAATTCGGATTCGCCTAATAAAAGGCGACTGCCCTTTGTTCAGCAATCGCGCCCGATTGCGGAATAGTGGAAATGCAATAGAGCTGCAAAAATGCCTCCTAAATTTTTTATTTTTGGATAATGGTAAACTGTAATGGCCCAAAGACGAAAAGGAGGTACGCAAACTTTCTCAGCAGGAGGTTCGATGGCTGCTCGAAGGATTATCGATCCAGCAGCCAAAGGCGATTCAACCGTAAACCAAATTCATTGTCAAGTGTCCTTACTACTTTATCAAAGTTTGTAAATTCGAATTCACCATAATTAAAAACTATTATTATTTTCATTTCTCCTCCTTTGTCTTATGTGAATCAAAATATCTATCATATGGACAATCTAACTACACTACTCTTTAAATGGAACATAACCTGCATTAATCCGTGAAACATCCTTTCTTCTTTTCAAAAGTGGCCCTCAGCCACTTTTTTTATTTAATATCGGTTTCTTAATACCTCATGAACTCTAAATGTGATAAAGAAATAATGGATGAATGGGAATACCATGATAATAATGGAGTCTGCGACGAGTGTTACAGTATGCCTGTTAAAAAAAGCAGAGGTATAATTATTAGTTGATCATAGTATTCCTTTTTATAAATGATCAACAAACATGAAGTAAGTTCCTTATCGTATGAGGACCCAAAAAGACCGTTCATAAAAGTATAGAGAACCGCTCTGTGAAACATTGTTATGAAACAAGATTTTTTGAGGCGTCAGTGACCATACCTTAGGGGGACGCGGAAGTTTATAAAGTGCTTTTTCAGGTGGAATTATCTGAAATACAGGCAAGAATAAATTTAAAGGAGCAGCGAAGGCTGTTCCTTTTTTTAGTTGTGTACCCAGCATGGGTGCAGTTTATAGGGTGGTGATCGAAAACTCTCGACACAGTTCGGGTGGTCACAGATCATAAAGCACTGTGACACAGGACTTTTTGGTGTTATTTGGTGGTCTGAGGTGCCTGTCCCCATGTCCTTCCTGGTACCTGGACTGTGACCGAAACTTTACTTTTTTATAATAATTGGATGCTTTATGACATCCTTTATTTTAGAGGCTGGCAGGTCGTTTTCGAGGAGTTGTACCATCACTTTCATATATCTATGAATATGGGTAAAGTACTTTTTATAGCCTGCACATAAATAATTTAATCCTGGTTCACCGTCAGGAGTCGTTAGAAAGCGATGTTTCGGACATTCTCCATGACAAGCAAATTTTACTTCACAAGTTTGGCAATACTTTGGTAATGTTGTTTTTTTCGCTTGGCCAAATTCAGATTGCCTGGTGGAATCTATCATTTCTTTAAAGGTTTCTGATTGAATATTCCCCAACTTATAATCCGGATACATAAAATGATCACAGGAATAGACATCCCCATTATGCTCAATGATGGCTGCCTTCCCACATGTCTCAGCAAAAATACACACCGTTGCCGGCAGCCCCATCCAGGCTACTAATGAACTCTCGAAATTCATCACATTGACCGTCCCGACATCGTTTCTAACCCATTCCTCAAAAATGGTAATTAAAAAGTCTCCATATTTCTCAGGATTCACCGTCCATGGAGCCAAATGAACCCCTTCTTCCTTTATCGATGCAGGTGTAGCATGACGTAACCCTAACGCATCTGCTTGTTCGTCTGCCAGCCTTTCCACGATCGGGATAAACTGAATATATTCCACACCTTCATTTTTCAAAAAATGATAGATTTCAAGAGGTGTGTTGGAAGATTCATTCGTTACACATGTAAGAACATTATATTGAATCTTGTATTTTTGTAGGTTATGCAGAGTGTTTAAAACTCGAAGAAAAGTAGGTTTTCCACCTCTATCAACACGGTATTTGTCATGTATTCCTTCCGGTCCATCCAGGCTTAAACCAACTAAAAAGTTATTTTTAGCAAGAAAAGGAAACCATTCATCCGTTAATAATGTTCCATTAGTTTGCAGAGAATTGGAGATTCTTTTCCCATTTGCATATTTTTTTTGAAATTCAACAGCCTTTTTATAAAAATTCAAGCCAAGTAGGGTAGGTTCTCCTCCTTGCCATACAAAAGGAATTTCCTCTGCAACCTGAGATCCTATATAGTTCTTGATAAAATTCTCAAGCATTTCCTCTGACATCCGAAATGGAGTTTTAGGTTCAAATAAAGATACCTTTTCCGTATAAAAGCAATAATGACAATCTAAATTACAAATCGGTCCGGAAGGTTTTGCTAACATATGAAAACCTGCTTCTGTTTTTTCAATAGATTTATTCATCAATACCCACCTCACAAAAAATAGTGAACCAGTGACAAATGACTCTGCCACTGGTTATTTAGATTACTTCCCTTATTTATTTTACTAATACCTGATCTTCTTCGAGTTCATATATGACTTTTTCAATCTTTCCTGAAAATTCAAAGGATCCTTCACTTTCGTAGGCCTTACTAACAGGGTAGAGAGTATCCTTACCAATATCCAATCCTTCAAAAGCAATTTTATATGGATGAGTTTTTTCGATCGTCCCTTCTCCAACTTTTTTGTCGTTAATAATGAGTATCCCTTTTCCTTTATTGGTATCAGTTTTCTCAAATTCAAATCGGATCGTTGATTTGCCTAAAGGTACCTCAGTATCCGATTCAATTTTGTAAACATCAGGTCCCATATTGTATTCATAAACAAGTCGGTTATTTTTAATATACAATGTATAACCGCTCTCAGCTCCGCCCAACGCTGCAAGAACACCATTTTGTGATGAACTTTGACGTTCAATTGGAACTGTGATGGAATAAGAACGATTCATAATTGGTGGTGCTGCTGAATCGGTCAAGCGGGACATTCCCGGATAATAGACAAAGGTTTTTCTGGCCCGCGGGGAATCTTCAGGAATATTTAAAAATCCCTCAACAGATGTATCATTCATTGGAAGGACACCGTATTTCTTCGCTTCCTTCTCCCATAAATTTTGAAGTTTCTCTAACTTTTCAGGATACTCTTTGGCAAGGTCATTCGTTTCAGAGAAATCCTTAGCTGTATGATAAAGCTCCCATTTGTCATTTTCATAAGACTCGCCCTTTGTGTGAACACCAATCGCTTCCCATCCGTCGTGATAAATGGCCCTTTGCCCTGATACTTCGAAATATTGTGTGTCCTTGCCATCTGCTTTTTCATTTGTAAATGTTTCTTTAAAGCTTTTGCCCTCGAGAGGCATCTGCTTAACTCCCTTTATTTCGTTTGGTAAAGTTACTCTAAGAACGTCATAAACAGTTGGAGTGATATCGCTTACATGAACAAACTGATTACGGATAGCCCCTTTATCCTTTATGAGCTTCGGGTAATATACGATCATTGGTGTATGTGTTCCTCCTGAATAGGTGGTTCGTTTATACATTTTAAATGGTGTATTGCTTACCTGCGCCCAGCCGGCCGGATATTCTGCCCCTGCACGTTCACTTCCAATATCGTTAAAATGATTCTTAATATCCTCCAGATTTTCCGGGAGCAAGTTGTATTCCACCGAATGATTAATCGAACCGGTATTTTTCCCCATCGAACTTGCGCCATTATCCGCTAAGAAGACAATCATGGTATTATCTAATTGTCCTGTAGATCGTAAAGTATCAAGGAAATGACCGATTTGCTCGTCCGTATGCGTTAAATATCCAGCATACGTTTCCTGGAAGCGAATAAACACCTTTTTTTCATCCTCTGTCAGAGTATCCCATGGTTTTACCCCCGGGTTACGTTCGGCCAATTTTGTATCCTTCGGAACAATCCCCAACTCTTTTTGTTTTTCAAATCGCTCTTCGCGAATTTTATCCCAGCCTTTATCATAAACCCCTTTGTACATATCAATGTATTTTTGTGGTACTTGCTGAGGCATATGCTGGGCTCCAAAGGCTAAATAAAGGAAGAAAGGTTTCTCCGGATAAACGGAAGTCTGGTTGATAACATATTGGTTTGCTTTATCCACGATATCCTCAGAAAAATGATAGTTTTCCTTATTCGGTACATCAACCTGAGTGTTATCCTGGACGAGATCCGGCCTATACTGATCAGTGGAATCTTCCAGGAAACCATAGAAGCGGTCAAAGCCTTTACCAAGGGGCCAATTATTGTATGGACCTGCAGGAGTTGTTTGTGCTGTCGGAGCTAAATGCCATTTCCCCAGTGCGTAGTTCGTGTACCCCTTTTCACCCAGCACTTCGGCAATTGTGGCTGCCTCCGGTTTGATTAGCCCGCGTTTATTTGGATATTCGGGTCCAAAATCATAATTTGCAACTGTACTCATTCCTACATCATGATTATTCCGCCCTGTTAGTAAAGAAGCACGGGTTGGTGAACATAATGGGGTTACATGAGAATTGTTATAGCGAAGTCCGTTTTGTGCTAACCAATCCAGGTTAGGTGTTTTAATCTCCGAACCGTAACTGCCAATATCGGAAAATCCCGAGTCATCTAAAACTATATAGACGACATTCGGTTTAGATGAATCCTCCCCTTTTTTTTGCTTTGTATTATCTTTTGTATTATCTTTTGTATTATCTTTTGTATTTACTTTTGGTTCTTCCCCTGCTTTTGCTGTATGAATAGAGTTTTGCAGTGAAAAACTTGATACCAAAGCTAATGCCGATGTAAAAATGGTTAGCTTTTGTACATTTGACCATTTCTTTTTATCTTTTTTCATTCCCTTCCCCTTTCTAAACAATCGTATTGTTACTAGATTTACATTGACACCGCTTACAATTTTACATTAATCACCTCTTCATGTTGTTATTGCGGGATATTTATAGAATATAAAAATTTAAGATATTCTGTCTAGAACAAATATTGTTTATATTTCTTCCTTTCATAGCAAAAATTTGTTCATCATTCAATTGAAAATGAACAAAATCGCCAACGCGACTTAAATCCCGACCCAAGTGAAGATTATTTACTTGGGTCTTTTCTCGCTTGTCGCATTGTTCCATTGCAATAAGGACAGTCTACTTCCACTTCTTCATCTTCTTTTAAATCAAAATGAAATTCTTCAACAACGTATTCTGGAACCTCATCCTCTTTGCCACAATCCAAACATTTGAAAGTGATCATTTTTATCTCATCGTTTAAACCAAATGGATCGTCCTTATCTAACGATTTCAAAAATGCCTTACTTAATTCATCCTGTTGTTTGTCTGACCAATCAAAAAGCTGCATACGCAGCTGTTCCATTTTAAAATTCCTCTATTCTTGTAATCTTTACTTCTACTTTGAATTTATCTGGATTTTTCTCTAAAACGGTAATAAATCGTTTGAGATCTTGATGGAGAATAAACCCTTCATTCTCTTTTTCAAATTTCATGGTAAAGGCAGGAAAAGATTCCTGAATGGACTCAACAGCTGCAGGTACATATTCAGCCGTTTTCTGAGATTCTATAAAACTCTGTAATAATTGAGCTTGCTGCTCTACAATTAGTTTTAACTTTTCTAATTCTTTTTGAGTATCGGTTAATTCTTCTTCTGTTTCTGCAAATGCCAGCATCTCATTTTCTCCTGAATTTTTTTCTTTTTTCGTCTCGATACCTGTATTCAAATCCAGTTGTTTATGCTCAACAACATTTTCTTTCACTTTTGCTTCCTCTTTCTTGGCCTTTTCCAGGCTCTTTCTCAATGTGTATCGGAGATTGTAAACGTTTTTAACATCTTTATCCCAAATCTTAGCAACCGAAGGCATATTAAAACGTTCATTGTAATCATCTAATATTTGAAGTTGCTTTTCTTTCGGCAGCAATTTTAAGTCCTGGAAGTTCATGATATCTTCGGGCTTTTCACCCCCTACTTGTATAAACATGTTTCAGGCTGGTTGGGACATGGATCCCGTTTAACAAGCGAACCTATGACATTACAAGAAGCCTTAGGGGATACCGACAATTGTTAAATACAGAGGAGGAGATTTGATTATGAATCCAGTCATTGGTCTGGATGTTTCAAAAGGTGAAAGTCAAATTCAAGCATTTTTAGACAAAGGCAAACCATATCGTAAGAGCTTTAGTATCAAACACAATACTAAAGGTTTAGGTAGTTTATTAGAGTTCCTTCATGAAGTAAAGAGTTTAGCTGGTGGTTATCAACCTTCGGTCGTTTTAGAATCAACAGGACACTACCATTTTCCTGTAATTCAATTTCTTGAGGAGCACAATTATGTTTATATTGTTGTCAATCCTCTTATCTCACATCGAGCCAAGAGTTCAAGTTTACGGAAGGTAAAAACAGATGCAGTTGATGCTTATCACCTTTGCGAGCTATTTTATAAAGAAGAGTTAGAGCCTTATAAAAAAAGAGGAATTCAACTATTAAACCTTCGTAATCTAACAAGACAACAAGAAAGTATTGCCAAAGTATCAGCACAAACTAAAATACGGCTGCATACCCTTTTGGATCAGGTATTTCCTGAATATAGAGGAATTTTTGGAAGCTTATATTCAAAGGTCTCGTTGCTTACATTATTAGCATTTCCTACTTCAGAAGCAGTGTTAAGTGTGAGTGAAAAAGAAATAACAGAGAAAATAGCTTCGCTATGTATGAGTCGTTCAGATGCATGGGCAAACGAAAAGGCTAAAAAATTAAGAGAAGCAGCCCTACGTAATCCGTTTCAAAACAATCTGTACCAGAGTAATATTTTTAATCTTGAGTTATTAGTCAAGATCGTTCTCCAATATCAAGAGCATCTATCTAAGATTGCAGATGCAATAGATGCCCTCGCTAAAGAAATTGAAGAATATCATATACTCCAGTCTATCCCTGGAATCGGAGAAAAAATCGCCGCCACGATTATTTCCGAAATTGGTGAGATAGATCGATTTGATAATGCCAAAAAGCTCGTTGCATTCGCTGGAGTAGATCCAAGCGTTTACTCTTCTGGTAAGTTTACAGCATCAGTAAATCGAATTACCAAACGGGGTTCTTGTAGGCTTCGTCATGCCTTGTATATGGCTGTTCAAAGTGGTATTCGTGATGCCCGTAAAAAGAAAACGACTGATGAGATCATAGCACCTAATAAAAGACTAAGAGAGTTTTACGATAAGAAACGTGAAGAAGGAAAGCCCTTCAGAGTAGCCATTATGCCTGTGTAAATAAGCTCTTACACCGGATTTACGCCTTACTAAAAAACAGAACTACTTTCCAAGTTATAGATTAGAAACTATATATATCTAAATACAACAAAACCTTCCAAAAATGAGATAGTGGAAGGTTATTTTGCATGATCTTTTTTATGGTTGTTTAAAATATTTTATTGAAAAATGTTGACAAACTATTAGCTGGTTTAATTTAAGTGTATTTATTTACAATCCTTTTAACTTGGGATAATTCACTGGCTTAAAGATATTTTATTCGTTTTCTATTGATTGTCGTTTAAGTAACACTTCATTTTCATACGTTTCGCCCCAATCCCTCATTAAAAAGATAATCGGTTTTAATGTTTCACCAAAGTTGGTTAGTGAATATTCCACTTTTGGTGGGATTTCAGGATAGACTTCGCGATGAATAATTCCATCCTTTTCTAACTCACGAAGCTGTAATGTTAACATACGTTGCGTAGTTTTAGGCAACATTCTCCTTAACTCCTTAAAACGTTTTGTACCTGAAATTAAATGATATAAGATAAGCCCTTTCCATTTTCCACCGATGATATCTACAGTTACCTCAACTGGACAAGGATACGTATCCTCATTGATTTCCTTCTTTATATTACTCATACTGTCACTCCTAATTTATATAGTATAAAAAATATACTAGGGAACAAATTGTATAGTACAAAACAAAAATGCGCGTACTTTTAAATTTATCGTATATAAATTAGGATGATATTGCAAGTAAGATTTAGCAAGAGATGTGTAAGATTACGAGAATTTATTACACACTAAAAATGATTGGTGTAAACCATGTCATTCTTGTGAAAAATAGTCAAATGCAATGGAAGATATCGAGGAACTAGGACAAGAGAGTGTACCTAAGTCCCCTTCGATTTCACTTTTAAAATAGAAAGGTAATGATCAAATGAAAGCATGGCAAAAACAAGGTGTCGGATTAGAGAATTTAAAACTAGTTGAAGTGGAAAAACCAACACCGGGTCCAAAACAAATTTTAATTAAAGTAAAAGCAGTATCATTAAATTTCCGTGATAAATCAATTATAGATGGTGATTATCTACCAGATTTAATATGCTATTAGAGGAATATGCAGCAGTGATGGCACCTAACAATTTAACAGATGAAGAAGCTTCAACATTGCCAATTGCTCCATTAACAGTATGGTTCTCACTTGTAGAATACGGCAAAATCAAGGCTGGCGATACAGTACTAGTATTAGGTACTGGTGGCGTATCTGTTTTTGCGATTCAAATGGCCTCTGCATTAGGCGCACGCGTGATTGTTACAACTAGTAGTGATGAAAAAGGAGAGCGTGTTAAAGCGTTAGGTGCAAAAGAAGTTATTAACTATGTTAAGACACCAGATTGGGAACAAGAGGTATTAAAACTGACAGATGGCAAAGGCGCTCAACATATTTTAGAGGTTGTCGGTGGAGATAGTATTAACCGTTCAATCGAGGCACTTGCACTACAAGGACATATTTATATTATCGGCTTCCTAAAAAGTATGATGGCAGAAGTGAATTTATTTGCATTATTAGCAAAACAAGCGCAGATTCATGGTATCTATGTTGGTCACCGCAAAGCAGTCGATGACATGAACAAAGCCTTTAATGAACTAAATATCCATCCAGTTATTGATACAGTATACTCATTCGACGAGGCTATCAAAGCTTACGAGCATCTAGGTCGTGGTGCTTTTGGTAAAATTGTGATTAAAGTCTCTGAATAAGTCAAAGGAAGGATAAAAATAATCATTCGTGAGATGTCATGAATGATTATTTTTATTGAAGACTATTTGTATTATTCTATTTAGTTAGGAGTGCAATTAGGGGTAGCGTCAGAAAAATGCGGTTATCTTGACTATGAAAATCGGGAGTATTTAAAGTATTCAAGAAGAAAAATTAAGTAAAAAATTACTTTGATTACTTGATATCTTAACTCGTAAACAATGTATTCAACGTATTCAATGTAGTGATATCTTGACATTGAGAAGACAGCGAATAACCTTGCCTAGATAAACGTTCCATTCTTTACATCCTTCCAAGAAGAACAAGGGCATTTTCTACTTCTTAGAACGCCTTAAGGCGTTTTAGTTTGCCTTCAAGGCAACAAACGGTTGTAAAATTTGATGTTGCAAGGTGCTGTCTAGAAGAATACGTTGTTTACATGACTTCACTAGTGTTGCATAAATAATGTCTCAATTTTCAGTTTATTAATTCTTGCTAGTTTAAGCCAAAAGGTTAAATACCTAGTTAAAGGTGGTTCTGTCCATTTGGAAATTAATTTACAATTAGACCTGTGT
>NZ_JAEVLT010000069.1 GCF_024494385.1 Bacillus sp. EB600
AGTTTAAGTAGAAATCTTCACAATCTTTTCTTTATCTTAAAAAAATCTAATCTTTTAAATGTGTTGGAGCGTTAAAAAAACGCCTTCTTATTCAAGAAAAGCGCCCGATTGTGGAAGATCGAAGTTTTGTAAAGTTGCAAAAGAAGCAGGAAATCATTAACTAATAAATTTCCTGCTTCCGTTATTTATGGCTATCTGTGATACGCACTCTTCATTTGAGATGGTACGGTTCACCATAATTAAGCCGAAATACCACTAAAGACAAGCCATGCCTAAAACAATGAAGAGGATCATTGATTGGCTCTCCTGTTTTCTTTATACAGTTTCTAGTACTATAATGCTAGTTCCAGTTTCTATGACTTGGTCTTTATCTTTACGTACAAACAAAACAATAATTATAAATATGATAATCAATATAATTAATTCCATTAGCACACCCCTTTAAAAAATATTATTAAGAGGGATGTCCTATTATGTACTTTGTAATGAGGACAAATTTATGCTTGTTGGCGACAAATTTGCTAAAAAGTATCGGAATG
Source organism: Bacillus sp. EB600 (assembly GCF_024494385.1). Classification (GTDB taxonomy): domain Bacteria; phylum Bacillota; class Bacilli; order Bacillales; family Cytobacillaceae; genus JAEVLT01. The sequence continues at coordinate 540 of NZ_JAEVLT010000069.1, forward strand.
CGTCACCATACCAATGGGCCGTAAGATCTTAGTTTTTGAAAAGGGCTAACGATAAGAGCGAACGCGCTTTAAATGATGTGATTCGCCCGTTCTAATAAATCTCCTTTACTTTTGAATTCAAATCAAATCTACAAAGATTTAGACTTAAGCTAATGAAGGAGCTACTATAGCAAGTATAACTAACTTATTTACGGAAATGTATGGAATCACAGTGAAGAAACGGAACTATAAAAAAGTAATACTTTAAGTCTCCTTTCCCCAATAAAGTAATTTGGTATATACTTTAAAGAATTCAAGAAAACATGTACGGCAATATATATGATCAACTACTGGAAAGTCATTTACCATTAAAACGTGGCCTTCCCGAAAATATTTTTCACAACAGGCGCATCTTTTCATAACCTTCAACGTCCACAACCCCTATTTTAACTTCATATAAGTACCATTTATGTTATGTTCCGCTTTTGTTATAGGACTAGACATTTGTCCTTTTAAAATCCATTTTAGGGTAAAGGAAGAATTGAAACACAGAAGAACATGTCCCTTTTAATAATTCTGGAATTTTAAAAGTAAGCGTCAAACTATTCCCACCTAGTTTGATGCTTACTTTTGATCAATAAAAAAAGCTGCAGACGCAGCAGATACTCTTGATACTTTTCAACTATAGCTACCCTTTAGGTGAAAAAGCCCCCTCACTTTTATTGTACATTTTCATCGTAAGATGAATTAGTAATGGATATAAACGACTATAGCTTTTTTCCATTCTAACTCTTTGATTTTTTGTTCTGTTTTTTCATCAATGATTTTATTCTGCTCATCCGTTGCATACTTTTGATTAGGAAATAATTCATCAAACATATCATCTGCTAACTTATCGAATAACTCGTCTCCATCTTTTTCTCTAAGGTAGACACACTCATCATCAACCCAATATTCATCAACAATAATTTGTGATGGATACCCCATTGTGTATGAATAGTCAGATCCTTCATCCGGGTACATAAAAATCAATTCTCTATCTGGATTTTCTTTTAACTTTTCGATTAACTCTTTAGTTTTATCCACTTGTTTCACTCCTTGTTTACGACATCTTTTGGATCAAATAAGACATTTATGAGTCAAATTACTAGTTCAATCTGTCCGTTAATAAACAAAAGACCTGAAATTCACCCAATGTAACAAAACCTCTATTATGTTACATTCGGTTTTTCACTTGTAACACAAAAAAGCTGCATACGCAGCTGAGACTTTTTAAACTCCTCTTAGCTTCTAATTGTGCCACATCTATTGGGTTCATTGTATTAATAACATTCAATGGTTTATTAAATTTGATATAGGGGTAGCGTCAGGAAAGTGCAAATAAAAAAGCCAAGGAATATTGTGTTATTCCTTGGCTTTTTTCATAATAAATGATTATTTACAAAGAATATATCTACACCATGTAAAAATACTCTTTGGAGGTTAACCAATTTGAATGAACATTACACTCAACTTACTTCGGCTGAAATAGCTTCTATTTGGACTAGCTATATGAATGATAGTATGTCCAAATGTATTCTAGCTTATTTTCTAAAACATGTAGAAGATGAAGAAATTCGCACCGTTGTTCAATTTGCATATGATCTATCAGCTACTCATATTGAAAAGCTTACAACCATATTTCAAGAGGAACAGATTCCAACGCCAACGGGATTCACTTATGATAATGATGTGAATTTTAATGCTCCCCGTCTTTATACAGACTCTTTCATGCTAATCTATATAAATCATATGGCTAGGGTTGGAATGCTTGGATACAGTGGATTTGTTTCCATGAGTGCAAGGGATGATATAAGAAGTTATTACATTGAGGGTCTGTCAGAGACATCACAATTGTTTGACTGTAGCTCAAAAGTGCTTCTTTCAAAAGGATTATTTGTTAGAGCTCCTTATATAGCCTATCCAACCAAAACGGACTATATAGACGCTAAAAATTATTTAAGTGGACTTAATCCTTTTAGTACCAAACGACCGTTAAACGCACTTGAAATATCCCATTTGTTTATGAATATTCAAACGAATATTATGGGGATGAAATTAGCAATTAGTTTTGCCCAAACATCACCAAGAGAAAAAATTCAAAAATGGATGTTAAGGGGCAGAGATATTTCAAAAAAACATGTTCAAGTATTTACAAAAGCACTTCTTGATAACGATGTACAACCGCCTGTTTCGTCAGATAGTGCTATTACTAATTCAACAACTCCACCATTTTCGGATAAATTAACAATGTTCCTCATGGCTTTTATGAGTGCAGCAGGAACAGGAAATTATGCCACTGCAGCAGCTGTAAGTCAAAGAAGTGACCTAATTCTAAATTATGAACGCTTATCACTTGAAATTGCTCAATATACAAAAGACGGTGCTGACATAGTAATTGATAACGCATGGCTAGAGCAGCCGCCAGGAACACTTGATAAAGATCAACTCACAAAGAAAAAAGGATTGAATGGTTAATTCATTAATCTTTATTCCAAAAGGTACCTTTAGTGGGCTTTTTATTCGGGTATAAGATGGAGGTGTAATAGCACTATTCCTTATATTCAAAGCTATCTACATAATTAAAATAATTGAGAACTGTTTAATAATGTCTCTAAAAACTTAAATAATAATTTCGTCAGATTTGTAAAAATTAACTGTAGTGTTGTTACTAAACACTAAACTCAATGTGGAGGGATGTATTTTGAATCTCCTTATTCGCTTATTTCAAATTTTATTTTTTATAGTTAGAAAAGCATTCTTAATAAGTTCAAATAAATTTCGGTTTAAAAGCTTGTTAAGAACACCTTCCTTGATATAAGCAATAAGTAAGTAAAATCTACTTCTCATTGAAAAAGAAAAAGGCAAGCATATAATATGCTTGCCTTTTTAAATCACAGTTTTAAGAATTTTCTTAACGTTGTATATCTGCATTTGCCTGACGCTCCCCCTTTTATAAATAATTTTTGTGCTTTTCTTTCAATCTTTCCACAGTCTTTTGATGAAACTTCATAAATCTTGAATAAAGCTCATAAAACAGCCAACTAACCGGGATAAAAATTAGAAAAGCCAATGACTGAAACCACACCGCGCAAATCAGACTATAAACTGAAATCAACATGAAAGTCCAGAAAGCAATTTTAATATAAATCTTGTTTCGTTTTGCACTTCGCTCTGCTCTCTTTAAAGTATTTTTAAAAATCCTTTCTGATTTATTCACTGGTCTCCCCTGCCTTTCTAGTTATTTCTCTGATATATTCAATACTGTCACTCTTCCAACCTTCACCCTTCACATATAAAAACTTTGTCCTGACAAATACATGATCTGTATTACTTACACCGTTAAAACTTATAGTTAAATCAAACTCATTCATAAATTCAGCTTCGTTCTTGCTTATTTTCCGCTCAAAACTGTATAGATTAGCAGCTCAAGTTTGAACTTCTGTGCTGCTTTCTGAAGCTCCCGACGTTAACCAACAAAAGGCAGGAAAGCCCTACCTTAAATTCGCTGCACGCGACCATTGAATCTCTCTTTCCAATAGTCTTTCGTCATATCTTCAATCGCAACACCTGTTGAGGTTTGTGCTCCTATGAATTTTCCATTTCCTATATAGATACCGACATGTCCATCCGGTTTATAAGTATCAAAGAATACGAGATCGCCTGGCTGCATTTCATTAGGGGATCCTTTCCCATTTTGTATTTTTCAAGCTTAATAATTGATATTTTGCTGGCTTTTTTCGTTATTTCTACTGATGTGGAAATGGCATTAGCAAAAGGGCATAAAGTATATGATGTTCATGTCCATGTTGAACCTAATTAATTCCATAAAATAAAAGCTATTAATCATGATTTTGAAAAAGATTGTTTAAAGCAACACTTTTGATTCACATAACATACTGCTTTCAGAAAAAAGGTTGATAAAATAATATAACCGGGAAATATCGTTAAATTAACATTTTTCTCAAAATCATGAGATTATTTTTGTTTAAAATTCTTAGAAATTACCAATCTTTTGTAATAGGTCTTGAAACAAAAACTAATTGACAATGATTCTCATTATCTATAAAATTATGTATATAATATTCAGTAGATTCAAGGGGGTAACACCATGTTAAACATGTTATATGGTTTAAAAGACATTCATACTGTTATATCCAACCACCGAAAACTTGGCGGAGCTGTTGAAGCAGATAACATTCGTTTATCTTCAGGTGAAACCTACCATAATCCGGTATTTACGAATGTTGACATGTCTAAAGGTCAATATGTTTCCCTTGGCTTTATTGATGAAAACGGAACAAATATTATTATTCATGTAGACCAAATTGCCGTTATTAAAGGATTACAGCATAAATTAATATGCCAGCTTAATAATCTGCACGTAAAACAATTATTACTGCATGATGCCATCCAATACTTACAAAAATTATGCCAGGTAAATTCCGGGTTTATCACAAATTCCTTTAAGAAGGAAGCACTTAAACTGGTGAATGATATCAGTATAAATGAGCTTAAAAACCACAATGTGTCCCTTCCGTTCCCTCTTGAAGAAAAGATTATCCCAATAAACGACCGGATATATGCATAAAAACGAGGTTCCCGGAGGAGCCTCGTTTTTTACGAAAGAATTTCGGCTTGGCAAGCTAACCGAAAACCGTTATATATTTCTTCCCTTAACTTTTCTTTCTCTTTTTCATTTGGCTCGGAGAGGACAGTGCCATTTTCAATGATTTTGACCGTACATGACCCGCATGTTCCCTGGCGGCATTTGTAGCTTAATGCGTTTTCCTGACTTAATGCAGTATCCAGCAGTTTCCCTTTAACAGGCTGAATTTCAAATCTTTTTTCATTTTGCTGCAAAACAATATTCTTAAGATATTGTGATTCCTTAGTGGATTTGCTGGATGTTAATACGGTTTGTATTTTCATTCTTCCCGGAATGAGGGATCCAACCGTCCATACTCTATTATCCATTTAAAACCATTAATCCTTAGGGTCTTCCAGCGTACAAATAGCTGATGGGCGCTTAATTCGCAACACAGCTGTTTCATAAACACGGAATGGATGATTCATTCCTTCATCTCCCAGGTATGCTGTTTCAAAATCCTCTGAAATGGCAAGATCCAAATTGTTTCTTCCAGTATTAACAAGAACTCCCGTTTTTCCTTTTAAGACAGGTGATTGAAAAACTCCATCGGTTACAAGTTCCCGAACATGCTCAATTTCAAGAACGTTTGTATCCTTATGTACACGGTGCAGCAAGGAATATAGCTCAGGAGATAGCACCAGGGCAAACGGACCGTTTTGGTTCATTTCAAGCAACTTACTTCTTGCTTCGACAACATCCTGAAAGGCATTCCCTGATTCATACCACTCCCCAATTAAATGTGTCAATCGGCCCTGTACATTCATAAGACCCGGGATATCAAATTCTTTCGATCCGTGAAAAATCATCTGGTCCTCTAAAATGGCTACATCACGGGCCGCATTTGCAGCTGGTGAAAAGTCTATCGGGATATTTAAAACTTTCGCCTGCTCGAGATCACGCCAGTATAAAACGAAATCTTTATACAGCATGGGGATCGTATAATTTACCCGTTTGCTTATTTCTATTTCCGGATCAAAGGATCCTTGGAAATCCATTTTTGCTTCATAGTTTTCCATAAAAATATCATTAAAAATGCTTTGTACGCCCCTTCCAAGCGGACCGTACAACTCAATGAAGCGCCGTCCTATCAATTGTCTTCTCGCAGCTTCAATGACAGTTTGCTCTAATCTCTCCAAATCTTGATTTGTTAATGGTAAATCCTGTGAATAAGATGAATAATTCATTTTTTTCCTCCCTTTTCCCTTATCGGATTAAACTCCCTACAGTAAATCCCTTTTCCTTTTTTATTGTATTGATGGTTTGTGCAGAATCAGAAACGGGTTTAGCCAAATGATCATGGTCTTCGTCATGGTGTGCATGCGGGTCCATGTATTGATGATCGAACCGTGCATTTATTTCCATTAGCATTTCTTTTACTAGTTGATAATCTTGGTATGAAACATCTCTCATTTGCTTCAATAGAGTACTTCGCTCGGTATCTGTAAATCGAAAGAGTGCTAAATCAAGATGCTCTACGAAATTATGCAATCCAAATTTTTCAAGGTTTAATTCCTGTAAAAGTCGATTAAACTCATTGTTGGTTGGCACAAAATCGTTCTCTTCTTTTTCTTGTTCAAATTTGCCGATCAACGGGATCAGCTCAGCTAAACGAGACAGCCGCTGTTCTTCCTCTTCGGTGATATGGTGATAATAAAGGCGTTCGTGTTCATCAGCAGCATTTTGGATTACTGGATCAAGTATATTGATAAATTTTTCGATAGCATCCCTAGTCGTTGTAAAAATACGAAAAAGTATTTTTAATTCCTCTTTCAAGTCCTGCACCTCCCTTTTTTAAACTAAATTCCATTATGTCCAAATATTCTCTTTCCAATAAGTTTTATCCTGTTACTTTTTAGAAAATTCTAACCTCTTATGATATTGATTGCATTGCAATATATAAATAGCATGTGAATTAACGTTTTAAAAAAATTTTCAGAATCATATGTTGACAATCAACTTAAATTTAAACCTACAGTAATAAGGAAATTACCTATAAAATACCAATTGCAACCGGTATTTTTTATGTATTACTAAATAGATAGGTTTAAGCTGTCAAATATGAATAATAGCTATTAAAAATCTAGTTGCATCATATACATAAATCAAATAGAAATTGAAAGCGAGGTTATCAGATTGTTTGTATGTAAAAAGCATGTGAAGGACGCCCTTAAAAAGTTTAATGTTCCTTATGTCACAAAACTAAACCAATTTACATGCACATGTTCAATATGTAACCAAAATGCGGAAGTGAAAATTTTCTATTCAATGCCTTATTCTAAGAAAAACGGAAAAGCAAACCAAAATTGTCCAATAAATCTAAACCCATAAAAGTAGTATATTTTAATCCCAAATAATTTTTAATTTCAAAAATAAAAACTCGTCAAAACCGACGAGCTTTTGTATTTACAAAACAAATATAATTGCTTTTTTGGCTTCAAAAATCAAATTTGAGCTTAAATTTAATTACAAAATTCATTTTTAATTAACTACCTGCATTAATTCGTAAGTCTTATCAAATTTACCTAAAAAATAAAAAAGTAACCTGTCCACCTAAAAATTCGTAAATTGCTCTTCGTATCTATTTCCCTGCGTTTTCTTCAACATTTCAGAACGCTATAGGTAGCGATTATTTTTACATAAAAAAAGAGCCGACTATTTGTCATGACCCTTGTTAGTTCTTCGGTTTTTCTCTTATGTGTAATTTTTTCTTCGATAAAAAAACAGATTCAACGTGTTACATGTTTCAAGACGTGCTTCATGACAAATGCATAAATAATTGCCGTTGCACCTACAAAAGCAAAAGTCACACATAACACCTTCCTTAATCGAGCATTATTTACTGATAATGATTTTCATTATCAATAAAGCTTTAACATGGGCGATAGTCACTTTCAATAGAAATTCTACTAAAAAATATTAGATTTATGTGATAAATCAGCTCAAAATACGTATTTGGTAAAAATCGATCTTATACTTCGAAAATCCATGAACTTTCGGTAAATTGTAATTCAACTAAAATAATTACATTTTTGTTACTATATTCACTTAACTAGTTTTTACTTATAATTATTTACTCAACTTTCGCACCTAGAAAAATGTAACGAATTTAAATGGCTGTAAAGTTCGGATCCTTCGAAATATGGTGCTTGACCTTAAAAATAGGCATTAAAAAACACCTCG
>NZ_JAEVLT010000007.1 GCF_024494385.1 Bacillus sp. EB600
TCTGGGGAGACCCCGCAGGCGCAAGCGCTGAGGAGGCTCCCCGGCACGCCCGCGGAAAGCGAAGCACCTGGAGCGCAAATCAACAACCATGTTTAACAGCACCAAAAAATTAAAAGGTATTGAAATCCTGAAGGTCTGTAATTTTTTATAATAAGGAATTATGAAATTGATTCATTTGTCTAAAATTAAATTTAACTTACTATAAGGTATCTGTATGGATTTTAGGTTATTACACAAACTAGAATGTCAAAATCAAGTAATAGAAAGGAAAGATATCGAATGACAAAAGTTTTATACATTACCGCACATCCTCATGATGACACAAAGTCTTACAGCATGGCCGTAGGGAAAGCCTTTATTGATACATATAAAGAAGTTAATCCGAATGATGAAGTTGTTCAGGTTGACCTTTATAAGGAAAACATTCCGCAAATCGATGTTGATGTATTTAGCGGTTGGGGTAAACTGCAATCTGGAAAAGGGTTTGATGAACTTTCTTCAGAAGAAAAAGCAAAAGTTGGCAGACTTTCAGAGTTATGTGATCAATTTATTTCTGCCGATAAATATGTATTTGTAACACCGATGTGGAATTTTTCATTCCCGCCAGTTATGAAAGCCTATATGGATGCTGTTGCCGTTGTTGGTAAAACATTTAGATACACTGAACAGGGACCAATTGGCCTATTAAAGGATAAGAAAGCCCTACATATTCAAGCTCGTGGAGGAATTTATTCAGAGGGACCAGCAGCTGCGATGGAAATGGGGCATCGATACCTGAATGTCATGATGCAATTCTTTGGGGTTCCTTCCTTTGAAGGTCTATTTGTAGAAGGACATAATGCAATGCCTGAAAAAGCACAAGAAATAAAAGAAAACGCAATTGCCCGTGCAAAAGATGTTGCTCATACTTTTTAAAGCAGCTAAAAGAGTCACATTGGTGGCTCTTTTTTAATTTTCTTAAAGAATTATGGAACATGCTATGCCAAACACTAGAAATTCACTTGTTTTTTGGGGTGAAAAAATAACTTTTTAAAGGTTTGGAAAATTTTTTGTTGAATAGTTAAAGAAAAAGCTATTTCTAGTAAAGAGGTGGGGGAATTGACAGATGTCCAATATGCGTTTGTCACGGAATATGGTAATTATGACTTTGACTTTAATAAAAATGATGTTTCAACCCACTTTATCATTGCCACTATTTTGGTAAAAGAATCCCAAAAAGACATGTTAGAACTAGAACTCGAATTGCTTAGACAAAAATACTTCCATAATGCAGAAATATCCTCTGCTTACATAAATCGTAATCCTAACCGTATGATACAACTATTACATGATCTTAAAGAATTGCCATTTCGTGTTTATGCATATGTCATTGACAAAAGAAAAATCAGAGAAGACAGTGGTATCACTTTTAAAAAGACTTTTTTTAAATATGTAAATCGTATGGTCTATGATGATTTAAATCGAACGTTCGATCAACTAGATCTGGTCGCAGCTGATGACGGAATGAACGAGTATATGCAAGAGTTTAAAAAGTATATAAACAGTACGAGTATCCCCAATCTATTTCATTATTCTTTGTTTGGCTTCAATCAAAGTCAATCAGATCTCCTCCTTCAATTGGCTGAGTTTATTGCAGGGATGATTGCACAGGGCTATGATAAAAGTCAGTATTCGGAACATTATCGTTCATATTACAAAATTATAAAAAAGAAAATCATCTCCATAAATCTTTTGCCACATGATTACAAACATTTTCTCTGTGATTACCAAGGCGGTCGGCCAGATGAAAAATACGATGAAGTTATTATGAAAAAGTCGGTAAATTTGTCCTATCAATATATTGAGCAAAATCGAAACAGTGAGGAAGCAGATGAAAAAATCCGAATCGATTTTTTAAAGTTTCTTTTATTTAATCTGAAGGAAAATCCAAATGACTATGTGTACACACAAGAGATTTTAGATAATCTTAATGCATTACGCGATGTTAAAATTAATCACCATTATTTTCGTTCTACTATTGTTTCAAAGCTTCGTGACAAGGGGCTAATCGTCGCAAGCAGTAATAAAGGCTATAAAATGGCTGTATGCCTTGCTGATCTAAATGATTTTGTATACCTGTCAAATCTAACGATTCATCCGATGATTCAACGAATTTCTAAGTGCAGAGACCAAATCTTACTTGCAACAAACCATGAGATCGATATTCTTAATCAAAAAGAATATGATTATCTAAAGAGGATCATTGAAATGGAAAAATTGTCGGTAAACAAATAGGCTAATTAGGAGAATAGGAAGAAGAAACTGTAAAACTGATAGTATCGTTCAAAGCTTACTTGTTTTATGTGAATTGCGATCAAAGATCGACGAATAACGGCGGTGATGATGAATGTGTTTAATATTGTTTGCGTATCGTGTACATCCTGTCTACAAACTTATTGTTGCAGCTAACCGGGATGAAGATTTTCAACGTCCGACTTCACCTGTTCATTTTTGGGAGGACAGTCACGGGATTCTTGCAGGAAGGGATTTGGAAAAAATGGGTACCTGGATGGGAGTGACAAAGGGTGGACGTTTCGCGGCGTTGACCAACTTCCGAAATCCGAAAGAGATAACAGTGGGTAAACATACGCGTGGTGAATTGGTGGCCGATGCCTTAAAATATGATGGAAAGCTAAAAGATTATATGCAGAACTTGATGAAAAACAATCACCTGTACCCAGGGTATAACCTAGTAGCAGGAGATGGAAATGAGTTATTCTATTATTCCAATATTGAAAAGAATCTCCAGAAATTAAAACCTGGTATATACGGCGTCAGCAATCATTTATTAAACACCGAGTGGCCAAAGGTACAAATTGGTAAAGAAGGCATAGCTAGAAGTATTAACGAAAAAAAGGAAGACATGGTCAACTCTTTATTCACTCTACTCAGAAATTCAGAACAGGCTCCAGATCAACTTCTTCCGAACACAGGAGTTCCATTAGAAATGGAAAGAAGACTCTCCTCGTTGTTTATTCAAAACGAACGTTATGGGACAAGAAGTTCTAGTGTATTGTTGATGTCTGACGAAAAAATTGAATTCTTTGAACGAGTTTTTTCGCAGGAACAGGTAAATGAAAATGATCAAAAGTACACCATTGACCTATAATTTGGCTAAACTAAATAATTATGTGATTCCATGGAGTTCGCTTGCAAAAGAAAATTGACACGAAATTGGGAGGAATCAACTGCTCGTTGGGAAAAAGCGTCAGTTGGAAAAAGGTTTTACCCAGCAACGTCCGAATCAGACCGACAAGTGGTTGAGCGAGTGGAGGAAAAGGCAGAAAAGCGAGGTGTACCAAGAGCCAAAATCGCACAAAAAACCTTAAACACAAAGAGCATGCAGCTAAATAAACAAATGTTCTGAGACTGTAGAGTGCCCAGAACATCTGTTTTTATATTAAGCTTCTTTCTTTAATGTGGTCCTTTGCTGCTCATTTCCGAATAATTCATCGAGAATGGAATTCGGTTTGTTTTTCAGTTTTTTAACAAACAGCGGATTAACGGCCACTGTTACGATTGCATTGGCTAAAATTCCCCAGAAGCCTTCGTAAATGCCGAAAGATTTTCCGGTCGCATAGACGGTGAATGTAACAATTAAACCAACAAGCAATCCAGCGATCGTGGCTTCTTTTGTTTGGTTTTTCCAGAAAAGGCTAAAGATGATGGCCGGGAAAATTTGAACCATTCCCGATACGCCCAGCAATTGTAAAGAGACGAGTGCTGACGGAAAAACCATTCCAAATAGTAAAGCAAGCCCAATCACAACAAAGACCATCGAACGAGTAACAATCGTTAATTTTGCAGGTGTTACATTCGGATTAATAAAATCACGGTAAATGTTATTGGCAAACAAGTTTGAAGCACCAATCGCCATGATTGAACAAGGAATGAGCGATGCAAGTGCAATGGTTGCGTAGGCTAAACCTTGGACAGTCCCGCCGTAAGAAACTTGAATTAAATTTAAAAGTGCATACCGTGGGTTCGTTCCTTGCGGCAATACATGATAAGCAACGAAGCCAAGGAAAATAAGCAAAATGAGGACAATATTATACAATGGTAAAAAAATCGCGTTTTTTTGCAGTGCCTTCGCACTTTTAGCCGTAAATACACCTGTTGCTGCATGGGCCCACATAAATAACGCCAGACCGGAAACTAATGATGCAGTCAGGAACCACGGAATCCCTTTTGGTCCGCTTGTCGGGATCGTTAATAACTGCGGCGAATCAGTGGCCACTTTATCAATCATCGCTCCCCAGCTTCCAAAATGTATGAACGGCAAATTGACAACCAGGAATAACATGATCACCCAAACCAATATGTCTTTAATAACAGCGGTATAAGTTGGTCCTTTAATTCCACTAAAGAAGGTATACAAGGCGACTAATAGGAAAGAGAAGACCACGACCACCTTTACATTAATTAAGCCTGTCCCAGCTACTGTCAAAGTATCCTGAATCCCGGATAACTGTAAATCGATGTAAGGGATAAGCATTAATACGCCTACTACTGCCACTAGAAAGGATAAAAGTTTACTGTTAAATCTTATTTTTGCATAATCAGCCAGTGTCGTTAATTTATGATCCTTCGAAAATTTCCAGAGCTTCGGTAAAAAGAAATAGGAAATAAAGTAAGCAATAATCGTATAAGGTATCGCAAAGAATGCCAAGCTTCCACCTGTATAAGCGGTACTGGTTAACCCTAAAAACGTATAAGCTGTATAAAGGTCAGCACCGACTAAGAACCAAACAAGTAATGTTCCAAATCGCCTTCCACCGACTGACCATTCTTCAACAGAGCTTCTGTTTGATTTATCACGCCCCGATAAAAATCCAATGAATACGACTACTAAAACAATAGCACCTGTGATTAACAATGCTGTTAAATTTCCCTGCATTATTCAGCACTCCCCTCTGAATGTTGTAACCGATAAATGGCAAAGGTGATTAACGGAGTAAGAAGCATTCCTAAAAATAACCAAAATGCAAGAAAAGGTAATCCAAAAATAATTGGATGGATTCGATTGACGAATGGTATTGCTCCAAGCATCAGTATAAAAGGCATGATGGATAGTATCGCAATGATCGTTTTTTTTCCCATTTGTAAAACCCCCAAAATTCTAAATATTTAATTAGTCTGAAAAAACGAATGAGATAATAGTACCAATAAATTTTACTTTAAACAAGTAAATTGTTTGAAATATTAATATATTTAAATAATAATTCGTTTATTTCGGCTGCACCGATGTATAGAAAGTTGTTAACAAAAAAACGGATAAAAATACGAATTTCTGAAAAAAAGCAACTTGACCGTTTTGAATTAATCCAACCTATGTATAACTTATTGAAACGCCAAGCTGAGGTCGAAATTTCACCTCTGGCCGTTCCTGCATGGAATGAACCCCGCAACACCTGCAGTTGCCTTGGTGATGTCCAATCCTTCCATAAAAGCTCCCATTATCGGCGCAAGAAATTTAAAACAGCTTGAGGATTCCCTTAACACAGTTTTATGTAAAAGACTTTTTCTTTTCCCAATACTCAAAATCAGCTACTTCCTGTTAGTAGAAGTGCATAATTATTCTTTTACGGCGATCCGCTTTTTAAAAGAGAAAGTATGTTATATGTATGAAAAGCGGCTGGCTTGGGAATATTTTCATTTGTGTACTAAAAAGGGGGAGCCTATGATTTTACATAACGAGGATTTAAAAGCCAGGGCTCACGAGTTCGCCCTGACAAATGAAATAAGTTCAACGACTAATTTTATAAAACAATTTTGGCCGGCTTTTCGTTCGGATATGGCCAGTCTTCATGAATTCGCCGAACAATTACAAGCTGGTAAAGCAGCGTGCAAGCAGCCGGCTGAAGATTGGCTGTTAGACCACATCAACTTTATAGAGACGCAGTCACAGGTAGTGGTGCGGGAACTGCCCCGAGCAACCCTTAAACAACTGCCTCGATTAAGGTCGACCGGGATGCCGAGAATATACGAACTTTGCAGTGATTATCTCGAACATGTAGGTGGAAAATATGATATCAGCTCCTTTGAAAGTTATCTCATGTCGTACCAGGAGGTTACTGTCCTAAAGGATGTAGAGTGTTGGGCGCTAATAAGTGCGATGCGGGTTATTATTATTCGGAGATTGGCAGCAGTAATGCGGGAAGTCCGCCTCCGACATGAAGTGTGTCATTCAATTACGTCGATAATAGAACAAATAGGGTCGAAAAATTTTTCTGATGAAAAAATCCGTGCTGTATTAGAACGGGAAACTCGCAAAAAGCAACTTGGGCCAATGGAGATCGTCCATTTTGTCCAGCATTTACGTGAATGGGAGCCCAATATCCATATTATCCACAATTGGCTTAAAGCACATGTTGAGAATAGTGAAGCAAACCTTGACCAGATGGTCTCGCTTGAACACCAGCTTGAAGCGGAGATTCAGGTAACATGCGGGTACTTAGTCCAGAGCCTGCACCGTTTAGAACGGATGCCATGGCGGTTGACATTCACGAAAATTTCACAACTCGAAAAAATACTGCTTACTGATCCCAATCGTGATTTTGAAATGCTTGATTTAGCAAGCAGAGATTTGCTTCGCAGCCGGGTAGTCAAAATCGCAAAGCAGCTTAATGTTCCGGAAACATTAGTGGCGCAAACTGCGATAAATCTTGCCAGATCGAGGCAAAAAAAAGCAGATCTTGAGCCTCGTGAAGCCTGCATTGCGTATTATTTACTTGATCCACACGGAATCACTGCATTGCGCAAGGAAATTGGCGGGTCGACTCGTCCAAGGGTGCTGCCGCAGCTTGCTGTACGCCGCAGACCATCGCTTGTCTATATCGTAAGCACTATCCTCCTGTTTGCGGCCTTTATGCTGCTCGCTGGGGAATGGGTAACCTACAGGACCCCGATTGGAACTTTGTCTTGGCTCGTCATCTTTGCAGCACTACTTTTACCTGTGAGTGATTGGACGATCACCGTCATTCATGAAGGGATATGTAAATGCTGCAGTCCTGCTATACTCTTGCGTTATAATTATTCCAATAAACTTCCAGATGAAGCACGGACGATGGTTGTGATGCCGATTATTTGGTCAAGTATCGAAGAAGTTGATGACGTGGTTGATCGGCTTCTTGTTCATTACTTGGCAAATCGTCAGGAGAATATTCATTTTGCAATCTTGGCAGATTTTGTTGATGCAAAAGCTGAGTCTGAGGTAAACGACAAGGAGATAGTTGCCCACGCACTGAGCCGAGTGGATGCTTTACGTAAAAAGTACGGTGCGGATAAGTTTTTCCTATTTCACCGCGCACGTCTATATAATTCTGTTGATGATATTTATATGGGCTGGGAGCGTAAACGCGGGAAGCTAGTTGAGTTTGTTGAGTTGATTACTGGAAGTAAGCAAACGAGTTACACAATCATCAACGGGGAAACAGACATTATCCCCAAAATACGCTACGTATTTACCACCGATCATGATACTCAACTTCCGATTGGTGTAGTTAGTCGTTTGGCGGGGACGATCCATTTTCCATACAACCGACCACGGCTAAACACGGAGGAAACAAGGGTAATTGAAGGATTTGGTGTTCTCCAGCCCCGGATTGGTGCCAGTTTTGAATCAACTCAAAAGTCGCGTTTTGCTGCCCTTTGGGCTGGAAAGCCTGGAATTGATCCATATGCTTTTGCTGTTTCGAATGCTTACCAGGATTTGTTTGGACAAGGTATTTTTGTCGGCAAAGGCATCTTTGAAGTGAATGCTTTTCAAAAAACCCTGGTGAACCGGATCCCAGATTTTCAAGTGCTGAGCCATGATTTACTTGAAGGGGGATTTCTAAGATCTGGGCTAACGTCTGACATTGAGGTTGTCGAGTCGCACCCGGGTATATTTTATGCCCACGAACAGCGTGCACATCGATGGATGCGAGGAGACTGGCAGCTGATTAACTGGCTGGGCAGGAACTGCAAAGACCGGAATGGTGAAAGTAAGAAAGCATCATTATGTGGATTAACTCGCTGGCAAATCATTGATAATTTACGTCGAAGCCTGATGGCACCTGCACTCATGATTACGGCAATACTAGGTCTAACCGTTTTGCCTGGAAAGAGCTGGGTATGGGAAACAATCGTGTTAGTAACCATTTTTCTACCCTTTTTACGGGACATTCTGTTAGCCATATTTGACCGGAGTCTTGCAAGAAGTTTAGGCATAAGTTTCATGCAGAGCGTCGTGAAGCTTTTGACCTTGCCTTTTTCCGCTGTTCTCTCCCTTGATGCGATTGTAAGGACGCTTTATCGTATGTTAATTAGTAAACGAAACTTACTTGAATGGGTACCATCGGCTAAAATGGACCGCCGATCGGCTGACGGCAAAGTGTTTATGTTTGCTGGCGCCGGATACATCGCCGGAATGGTATTTGTTGTGTTTGCCTTGCTGTCCGGTGAAATTTTTGGTCGGATTGCTGGTGCAGTAGCCCTTATTTTGTTGCTTTCCGTCCGGCCGGTTATCCAGAAATTAAATCAGCCG
Source organism: Bacillus sp. EB600 (assembly GCF_024494385.1). GTDB lineage: Bacteria > Bacillota > Bacilli > Bacillales > Cytobacillaceae > JAEVLT01. Next base: position 8,567 of record NZ_JAEVLT010000007.1, read on the forward strand.
CAAAAAGAGTCTGGAAATCAATGGCTGAATGATGCACGGACAGAGCTAAATGAGTTAGCATTAAACATCTGGTCGTTCTACGATCGTTATGTAACAGATAAGGAATCATTTCTGCCACCTGATAATGTCCAGTATCAGCCTAAGGAAATCATTGCCCATCGTACATCACCAACCAATATCGGACTTTATTTAGCAAGTGTTATGGCTGCACGGGATATGGAGTTTATTGGCACGTTTGAAATGGTAAACCGGATTGAATCAACGCTCGACACAATCTCAAGGATGGAAAAATGGAATGGACATCTATTGAATTGGTATGACACATGTTCCGCCCAGCCTCTTTTTCCTAAATATGTATCTACCGTTGATTCTGGAAACTTTATAGGGTATTTAATGGTTGTGCACCAAGGACTGCTTGAATGGAGCAAGCGGGAAAGGGGATTCGAGCCCCAAATTAGCGGACTTGTAAAAAAAATTGACCAGTTTATTGATGAAACCAATTTTGAATCATTATACAACGCTGATGAGCGGTTATTCTCGCTTGGATACCATGTTGATACAAACCAAAAAGATTCAACACTTTATGATTTGATGGCATCTGAAGCACGGCAAGCGAGCTTTGTAGCCATCGCTTTAGGACAAATTCCTGCCTCGCATTGGTTTTCGTTGGGCAGGACAATGACTGAATCAGGAAAACATAAGACTTTGTTATCATGGTCAGGCACAATGTTTGAGTATTTAATGCCAAGTTTGATTATGCGCACTTACCAAAACACGATCTGGGACTCCACCTATCGCGGGGTTGTAAACAGACAACGGAAATACGCTGAAAAATATCAAATTCCGTTCGGAATATCAGAGAGCGGTTACTTTGCTTTTGACTATCAACTGAACTATCAATACCGTGCCTTCGGTGTTCCTGGGCTTGGGCTTGACCGCGGTTTAGGACAAAACCTAGTCGTTGCACCCTATGCCACTATTATGGCTCTTCCGTTTGCAGGTAATGCTGCACTTACAGCTTTGCATCAATTTGAGAATTATCAGGCAAAAGGCGAGTTTGGTTATTTTGAAGCGGTTGATTTTACAATAGAGAGAATGCCAAAGGGCGAACGCTTTCAGGTTGTAAAAAGTTATATGGCACACCATCAAGGTATGAGTATGCTGACGCTAGCCAATCTGTTAACAGGTGAAAGAATGGTCAAGCGTTTCCATTCAGATCCCCGCGTACGAGCCACTGATTTACTCTTACAGGAGCGAATACCGGCAAATGCAGCACTGATTGAGGAACCGATTGGTCTTAACAAACCATTCCCAGCATTAGACGGGAATGTAGACAATTTGGAGCGGTCGTTTACTGAACCTACAATCGTACCAGAACTAAATGTGCTGTCAAACAGCCGTATGACGAGTGTCACTACGAACCACGGCACTGGGATGCTAACGTGGAACGGACTTTCGATTACAAGGTGGATAGAAGATCCAGTTGTGGATACCTCGGGTCCAATTATTTACATTCACGACGTTCCTACGGAAGAGACTTGGAGCATTACAAGGTATCCTTGTCAAACTGTTCAAGATACGAAGGCATCGTTTCGCCTTGATCAAACGATCTATGAGGGAGATCATCGGGATATTTCAGCTAGACTTGAAATTACGGTATCTCCTGATCTTGATGCAGAGATACGGCGGCTTAAGCTGGTGAATAACAGTGACAAAGAACGAATTCTAGAAGTAACCACTTTTCTAGAATTGGCTTTGGCTGAACCAGCGGCAGTTAATGCCCATCCGGGATTCACTAAGCTGTTTGTTGAAACGAGTCACGATGCACAGGCCCAATGCCTACTTGCCAAAAGAAGGGCGCGTGAAGACGAGGAGCAGGAGACATGGGCTGTCCATACGGTTTATGTTGAAGGGTTTGAAGGGGAAGATTATGAATTTGAAACGGATCGAGCTAAATTTATTGGCCGTGGATATTCTCTTCAGGAGCCAAAGGCAATGCTGTCTCGCCTGCGCGGGCTTGTTGGATCTGTCGTTGATCCAGCTTTTGTGATGAGACGGCGCATTCATTTGGAACCAAGGGAAACAGCTGTTGTTTTTATTGTAACGGGTGTTGCTGAAAGCCGTGAAAAGGCGCTGGACCTGATACATCAGCTACGCTGGCCAAAACAGGCAGAAAGAACTTTTCATTTGGCATGGGTACGCACACAAATAGACCTTCGCCACCTGCATCTAACGCCGGAGCAGGCAGTAACAGCCCAAATGCTCGGAGGGAGGCTCCTCTTTACGCCTCCGCACACATCCTTAAGGCGCAGCGCAATCGAACAAAATAGTTTAGGACAGTCAGCTTTGTGGTCGCACGGAATCAGCGGTGATTCTCCAATCTTAATGGTAATGATTGAACATTTAGCTGATTTACCGTTCGTTGTTTTATTAGCCCGTCAGCACCAGTATCTTTGTATGCTCGGGTTAGAAATCGACCTTGTCGTCTTAGATGAAACGATTGGCGGCTATCAAGATCAATTGATGAATCTTTTAAGGGATCAGCTAGCAGCAAGAGGATTGGGGCATTTGAAGCGGATCATTGGGCTAAAGGCAGAACAACTGAAAGAGGAGGAACGAACTCTCCTTAGGGCAACGGCACGGGTCGTACTGAACGCAGGAGGTCCTAGCGTAAAGGCTCAATTGCGATTAGACGAGGTTCAGCAAGCTGTTCCAAAACGTATGATTGCGCCTGTACAAAAAGGTCATTGGGAAGCTCCGCCCTCCAGTCCAACAACTGAAGGTGAATTTTTCAATGGCTGGGGCGGTTTTGTTGAGGGCGGACAGGCGTATCAAGCTTACGTCCGGCAAGGAGCATATCTGCCCAGACCTTGGAGTAATATCGTCGCCAATCAACGTTTCGGTTGTTTAATAACTGATTTTGGTACTGGATATAACTGGTGGCGCAATTCACGTGAATGTAAGCTCACACCATGGTCAAATGATCCAATACTTGATCAACCAGGGGAGTGTATCTATTTACGTGATCTTGATACAAATCAAATATGGTCGGCCACACCAAAACCAGTAGGGGATCAATTCACGTATAAGGTTACTCATGGAAAAGGATTTAGCCGGTTTGAAAAGGAAGATGGGGATGTAGCACACAAAATGGAAATGATCGTTCCATTGAAAGATTCTTTAAAGCTGATCCAGTTGCGCTTGAAAAATAGAAGTAAAATACGAAAACGAATCTCGATTACCTATTATGCAGAATGGGTTCTTGGAGTGACGCGGGAAGCGCAGGCACCATATATCGTTAGCGAATGGAATGAAGGGCATCAAGCCCTGCTTGCAAGCAATACCTACCAAGAAACGTTTCGAGATGCGATTAGCTTCATGCATATTTCAACTCCTGATTCTAAAGCGAATTCATCGTATTCTTGGACAAGTGACCGCGCAGAATTCATTGGACCTGGTGGTACATTAGCCTACCCTGCAGCCCTACTGGAAGAAAAGCTTTCGAAGCGGACGGGGACTTTTTCAAGTTCCTGCAGTGCGTTGCAAACCACGGTCGAACTGGCAGCAAATGAAGAGGTAACCTTCATATTAGTAATGGGCTGTGCAGCTTCGAATGAAGAGGTATTTTCACTGATTAATCAATATAGTCAACCGTCTGCCTTTCATGATACGCAGACGAGTGTGAACAATTATTGGCAAGAAACTCTCGGTCAGGTACAGATCAAGACACCGGATCGGAAGATGGATATCATGATGAATGGCTGGCTCCTCTATCAAACACTAGCCTGTCGCTTGTGGGCTCGAACCGCTTTCTATCAAGCAGGAGGGGCTTTTGGTTTCCGTGACCAGCTGCAGGATTCACTCGCTTTTTTACATGTAAGTCCTTCTATTACAAGAAAGCAAATCCTGATTAACGCTGCCCATCAATACCAAGAGGGGGATGTCCAGCATTGGTGGCACCAGGAAACGGATAAAGGAATTCGAACGAAATTTTCTGATGATCTGCTTTGGCTGCCTTACACGGTATCGCGGTATATCGAACAGACAGGCGATGACGATATTCTAAATGAGGTTGTTCCATTTTTACACAGCGAGGTCTTAAAAGAAGATGAATTAGAACGATATGAAGATACAGTGGTATCCGAGGAAACAGCCACACTCCTGGAGCATTGCTTGCGTGCTATTCGACATTCATTGAAATTTGGCGAGCATGGAATTCCGCTTATGGGGATTGGCGACTGGAATGATGGAATGAGCCGAATTGGTGCCATGGGGCGGGGCGAGAGTGTTTGGCTGGGGTGGTTCCTGCTCGATATTCTTAAACGATTTGTAAGACTCGGGGAAAAAATGATTTCTGTTATTGTCGTGGAACAATTTGAACAGTCAATCCGGGAATTAGAGCGGAGTCTAAACCGCCATGCTTGGGATGGATCTTGGTTTCGCCGTGCATTCACTGATACGGGGGAATGGATTGGTTCAAATACGAATCAGGAATGCCGAATTGATGCAATTGCACAGTCGTGGTCTGTTATTTCCCAAGGGACCGAGATAGATCGGCAACAAAGGGCGATGTCTTCCTTTGATCGAGAGCTTGTCGATCGTGACTTAAATCTAGCCCGTTTATTGACAAAACCGTTTAATAAAACGAAACCAAGTCCAGGGTATATTCAAGGCTACCCGCCGGGCATTCGCGAAAATGGCGGACAGTACACCCACGGTGTTATTTGGGGGATTTGTGCGTGGGCAATGTTGGAGCGTAATGATAAGGCATTCGAACTATTTTCACTGCTTAACCCGATCACCCATACGGACACTTTCCGTGAAGTGCAAATATATGAAAATGAACCGTATGTCATGTCAGCTGATGTCTACACGGCCAGTCCTCATCAAGGCAGGGGTGGCTGGTCATGGTACACAGGTGCTGCCGGATGGATGTATCAAGCCGGACTGGAATATATTTTAGGGGTCAAGCTTCAAGGAAACCAACTTTCGATTCAACCTTGTGTTCCGTCTGATTGGAAATCCTTCAGTATTGACTATCGATTTGGTAAAACCACCTATTCACTTGATATCTACTGTCAGCAGGAGCATAGCGTTCCAGTGAAATGGGTGGTGGATGGCAAAGAAGCTGGAAATCAGACTTCACTAAAGCTAGTCGATGATGGTCAAACACATCAGGTGGAAGTATATCTTGGCAAACAGCGTTCAAGCACCGTAGGATAAGAAAATAGGAAAGGAAGGTAGGTTTTAGTTTAGACCTGACCTTCTTTTTTTATGGCTTTGGTCATTCCTATTGTAGATATTGGGCGCTATGTGAAATCTAACGGAGAAATTTCTATATATGGAGAATCCTTTAATAGATATGTAGAATCACATGGCAAATATGTAGAATCACACGGCAAACATGTAGAATCACATGCTAAATATGCAGAATCACTTAGCAAATATGTAGAATCACACGGCAAATATGTAGAATCACACGGCAAACATGTAGAATCACATGGCAAATATGCAGAATCACTTAGCGATATGTAGAATCACATGGCAAATATGTAGAATCACACGGCAAACATGTAGAATCACACGGCAAACATGTAGAATCACACGGTAAATATGTAGAATCACATGGCAAATATGTAGAATCACACGGCAAACATGTAGAATCACACGGCAAACATGTAGAATCACTTAGCAAATATGTAGAATCACATGGCAAATTCAGCTTTTGATCGTTTATGGAAAGGTTGAAATCGAACTATGAGTATTATAGGATTGAAAATAAGTGCATTGCATGAAAATAACCCTCCAGACTGTCATATTAGCGAGCTTGTTTATTCTCTTACTAGTCTGCCTTGGAGGTTTTTTTAAAAGTTATTGACAGAGAAGAATATAAGCAGTATTATTATCTCATATTAAAGATATATTAATTCGAGATAAATCCAGGAGGTGAAAAAGTGGAAAAACAGTGCACAAACCAACCCTTTCTTGTTTTAATGCAAACATCTAAAGCCATTCAGGAACGGATTGGAGAAGAAATGAACAAAAACAAGCTGGGTATTACGGAATTCTCAGTTCTAGAGGTACTTTACCATAAAGGGCGGCAGACAATTCATCAGATCGGCAAGAGCATATTAATATCTAGTGGTTCGATGACCTATGTTATTGATAAGTTAGAAAAGAAAGGCCTATTAAGTCGGAGCCCCTGTCCTGATGACCGCCGAGTCATCTTTGTTGCATTAACGGATGCTGGAATAGATTTAATGAAAAAAGTCATGCCAAAGCATCAAGAAATGATCAATAATATGTTTGGTTCTTTGACTGATGAAGATGCTCAAACAATGGTAAGTCTTTTGAAAAAAGTTAATAAATAGTAGAAGCATAAATTTTTAGAACATGTATCTTGAAATCGAGATAAAATAAATACTAATGATAACTTAGGAGGAAATAAAAATGATGAGTATTGGTTTATTACTAATTCGATTGGTAATGGGTGTTGCATTCATGGGTCACGGTGCACAGAAATTATTTGGCTGGTTCGGTGGCTATGGACTAAAGGGTACTGGCGGGTGGATGGAATCACTTGGAATTAAACCTGGCGTTACCATGGCACTCCTTGCAGGATTAGCAGAATTTGTTGGCGGAGTTTTGTTTGTATTAGGCCTGCTTACTCCTCTTGCTGGTATTATGATTGCCGGTACAATGGTAGTGGCAATTGCAAAGGTTCATGGTCCGAATGGATTTTGGGGAACAAATAATGGGTATGAATTTAACTTGATCTTAATCGCAGTTGCACTTGGTATCGCTTTGGCAGGACCTGGTCAATATGCTCTTGATGCTCTCTTATTCTAATAAATCTCTAATTAAAGATTCATAGCAAAATTAGTGCTATATTGATGAACTTGATTTTTCCTTTATAAGGATTAAATATTTAGAAACCTATCAAGATTTTAAGACTGTAATCCTCGCTTATCTTTAACTAATGGAAAGCAGCATGATAGATAACAAAGAAAACAAAAGGTAATCACCATATTATTTACATATTATATGGTGGTTACCTTTTTGTTGTCATCCTTCCAATTTAATATAAACCTTTTTCGTCTGAAAGGTTGCGATCTTTACAATTTGCTCAGCCATATGGACTTTTGAATGGGTGAAATTGCTATTGATCCATTCCAAAATAATGCCGATCATACCATGGACACGATACGTATAAAAAAGCTCACTGTCGATGTCCGGATCAGCTTCATTTAGGGCAAAATCAATATCTTCTCTGAAGTGTTTGTCCAGTACCATGATCATCTTTTTTTGGAAATTATGATTAATATTCGGACCTAACATCACCTGGTAAAATTCTTTGTTTTCGATAAAGTGGTCAAATAAAGCAATGGTAGAAAGGTCTATTATGTTGGCTTCATTTTTTAATTTTATATATGAATTTCTGAAAGATATAAGCATCTTTTTAAAGATGTCATCAATTATCTCTTGTAATAAATCCTCTTTTTGTTCGTAGTGAATATAAAAAGTCCCCCTATTATAGTCTGCTTCCTTGACAATGTCGGTTATGGTAATCTCATCAAAATGTTTTCTCCTCAATAAAGATAGTAGCGCATGTTTAAAAGATTTTTTAGTTCGGGTAACCCTTTTATCAGTTGTCTTTATCATTGTCACAACCTTCTTTCAAAAAATATTTTCTCTTTACTATACAGTATATAAAAAAATGTACATTGTTGTACAATTCTAAATATTTTGATTATTGGATATATCTACGATGTTTTCTATAATAAAAATGCGTATTAAGACATTGCTATACTCTAATTCATTTTCAATTAATAAGGAGGAATTTTTTTTATGTCCACTTTAATCGCATTGAATTCTAAAGCTGTAAAGTTCACATCGAAGCCGTTGAAAATGTTTATTGGTGGAAAATGGGTAGATGCAGTTTCCGGAAAAAGAACAGAAATCAGAAATCCTGCTGACGGAGAATTAATTACGACGGCTGCTGAGGGGGATAAAGAAGATGTTGAACGTGCCGTAGCTGCAGCGAGAAAAGCATTTGAAGAGGGACCATGGCCAAAAATGAAGCCAAATGAACGTGCAAAGCTTCTCTTAAAGCTAGCTGACCTTATTGAAGAAAATGCAGAGGAATTAGCACACTTAGACACACTTGATTACGGACAGCCAGTCGGATTAACAATTGGATTTGCCAATGCTGCTGCAGAGAATTTCCGCTATTACGCTGGATGGGCAACGAAAATAGCAGGTGAAACATTATCTTCCTCCACTCCAGGAAACTTTTTTAATTATACAAGACGTGAGGCGATTGGTGTCTGTGCCGGCATAGTCCCTTGGAATGCTCCGTTAATGAACGCGATAATGAAAATCTCGGCACCACTTGCCGTAGGAAATACAGTCATCGTAAAGCCGTCTGAGGAGACTCCAATTAGTTTATTGCGGTTTGCTGAACTTGTCCAAGAGGCTGGTTTTCCTGATGGGGTTGTCAACATTGTCACTGGATATGGTCCAACAGTAGGTGCGGCACTTGCTTCGCATCCTGACGTAGATAAAATAGCCTTTACAGGTTCAACGGTAGTCGGAAAGCAAATCATTCAAAACAGTGCTGTCAATATCAAGAAAGTTACTCTGGAACTGGGTGGTAAATCGGCACATATTATTTTTGCAGACGCCGATTATGAAGCAGCGCTTGCTAATGCTGCAAATTCCATTTTCTTTAATACTGGCCAAGTATGCTTTGCAGGTTCAAGGCTGTTTATTGAAAGTAAAATTTACGATAGATTCTTAGCGGACCTTGCAGATATTTCTAAAAATTATAAAGTAGGCAACGGTTTTGACCAAGATACAGTTATCGGGCCGCTAATTTCGGCTAAACAGAAAAAACGGGTATTGAATTATTTGGAGATTGGACGTAAAGAAGGAGCTGAAATGATCGTTGGCGGAGATGCGACAGAAGCAGAACTGGCTAAGGGTCATTTTGTTAAACCAACTGTACTGGCAAATGTTGATAATGACATGACGATTGCAAGAGAAGAGATTTTTGGGCCAATCGTTTCCGGAATTCCTTTTGATGATATTGATGAAGTGATTAAACAAGCGAATCAAACTGTATATGGTTTAGGGGGAGGGGTTTGTACAACTGATATTCGCAAAGCCCATAAAGTAGCCCATGCGCTAAGAACAGGTAATGTATGGATAAACACTTACAATATTGTGGAGCCAAACTCGCCGTTCGGAGGATATAAACAAAGTGGACTTGGCAGAGAAAATGGTGCTGCTTCCATTGATATGTATACAGAGATTAAGAATGTTTGGGTTAATTTAGATTAATAGAATGTAAGCGTTATCCTGCAGTTAAAATATGCCCTCGGTCATATCTAAAAAGTATGACCGAAGATAACCTTTAAATACGCGGAAAAGTAGCAATTGTTGGTGCGGCCGTATATTTATCAAGCCGAGGGAATAGCAGTGTATTTGCAAATATTCCCACCTATTGCATGAGTGTTGGAACAGACGGTGGTTCAGCGATCATCCTTATTTCTGCTTAGGAAGTATCAAATAATAGAATCATTCTTTTACAGATTTTTAGAAGTCGTAATTTATGGATAGTTTTATAGAATGCTTTTTGGCAATCATGAACCTCTTAAGACGACCAAAATTTAAATAGTTACGAGGAGGAATATTGATGAAAGCACTTGTGTTGACTAAGATTGGCCATAAGATGGAGGTTAAGGAAGTTCCTGTACCAGCATTAACAGATACCGGTGTAATTATTCGAGTTGAAGCTAATGGAATTTGCAGAAGTGACTGGCATTTCATGATGGGGGATTGGAATTGGATTGGCCTTCAAGCTGAATTACCCCACGTACTAGGACATGAATTTTCCGGAGTAGTTGTGGAAGTAGGCAGTCAAGTAACCAATTATAAAAAGGGTGATCGAGTTGTCGTTCCACATGCCCACGGGGAAGGAACATGTGAGTATTGCTTAACCGGTCATTCCAATATTTGTGATCATGGCAGTATTGCCGGAACAACCTATTGGGGTGGCTATGGAAGGTATGTACACGTACCGGATGCTGATCGTAATGCAGTTCATTTACCAGCCAGTGTAAGCTTTGAAGCAGGAGCTGCACTTGGGTGCAGATTTATGACGGCATTTCATGGTTTGGTAGACCAGGCTAAAGTTCAACCGGGGGAATGGGTAGCTGTTCATGGAAGTGGAGGATTGGGACTGTCTCTTGTACATATTGCTAAAGCGATAGGGGCTAGAGTGATTGCTGTTGACATTAATGATGAGGCGTTAAAACTAGCAAAAGAATTTGGTGCAGATATTGTTATTAATGGAAAAGAAAAAGATGCCGTCCAAGAAATTATTACGATCACAGATGGTGGTGCCCATGTAGCGGTGGATGCATTAGGGATTGCCGCAACCTGTCAAAATGCAATAAACAGCCTAAGGAAAAGAGGCAGACATCTACAAGTAGGGCTTACATCTCAGGATGAAAAAGGAAAGGTTGAATTGCCAATTGACCTAATTGTTGTAAAGGAACTGGAGCTAATTGGTTCAGCCAATATGCCTGTTTCCCGTTTTCCATATATGATGCGCATGGTAGAAAGCGGAATGCTCCAGCCTGAAAAGATGATTACGAAAACAGTCGGACTAGAAGAAGCAGCAGATATTCTGATGGATATGGGGCAGTTTAAGACACCTGGAATTACTGTTTTGAATAGATGGTAGAATATATTTTCTTTTTAATATAAAAAAATAGATTCTAATAGAACTTATTTGATAGGGCACTCCTCTTCTCTAAAAATGACTGTGGAGATGAGGGCTGCCGCTGCCGAACCCTTTAGTGGATAAGGATTTGAGCAAACGGATTACTGCAGAATTTTATTAATAACAGAAATGACGACGAATCATTTATTAAGATTCCAATTTTTATATGGGGGTTTTGCTATGAAGGCACTAGTTTTAGAAGATATCAAAAAGTGTGTTGTGAAGGAAGTACCCGATCCAACAATTGATGATGATGGCGTACTTGTACATGTAAAGGCAAATGGCGTGTGTCGAAGTGATTGGCACTTTTGGGTAGGGGATATGTCTGCTCCAACTCCAATCATGGGCCACGAATTCAGCGGCATCGTTGAGGAAGTTGGCAAGAATGTAAGGAACTTTAAAAAAGGGGATAGAGTAATAATCCCGTTTTCGGGCAGTGATGGTACTTGCCCACATTGTCTAAAAGGAAACTCACATCTTTGCGATTCATTTTTAGTTCCTGGTCTTGCTTATTCCGGTGGATATGGGGAATATGTAGCGGTACCTAGAGGAGAATTTAATACAATTCACATTCCTGAGGAAGTAAGCTTTCGCGATGCTGCAGCACTTGGCTGTCGTTTTATGACCGCGTTTCATGGAATTAATGACCGCGTAAAAGTTCAGACGGGTGAATGGGTTGCTGTATATGGATGTGGAGGTGTAGGATTATCTGCCATCAACATTGCAACAGCTATGGGGGCTAATGTTATTGGTGTGGATATAAATGATGAAAATCTCCAGTTGGCAAAGCAAATGGGAGCAATTTATACAATTAATAGTAAAAATACGAACCCTGTTGAGGCAGTAAAGGACCTGACCAATGGTGGTGCAGATGTCTCTGTTGATGCACTTGGAATCACGGAAACATGTATTAACGCCATCCACAGTTTGGCAAAAAGCGGGCGTCACTTACAAATTGGTGTTACGACGAAGAAAGAAGCAGGATTTATTTCACTTCCGGTTGATCATATGGTTATGAATGAAATTCAGTTTGTAACGACGCTGGGTATGCCGGCCCATCGTTTCAATGCTATGCTGCCATTGGTTGCCCAAGGACGGTTGACACCAGGCAAAATGGTGAACCGGGAGATCTCACTCTCAGAGGTCAATTCTATTTTTGAAGGAATGAGTAATTTTACGAACACAGGCACCTTTGTTGTTACAAAGTATGAGTAACGTTAATTCATTTATTGTCCTGAGTACTAAACAGTAAATTACAAGTTATTTTAAGGAGAAGGAAAATTTACACACTTGGAAAATATGAAACTAGTCTACTTGGGAAAGGAAGATTTCAATGATAAATCTGGATCCGCAAGCAAAGTTATATTTGGAAATGTTTAGTCAAATGCCGACCATTCAAGCGTTAGAACCACAGTCTGTAAGGGATATGTTTGCACTGGCTCCCCCTGTGGAGGTAGAGCTGGCAACGCTTGCTAAGGTTGAGGACAGACTGATTCCTGTTGACGAGGATGCTGAAATAAAAGTTAGAATTTACACGCCGGAAGGGCAGGGACCTTTTCCTCTCTTTGTCTATTACCACGGCGGCGGCTGGGTTATCGGGGATATCGAAATAGCTGATGCAAGCTGTCGAATGCTTGCAAATCGAACCGGAAGGATTGTCGTTTCCGTGGATTATCGCCTTGCTCCTGAATATAAATTTCCTATTCCTGCAGAAGATTCTTATGCAGCCTTGCAATGGGTAAGTGAAAATGCTGAGTCATTCAATGGAAACGCTTCCGATATAGTTGTTGGAGGAGATAGTGCGGGTGGTAATTTATCTGCAGTAGTTTCGCTGATGTCCAGGGATCGTAAAGGGCCGGGTATTGCAGCTCAGATCTTAATTTATCCAGTAACTGATGCAGGGTATGATAGCCCATCCTACCGGGAGTTTGCTGAAGGGTTTGGCTTAGATAGTGACTTAATGGTCTGGTTTGGCAACCATTACATTCGCTCAACAGCGGATAAGAAAGATCCATATCTCGCACCTTTACGAGCTGATGATTTAAGTAATCTCCCACCAGCCTATGTGATTACCTCAGAAAATGATGTACTTCGTGATGAAGGACTTGCCTATGCACAACGTCTAAAGGAGGCTGGAGTGCCAGTGGAATCGTTCACGGAGAGAGGATTGGTACATGGGTATTTCACTAACATGGCGGTTTTTTCAGAAAGGATTAAAGGATCTATTTCTAATATTGTCCGGTTTTTGAGAGATATCAATTAAAAAAGTTATAAATAAACAGGCTTACAAATATGAGGAGGTAGGAATAGGAATGACATCTACTAAACAGCAATTAAAGAAAAATCAGGTTACCAATTTAGACGCGGTCGTCATCGGTGCAGGATTTTCAGGTCTGTATATGCTTTATCGCCTACGTGAGGCTGGTCTTTCCACTCAGGTCTTTGAGGCGGCTGAAGATGTCGGCGGGGTATGGTATTGGAATCGCTATCCCGGAGCACGGTGCGATTCGGAAAGCATCTATTATAACTATACATTCTCTGAAGAACTCTATCAGGAATGGACATGGAATTCTAAGTACCCTGTCCAGCCGGAAATCTTGAGTTACCTCAACTTCGTGGCAGATAAATTTGATTTAAGGCGGGATATCCAGTTCAAAACTAGAATTACTGCTGCCCACTATGATGAGGTGACGGATAGGTGGCAGATCTTTACGGATGATGGCAACAGCGTATCGGCCAAGTACTTTATTACAGGGGCAGGCTGTATTTCAACCGCCAATTTACCCAACATTAAAGGCTTAGATCGTTTCAAGGGTGAGTGGTACCATACAGGGCATTGGCCGCATGAAAAAGTGGATTTCAAAGGAAAGCGGGTGGGTATCATCGGTACTGGTTCAAGTGGTGTTCAGGCTATTCCAGTTATTGCCCAGGAGGCGGGCCACCTTACCGTATTTCAACGGACCCCGCAGTATAGCGTTCCAGCGAGAAACCACCCGTATGACCCGGATTATGTACGGAAAGCAAAGGGAAACTTCAGCGAGATTAAGCAGCAAATACGCGCATCCCTTGGCGGCTTACCAATAAAGCCTGGAGACCGCTCAGCGCTTGAGGATTCACCGGAAAAACGTCAGAAAGTTTATGAAGAGGCCTGGGAGAAAGGCGGGCCGGCGATGCTGTTTTCTTATTACGATTTACTTGCTGACGAGGCTGCCAATGAAACTGCTTCCGAATTCATCCGCTCTAAGATACGCGAGATCGTAACTGACCGAGAGACAGCTGAGAAACTATCGCCAACATATTTTTACGGTACGAAACGTGCCATCATCGATACCGACTATTTTGAAACCTATAACCGTGAGAACGTTAGCTTAGTAGATGTGAAGAAAGCACCTATTAAGGAAATCACGCCTAGTGGGCTGCAAACGGCAGAAGGGGAATATGAACTGGATACTCTCGTTTTTGCTACCGGTTACGACGGGATGACGGGATCATTATTTAAGATCGATATTCGTGGTAAAGACGGGGTGTCATTAAAGGAGAAATGGGCTGGAGGAGCAGAAACAAGAACATATCTAGGCATTTCTACAGCCGGGTTCCCGAATATGTTTATGATTACCGGCCCCGAGAGTCCATCCGTACTTGGAAACATGCCGGTAGCAATTGAGCAGCATGTTGAATGGATATCGGATTGTATCGAATATCTTCGCAAGCATGGTGTGAACGCAATTGAAGCAAAGGTGGAAGCGGAAGATGCTTGGAGTCAGCACTGCAGAGAATTGGCCGACAGCACGCTGTATACCAAGACTGAATCTTGGTATACAGGTGCGAATATCACTGGTAAGGCTCAGGGTTTCCAAATTTACGTTGGGGGTTATGGACCATATAACCAAAAAATCACCGAAGTTGCTTCTAATGGCTATGAGGGATTTTCTTTGCAAACTTCTAAAATTGGCGAGACTGTAGTAGGCAATTAGATAGAAAAAAACAGCCAGCAATTTTATGAATTGTTGGCTGTTTCAAATTTTCTTCCAAATAAGCCGCCAAAGTTTATTTAATTTTTACATAATTCAAAGAATATACTTGACGTTAAAGGGTGAACAGAGTAAAGAGGATGTTGCTAATATTTATGCTGAACACCTACTAAAAATACTAATTTTGTTCTTACAGAGGGAACTGCCAGCGCTGAGGATATGGATGAAGGTATGAAGCTTGGGGCAAACCACCCGATCGGACCCCTTTCACTAACGGATCTCATCGGCTTGGACAATATGTAGAGTCAAAGAGCAGGGTTCTCCTGTTTCTATCAAAATTTGAAAATAGGTGAAAACTTGACTCATACAAAAATAAAATGGATATTATCCCTTGTAATAATTATGTGGGGAAGTAATTTCGTCCTAACGAAAATACTGGTTGAGCAATTCCCTTTTTGGAGTCTATTATTCTTTCGGAACCTTTTTGCAACGATTGCCTTGATTTGGTTTGTTCGAAATTCCCCTTTTATTATGCCAAGAAATAAGCAGGCTTGGGGTTATGTTTTAGGTGCTTCTGTTTTCGGTGTTGTAATTAATAATGTCGTATTCCTAATTGGGCTAAAATATACTTCACCCACGAATGCCTCACTTATTATGGGATTAACCCCATTAGTTACTGCCTTAATTTCGTTTTTGGTTTTTAGTGTTCCTTTAAACTGGAAGCAAGTCCTTGGTATTAGTCTTGGTTTTATTGGTGTTTCGCTGGTTGTATTAAAAGGGGCAATCACAAACTTAATTAATTTATCCTTTAACATTGGTGATTTTTATGTCGCTGTCGCCTTATTAACTTTTAGTATAAGCTTTATATTTATAAAAAAAGCAACGGATATAAAGGTTTCACCGGAAATCATTAGTTTTTACATCTTTGCTATTTCTTCAATCTGTTACTTTCCTATGTCAGTCTGGGAACTAACGATGGAAGGTTGGAGTGAGTTGCCTACTAGTATAAGTCCTTGGTTATTATTACTCTATCTAGGTGTTTTTCCTCTAGGAGTAGGGAATATGCTGTGGAATCGAGGGATTAGTGTTCTCGGTCCTAGTCAATCCGCCATTTTTATGAACGGAATTCCGCTCGTTGCAGCAATTGCTTCATTATTGATAGTAGATGAACCGATTTTGGTGTTACAAATAGTAGGATTTTTCTTCATTGGGTCTGGGGTGCTCCTGGGTTCTCAAGCTAGTAGACCAGCAGCTGTAATAAAAGAAGAGAAAAAGACATCTAGTCCAACAATGTGAAGCAGGAAATGGTCCTATGCTCACTTTCATGCTTTCCAGGGAAAATTATGAAATCATTGCTATTAAAATAACAATAAAGCTCATACCGAGCCGAGGGGCTTTTATAAACTGTGCCCCTTTACATTTGCAAAAATATTCCAGTTATGAAAAAGATGTATACAAATTAAAAAAATCAGAATATTCTTGCAAAATTAAAAAAGCTTAGCTATAATATAAATCAAATGGTTGTTTGTTTTATATTATAGGTTGCCTTTTGGCAATCTCATTAAACATGTGTTTGGCCAAAGTAAACTCTAGATTTACGAGTTTTTTTCTCACAATATTTAACAGAAGCAATATCCAAGATGTAAGCGCGTAATCGTGAAGATCAAAAACCACCTCACTAACACTTTTCCTTCATTTGCCTACTGCTTAGAGTAATTTAATTTAAAAAGATTACCTAAAGTTTGTGCATTAAACCCGCCTTAACTGATTAAAACCACACTCTACTGCAATAAATTACATGACTTCTTAATATTTTGCTAAAAGCTGGATTTTTTGTGGATTAATTTTTTAAGCAACACCTAATCTATTATTGTTAGTTACTTGAAAGGAGGGATGTATCAAGACTAATGCCAAAATGATAGTTTTTTAGAAGACTTGTAAATTGAGTTTAAAGCGGAGGGGATTGTTATTAGAATTAAAGACAAAGTTGCGATTGTTTCCTGTGCTGGTTCAGGGATTGGAAAAGAAGCTGCTCTCCGTTTTGGTCATGAAGGGGCAAAGGTACTATGTTAATTTAATTCCTTTCTTTGCTTCAGAGGAAGCAGACTTTGTTCCTGGTCAGGTATGGAAGGTTGATGGAGGATGGGGTTCTCAATAAATAAAAATGAAATCCATGTTTTACGTAATGTAGAATAAAACAGTCTATTTTTTAAAACAAACGTTTGGTTATAAAAATTCTCTGTAGCGTTTCGCATTTTATTTATGGTAGTTTTATCAACTCATATAAAACAATTAAAGGGGTGTAATTCCCTGAAGCATGATCATATTTATTTTATAAAGGAGCGATTAAAAAATGGGGAAAATTGAAGAAACAAATAAAGAACTAATCCTAAACTTTATGGAAACATTTTCTACAGGGGATATTGATGCATTTATGTCATTTCTGTCTGATTCGGCAACGTGGTGGGTTGCGGGCAACATTGAGGGAATTTCTGGTGAAAAGGGTATGCAGGCATTTAGAGAAATGAATTCAGGATTAGCTAGCACGACTAAAACTGGAGCGATTCGTTTAACTCCTCTAGCCATAACAGCAGAAGGCAACCGTGTTGCCGTAGAGACAGAGTCATATTGTGAATTAAATAATGGCCGTGTCTATAATAATTTGTACCACTTCCTATTCGAGATTGAAGACGGGAAGATTAAGAAAGTAAAGGAATATCTGGATACTGAACATACACGAGCAGTTTTCTTAGGGTAAAAATTAATCCAAAATAAGTGAAATGAAAAAATGGGGTAAATGATGAACACATTTACCCCGTTTTTAAGTGAATAGATTTATTCAAAGGTTTTCTTTAATTTTTTGGGATGAGACTATGACAGCGGTCTACACATATTCTTAAGGGATCATGATTCTGTCAAACAAAACTGTAATTTTCTATGAGGTAACGATAAACGTTAAAAATGAGGCCGATGAGATCATCGCTCCTGGTATGGCCGTTGTGCGATTCAACGGAAACTGGTAAAGAAAGAAGGGGGAAAAATGGAATCAATACGCGGAAAAGTCGCTATCATCGGAGCCGCAGATACGCAAGTTGGGATGGTACCTCATATGAGCGCGACCCAGCTTTGTGTCGACGCAGGCCTCCGTGCACTGGCTGATGCCGGAATTAGCAAAGATAAGATTGATGGTTTAATTACCTGTAATTCATTTGCTGAGCCTTATATGTATCATGCGGAGGCAATAGCTGAATACATGCAAATTTTCCCACGCGTTTGTTTGAGTGTGAATACAGGCGGGGGAACGACTTTTTCCGTTCTTCATCACGCTGCTTCTGCCATTTTATCAGGAATGTGCGATACAGTATTGATCACAATGGCCGACAGTTTAAAAAGTGGATTGTCTCCTGAACAGGCAATGGCGATGCAGGTATCTGCTGGTCACGCACAATTCGAATTACCGTATGGTCCATCCGTACCATCGCTATATGCATTGATTGGTAAAGCACATATGGAGAAATACGGTACAACTGCAGAGCAGTTTGCTGCTGTTGCTGTTGCCTGCCGTAAGCACGCAAGTCTGAATCCAGCCGCTCAGATGAGGGAACTGATCACAGTAGAAGATGTAGTGAATTCAAGAATGATAGCCGATCCCTTACATCTGTTAGATTGCTCTTTAATTTCTGATGGTGGTTCCGCGGTTATTCTAACTTCTGCAGAACGGGCAATGGACTTCCCACACCAGCCTGTTTATCTATTGGGGGTTGGTGAAGGCCATAGTCACGAGCATATTAGCCAGGCACGCAGCCTTACCACTTCAGCAGCTGTCGAATCTGGCCGACGGGCATATGAAATGGCAGGCTTAGGTCCGGAAGACATGGATTTTGCCGAGCTATATGACTGTTTTACGCCTACAGTCCTTATTGAATTAGAAGATCTCGGTTTTTGTAAAAAAGGAGAAGGGGGAGCTTTCGTTGAAAATGGGGCAATCGAACTGGGCGGTAAGATTCCTATAAACACTCACGGAGGCCTGCTATCACATTGTCATCCAGGAAATCCGGGGTCGATGTTTGCCTTGACTGAAGCAGTTCTTCAACTTCGCCATCAGGCTGGGGATCGCCAAGTTATGGGGGCAGAAGTGGCTCTTGTACATGGGCAGGGCGGGATTATGTCCAGTCATACTACGCTTATTCTTGGCAGAGAGAGAAGCTAAACGACAAGATATTCTAGGATAAAAGGAGAGTGCTATTAATGCGAGGTCGATACTCATGATTGATCATTCTGGAAAAATTTTTCCGCGTCCAACAGTAGAAACAGCTAGATATTGGGAAGGCTGCCGTAACCATGAGCTCCTGATTCAGCAATGTTCAGACTGTGGTCACCATCAGTTCTATCCAAGAATTATGTGTACGGAATGTGCTAGTAGAAGTGTGGAGTGGGTTCCCGCATCAGGCCGGGGTAAAATCAAAAGTTTCACCATTATGCACCGTGCTATTACAAAGGCATACCTTGCCGAAGCACCCTATGTAATTGCCTTGATAGGGCTTGATGAAGGCCCAACGATGATGAGTAATGTGGTTCAATGTGAACTTAAAAGTGTGGAAATAGGAATGAAGGTAGAAGTCACTTTTGAAGATTGGTCAGAAGAAATTTCGATTCCAAAGTTCCGTCTTGTTTAACTTTGGAATGATTGTAATGAATTACAATACTTATTAATCTATTATGAAATTAAAATTCAAACATACGTTTGTTTAAAAATCCCGGGAGGAAAAAGGAAATGTACAAAGGAATTCAAACATTTGGAAAAATAGTTGAATACCGCGCAGAGGAAAAGCCTTGTTCTCGATTTGTCCGCTTCTCTAATACTGACCTTACCTATGGCCAGCTTCATCAAGACGGCAACAAGGTAGCAAACATGATGAAATCGTTAGGGCTTTTAAAAGGGCAAACTTGTGCTGTCATGCTTCCTAATAGCCCGGAATTTCTTGCGGCATGGCTTGGTCTTGCCCGTCTTGGTGTAATCGAGGTTCCAATAAATGTGGCATATCGTGGGGATCTTTTTGCTTATATCCTCAATAAAGCAGAGTGTCAAGCCATCTTCATTTCATCACAATGGATTGAGAGAATTAGGGAAATCTCAGAAGAACTGACACATTTACGCCACGTCATAGTAGTAGGAGAAGATTATGAGCCCCTGACAAGTCCAGTTTTATGTCATACTTACGAAAATGTAATGGCTAGGGCAAGCGACACTCCAGTGGATGTCGAAATCAAACCGAACGATCCATCGCTTATTCTTTTTACCTCGGGTACAACGGGGCCATCCAAAGGAGCAATCTTAAGCCATCGAGCAAATTTCGCTCTTGCATCAACATGCTGTGACTTGATGAATTATGGTCCGGATGATCGTTTCTTTACAGTATTTCCACTGTTTCACGTTAATGCTCGTTATGCGACGATTTTGCCAGCGTTATTGGCTGGAAGTGATGTTGTTATGCATGAGAGATTCTCCGCATCGACGTTCTGGGATATTTGCCGGGCAGAGCAAATTACAACCTTTACTTATATGGGATCGCTCTTAACAATGTTAGTGAAGCAGCCGAAACGTCCTGATGATGCCGATAATCCAGTCCGAATGATTCAAGGGGCACCGGTACCATTAGAAATATATGAAGACTTTGAGAACCGCTTTAATGTAAAAATCACTGAAGCCTACGGGTCAACAGAGGTTGGGTTAGCGATGGTCAATCGTGCTGAATCGTTCCGTAAAGGCTCCTGTGGAAAGGCTGTTTCAGTTTATGATGTTGAAATTCATGATGAGAACGACCAATGTTGTCCACCAGGTGTAGTTGGTGAAATTGTTGTCCGTCCAAAGGAACCTTGGGTTTTATTCTCAGGTTATTACGGAATGCCTGAAGCAACGGTCGAAACGTGGAAGAACTTATGGTTCCATACGGGCGATCGCGGCAAAATAGATGAGGACGGTTATTTCTACTTTGTTGACCGAAAAAAAGACGTCATCCGGAGGAGAGGAGAGAATATATCTTCATATGAAATCGAGCGGGTCATTAATACTCATCCGAAAGTACAGGAAGCGGCTTTGGTTGGAGTACCGTCTGAACTTTCAGAAGAAGAGGTTCTGGCAGTCGTTATTTTAAAAGAAGGTGAAGAGCTGAAGCCGGAAGAACTGCTTGACTTCTGCCAGCCTAGAATGGCTTATTTTGCTGTTCCTCGTTATATACGGTTTATAAAAGAGTTTCCGAGAACCCCTTCTCAAAGGACTGAGAAATACAAGCTCCGGGCGGATGGAATTACTCCAGACACATGGGACCGTGAACTTGTTGGATACAGTGTCCAACGTTAATGAAGAAATGTATTTAAAGTACAAATAGTTAGGAGGAACGCAAATGCAAAAGATTAATGTGGTTCAAGTGGTTGATGACAGCAAGTTTAGCTCTTTGCATTTAACAGTTGTTGCATGGTGTGCCTTTATTCTTTTATGTGATGGCTATGACATGGTTGTTTTTGGATCTGTTATACCCAGCCTAAGCGCAGAATGGGGAATTACGGCAAGTACAGCTGGTTTTATTGGAAGTTTAACATTGTTTGGAAGTTTAATAGGATGCCTGGTATGTGGAGTCTTAGCAGATTTATTTGGTCGGAAAAAAGTTGTTCTAGCTTGTTTCACTCTTTTTGGGATTTTTACTTTATTAACCGGTTTTGCCCAAGGACCAACAGATTTTGCTATTTATCGTTTTATCGCAGGACTGGGATTAGGGGGGATGCCGCCTCTGGTTATTGCGCTAACCTCTGAGTATGCTCCGAAGTCTAATAGAAGTATGTTGATTGGTTTAATGTCGACAGGGTTTTCTATTGGCGGAATATTAGTAGCGTTACTTGGAATTGCTACTATTCCAAGATTTGGTTGGGAATGGATGTTTTTTATTGGCGGTCTTCCACTTTTTGCTTTACCATTCATGATTAAGAATTTGCCTGAGTCTTTAGCCTATCTTGTAGTAAAGGAAGACAACCAAAAAGTAAGTGGTTTATTAAAACGTTTAAATCCATCCTATAAACCGAATAAAGATGACATATATGAAGTTAATTTGCCAAAAACCGGTATGCCCGTAACCAAGCTCTTTGACGAAAAACGTGGGATTTCTTCCATAATGTTTTGGATCGTATCTTTTATGGTTTTACTAATGGTTTATGGATTGGGTACATGGTTACCACAGCTTATGGTTCAAGCGGGTTATCCTCTAAAATCTAGTTTAATGTTTTTATTTGCATTAAATATTGGAGCTATTTTTGGTCAGGTTGGCGGAGGGTGGATTGCCGATCGTAAGGGATCAAAACAGGTGATTATTGGAATGTTCGTGCTAGGTGCAATTTGTTTAGCTGCACTTGGATTTAAGCCAGTCGCTATTATTTTGTACCTTCTAGTCGCAATTGCCGGAGCATGCTCTACAGGTACAGGATGTGTCAATAATGCATACACTTCTAAATTCTATCCAACACACATTAGATCCACTGGAGTTGGTTGGTCTCTAGGCATTGGCCGTTTTGGAGCAGTTGCGGGGCCGGCATTTGGTGGACTTTTACTAGAATTAAACTTACCTACCCAAATGAATTTTATTAGCTTTGCAATACCAGCTGCAATAGCGGCGCTAGCAATTGTATTTGTTCAGGACAAGTACAGTGATTTCAAGATGGGTATAGATGAACCAAACCATACAAATAAAAATATAGAATCAGCCAATTTATAAAATTCTCCACTTATTGCACGAATATTTAGTTGTTATAGTTTGAAACTAACGCATGACTTTAAAGGATGGGGCAGAACTGAACCGGAAGAAATGCTTCACTTCTGTCAGAAGAAATTAACTCATTTACCAGTTCCACGTTATATAAGGTTTATGAACGAGTTCCAGAGTATCCGTCCTCAAAGAATGGACAATACTTTAGGCTGGAGGGACAACACCAGATAAATGGAAGGTAAACTCGTCGGATACAAAATTCACCGGTAAGCAAAGATTCAAAATTTAGATGAATAACTATTCGTGGAGGAATTCATATGCAAAAAATAAATGTGGTACAGGTAGTAAATGAAAGCAAATTTAACTTTGTACATTTAGCTGTTGTAGCATGGTGTGCTTTTATCATGTTATGTGATGGGTATGACATGGTCGTATTCGGTTCAGTTATTCCTAGTATCAGCGCAGAATGGGGCATTACGGCAAGTACAGCTGGTTTTATCGGAAGTTTAGCTATGTTTGGAAGTTTAATAGGCTCACTGGTTTGTGGAATTTTAGCTGATATTTGGGGACGCAAGAGGGTGATAGTCGTTTGTTTCATTATTTTTAGTTTTTTTACTTTCTTAACTGGATTTGCTCAAGGACCAACGGATTTTTCCATTTATCGTTTTATTGGGGGACTTGGACTCGGGGGGATGCCGCCGCTTCTAGTTGCAATTATGTCTGAATATTCGCCGAAGTCTAGCAGAAGTATGTTGGTTGGATTAATATCATCGGGATTTGCCATCGGAGGAATTGGGGTAGCATTAATAGGGATTGCCGTTATTCCAGGATTGGGTTGGGAATGGATGTTTTTTATGGGTGGGCTGCCTTTATTTGCTGTACCATTCATGATTAAGTTTATGCCTGAATCTTTAGCCTTTCTTGTAGTAAGAAAAGAAAATGAAAAAGTCAGCTCCATACTTCAAGGTTTAAATCCTTCATATGTACCAAAAAAGGATGACATCTTTGAAGTTTATTTACCTAAATCTGGATTACCGGTAGCAAAGCTTTTTGATGAAAAGCGTGGTATGTCTACCATCATGTTCTGGATTACATCATTCATGGCTTTATTAGTGATATATGGTTTGGGTACATGGCTTCCGCAGCTAATGGTTCAAGCTGGCTATCCATTAAAATCTAGTTTACTATTTTTATTTGCATTAAATATTGGAGTAATGGTTGGAAATATTACTGGAGGTTGGTTATCTGACCGCAAAGCACCGAAAAAGATCATCTCGGGTATGTTACTCATTGGTGCTATCAGTTTAAGTTTACTTGGATTAAAACCAGGGACTATCATTTTGTACTTATTAGTTGCTATTGCAGGTGCATGCTCAAATGGGCCTGGCACTACCAACTACGGTTATGCATCCAAATTTTATCCAACTTATGTAAGATCCACTGGAGTCGGATGGACCAGCGGAATGGGGCGGATTGGTGCAATTGTAGGACCAACTTTTGGTGGATTGCTATTGGGGTTAAGTTTACCAACACATTTAAATTTTGTAAGCTTTGCGATTCCTGGGATATTAGGAGCAATTGCAATATTGTTTGTTCAAGATAGGTACAGTGATTTCAAAATAGGGGCAAATGAACCTGTCCAACAATTAGGGAAAACAGTAATTAATATTAAATAAAAAATATGATTCATATAGCTTTTGACAGCTAAAGTGCAGAAGGAGATGAAAATATGTACCAAGGTTTAGAAACGTTTGGAAAAATAGTAGAACACCGCGCAGCTGCAAAGCCATACGAAAGATTTGTTCGATTTGATCATACTGATCTGACGTATAATCAATTTCATCGAAGCGGAAATAAAGTTGCTAACTTTTTAACCTCACTTGGGCTTTCAAAGGGGAAAACATGCGCAGTTATGCTGCCAAATAGCCCTGAGTTTTTAGCCGCATGGTTAGGTTTAGCACGGCTTGGTGTGATCGAAGTTCCGATAAATACTGCTTTTAGAGGTGATCTCCTTGCCTACATTCTCAATAAAGCCGAGTGCCAAGCCATTGTTATTTCTTCACAATGGGTGGAACGCGTAAATAACATCGCCAGCGACCTTATCCACCTTCGCCATGTCATTGTAGTTGGGGATGATTATGAGCCAATTTTCAATAAATTTATTTTCCATTCTTATTCAAAACTTTTCCTAAAGGCAAATGATGATACTATTCATGTTCCGATTGAGCCAAAAGACCCGTCGCTTATCTTATTTACGTCAGGGACAACAGGGCCTTCTAAAGGGGTTATACTCTGCCATAAAGCCAATTTTAGTGTCGCCAAAACTGCTTGTGAACTAATGAAGTATGGTCCAGAAGATAGATTGTTTACCTCATTCCCATTATTTCATGTCAATGCCCGTTATACGACAATTCTGGTAGCATTGTTGGTTGGCTGCGATGTCGTCATGCACAGCCGATTTTCAGCTTCAAAATTTTGGGATATTTGCCGGGAGGAACAAATAACAGCTTTTAATTTTATGGGTTCTTTACTTACAATGCTTATGAAGCAGCCAGAACGTTCAAACGACGCTGATAACCCTGTGCGAAAAGTATTTGGGGCTCCTACGCCGATGGAAATATATGAGGACTTTGAGAATCGATTCCAAGTGAAAATTTCCGAAGTTTACGGCTCAACTGAACTTGGAACAGCACTATACAACCCAGCTTCTTCTTTTAGAAAAGGATCTTGTGGCTTTTCTGTTCCGGTTTATGAGGTTGAAATTCACGATGAAAATGACAACCCTTGTCCACCTGGGGTGGCTGGGGAAATTGTATGCAGGCCAAATGAACCCTATATCATGTTTTCAGGATATTATGGAATGCCTGAAGCCACAGTTGAATCATGGAAAAATTTGTGGTTCCATACAGGTGATACCGGGAAAATGGACGAAGACGGTTACTTCTATTTTCTAGATCGCAAAAAAGATGTTGTCCGCAGACGAGGGGAGAACATATCGTCATATGAGGTTGAACGAGTAATTAACGATCATCCAAAAGTTTTTGAATCAGCTGTAATTGGTGTTCCTTCTGAACTATCAGAAGAAGAAGTGCTGGCTGTTGTTATCGTAAAAGAAGGGGAAGAACTGCAGCATGAAGAACTTCTTGATTTCTGTCAGGATCGTATGGCCTATTTTGCGGTTCCTCGCTTTATTCGATTTGTTGAGGAACTGCCGAAAAACACGTCCCAGCGAGTGGAGAAATATAAGCTGCGCCAAGAAGGGATTACATCGGGTACTTGGGATCGAGAACTTGTAGGATATAAGGTCCACCGCTAAATAGGATATCCCAAACAACCTAATTAAGGAAAAACAAGAAACTGAGTTTAATAGATTTAAGGCTCCATCATAAATTAGGTTTTGATTTTATTAATTTTAGGATAAGCAGGGAAGGATCAAGATGTCTATTAAGCTTTAAGGATTGATTGTGGTATAATATTCAGAAAATTTGGAAAACGATGTTGATTCAATTATTTGATCTTGTTATAATAAATTCAAACAATCGTTAGTTTGTTAATTAAAAAGGGAGGTTCTAAATTTGGAAAGAAATATTGTATGTAAAAAAGACGACTTGCAATCTGGTGAAAAGAAAGTCTTCCAAGTAAGAAGAATGTCCATTATAGTCGTTCGAAAAGACGATGGGTATTATGCCTTGCGAAATGCTTGTCCGCACCAAGGTGCGGAATTTGAAAAAGGTGTATTGAGAGGTGCTGCAAGATCAACAACTGAAGTAAAAGAAATCTGTTATGAAAAACCAGGAGGATTTCTTTATTGCCCTTGGCATCATTGGAGTTTTGATGTAGAGAATGGATGTTCCATGCATGATCCTGAAAACACGAAGGTTAAAACGTTTGATGTGAAAATTGAAGGGGACGATGTCGTCGTATACGCGTAAACATATTGAGTAATTCATATTTTTAATTGAAAGCGCACACATTCCACCTAAAACATCTATCTATTTTTGAAAGGGGATAAAAAAATGTCAAGAACTATTGAAAAAAGTGGGGCGCAATCTGCGGTTAAGAAGAACCAATTACCAGTTATTGATTGTGATGTCCATCCAAATCCTCATAGTTACGAAGATCTTAATCCGTATTTAAGTGATTATTGGAGAGATTTTTTGACAGATTGTAAATGGAAGGGTGTTTTTCCGGGAATTCCCGTCATGGCTATTGTTGCGAATGCAGGCCACCGCATGGATAGTATCCCTCCAGAAGGAGGTCTTGGTTGTTCTTCACTAAGTTTTTATAAAGAACAAGTGGCGGATCGATACAACTATGCGAATTCTATTCTATTTCCAGACTCAACATTTATGTTATCAGCTTCCCCTCAGCATGAAATGGCAACAGCTGTAGCAAGTGCCTATAATGACTGGCAAATTGAACACTGGTTATCAAAGGATCCTAGTCTACGTGGTTCTGTCGTCATCGCTTCCCAAGATCCAGAAGCTGCTGCACGTGAGATTGATCGTGTAGGAAGTCATCCACAAATGATTCAAGTTGGATTATCGATTCATTCCCCTTATGGCGGTTGGGGAGAAAAGCGTTATCATCCAATTTGGGAAGCAGCACTGAGAAATGGGCTTGTCTGTACGTTCCATGTTTCCGTTCCAGGTGGTTTGTTTAGACAAGGACCAGTTCTAGGAAACTACTATCCTGAAGGGCAAACGAACAACGGGTTAACGTATCAGGCACAAATAAACAGCATTATTTTTGGTGGTGTATTGGAGAAATATCAGGAGTTACGAATGGTGTTTGTTGAAGGTGGATTTGCTTATTTGCCTAATCTAATGTATACAATGGATACCCATTGGAGAAATCTAAAGCGAGAAGTTCCTTGGGTGAAGCGTCCGCCAAGTCAGCAGGTTAGGGATCAAATGTGGTTTGGTACTCAACCATTTATTGAACCTGAACGTCATGAAGATGCAAAGCATGTAGTACAGATTATGGAGATGATTGGTACGAATAAACTCCTATTTTGTAGTGACTATCCTCATTGGGAATTCGATGCACCTCATGCAGTATTTGCTAAAATTCCAAAAGACATTAGAGAAAAGATTCTTTATAAAAATGCAGTAGAATTATATGGATTTCCAGATCCAACGAAATAGGAACAGAATCATTACTATTCCCTTTCCATAATGAATAGTTCTTGTTTCCTAGATTTATAAAATAGTAAAAATAGATTTGAAATTGGAGGAATTGAATATGACATTACAACCAGCAGTGAAGAATCTACTAGATCAAATTAATGCTGCCTATGAAGCAGGTGCCCCAAAAATCGAGGAAATGTCTGTACAAGAGAATAGGGATGGACTCTTAGCTTTTTACAAAGATTTACGTGGGGAAGTGCAAGAAGTTGCTAAAATTGAAGATGTTAAGATTCCTGTAGAAGGCTCGGAGATTACACTTCGTTTATACACTCCAGAAGGGGAAGGGCCATTTCCAGTTATCGTATTCTTCCATGGAGGCGGTTGGGTACTGGGGGATTTGGAAATAGTAGATCCAATTTGTCGTTCGTTGGCAAATTCTACCGAGTGTTTGGTTGTTTCTGTCGATTACCGTCTTGCTCCTGAATATAAATTTCCAGTTGGCATTGAAGACTGTTATTCCGCCACAAAATGGGTATCTGAAAATATTACAAATTATAATGGGGATCCTAGCCGTATTGCTACATGTGGCGATAGTGCTGGAGGTAACCTAGCGGCCGTTATTCCATTAATGTCAAAAGACCGCGGCGGTCCAAATATTGCCTATCAGATTATTTTATATGGAGTAACAGATTTCTCCTTTAGTACAAAATCCTATCTGGAAAATGGCAAAGGTTTTTATTTAGAAACAACTGCTATGCATTGGTTTGCTGATCAATATTTTAATCATGATCATGAAAAATTAAATCCTTATGCTTCTCCTATTCTTGCAAAGGATCTTTCAGACCTGCCTCCAGCTCTTGTTATTACATGTGAATATGATGTTTTGCGTGATGAGGGAGAAGCATATGCTGATAGATTAAAAGGAGCAGGTGTTCCAGTTGAACTAGTAAGATATGAGGGTCAAATCCACGGTTTCTTCTGGATGCCGGTCTTAATGGATGATGCTAATAAGGCTCTTGACCAAATTACAAATGCATTAAACAAACAATTTTCTTCAAATACTGCCGTTTAAGATTTTATATTCAAAATTATTATCGTTGGAAAGTGGGGCATACGAAAGACATACGCTTTTCAAATTTAATAACTAAAGTTAATAATCTTATGTCATATGCATATGAAGTTTCTGAAACAGGAAAATATTAAAAGTAAAATGCGGTGTAGTACTAATAAACAAATATGTGCACTGGTACTTAAAATGAAAAAGGATTTTCTACTTATAAAAGCAGTGAGGTTTCATTCGTGAACTTCACTGCTTTTTTATTTATTTTTTATACTACATTTTAGGTAAGTAAAGCCCTACTAATGGAAGTCTCACTTTATATTTAAGTACCAAAAAATTGATCGGGTTAGCGTTAATTTTGAATTTATATTAAGTATTAAAAGTTATTTAAATATTTAGAAAATTATGTACAAATTAAATCATTTATTATATAATTTAAAACAAACAACAGTTTGATTTTCCTAATTTAAGTAAGAAGTTTTTCATTGTAGCAGGGGTGTTTCTCCATTAACAATGCAAAATGAATGGAAAGGGGAACAAGAATGATTTATCAGTATCTTCCTGTAGAACGGATTCATTACGGGATCAATATCGTAGCTGAACAGCTTGTAAGTGAAATAAACAAGCTTAATGGTAAGCGATTATTAATTGTCACTACCAATAGTATATTACAAACAAAGGCCTATAAAAGCATGATCCGTACTCTACACGCAAACGAATTTGAAATTTATGTTACCTGTTCAAAACAACATGTACCCTGCGACATTTTGATGAAGAATCTAAAAGAAATCCGTCATTTTAATCCTGATCTAATAATAAGCTGCGGTGGCGGCAGTCCAATTGACGCAGCAAAGATTCTTTCATTGGTATTAACTGAAGGGATCCAGTCAGAAGAAGAACTGTATCCTTATTCGGAAAATATTAAAGAAAAGATACCATTGATGTTGGATTATATTCCTCAAATCGCCATTCCTACAACACTTTCAGCAGCTGAGTTTACCAGCATAGCCGGTACTACTAAAGGGAAGGATCATGTAAAATATAAATTTTCTCATTTAAACATGACTCCTAAACTCGTATTTTTAGATCCAGTTTTTACAAAAGAGACCCCTGATTGGCTTTGGATATCAACAGGTATTCGAGCCGTCGATCATGCAGTTGAGACCCTATATACTCCAGTTCCAAATCCAATTAACACTAGTTTAGCATTACAGGCGTTAAAAAAGCTTTATTATAACTTACCAATTTCAAAGAAAAATCCTACTAATCTAGAATCGAAACTAGAATGTCAAGTAGGGGCATGGCTGTCATTATTTTCTGTCGTCAATATTAAGTTAGGACTATCACATAGTATCGGGCATCAATTAGGGGCAACATATAACATTCCTCATGGAATGACCTCAGCCATTATGCTGCCGCATGTAATGAAGTTTCTTTTACCTAGAACGTATGATGAACAGTCGCAAATTACTGAAGCTTTAGGTTTACGTAAGGGAAATGTGGTAGAAAATGCGAGTATGGCGCCGGAATTAATTAAAAGTCTTATCCAAGACCTGGAAATTCCACATTGCTTAAGAGATTTTGATGTTCCGAAAGAGAGTATACCTTTAGTAGTAAAAAATATTCTTTTCGATATTAATGGAGAAGAAAATTCGTTTGTTTTGAACACCAATGAATTACATAAAGAGATTACATCACTTTTAGAGGCAGCATGGTAGGATTTTGTGTAAACCTTTTTCCAGATGAAGAAATCACTATCAATATATATAGTTGAGGTTTTAATTGAACTCATTTGAAAGCGCTTAATACTTAATAAGGGAAATGAATCTATTCATTTATTTACGAGGTGATAGAAGATGAATTATACAGAACTTTTAGATGGATTTTCATGGAAGAAGGTACTAAAAACATTTGACTGGAATGTAAATGAAAGATTTAATATGGGGCACGAATGCTGTGACCGTTGGGCTGATGACCCAAATCGGATTGCAATATATTGGGAAGATGCAGAGGGAAATACGGATGTATGGACATACCAGAGACTAAAAGAACAATCCAATCGCATGGCTAATGCACTCAGGTCCCTTGGAGTAAAGAAAGGAGATCGAGTTGCAGGGCTCCTCGGTAAGGACATGGAACTTATTATTACTGTACTGGCTACATGGAAAATAGGTGCGGTTTATGTACCAATGTTTACAGCTTTTGGCCCTGAAGCAATCAAATATCGATTAGAAGATTGTGATTGTAAAATATTGGTGACCAATCAGGAACAAGCAAAGAAAGTAGAAAAAGTATCTATTCCTAGTAAACTTATTTTAACGGACGGATTATTAGGAAATGGATTAACGTTTTGGGAATTTATAGAATCTTTTTCAGAGCAGCATGAAACTGAACCAACAAACTTGATGGACCCAAGCGTGATCCAATATACGTCCGGATCTACTGGTTTGCCAAAGGGAGCAGCTTGGGCGCATAAAATACTAGTAAGTTCTTATCCTTACGTTCGATATGGAATCGGAGTAGAGGATGACGACCTATTGTTTGGAGGGGCAGATTTAGGATGGGCATATGGACTTATCAATTGTACATTTGTTCCTTTGAGCTATGGCATTACCCTTCTCGTTTATAAAGGTTCTTTTAATGTTGAGAAGGTGTATTCTTTATTGGAAAAATACAAGGTTACTAACTTTGCCTATGCCCCAACAGCGTATAGAATGATGATGACTTATGGCTCAGAGCTTGCTAAGAAATATACTATTAAAGTAAAAAAATTCAGCAGTGCGGGTGAGCCATTAAATGCGGAAGTTGTCCGTTTCTTTAAAGAAACCTTCGGCAGAGCGATTTATGATCACTACGGCTGCACAGAGACTGGGATGATTGTCGACAATTTTAATGTGACCGATATGGTTGTAAAACCAGGTTCAATGGGTCTGCCATCCCCAGGATTTAATATTGCATTGGTCGATGAAGACGGCAATCCTGTTAAAAAAGGGGAGGTGGGACAAATTGCGGTTGATACGACTGCATTTCCATACTTCTTCCTTGGCTATTGGAAGAATCCCGAGAAAACAGAAGAAAAAATTAGAGGAAAATGGCTATTAACAGGAGACCTCGCGAATGAAGACGAAGATGGGTATTTTTGGTTCCAAGGCCGGGCGGATGACATTATTTCCAGTGCAGGGTATCGGATTGGTCCTTTTGAAGTAGAGAGCAGCCTGATCGAACACGCTGCTGTTGCAGAAGCTGCTGTTGTCGGAAAACCAGATGCTGCAAAAGGTGAAATAGTAAAAGCATATGTAGTTCTAAATTCATCATTTGAACCTTCGGATGAACTAGCAAAAGAATTAAGTATTTTTGTTAAAAGTAAATTATCTAAACATCAATATCCAAGAGAAGTTGAATTTACAGACAATCTTCCTAAGACTCCAAGCGGGAAAATTCAGCGATATCTTTTGAAATTAAATGAGCAAACAGCGAATAAATAAAAGGCTGTTCAAATTTAATAGCTAGAAAAAAACAGCCAGCAATTTTTTTGAATTGTTGGCTGTTTCAAATTTATTCTCCTAAAATGGTTAAGAATATGCAATTTCTAGGTATGGATAGTCTCCTTTTCTTACCACCGGTACAATTGGATAAATGTCACGTTGAGCGGCATGAAAAATGGACTGTTCATAGTCTATTGAAGTTAACAATTTGCCTGTTTGGGATGTGAGAAAATATTCTACTATTTGGTTTTGCTGACATTGTTGATAGAACTTATAGGCCAGTATTGCTGCGTCCGATAAGTGAAATACTGACTCTGTGTTTCGGTGCAGGGCGTTAATCAAGTGCCCTGCACCAATAAAATCTTCCATTGAAAAACGTCCATGGTTTCCAGAACATACAAGCAGGAGGGACTTATCCCGATGGCTTTTTAATAAATACTGTGCAACAGAAGCACCATTTAACAAGCATGATGCATATATAAAGGAGGCATCAAGGGAGTTGTTCAATGCTACAGTTCCATTTGTTGTTGAAAAGATAATTGTTTTATCTTTGATATCAGACTCCATTAATTTAAGGGGACAAGGATAGATAAAGTCATCTAGAGCGTAACCGTTTGCTTCACCTGATAAAATAAAAGAGTTTTGCGGTAACTGTCTGCTCACTGCTAATGCTTCCTCCGCATTCAGGACCGGAATGATTTTATTAGCACCATGTTGTAAAAGGGTTGTAATCGTTGTAGTGGCTAAGAGTACATCAAAAACGACGACAATACAGTTTTTTAACTTTAAGGGGTCAATCGCTTCTTTTTGGGTCAATACATGAATTTTTGTCATATCTTATCCTTTTTTTGAGTAAATAACGTCATGCGATAATTGCATTAAATTTTGTATCCCTTCAATTAAGCTGCTAAACCGGTCATCAACGATGTGACCCTCTTTCCACCTATAATAGATTTGTTGAAGAATCGCAGCAATTTTAAAGTAGGCAAAGGCTAAGTAAAATTGAAAGTTTGAAAGGTCTCTGTTACTTTTGCTGGCATAACGTTCAAGAAACGCTTGTCTTGAGATAAATCCGCCATTTGTTGTTACTGAATTGATGGCAGTAAATGGATCATTCTCATCCTTCCAATAGGCAATCGCAGAGGCAAGGTCGGTAAGCGGGTCGCCAATTGTACACATTTCCCAATCAAGCACACCGACTGGTTTACCAGGATCAATCACAGAAAACATCATATTATTAACTTTATAATCGTTGTGCACGATGGTAGGACTTGGGGAATCCGGTATGTTAGATGTTATCCACTTTTCGATATCAGGGTAAACCTCAATTTCATCGGTTTTACTATTTTTATATCTTTTCATCCAGCCATGTACTTGCCGTTCTAAATAGCCATCTGGTTTTCCAAAGTCAGCCAAGCCAGCCTGTTTATAATCAATATCATGCAGCTGTACTAATGTATCAACGACAGATTCTGAAAGGATCTTTTCGATATTGGGTACCTCTTGATACAAAGGTGGAATACGATCATCCAGGACAATGCCATTTTTCTTTTCCATAATATAAAAGTGCTTATCCATTATGTTTGGATCTTCCTCATATAAGTACGGTTGTGGAGCAAGCGGAAAAACGGAATGGAGTTTTTCAAGCAATATAAATTCCCTTTCAACATCATGTGCCTTTGGCGGTAGCTTGCCAAAAGGTGGTCTCCTCATTATTGCTTCCCAATTTCCGATTTTTATCAGATAGGTTAAATTCGAATATCCTTCTGTAAATTGTTTGACTTTTAAAGGTGAAGGATCAAGGTTTTCGATATGACTCCGCACAAACTTTTCAAAGGCAATCCAATTAATGTCATTTTGCGATCGATTAAGAACATTTATATTTTGTTTTAACATGAATCAACCCCCTAATAATCTTTTCATTTACTATTAATAAAACATGCAAAAATCGTGCCAATAAAAAGAAATTTCAGCGCGTGAGCGGTTTACTTGATATAAGGAATATATGAGAGGGATTTATCTTAGAAAAGACATAGAAAAAATAGAATAGTTTCCGGACACTTGCTGTATGAAAGTGTCGCTTATTCAAACAGCTTACCCTTTCAATTCAAATATTTTATTTACTCAGGTGAGGATATAGAATGTCTGCAATCTGATAATTCAGAATAATCTTGACTAATTTTTGATAAATGATGATACTTAATAAAAGACATTATTTGGAATGTGAAAGGGGTTAAATGGTTTGGAAAACTTAAAGGGATTTATGACCCCCATTGAAGAGTGTTTACACACGGATCAAACATTAAATGACGTTATCATATATATGAATAAATATAAGTTGAATACGATTCCGGTTGTCGATTCGTCTGGAAGGTTGATCGGGGTATTTACACGAAGTATTCTTTTTCAAATGCTTCTTTCTAATGAAAAAATGGATGCACCAATCGGTAAATTTATTAAGAAAGATATTGGCACCATTTCGGAAACAACGACTGTTGAACAATTGGAACA
Source organism: Bacillus sp. EB600 (assembly GCF_024494385.1). GTDB lineage: Bacteria > Bacillota > Bacilli > Bacillales > Cytobacillaceae > JAEVLT01. The sequence goes on from NZ_JAEVLT010000007.1 coordinate 43,266, forward strand.
ATACATTGCAGTAAGTGAAGTTGGTACTGGTTTTGTTATAAATGATAAGGGAATACCCGTTGGTCTTATCTCAAAATCGGGAGTGGTCAAAAGCTTTCTTCACAGGACAGGAATATTAAAGGGTCAGCTTGAAACTATCTTGCAAACTTCCAATCTAGGAGCATTTATGACGGATGAAGACAAGCAGATTATTTTTGTTAATCACAGGTTAGCGGAGATGCTGGGGAAAGGAGCAGCTGAATTATTACATAAAGATTTTTTAGGCGTTTTCACTGATTGGGAGATTCCGGTTCAGCAAAAAGAAGTTCATTTTCAAAAACATATTGATGGAAATTACTTTATGATCCGCTTGTCAAGATACAATATGACAAACGGAAAACAAGGTTATATTGCTTTGTTTCAAAATATATCGGAATTAGAAAATATGGCGCAAGAGCTAGAAACAATAAAAAAATTAAAAAGTTTGCTCCAAACAGTTATTGATAACTCCTATGACGGCTTTGTGATGATTAATGAAGAGGAGAAAACCACCTTTATTAGTCCCTCTCTTCTGCAGCTTTTTGATCTTCAGCAAAAGGATGTAGAAAAAGTTCCGATTGATGAGGTTTTTCCTCACTTTGAATTGACAAAAGTGTTTAAAACAGGAGTAGCAGATATAAGTGATTTTTTGGAGATCAAAGGCATTAATTATTTCGTGTGCCGTATTCCAGTATATCAAGGGGATCAAATCATCGGTGCAATTGGAAAGATAGTTTACCGCCAATTACATGAGGTACGTGAAAGGTTCAGAACTTATGAACGGCAGGAAAAGCAAGAAATCACTTCAAGAAAAATACCTGAAGCCTCCCAATTTACGTTTGATGAAATTATTTCTCAAGATCCACAAATGGAAAAATTATTTCGAAGCGGGATGAAAGCAGCAAAAGGAAAGACAACGATCTTGATTCGCGGCGAGAGCGGGACAGGCAAAGAACTCTTTGCCCACGCAATTCATAGTTCAAGTAATCGGAAAAACGCTCCGTTTATTACCGTAAATTGTGCAGCGATACCAGAGCATCTATTAGAGTCTGAATTTTTCGGCTATGATGAGGGAGCCTTTACTGGTGCTAAACAGAAAGGGAAAATAGGTAAGTTTGATATGGCACATGGGGGAACGCTTTTCCTTGATGAAATCGGTGATATGTCCTTGCAGCTGCAGGCGAAGCTGCTCCGTGCCTTACAACAAAGAGAGTTTTATCGTGTTGGCGGTACGGAACGTATTTCAGTTGATGTAAGAATTATTGCAGCTACGAACCGCAGATTAGAAGAAATGGTGGAAACAGGAAAGTTCAGAGAGGATCTGTTTTACCGTTTAAATGTTATATCATTCGAAATTCCGCCGCTTCGAAAAAGAAAGGAAGATATTTTGCTGTTAACAGATTCCTTTATTCGGGATTTGAATAAACAAAATGGTACTAGTATCACGGCTTGGGATCCTATGGCAGAGCAGGCATTACTTGAACATGATTGGCCGGGAAATGTTCGTGAATTAAGGAATGTATGTGAGCGAGCTATGGTTTTTGCGGAAAATGGAATGATCCACTTGGAAGATTTACCGGAATATTTGCTAAAAAAAATTGGTGTTCTTTCATTGTTGGATGAAGATCAACATAATATGGATAAGTCATTATTAGAAAAAGCGGAAGAAATGGCAATCAAAATAGCGTTAAAAAAATCTGATGGAAACAAAAGCAAAGCTTGTAAGCTATTGGGGATCAGTCGTTCCGTGCTTTATGATAAATTAAAAAAATATGAAGATATTCAAATATCCTAAGCTTACAAACAATAGAAACTGGAAAAAGTACACTTTTAGCGGGTGTGCTTTTTTTCATCGTCTAGCTACAGCTTCCTGCTCCTAGTGTACTTCGCCCATCGCCCTACGGTAAGTCAAGCACGAATGCGCTAAGGCGCTTCGTGTTTCCTTTATCGCGTATTAACGGGCAGTAAATTCTCAACTGCCCGTAAAAACCCGATTGGCTCAACTAACAATCAGCGAATAAAACCCTCACTGATTGATGTTTCACCTTATCTCAGTCGGTGTGCTCCAGTTCATACGCCGCTAAACGGGCGCTTTCGCTTTTGTTCTTTCATGGCCCAGCAGTCCCATCCAATCAAATAGTTGTTTGATTTTCAGACATGATTATTGGTCCCAATTATGAAATTCATACACCATTTCATAGATCCTTATTAGATTAATTAAAAAATTTGCTTAGAGAGGCTGTGATCACTAACGTCGGGAATTATTTTTAAAAAAATCAAATAGTGGCACTATTCTTGCATTATTTAGAATGAGTATCTTTTATACCTATTTTTTTAAGGTATTCAGAAGGATTCTAATGAATTACAGGGGGAATTTCGATGCGTGAAGTAGTGATCGTTGAAGCTGTTCGAACACCGACCGGCAAAAGAAAAGGGGTGTTAAGCAACGAACGGCCTGATGACCTAGCAGCTAAAGTTTTGGAAGAATTGGTCATTAGAGCGGGCATTTCCGCAGACCTGATTGAGGACGTCATTCTAGGATGTGTTACCCAGGTTGGTGAACAAGCCATTAACATTGCCCGTACAGCCGCATTGACAGCTGGGTTTCCGATTCATGTTCCTGGAACGACAATTGACCGCCAATGTGGTTCTAGTCAACAAGCAGTGCATTTTGCTTCACAGGCTATTTTAAGCGGAGACATGGATATAGTCATCGCGGGTGGAGTTGAAAGCATGACGCGTGTCCCAATGTTATCCAACGCTCAAGGAGTAGAATGGAGCAAAAATCTCACCTCAAAACATGAGCTTATCCATCAAGGGTTATCAGCTGAGCGTATTGCGGCAAATTGGGGAATTACCCGCAGGCAGGCAGATGAATTTTCCTTAGCGAGTCACAAAAAGGCTCTTAAAGCCCAAGCGGAGGGACGATTTAAACGGGAAATCATGCCAATCGAAGTGACCTTGGCAGACGGTACAACAAAAGTGATTACCCAGGATGAAGGTCCACGAAGCGAGACCACCATTGAAAAGCTAGGCAGCCTTAAACCAGCCTTTGCTGAAAACGGTATCATTCATGCGGGGAACTCCAGCCAAATGAGTGATGGAGCGGGAGCTTTACTGCTTATGTCAAAAGAAAAAGCACTTGAATTGGGTCTAAAACCACGGTTTAAAGTGGTTGCTCGTTCTGTAATTGGATCCGATCCGACATTAATGTTAACCGGGCCGATCGAAGCAACCAGACAGGTGCTAACCAAAGCTGGCATGGGCATCAGGGATATTGATATTTTTGAAGTAAACGAAGCCTTTGCCCCAGTTCCGATGTGCTGGCTGGAAGAGACCAAAGCAGATCCTAGCAAACTGAATCCTAATGGCGGTGCAATCGCCCTTGGTCACCCATTGGGCGCAAGTGGTGCCCGTGTAATGATCACCCTTATACATGAACTGGAAAGAACAGGAGCACAGTTTGGTCTGCAGGCTATATGTGAGGGGAATGGCATGGCAAATGCGACAATCCTGGAAAGATTAAATTAGCATTAAATTAGAGGAGGAATTGCAAATGAAGATGAATGATTGTATTGCCGTCGTCACAGGTGGAAGTTCTGGACTGGGAGAAGCTACTGTAACACGAATCGTTAATAACGGGGGCAAAGCGGTAATTGTAGACTTATCTGAGGAAAAAGGGGCGGCAATCGTTGAAAAATTAGGTTCAGTAAACGTTCTTTTTACAAAAGCAGATGTTTCAAGTGAAGCAGAGATAACAGCAGCCTTACAACAGGCAATCGACAAATTTGGCTCTATCAATACGGTAATAAATTGCGCGGGAATTGGCCCTGCCAAAAAGGTATTAGGTCGGGAATCGGTTCATGACCTTGAGGGGTTTAACAAAATTATTCAAATCAATTTGGTTGGAACCTTCAATGTTATAAGATTAGCAGCTGAACAAATGGCGACAAATCAGCCGAATGAAGAAGGAGAAAGGGGTGTTATCATTAACACAGCCTCGGTTGCTGCTTTTGAAGGGCAAATTGGTCAAGCTGCCTATAGCGCCTCAAAAGGAGGAATTGTCGGGATGACCCTGCCAATTGCAAGGGAATTAGCTAGATATGGAATCAGAGTGATGACGATTGCCCCAGGGCTTATCCAGACCCCTTTATTTGATACTCTTTCGGAAAAGGCGCGCGAATCGCTTGGTGCAATGGTTCCATTTCCATCACGTCTGGGCTACCCATCTGAATATGCAATGCTTGCTGCAAGCATTATTGAAAATCCAATGCTGAATGGAGAAACAATCCGATTAGATGGCGCTATTCGGATGCAGCCTAAATAAAAAATTAAAAGAAATAATGATTAATAGATTAATTTAGCAATGAAGGGGAAGGTGGTCATAATGAGTCGTCTAATTCATCTCGAAACACACGAAGGTATCGCAATAGTCACAATTGATAATCCACCAATGAATGTCCTAAGTAGTCAAGTGACAAAAGAGTTAAAGAACGCTTTTACTACTGTTTATCAAGATCCTGAGATCATCGTTGTTATTGTAACCGGAGCAGGAGATCGAGCCTTTATGGCAGGAGCTGATATAAAGGAATTCCCTGGATGGATTGATTTAGAAAAAGCTGATTTGAAAAAAATTACGATGGCCAACAATGAAGTGTTTAATATGATTGATGATTTACCAAAGCCCACCATTGCTTTATTAAATGGAATCACATTAGGTGCTGGCTGCGAACTTGCCTTAGCCTGTGATATTAGAATCGCAGAAGACCATGCAAAGCTTGGACTGCCTGAGGTTAAATTAGGTCTATTCCCTGGAGCCGGAGGCACACAGAGACTACCGAGATTAGTCGGGGAGGCAAAGGCAAAGGAAATAATGTTTACTGGCGACCCGATAACGGCAAAGGAAGCATTAACAATTGGCCTGGTAAACCAGGTTGTTCCAAAAGGAACGGGGATGGAATGTGCCAAAGACATGGCGAAAAAAATGGCTGGACTTTCCTTACAAGCTTTAGGCCGTATCAAAAAAGCAGTAAATGAAGGAGCAGAAAAAGACCTTTATTCAGCCATCGAACTTGAAGCTGAACTTTTCCTGGATATATTTGGGACAAATGATGTTCGTGAAGGAGTGCAAGCCTTTATTGAGAAGCGTTCAGCAAGATTTACACATCGTTAATAAAATATGGTAGTCTATATTCTTTTGATCTGGAGGGTTATTCAATGATATTTGAAAAGAGTGAAAGAGTAAAAGAGCTGGAAGAAAAATTATCCGCGTTTATGGAAGAGGTTGTTTATCCGAACGAAAGCGTTTATGAGGAACAGCTTAAATCCGGAACAAGCCGGTGGGAAATCCCGCCGATTATGGAAGAAATGAAATCACAAGCAAGAGAAGCTGGCTTGTGGAATCTTTTTTTACAGCACAGTGAAAATGGAGCTGGTTTAACAAATCTTGAATATGCACCATTAAAAGAAATTATGGGCCGCTCTTTAATCGGCCCCGAAGTATTTAATTGCTCGGCACCAGATACGGGGAATATGGAACTGCTCGAACAGTTCGCGACAAGTGAGCAAAAGGAGAAGTGGCTTGTTCCTTTATTAAATGGGGAAATTCGTTCTTCATATGTGATGACGGAACCAAATGTGGCTTCCTCAGATGCGACCAATATTGCTACTCGAATTGAGAGAGATGGAGACGAGTATGTGATTAATGGGGAAAAATGGTGGATATCTGGTATTGCCGATCCACGTTGTAAAATTTTAATTCTAATGGGTAAAAGTAGCCCTGACGCTGAAAGACACAAACAACAATCGATGATTCTTATTCCAATGGGAACGCCAGGAGTAGAAATAAAATCAATTCTCCCAGTCTACGGCTATGATGATGCCCCACATGGACACGCAACGGTTGAATTTAAAAACGTACGGGTTCCTGCTTCCAATATCATTCTTGGAGAAGGAAGGGGTTTTGAAATTGCCCAAGGAAGGCTTGGACCTGGACGGATTCATCACTGTATGCGGCTGATTGGAATGGCTGAACGGGCCTTAGAATTAATGTGTAAACGGGCTAAGAGCCGGATTGCATTTGGTAAATCGATCGCGGAACAAGGAGTCATCCGCAGTTGGATTGCTGATTCCCGCATCGAAATTGATCAAGCACGATTGTTGACATTAAATGCTGCCCATATGATGGATACGGTGGGAAACAAAGCAGCAAGAAAAGAAATCGCGATGATTAAGGTGATTGTCCCTAATATGGCTTTAAAGGTAATTGATCGGGCCATACAGGTTCATGGTGCAGGAGGAGTTAGTAACGTGTTCCCATTGGCACAGATTTGGGCCCATGCCCGAACCCTTCGCCTTGCAGACGGTCCTGATGAAGTGCATCAAGAGGCAGTCGCAAAATTAGAATTAAGAAGGTTTGACTAAGACGTACCCCTTATTAAGTGTACTCTTTATGGTAATAGCGTAAAAACGAGTAAATTTAGCAATAGTAGGAGGGGTTACATGAGTTTTAATAGAAGGATTATTGTCCTATGTATAAGTATTATTTTAGTTTTCACATTAGCCGCTTGTAACAGTAAGGAAACGAGTTCAACTGGAGGAGAAAATGCACAAGGTGTAACAAAAGATGAAATCTTAATTGGGCACATAGCGCCGCAGACAGGATCCGTTGCCATCTATGATGTAGTTAGGAAAGGAATTCAATCCTACTTTAACTATGTTAATGAAAATGGTGGAGTAAACGGTCGGAAATTAAAGCTTATTGCCTATGATGATCAATACCAGCCAGCAAAAACCGTTCAGCTGGCAAAGCGTTTAGTTGAAAAAGATAAAGTATTTGCCATGCTGGCAAATGTTTGTACCCCATGTAATGCAGCGATCAAAGATTATGTTGTTAAAACTGGAGTCCCAATGGTACTGGTAGGCTCTGGGGCAAAACAATTTGTCAACCCGCCACTTAAAAATTATTTAGGTTCAGATGTAATGAATTATCGAATTGAAGCGCAAGTGTTCCTGAATTATGCCATTAATGAGCTTGGTACGAAGAAAATTGCGATAGCCTATCAAAATGATGATTATGGAAAAGAAGGACTTGAGGAAATCAACCAAGTTATTAAAAATTACCCTGGTGTTACAATCGTGTCTGAAGTTGCCTTTCTTGCAACAGATACTGATTTTAGTTCACAAGCTCAAAAGCTGGAACAAGCAAAACCGGATGCGATTATCAATTTTGCCAGTCCAACGCCTGCTGCTAATTTAAAAAAGGCTATGCACAAGATTGGGCTTGATAAACCAAAATATATCGTTTCTTCAGTAGGGGCAAATGACAATAAATTATTTCAATTAGCTGGTAAGGATGTATGGGAAGGAACATATTCCGGTGCAACCTATCCAATGCCGCAAATGGTTCCAAATGACCCGAAAATGCAATTGTTTGTTACCAGATTCAGCAAAGATTATCCAAATGATTCTCCGGAAGGCTTGTCGCAAATAGGCTGGGCTGCAGCTCAAGTAATGGTAGAATCTCTAAAAAGAACCGGTGACAAATTGACATGGGATAACTTCCTCAACTCCTTTAACTCATTTGACCATTGGGAAGGGTCGATTTATGCAGGTGTTACATTTTCAAAGGATAATCACTTCGGATTAACTTCAATGTTCATGACTCAAGCTAGAGATGGAAAGATTGTCCCGATTACAAAACCAATTACATTTGATCCGGCGAAAGGGAAAATTCAGTATAACAAATAGGTATTTCGGTAAAATGGCGGATATGATTGTATATCTGCCCTCATTCCTCTCCGCAAAAATAAAATGGAAGGAAAGTGAAATTTACATGCAAATCGTTGTAAGTGGTTTAATTATGGGCTGCATTTATGCATTAGCCTCTTTAGGGCTCGTATTAATCTTTAAAACAACAAAGGTTGTTAATTTTGCTCATGGAGAAATGGCCATGATATCAACCTTTATAAGCTTTGTTTTTTTATCAAGCTTTGGTTATTCATACCTTGTTTCTCTGTTTTTATCACTTGTATTTGCTGCCATGTTTGGCTTGATAGTCTATCTGGTGTTCATGAAAAGGATCCAATCCGCCCCACATTTAAACCAAGTAGTGTTAACACTCGGATTGTTTATGATGTTTAATGGGGCAGCTGGAATTGTTTGGGGATATCAGCCGGCTTCTTTTCCAGAAGCATTTAAGGGAAAACCCTTTCATGTTGGAAGCATCTATATTTCACCAAATGAATTATTCATTGTTGTTATTACGATTACGTTGATGCTGTTGTTTTTCTTGTTATTCCGTTTTACAAGGATTGGCCTCGCGATAAGGGCATGCTCTCAAGATATGATGGCTTCTCAATTAATGGGAATAAAAGTGACATCAGTTTTTATGGGAGCCTGGGCAATTGGAACAATGCTTGGAGGGATAGCTGGTATGATGACTGCCCCTGTCACGTTCCTGAGTCCAAACATGATGTCGGAAGTTTTAATTCTCGCGTTTGCGGGTGCTGTTTTGGGTGGATTTGTCAGTTTACCTGGGGCAGTAATGGGCGGGTTAATGATCGGTGTTTTTGAAAACCTAATAAGCTATTATATTGGACCGGAAATGAAAATTGTTTTTGTCTTTTTATTGATTCTGGTGGTACTGTATCTTCGTCCACAAGGCATTTTTGGCGGAGTAAAAATGGTCAAAAAGGTGTGATCTATATTGAAAAATCTATTGGCAGCTAAAAAAGCATGGATAGTCTTACTCATTCTTCTATTGTTTGCTTTTCCACTACTTGTAGGTCAATCAGGATATTTAATGACTATTTTCGTCACTATTTGTATATATGCAATGACATCTATGGCCTTAAATCTGTTAATTGGTTTTGGAGGTCAAATATCAGTTGGCCATGCAGGTTTTTTATCCGTTGGGGGATATTCAGTTGCCATTCTTTCCACCAAGCTGGGCTTGCCGTTTATTATTGCATTCCCCGCATCAGGGGTTATTACGGCCATCATTGGGCTCCTTATCGGCCTCCCTGCTGTCCGGTTAAGTGGGCATTTCCTAGCAGTCGTCACCTTAGGATTCGGTATTTCGGTCCCGCTAATTGCCCTAAATTGGGATTCTCTCACTGGTGGATACTCCGGAGTATCCGTTTCTCGGCCAGAATGGCTGTCAAGTGATCTTCAGTTTTTTTATGTAGTTGCGGTCATCATCGTTTTAAGCACATGTCTGCTGCATAACATTTTAAAGGGCCGGATGGGAAGAGCCTTTATTGCTATTCGCGAAAGCGAAGTAGCTGCACAGGCAACAGGCATCAATATTTCATTTTACAAAACGCTTATGTTTGTAATTAGCGCCTTTTTCACGGGGCTTGCCGGTGGACTATATGGATATTGGTTTGGCTTTGTCAGTCCAAATGACTTTACTGTCGTCACCTCATTTTTATTACTTGCGATGATTGTTGTTGGAGGATTAGCGTCCTTACCTGGAGCAATGATTGGGGCAGTGATTTTCACTGTTATTCCGGAGTTAACAAGGTCCTTTATTGGGGCAACCAACATAATGATTGGTGCAGCTGTGGTGCTTTTTATATTATTCCGTCCTCTCGGGTTCGTTTCATTACTTAAGTTACTAAACATCAAGAAACATCGTTCAGCAATGAAAAAAGAAAAAACAGTCTTACTCTCCGACAACGAGCAAGGAGGTGCTGCAAAGAGTGCTAATCTTTAAAGATGTTACTGTACAATTCTCTGGATTAACCGCTGTTAATGGGCTTTCGTTTGAGGTGCCAGCGGGGAATATTTTTTCCATTATCGGCCCGAATGGAGCCGGTAAAACAACAGTGTTTAACTGTATTAGCCGTTTCTACACACCAGTTAGCGGGGCAATTGAGTTCAACGGTAAAGATATGCTTCCGCTCAAACCATATCAAGTGATAAAGGAAGGGATTGCACGCAGCTTTCAAAATGTTGAATTATTTTCGGAAATGAGTGTAATTGAAAATTTGTTAACAGGTCTTCATCCACACTTGAAGAAAAACATTATGTCGATTGCTTTAAATTTACCCTCCGTGAGAGAAACGGAAAAGCGCTCACTTAAAAAGGCATACGAAGTAATGGAGTTGCTGACCATCACTGATTTTGCTAATGAAAAAGTATCCAATTTGCCATTTGGTTATCAAAAAATGGTTGATATCGGCAGAGCGATTATAGCGGATCCAAAGCTTATTTTATTGGATGAACCCGTAGCAGGAATGAATCCTGTTGAGACTGAAAGAATTAGTCAGCTCATACTGCGTTTAAAAGAAGAAATGAATTATACGATTCTCTTAATTGAACATGATATGTCGGTAGTTATGAAAATCTCAGATTTTGTTACAGTTATGAGCTTTGGAGAAAAAATTGCTGAAGGACTTCCAAAAAACATTCAAAACGATCCGATTGTCATTGAAGCCTATTTGGGGGAGGTGAGTGAAGGTGCTCCAATTAGCTGATGTCCATGTATATTATGGCCATGTCCATGCATTAAGAGGCGTCTCAATGAAAATAGACGATGGCAAAATCGTTTCATTGCTTGGAGGGAATGGTGCTGGGAAATCGACAACATTAAAGATCATTTCAAGGCTGATTCAACCGAAAAATGGCTTTTATGAAGTAGATGGTCAATCCATGTTAAAAGAATCCCCAAGCCGTGTTGTGAAGAGAGGTATTATTCATTGTCCGGAAAATCGAAGGGTATTTCCTCTATTCACGGTTGAAGAAAACTTAAAAATTGGTGCTTACAAACGAAGAGATAAGAAAATAAAACACGATTTGGAAAAAGTCTTTACCTATTTTCCAAGATTAAAGGAACGTGTGAATCAAAAAGCAGGAACACTCAGCGGCGGAGAACAGCAAATGCTCGCGATTGGAAGGTCATTAATGGGACAACCGAAAGTGCTGCTGTTAGACGAACCGTCACTTGGTATTGCTCCAAATCTGGTTGTTGAAATATTTCAGATTATTAAAAAAATAAATAAAGAAGGTACATCGGTTTTGCTTGTCGAGCAAAATGCCAATATGGCGCTAGCCATTTCCGATTACGCTTATGTATTGGAAAACGGTCATATCGCCCTCGAAGGCGAGTCAAGGAATTTGAAAAATAATGATGAAGTACGTCGACTTTATCTAGGAGGATAAGAAAGTGTAACGAGAGCTTGTACAAGGTGGTGAAAGAATGAAAGTGAAATACCAGCTGGAACGAAATCATGATTCGCGTGCTTTTTTTACAGAGGAACATTTTTTATTTCGGGATTCTCTTCGAAAGGTATTACAGAAGGAGGCCCTCCCATTTTTTGAACAATGGGAAAAGGAAAAAATGGTTCCTAGATCATTTTGGCGCCTATTAGGTCAGAAGGGATTTCTTTGTCCATGGATTGATGAAGAATATGGAGGGCTTGGAGCGGACTTTGGCTTTTCGGTTATTTTGAGCGAAGAACTTGAACGGGTAGGATCCGGCTTAATGGGAATTCCCCTGCATTGCGATATTGTTGCTCCTTATATTGATTCCTTTGGAACGGAGGAACAAAAGAGCAAGTATTTACCTTTGTTTATTACTGGTGAAATGATATCTGCCATCGCGATGACAGAGCCAGGCGCTGGTTCCGATTTGGCTGGTATTCAAACAACAGCTATCAAAGAGGGAAATCATTATGTTGTGAATGGTGCAAAGACATTCATTACTAATGGAATTCAGGCAGATTTAATCTTGGTTGCCTGTAAAACAGATCCAAAAGCAGACCCGCCGTATACTGGCGTAAGCTTATTGCTGGTCGACAAGGATACTCCGGGGTTCAAACGTGGTCGTCAGCTTGAAAAGGTAGGCCATTATAGTTCCGATACGGCAGAAATGTTTTTTGATCAGGCAATCGTCCCAGCAAAAAATTTGCTAGGAGAAGAAGGAAAGGGCTTTCGTTATATGATGCAAAAATTGCAGCAAGAAAGGATAATCGCAGCAGTAAATGCTCAAGCAGCGGCTGAAGATATGTTTCGCTTAACGATGGATTATATAAAAGAGCGCGAAGCTTTCGGAAAACCGATCAGCCACTTTCAAAACACACAGTTTACAATGGCGGAAATTGCTACGGAGATCACACTCGGCCGAACCTTTCTTGATGAACTCATTGGGAAGCATATGGAAGGCAAAGACATCGTAACAGAAGTTTCAATGGCGAAATGGTGGATAACCGAAATGGCCAAGAAAAGCGCTGGAAAATGCATGCAGCTCCATGGTGGCTATGGGTATATGGAAGATTATAAAATTGCCCGCCGTTATCGGGATATTGCGGTTACGTCTATTTTTGCCGGAACAAATGAAATGATGAAAAAAATAATTTCAAAAAATTTAGGGATGTAGGGAAATCTATCATAAATGATTTGGAAGCAATTAACCATAAGATTTTTAAAATACTAAGTTCTTAACTAGGAAATTGTTGATTTCGCATCGGCGTTGATTGGAGCGGAAAGCGAAGCGCTTGTAGCGGAAATCAACATACAAGTTTAACACAGCGAAGATTTTAAAAAAAATTTAAAAGGATAGGTGATCGTTTTTGAAAGAAATCATGAATAAGGCTAATGTATTTAAGGAAATCATGGGTGAATATCCGACCGGAGTTACGATTGTCACGACGATGGATGAACAAGGCTCACCTGCTGGACTTACCGTAAATTCTTTCTCCTCTGTTTCGATTGATCCGCTTATGGTGCTGTGGTGTATTGATAAAAAGGTATCTTCGTTTGATAAATTTATGAACACAAAGAAATTTGCCATCCACACATTATCTTCAGATCAAAAGGATGCTTGCTGGGCATTTGCCGGAAAAGAGGCGGATCGTTTTTCAAAGGTTGATTGGAGGATATCCGAGCATGGTTTGCCGATCATTACCGATTCATTAGGTGTATTTGAATGTAAAACGATTCAACAAATAGAGGCAGGTGACCATGTAATCCTGCTAGGTGAAGTGATTGATTTAACTAAACAAGACAAGGACCCGCTGCTTTATTTCAACAGAAATATCGGCCCGATTCCAACAAATTGGCCTAATAAATAATCTTCTTTAATTTGCGATTGTATGAAAATAGAGGATTTTAAGTTCAATCAAGATCTTGGGAACAGTCCATTCTTAAAAATCTTAATAGAGGAGCAGTGATCAATGAAAATAGTTGGGATATCGGGTACTATAACAGGTTCAAAGACCTTAGTCGTTATAAATAAGGTAATCGAGGAAATAAAAAACAATAATCCTAAAGCAGCAGTTGAAGTAGTAGACCTGAAACAGTACAATGTTCAGTTTTGTGATGGACGCCCACCATCAGATTACACAGGAGATACTAGGAAAATAATTGATCTCATCTCCTCTGCTGATGGTTATATTTTTGGAACCCCTATTTTTCAGGGGTCATTCAGTGGAGCATTAAAAAATTTAATTGATTTGGTGCCTCCGTCTGTATTTAAAAATAAGGTAATGGGTTTTGCAGCGACAGGGGGAAACCATCAGCATTACCTTGTGATTGAAAATCAATTAAAGCCAATCGCAGGGTATTTACAAGCCTATGTTGCACCAAGTTTTGTGTTTGCCCATTCTGCCCATTTTAATGTGCAAAATGAAATAGTAGATTCAGAGCTGTTGAAAAATATAAAAATGTTTTCTGAACAAATCGTATATATGTGTAATCAATTAAATCAATAAGAAAGTAGTTGATCAATTATGCGTGTTGTCTCAGCTCCTAAACTTGCAGTAAGTCAGTTTAAAGATGGTGAATTAATTATCATGTATGATGACTTAAAAACAAACATTGGTACCCTAATAGGTTTGGGTGAACATGTAACCTCTGAAAAAATTAATTTAATGACAAAAGTCGGCAAAGGTTTAATCTATGTATGCATAACAGAGGAAAGAGCTGAACACTTGGAAATTCCTAAAATGAATAAAAATCATGATCATGAGGATCGTAAACCGTTTGGGGTTTCAGTTGATTTTAAAGATTCAACAACTGGAATCTCTAGCTTTGAAAGATCGGATACGGTTAAAGCAATGACAAGTGATCAGGTTGAAGCGAATGATTTCAAAAGGCCAGGTCATATTTTTCCTTTAATAAGCAAGAAGAATGGTTTGCTTCAGCGTATTGATCTTACGGAAGCAGTAGTGGATCTAACAAAAATAGTATCTGACAATCATGTCGGATACATGTCGGAAATATTAAATGTAAACGGGGAAATAGCTAGTAAAGATGAGATTGAAGAGATTTCAGAATTATATCGTTTACCAATTATTGATTTAAGTGAAATTTTAAAGATGAGAAATGATCAGGAAATTTGTTCATTTAGGGGTATGGTAATGTATGGTAGAGGTATAGGGAAAAGCCTGGGTTTTCCAACGGCAAACCTAGATCTTTACGAACAGAATCTCAATTTACTGCCAGGGGTGTATGGCGTTAAAATTCACTTTAATAATCAAGAATTTACTGGAGTTATGAATGTCGGCTATCGACCTACTTTTAATGAAAATAAAAATTCAATGCACTATGAAGTCCACATCTTTGATTTTAATCAAGACTTATATGGACATAACATCGATATAAAAGTTTGTTTTTTCTTAAGAGAAGAAATTGCCTTCCCTAGTATTATGGAATTAGTCAACCAAATAAATATAGACAGTGATTTGGCAAAAAGCAGATTCACTCTATTGTTTTCATAGAAGATTTACTCTCACATTCGTGGCAAAATAAAATTCAGAAAATTTAAAAATATTATTGAATATGTCATCAGTGCTTGCTATAATAAAAATCAAACAAACGTTAGATTTTTTTTGAATCGTTTAAGTGGTCAGTCACCTTTCAAAGTGCAGCAAGGGTTGAAAGAAAAATAATAGATTATCTTTCAAAAGGAGGATTTATCGATGCCGTACGTAGAAGTGGAAAAAGATGTTCAGTATTACTATGAAGATCGGGGTCAAGGTGCACCAATTGTTTTTGTTCATGGATGGGGTATGAACCGGATGGTTTGGGAAAGACAGGTAGTTGATTTAAGTGAGCAATTCAGGGTAATTACCATTGATTGCCGCGGCTGTGGAAAATCTGATAAGCCTGCACATGGCTATGAAATCTCTAAACTAGCAGATGATGTTCATCAAGTTATCCAAAAACTTTCTTTAAAAGATGCGACCCTTGTTGGCTGGTCGGCCGGGGGATCGATTGTAATGGATTATGTCACTCGCTATCGCGGCGGCGAGGTGATTAAGGCAGTATCAGTTGGCGGGGCAGTCCCCCGGTATACGAATACAGTTGATTTTGAACTGGGTTTCCCCCAAGAAGCTGTTAAAGAAACGTTAACAGCGATGCGGCTGAACCGCCCATCTCTGTTACGCGCCATTGCTGATGGCTGCTTTCACCAAGATGTTGGTCAACCGATGAAAGATTGGTTTTTTAATATATTCATGGAGCAAAGTTGGTTTACGGAAAAGACAATGGAAGACCTAGGTAAGATTGACTTACGAAATAAATTAGGTGATATTTCGATACCGGTGGCCCTTTTTCATGGGCTTCATGACGGAGTTGTTCCACTTTCTTTATCTGAATATTCTGCAAAAGAGATACCAGAAGCAAAATTGGTCGTTTTTGAAAACAGTTCACACGCACCATTTATCGAAGAAATTGATCGCTTTAATGAGGAGTTAGTTTCTTTTATTCATTCTTAATAGGATAACAAAAATGTTGAATAAAAGAGGGAGGGAAATGACATGTATAATTTTAGTCCAACTGGTGAACAAGAAGAACTGTTATCCAAGGCGAAAAAAATAATGGAAGAAGACGTCTATCCTGCAGAAAAACATATTATGCCAGGAATAGGATTACCAGATGAGATTCTAAAACCTATCCAAAAAAAAGTAAAGGACCAGAATTTATGGGCAGCCCATCTTCCAATAGAGGTAGGTGGATTAGGTCTAGGAAATGTTTTTCTTGGGCTATTAAACGAGTTATTGGGAAGCAGTCCAATTGGTCCGAGAGTATTTGGAACAGCTGCTCCTGACACGGGGAATACAGAAATCCTCTTGAAAGCAGGAACCCCTGAGCAAAAGGATAGATATTTAAGACCTGTTATCAATGATGATATCCGTTCGTGCTTTGCCATGACAGAGCCTGATGTTTCGGGGGCAGATCCAACGGGATTACAAACAAGGGCTGTCAAGGATGGCGATGAATGGGTGATTAATGGTAAAAAGTGGTTTATAAGTAATGCTGGATTATCCTCTTTTGCGATTGTAATGGCTGTTACGAATCCTGACGCACCTCCACATGAAAGGGCAACAATGTTTCTTGTCGATAAAGGAACTCCTGGCTTTGACCTGATTCGCGATATAGGTGTAATGGGGGATTTCAGTGAAGGCGGACATTGGGAAATCCACTTTACTAATTGCCGAATCCCTTCTGAAAACATATTGGGCAAGGAAGGCGAAGGATTTAAACTAGCTCAAATGAGATTAGGTCCCGGCCGCATCACGCATGCTATGCGCTGGTTAGGCGTCATGAATCGCAGTTTTGATTTAATGCTTGATTATGCACTCAAACGAAAAACCCGTGGAAAACCACTAGCTGAATTGCAAACGATTCAAAATTTCATTGCAGATTCAGCAGCGGAAATTTCAGCATCAAGACTGATGACCCTTCATGCTGCATGGAAAATGGACCAAGGGGAAGATGCACGAAAAGAAATAGCCTTAATCAAATTTTATGGGGCAAAAATCTTAAATGATGTAATAAGTCGGGCCATTCAGGTTCATGGTTCTTTAGGCTACTCAAAGGATACACCGTTGGAAGCGTTCTATCGGGAAGCAAGAGCAGCCCATATTTACGATGGCCCAGATGAAGTGCATCGGATGGTTGTGGCAAAACGACTTTTAAAGGAATACCAAAATAAAATAAATAAACCATTAGCAGAAAATTTTCGAAGGTAAAATAATGGTTAATTATCTGTTCTCAAGGGGGTATTCCTGAACAATCGATGAGGTCAAAGGAGGTAACTAAGTGGGAAAGATACTGGATATTAGCGGGAAAGTGGTTGTCATTACGGGAGGTAGTCGAGGATTAGGAGCTGAGATGGCAAGGGAGTTTGCTGCAAGCGGGGCTGACTTGGTGTTAGCTAGTCGAAATAAGGAAAGCTGTGAGAGTGTCGCAAGTGATGTCCGAAAGCTGGGCAGAAAAGCCGTAACCGTTTCATGTGATGTGTCCAGCGTATCCGATATTCGCAACCTGTTTAATCGGGCGATGGAGGAATTTGGGAGAGTTGACGTTTTAGTGAATAATGCAGGAGCAAATGTAACAAAATCTGCAATCGAGGTGTCGGAAGAGGATTGGGACTATATCAATGATGTCAACATAAAAGGATTATTTTTCAGCTGCCAGGAAGCAGCAAAGATCATGATTCAGCAAAATTCCGGAAAAATCATTAACATTTCATCAGTCGGAGGGGTAAAGCCTTACAAACGGATTGCACCTTATACGGCAACCAAAGCAGCAGTTATTCATTTAACTCGCTCGTTGGCTGCTGAGTGGGCACGCTATAACATTCATGTTAATTCGATTGCACCGGGACTAATTGGGACTGAAATAAACAAAACGGAAATGGAAAACAAAGAATGGCTTGAAAGGTCAATTAAGGCAATCCCATTAAGAAGATTAGGTGAACCGAAGGATATTTCACAAATCGCATTGTTTCTTGTTTCAGATGCAGCTGATTATATTACAGGACAGACATTTTTTATCGATGGCGGAACACTTGCGGAGTAGAAAAGGTAGGTAAATAGAAATATAGAAAGGAGGTAGGCATTTTTGAATCTACCACTTCAT
Source organism: Bacillus sp. EB600 (assembly GCF_024494385.1). GTDB lineage: Bacteria > Bacillota > Bacilli > Bacillales > Cytobacillaceae > JAEVLT01. The sequence continues at coordinate 61,155 of NZ_JAEVLT010000007.1, forward strand.
AACATTCGCGTTTTAGATCTTTCGCGGTTATTACCAGGTCCCTATTGTACAATGTTTTTGGCGGATTTTGGCGCAGAGGTTATTAAAATTGAGGAACCAAATACAGGTGATTATGCTAGATTGGAAGAGCCAAAGCTTGGAACGGACAGCGCAATTTTCTCTTCATTGAATAGAAATAAAAAGAGTGTCACCCTTAACTTGAAATCTGAAAAAGACAAAGAAATTTTTTTAGAATTAGTTAAAACGGCCGATGTGGTGGTTGAATCTTTTCGTCCTGGTGTAATGGAACGATTAGGGTTAGACTATGAAACATTAAAAACCCTTAATTCTAAAATCATTTATTGTGCGATTACGGGTTATGGTCAAACCGGTCCTTATGCCAATTTGCCTGGTCATGATTTGAATTATATTAGTTATGCAGGGTTACTAAATTTGCAGGGGGAGCGCCATCGAAAACCATTTCCGCCAGCCGTGCAGATTGCCGACATCGGAGGTGGATCTTTAATGGCTGTAATTGGGATTCTGCTGGCTATCCAAGCCAGAAATAGTACCGGCAAGGGGCAGTTTGTCGACATTTCCATGTTGGACGGAGCTGTATCCTGGCTACAAACAACCCTCCCAAACTATTTAGCAAATAATCATCCACCGGTCAGAGGTGAGCTGCCGTTATCAGGTGAAAAAGCATGCTATGAAGTATATGAAACCTTGGATCAACGCTATTTATCAGTGGGTGCTTTAGAGCTGAAGTTTTGGACCGAGTTCTGTAAAGGCATCGAAAGAGAGGACTTGATTGAATTTCTTGATGCACCTCAATCCAAACAAGATGACATGAAGAATCAAATTGGGATGATAATCAAAAGAAAGACTTTAGAAGAGTGGATTGGGATATATACTAACTTAGAAGCATGCGTTTCTCCAGTGCTAGCGTTTGAAGAATTAATCAATAATCCGCAAATTACAGATCGTCAAATGATTCGCGAGGTACCAGGTATAAATGGCAAACAATTAGGCATACCGATCAAGCTCTCAGATACCCCTGGGTCGATATATTCTAATGCTCCTCTATTAGGAGAACACAATAAAGAAATTTTTGACGAGCTTGGCTATGTAAAAGGGAAAATTTAAAGGAATTGTCATATAGGAAGCTTATTAAACTTCTAATAAATAAAAGTAAAAAAATTCAGAATATTCTTGCATATAATCGAAAGCATGATTATAATAAAATCAAATGGTTGTTTGTTTTTAGTAAATGGTAAAATGGTTGTTATTTTTCAAACAAACGTTTGATTTACATTACAAGCGGTTTCACTTTTATCCATGGTAGTTCAAATATTTCATATAAAATTTTATTAAAAGGAGTGTTTGGTAAATGAAAATGGGTCTTTTTTATGTAAATGAGTGTCATGACAAAAATTATGAACGCGCTTACGGGGAAATGCTGGAACAAATTCAGTATGGTGAAGAAATAGGCTTTGAGAGCGTGTGGTTAGCAGAGCACCATTTCAGTGCCTATGGAAGTATGCCTTCTCCTCAGGTGGCGGCAGCTGCCATTTCACAAATTACTAAAAAGATGGATATTGGAATTGCTGTTAGTATCCTGAATTTCGACAATCCTGTGCGTATTGCCGAAGACTATGCGATGGTGGATGTCTTAAGTAAGGGACGCTTAAAGTTTGGCGCGGGACGCGGCTATCAACCAAGTGAGGCGAAAGGCCTTGGGATTAGTTTAGAAAGAACGAGAGAACGGTTCTGGGAGTATGTAGACATCATTCAAGGGTTATGGAGTAATGAAACGTTTAGCTATCACGGAGAATTCTATGAATTTGACAACTTAAGATTAACGCCAAAACCGGTCCAGCAGAGAATCCCATTCTATCATGCTTGCATTAGCCCTGAATCCTTTGACCTCATGGTAGAAAGAGGCGCACAGGAATTTATGGTAACGCCTACTCTAATGGTTATGGATGACGTACTTGAATATACAAGACGAACTAGAAATCGTTTAGTTCAAAAAGGGATAAACCCATCGATTCACATGAATTTGCAAATGAACATTGCTGATGATACTGATCAAGCGATAAAGAACGTTGAAAAAGAGATGGCAGTTTATTTTAACAAAGTGCTTGAGTTAATTCCTGGTGCAAAAGGAACACAGGCTCCTGCTACCTATGAGCGGTTTGCTGAAGTAGCAAAAGAATTTGACGGCCCAGTCAATGTTGGGGCATTAAATCAATCGGGAGTTGCTATATTAGCGGATTCGAAGGAAGCGGTTAATCGGCTTGAGGTCGTTGAAGAAGCTGGAATTAATAGTATGTCCTGCTGGTTCCGGATGGGAGATATGGAACACCGTAAGGTTATGAGAACAATGAAACGATTTGCAGACGAGGTTTTACCTTACTTTAAATCTACAGCAAAAAAGGTTAATGTCTAATTATTTATAATAATTTTACTTAGAAGTAGGGAATAGGATATTCAAAATTAGACTAATAAAATAAGAGAGAGAGGGTAAATGAAAAATTCATTTACCCTCTATTTCAGTAGATAGAAATATTTCAGGAGGGCCTCTTATTTTGGTGGGAGCTTATTGACAAGAGTGACCATGGTATATAAATAATTTTCCTAGTCAATTCAAGCTACAAGGCTGCAGCGGCAGGTTTTTCAATAAATTTTCTGAAAATTAAAAACATGGTATTGAATCAACGTTTTATTCTTGTTATAATAAAAAACAAACAAACGGTAGATTTATTTTGAAAATTTTATTAGGTGGTGAAAAAGTGAATCAATCACAATATAGTGAAACAATCCCCATTCGAAAGGGGGAGGAATTCAATCAGGAAACGCTAAGAAGTTTTCTAAATGAACATGTAGATGGATTTCCCAATAAACCTTTAGAGGTAAAACAATATCCTACAGGAGTCTCTAATTTAACATACTTCATTCGCAGTGGTGAATGGGAAGCTGTTATGCGTCGTCCACCATCAGGTCCTTTACCTCCAAAGGCACATGATATGAAAAGAGAATCCGATCTTTTAACAAAACTTCATCCAGTATTCCCACTTGTTCCTAAACCATATGTTTATTGTAATGATCCGGAAGTGCTGGGTGAACCATTTTATGTAATGGAGCGAAAACATGGAGTTGTATTGGACTACAAGTTTCCAGCCGGGTTTACTGCTTCAAAGGAGTTATGTAAAGAAATATCTTACGCTGTTGTCGATGCACTTGCACAATTACATTCTGTCGATTATGAAAAGGCGGATTTAGCTAATTTTGGCCATCCAAATGGTTTTTTGGAAAGACAAGTAAATGGATGGATCCACCGTTACATTAAGTTTAAAACGGATGAAATTCCCTATTTTGAGCCTATGGCGAAATGGTTGGTAGATCACATTCCATCATCCCAGTATGCAAGCATTATTCATAATGACTATAAATTAAATAATATGCTGCTTTCAAAGGAGTTTAAACAAATCGAGGCCATATTAGATTGGGAAATGGCAACGATTGCCGATCCATTCTTTGACTTAGCGTGTGCATTAGGTTATTGGATGGAGGAAGAAGATCCTGATTACCTAAAAGATAGCCTGCCAACTGTTACAACCTTGCCTGGATTCATTAAGCGAAAAGACTTTATCCAAAGATATGCTGTAAAAACTGGCAAAGACATTCCTTCTCTGACCTTTTATATGGTTTTTACGTATTTTAAACTCGCAGTTGTGTTGCAACAGATTTATTATCGTTGGAAAGTGGGGCAGACGAAGGACGAACGGTTCGAAACCTTTATTAAAAAAGTAAAGAACCTTATGTATTATGCATATGAAGTGTCTGAAACAGGAAATTATTAAGATTTTGATAAAGATTACTTTTTCCCCATCCCAAAATTATGTTCACCCATATGACTATACAATTGTGAAACAATAGAAGTAATGATAGAATTTTTTCAAACAACCATCTGTTTTATGGTGGAGACTCCAGGGGTACAATTATTCAAATAATTTTATTGGATGGGTAGGGGAAAAGAGTATGGGAAATTCAAATATAAAAAAGCCAACAAAAAAATCAAATGAGAAATTCATTAAAATTATCAATGCAGCGGCCAAAATTTTTCGAGAAAAAGGATATAAAGAGGCCACATTAGAAGATATTGCTAATGAGGTTGGAATCCTGAAAGGAAGCCTTTATTACTATATAGATAAAAAAGAAGACCTGCTATATGCAGTTGTTGAAAGGCCGTTAAGTGAAATGACGGAAAATTTGAAGGGAATTGTTAACTCGGCAGATTCGCCGACACTAAAATTAGAAAAAGCATTAGAAAACCAAATTAATGGTTTTGAACGGTACCAAAGTGAACTATTTGTTTGGATTTCAATTGAATGGTTTAAATCAGAATTTGGCGGAGAGATCGCAACATTGGGGGATGAAATTGATCGCCTGCTCCGAACCATAATAATCGAGGGAATTGAAAAGAAAGAATTTAGAAGTGATTTAGATCCCAAACTGCTGACTTTTGCGATATTCGGTGTGTTTAATTACATGCAGCGCTGGTATTCACCAACAAATGGATATTCTTTTCAGGAAATATATGTGCAGTTTAAAAAATTTATCCTTCAGGGGATCATGGATAAGGTTCTTTTGTGTTCTACTTCTGATCATTAAATGTTGATGAAAATAAAGAATCCCGCCAACCCAGCGGGATTTTGTTCTTGTCTGGGGAATTTAGGAAAACATGCCAGCGATTAAGTTTAATTGAAGTTATGTTTTACAAACTAACCGCAATAGTGTATCTGCTCCACCTATAATGCTAGAAGTCCCCCATTTCAAGGCTGGCTGCCCTGGTAATTCCACGAATATACTAAATCTTCCTGGAAGAAGGTTGTGTAAGCGGAACATACCATCAGTACCCAGGCTATTATTCTCAAGGTGAACATTCGTTTTTGTTTTGTAGGTAGAGACAATCTTTCCAGAAATTCGAGCGGATACAATTGCATTTGCTATAGGATTACCTAATTGGTCGACAATTTGTCCATAAAAACTGCCTTTTCGAATCTTAGCGCCTTTATCAGGAGTGTGTCTTCCTGAGGTACTTCTCCTGGATGATCCTCTCCTAGTAGTTCTACGAATCGTTTTTCCCGTTCTACGATTTACAGCATTAGAAGCATTTAATAACCCATACCCGTAAAAGTTATTCCATTGTTTACTTTTCTCATCTATGGGATCAGCTGCCCTTTGAATAAGTTGAATCACTTCTGCATTACTTAAATCTGGGTAAATAGCAAATAAGAGTGCAGCCAACCCGCTAACAAAAGGCGTCGCTTGCGAAGTTCCTTGCAGTGCATCATAGGATCGCATTTTATGCGGGGTAGAATAAGTTGGAGTAGTGGAGAGAATACTCGTGCCAGGCGCTGAAATTCCGATATTCATTCCCCAGTTCGAAAATTCAGCAAGATCATTGGCTTTATTTGTAGCAGAAACAGCTAGTACAAAATTATATCCAGCAGGGTATTCGACCTTGTTTTTGCCTCCATTTCCTGCAGCTGCTACAATGACAACTCCTTTTAACCAAGCATAGTCAATAGCACGTTGGAATGCCAGACTAAAGGGCGGTCCGCCAATACTTATGTTAATCACCTTAGCACCGTTAAGGACAGCATATAAAATACCTGCAATGAGCCATTTCGCCTTACCTCCATTGGGACCTGCCACTTTTACGGGCATGATCTTTGCTGAATTATAGCTGATTCCAGCTACACCTCTTTTGTTATTTGTTACAGCTGCTGCAATTCCAGCAACATGTGTTCCATGGCCATTTTCGTCTTTAAAATCATTACGGTCTTTAGTGGTAAAATTAACTGGTTTAACAATTTTGGATGACAGATCAGGATGATTAGGGTCAATTCCTGTATCTAAAATCGCGATCGTTACTTTGCGATCAATCTTTCGGGCTAACTCCCATGCTGCTTCTGGATTTACTCGTTTAAGTCCCCATTGGCTTTGAGGACCATCATATAATACCCGTTTAGGTTGTTCATAGTATGGATCGTTTGGTTGAAAACTTATAGAATATGTGGTATTTTCCTCTACAAATGCAACGTGATGAGAAGATTGATAAACATTTAAAACATTTTGAAACACTATCTTCAATACTTCAACTACTTCCACATTAATTGCATCAAACCTTGAAACAAGCCTTGCTCCAACCTTGCTGTGTAATTGATTCTTTTGTTCGTTAGTTGTTTGGGGAACAAAACCTACTAACAAACTAATGATTTCATTCACCTTAACTCTCCCCTCAAAGATGCTTGTCATGCCTGTCCGGCATACAATAAAGTATTCAAGATTGAGAGAATTGCAACGGCGAATATCACAGTAGTATAAATATTTTATAGGGAAATAGTAACAATTAAAAGATTATTTCTATTAGACGAAATTTTGCAAAAAGTGATATGCTAATAGCGTAGTAAAAATTCAGAATATTAAAGGAAGTACAAAAACAAATATCAGAATATCTAAAAATATTCTGAGACATCAAAGCAATGCTAAGGTGGTGAGTAAAATGTAAGGGGTTACAGCTGCTGCTGCGCAGCAAAGGGGATGTAAGCCAATCAATCTTGAGTTAAACAATACTTTATAGAGGTGAAAAAAATGGGAAAAAGAAATTATGTTATTGACAATAAAGAAGAATGCAAGTTTTTGGTTAACCGGAAAACATTTGTTGACCCAGAGATTTTAGCAGAAGAACAAGAAAATATCTTTAGTAAGTGCTGGATTTATGTCGGCCATGAATCAGAACTAAAAAATAGCGGAGACTTTCACACAAGAAATGTTGCAGGAAGACCAATCATTTTTACTCGCGATGACGAAGGACAATTCCATGTATTATTAAATACGTGTACTCATAGAGGATCATTAGTATGCCGAGGCGAAAATGGGAATTGTAAAACTTTCTTATGTACTTACCATGCATGGTCTTTTAAAACAAATGGCGCTCTAGTTGGTGTACCTATGGAAGCCAGCTATCCAAAGAGCTTTAACAAAAAAGACTACGGTTTACATGAGGTAAGAAGCGAAAGCTATAAAGGCTTTGTATTCTGTAACTACGACGATAATGCAATCAGCTTGGAAGAATATTTAGGGGAAGCAGCACTATACTTAGATTATGTTGCAGATCAGTCTGCAGTCGGAATGGAAGTTTTAAAAGGAACACAAAAATATGCAATCAGAGCAAACTGGAAGCTTCTGGGTGAAAATAGTATCGATGGCTATCACGTTGCATATAATCACAAAACATACCTTGAATATTTGACGGATGAAGGTCAGGATGTTTCAAAAGGGCTATATGGCCAAGGAAAATCATTAGGAAACGGCCATGCCGTTATGGAATACGAAGCACCTTGGGGAAGACCAATCGCGAAAGCCCAAGCAAATTGGGATGAAGAAACAAAGGAACGGATTGCTAAGTTACGTGCGAAAATTGTTGAACGAGTTGGCGAAGAAAAAGCTCATATGATGTGTGACGTCAGCAGAAACGTGTGGATTTTCCCTAACTTAATCATCAATGACATCATGTCATTAACTATTCGGACATTTAATCCAATCAGCACTGATTATATGGAAGTAACTGCATGGGCATTAGGACCAATTGATGAAAATGCACAAGAAAAGGAACATCGTTTAGATACGTTCTTAACCTTCCTTGGACCAAGCGGCTTTGCAACACCAGATGATATTGAATCATTAGAAACAGCTCAATTAGGATTTAAAAATACTATCAATGAAGTTGAGTGGTCTGATATTTCAAGAGGCATGGACCGTGAAGTTTCACCAACAACGGATGAAAAACAAATGAGATCCTTCTGGAGAAAGTACGTTGAGTTAATGGATCCGGAGGAAGACCAAGCTGCAGCTCAAACAAATAAAGCAGAAACAGAACAATTAATATAATAGAGGGGGCGGAATTATGAAAATTACGGAGGAAAAAATTACTCAGCAAACTATTGAGCAGTTTTTATATAAAGAAGCAGATTTACTGGATTCATGGAAATTAGACGAGTGGTTAACTTTAATGACAGAAGATTCAACATACTCTGTTCCAACTACAGATAATGCAGATGGAGACTACAAAGATTCTCTTTACTTCATTGCTGATGATTATCATAGATTAACAGCACGGGTAAAACGTTTAAGCAGCAAATTTTCACATGCTGAAAACCCTAGGTCTCGCACTCGGAGATTTATTACGAACGTTCAAATTGTGAATGAAGCAGATGGCAAAATCGAAATTGCAGCCAACTTTATCGTATATCGGATGAGATATGGCTTTACTGATGCTTACGTTGGCAAGTACAATTATACCCTTATTACTGAAAATAACGAATTGAAAATTTTAGACCGTAAAGCAATTCTTGACATTGAAGGACTTCGACCACATTCAAGAATCAGTATTATCTTATAAGGAGATGTAAGAATGATTCGCTACGCAAAGCTAGGATATGTTGCTCTAAATGTAAGCAATCTTGAAAAATCCTGTGACTTTTATGGAAGATTACTTGGCTTGGAACGGGTAGAGTCCGACGTTCCGAACACTGCTTTTTACCGCGTCAGCCGTGATCATCATAATCTGATTCTTACACAGGATGCTAATCCAGGATTAAAGCGAATTGGACTGGAATTAGAAGCACCGAAAATGGTAGATGCAACATTTGACTATTTCTCAAGCCAAGGGTTAAACCCGCAACTGGTGTCTTTAGAAGAGCTGGATATTCTTCAACAGGCAAAATCTTTTCGGGTAGTAGATCCTTTCGGCGTAACTTTTGAATTCTATAGTGATATGTCTCAGTTACCTTTAGAGTTCGAACCAACTGTGGCCGAAATTCAAAAATTAGGCCATGTGGTCTTAAAAACGCCGGATGTTGAAAAAGCCACAAATTTCTATAATGATGTGTTCAATTTTGCCATTTCAGATTATTTATCTGGTACAGGATCGTCGAACAAAGGCGGAACCTGGTTCAGATGTTTCCCAGTTCCATATCATCATTCCTTCGCTGTCTTTGAAGGCCAAGATACTAGTCTTCACCATGTGAATTTTATGGTTTCGACAATTGATGATATTGGCAAAGCTGTCAATCGGTTCAAGAAAAACGGTGTGAGTATAGCAATGGGTCCTGGCAGACATGCTCCCTCAGGCGCGATTTTCTTATATGTTTTAGATCCGGATGGCATAACAATAGAATACAGCTTTGGCATGGAGGAATTCTCGGAAGTCAATCCACGCAAGCCAAAGTATTTGGCACCTGACCCAGAAACCATCGATCTCTGGGGTGGCCAGGTTGCAGATCATAAGATGGCGGGCATCGGAGTTAAAGGCTTAATGCCAGTTTGATAACTTGTTTTTATTATAGCATAGGTTAATAACACATGCATAGTGTAAACTAATGAAATTATGAGAAAATTATAAAATTGCTATAGTTGGTGAGGAAAGTAACTAAACTTCCTTGCCAACTATTTTTTTATAGTTTATAAAACGTTTCAATTTGATTAAAATACATATAGGATCCTTCCTTAATCAGAAAGTAATTTTAATAGACTATTACTCCATTAAAAGACGATAATAGCTATTTATCAATGGCATATTGTAAGGGGAATTATTATGGTTGATGTAAAATCAGTAAAAATCGATGGTGAAATAATTCATGTCTTTAAGAGCATGATTTATATTTTCGAGTCAAGTTCGGTGTTGACCTTAGAATTAGATATGATTGTCAGTGAGGTTGCTGTAAAAAGGTATAAAAATGAAGAAACTTTAATTGTCGAGATTGAATTAGAAGATGGCAGAATCATTAGTTCCATTATGCATGTAAAAGTCCTATCAGGACGATTGCCACAGCTGAATGTGTACGTGGAACTAGGTGACTTAGATGAGTACTCAGACTTTCAGATTGTTCATGAAAGTGATTCCTCATATCCAAATCTAGAAGAAGGCATCACTATTGAAGAGATAAGAAAAGTGGAAATGCCTAATGAAAAGATCACGTTAAAGTTAAATTTACCGATCGATCAAACTGAGTGGCTAACTAAACAAAAGGTAAAAGATTTAAATAACATTTTCAAAGAACTGATCTATAAGTATTGGGAAAAATAGCAAGAATCACTTATTTTTCAAAGCTATTTTTCCCATTTATCAGATAATGACGATAATGGAACAGAATAACGGTTTTATCCCTTTATTCCCTGAAGCCATTCTTGATAACACTCATGGCACAATACTTCCTCTTTTTCAATAGTAGTCATATCAAACGTTACAAAATGGATTTCATTTTCTTCAATGTCATTGGTACAATAGAAACATTTGTGACTCATTTGGAATCCAATCCTCCTCAATAAAAACAAGTATTCTTAGTTTAAAACGATGTCCTATTTTTTATACTTATAAACGATAGAAAGAATATAAGCTGAGGATCAATTAAAAGGCTGATGAATTTTTTTCATCAGCCTAAAAAAAGTTATTGTGGGTTTAATGATTCTGCTGCTACTTCCTTTTTTCCTTTTTCATTGCTGGAGAGACGGTCGTTGGTTAAAAAGAAAACAAAAACGAGTACCAAAATGGCTGGAATAAGCGCCCATGTAAATGTGTAACTAATCGAATTGGCTAGATTGTCAATAATCTTGTCAAGAATGGGCTTAGGTATTTGTGATCGTGCTTGTTCAGACAAAAGGGCACGCGGATCACTTTGGTTTCCCCCAGGAAACAGTTGGCCGGCTCCTCCAAAGGATTCCTTTAATTTATCGGAAAAAACATTGCGCTGAATGATTCCATATATCGTAATTCCAACGGTCATTCCAAGCTGACGAACGAACGATAAAGTTGAATTGGCTGATCCTCGCCGTTCCGGTCCAAAATTATGGATTGCAGACATGTTGAGAACAGAAAAGGAGGCACCTGTGCCTAAACCAATAATAATCATATACAATGTTATCGTTGTCCGCGATGTACTTGCTGAGACAGTACTCAACAAGTAAATGCCAATCAGGAATATAACAGCAAAAACGAGCATGATATTACGGTATCCGAATCTTGCAGCACTCATTGCCCCTGTCTGTGCCGAAACTACAACACCAAGCATCATCGGCAGTAAAATCAGCCCTGAGTTTGTTGCTGTGCCGCCTGTTACTCCCTGAATGAAAATAGGAATGTAAATGGAGCCTACAATAAATGCGATTCCGTAAAGCAGTCCCACGATTGTACTTGAAGCATACAAACGGTCTTTAAACATCGTAAAGGAAATTACCGGGTCTGAGGCTTTTTTCTCCGCTAAGAGAAACGTTAAAAATAAAACAGCAAATCCGGCAAACAAATTAAGAATAACACCAGAATTCCAGGCATATTCATTTCCGCCCAGTTCCAAGGCGAACATCAAACAAACGACTGCACCTACTAGGGTAAATGCCCCGAGCCAATCGATTTTCTGTTTGTGGTGTTCCAGTGACTCCTTGTAAAACTGAGATATAAAAAATAGAGCAATGATCCCTAATGGTAGATTAATATAGAAGATCCAGTGCCAGCTGATATTGTCCGTGATATATGCTCCAAGCAGCGGTCCAAATATGCTGGATAACCCGAAAACTGCTCCAAACAAGCCGGTCATTTTGCCGCGCTTTTCGGGCGGGAAAATATCAAATAAAACGGTAAAAGTAATTGGAACTAATGCGCCACCGCCTATTCCCTGTATAGCTCTATATACACTTAACTGCTCAATGCTTTGTGCTGTGCCGCATAAAATGGAACCAAACATGAATAGGGCAAGACCCATGATAAAAAAACGTTTCCGGCCAAACATATCGGAGAGCTTCCCAAATATAGGCATCCCGGCCATTTCGGCTACCATGTAAGCGGATGTTACCCAAATAAATTTATCAAGCCCGCCCAAGTCCCCGATAATGGTCCCCATCGCTGTAGCGACAATGGTATTATCCATAGATGCCATCAAGAGAGAGAGAAGCAATCCCGCAACGACAAACCCTTGGTTATTTTTTATTTGTGTCATAAACATCCCCTTTACCCTATTTTTTAATGTTTATATGGTAATAAATTCAAGATAAGCGATATCTTCAGAATAATCAATGGAATTATTTCTTTTATTAGAAAATTTACATTGAATATGTAATTGGAAACGGCAGTTAAGTTTTGAAGGTATAATAAATGCGTCTGGACAAGGCATTCTAACAAGAGGCTTCTTACCATTCGAATAAAAAGAAATCATCCTTTGCCTATAGTGGAATTAACAAAAACATAAAAAATGATTCATTTCCAACACTTAAATATTTTTCGACAAATCCCGGGACGTGACATTATACTGCCATCAATAGTAAAATAAGAGAATAGACAAGAAAAAGAGGGAAATTTATATAGTGTGGAGGACAAAAAGTGACATATCAATTAAAATCTGCGTTTAAAATGTTTGCATTGAATTCAAATCGAGAACTGGCAAATGAGTTGGCTACACTCTTAGGCTGTGAGTTAGGAAAATGTTCTGTTTCTCAATTTAGTGATGGTGAAATTCAAATTCATATTGAAGAAAGTGTTCGAGGCAGTGAGGTATTTGTTGTTCAATCAACTTCATCCCCGGTCAATAAACATATCATGGAGCTTCTTATCATGATTGATGCGTTGAAAAGAGCTTCAACTAGAAGAATCAATGTTGTCATTCCTTACTTTGGGTATGCACGACAAGACCGAAAAGCTCGATCTCGGGAACCGATTACTGCGAAACTAATGGCTAATCTTTTGGAAAAGGCTGGAGCAACCAGGGTTCTTACAATGGACCTACATACTTCTCAAATTCAGGGCTTTTTTGACATACCTGTTGAACATCTATATGGTGTCACCATCCTTTCACAGTATTTTGAGAAAAAAGGCTTAGAAGATATTGTTGTTGTAGCGCCGCATAATGGCGGAGTAGTAAGAGCAAGAAAAATGGCTAATCTGTTACATTCTCCCATTGCCCTTATCGATCGACGTCGCCTCGAAGCAAATGCAGCAGAAACGATCAATGTCGTTGGAAATGTAGAAGGAAAAAATGTGATTATTATTGATGATTTAATTGATACAGGCGAAACCATTACTTTAGCCGCTAAAGTGCTTGCAGAAAAAGGGGCTAAATCGATCTATGCCGGCTGTACTCATCCTATTTTCACTGGTCCAGCTATCAGTAGAATAGAATCATCACCGATTAAAGAATTAGTCGTGACGAATACAATTGAGCTGCCAAATGAGAAAATGATCGATAAAATTACAACTATCTCGGTTGCACCATTGCTTGCAGAGGCTATTGATCGGATTCATAATGAAAAAGCAGTAAGTCCTTTATTCGAATAAGGTAAATCAAAGAGCTTGGACACCAAGCTCTTTTCTATTGCTCGCTGTTATAGATTTACTTATACATCGAAGATGATAAATAATGTTTTAATTGATTGCATATAGCGGATGAGAGGCTATAAAATATCCCGCCAATACTGAATTGGCGGGATTTCATTATTTCGTTATATTGTGGTCATTACAAATTTTCTTAAGTAATCCTTGGCATCCCTCATTAATCAGATTGTAGGTTTCCTGGAAATTCCCTGTGTAATAAGGATCCGGGACATCCTTTTTGTGATCAGTTAAGTCGAGTAGACGAAGGATTTTCGGATGATGAGGATGCCCAGTCAGTTCATAAATGTTCTGTATATTGCTTTCATCCATTCCGATAATATAGTCGAACTGGTTGAAGTTTTCTTTCACAAATTGGCGCCCTATTAGGCCATCTGATGAGATATTGTATTTTTTTAAAATGGCAAGTGTTCCTTTATGGGGAGGTGATCCAATGTGCCATGAACCTGTTCCTGCGGAATCAACCTTGATTTTGCTGCTCAGATTATCTTTTTTGAGTAAGTCACGGAATAATGCTTCAGCCATCGGTGAACGGCAAATGTTTCCGAGGCAGACAAATAAAACATTGATCATGAAGTAAGCCCCTTTTTGATACTATTATACTAATGTTTTTATTGGAATGCACTTTTATTTAGTTAAGATAGAAACTTGTATAAATCTTAGATAAAATGGAACAAGAGACGTTGCCAAGAGGCTGGGGAGGTGTGCTAATTGAAACGGGTTGTTATATCTTGGAGTGGCGGTAAGGATTGCTGTATGTGTTTGGACAGAGTGATCCAAAAGGGTTATCAAGTTGTAGGTTTCATTACTATGGTTACTGATGTTTTTAAGAGAACCTGTGCTCATGGCATTTCGATCGATGTGGTAAAAATGCAAGCTGAAGCCTTACAAATACCTGTCACTTTTGTAAATTCTACACCTGATTACGAAAATCAATTCGTGAACGCGCTAATAGATATAAAAGAAAACCAAAATATTGATACAGTAATTTTCGGATCTCTTTATGTAGAGGCGGATCGACAGTGGAATAAACAAGCTACGGCAAAAGCGGGACTGAACTCGGAATTTCCCCTGTGGATTCATTCAAACGATGTAAGTCAACTGGTCAAGGAATGGCTGCAATCAGGTTATCAGGCCATTATTTGTAGAGCGAAAGACGGCTGTTTAGATAAGTCGTGGGTGGGGAAAAGTTTAAGTACTAATTTTTTCAATCAAGTCACCAATTCGGCAATTTGTCCAATGGGGGAAATGGGGGAATTTCATACAATTGTTGTTGATGGACCATTATTTAAGAAAAGATTAGATTTGACTCATACCGACATTGTATTAAACAGCGGTCTTTGGTCATTGGATATTAAAGGAGCGAAATTAGCAGTAAATGATTTAAATTAAAACAATTTTTTACAGTTTCTCTTGTTAGTGTTTCTTCAAACCCCTGGTTGCAGGGGTTTTTTGTGTTTGCATAGATTTTCCCAATTTGAGAAAAAATAAAACCATTGAAACTTATTAAAAAGCTATGAATATACATGGGGAAAGATATTTCGTCATTTAGGAAGTGGAGATTATGGATTTGGCAGATGTATTAATTATTATCGGGTTTATTATGGCGGCAGTTGCTATTTTGACACCGGTTCTATTGCTTATCTATTTGTTATCAGTTGATCGAAATCAGAGAAGACACTCCATTTTAAGAAACTATCCTGTTTTAGGACGGATTCGCTATTTTTTTGAAAAGATCGGCCCGGAAATGCGGCAATATTGGTTTAATAGTGATACCGAAGGAAAGCCATTTTCTAGAGATGAATATGAACATATTGTTAAAAATGCTAAGTACAAACGTGATGTTGTCGCGTTTGGTTCAAAACGGGATTTTGATGAAGATGGTTTTTATGTTCGAAATGATATGTTTCCAAAGCTGGCGGAAGAAATAAAAATGGATTCAGATACAATGGTTAGAACAAAAAGATACCTATTAATGAAGGATCCGCTTTTTACACAACGAAAAGAAACGTGGGAGGATGACGATTCACCAGCTTTTTTATTACATGATGATGATGTTGTTGTGATTGGTTCAAATACAAAACATCCCTTCATTCTCAAAGGTCTTATTGGAATGTCTGCCATGAGTTATGGTGCATTAGGGAAAAACGCAATTACCGCATTATCAAAAGGATTAGCGATGGCGAAGGGCACATGGATGAACACAGGTGAAGGTGGATTATCTCCCTATCATTTAGAAGGTGGGGTTGACATAATCATGCAGATCGGCCCGGGGCTGTTTGGGATTCGCGATCTAAATGGAGAAGTGGATTGGGATGAGCTAACAAGGAAAAGTGAGATTCCACAAATTAAAGCATTTGAAATCAAACTTGCCCAGGGTGCCAAAACACGGGGCGGTCATATTGATGCAGAAAAGGTAAACCCGGAAATAGCCGAGATCCGTAAAGTGGAACCGTATAAATCCGTCGACAGTCCTAACCGTTTTCACCAGTTTAGTGATGTACCTTCGATGTGTGATTTCATCGAAAAAATCCGCGACCACACCGGAAAACCGGTGGGAATGAAAATTGTGATCGGTGGAAATGACAGTGCAGAAGAATTAGCCAGATATATGAAAGAAACCGGCAAAGGTCCTGATTTTATCACTGTGGATGGCGGTGAAGGCGGAACAGGAGCGTCTTATCAGGAATTGATCGACAGTGTCGGTTTGCCGATTAAATCGGCGCTGCCGATTTTAGTAGCAACCCTTCAAAAGTATGGGGTGCGTGATCGGGTTAAAATCATTGCTTCCGGTAAGCTGTTCACTCCTGACCGAATCGCCGTTGCATTGGCGATGGGAGCTGATCTTGTTAATATTGCCCGTGGCTTTATGATTTCAGTAGGATGTATTCAAACCATGAAATGCAATTCCAATATTTGTCCGGTGGGGGTTGCCACAACTGATCCCGATTTACAAAAAGCGCTTGTCATCGATGAAAAGAAATACCGTGTGGCAAATTATCTTGTCTCCTTACGAAAAGGTCTGTTTCGAATTTCAGCAGCTGCCGGTATTGACTCACCCATTTATTTTCGGCCCAAAC
Organism: Bacillus sp. EB600; assembly: GCF_024494385.1. GTDB lineage: Bacteria > Bacillota > Bacilli > Bacillales > Cytobacillaceae > JAEVLT01. The sequence continues at coordinate 77,661 of NZ_JAEVLT010000007.1, forward strand.
ATATTAGTTATAAGAATGAAAAGGGTGTAGTTGTATCATTAGAAAGTATTCTCCACGAAATTGGCCAAAGGATAGGGGCGAACTAAAAAAGTTTGCGAGGTAATACGAAAAAAAGAATTCTGGTAACAAGTGAATTGTCATCCAGAATTCTTTTCGTAAGCGAAACCAAAACTTTTGAATTATTCTTTTTTCTCAACCTTTACTAACCCTTTGCCTAAATTATTCTTTTCAAAATAGCAGATTACCTCATCCGAAACTTGTATCTTATCACCCGAATGGATGCTTTTAGAAGAAAAATGGATCCCTGTACCGTCTTTAGCTTTCCCGTAGTATTGATTACCTTTAATGTCAGTAATCTTGTATTCCATCGTAATATACCCAGAAGAAGCATTGCTTTTAGGGGTTGTGTTAACTGGGGCACTTGTATGACCTTTAACTAATGCTAGTACCAATAAAATGATCGAGAGCACCACAAGGATGATTACTTTTTTTAACATGCTGAACTACCTCCCTCTATGTATTTTACGAGATGGTAGTGGAATGTAAATCCTCCTACTTTCCCTTAGCCTTTTTACCTATTGGTTTATATGTTTTGTAGCTATTATAACACTTTTTGATATGCATGAAAGGCAAGGACTGCAGCGAGTATTGAAGAACAATTAAAATAGTAAAAAAGAATGGTAAGATTACAATTTTTTCTTTTATTATAAAAATGTATCAATTTATTTAAAATTGACCAAACCCTTATTAATCGACAACTTTTTTAAAATAGCATGTTTATAATGACAGCAACTAAAGGAGAGGAGAAAAGTTTGTGTTGGCTTGTAGCCAAAATTCATTTCATTTTAAAAAAATTAAATCCTCATCAGAAATCAGTATACATACAAAGGGGAAATTGCTAAATAGGAAAATAATTTAATGGGGAGAAATTTGTGATGGTAATTTTAAGCTATTTAAGCACATACATCTTGCTCCTTCTTGTTATTATTTGGCTGATTAACATTGCTTTTAATCAGTTTCTTAAATAAACGTACGAGAAGTTGGGAATCACTCGGAAAATTGGAAAGATAAACCAGTCTGTTATAAAATACTATTGATAGGTTGAATTTCTTTGGTCTATCGGAGAAACAAAATTAAAATCATGAAGGAGAGAAGGATTTGTCAGTATACTCATTTCAAGCAAAGTTATCAAATGGAGAAGAAATTAGTCTAGAAACATACAAAGGCAAAGTGATGTTAATTGTGAACACCGCAAGTAAATGTGGATTTACACCTCAATATGAAGGACTAGAAAAATTATATGAAACGTATAAAGATAATGGATTTACGATAGTAGGTTTTCCTTGTAACCAATTTGGAGGACAAGAGCCGGGAAGTAATGAAGAAATTAGCAGCTTTTGCTCTTTGAATTATAATGTGACTTTTCCAATCTTTCAAAAAATAGACGTGAACGGGGAAAAAGCACATCCTTTATATCAATACTTACGTGAAAAGGCACCAGAAGATTCTGATTTAGATAAAAGCGGCTCACTATACAAGCTTTTACGTGATAAGATGCCAGCATTATTAGAAGGTTCAAATATTAGATGGAACTTTACAAAGTTTTTAATTGATCAAAATGGAAATGTAGTGAACCGTTTTGCACCAACAACAAAACCGGAAGATATCGCGGAGGATATTAAAAAATTATTGGTAAAGTAAAAAAAGGTAGTCAACATATTAGTTGTAATTATATGTTGACTACCTTTTTTATGTGGTATGAATTACGAAACATGAAGAATTTAAATTTCATACAATGCAAATTGTTGAACGTATCACCTTATGCAAATATTAATCCCATTTTTGGAAAAACTAGTTGTTAAGGAGATAAGGAGGGTAAAAAAGTGGACGCAAGCCCTGAACGAAACAACAAGACTTTTTGCATGAGCGAATACGATGAATTAAAGCGAGTAATTCTTTGTCAGCCTCAATATATGTCGATACGTGAAGTGATTAATGAAACACAGGAGTATTTTAAGGACGAGGGTATACATATTGAAATTGCACTTGAGCAGCATGGCAAATTTGTCAAAACGCTTCAGGATCATGGAATCGAAGTAATTTTATTACCCTATCATAAAAAATATCCCGAACAAGTTTTTACTCGTGATGTTGGTTTTACACTAGGGCAAACGATTTTTGTTGCTAAGATGGCAACGGACGTTCGAGAAGGGGAAGAAGACGTTTTAAAACAATGGCTTGAGGATGAAGAAATTTCCTACTTTAATTTAGTGGAGGAACGAATTGAGGGCGGAGATGTTATCATTGATCGGGATACGATTTACGTAGGATTAAGCAACCGGACAAGTCAGGGGGCAGTCGAACAATTACAGCGACTATTAAATCAATTCAATGTTATTGCTATCCCATTTAAAGAAAAATACCTGCATTTAGATTGTATTTTTAATGTGGTATCACCTGAAGTGGCCCTTATTTACCCGCGTGCATTAACGAAAAAAGATATCGACTTCTTTGCTTCGCGCTATGAATTAATTGAAGTATCGGAAGATGAACAATTTCAACTGGGCACAAATGTATTAAGTATTGGCAACAAAACGGTATTGAGTCTTCCCGTTAATACGAAGGTAAACAAACAGCTTCGTAATAGGGGCTTTCAAATCATTGAGGTAGATATTTCAGAAATCATTAAATCTGGTGGCTCCTTCCGTTGCTGTACCCTTCCGATCTTGCGAAGAGGGTGAAACCAACCAAAACCCACAGCGCCTCAAGATTGCTGTGGGTTTTGACAGAATTGATGCTATTTTTTACAGCCATTCTTCAGGAATTGAACTATTGTCAGCAATTTCAAAGGCTGCATTCGTGATTGCCTGTGCAAGAGTATCGCCAGTTGCACATTTGTCATTAAAGCAAACCTTGGAAACTCCTTTTGGTGTATATGTAAATCCGTATTTTTCTAATCTTTTAACGATTAGCATTGCATGTTCCAAGTTTTGATCAGGTTGAAAATCATAAATGAAATTGCTATCTTCCTCATCATACCATCTATCCCATCTATTTAATTTCCAACCTAGTATTCTCCGTGCTATTACTTCTACATTGTTCATTTCCTGTGGCCCCTTTACTCTAGATTTTTTTATTTTACCATTTTCATCGTAAAAAGTACTATGCTGATGTATTTTATTACCGTGAATTTTTTTGGAAGCAGCGAAACACAAGCAGAAAGGGTCTAAAAGGAATTACCAACTTGAACGGATTAAGAGGATGCAAATTTGATATTTCATGAAAAAGCCTTCACTTCTTCTCATAAGTGAAGGCTTTGTTTCTCATACTCGTTTCATTAGTTAAAAGCGTTCACTTTGATTGCTGGAAGGATCCTCTGTAGTGTGCTTTTTTCCTCATCATTTAAAGCGATCAGTGGTAAGCGGAGACCTCCGACATTGATCCCATTCATATTCAATGCGGCTTTTACGGGAGCCGGACTTGGGGCAGCAAATAACGCTCTAATAATTGGGAGAAGACGCCGGTGTGCTGAAGCAGCATCCTGAAGATTACCATTTTTAAAGTTATTAATCATGTCTTGTAGTTCATTCCCAATTACATGGGATGCAACGGAAATGACTCCTGCTCCGCCAATGGCTAAAACTGGTAATGCTAATCCATCATCACCGCTGTACAACGTAAAATCACTAGGGGTTTTACTAATGATTTCTGCCATTGCATCTAAGTTGCCGCTTGCTTCTTTCACGGTCACAATATTATCAATCTTTGAAAGACGAATAATTGTCTCTACTGACATATTGACAGCACTCCGGCCGGGAATATTGTAGAGAATGATTGGCAATTTTGTAGATTCGGCAATCGCTTTAAAATGCTGATACATTCCTTCTTGGGATGGTTTGTTGTAATAAGGGGCAACGAGCATAATCCCATCAACGCCTGCTTCCTCAGCAAGTCTAGTTAAATGAATGGATGCTTGAGTATTATTTGAGCCGGTCCCGGCGATAACTGGGACTCTCCCTCCTACAACTTCGACAACACATCTAAATAAAGCAACTTTTTCTTCTACTGTTAAGGTAGGAGACTCTCCGGTTGTACCTGAAACGACTAAACCATCAGTCCCATTCGCTAATAAATAATTAACTAACGTTCTTGTAGCGTTAAAATCAATCTCGCCATTTAGATCAAATGGTGTAACCATAGCTGTTAATACTTGGCCAAAATTCATCATTTCTCACCCTTTTAATAGTTTTATAAAAAATTAGAGGTGGTGGTTTAGGCCCTTCGAAAATCAACGCAAAAAAGCAACAGTGAAGGCTCACTGTTGCAGTAGAAACATAAATAAAAGTTCGTTCCCATGCGTGAGATAGCCCTCCATATAGTTTCCTATATGACAGTCCTGTATTTCTTCAACAACAGAACCAGCTTCATGATAATGAGAATCTATGAAGCTTCGGCAAATTCCCCTTTCCACAATTGTCATTGGATCTCATTATCCTCAGATTGCGTACTAATGGTCTTTGCGCCTCTATCCCTCACTTCAAAAAGTATTGAAGTAAGAAAATTATTTAATTGATTTTAAATATATCATAATTATCCTTAAAAATCAAGGATATTTGGATAACTTTCTCAAATGCATTTTGAAGACCGTATTTTTAAACATAACTAGTTTAGTTACACCCATAAATTGGAAAGGACATATCCAACAAAAGTAATTTTCCCCATTATGTTTACCAGTCTTTGTTAACATGGTGATCAGAATAAGGACATCCCTAAAGAGCATAGGATAGTATGATGGTTTAGCGGCCCTTTCGACTTTACGCTTCCTAGAGGAGGATCAAAGATGATTAAGAAGGATCGTCATATGGTGAAGCCCTATCTAGTAACGAGAAGTTTATTCCCTGAAAACCAAGAATCACCCATTCATTTTCTTAAGGATTCCATTATACATCCCCGCCATTTTTATCGACGAAATCATTATCCCTATCCTGATCTTCCACCAAAAACTTACTTATTATCCGTTGAAGGAAGTGTTCTTAGACCGCTGACTTTATCTTATGAAGAACTTTGCCAGCTACCCGCTAAAACAATCAAAGTCGTATTAGAATGTTCTGGAAATAAACGTACTTCCTTTCATCCAAAAGTATTTGGCGAGCAATGGGAGGAAGGAGCGATGAATCAATCCTATTGGAAAGGCGTCTCATTACAAACACTTTTTACCTATACTGGACTTAGCCAAAGGGCTCAAGAGGTAGTATTTGTAGGATATGATTACGGCGAACGAAAAGATTTAAATGAGACCTTTCATTTTGCGAGAAGTCTTCCAATGACTAAAGCACTTCATCCTGATACAATTCTTGCTTATGAACTAAACGGTAAACCCATTCCATTTAAACATGGATATCCTTTAAGACTGATTGCTCCTCAGTGGTACGCCATGGCATCTGTAAAGTGGGTTAAAAAGATTGTAGTAATTGAAGAGACTTTTCATGGTCCATTCCAGAAGATTGATTATGTGTATTATCCAGACAAAGACAGCAACGCGCAGAGCTATCCCGTGACGACGATGCATGTTAACTCAACGATTCAGCAGCCTCTCGATCATTCCATTTTAAAGCGAGGCACTCATGATATACAAGGGATTGCGTGGACAGGTGAAGGAACAATAGAGAAAGTTGAGATTAGCTTAGATCAAGGGAAAACCTGGAAATCTGCTTCTTTCGAACAGAACCCAACTGAACCCTATACATGGGTCAGTTGGAGCCTTTATTGGACAGCGAATCAAAAAGGGGAATATTCAATTTGGTCTAGAGCATCGGACTCAATGGGCCGAACCCAACCATATGAGCCCTTTTGGAATCGAAAAGGTTATGGTTATAATGCGATTTGTAAAGTAGATGTAAAGGTAGAATAGACTCCACTTCTCAATGGAAGGAGCGACTGAATTTGCTATAGCATATTTTAGTCACTTCTTCATCACGAAAGGGGACAGGCATATGTTGATAATAACATTATCTTACTATCTGTGCGTGACAGCTCAAGCATTACTAGTTAAAATAGAAGGATGAATCTAAAATGAATGAAATATTTAGGAAAATTGTGGATAAAAAAGCAATATTGAGATATGATGATTATTTTATTCCAACGAATAGTAGGGGAGCAATTATATGAAAAAGCGTATCGTAATTACGGGTATTGGAGCGGTCACTCCTTTGGGGAATGATGCTTTTACCACATGGGAAAACATTAAAAATGGAGTTTCGGGGATTGGTCCGGCAACAAGATTCGATACCGAAAGAGTGGATGTCAAAATCGCTGCGGAAGTAAAAGACTTTCTACCAGAAAGGTTTATGGACAAAAAAGAATCAAGAAGAATAGGCCGTTTTAGTCAATTTGCTGTTGCCGCAAGTAAAATGGCAGTAAAGGATGCAGGCATTCAAATCGGCGAAGATATTGATCCTGAACGAATAGGTGTGTGGATTGGATCAGGAATTGGCGGTTTAGGTGAGTTCGAAGAACAACATCAGAAATTCTTGGAAAAGGGGCAAAGAAGGGTTAATCCGTTTACGATTCCAATGTTTATTCCTGATATGGCTGCAGGCCAGGTTTCGATTGAACTTGGAGCGAAAGGAATCAACAATTGTTCGACGACGGCCTGTGCTTCTGGCGCTAATTCAATCGGGGATGCATTCCGCGCAATCCAAAAAGGGGATGTGGATATGATGATTGCTGGTGGAGCAGAAGCAACGGTTACAGGGATGACCGTCGCAGGATTTTCCAATATGACCGCACTTTCGAAAAATCCTGATCCAAAATCAGCAAGCAGGCCTTTTGATAAGAATCGTGATGGATTTGTCATTGGTGAAGGCGCTGGAATTGTGATATTAGAGGAATTAGAACATGCTTTGGCCCGTGGTGCTAGCATATATGGAGAATTGATTGGATATGGTTCCACTGGGGATGCCTATCATATTACGACTCCTGCACCAGACGGAGAAGGGGCCCAGCGATCGATGAAATTAGCATTGGCAGACGCTGAAATCTCTCCAGAACAAGTGGACTATATCAATGCCCATGGTACGTCCACCTATTACAATGACTTGTATGAAACGTTAGCAATCAAAAACGTCTTCAAAGAACATGCCTATCATCTATCTGTTAGTTCCACGAAATCAATGACTGGGCATTTGTTGGGAGCAGCGGGGGCGATCGAGGCTGTTTTTTCGTTGCTAACCATTAGGGAAGGAATCATCCCGCCAACGATTCATTATGAAACACCGGATGAAGAACTCGATTTAGACTACGTCCCGAATGTCGCAAAAAAGAAGGATGTTCAAGTGGTCTTATCGAATTCGTTAGGATTTGGAGGTCATAATGCGACATTGATTTTTAAAAAGTTTGTTTAGGGACGGTTCTTTTGTCAATTTTCGTTCCCTCCTTGGAAGCAAGAGAAACGTCCCCATAGGGGGATAAACGATATCCCTGGGATTATTTTCGTTTCTTTTTTGTAAGTTTAGAAAGAAAATTGCTTAAAAACTTCTTTTTTGGTACATCGGTCGGCGGTTGGTCCAGCGTTAAAACTGGTGATTTGTCTAAGGTTTTGTCCGTTGATATACCTGACGCTTTGACTAATGAGTCGTCTAACATTTTATCCGGCGATTGGTCCAGCATTATGGTCGAAGATTTGTCTTGAGTTATAACAAGTGAGTCGTCGAACCTTTTGCCCGATATTTCGCCAGGGGTTTTTACCGGTGGTTTAATCGGTGTATCTACTGGTAATTCAACTGGTTTTTCAGTTGAGGAATCGTCTAGCGTGCTGGTGGAGTATTCAATTGGTGTTTCAACTTGTTTTTCATCCAGTTTTTCATTTGTATGCCGTTGATTTTTGGTGAAAAAATCCCATATTATTTCTGATGCATTTGGACCAGAGGGGTCAGTATAAGAACCATTTGGGTTTCCGCCAGACCAAGTATGCCCCATTTTGTCGATCATCCAAAGTTCCAATAAGGGTTCACCGCTCCCATCACAGTAGATATGTTGAGTATAGCTTTTTCCATTGATGATATCCCCTTTAACTAGTGTCGGGGTAACATCAGCATACCCTTTACCGCCTTCTACTAGGAAATTGGTTTGAGTCCATTGGGTGATTACCTGCTGACCATTGATGGGGTGGACCGTTGTATCACAGATACCATGGAAAACAATAACCGGCATTTTTTTCTTGAATTGTCCCATTTCTTCAAAAGCACTGTTTCCACAAACATATGGATCAGGCACACCTTTTTCCATGCTTTTTTTGGCATCCTCTGCTAAAGGATCAGTTAGAAAAAATACATTGGCAGCGTCATAAGCTAGACCCGAGCAAATTCCAATCCCGCTAAAGACATCAGGATACGTTACTCCTAGAATACAGGCTAGTGATCCCCCTGCTGATAACCCCGCCGCGTACACTTTATTTGAATCAATACTGTACTTACTTTTCACTTCCTCAATGATCTCAAAAATTAACTTGGGATGTCCCTTCCCTCGGTGCTGATTTTTATCTAAAAACCAGTTCCAGCAGCCAAAAGGGTTATAACCTGCCGGATTAGAAGGATTAAACAGGTTGTTCATATTAGGATACAGTACGAGAAAGTTTTCCTGTTCTGCAAGTGTGTTCATGTTTGTTCCTGCAGCAAAGTCATCTGGATCTTGACCACAACCATGAAGCATCACCATCAAAGGAGTCTCTATATCTTCTTTATATTTACTCGGAACATAAAGCTTATATTTAAAATTTTGATAGGTAAAATCTTGAAATTCTCCCAAAGGACTCACCCTCCGTCTATTAATCTATATTTTCCCATTTTGATCGATGGCCGTAACGACACAAAGCTTAATTTTATAATTTTTACAAAAAATGAATAATGGAAGCTCGGTCATTTACTGGTGTTTGGATTGAATGATGGTGAGACAGATATGTAGTAAGGGGGTAAAAAACAGAAAAATCTCCAACAAGGAGGTCTAAAGGGACTTTTACTTAGTTGATTTTTTATATTCTCTGCTCATGTACAACCCAAGGGTAACATGGCATTTTTTAAAGAATTCTAACCTTGTTGGCTATTTTTTCGTTTGGATCTATTGTTTTAATAATATTAACAAAATTAAAAAAATATTAAACTTTATTTGTCTTGGATTTACTAAATTGATACGTAAAGCCCCTGCCTTTTGGCATGGGGAGCAGACAGTTTTATCGATACGTATTCAAAAGGAGCTGGGGAAGCTGTGTAAAAGGGAGCAACCATGAATTTCAGGCACAAAAGGCGAAGCCATTTATGTTTACTGGAGATACGATTTTATGGACCGTAGTTTGAGTTACGGGTAAGGGTTAGTCTGTTTTTCTTATCCGAGATTTCCTTTAGGCCAATTCGGATCATGAGGAATACAAAAACCCATGATACGACCATTAGTATTATTTGGCCAAACGGATAAATTCCTAGTAAAGGTGCGTCCCAAAGCGCGTGCATACTGACGACAAGCGCAAATATAAGTATGAATTTGGGCTTGAACAACATGTTAATCTGAAATTTCGAGTCTCCTTGTACCATGCAGATTGCAGCACCTGTCAAAGCAGCCCAAGCGACATGGCCGCCAGGAGAGAAAACACTTCGCCACAGAATTGTGGTGTAAAGCATGTGGAAACTGTCCGAAAGAAGGGCACGTAATGCATAACCAGCAGTTTCAAAGGCAGCGAAACCAGCACCTATTGCAGCACCCAGGAGCAGGCCATTAAGAACGAATTTATATTTAAGCGGGCGAACAAAAAAAATAACAGCAACGACTTTAGATAGTTCCTCAACGACTCCAATCGTAACGGGATTGATGTTATTCCGAAGAATATCATAAAAAACTACCGCTACTAAAAGCGAGAGGATTCCGCCGATAAAGACCACATAGACAATTTTATAAATGGCAATATTCTGAGGAGCGTTCATTTCCCAGAAAAAAATCAGTGTGGTGAAGGGAACTGCAAAAGCACCGACTACGATAAGACCTGGTACGAAGTTTATATTTCCGAACAAGCTTACCCCTATAAATAACCCTAAGTATGCAAGGAGAGCAATGAGGAATACTCTCGTAAAAAGCCAAGGCTTTGGCCATGTGGCCACCACCTCCTCAATTTTAGGCGTGGTGAGCGATGTTCCCACAATAAAAAGCCGTTCTGCCTCCATATCACTGTGCTTTCGAAACACCCGCGAAAATATATTTCGAAATTTAGGTTTCACTGACCGATGGCTCATCGGAACCCCGTCAACAAGCTGTGCAAACTCATAAAATAGGCTGTTTGAGTCCTGTTGGGTATTGTCTCCGCTAGTAAACTCATGTTCACAGTTTAAGCAGAACGTTAACCCTCTCGGATTAGAGTAGTCACAGTGTGCGCACTTCATATATCTTCCCCCTCTTGCCAAAGTTGAACAAATCGATATTTCAATAGTATAGGACCGTATAACTAATCCATATGGTTCAAACCATTCCTCGATAATATGTGTAAAAGTAAAGGAAAATACACCAATTAAATCCTGGTTATTCATTTCTACCCCATAATAAAGCCTATTTACCCTTTGGCAGGTAGATGATCAAGAAAGTGGATCGCAGGAATGAATCTTAAAAGAGCTATGAAAAAGGAGAGAAAAGGATGAACATGAACATCTTTTTCTCTCCTTATTATTAGGACTTATTTTATTGGTGTGAAAGTTGAGATAGTAAGTATTAAATCAGTCGAATTAGTTCTGAAAAAAAGTATATGAAAATTCCGTTGACTTATCTTTTTTTTAATAATACTATAAAATTAATAATTGTCGACAATCCATTATTTAATAAAATATTGTTAATTATTATGAACGTTTGACGGGGGGCTACTTACAGGTGGAACAAGAGAAAAAAGTTTATTTGAAGATAGAAGAGGAAGTAGGTACAATCTATATTAATCGTCCAGAAAAACGGAATGCACTTTCATTGGATATGTGGAAAGGTCTTATACAACTTGTTAATGAATGCAATGAGAATCCAAATGTGAAAATAATTGTTTTTCGAAGCAGCAGTCCGACAGCATTTTCTGCAGGTGCTGATATCAGTGAATTCAGCACGATTCGCTCCACGGAGGAAGGCGCTGCTGAATATAATGACATTACGATGATATTAGAAGAGAAGATAGCCAACTGTTTAAAACCAAGTATCGCTATGATCCAAGGCTTTTGTGTTGGGGGTGGCTGTGAAATTGCGGTAGCATGTGATTTCCGTTTTTCTGATTCTTCAGGGGTATTTGGAATTACGCCTGCTAAGTTAGGACTTGTTTATAACACACCTGGGACTAAAAATGTAGTCGATCTTGTGGGGCCATCTAAAGCAAAAGATATCCTATTGACCGGCCGTTTGCTATCTGCTGAAGAAGCTCTTAATATTGGTCTGATTGATCGAATTATTGATTCTGAGACGATTGAAGAAGAAACCTATCAATATGCAAAATTAATTAGTAACAACGCTCAATTTGCAGTGCGTAATTCAAAACGAATCATTAATGAAGTATTAAAAGGTGCTGTAGAGGATTCGGAAGAAACTGCCCAAATTATCCTTGAGTCTTTTACATCTAGTGATTATAAAGAAGGCGTAAAAGCGTTTTTAGAAAAAAGAAAACCAAAATTTACTTATCGATAATAAAACAATTAAGCCCATGTGTGAAGTTGTACCTGCACCTGGGCAAAACTTCTATTTACACGGACATGTACGATTCTGAACTTTAGTTCAAAGTTTTTGTAACATAAATTTTGTCATTTAATCTTTTTTGAAGGAACTTATCTTAATTATAGAAAGAGTGAAAACATGATTATCGATATTCATACTCATTTTGTACCTGAAAAACTACCAAATATGTTAAATCGGGTAGGGGGGGATAAATGGCCAGTTATTCAATGTGTATGTGGACAGCCAAACCATAGACATGTCATGATTTCAGGGGAAAACTTCCGTACGATCACTGACGAATCTTGGAGCCCGCAGAGGCGTATTGCAGATATGGATCAGGAAAATGTTGATATTCAGGTCGTGTCACCAATGCCACAGCTTTTGTCTTATTGGTTTAATGCACAGGATACATTGGATTTTTCCAGATACATCAATGAACAATTATCCGTTGCCATAGCTGAAAAACCAAATCGTTTTAATGGATTAGGAATGGTTCCTCTTCAAGACCCGGAATTAGCTGCAAAAGAACTTGGACGTTTGAAAAAGAATTATGGACTGCTTGGCGTTGAAGTTGGTACAAATATTAATGGTAAATCTATTGGAGACCCTTTTTTTGAACCATTTTTTGCGGAAGCAGAAGCACAGGGAATGGTCATTTTTATCCATGCCTTACATCCGCAAGGAAACGAAAGATTTATTGGGGCACCATTTGTAAATAACTTAGTTGGTTTTCCTACCGAAAATGGTTTGGCTATCTCATCCTTAATAACCGGTGGTCTATTAGAAAAACACCCTAATTTAAAAATCGTTTCTAGTCATGGAGGAGGTTCTTTTTCTGCTATCCTTCCTAGATTGAATCAGGGGTGGAAAATCAATCAACCATTTAGGGAATTTTGTCCAAAACCACCGAGTTACTATGCTCAAAAGATCTATTACGATACACTTGTTTATGATGTGAAAACGGTAAAATATTTAATAGACCTATATGGGTCTACTCAATTAATTGTTGGTTCTGATTATCCTTATGTGATAAAAGAAGAATATCCGGGTCATTGGATTGATGATTTAGAAGTGACACAAGAGATAAAAGATCAATTAAAGTATAAAAATGCATTACGCTTATTAGATATTGAAATATAGTCGCAAACCTAGGGTACTTAGCTTGTAAAATAAAAGATAGTAATAATTTAACTATTCAATAATTTTGAATTGTTCATGAGTCTTTTGGGAGGAGCTACAATGGCGGAATACAAGATTGATAATAATGCTATATCAAATATTATCATGGAAGATATTGTGAATGATATTATCCTTGGCAAATTAAAACCAGGAGATAAGCTGATTGAGGCAAAATATGCTGAAAAATTTGGTGTAAGCAGAGCACCTATTCGTGAAGCATTTAATACGTTAACAATCGAAGGGATTGTTGTGAAAGTTCCTCGAAAAGAAACGGTTGTAAAAGGATATACCAACGAAGAAATTTGGGATCTTGTGAGAATAAGAAAGTTTTTAGAAGACCTGGCTTTTGAGAAGGTAGTCACTAATACTCGGCTCACAAATTTGGTCCATGATTTAAAAAATATTGAAAGTAAAATGGATATGTTTAATACAAAAGATTATGCAAAATTGAACCAGGAATTCCATTTACGGATCATAAGCGAAAGTGAAAGTGATGTACTTATTGCTATGTATACTAGGATGGCAAGATTATTATTGTCACTTCAGTTAGTAGCAATAATGGAAACGAAGAATTTAAGCAATTCACACGAAGAGCATAAAAATATTATTCTAATGTTAGAACAAGGAAATATCCTTGAGGCACAAAAAGTATTAAATCAACATAATGAAGCTTTCTTACAAAATATCAAAAACCATTTATTGAAGAAGGAAAATGAAATTTTCCAACAGAACTAGCTAAAAGCGGAAGATGTACCGGCAAACATTTGTTTAATTTGCCGGTTTTTATAGGGAAAAAACAGTCTGAAAATTTAAGTAAATTAAATTTTCTAAAAATATTGACATATGTTTGAGCAGTACTTATAATTTAATTAAAGTAATGATTGTCGACAATCAACAAATACTCAGATCATTATTTGTAAGCGCTATAATCCAATAGCTAAAACTAAAAACAGCAAATCTATTCTATCGAATAGTAGAAAGCGAGGAAAAAATGAATTCTATTTGGAATAATTTCATCGGCCACGAAGTGAAGCAATCTTTTTATCAAGCAGGGAATATTCGTACAAGAGCCATAGAAGCTGGTCAAGGGGAACCGTTAATTTTCTTACATGGAACTGGAGGGCACGCTGAAGCTTACTCTAGAAACATCATAGCTCACGCTGAATATTTCCATGTTTATTCAATAGATATGATTGGCCATGGTTTTACTGATAAACCTGATAACATCGTTTACAATCTTGATACTTATGTTCAGCATCTAAGAGATTTTGTTGAGGCCATTGGGGCAACAAAGGTCAATATTTCTGGTGAATCGCTTGGCGGACAGGTAGCGATCATGTTTGCCTATAAATATCCTGAATTAGTAAATCGTATTGTCATTAACACAGGAATGATTGCACCAAGATCGGAACAAGGAATGAAGGAATTAAATGACATGTTAACTAGAGCTAAAGGTGCTGCAACTACCATGTCAAAAGAAGCGGTGAAAAAGAGATTAGAGTGGCTAATGTATGATCCGAACGATGTCTCTGAAGAATTAATTGAGTTAAGACACTATATCTATAACCTACCAGGTGCTGCACAAATCATGTATAAAATTACTGAAGGTGTAATAAGCAATGAATCAACGGATAGAGACAATAGCTTCCTATCTGAAATTGAAACAGAAGCGTTAGTCTTTTGGTCAAACCATAATCCAGGTGCTTCTTGGGAAGAGGCTAAAGTTCATGCGCAAAAATTTCCAAATCACAAATTTTACTTAATGGAAAATGATGCAGCGCATTGGCCACAATGGGAGAATCCAGAGGAGTTTAATAAAGTTCATATTGATTTCTTAAGATTTGGAATTAAATCAAAGGTTTTAGGCTGATTTAGAACATTTTAAGGGGAGATTATTGTGGGTCAGGATGTTAAAGTTGCGAATAAATATCTGAAAATAGACAGGGAGAAATGTATTTTTAATGTGCCACACAAAGCTTTTATTGATCAAGATATTTTTGAGAAAGAAAGAGATAGAATTTTTAATAAATGTTGGCTTTATCTAGGTCATGAGTCTGAGGTTGAAAAAGTAAACGAATACAAAACTCGTACTGTTGGTGGAAGACCACTAATCTTTAATAAAGATAGTAACGGACAAATCAATGCATTCCTAAATGCTTGTCCACACCGTGGGGCAATGGTTTGCCGTGAACGTGAAGGAAACAGCAAAGTCTTCCGCTGCTTCTATCATGCATGGACTTTTAATAATAAAGGGGAATTAGCAGGAACTCCAGATGGAAAAAATGGTTATTCTGAAGACCACAACGCAGATGGTTCCAAGAACTTAATCAAAGTTCCAAGATTAGAAAGCTATCGCGGATTTATTTTTGTTAATTTCGACAAGGATGCTATGGGCTTAGAAGATTATCTTGCGGGTGCTAAAGAATATATCGATTTGGTGGCTGACCAGTCAGAAATCGGCATGGAAATTGTTCATGGAACACAAGATTACAGTGTGAGAGCGAACTGGAAGCTTCTTTCTGAAAATAGTGCCGATGGTTATCATGCTCTACCTACACACAAAACTTATTTTGAATATGTTATCGAAACAAATGAAATCAAATACGACAAAAATAAAGAAGATTTAAGTATTGCAAGAGATTTAGGAAATGGACATGTGGTAACGGAAAAAGCAGGTATGTATCCTTGGGGACGTCCAGTTGCTAAATGGATCCCTGCCTGGGGAGAAGATGGAAAGAAAGAAATTGATGCTATTAGACAACGTCTAGTTGACCGTTTTGGTGAAGAGAGAGCGAAGAGAATTGCTGAACATGATTTTAACATGATTATCTTCCCTAACCTTGTTATTAACAATATTATGGCTGTCACCGTTCGAACATTTTATCCAAAATCACCAACATATATGGAAGCAACTCAATGGGCAATTGGTCCAAAAGAGGAAGATCGGAAGCTTAGACATCGCCGTTTGGATAACTACTTAGAATTCCTGGGACCAGGAGGCTTTGCTACACCGGATGATAATGAAGCACTTGAATTGTGCCATAGAGGCTATGAAGCTACTAATGGTGAAGGCTGGAATGATCTATCAAAAGGTATGCATAAGGAATTAAGAGGAGAAACTCCAAAGAACTATGATGAATACCATATGCGTGCATTTTGGGTTCAATGGGAAAAAATGTTGACAAAAGAATAAAGGAATGAGCGAAGAAAGAAAGGAGTCGTGTTAAATGACAGTTGCAAGCACTGTATCTAAAGATTTAGTAGAAGAGTTTTTATATCAAGAGGCTGATCTTTTAGATGAATGGAAACTAATGGAATGGTCTGAATTATTCACTGAGGATGGTACCTATTTGGTGCCATCCACAGATATCCCGAATGGAGATCATGAAACAGAGCTATTTTTAATCGCTGATAATCATCATCGTTTAGTTCAACGAGCAAAAAGGTTACTTAAAAAAGAAGCGCATGTTGAATTTCCTCATTCTACTACACGCCATATGTACAGTAATATACGTGTTCACGATACGGTTGACGGGGTAACATATGTAACTTGTAATTTTTCAACATACCGAATCAAAAGGGAATTTATGGATAACTATGTAGGCCAAATCAAATTCAAGCTTGTTTTCAACGGGGAGAACATTAAGATTCAACAAAAGAGAGTTGTTCTTGATTTGGCTGCACTAAGACCACAAGGGAAAGTAAGTATTATTCTATAAATTTAGTAGAAGGGGTAGAGTGGGATGATTAGATATAGAAAATTAGGGTATGTTGCATTGAATGTATCCGATCTTGAACAATCAAAAGAATTTTATACCAAAATGGTTGGGTTAGAGTGTGTTTCAGCTAAAGAAAATGAACCAGTTTTTTTGAGATGTACCAGTGATCACCATAATGTCATTCTATATCAAACAGATAGGGAGCCTGGCCTTAAACGAATTGGTTTTGAACTAGAAAGTGATGAACAAATTGAAATCGCATTCAAACATTTTCAAGAACATGGTTTAGAACCTTATTACATTGATGAGGAAGAACAAAGTTTATTAAAGCAAACAAAAACGTTCCGTTTTACTGAACCTTACTCAGGAGCAACATTAGAATTTTACAATTATCAATATCATCTTCCTCATGAATTCAAAAATGAAATTACGAAATTTGAAACTTTAAGTCATGTTGTTATAAAAGTACCAGAATACGAAAAAGCCGTTAAGTTTTATAGAGAAGTGGTAAATTTTAAAGTATCAGATATGGTTGGTAATGGTATTACCTTCATGCGTTGTTTCCCAAATCCATACCATCATTCTTTTGCAGTGGCAAACGGAACAAAACCACAGTTACATCACATTGCTTTTAAAGTAGTAGATATTAATGATATTGGTATTGGTAGAACTAGAATGGCGAACAATGATATTCCAATTGTTCATGGACCAGGACGTCATTTGCCTTCTGGAAGTATTTTCCTTTATTTCCTTGATCCAGATAAATTAACGGTTGAATTCACGATGGGGATGGAAGCATTTCCTGAAGAAGATCCTCGTAAACCACGGTATTTACAGCCTCATATTGAATCAATTGACATTTGGGGAACAGTGCCAGATCCAAGAAAGGCTGCATTTGGAAGTGTTGAAAATTTAAAAGAGATTAATAGTGCAATAAAAAATTAATATAAGTCTATCAGGAGGAGCTAACATATGAATAGTAGCAAAAAGTTAGCAGGAAGATCAGCCATTGTTACAGGAGGTTCCAAAGGGATTGGGCTTGCCATTGCAAAAAGATTAGCAGAGGACGGAGCAGATGTCTTATTAGCAGCAACTTCTGATCCAGTTATAGAAAATGCAAAGACAATCGCAGAAGAGTATAATGTCAAAGCGGACTATTATATTGGGGACCTTAGTAAAGAAGAACATGCCTATGCAATGGTAAATAAAGCAATCGAGAGCTTTGGAAAAGTGGATATTCTTGTTAATAATGCTGGTGGGGGTGTGATCCTACCATTTCTAGAACATACAGCTGAAACGTTGAAGACGACGCTTGATCGGAATTTGTGGACGACTATTTGGGGTTGTAAAGCCGTTCTTCCACATATGGTAGAAAAAGAGTATGGTAGAATTATTAACATCGGTGGAGATTCAGTTCGAAATGGTTTATGGAATCATGCCGGGTATAATGCAGCAAAAGGTGGAGTCCATGCAATTGTCACTGGACTTGCAAGGGAATTTGCTCAATATGACATTACAGCAAACTGTGTTGCCCCTCCACAAGTATTAACAGATCGAAAATTAAAAGCAGATAATTTAAGAAGAATTGATGATGATTTGAACCAGAAGTTCAAAAGTATTATTCCAAAAGGAAGACCTGCAAATATGAGTGAAGTGGCCGCAGTCGTAAGCTTTTTAGCAGCTGATGAAGCTTCCTTTGTGACGGGCCAGGTAATTAGTGTAAATGGTGGAAGTACGATGCTTTAACACTAAGTTTTGCGAAACTGGAGTGGAATTTAAATTTTAATATCTGAAAATTCAAATAAAATAAAGGATTATGATTTAAAGTTAGATAATATTCTTTAAAGCCATGCTAAAATACCGCCTGCCTTTAGCAGGTGGCTCTTCATCTTTTTTTACTCTATTAACACTATATTCATAGTTTAAGTGATATTAACCATCCGATGACTAAAGATAGATCATTCAATTCAAAAGCTGTTCAGGACTTTATTCTACTATCACATTTAGAACTGTTAGGGGGGTGAATATTTTTAAAAAAAACATTGTGTAATTTATTTGTAAGCGGTTGCTTCCATATCCATATAAAAAGGGGAGAATTAAATGAGAAAAAGCAGTTTATTAATTTCTATATTATTAATCATTGGATTACTACTTTCAGCCTGTGGAGGTCAAAAAACAACATCAGGGAGCGCGACATCAGGTAGTAAGAGTTCAGGAAGCAGCAAAGATCAAATTGTCATCAAAATGGCGGATCATTATCCTACAGGACATTTCTTACTGAAACCTACGGAGGACTTTCAAAAAAGAGCTATCGAACTATCACATGGAAAAATTAAATTTGACTATTATCCAGGAGGACAACTTGGTTCAATCAACGAAATGGGGGGGCTTGTAAAAGATGGCGCAGTTGACTTAGGATATACTCTAGTCGCATCGGCTGGATTCCTCCCGTTAACTTCGGTTACATCACTTCCATCGGTACTTACTAACTCAACAGATGAAGGAACAGCCTTTGCACAGCTTTTGGATGGACCTTTAGCATCAGAATGGGAAAAGAATGGATTAAAACCAATATACAGCTTTGTGAACCCGCCTAATAGTATACTATCAACTAAAAAGAAGATAACTTCAATTAATGATTTAAAAGGTTTAAAAGTTAGAGGCTCTGGTGGTGTTCTTAATTTTATTCCGGAAATATTTGGAGCTTCTGGTGTTTCGATCGGAGTAAATGATTTATATGAGAGCATGCAAAGGGGAGTTGCAGACGCAGCGTTATTTCCGATCTCGAGTGCACCATCCTATCATTTAAATGAAATGACAAAATATGTGCTGACAGGCACTAACTTTGGGGCAACAACTCAAGTTTATGCTATGAATCTAAAGAAATGGAACTCCTTACCAAAGGATGTTCAAGACGCATTAATACAAGCAGGTAAAGAAGCTACCGCAGCACATGCTAAACTTATGGACCAAAAAGAAAAGGAATCAATTGAAACGTTTAAAAAGGATGGTATACAGATCACAGAAGTAACTCCCGAACAGCACAAACAGATTTTGAAAAAAGTGGAACCAGTAGATAAACAATGGTTAGAAGGTATGAAACAAAAGGGAATTGATGGTACAAAAATATTACAAGACTATCGATCCATTACTGAAAAAGTATCTGAAAATAAAAAGAAGTAGTGAGGAGGACCTATGAAAGCTTTTGCTAATGCTGTCAACAAAATTGACCATTTTTTCTTCATACTGGCACAAATTATTCTTGTGATTACGATGCTATTCTCAGCACTGGATACCATTTTAAGGTATGTATCAAAGTCTCCGATTGTTGGCGGTTACGAGATTATTTCTGAATATATGTTACCATACTTAGTATTTTTTGCGATTAGCTATGTTTTTAAACAAGGAGAACATGTTAGAGTAACATTGTTAATTAGATTACTTTCTAGTAAAACTCGAGAGGTTTTAATGTTTATAACAAATTGCCTGAGTGTTTTGCTAATTGGTGTTTTAACCTATACCACTTATGTTAAAACATTTAATGCATTCCAGGATGGTGAATATTCTTCAAATGTATTAGCTTACCCGTTATGGCCGGCATACGCAGTCTTAGTAGTCGGTTATGGAATTCTTGCGATTCGAATAATCCTGACGATCATCAGGAAAGAGAATCCATATTTACAGTCAGAGGCAGAATAGTTTCTAACAATATCCTTTTTATTCGAATTAGCTGAGTGGAGGTTAAAATATGCTCGTCTTGACAACATTTGTTCTCTTGATCCTCCTTATAGCTATTGGGATGCCCGTTGGTTTTACAATGGGCATCGCAGGGCTGGTGGGTTTGATTTTATTTAGTGGTTTTGATACCACGATTACTTATTTGAGTCAGATATCCTTTAGTTCTGTAGCAAGTCCCACATTAGCAACTGTCCCTTTATTTATTTTAATGGGTGAGTTAGTGTCCAGTGGCGGTGTGGCAAAAGACTTATTTAATGCTGTTCAAAAGTTTTTAGGCCGTATCCCAGGCGGAGTTGCAATTACTACGGTGTTCACCAGTGCTGCTTTTGGATCGATGTCCGGTTCTACAACGGCTGCGGCCGGTGCGTTATCTCGGATTACAATGCCTGAGTTTAGAAGACTAGGATATGAACCTGGGCTTGCCAGCGGGGTTGTGGCTGTTTCAGGAACATTAGCTATATTAATTCCGCCTAGTATACCCATGATTATTTATGGAGTAGCCACACAAACGTCGATTGGTAAGCTATTGTTGGCAGGGCTTATTCCCGGAATTGTGACAGCCGTAGTCTATATTATCGGAATCATATTTTGGAATAAGATGAAACCTGGAATAATGCCAAAAGGGGAAAAATATACCTGGAAAGAAAAATTTAGCTCTCTAAAAAATTTATGGGGCTTCGCGATCATTGTTGGTTTTATTTTGTACGCTTTGTATGGCGGGATTGCTACACCGACAGAAGTGGCGGCATTAGGTTCATTATTCGCATTAGTATTTCTTTTAATGATGCGACGTCTTAATTGGAAGAGCTTTTCCCTGGCGCTTCAGCGAACGCTCACTTCAACGGCTATGATATTTGTCATTATCATTGGTGCAAATATCTACGCTAAATTCATAACCTTAACGAACGTAGCAAGAAACTTGCTTGAGTGGCTAACTCAACTTAATATTGGTCCATGGGGCATTATGTGTATATTAATTGTTCTCTACCTATTATTAGGCTGTGTAATGGATCAAATTGCTATTCTTGTGATCACTCTGCCAATAACATTCCCACTTGTGATGTCTTTTGGTTTTAGTCCGATTTGGTTTGGAGTCATTGTTATTAAATTAGTTGAAATAGGTTTAGTAACACCGCCGGTTGGTATGAATTCATTTATCGTAAGCGGCGCTGCGGGGGTACCACTGGAAAAGGTGTTTAAAGGTACCGGAATGATGCTTTCATTTGAAGCCTTAACATTAATAATTTTACTAGCTTTCCCAATCATTACTACAGTTTTGGTTCAATAGCTAAGATGAAAAATAATTTTTTTAGTCTACAGTATACTATTGAACTCAGTATTTAATCACTTCTAAAAGAGTAGAGGCTGTCTCAAAAAGGTTTGCCCCTAACCTAAAATACATAGCAAAAGATTAAGTAAGTTTGCAGTATTTTGTAGGGGTGGGGCTGAACCTGTGTTTGAGATATCCTCTATTTTTTGATTCAACCGCTTTTTTAAGAAAAAGAAAAATATCTTCAAAAACATATAAATTACATAGAATATTTGAAATATTATAATAAAGATACCCTATTGATTTTGATCAACTAAATGCGATGACCAACTTATAGGAAAGCAATAAGGATAAAGCATAGAGGAGAGATATGATTTGCTCAGAAAAATTCGAATGTTTTGTTATACCATTACCTTTATTTTCTATATGTTGAGTGTTCCTTTTCCAAACACAAATATAAAGATTACCCTGGCTGTTCTCTCATTTGTTTGTATTTTACTATCATTACTTTCAATGCGGGGAATGATGTTATTCATTTCGATCTTATTTTTATGTTTAGGTGGATTGATCATAATTGCAGAAGGGAAAAGTTTGTATGTCCAGTTTTATAACTTCTACAATATGGTAAATCTTTTAACCGTAATAGGGCTGGTGACATTACTAACAATTCCGGTTAAAATATCAGGTTATTTAGATTACATTGAAGTTTTAACAAGAACTAAAGTGAAAAAGCCAAGCCAATTTTTTTCTATGACACAATCTTTAGCATATGGAACGGGCAGTGTTATGCATATGGCTTCAATGCCTATGACACATACACTTATCAAGGAATCCAGCAAGAATATGAATATTCCAAACAAAGTTATGGCACATGGTCTGATACAAGGGTACTCCTTATCAATGCTGTTGAGTCCATTAGGTATCGGTTTTACCCAGGTTGTAGACACGACAAAAGCTACCTTTTTTGAGACATTCTTTTTTTGTTTAGCTCTTTCCTTATTAGGTTTAGCGATTGGCCGTTTGTTAGACTCAAATGAATTGAAAAGAATCTCCTTTCAGTCTTACACCTCTTCTCATGGTAAAATGCGCTATAAGCTAATTTTTTCGCTAATCATTCCATTAGCTATTTTTATTGTGGGAATCGTTTTACTAAATGAATGGCTGCATTGGGGCTTTATTTATTTAATTTCTATTTTGATTTTTCCTTTTTCTTTTCTTTGGAGTGCGGCAATAAAAAAAACAAAAGAGTATTTGCGACAAGTTTCCAGTCATTTTCAAAATGGAATACCAGGGATGTTCAATATGTTTGGGTTATTGTTAAGTGCAGGATTTTTTGTCGGTATTCTTGAATCCTCTACTATTTTTCAAAAAATGATCAGTGGATTGAAATGGAGTGCAAATTATATTAACCCAAGCGTCTTTGTTATTTCATTTATGCTGATTATTATTATTTTATCGGTAGTAAGCATGCATCCGCTTGTTGCATTTACGATTGTCTTACACATCGTAGATCCTGCAACGATTGGCATACCGGCATTTCTTTGGGGTGGAGCGTTATTGTCAGCAATGGTGATCGGAATGGCTGTTAGTCCTTTTTCGGGTACTACAGCTTTAATGGCTAATTTAGTGAATACTACATCACTGCAAGTAGCTAAATGGAATGCTCCTTTTGGTACTGGATTTTTTATTGTAGTCAGCTTAGTGGTAGTTATTATTGGTAATTTTTTTTAGTGAAAACTCTTTCCTTCATTAGAATTAAAAGAATATTCGGAAAATATAAATTTACTAACAATTAACTAAACTATATAATCAAGCAAACGGATTGCCGACAATACTAAGAAATAATAGAAAGGGAATGATATTGGAATGTCTTAGATAATGGAAAGCTTTGAAAAAGATAAGAAAAAAGATTTAATTCATTCGTTGTAATTGAACCTGATTAACTTGTTCATTAGTATTGTAAGCGCTAACAAAAGAAAAAGGTAAAATCAAAGCTTGTGAAAATCAAGAATCAGCCTCTAGCAACAAGGAAGGTTCAAAAGTGTTTTATTAAAAGGTCTGATGACCCAATCACCAATTGACTAGCTAATATGTTGTGATTTGCCTAAAAACAGGAAAAGGGAGATGGACATGCGTAAATTAAATGTTGGTAAAATGATTGAGGAGAGTAAATTTAATCGTTTCCATTTTATGGTTTTATTTTTGCTTACTTTTATTATTGTATTTGACGGGTTTGATCTTGTCTCATTCGGAGCCGTAATCCCGGTGCTTATGAAAGAGTGGGGCCTAACTCCAATTCAAGCTGGTGCACTTGGAAGCTACACTTTAATTGGGACGATGATTGGAACGCTCATTTTTGGCTTATTGGCAGATAAAGTAGGCAGGAAAAATATTATTTTATTTTGTTTCACTTTATTTTCTGTTTTTACAGGGTTGATTTGGTTTGCAAATAATCCAACCGTTTTTGGAGTTTATCGATTTATTGGAGGTTTGGGGCTTGGTGGAGTATTACCGAATGTAATCGCCTTGATGACAGAATATTCTCCAAAAAAATGGCAAAGTACATCTGTTACCATTATTGAGGGTGGATTTGCCTTTGGAAGCGCTATTGCTGCAACAGTAGCTATTTTTGTAATACCAAATTTTGGATGGAGACCATTGTTCTTAGTAGGTGCACTTCCATTGCTGACGCTTCCTATCTTGTACAAATACCTACCTGAATCACCAGGTATCTACTTAGCAAAAAATAAAAAAGAAAAGCTAACTTTTGCACTAACAAAAATAATTCCTGGTTTTAGACCTGAAAAAGGTGATGAATATGAAATTACAATTCCTGAGAAATCAGAATTTCCTGTTGCCAGCCTATTTAAAAATAAGCGGGCAATAAGCACGAGTTTGATTTGGCTCGGAACGGCATTTGGCTTATTAATGGTTTACGGACTAAATACATGGCTTCCTAAATTTATGCAAACAGCAGGGTTCGCTTTAGGATCAAGCTTAGCATTCCTGGTTGTCTTAAATTTTGGTGCCATTTTTGGCGGGGTCTTCGGTGGCTGGTTGTCAGATAGATGGAATGGAAGAAAAGTAGTCATATTTTTCACATTAATTGCAGCTGTTGCCTTTATATTACTTAGTTTTAAAACGAACACTTTTATTACCTATCTTCTAATTTTTGTTGCCGGTGCTACCACAATTGGTACGACATATACCGCTAATGCCTATATTTCACAATATTACCCAAGCAAAATGCGTTCCACGGGCGTTGGCTGGGCGCTGGGAATTGGAAGGATTGGAGCAGTATTGGGACCGACACTTGGAGGAGTCTTGTTAACAATGAATTTACCAATCAAAATAAACTTTTTGATCTTAGCTATTCCAGGTCTTATTGTTGCTCTATCGTTCTTGATGATTAAAGACAGATATAGTAATGCCTATACAGAGGACATTAAAAAAGCAAATCAAATAGTTGAGCAAACAGACACCTTAAGCCCAAATGAAGTGTAATTTTAGATGCTGTTGAGCAGGAAGGGGAACGGACACCATGCGTTCCCCCTTTTTATTTTGAAACCGATTTCAATAAAGTCTGGACTCCAAACAGGATCAACTTTCTGTCAATAAAGAGTGGAGTAACATCTTAGAACCTTTTATTTTTATTTTTTTTCTATATACCCATTTTCTATTTGTTGTTTCATCGTTTTAATAAAATCCCTAGCAGGCTTTAAAAAGCTCCTTTTTTTTGAACGTACTAATCCATAAGTTAAATTTGATCGTTCATAATTGACTAGTGGAATACAAATAATGTCTCCATTTAGTACACTGGGGTCATTTTTGATGATTGCATCAGAAAGAAGGGTTATCGCGATCCCGCTCATAACTAATTTCTTAAGAATTTCAGTATTGTACGTTTGAAAAAGCATTTGGATATGACCGTATTGCTGGCAAATATTTTCATAGACATGTTTTGTACTTGAATATAAAACGAGCGTTTGGTCCAACAATTCTTCGGGCGCAATACTGTCTTTGAAAGCAAGGGGTGATTTTCTACTTACACAGACACAAAGCCTCCCCTGTGATAAGGTATCAAAATGCAGAATATTTTTGTATAGGTTACCCCATTCAATCCAAGTACTTTCGTTAACAGCGATAAATCCAATATCTGTTTCATTTTCTTTAAGAATCTCTAATGCTTCCAAATGTTCTTTAATTGTAATATTAATATGCGGATAAGCTCGTTGATAATTAAATAGGGTATCGGGCAAATGGGTAAGTAAAATACTTGGGCTGCTCACGATACTTAAATGATTATTATCTAAATCGTTATGTGTTTTTGTTTCATTTTCTAATTCTTCTAATTTAAGTTGGACCTCAAAGGCTTTCTCTATGACTTTTTTTCCTTGATCCGTTGGTTGAGCCCCCAACCGCGATCTTTTAAATAATTTAATCCCATATCTTTCCTCAAAATTTGCAATGGATTGACTAATGGTCGAGACGGATACATGGCGTTTTTGGGCAGCTTTTGTAAGGGAACCTGTTTTTGCTACTTCAACAATGTATTCTATTTGCTCAATCTGCATTTTCTAGCTCCTTCTTTAAGTAAAATTGAAATCATATTCAGAAATATACGATTTACTTTTGAATATTCTAAATTATATAATAATTGTAACGAATTGTCGACAATCAACTTAAAAAGATTGCAGACAAACCAATAAAAATAATAGAGAGGAATTGATAATCTGAACCAATTCAAAAGATGGGAGGAACTTGGAGCCAGCTACTTTATATATTAAGGATATTTTAGTTGAGGGGGATTTCAGATGCATATAGATGTAGTTCAATTAGACGATCGGATAAAGCAGCTAAAAAATAATTTGATTATTACTGCTAAGAGAACTGGATTGAATAGTCCTAATACCATTGCATGTAGTCAAGAATTAGATCAGCTCATTATCTTAGCTATTAAGGGTCGGGAAATTCTAATACCATACCAGGTAAATTGATTTGCTAAAATCGTGGGGGATATCGATGAGTCAAACAAAAAGTTGTGAAAATATCATTTCATTAAATAATATTAACTGGATACGAAATGGGAAACAAATATTAAATGGTGTGTCATGGGAGGTTAAAAAAGGGGAGCATTGGGCGCTGTTGGGATTAAACGGATCAGGAAAAACATCTCTTTTAAAAATTATTACCGGCTATCAATGGCCAAATTTTAATAGTGGTAATACTTATGTTCTGGGAAAACTTTATGGCAGAACCAATATTCCTGAGTTACGGAAATCAATTGGTTGGGTAAGTTCCTCATTTGATCAGGAATACCAAGCAAATGATACGGCACTTGAAGTCGTCTTAAGCGGTAAATTTGCGTCGATTGGATTATATGAGAAAGTTACCGAGAATGATGTAAAAAAAGCTACTGAAATACTTGATCAATTTAGAATCAAACATTTATCCAATCAAATCATCCACTCCCTTTCTCAAGGTGAAAAAAGAAAAGTAATGATTGCAAGGGCACTCATGTCTTCGCCGCGTTTATTAATTTTAGATGAGCCTTGTAATGGATTAGACATTTATTCAAAGGAAGAGCTATTAAACACTATTGAAGATTTAACGGCTGCAACGAACGGTCCGACTATAATATATGTTACACATCATATCGAAGAAATTGTTCCATCTATAACACATGTTTTGTTGATCGATGCGGGTAACGTTATTGGTAGAGGAGATAAAAAGAATACATTAACAGAATCATTATTGGAAAAGACCTTTCATGTCCCTATAAGCTTAGAATGGGAGAATGAGCGGCCGTGGCTCCGGATTAAATCAGTAATACAGACTTTAAAAGGCTAAAACTTGAAGGTTTCCCTACAGTCTACTATTGAACCAAAGACATTTTTATACAAAGTTATGTAAATGGTCTCAAATGAATATATTATATTCCTATATTATGTTAGGGTGTGCAAATCAGCGAAATTGGGAAAAGTTCTGTGTAGATGTGATCAATAAGCCAGAATGGATTACAAACCAACTTTTTATTGATAATACCATGCGGTTGGAAAACATTGAATATTTGGAAAATGAGATTGAAACTATATTGATTCTTTGTGAATCGACATATTGGTTAGACCGTTGTGAAAAAGCTGGTGTTCCTGCTGGTCCGATTAATCGTTTTGATACCTGTTATTGGGAAAATGAAAACTATTGGAATTCCAACCACTTTTTAGAAACACCAGGTGAAATTCGGACCCCTGCTCCTTTATTAGGGGAACATACGGAACAAATTATTGCAACTTTAAACTTTTCAAAAGATGAGGTAGATCTATTCGAGAAAAAAGGGATTATTAAATCTTTTTCTAATACGATCGCTGCAACATAAAAGGGAATAAATAACTATACCAATCCCTTTTGATACTTTCAATTAGTTATGAGGATTATCTATTATTGGAATATTTTTTCAAATATAAATTAAGCTTTACAACTATTGTGATATGGACAATGTTAATAAAGTGATTAAAAAAGGAGGAATTGAAAAATGAAAGCAATCGTAGTGAGTGAATTTGGAGGACCTAACGTGCTTCAATACAAGGGCATTGATATTCCTACTATCAGTCCAAATCAAGTGCTGGTTCGAGTTGTAGCCACAAGTGTTAATTTTGCAGATATTGGATCAAGATATGGTAAATATCATGGTGGAAAGCAGCCTCCATTCATTCCTGGATTAGATGCAGCTGGAGTAATCGAAAAAGTGGGGTCTGGTGTTCAAAATTTAAAAGTGGGACAACGAGTTATTGCTTTTCCTAAAAATGGTTCGTACGCAGAATATATCGTTGCCGATGAAAACCTCACTTTTATCCTGCCAGATCATGTCGATTTTCAAACTGCTGCCGCTAGTCCATTAGTATCCTTTACATCCTATAAACTCCTTGCCGATGTTGCAAGACTTGAACCAGGTGAAACTGTTCTTATCCATGCTGCTGCTGGCGGCATCGGAACAACAGCCATTCAATTAGCTAAAATATTAGGTGCTGGAAAAGTCATTGGAACAGTTGGAAGTGAAAATAAAATGGCAACTCCACTGGAAGTTGGTGCCGATCATGTTATTTGTTATGAGAAAGAAGATTTTGCCAGCAGGGTAAATGAATTAACAGATGGAGAAGGAGCAAATGTCATTCTTGATCCTATCTCTGGTTGGGTAACGGAAAAAGGTATTGATTGTTTGGCTGGGTATGGTCGTATGGTCATATTTGGAAATGCCAGCAAATCAATAGCCCAAATTAAAACGAAGGATTTACATTCAAGCTGTCGATCCGTACTTGGATTCAGTATCACGACAACAAGAAATAAGCGCCCACATCTACTAAAAGAAACAGCTGATAAAGTTCTGGGCTATTTAGCAGATGACCAACTGAAAATTAAAATTGGAAATGTATTTGCCCTTGAAAATGCTGCAGATGCCCATAGTTTAGTAGAAAGTAGAAAAAGTCTTGGCAAAGTGTTACTTGAAATTAAATAGAATTAAGGATATTTGTGAAAATCAAGAATACTTAGTTATTTGAGTGATAAACAAAGTCGTGGAAAATTACAGGTTTGTCGGGGCTGTCCCAACAGAAAAGGTGTTAGACACCCTACGGGACAGTCTTATTTGTTTATATAAAACATTCAATTGATTATAAACCCTATTCATTTGACAGGAATATTCTTGGGTTTAAAACGAAAAAGTTATCGGTTTTCAAGATGAAAAGGAGAGAATTCAAATGTTAGCTAATGAAAATTTACCAAAATTTGGACCGCTGCAAGGTATAAAAGTATTACATGCTGACCAAGTATTAGCAGGTCCGCATTGTGCACAATTATTTGCTGACTTTGGTGCAGATGTCATTTGGGCTGAAAATGCAGTTACTCCGGATTTATCACGTTTTGCAGGAACGATGTCTGCTCCGCAAGAGCGTCGGAATCAAAGAACGATTGCTTTAAATATTCCGACACCCGAAGGAGAAGAAATCTTTTTTAAACTAATTAAAGAAGTAGATATTTTTATTGAAGCTGCCAAGGGAGGACAATATGAAAAATGGGGTTTAACCGATGAGCGTTTATGGGAGGTCAATCCGCAGCTTGTCATTATTCATATTTCCGGCTTTGGTCAAACAGGTATTGAAAAATATATCAAGCGACCTTCCTTTGATGCACTTGCACAAGCATTTAGTGGCTATATGAGTGTCAATGGTTTTGTTGATCGTCCACCAATTGCAGCACAGCCGTTCACAGGAGATTATATGACAGGGGTTTATGCGGCATTTGCTGGGATGGCTGCGGTGTATCGAGCTAAAACGACTGGAGAAGGAGAAAGTATTGATATAGCGCAATATGAAGTCCTCCTTCGAGCCCAGTATTGGGCAACCGATTATTTAACAAGAGGAAAGATTTACGGAAGACAAGGAAATCATCATACAGATTTTGCAGCGGTTGGATTATTTACATGTCAAGATGGAGAACATGTTTATGTCTTCTGGATGGGAGCGGGTACCCTTAAAAAAGGTCTTCCATTATTAGGCTTAGAATATGGAAGTGATTTAATACCAGAAGGCACAGGTTCGATTAGACTAGGTACACCCGCGGGGGATATTGTAGAAGAGAGATTAAAAGCTTTTTGCTTAAGCAAACCAGCAAGTGAAGTGGAGGATATCCTATTGGAAGCTGGCATTCCATGCAGCAAAATAATGGATTATCAAAGCCTATCAGAAGATCCACATGTTCAGATTCGGGAAGTTTTCACAGAATGGGAAGATAACGAAGGAAATGTCATAAAAGGTGTAAATGTTGTTCCTAAATTTAAGAATAACCCAGGAAGAACATGGAGAGCTATGCCAGATATCGGAATGGATAATGAAGAGATTTTGTCAGAGCTTGGTTACTCTGATAAAGATATTAATAGATTCTATGAAAAAAGGACCATTAAGAAATCTCAAGAAGAGAAAAAACAAAAAAGTTAATAAGCGCGATGAAGGACATTCACTAAAAAATCATTCGAATGTCCTTCTACCCGCAAAATAATAAATGAAGAACACACTCCTCTCCAACAACTTATCTACTTACTGCAAATCCCTTTTCTACCTGCTCCCTCATTTCTCATCGTTTTAATCAAATCCCGAGCTTGAGGTGAAAAACTTCTCTTTTTTAGAACGAACATCACTATATATTCGATCTGCTTATTTTCACCTCTATCTTTCAGAAAAAATGAAATAATATTCAGATTAATCTAATTTACTTTAAATATTCCGAATTATATAATAAATATATAAAATTGTCGACAATCAACTAAGGTCGATTGCAAGGAGAGGGGGATAAGCGATGATAAAAGTTGTTCAAAAGCAAGAATATCAAGATTTATATGAGGAAAATCGGCTATTCAGAGAATTTCCATTCTCTTCTTATCAAGAGTGGAGGAAAGCTGCAGAGAAGACATTAAAAGGCACCTCGTTTGAGGAGAAGCTTGTTTCGAAAACCTATGAAGGTATTTCTCTTAAACCAATGTATAGAAAAGAGGATATAGAGGGTCTTTTACACCTTTCTGCTCTGCCTGGGGCTGCTCCTTATGTGCGTGGAACACGGGCATTAGGTTATCAGGAAAAACCATGGGAGGTAAGTCAGGAGCTTGTCTATAGCACGCCTTTAGATTTTAATGAGGCAGCTAAAAATGATCTGGAACGAGGCCAGACGATGCTAAACCTTGTACTCGATCAAGCCTCCGCCTTACTACAGGATCCGGATCAAGCCTTACCGGAAAAAGTAGGCAGAGGGGGTGTATCCATTAGTACCTTCCAAGATTTAAATAAAGCCTTGGAGGGGATTGACCTTGAACAAACTCCTTTTATTATTCAAGCGGGTTGTGCAGGATTACCAATCTATTGCATGGTTGTTGCACATGTCCAAAAGAAGGGAATGGATATCAGCGAGCTGCGTGGCTGTGTGGGTATGGATCCGTTAGGAACGCTGGTAAAAGCAGGGACGATCCCGTTTTCTGTGCAGAAAGTGTATGACTTAATGGCAAGTTATACCTTATGGGCTAAAGATGAAACGCCGGAATTAAAGACGATTCTAATACAAGGAGATTCTTATCATAATGCAGGAGGAAATGCTGTTCAAGAGTTAGCATTTGCTTTGGCTACCGGTGTGGAGTATGTTCGTGAAATGCAAAAAAGAGGGTTGGTAATTGAAGAGATTGCGCAGAGGATGCTCTTTTCCTTCTCGATTGGCTCTAATGTATTCATGGAAATCGCCAAGCTTCGTGCAGGACGTTTACTTTGGTCTAAAATCATTGATGCTTTTGGAGGGAATGAAGAAGCACAGAAAATGTTTATTCATGCCCGCACTTCTTCCTGGACCAAAACTGTGTATGATCCATATGTAAATATGCTACGTGGTACAGCGGAAGCATTCGCTGCCATTATTGGCGGCGTTGATAGTCTTCATGTTTCGCCTTTTGACGAAGCTATTCGTCCAGCAGATGAATTTTCCCGCAGGATTGCAAGAAATACGCAAATTATTTTAGAAAAAGAAGCTCACTTATCGAAAGTGGCAGACCCGGCTGGCGGCTCTTGGTACATTGAATCTCTTACTGATTCTCTTGCTAAACAAGCGTGGGAACTATTCCAGCTTATTGAAGGCATGGGTGGAATGTTCAAGGCACTTGAAAATGGTTTTGTACAAGCCCAAATCAAAAAGATCGCTGACAATCGTTTCGTGAATATCGGACGACGTAGGGATAAATTTGTAGGTACGAACATGTATCCGAACTTGAATGAACAAAAGCTTTCAAAACGTGAGGAGGACAGGGATTCTGTCTATCAAACCCGATGTTTAGAGGTATGTTCTTATCGAAGATCAAGAGATGGAAGTGAAAAGGAAAGACTGCTTCATGTCCTGAGAACAAATGGAGAACAAATCATGAACACGTCTTTAAAAGCTATTCATGCAGGTGTAACTTTAAGTGAATGGGTGCAGGCTATTAGCCAATCGGATGAGGTTCTACCGACAATTCAAGCCTTGGAGCTGCATCGCGGAGCAGAACGCTTTGAAGCTTTACGGAAAAACGCAGAAATTATTAAAGAAAAGAACGGATCATTTCCGAAGGTCTTCCTCGCCAATATGGGACCGATTCCACGGCACAAAGCGCCGGCTGATTTCGCTAAAGAATTTTTTGAGGTCGGCGGGTTTGAAGTGATTTCCAATAACGGTTTCGAAACCGCGGATCAAGCTGTACAGGCTGCACTGGAATCCGGTGCTTCAATTGTTGCAATCTGTTCGAATGACGCCGTATATCCCGAACTAGTACCACTGTTGGCGCGGGAGCTTAAACAGGAAAATCCGGAAATTACTCTTTTTGTAGCGGGGCTGCCGGATTCAGAACAAGCAGAACTTTTCAAGCAGGCCGGTGTGGATGAATTTGTCCATTTGCAATCAAATTGTTATAACGTGCTGTCTGACCTTCAACAGCGGAAAGGAATTGGACGATGAGGAGAAATCCGGATTTTACAACGATTACCTATACAGGAAACTCTCAATCTTCCAGTACAATGCCATTGAATCATGTTGCTTTAGACGATTATAAATGGAAGACGATGGAGCAGATTGATGTAAAGCCAGTTTACAACAATAAAGACTTGACGGGAATGGAACATCTTGGGTATGTTGCCGGGATCGCCCCATTTTTGCGCGGGCCGTACCCGACAATGTATGTAACAAAGCCATGGACAGTTCGCCAATATGCGGGATTCTCGACGGCAGAGGAAAGCAATGCGTTCTACCGCCGGAATCTGGCTGCAGGGCAGAAAGGGCTTTCGATTGCCTTTGATCTGGCTACACACCGCGGCTATGATTCGGATCATCCAAGAGTAGTCGGGGATGTAGGAAAAGCTGGTGTTGCCGTGGATTCGATTTTGGATATGAAGATTTTGTTTGACGGTATTCCGCTCGATAAAATGTCTGTTTCGATGACGATGAACGGTGCGGTTCTTCCCATTATGGCTTTCTACATCGTCGCCGCAGAGGAACAAGGTGTTCATCAATCACAGCTGACCGGAACAATTCAGAATGATATTTTAAAAGAATATATGGTGCGGAATACGTATATTTATCCGCCTGAAGCTTCGATGCGGATTATCGCTGATATTTTTGCTTATACTTCACAGCATATGCCGAAGTTCAACAGCATTAGTATTTCCGGTTATCACATGCAGGAAGCGGGAGCAACTGCAGATATTGAATTAGGCTACACGCTGGCGGACGGGTTGGAATATGTAAGGACCGGATTAAGAGCCGGCATCGATATCGATTCATTTGCACCACGCTTGTCTTTCTTCTGGGCAATTGGGATGAACTATTTTATGGAAGTGGCCAAAATGCGGGCGGCACGGTTGATTTGGGCAAAGCTTATCAAGCAGTTTAACCCGAAAAATGAAAAATCGATGGCTTTAAGGACGCACAGTCAAACCTCCGGCTGGAGTCTCACGGAGCAGGATCCATTTAATAACGTGACAAGAACCTGCATAGAAGCAATGGCTGCTGTCTTAGGACATACCCAGTCGCTTCATACGAATGCACTGGATGAAGCGATTGCACTTCCAACGGACTTTTCAGCCAGGATTGCCCGCAATACCCAATTGTTTTTGCAGGATGAAACAGGGATCTGTAAGGTCGTTGATCCTTGGGGTGGGTCCTATTATGTAGAATCACTTACCCGGGATCTTGTAAACCGTGCCTGGGCACATATTCAAGAGGTTGAAGCACTAGGCGGTATGGCTAAGGCGATTGAAACAGGCTTGCCGAAGATGCGGATTGAAGAAGCAGCGGCCCGCCGTCAGGCTCAAATTGATTCGGGTAAGGAATCGATCATCGGTGTCAATCAATATCGTTTAGATAAGGAAGATCCGCTTGAAATTCTTGAAGTAGACAATACTGCCGTGCGTGAAGCCCAGATTCGGAGATTAGCAGAATTGCGGGCAAACCGTGATGAAATAGTAGTGAAATCAACACTTGATGCTATTACAAAGGCAGCTGAAACAGGTGAAGGAAATCTGTTGGCATTAGCGATTGAAGCAGCAAGAGTAAGAGCGAGCCTTGGGGAAATTTCGGATGCTTATGAAAAGGCAGTCGGCCGCCATAAGGCTGTCATTCATTCCATAACCGGAGTATACAGTACGGAATTTGGCGAAGGCGAACAGGTAGCGCACGTAAGGAAAATGGCTGACGACTTCGAAAAACGAGAAGGCAGGCGCCCAAGGATTATGATTGCCAAAATGGGGCAGGACGGACATGACCGCGGGGCAAAGGTCATTGCTACAGCATTTGCGGATTTGAGCTTTGATGTCGATATTGGTCCTTTATTCCAAACACCTGAAGAAACCGCAATGCAAGCTGTAGAAAATGATGTTCATGTTGTAGGGATGAGTTCCTTGGCTGCCGGTCATAAAACATTATTACCACAGTTAATAGAAGAATTAAGAAAGCTTGGTCGTGAAGATATCGTCGTGGTAGTGGGCGGTGTTATTCCGGCACAGGATTATGAATTCTTAAGGCAGAATGGAGCAGCAGCTATTTTTGGACCAGGTACAGTAATACCTGCAGCTGCACAAAAGGTGCTCGAAGAGATCAACCGCCGTCTTGAGGATGAGATCTAATTATGGATAAAAATGAGAAAAAACCGGAATGGGTGCCGGAAGGCGGGGGAGCTGAATTCGCTTCTCGTGTACTGGAAGGGGTTACAGGGGAGCACTCCGAACTGACCGACACTATAAGAGTTTCAGCACTACCACTTCCGCCGCGAAGGCGCCGGTTATCTGTAAGTTACTATGTTCAGGGGGTACTTTCAAAGAACCGGACCATCATCGCACAAACAATTACTCTGGTTGAAAGTAATAATGCGAAGCATTTGGAAACAGCACAAGAAGTGTTGAAACAGCTGCTTCCCTACACCGGAAATTCAATTCGGATCGGAATTACCGGTGTTCCCGGTGCAGGAAAAAGTACATTAATCGAAGCGTTGGGCACAATGCTTTGTGAGCAAGGGAATCGGGTTGCGGTCCTGGCTGTCGATCCGAGCAGTACGGTTACAGGAGGCAGTATTCTTGGAGACAAGACAAGGATGGACATGCTATCACGGAATCCAAATGCCTTCATCCGCCCTTCTGCTTCAGGAGGAACGCTTGGTGGGGTAAATCGCAAAAGCAGGGAAACGATGCTTATTTGTGAAGCAGCCGGGTTTGATGTCATTCTTGTGGAAACCGTAGGGGTCGGGCAAAGTGAAGTAACAGTACGTTCAATGGTCGATTTCTTCTTATTGGTCATGCTGACTGGAGGCGGAGACGAACTTCAAGGAATCAAAAAGGGTGTTATTGAACTGGCCGATGCCATTCTTGTCAATAAGGCGGATGGAGAAAATAAACAGCGTGCACTAACAGCAAAAGCTGAGTTTAATCGAATTTTGCATTATTTGCAGCCGATAACAGAAGGATGGTTTCCCCAGGCCTATACATGCTCGGTATTAACGGGTGAAGGGATTGCGGAAATGTGGCAGGTCATTCAAGATTTCCGCAGCAAAACATCTGAATCAGGTGTGTTCAGTCAGCGGCGCCGAAAACAGACCATTGATTGGATGTACACAATGGTAGAAGATTACCTGCGAACAAGCTTCTTTAACCATCCGGAAGTAAGCAGATTTATCCCGGTGATTGAAAAGGCATTGGTAAACGGTGAAATGTCGGCAACCATGGGTGCGAAACAATTATTGAAAACATATGAGGAAGTCTGAACAATATAGAGAGGAAGAAGAGGATGAGAGCTACACCACCAAAACAAATTGCACATATCGGGATTGCGGTAAAGGATTTAGAAAAATCAGTTCAATTTTATACCGAACTGCTTGGGTTAACTTGTCTCGGTTATGAAACGGTAGAAAGTGAGAAGGTTCGTACCTCATTCCTGGAAATAGGAGAGACCAGGCTGGAACTTTTAGAAGCAACCAGCCCGGACAGCCCGATTGCTCAATTTATCGAAAAGAAAGGGGAAGGAATTCATCATATTGCCTTACAGGTGGATAATTCAACCGAACGCTTAGAGTTCTTGAAGGATCAAGGAATTAAGTTAATTAACGAAGTTCCAAAACAAGGAGCACACGGTAATTTAGTCGCATTTCTTCACCCGAAATCAACAAACGGGATACTGCTGGAGTTATGCCAGCCACTAATGAATGAAGATTTGAATAAAAAATAGATTCATAAATTTTATTGACAGAAGATTAAAGGGGGATACCATGTTAGCACTTGTAAACTTTTTGGCCTTTATCACTGTAACTGGTTATGCTATTTACTTATTTATCAATGTGGTATACAGCCGGTATTTGTTTGTGAAGCTTGGTAAGAAAACCGCTTTTGAACCGAACCTCAAAGAACGAATCAATGCTGTATTGGTTAATGTTTTCGGCCAGCGAAAATTGTTTAAAGACAAGAAAAGTGGTCTTATGCACTTAGTGTTGTTTTATGGCTTTTTTATCATTCAAATCGGACTCATAGAAATTATAATTAAGGGATTTTTTAGAGGTTTTGAATTCCCTCTCGGGGCTGCACACAAATATTTCAGTCTCTTGCAGGAGTGGACTACCTTCCTCATGCTGTGCGCTATGGTATATGCTTTTTATCGCCGTTATATTGAGAAGCTGAAGCGGTTGCAATTGAAGCGGGATGCCAAAGCCGCGTTTGTTATTATTGCTCTGATCACGCTGACCATATCCATACTACTTTCGCTGGGATTTGAAAAGGTTATGCTGGGGCAAAAACCGGATTTTGTCTATGATCCATTCTCCGGAGTGATTGCGACTGTGTTTTCCGGCATCGGAACAACAGCAGCAACCGTACTGTTCTACTTATTTTGGTGGGTGCACATGATAACCGTGTTCTCATTCATGGTGTTCGTGCCGCAGTCAAAGCAAGCGCATGAGTTATTCGCTATGTTCAACATCTTTTTCAAAAAGAGCGGCCCTGTTGGAAAATTGAGAAAAATAGATTTCGAGGATGAAGATGCCGAGGAATTCGGTGTCGGGAAAATAGAGAATTTTACTCAGCAGCAGTTGATCGATCTGTATGCATGCGCGGAATGCGGACGATGCACGAATATGTGCCCCGCTTCAGGAACAGGGAAGACGTTATCTCCAATGAATTTAATCGTTAAAATGAGGGATCATTTGACAGAAAAAGGAGCAGCCATTACATCCCGTAGTCCATGGATGCCTGGTTTTGCTTTTGGTTCTTCTGCATTATCCCCTTCATTATCGATTGGATTGGCTGCTCAGGAAAGTGCGTCAACTGTTGAAATGCCCAATCTAATTGGTGATGTGATTACCGAGGAGGAAATATGGGCATGTACAACATGCCGTAACTGCGAAGACCAATGTCCTGTTATGAATGAGCATGTGGATAAAATCATTGATTTACGCCGTTACCTCGTCCTAACTGAAGGAAAATTAAATCCAGATGCACAGCGTGCAATTTCCAATATCGAACGTCAAGGAAATCCATGGGGGATCAACCGTAAGGAACGGGCTAATTGGAGGGATTCTTTAGAAGATGTTACGGTCCCTACTGTAAAAGAATTGAAAAAAGCAGGAGAAGAGTTTGAATACCTTTTCTTTGTTGGATCTATGGGTTCATATGACAACCGAAGTCAAAAAATTGCTCAATCCTTTGCCCGGGTAATGAACCATGCTGGAGTGAAGATCGCTATACTTGGTAATGAAGAAAAGAACTCCGGTGATACACCGCGCCGAATCGGAAATGAGTTTTTATTCCAAGAATTAGCCAATGCAAATATTGAAACATTTAAAAAGTATGATGTTAAGAAAATTGTAACGATCGATCCGCATGCTTTTAACACACTAAAAAATGAGTATCCTGAGTTTGGTTTAGAGGCAGAAGTTTATCATCATACTGAATTGCTGGCAAAATTAATTAGAGAGGGAAAATTAACGCCAAAGAATCATGTGGATGAAACCATTACCTACCATGACTCTTGCTATTTAGGGCGTTACAACAATGTGTATGATGCTCCTCGTGAAATCTTAAAATCCATTCCTGGAGTCAAGGTTGCAGAGCCTGAACGGAAACGTGAGACATCCATGTGCTGTGGTGCCGGCGGAGGACGTATGTGGATGGAGGAAAATGCGGGAACCCGCATCAATGTTGCGAGAACAGAGCAGCTTCTGGAAACGAATCCAACTGTCATCAGTACAGGATGCCCATACTGCTTGACCATGATCGGCGATGGGACGAAGGCAAAGGAAGTTAACGATAAGGTACAAACCTTAGATGTAGTCGAAATTCTGGAAAAATCGTTACGATAATGGTGCAAGGAGGATGACCATTTGGTTATCCTCTCCTTTATTTAATCTTTTGAAAATAACCATTTTCGTCATTTTGGCAGTTAACTGGACTTCAATTGAAAACAATATAAGAGCAACCCGTCACCTTATAGGTGACTGAAAGGAGACTGTATGGAAACGGTCTATTTGAACCGTGATAACTTAGCGACCTGGCAGGAAAAAGCAAAACCGAATGTAATGGCACTTGGCTGTTTTGATGGTCTCCACAATGGGCATTGTAAAGTGATCAACACGGCTTACGAAGAAGCCGTAAAAAGAGATGTGAAACTGGCAGTGATGAGCTTTTTTCCACATCCCAAAACTGTGATCACAAACGGTAAAGAACATGTTCGTTATTTAATGCCGTTATCTGAAAAAATAGCAAGACTTGAAAGCATGGGTGTTGATACATTTTATATTGTTGAATTCAATCAAAAATTTGCTACTCATCCACCAGAAAAGTTTGTTGTTAACTATTTAATTCAACTCGGTGTTGTCCATGCAGTCGCTGGTTTTGATTTTTGTTATGGATGTCGGGGGGCAGGAAATATGGACCGGTTAATCAATGATTCAGGAGGACTTATTAATGTTACAAAAGTGGAAAAAGTGGAGTACAAGGGCAAGAAAATAAGTTCTTCTTGTATTCGGGAACGGTTGTTAACGGGAACGGTTGAGGATCTTCCCCCATTTCTTGGTAACTTTTATGAAGTCAAATGTAATTGGGATGGGGAGGATTTAATACCGCAACCGTACTATACACTCCCTGCGCCCGGGCGTTATGCTGTTACGCTGAAAAATCAAATGGGTTCCATGAAAGTAGAAGTGATGGTACTCGAAACTCAGGGTGATCCGTCACTAAAATGTCTAACAGATATTCCACCCTTCTTAAAGGGCAGATTATCCATTGTCTGGAAGCGCCACATCGTGATAGACAATGTCCAAACTTATGACAAGAAGATACTAATTTCATAATTTTAAGTGTTTCATTCTCCGCAGATTATATAATGCAATTTAATAGAGGATATCATTTGAGATATCCTCTATTTTTATTTTTTTATACCCATTTTCTATTTGTTGCCTTTCAAATTAATAAAAAGATTGACTAATAGTAGAGACATATACATGGCTGTTATTGGCAACAGTAAGGGAATCAGTATTCGCAATCTCAACCATATATTCTATTTGTTCTATTTTCATTTTTTACCTCTATCTTTCGGAAAAAATGAAATAATATTTAGAAAAAACTAATTTACTTAAAATATTCTGAATAATATAATAAGTCCATAGAGTTGTCGACGACCTTTTTAAAAAAACT
This sequence comes from Bacillus sp. EB600, assembly GCF_024494385.1. Taxonomy (GTDB): domain Bacteria; phylum Bacillota; class Bacilli; order Bacillales; family Cytobacillaceae; genus JAEVLT01. The sequence continues at coordinate 118,007 of NZ_JAEVLT010000007.1, forward strand.
TTTACCAGTCGACAATCAACAAAAAGGAGGAAAAATAAATGGATTTTAGTTTAACAGAAGAACAAAGAATGGTACAAAAAACGATAAGAGATTTCGTTAATAAGGAGTTAATTCCCTTAGAAAATGACGTCCTTAAAAATGAGCGTGAAGGGAGACCGGGAATTTCCAGAGAACAATTAAAGGAGCTTCAATTAAAAGCAAAAAAAGCTGGGTTCTGGGGAATCAATACACCTGAAGAATATGGAGGTGCTAACTTAGATCCAATTACCAGTGCCATCGTTACAATGGAGCAATACAGAACGTTTGTCCCGTTTGAATTTGGGGGTCATGCTCACAATATTCTTTATGCGTGTAACGAGGAACAAAAACAAAGATATCTTGTACCTGTAGTAAATGGGGAAAAGATCCCATGCTTTGCTTTAACTGAACCAAGCGGTGGATCTGATCCGCAAATGAATACAACAGCTGTTAGAGATGGTGACGAATATATCCTTAACGGTGAAAAAGTTTTCATCACTCGTGGTATGGAAGCTGATTTTGCAGTCGTTTTTGCTTCAACTGATAAATCGAAAGGAAGAAGCGGTGGTGTTACAGCATTCCTGGTAGATCGTGAAATGGGTTGGAGATCTGAACCAATTCAAACAATGGGTGGAACTTGGGAGCCTGCACAATTAATTTTTGATAATGTTCGCGTCCCTAAAGAAAATATCATCGGTGAAGAAGGAAAAGGATTTAAATATGCGATGATGTTCATCAATCATAACCGTGGGTGGGTTATTCCGGCACGAAGCATTGGTGCTGCTGAAAGACTATTAGAAATGTCTATTGATTACGCTAATACTCGTGTAACTTTCGGAAAACCAATTGGTACCAACCAAGCGATCCAATGGATGATTGCTGACTCCGCAACTGAAATTGAAGCAGCAAAATGGATTATGTTCCGGGCAGCATGGATGGCTGATCAAGAAGGTTCTTGGAACTCTGATAAAAATGACAGCATTAAATTTAGACATCAAGCTTCAATGTCAAAACTTTATGGCACTAACATGGTTAACCGTGTTGTTGACAGAGCTATCCAAATCCATGGCGGTATGGGCTTCACAAAAGAATTCCCTATTGAGCGCTGGTACCGTAACCTACGTGTTTGGAGAGTATATGAAGGTTCTGATGAAATGCTTCGCAGAACCATTTCAAAACATTTACTTGATGAACAAATTAAGCCTGGCGAGTTAATGCCTAGCATAAAAGATAGCTTAGTTTTAAAATAATCGTTAACAAAAATAAGGCTTTACAATATGTATGAAACAAATTGTAAAGCCTTACAATTTTCAAATAATTCTGGATAGGAATGAAATGGATTCTTTTAAAAAGGGTAGGTGAACCATGGAATTAGAAGTAGATACGCTAAAACCCTTACTAGATCCAAGAAACATTGCCATTATAGGAGCATCCTCTGATTTAACCAGAATCGGAGGACTTCCTATTAAGAGTTTAGTAGATTTTAACTTTCAGGGGAAGATTTTCCCTGTAAATCCTAAGTATGTTGAAATTGCCGGGTTAAAATGTTATTCAACTATCAGTCAAGTTCCTTGTGTTGTTGATTTAGCGATTATTGTACTGCCAAGTTACTTGGTTTTACATGCTGTTCGTGATTGTGGTGAACAGGGGGTAAAGTCGATTATCGTCATGAGTGCAGGTTTTTCTGAAATTGGGGAACAAGGGAAACGAAATCAAGATGAACTAACTAAAATAGCTAAAAACTATCAAATGAGAGTGTTAGGACCAAACACAGTTGGCATGTTTAACTTGCAAAAGGGGGCAATTGCAAATTTTGCATTAACACCATCATTAGGTAGCGTTCCTAAAGGGAGAATCGGGATTGTAAGTCAGAGTGGGGCATTTTGCGGATACATTTATACACTGGCAGCGCAAAAACAAATAGGACTCAATTATTTTATTGGCACCGGTAATGAAGCGGATATTGATGTAGCAGACTGTATTGCCTACTTAGCTCAAGATGAAAATACAGACGTCATCGCTGTCTATCTGGAAGGCTGTAAAGATGGGAAAAAGTTTATAGCATCATTAGAAATGGCAAAGAGAAATAAAAAGCCAGTCATTATCCTAAAGGTTGGCAAATCAGAGATTGGTAGTAAAGCCGCATTATCTCATACAGCTTCATTAGTTGGTGAGGATGCTTCTTATGATGCGGTCTTCAAACAAACTGGTGCGTATCGGGTTGAAAGTATTCAAGAATTGTTGGATGTATCCTATGCATGTTCTTTTGGACGTCTTCCACAAGGAAAAAACATCGCTATCTTTACAGTGTCGGGTGGAGCTGGTGTAATGATGGCTGATTATCTAGCATTTCAAGATCTAAATTTACCTCAACCTGATGAAAGCGTAAGAAAAAAACTACTACAGTTAGTTCCATTTGCTTCTGTACAAAACCCGATTGATTTTACAGGTCATCTAGTCAATAATCCAAAACTTTTGGGGGAATTTTTGAGAGAGGTACTAGATAATAGAACCTATGATATGATTGTTACTTTTACAGGCATTCAAGGATATAAAGAAGAAGCTTTTGCAGAACTTTTATCTGCCATGAATGACATCAGTAATGAATTCCCGCATATCCCACAGTTGCTGACCACTTTGTTTACACAAGAAACCAAAAAGAAGATTCATAAAATAGGAATTCCTGTTTTTGATGATCCAATCACAATGGTTAATGTAGCAAAAGCCTTGTGTTATTTGGGCAATCATTTCTATCAATCTACTAAAAGTGAGACGCATTGGGAAAAGAAGAAACTTGATTTATCTCTATTTACTTCCAGTGCTTTGACAGAAGGATACAGTAAACAATTACTGCAAAATTACGATATTCCAGTCACAAATGAAAAGGTTGTGAAAACGGAAGAAGAGGCCGTTCAAATAGCTAATGAAATTGGGTACCCTGTCGCATTAAAGGGAATGTCACCGCAGATCTTACACAAAACAGAAGCAAATCTTGTCCAACTAAATGTTAACAATGATATTGATGTATTTGGGTTATTTAGTTACATTCGTGAAACTATTTTGCAGATGAAGGATGCAGAATTTGAAGGAGTATTAGTTCAAGAGATGCTGGATCCTCCTGTTGCCGAAATCATTGTAGGGTCAAAAACCGATCAGCTATTTGGGCCAATGATTATGGTAGGGTTAGGGGGGATTTTTCTAGAAGCATTCAAAGATGTTTCTATCAGGAAAGCACCTGTGGATAAAAATGAAGCATTAAAAATGATTCAAGAGTTAAGAGGCTTTTCTATCTTAAATGGGCTAAGAGGTCAATCCCCGGGTGATATCGAAGCGCTTTGTGATTTAATCACTTCACTAAGTCATCTGGTCACAGATTATGCTGATGAAATTGAAGAAGTAGATATAAACCCAGTAATGGTTTATCCGTTAGAGAATGGGGTTATGGCAGCAGATGCTCTAATCAAACTTAAACAGCAACATTGGAAAAAATCAATTAAATTAGCTGAAAATCTGAATTAATAAAGTCGATATAAAAGATTTTTCTGAAAGGAGAAAACAAAATGAATATTTTAGTGCTACTTAAACAGACCTTTGATACAGAAGAAAAAATAGTCATCCAAGATGGGTTAATTAAAGAAGATGGGGTTGAATTCATCATTAACCCTTACGATGAATTTGCGATTGAAGAAGCAGTGAAGTTAAAAGAGACTCATGGTGGGGAAGTTACAGTGCTTACAGTAGGTCCGGATCGCGCAGAGGATGCATTAAGAAAAGCACTGGCAATGGGTGCCGACAAAGCCATTATTGTCGATGATGAAGATCTATTTGGAGACGAGAATAAAATTTCTAAAGTTATTGCTGCTGTAGTAAATAGAGATTCTTATGACATTATTATTTGTGGGTATATGGCCGTCGATGATGGTGCAGCCCAAGTAGGACCAAGACTAGCAGAGCTATTAGATATTCCGCATATCATTACGGTTACTGGCTTAGAAATTGCTGGAACAACTGTGAAGGTACAAAAAGATGTTGAAGGTGAAACAGAATTTATTGAAACTTCATTACCAGTTCTAATTACTGCTCAACAAGGATTAAATGAGCCACGTTATCCTTCTCTTCCAGGGATTATGAAAGCAAAGAAAAAACCACTTGAAAGACTTTCAGCTGATGATTTAGAAATTGAAGCTGATGAAATTCCTTCAAAAACCCTTATTACCGATCAATATCTGCCTCCTAAAAAAGAAGCCGGTATGGTATTAAGTGGTGAATTATCTGACCAAGTCAATGAATTGGTGCAATTACTATATAAAGAAGCAAAAGTAATTTAAGAAGAAAGGGATTGAACATAATGAGTAAAAATGTATTAGTTTTTGCCGAATCTCGAGAAGGAAATATTCGTAATGTTTCTATAGAAGCTCTTGCCGCTGCAAAACAAGTGTCAAACGGAGGGAAAGTGATTGCAATTGTATTTGGCAGTGACTCCCAAACCTATGTAAATCAGCTTGCCCATCAAGGAGCAAATGAAGTTTATGTCGTACAAAACAGTCAATTAGACTCTTATTCTACTGATGCCTATTCACAAGCATTCACTCAAATAATTAAGGAAATCCAGCCGGATGCTATCATCTTAGGTCACACAGCGATTGGAAAAGATTTAGCTCCAAGAATAGCTGCGCGATTAGATCTAGGTCTCATTTCAGATTGTACTGGTCTTGAGATCAATGATTCTGAAATTCAATTTATCCGCCCAATTTATGCAGGTAAAGCATTTCAAAAGAAAAAAGTGTCAGAAGGGACTATTTTTGCCACTATTCGTCCAAATAACATCGTACCAAATGAAGCAAATACAAGCCTTACAGCAAATGTTGTTCACTTTGATGTTGAAATCACAAATATCCGTACCGTTATTAAAGATGTACTTCGCAGAGCAACTAAAGGTGTAGATTTAACTGAAGCCAAGATTGTCGTATCTGGAGGCCGCGGTGTTAAAAACAAGGAAGGATTCGAACCATTATATGAATTAGCAAATGTGTTAGGTGCCGCTGTTGGGGCTTCCAGGGGGGCATGCGATGCAAAATATTGCGATTACTCTATGCAAGTTGGCCAAACAGGTAAAGTTGTAACACCTGACCTATATATTGCCTGCGGAATTTCAGGAGCGATTCAGCATGTTGCAGGTATGAGTAATTCAAAAATCATCGTCGCTATAAACAAGGATCCAGAAGCGCCGATTTTCCAGGTTGCAGATTACGGAATTGTTGGTGATTTGTTTGAAGTGGTTCCAATGCTAACAGAAGAGTTTAAAAATCTGCTTGCAGAAGTACAAGTAGGTTAATTGTTTTGAGAATATCGAACAACAGTGGATTGGCAATGATCATCTTTGATATTGCCAATTTTCTGATTGTATAAGCGATTTATCTAAGGAAGAAGGGGCAATTGGTTGTATAAAAAAATTAGTACGGTTTGCTTTCTTCTTACTTTCTTATTTTATTTGCTAAGCATTCCGTTTTGATCTAAATGGATTTCTGTTATTTTAACGATCCTTTCATTCCTATGTATAATATATACTCTCCAAACATTGAAAGGTGTTATGCTTTCCATTTCGCTTCTATTTATATTACTGGGAGCCATAACATTTATTGACAAAAAGAATATCATTCACCAATTGGTTTATTTTTCCAATACAGTTGATGTCATCACTCTAATTGGTTTAGTCCCGTTACTAACACTACCTGTGAAGGTATCAGGATATGCTAATTCCATTGAACAATTGTCGAGGAAAAAAATTAAAAAATCCAGTCAGTTTTTTTCTTTTACACAAGTTTTAACTTTTATTACAGGAACCGTTATGCACATGGCTTCGATGAACATCACACATACCTTAGTGAAAAATACATTATAGACGGACTCATTTGGTTATCTAATAATCTTCATCCTAGCTTACTGGTAAGTGTGTTTATGCTCATTGTTATCCTGTTTTCAATCATGGGAATGCATCCGCTAGTTGCTTATATCATTGTGCTACATATTGTGGATCCTTCAACCATTGGTATTCATCCAGTAATATGGGGTGGCTCTTTAATGGCATCAATGGTAATCGGGATTATGGTATGTCCTTTTAATGGTACAACATCTATTATATCAGTTTAGTAGGCTCTACTTCCCTTCAGGTTGCTAAATGGAATTCTGTTTTTGGCGTCTATTATTTTCTTTTGGTGAGTTTGATTGTTTTTGTTACAGTCAATTTATTTTAGGGTATCCAAATAATTGGCTTTTATAGATTTTAGGTAAAAGTTATATCAATTGGCTATCTTTTTAAAAATAAATATTCTGAGTCTTATGCGTATTCATTTACTTAAATGATTCAGAATTGTATAATAATTTAATAGTAGATTGTCGACAATCTACTATTACAAATAGAAATCAAGCAATATTTAAAGGGAGGAACAATAATGGGAGCACTTGACGGACTAAAAATAATTGACTTATCGCAAATTATGGCAGGCCCATACTGTACGATGGTATTAGCTGACCTTGGTGCAGAAATTATAAAAGTTGAAAAAGTAAACGGTGGGGATGATACACGTCTCACAGGGCCATTTGTTAATGGGGAATCCATCAGTTTCTTTCAAATAAATCGAAATAAAAAGAGTATCGCTTTAAATCTAAAAACAGAGGAAGGCAAGAAAATCTTTTATCTATTAGCCGAGGAGGCAGATGTCATTGTTGAAAATTTTCGTCCTGGTGTAACCGCTTCACTCGGAATTGATTATCAAGCGATTAAAAATATAAACGATGGAATTATTTATTGCTCCATTTCTGGTTTTGGTCAAACAGGGCCATATTCTCATAAAGGTGGGTTTGACTTAGTTGCCCAAGGGATGACAGGACTTATGAGCATGACAGGGGAAAAAGGAAAGAGACCGTTTAAATCAGGGGTTGCGGTTTATGATATTGGCGCTGGAATTACGGCTGTATATTCTATTTTAGCAGCGTATGTTCATAAAATGAAAACAGGGAAAGGGCAACAAATCGATCTTTCTTTAGCTGAAATTGGTCTCCCTTGGTTTGCATGGGAAGCAGCTGCTTATTTTACGAATGGAAAAGTGCCTGAAGCAACTGGCCATCGTCACCGATCCTTAGCACCTTATCAAGCATTTAAAACAAAGGACTCCTATCTCATGTTAGGTTGTGCAAACCAACGAAATTGGGAGAAATTCTGTATAGATGTCATCGAAAAACCGGAATGGATCAAAAATCCGCTATTCATTGACAATGCAAAGAGAATGGAAAATATCGAGGTTTTGGAAAGTGAGATTGAAAGTGTCTTAGTTCTTCAAGATAACAATTATTGGTTGACTCGCTGTGAAAAGGCTGGTGTACCTGCTGGACCTATCAATACTTTTGATGAAGCCATGAAGGATCCACATTATTTAGAAAGAGGCATGATCCAAGAAATAGAGCATCCGGTTATTGGAAAAATGAAAACAGTCGGCATTCCTACCTTCTTTTCAGAAACACCAGGAGAAATACGTACACCTGCACCTCTATTAGGACAGCATACCGATCAAATTCTGTCAGCCTTGAATTTTTCAGATGCGGAAATAGAGCAATTTGAGAAAAAAGGGGTTACAAAGTCTTCATCGCATAAGATTTCAGCAACGTAAAAATGGAGTAGCACTTCACGAGGCATCAGAAATCATTGTAGAGTTACCAGAATACATTATCCCTGCAGTCTCAAAAACAAGTCCACCAATTACTTCAAATGATGCTCGTTTTCACATCCAATACATTCTTTTGCTTGCTATTAATGGAGTGGATATCATTAAACCAGAGCACAGCCTTGACTTTGCTCACCATTGGATGGATTCAATATACAAAGAAATTAAAATAAAATCAAAGTGAAAATTGCTTCTGACTTAACACATTACCATCAGTGCAGGCTTAACTTTATAAATGAATATGGTGAAGTAAAATTACAACGAGAAGGAAGAGGACCAAAAGGTACACCGCAAAACCCAATGAGTATTGAAGAAGTTGGGGACAAATTTCGCAGTCTTGTTAAATTTAAATTAGATCAAGGTAAAATTCAGGAATATCTTTCAAGGATCGATAACCTCGAAGAGGAAAAGGATATTCGTTGGCTGGTAGATTCCTTTGATTAAGGTTAGTTAATGAATACTCAATAAATATTGAAAAAGCAATAACATTCATTAGAATGTTATTAATTAGAATTCATTTCAAATTAAGAATAAATAAAGAATATTATTTTGTTCTGGCTTAGAAACATGAAATGAATTCAATCTATTATTCTAATCTGAAAAGAGGAGGCTAAAATGAGTGTAATCCCAAGACCTGCTTCAACTGTCGTTTTAATGGATGAATTGTCAAGAGTCTACATGACACGTCGACCTAAAACGATGAAATTTTTGAGCGGATTTTATGTTTTCCCTGGCGGTTCCGTAGAAGAAGATGATTTTCTCTTAGCCGACAATTTATTGAGCCATTGGCAGCCTACTACTAACTTTTGCCCCTCCCATTATATAGCTGCTGCCAGAGAGCTTTATGAGGAGGTTGGTGTTTTATTAGGCCATCAACAAGGAAGAGAAACGATTCAACTGGAAAAGAAAAATAGTGAGGAATATCGGCGTTTACTCATTGCCGGAAAAATCTCTTTTTCACAACTATTAAAACAAGAAAGAATCGAACTTAACCTTGATAAATTAAGCTATTTTGGACACAGAATTACACCAAAAGATAGACCGCACCGCTTCGATGTTCGTTTTTTCATTGCTGAATTGCCTGCAGGGCAGATCCCAATTCCAGACGAAAATGAAATTGACGAGGCATTTTGGATTAACCCAGCTGAGGCCATACAATTATTTCAAAAAGGGGAATTATCCATGGTTCCACCAACGATTCTTTCACTCCAAACAATTATCAATTATCAGAATGGAGGGGAATTAAGAATGTTGAATTAAAAAATATGAATATATTATTTCCTTCTATTAAAAATTTACCTTAAATGATTGACAAATAAATATAAACTATTTAATATAGAATTACCGGAATATTAATTATTTTCAGTTAAATCTTCTAACTTTATAAAATATTCTCCTTCAAAAGTATAACAATATATGTTTATTATTATTTTTTACGAATAACTCTTTCAATAAATAAATTTGAAAGCGTTTTATTTTTTAAATAAGAGAGGGGATTATTTGTTCCTGAAATTGTCGACCATCGACAATTGGAAGAATGAAAAAATTTAATTTTGTATTTTGTTCTATTATTAAAAACCTAGAGGGGATTGATTGTATTATGAGAGAAAAGATTTATTCATTATCAAAAGGACTTGATGTAAAATCTTTTGCATACCAATTATTCCAGAAAGCAAAACAATTTGGAATTTGGAATCCAAGTGACATTGATTTTTCACAAGATAAAGAGGATTGGAAGAAACTCACTACTGAACAACAAGAAACAATTAGATTACGAGTTTCAAGATATTTAGTTGGGGAAGAATCAGTAACAATGGATATTTTACCAATGATTATGGCTGTTGCTAAAAAAGGTTGGCTCGAGGAAGAGATGTATTTAACGACATTTATCTTTGAAGAAGCCAAGCATGTTGAGATGTTTAGACTCTATATGAATGCAATTGGAGAACCAGGAGATCTCAATTATTCTAATGGATTACATCGAGAAACTTGGTTTGAAACGTTGCCAACGACCATGAACCGTTTAATCGATGAGCCATCACCAATTCAGATGGCCGAAGCTTCCGCATTATATAATATTTTCCAAGAAGGAATCCAAGCAGAAACAGGTTACTGGACTTTCTATGAGGGGTTAAAGAAAAACAATATTATGCCTGGTTTAATTGAAGGCATTCGTAATTTACAACATGATGAGTCACGACATATTTCATTTGGTCACCACATTCTAAACCGTTTAATTTCGGAAGAGGATCCAGAAATTTATCATTTTGTTGAAAACAAAGTACGAAATGAATGGTGGCCGATTGCGGAAGACGTCTGGAAATCCAATGCCCAGGGCGGGTCGGAAACGGATGGGTTTGGCATTAAAATAGAAGATATGTTGGCATTTGCCAGAAAACAATTAGAAGTACGCTTAAATGTTTTGAAAAAATCTTATGATGCTAGTCTTTTAAGAGAAAAAGCACCTCAATAATGGATTGATAATGTGGATTTCTTAAAATAATGTTTAAGAATATTTAATAAACAAGTTGTTTTAGAAGCGAATAAGAGGAATTGCTTAGTCATAACTGAATTATTACCCTCCAAATAAATTAGTTTAGATTAGATAATTCACTTTCTCTTATCCGCTACTATAAATGAAAAAGAATATATTAGATTTTTATTTACATAGGAAGGATCAAACACAAAACTGTAAGATAACTACTTGGTCAGCCATCTTTCAAAATATAAAGCTCTTCTTCCTAGGTATTGTTCGATAAATAAATAAATTCAAGAAAAGAGGAATGTTCATGCCAAATGAAACAAAGCAGTTACTAGACTTTTCACTTTTTATCAATGGAAAATGGCAGCCTGCTGAAAATAATAAAACATTTCATGTTTATAATCCAGCTGATGGAAAAATTATTGCCAGGGTGGCAAAAGCAAGTAAACGTGATACGGAACAGGCTATTGAATCAGCCCGAAAAACATTTGATTCTGGTATTTGGTCTAGAAAATCCTATCAAGAAAGAGCAGATATTCTCTCTAAATTTGCCAATATTATCAGAAAAAATATTAATGAGATTGCCCAATTAGATATTATTAGTTCAGGTGCCACAAGACGAAAAGCATATTCAGACCCAGCGAGAGCAGCCGATCTAATCGATCAAACCGTGAAAAAACTACACGAATTTTCTCATGTGGAGTTCCTTCCAGCGGCTGGGTCCAATCATAATGAGGTATGGAGAGAACCGATTGGTGTAGTTTCAGCTATTACACCATGGAATGTACCTTTAATGTTAGCGATGTTGAAGATTGTTCCAGCACTGGCAATGGGAAATTCAATTGTGGTGAAGCCAGCTTCCAATACACCTCTTTCTACATTAAAAATAGCTGAATTAGCCTCACAAGCTGGTGTTCCGGATGGTGTATTAAATGTTGTTCCAGGTCCAGGCTCAGAGGTGGGCGATGTTCTCTCAACGCATCCCAGCGTTAATAAGGTCGCTTTTACTGGATCAACAGAAATTGGAAAAAACATTATGCAACAAGCTTCTGATACGATAAAAAAAGTGACACTTGAATTGGGTGGAAAATCACCTGGAATTGTTCTTCCAGATGCTGATTTAGACATCGCGATACCAGGAATTATGAATGGTTTTTGTTTCCATTCCGGACAAATATGTATGTCAGGTACTCGGTTATTAGTTCATGATTCCATTTACGAGGAAGTACTAGAGCGTTTAGCAAAATGTGCAGAAACAATTAAAGTCGGGGACCCTCAAAGTCCTGACACCGGAATGGGACCTGTTATTTCAAAAGGCCAGCTTGAATCCATTTTATCTTATATAGAGATTGGCATTCAAGAGGGTGCTAGATTAGTATACGGCGGACAGCGTGTCATTGTGGAAGGATTAAAAGAGGGATATTACGTTCAGCCGACCATTTTTGCTGATGTTCAAAATGATATGCGTATTGCCCAAGAAGAAATTTTTGGACCCGTACTTGCAGTAATCCGGTACTCAACACTTGAAGAAGCGATTGAGATTGCTAATGATTCGATTTATGGTTTAGCTGCTGGTGTTTGGACAAAAGATGTCATTAAGGCCAAACAAATCGTTAAAGAATTAAGGGCAGGAACTGTTTGGATTAACGATTGGCATGCCATGAGATTTGATGCCCCGTTTGGTGGTTATAAGCAAAGCGGAATAGGTCGTGAACTTGGAGAGGACGTTTTATACGAATATACTCAAACAAAACATGTTCATACGTCTCTTGCACGTGAACTAGACCAAAGACCAGCCTATATCATTTTTTAATAGAATTTTATCTAAAAATAAAGGAAGGTGACCTTATGCTACTATCAAACTTTCAATATTCTGTAAGGACGGCTATTCATAGTGGTGCTGGAGTGCGAACAACTTTACCTAGTCTTGTTCATGGACTTAGAGGTAAAAGAATTATTCTATTTACCGATAAGGGTCTGAATCAAGCAGGAGTTACTAGTCAAATCACTGAGGTATTTCTTGGTCTGTCAGGTCAAATCCAGCTTGTAGGTACATTTGATGACATTGAACAAGATGCAAGAGCTCGAAACATTAATGCTGCTATTCAATTTGTAAGAGAACGAAATGGAGATACATTGATTGCACTTGGTGGTGGGAGTGTCCTTGATACCGTAAAAAGTGTGAGATGGGCTCTTCACAAAGGATATTCTGATATTCATGAGGGGCTAAACGTCATGGTCAGAGAACAGTGGCCTGAAGCGAAGCCGATTAACATTCCATTTATCGCTATACCGACTACTGCCGGAACAGGATCGGAGGTTTCTATCTCAGCTGTTATTTATAATGAAAAACTGAAGATAAAAGCGACTTTGTCTAATCCATATCTATCACCGGATATCGCTCTTCTTGACCCTGAGCTATCAACGGGTTTACCACCTAGAATTACGGCGTTTACAGGTATGGATGCCCTAACCCATGCAGTTGAAGGATATTTTTCATCAAGAGCGAACCCACTGACAGATGCTTATGCCTTGCAAGCCATGAAATTAATCTTAGAAAATTTACCGATAGCTGTTAAAGATGGAAGAAATGTTCAGGCTCGTGCCAATATGCTGTTAGCGAGTTCAATGGCTATCTTGGCTTTTACTCAGACTTCGAGTGGTATTCCTGTGCATAATATGGCCCATGTATTTGGTGCTAAATTTGGCGTGCCTCATGGCTTAGCCAATGCAGTACTTTTACCGGAGGTAATCGAATCTCTACCGAATTTATATCTGCCAAGGATTCACAACTTTGCTAGAGTAATAGGTATAGAGAATCCATCTGAAAATGATCAACAATGTTTAGCAGCGGTTGTAGATTTTATTCGTCAATTCCTTGTGGAAATTGAATTGCCTAATACATTTGCAGACTTCAACATTGATCGTTTAGATGGTTTTGTAGAAGCAGTTCATAGTGACCCTACTGCTCGTTATAAAATTCCAGCAGAAGTTGTATTAAAGGTTTCTCATAAAGTCTCTGGATTAACTGTTAACGCTTAATAAATTTCTATTTATTCCACTCTTTGATTAATGATGAGAGTGGAACTTTCTTTAAGTTATTCTGAATATTCAAATATTTAATTTTTGCTTTCCAGTAGTAATGCACAATAGAGAACAAATAATTTCTATAAAAGATCGGGAGATAAATATGAATATTATTAATTTTAGGACTATATTATTTTCTCAAACAATTTAGGCCCCTTCAAGAGCATGGCAATATGTGACTATTATTATTTTTTCTCAGTGTTAAATACGCTTTCAAAAAAATAATTTTGAAGGCGTTTAAAAAATTAATCATTTTACAAAATGTCAATAAGAGAGGAGGAGAATAAAAAGGCTTTTTAAAGTCAGCATGCTATATACAAAAATAGATTTTTAGTGTTGAAAAAAGGGGGGAATTAATGGCTAAGAAGTTATACTGTTCATTTTGGTATTAGGATCATTTATTGCTGCATGTGGTAATCAAGATACAACATCAGTAGTAAAGAAAGCTCTACTGGTAGCGCCAAATCATCTGATGACCCTACCACAATCCAGTTAGCAGGCGAAAAAAGGTGTTGACAAAGAAGAAGTTACAAAAGTTTTTGAAGAGTTTAAAAGGATTACAGATGAAGTTGTTAATAATTAATTTATAGCGTGCTGACGTAGTCATTTTCACAATGTTTTGTGCATAGTACATTCAGTTTTAGCAATTGATCTACTAGCTACTAATTAGTGAAATTGGGAGGGGAGTTTTATCAGAAAGGAAATATCTAGGGGGAATAATGAAGAATCATTTTTGTACCAGCAGTAGCTGATATAAATAGTCTACAATCGGCATTTTGTGTTTTCCAAGATTAAAATGAAAAAATAATTTAGAACGAAAGGGAGTAAGTAAATTGAGATCAGAAATTATGTCTTTATCAAAGGGAATCGATACAAATTCATTTCCTTACCAATTATTCCAAAAAGCAAAGCAATTTGGAATTTGGAATCCAAGTGACATTGATTTTTCAAAGGATAGAGAAGATTGGAAAAACCTCACTCCTGAACAAAAACATAGTATAAAGCTTCGCGTTTCAAGATTTATTGTCGGGGAAGAATCAGTCACAATGGATATCCTCCCAATGATTATGACAGTGGCTAAAAAAGGATGGCTGGAAGAAGAGTTATTTTTAACCTCCTTTATTTTTGAAGAAGCCAAGCATGTTGAGTTTTTTAATATTTTCTTAAAGGAAATTGGTGAAACTGGTGATCTTTCGTTTTCAAATGGGGATCACAAGAATATTTGGTTTAACATTCTGCCAAGTACTATGAACCGTCTGTTAGTTGATCCATCACCACAAAATATTGCTGAGGCAGCAGCCATGTATAATCTTTTCCTTGAAGGGGTTCAAGCCGAAACCTCCTATTATATGATGTATGAGGGTGCCAGGAAAATGAATATTATGCCTGGATTAATGGAAGGGATTGATCATTTAAAGCATGATGAATCGCGCCACATCTCGTTTGGGATCTATATTTTACAACGACTGATTAAAGAGGATCCATCATTATTCGAATTTGTTGAAAATAAAGTTCGAAATGAATGGTGGCCATATGCAGAAGGAGCATGGAGCTCGAATGCACTCGATGGCAGTGCTACAGATGGTTTCGGGATGAAAATCTCCGATATTTTGGAATATGCAAGAAAACAAATGAATGTCCGATTAAATATATTGAAAAAAGCGACAGAAACAGAACTTTTAAATATGACAAAGTAATTTCCATCAAATAATTAGAACAGTGAACTTAATCTTATGAAAAGACTGATATTCTAATATAGTCTCCAGTAGTCGACTATTGACATTAATAATTGAGAGAAATTTATGTTAATAATGAGGAGTTTTTTAACGAAATTCAGAATTTTCTGTCAATTTGTCTTATTAGAAGCGAAAGAGAAATTGCTTGGACATAGTTAAATTATTACCCTCCAAATAAATAATTTTAGATGTGATATTGCTCTTTCTCTTATTCGTTACTATATAAAAAAACAATGGGAAAGAAGGAATGTAACTTATGAATACTGAAAAAATTGTGACTTTAACAAGAGGAATTAACGAAAATTCTTTTACGTATCAATTGTTCCAAAAGGCCAAAAAATTTGGGATCTGGAATCCTAGCGACATCGATTTTACTCAGGATAAAGAAGATTGGAAAAAACTTACTCCTGAGCAGCAAGAAACTTTAAGGATACGACTTTCAAAGTTTCTTGTTGGTGAAGAATCGGTAACACATGAAATTATTCCAATGATTGTAGCCGTCGGAAAAAAAGGTTGGATAGAAGATGAAATCTTTTTGACCTCTTTCTTATGGGAAGAAGCAAAACACGTAGAACTTTTTACTATCGTATTAAAAGAGCTTGGGGAGAAAGGGAATATCGCATATTCAAGTGAAGAACATTTAGACTTGTGGTTAAATGTGCTGCCAAATATTATGAATAAATTGTACGACAAACCAACCAATAAAGAAATAGCCGAAGCTTCAGCACTTTATAATATGTTTCAAGAAGGCGTCCAGGCCGAAACTGCCTACTTCTTAATGTACGAAGGCGTAAATCGTCTTGGGTTGATGCCTGGTTTAATGCAAGGTATTGAGAATCTTAAGAGAGATGAAGCAAGACATATTTCCTTCGGAACTTATCTTCTGCAGAAATTAATTCGTGAGGAACCGGAAATATACCAATTTGTGGAAGACAAAATGAATGAATGGTGGCCAATTGCCGAGAAGTTAATGTTTAATAATAACGTGAATAGTACCGCAGAGGATGCATTTGGAATTAAAATAAGTGAAGTTTACGAATTTGCGAGAAAACAATTTGATGTCAGAATTGAAATGTTAAGGAGAGCAGTAGATTCAGATAATGGTCAATTTGTTATAAAATAAACAGACTTGCTTTTCATAGGGGATGTTTCTAATACCAGTTTTGAGATAACCTATTAGTCATCCCCTTCCTAATAAACAATAATGTAGAATTTCTTCCAACAGTTGGTTCGAATCATAACGAGGTATGGAGAGAACCGATTGGTGTAGTTACAGCTATCACTCAGTAATTCCTTGTAGAACTTGGATTGCCTAATACATTTGCGGATTTCAACATTGATAGTTTAGAAGGTTTTGTTGAAGCAGTTCATAATGACCCAACCGCTCGTTATAAAATTCCAACAGAAGTAATAGTAAAGGTTGCCCATAAAGTTTCTGGATTAACGGTTAACGCTTAAATTAATCAATTTATATTTCCACCACTCTCTCCTATATCTATGGGGGTGGTTTCCATCTATTATTTTAAATTTTCAATCGTTCCGAAAACTATCCGATCTCCCTCCGAAGAATTTTGAAGCTATTCTGCATCACCTTGTTGAACAAATCCATATGGTTCAAACCATTCCTCGATAATATGTGTAAAAGTAAGGGGAAATACACAAATAAATCCTGGTTATTGATTTCTGCCCTGATTAAAAAGCCTATTACTTATGGCGGGTAGGGCTGATTAAGCAATTGGGTAGCAAGAATGGATCTTAAAGAGCTATAAAAAAGGAGAGATATGGATGAACATGATCATCTTTATCTCTCCTTATTATTTACTCTAAATTTCAATTACCCTTTATCTTTTGCAAATAAACTGGCTAGTCCAGAGGTGGCATCATAGGGAAACAAAATCGTACTGTTTTTTTCTGCAGCAATCTCTGTCATTGTTTGCAGCATGCGTAATTGCATTGCCGCCGGCTGTTTGCTAATCACTTCGGCCGCTTCGGCTAGCTTTTCAGCAGCTTCAAATTCCCCTTTTGAGGCAATAACCTTTGCAACCCTTTCACGTTCAGCTTCAGCCTCTTTAGCCATTGCACGGCGAAGACCTTCGGGGAGGTCCATTGAACGAATTTCGACCCCAGTAACTTTAATTCCCCATGGTTCTGTTGCTTGGTCAAGCTCTTTGCGCAACAAATCATCTAATTTTTTTTGCTCGGTGAGCATTTCCGACATGGTGTGAGCACCCAAGTTGGAACGAAGGATGGTTTGAGCTAAGGTCTGAGTGGCTTTACGATAATTCTCAACATCAAGAAGGGCTTTTTGGGCATTAACGACTTGATAATATACGACTGCATTTAAGGTTACAGGAACACTGTCTTTTGTAATAATATCTTGATTTTCAACATTTTCTACTCTAACACGCATATCAATTTTTTGGACACTTTCGACAATTGGGATAACAAAATGAATGCCAGGTTCAAGCGAACGAGTATAACGGCCTAAGCGAAGCACAACTGCCTGCTGATACTGCTGAACAATTCGAATCGTGCTGAAAAAAATAACAAGTAATAAAAAGATTAAAATAATAATTGGTACAAACGAAGGCACTGTCATAAAGAGCCATCTCCTTAGAAAATATAAGATTTCTTGATATGCTACTGTCTCTAGTTTAGCAGATTTAAAGCATAAAAAGTTAACTTTAGGTTATTCGACCACGAAAAAAGAAGAACATTTAGCAGCAGAATGTAGCATCTGGAAATGGCTAGGAGTGGTCCTTTAGTCGATTTTCATTTGAACTTGTTCAACTGACAGACTCTAAACCTATAATGAGGGAATCTCAAAACGGGATTGGAATCATGCCTGAAGGTGCAGCATACAATTCAAAATATGTCCTGAATTTTCAACCAAATAGGAGGAAAGTGTTTCCTACTAGGAAGCTGGAATAAAAATAAGGATTCAATCATATAAAAGGAGGACGCATTAAATGGAACAGCAAAAAATGATAATTGATGGTAATCGATTAAAGGAAACGCTTGAAAAATTTGCTGATTTTGGACGAACCGAGAACAATGGAGTGACTCGCTTGTCGTTATCGGAAGAGGATCGTTTAGCCAGAGATTATTTTTGTTCATGCTGTGAAGAATTAGGGATGTTTGTAGAGATTGATGATATGGGAACGATTTATGCTACTTTGGAAGGCCTTGAAACCAAGCAGCCCATTGTCATTGGTTCACATTTGGATACAGTCAAAAAAGGCGGACGGTTTGATGGGGTGTTAGGAGTCGTAGCGGGGTTAGAAGTGGCGCGTACTTTAGTAGAAAATAACATAAAACCACGCATCCCGCTCATGATTGTTAATTTTACAAATGAAGAGGGTGCTAGATTTGAACCTTCCATGATGGCATCAGGAGTTTTGTCAGGTAAGTTCAGTAAAGCGACAATGCTTAAGAAGACAGATGGTAATGGAATCACGTTTGAGGAGGCGCTACATTCGATTGGATATGCAGGTAAAGAAGAGTCAAGATTAAAAGAAGCTACAGCCCTCTTAGAATTACATATTGAACAAGGACCTATTCTTGAACGAGAATCTTTATCCATCGGCGTTGTGGAATGTGTCCTTGGAATGGTTTGTTATGAGATTGAAGTGATTGGAGAGTCTGACCATGCTGGAACAACTCCAATGGATATGAGAAAAGATGCTCTCTTTGCTGCAACTAACATCATCTCGGAAGCACGTACAAAACTAAGCGCTCTTGATTCGGAATTAGTTTTCACGATGGGAAGAATGAATGTGCTGCCTAATGTTCACACTGTTATTCCAAATAAAGTCGTCTTTTCATTGGAAGCAAGGCATAAGGACCCAGCTGTCATTAGGCAAGTGGAGGATATTATTCAAGGACTTACTGTAATCCCGTCAAATGAAGGCTGCACAATTAAAACAACGAAGTTATGGGATCGCTCCACAGTTTGGTTTAACCCACAAATATGCACCCTGCTAGAAAATTCTACAAAAACATTAGGCTATTCGTATAAAAGAATGGTCAGCGGGGCCGGTCATGACGCTCAATTCATAGCCAGTTATGTACCCACTGCAATGATTTTTGTTCCTAGTATAAAGGGAAAGAGCCATTGTGAAGAGGAGCTTACTACCTGGGAAGATTGTGAGAAGGGGGTAAATGTACTACTCGAAACAGTTTTAGTCATGTAACCGATTTGCAATAGAATTACCGTAAAATAACCAAAAAATTTTTTTCTCTTCCTGGAAGGGGGTATCGTGTTGAAGCCTACAAATCAGTCAAGAATTTCATATGAGGATTTGAGTCTGAATTTTCAGGAAAATAGTCTAGGATTAACAAAGGCAAAAGCACTGGAGGAGGCCAATCGTTGTTTATATTGTTACGATGCGCCCTGTATCAAAGCATGTCCAACGGGGATCGATATACCTGCTTTTATTAAGAAAATCGCCTCAGGTAATGTAAAAGGATCTGCCAAAACAATTTTGACAGCTAATCCAATTGGAGCAAGCTGTGCTCGTGTCTGTCCGACTGAGGAATTATGTGAAGGAGCGTGTGTGCTCAATCATTCGACAAAGCCGATTATGATTGGAAATCTTCAGCGATATGCAACCGACTGGGCGATCAAGAATGAGCAGGGCTTATTCGAACCTGGGAAGAAAAATGGGAAAGCTGTTGCGATTGTCGGCGGGGGCCCATCAGGGTTGTCTGCTGCTAGAGAACTGGCGCGATTGGGCTATAGTGCCACCATTTTTGAAGCAGAGGAAAAGGCTGGAGGGTTAAATACATTTGGAATTGTTCCATTCCGGCTTCCTCAAGAAATTTCAGACTGGGAAGTGAAGCAGATTGAAAAATTGGGTGTTGAAATTCGCACCCATTCGAGAGTGGGCAAGGATAAATCAGTAGATGAATTGCTGAAGGAATATGACTCTATTATTCTTGCTATCGGTATGTCGAAGGTAACCGATTTAGGGATAAACGGGGAGAATTTAGAGGGAGTATACGACGCGATTGAATTTGTGCGGGAAACGAAAACAAAACCGATATCGAATCATCTCCTTGGAAAAACAGTAGCCGTTATCGGGGCAGGGAATACAGCAATTGATGCGGCGACAAGTTCCGTACGCTTAGGTGCCCAAAATGTTAAAATTCTCTACCGACGAACTATCGAAGAAATGACAGCCTACGAGTTTGAATATGAATTCGCTAAGCAGGATGGGGTGGAGTTCAGATTTCTGACAGGTCCCATACGGATCATCGGAGATGAACAAGGCAGTGTAAAGGGACTTGAATGCACCAAAATGAAATTAGGTGACCCAGGAGAAGATGGCCGCCGCCGTCCTGTTCCAATGGAAGCGTCCGAATTTACACTTGAAGTGGATGCAGTCATAAAAGCAAATGGCCAATCAAGATACATCGACCTCATCGAACAATTTAAGCTAGAACACGATGGCGGGACCGCAAAAATTGATCCAAACACGTATCAAACATCAAATAAAAAAGTGTTTGCCTGCGGAGATGTCATTTTTGGAAAAGGGCAAGGAGAAGCAATGGTTGTATCCGCTGTACAGCAAGGGAAAGAGACAGCATACGCCATCCACCGACTATTGTCTCCATCTGTTGTTGAGTCGGTATAGGCAGGAATGAAAGAATCAGTGAAATGGAAAAAGGGAGGCAGGACCATGGCAGATCTACGGATTAATTTAGCAGGAATTCAATCACCAAACCCTTTTTGGTTATCCTCTGCTCCTCCAACAAATTCAGGGTATCAAGTCCAGCGTGCTTTCGAAGCAGGGTGGGGAGGAGCTGTTTGGAAAACGTTAGGTGACCCAATCGTAAATACCTCATCCCGATTTGCAGCAGTTAGCTTTAACGGCCAAAGAGTAGCGGGATTTAACAATATCGAATTAATAACGGATCGTCCCCTGGATGTGAATTTGAAGGAGATTTATGAAACAAAAAAACGGTTCCCCCATCATGCGATCATTGCTTCATTGATGGTTGAGCCAAAACAGGCAAAATGGCACGAGATTGTCAAAAAGGTAGAAGACGTAGGTGTAGACGGCCTTGAACTTAACTTTGGCTGTCCACATGGAATGGCAGAAAGAGGTATGGGATCTGCCTCAGGTCAAGTTCCAGTACTTGTAGAAAAACAAACGTATTGGGTAAAGGAGGTAGCGAAAACACCGGTCATTGTAAAGCTAACTCCTAATATAACAGATATTACCTCTACGGCAGAGGCAGCTGAAAAGGGCGGGGCTGATGCCATCAGTTTGATTAATACAATTAATAGTCTAGCAGGGGTAGACCTTGATACGTGGAATACGATTCCACATGTAGCAGGGAAAGGTGCTCACGGAGGTTACTGTGGTCCAGCTGTAAAACCAATTGCTTTACATATGGTGGGAGAGTGTGCGAGAAATCCTAAAATTACGATCCCGATCTCAGGAATTGGCGGAATCTCATACTGGCAAGATGCAGTGGAGTTCCTGTTGATGGGTGCAACGGGTGTTCAGGTCTGCACAGCAGTTATGCACCATGGTTTTAGAATTGTCGAAGATTTGATCGAGGGTATAACGAACTATTTAGATGAAAAAGGGCTAACTTCAGTAATGGAACTAGTTGGAAAGATTGTTCCAAAGTATTCCGATTGGGGCAATCTTGATCTAAACTACAACATCGTGGCGAGAATTAACAATGATATTTGTATTCATTGCAACAAATGCCATATTGCTTGTGAAGACACAGCACATCAGTGCATCGACCGATTAAAAGATGAAAGTGGAAAAAGTATCCTCAAGGTTAGAGAAGAGGATTGTGTTGGCTGTAATTTATGCTCCATTGTCTGCCCAGTTGACGGAGCGATTGACATGGTCGAAGTACCAAGTGAACTTCCGCCGATGACATGGAATGAACGCCAGGCAGCACTTGAAGCCTTAGCTGGTGCGGCTGAAACGTCGAATAAATAAAAATTTAACTATATATCCAAAACAGGAGGAGGAACTAGATGAAAAAAATTATTAAAAATGGAACGATTGTGACCGCAGCTGATACTTTTAAAGCGGATTTGTTAATTGAAAATGAGGTTATCAGCCAAATTGGACAAAGCCTTTCGGCAGTGGATGCAGAAGTGATCGACGCGAATGGGTGTTATGTGTTTCCAGGTGGGATTGATCCACACACACATTTGGATATGCCATTTGGCGGGACCGTAACAAAGGATGATTACGAAACAGGTACCATTGCGGCAGCCTTTGGAGGCACGACGACCATCATTGATTTTTGTTTAACAAACAAAGGCAAATCATTGCAAAGTGCAATCGATACATGGCATGCGAAATCAAAGGACAAAGCTGTGATTGATTACGGATTCCACCTTCAGATTGTGGAAATGAATGAAAAAGTATTAAGTGAACTTCCAAAAGTAATAGAGAAAGAGGGAATAACTTCTTTTAAAGTATTTATGGCCTATAAAAATCAGTTCCAGGCCGATGACGAAACACTTTTTCGGACACTTATTGCCGCTAAAGAGCTTGGAGCACTCGTTATGGTTCACGCGGAAAATGGCGATGTCATTGATTATCTAGTGAAAAGAGCATTAAAAGAAGGAAAGACTGATCCGATCTACCATGCTATAACACGGCCGCCTGAAGCAGAAGGAGAAGCGACCGGAAGAGCGATTACCCTAACAGGGCTGGCAAATTCACAGCTTTATGTTGTCCATGTATCCTGTGCAGAGTCAGCTAGAAAAATTGCGGAAGCACGGGATAAGGGCATTGATATTTGGGGAGAGACATGTCCGCAGTATTTAGTACTAGATCAATCCTATTTAGAAAAACCAAATTTTGAAGGAGCCAAATATGTATGGTCACCACCATTGCGTGAGAAATGGAATCAGGATGTACTTTGGAATGCACTAAAAACCAGCCAGCTGCAAACATTAGGCTCAGACCAATGCTCGTTTGATTTTATTGGTCAAAAAGAACTAGGTAAAGGTGATTTTTCAAAAATTCCGAACGGTGGTCCGATCATAGAGGATCGAGTTAGTATCCTGTTCTCGGAAGGGGTAAAGAAGGGTAGAATCACACTCAATCAGTTTGTTGACCTTACATCAACAAGAGCAGCTAAATTGTTTGGGCTCTATCCAAAGAAAGGAACCATTGCCGTTGGTGTAGATGCCGATCTTGTGATTTTTGATCCTGCAGTGGAACGAGTGATTTCAGCGGAAACTCACCATATGGCAGTAGATTACAATGCGTTTGAAGGGTTGAAGGTCACAGGAGAGCCAGTTTCCGTATTATCCCGCGGGGAATACGTCATTCGCGATAAAAAGTTTGTAGGCAAATTAGGTGCTGGACACTATTTAAAACGTGCTAAGTATGGAGAAAACCAACAAAGTGTAGGAATAGAGACTGTTTCGAAGTAAGTGGTTAGCGTTCTACAAATAGCTATTTGATATTCCGTACTCCATTTGGTATGTAACTTTTTCCATAAAAGTTAATTTAATCCAAATGAAGAACAAAAGCTGGCTATAAGAGAAAAAAATGTCCTTCATTAAAGCCATGAAGGACAAAAACAGCTAGAAAATGAGAAAAATGTCCTTCATCAAGGCGGTGAAGGACAAAAAGCAGCTAGGAAATGAGAAAAATGTCCTTCATCAAGGCGGTGAAGGACAAAAAGCAGTTAAGAAATGTGAAATTGTCCTTCATCAAGGCGATGAAAGACTAAAAGCAGCTAAGAAATGTGAAATTGTCCTTCATCAAATTGAAGGACAAAAAGTAACCGAAAATAAAGGGAGTAAGTAATGAAAAAGCCTTAATTGTCCTTTGGACGTGGCGGACCAGATTCTATGAAGAAGCAAGTGTAAAAAGGGAGCTAAAAAATGTCTGAATACCAACAGTTTTTGCAGGAGCGAGATCGGATTGATTTTTTACTTCAAAAAGGATATAGGATTAAAAAAGTGACTGAACATTTGAACGGTGACACTGTCGAATTTGAAAAGTGTGAGAGTAATATGGAAGAAACTGAAGTGGAAACCTTACACATTTCAACCCCAAATGGCCGCAAGTATTTTTCTGTGAAACTAATTCAGCAACAATAAACCATTCAAGCCTTAGGAAAGGAGACTTTAGATGACAGCTTCCACACAAAAAATAAAAAGGTTAAAAAATTATATTGGAGGTGAATGGGTGGATTCCACTTCAACAAAAACGGAAATTGTCTTGAATCCTGCAACAGGGCAAGCCATTGCCGAAATCCCTCTTTCTACAAAGGAAGATGTGGATCGTGCCGTCCAAGCAGCGAATGAAACATTTAAAACGTGGTCACAGACAGCTGTTCCGAAACGGGCTCGGATTTTATTTAAGTTTCAGCAGCTACTTGTTGATAAACGGGAATATCTAGCAAAATTGATTACAATTGAAAATGGGAAAAGCCTTTCTGAAGCGAGGGGAGAGGTACAGCGCGGGATTGAATGTGTAGAATTCGCAGCCGGAGCACCTTCTTTCATGATGGGCAAGCAGCTGCCAGATATTGCTACCAACCTTGAATCTGGTATGTATCGATATCCGCTTGGTGTAGTCGGAGGCATAACGCCTTTTAACTTCCCAATGATGGTTCCATGCTGGATGCTCCCCATTGCCATCGCCTGCGGAAATACATTTGTATTAAAGCCGTCCGAACGTACTCCGCTCCTTGCCGTACTCCTTGTTGAATTAATAGAAGCAGCAGGTCTTCCAAAAGGGGTTGTAAATATCGTTAACGGTGCACATGATGTCGTGAACGGACTGCTCGAGCATAAAGATGTTAAAGCGATCTCATTTGTCGGTTCGCAGCCAGTTGCAGAATATGTATACAAAAAAGGAACGATGAACCTAAAGCGTGTCCAAGCCCTTTCCGGTGCAAAAAATCATTCCATCGTCTTAAAGGATGCAAACCTTGACCTAGCAGCAAGAGAAATTACGAATGCAGCTTTTGGTTCAGCGGGCGAACGCTGTATGGCAGCCGCTGTTGTTGCTGTCGAAGAAAACATTGCAGATGAATTGATCACAAGATTAGTAGAACTAGCTGGTGAGATGAAAATTGGCAATGGTCTTGATGACGGGGTTTTCCTGGGACCTGTTATTCGTGAGGAACATAAAAAACGGACAATCGATTATATTGAGTCGGGCGTTGCTCAAGGTGCAAAACTTGTTCGTGATGGACGTAAGGATGATGCCGTTGCGGGAAACGGCTATTTTGTCGGACCGACTATTTTTGACCAGGTAACACAGAAAATGAAAATCTGGCAGGATGAGATCTTTGCTCCTGTT
Organism: Bacillus sp. EB600; assembly: GCF_024494385.1. Taxonomy (GTDB): domain Bacteria; phylum Bacillota; class Bacilli; order Bacillales; family Cytobacillaceae; genus JAEVLT01. The sequence continues at coordinate 143,361 of NZ_JAEVLT010000007.1, forward strand.
CTCTCGATCATAAGAGTAAAGGATTTAACAGAAGCGATTGACACGGCAAATGCTTCAAAATTAGCAAATGGTGCCTGCTTATATACCGACAGTGCCGCCGCAATCAGACAGTTCCGTGAAACAATTGATGCCGGAATGCTGGGTGTAAATGTTGGCGTACCAGCTCCAATGGCTTTCTTTCCATTCTCCGGTTACAAAGATTCATTTTATGGTGATTTACATGTTAACGGGACAGATGGATTTGAATTTTATACGAGAAAAAAAGTGCTGACAGCACGCTACTCATAGGCGATTAAACCATACATATCTGGTGTTCTCCACGATTTCGATCTAATAAATCGGAAACGGACGAATGGACACCAGATTTCATTTTGCTGAAGATTTTTACCTTGAACGAGAGACACATTAATAAAGGAGGACATGGCCATGTCCATGAATAGGAATAAAACTGAAGTTACAATTGTGAAAGATCGCCAATATTTATGGCACCATATGACTCCATATAAAGACCAGATGGTACCAACCGTTGCTGTTGAAGGAAAAGGATCTTGGATTACCGATATAAATGGTCAAAAGTACTTAGATGCCATGTCTGGCTTATGGTGTGTGAATGTTGGTTATGGACGAGAGGAACTGGCCCAGGCGGCATATGATCAATTAAAAACAATGCCGTATTTCCCTCTGTCACAAAGTCATCTTCCAGCGATTCAATTAGCTGAAAAATTAAATGAATGGTTAGAAGGAGATTATGTCATTTTCTTTTCGAATAGTGGCTCAGAGGCGAATGAAACAGCTTTTAAAATCGTCCGTCAGTATCATCAGCAAAATGGTGAGCCAAGCCGCTATAAATTCATTTCCCGATACCGGGCCTATCATGGTAATTCAATGGGGGCTTTAGCTGCAACCGGACAGGCCGTTCGAAAGTTTAAATATGAGCCACTTGCTCCAGGATTCATTCATGTGAGTCCTCCTGATTCTTACCGCCGCCCAGCAGGGCAATCTGTTGAAGAATTTAATCTGCAATGTGCAGTAGAGATTGAAAAGACCATCATCTGGGAAGGAGTGGAAACGATTGCGGCCATCATTATGGAACCAGCCATTACCGGAGGAGGAGTTCTTGTTCCTCATCCCATCTATATGGAAAAAGTGCAAGAAATTTGTCGAAAACATGGTATCCTCCTCATTATCGACGAAGTGATTTGTGGATTTGGCCGGGCCGGAAAAAAATTTGGGCATATGCACTTCCCTATCAAACCAGATATTGTCACAATGGCAAAAGGATTAACAAGCGGTTATCTGCCACTTTCGGCTACTGCGGTGAGACGGGATATCTATGAAACATTTAAAAGCTCTGAGGAGTACAGTTATTTCCGTCACGTCAATACATTTGGCGGGAACCCGGCTGCTTGTGCACTAGCTCTGAAAAATCTAGAAATCTACGAGAAAGAAGACCTTGTTGAACGTGCTCGGATTCTAGGTGAACGATTAAGGGAAGAAATGAGGGAAATGGAAGACCATCCATTTGTTGGTGATATCCGCAGTTTTGGTTTTCTCCTCGGAATTGAACTAGTAGAAGATAAAGCAACGAAAGTGCCTTTAGACGTAAGGAAAATAGATCAAATGATTGCCGAATGCAAATCAAATGGTTTGATCATTGGCAAAAATGGTGCAACTGTAGCTGGCTATAATAATATTCTTACCTTATCTCCGCCATTATCCTCTACAGATGAGGATTTAGAATTCATAGTAAAAATATTGAAAGCAGCAATCCACAGAGCAGTTTAAAATTAGGATTGAAAGCTGATTTCTTCGAAACGTGGAGAAATCAGCTTTTCTATTTACAATAACTTAACAGTAGATTACTTGAATTTAACTGTGCATGGGTCTATTATATAAGCAAATGGTTATATATTGATGTAATTCGTCTATACTCTGTTGCTGGTTCTGCGGACCACAATTTGCATTATCTTTAGACGCGCCAAAGGAAGCTGATAAAATTGAAACCATCAACGGTATTAAAGTAGCATTTGATTCACAAATTACAGAAACAGGAGAATTAACTTTAGACGAAGAGGAAAACCAAGAGGTTCCGGGATTAGTTTTATTGGGTGCTAGCAGCTGTTGTTAAATAAAGGTCTAGTGCAGAGACAAACGATAAAAAGTAGATCTATCCATATTCTTGGATAGGTCTATTTCTTTTGCTTGATATTAAGATTACTTTTTTCATTAAACTACTAAAAAGATTAAAAGTTAAAGAGAGTAACAGACCAGAACCAACCATTTTCAACCATTAGCTGGTGCCGCGGCATGGATGTTTACCATGAAAATAAACTTTTGCAACTCAGAAAAAAAGGCAATACTAAAGAAGACTCAGCTCATTCATTTTTTTAAAGGTGGCAGCGCCTAATTCTATTATTCAAAGTCAGGTGAAGATATTGGATATCAAACATTTACAATATTTTATTGAAGTGGCCAATGCTAATAGTTTTTCACGCGCGGCTGAAAACTTGTTTATCACACAGCCAACGATAAGTAAAATGATAAAAAATCTTGAAGAAGAGTTAGGAGTTTCACTTTTTGACCGGTCGAAGAAGCAATTAATCCTAACTGACGCAGGAAGATTGATTCTGGAGCAATCAAAGCTCATTGACCAAGCATTTCATAACTTAGAAGCAGAATTGGATAATCTCTTAGGATTAAAAAAAGGACATATCCGTATTGGACTGCCACCCATTTTTGATGCCCATATGTTCCTCAAAATCTTAAGCAACTTTCACGAAAAATATCCTGGAATTACTTTTCAACTAGTGGAGGATGGTTCCAGAAAAATAGAAGACGATGTGGAAAATAATCTTCTTGATGTAGGGATTATCGTTCTGCCGACGAAAAACGAACTCTTTGAACATTTCTTTTTTATGGAAGAAGATCTTAGACTCATTCTTCACGCCGCGCATCCATTGGCAGAACGACAGGAGGTAGACTTAGCAGAATTGAAGAATGAATCTTTTATCTTATTTAATAAAGACTTTGTGTTAAACGATCGAATTATTAATTCGTGTAAAAGTGTGGGATTTCATCCAAATATTATATCAGAAGGTTCACAACGGTCTTTTATAGAAGATATGGTTGCCTGGAAACTTGGAGTTGCACTGATCCCAGAAAGCATCTGCAAAAATTTAAATAAAAATATCAAGTTTGTAAAAGTCGTAAATCCTTCTATCATATGGAAACTCGGCATTATCTGGAGCAAGAATCAGTACCTTTCCTTTGCTGCAAAAGAATGGCTGCATTTTACAAAAGAAAGGCTTACGAAATAAATAATAAAAAGACGGTTTTTAATTAGAAACTTTTTTTAATTATTAGACTATTATGCGTTTTTGGAAACATTAACATAGATAAAAGCTATAGTTAAGATGAAATTTAACCATTTTACTTAGGAAACTATGAGTCGTACAATTCACATGTGCTAAAAAATCTATTATTAACGTGGAAATGAGGTTTATCATCTGGGATGCAAACATGAAAGGATGTAGCAAATGGAAACAAAAAAATCAAATGAAAGCCGCATTGTTAATACAGCTCAAGTTTTATCTTGCGACTTAAATAACTATAATACACTTTTTGGCGGAGTTCTAATGAAAAAACTGGACGATGCTGCAACTTTATCTGCACGCAGACATTCAAGAGTAAAAGAGTGCGTAACGGCCTCGACCGATTCGATCGACTTCCTACAGCCCATTCATCAGACCGATTCTGTCTGCGTCGAATCGTTTGTAACATACACTGGGAGAACATCCATGGAGATATTTTGTAAAGTTATCGCAGAAGATATAATAACAGGCGAACGAAGAATGGCTGCTACAGCATTTTTGACTTTTGTTGCTCTCGATGAAAACAAACAGCCGGTCCATGTTCCAGGAGTCATTCCTGAAACCGAAGAAGAAAAATTTCTCTATCAAACCGGTAAAGAAAGAGCAGAGATGCGAAAGTTAAGAAGACAAAAAAGTAAAGCACTAGCCGAGTATATTTCACTTAAAAAACCTTGGGACAAATAAGAGGAGGATAAAAACGAATGCTTACTTTATCAAATATTCATGAGTTATACACAGCAAAAATAGCGATGGAAAATATGAGGAGGGAATATCCTGCCCTCTTTGAAAAACTATTGGATTTAATTAATCTGACACGTGCCTTGCAATTTAAATATTATTACATGGGATGTTTAATCATGGAAAAAGATCCTGGCGAATATAAACCAAATTTTGTGTACGGCTCTGTTCATCGATTATATAAAAAAGAATTACAAAAATTGAAAGAAGACCAAGATTTCCAAGTACTGAAACAAATTTTTTCAGATTTGAGCAGCAGTGCCGATTACTCAAAAATATGCCTTTTAGTGCGTGGTATGGCGCCGGAGTCCTTAATAGGTTTATCATCTATTAGATAGAGTTTTATAAAATTTTTAACATCATTGATCATAAAGCTGTAATAAGCTGCAGCCTTCCACGTAACTTAAAACCCCCCTTTTCTTTATAAAGAAAAGAAGCAGAGACCAAATATAGGGTTTCTGCTTCTTTATTTTAGAGGGTGAATACGATGGCACTATATATCGATTCAATGTTAAACAAAAGAATTTTGTTAGAGGCTGTATTAAATGGGAAATATAAACAAAATAAAAGCAGCGACAAATTTTGCTATCGCATATTTTAGTCGCTGCCTTGTTTCATTTCATACCTCGATAAAATTTACAAAACATTAGGAGTACCTAACTGGTGCCTGCCTTTTAGAAAAATGTGCCCCAGAGTAAATACACATTTAATACAACAATAATGGATGTGACAAACCAGGCTAACCATTTCACCCATTTCTTATTTACAAATTCACCCATTTTATTTTTGTCACTTGTAAACATCACCAGTGGGATAACAGCAAAGGATAATTGAAGTGATAAGATGACCTGACTTAGTATAAGTAATTCTCCGGTTCCTTTTTCACCATATAGTAAGGTCACAATTACGGCCGGAATAATGGCAATCATCCTTGTGATCAGTCTGCGAAGCCAAGGTCTTAAACGAATATTCAAGAATCCTTCCATAACGATTTGACCGGCTAGCGTACCAGTTAAAGTAGAGTTTTGACCAGAAGCAAGTAAGGCAACACCAAATAATATGGCCGCAATACCCGAACCAAGTAATGGATCTAACAAATGGTAGGCATCCTGAATTTCTGCTACATTTTTATGCCCTGTAGAATGAAAAGCGGCGGAAGAGAGAATAAGAATCGAAGCATTCACAAATAAGGCAAGCATTAAGGCTACTGTTGAATCGATGGTTGCAAACTTAATTGCTGAGCGTTTTCCCGCTTGTGTATGATCATAATTCCTTGTTTGAACGATTGATGAATGAAGATAGAGATTATGAGGCATGACTGTCGCTCCCAGAATCCCTAAAGCAATATAGAGCATAGTTGGATCTGAAACAATGTGACTACTTGGTATAAAGCCAGCTGCAATCCCTCCAATTTCAGGTTGTGACAAAAACAACTCCACCCCAAAACAAACAGCGATGGTCACGATTAATGCAATAACAAAGGATTCTATATAGCGAAAGCCCTTATTTTGCAGAAGCAAAACAACTAAAACATCCAAAGCGGTAATACATATTCCATACAAAAGCGGGATATTAAATAATAAATTTAACGCGATAGCCGAACCAATTAATTCGGCCAAATCACAAGCGGCTATGGCTAATTCACATAAAACCCACAGCATATAGGCGACTGGTTTACTAAAATGATCCCTGCAGGCCTGAGCTAAATCCCTACCTGAAACAATCCCCAATTTAGCCGATAAAGCTTGCAATAAAATCGCCATAAGGTTTGAAATTAAAATAACAGATAGAAGGGTGTACCCATAGGCTGATCCTCCTGCAATCGACGTGGCCCAGTTTCCAGGGTCCATATACCCCACTGCTACCAAATATCCTGGACCGATGAACCCTAATAATCTTCGGAAAAAACTGCCTGTTTTCTGAATCGGAATGGACTTATGAACTTCTTGTAAACTTGGATTTATATTTTCCCTTTTCCAGGTTCCTTTTTTATTCTCCAAATTTTCTGCCGCCATTTCTTTTGTACCCAATGATCCCATCCTCCTTTTCTGATAACCTAGTAATTGTTAGTTTATTGATTAAATCATGCATACTGACATAAATTTTGCATGAAGGAAACTCTTGGATAAAAAAAATACCTGAAATAAACATATCCGTAAGCTGACTGGTTCATCTTTACTATTGATGCTCATTAGATTGAATATTGTTTAAAATGTTTTTATATTCTTGGTCACTAATAATTCCTAACAGCTTGCACATGTATGAATTTATCAATACCTTCTTCTTGACTCGTTTTGATGCAATCATTAAATTCACACTCACTTTATTATTATTATAATGATTATTATATTACATTCAACTAAAAAGTTTCCTTAATCCAAAAAAAATTCCTTAATGTAAAAATATTGAGCTTGTCTAAATGTTAAACCCCTTCATTTACGTATGGTTATTATTGTCAGGGGAAATTTCCAAAGGATAGGAGATTAAAAAAGGTAAAAATAAATAAAATGCCAGGCTTTATCTATATTTAGATGAAGCCTGGCATTCTGAAAAAAACAGTTAATCTATAAAAAGTAGAAAGGATGGTTAATTTTAAATTATGTGCAGGGATCGTAAGCATAGCACTATCTGATGTTATCTATTTCTCGGCAAGAAAACTCGGCTTTGCACGCGGCGGCGGGATCTGTACAAATAATGAAGAAGTTTATCTGAAAATGCGTCAGTATGTTACTCTTTATGAGGGATTCCTTACCTATGGAGGGATGTCTGTCCGCGAGATGGAGGCCATTGTCGTTGGTCTGGATGAAACAATGGACGAAGATATGATCAGCCAAGGGCCGAAATTTATTTCGTATATGACGGATGAACTGTTGAAAAAAGGTGTACCTGTTGTTACACAGGAGGATTAGGCTGTCATAATTAACGCGATGGAATTTGTCGACCATCTTCCTCAAGAAGAGTATTCTGCAGGTGTACTTGCTGCAGCACTTTATATTGTGAGTGGCGTTCGTGGGATGGAAAGAGGAACACTTTCGGAACAAAGAGATGAAGATGGTAATGAAGTATTATCAAATATGGAACTTGTTCGACTTGCCTTACCACGGCGTGTCTTTACTTTATCGCAAGTTAAGTATGCTGCTGATCGAATTATTTGGCTTTATGAGAACCGCCATTTAATTGGGGGGCTAAAGTTTGTTGAAGAGCCGGAAATGTTACGATTCTTCTTTGGAAAACTAACTACAACTTCAGAGTGGCCAGCAGAATTAGTTGCGAAATTTAAAGCTGATTTCGGAGATAGTTTGTAATTCTATAGCTATAAAGGTAATACTAAGAAAAGGTCAGTCTCTATTATGTAGAGGATTGACCTTTTTTGTATCAATTCACAACAATCCCAATTCAATCGTGGTGGACAAGGTACACTACCTGTTATCGCTACCTATTTCGGAATAATGATCCCCACTTATTATTTGGAAAAACGAATACTTAGGATAAAACCTAAATTAGCAGATATTCATTACCAGAATCTCTGTTAAGCCACATTAAAGACATTTCCTCCATTAAATGGACCCATATATAGGCCAAAGAGCCTTGACAAAAAGAATTAATACTGATAATTTATAATTATTATACAATAATTTAATTAGGGATATTGTGAGAATGGATGCTTAAGTTGACTGCCCTTTTTTTAGGGCTATTCTAAGTGTTCACTCCTACAAACAAATAAATCATAAACAGCGATGAATGCTATGGATCACACTATTGCAGAAGCAGTTTCTGGAGAGACCGCAAAAATTTGCGGCGCCGAAGGGTTCACAATCTCAGGCAAACGGACAGAAGAGTAACGGATCATTTTTAAGTTATTATTCTAACGTCTATTGAGATTGGAGAACTCCAATCTCTTTTTTTATTGGTATGAATAATTAAATTCTCGTAATTTTAATCATTATTTTATAGAGTTTACGTTTATTGTCTAAAAATAATGATCAGTAACGCAGTTTTTGTTATCAATTGTTATAAAAATTAATATTTTTATAACTTTTATAATAAACAAGGGGGGAATGTAACGTGGCACAGTTGAATAGTAAAAGGGTTCCGAATAATCAAACCGTACCGCAGCAAGAATTAAAAAGGGATCTGAAAAATCGACATGTCCAACTGATCGCGATAGGGGGTACGATTGGAACAGGGCTATTTTTAGGTTCAGGAAAAGCAATCCAATTAGCCGGTCCATCTATAATTTTTGCCTATTTAATTATCGGGATTGCCGTGTTTTTCGTGATGAGGGCACTAGGTGAACTGCTTTTGTCAAATGCAGGCTATCAATCATTTACAGACTTTGCTGTAGATTATGTTGGACCATGGGCAGGGTATGTAACTGGGTGGACATATTGGTTTTGTTGGATTATGACAGCAATGGCTGATATTATTGCTGTTGGTGTATATGTACGCTATTGGTTCGATATTCCACAGTGGATACCTGCATTAGTTGGTTTAGTTCTTCTATTGGGGCTTAATTTACTGACAGTCAAGTTATTTGGAGAATTAGAGTTTTGGTTTGCCTTAATAAAAATCATAACGATTCTTGCTTTAATCGCTTTAGGGGTTATTTTGCTAATCATGGGATTCAAAACAGATGCAGGTGCTGTTTCTGTGAAAAATCTCTGGACACATGGCGGTCTGTTTCCAAATGGGATCTCTGGGTTCTTACTTTCCTTTCAAATGGTCGTATTCGCATTTGTTGGAGTTGAATTAGTTGGTGTATCGGCAGCGGAAACATCTGATCCAAAAAAGAACATACCGTCTGCGATTAATAAAATTCCTTTGAGAGTTCTGTTTTTCTATGTAGGAGCACTTTTTATCCTTTTATGCATTAATCCCTGGAATCAATTGAATGCATCTACCAGTCCCTTTGTAAGGACATTTAGCTTAGTTGGTATTCCAATTGCAGCAGGAATTATTAATTTTGTTGTCTTAACATCTGCAGCTTCGGCATGTAATAGTGGTTTGTTTTCAACAAGTAGAATATTATATAATTTAGGCAGTCATAATGAAGGACCGGCTAAATTTGCTAAATTAAATAAAAATAATGTCCCTGGCAACGCTTTGGTTACATCAGCAATTGTCCTTTCTATGGGAGCACTTTTGAGTAAACTCATTCCGGAACAAGCTTTTGGAATTGTAACAACCATTAGTGCAATTTGTTTTATTTGGGTTTGGAGTATTATCTTAATCTCTCATATTCGCTACACGAAATCACGTCCAGACTTACGGAAGACGTCAACTTTTAAAGCACCACTCACACCATTTATTAACTATGCTATTCTGGCATTCTTTGTATTTATTTTAATCGTTATGGGAGTCGCTGAGGCAACCCGTACAGCTTTGTTAATGACGCCACTATGGTTTGTACTATTATTCATATTGTATGCATTTAGAAGCAGAAAAATATAAAATAGATTTGAATACTACTATTTTATGAATGAAAAAGGATGAATAATAGAAATGAAAAAGAATATTCAACTTATATGGGACTTTGATGACACGATTGTCCAAACATATGTAGAATTTGAAAAAACGAACCAGCAAGCGGCGGAAATCATCGCTAGAGATGTATATGGTGAAATTAGAAATGTACAAGAGATAAAATCGTATCAACGTAAAATAGATGTTGAAATGATCTCTTCATATGGATTTGTTCCAGAACGGTTTTTAATAGGATGGTTAGATACGTATGATCATTTTTTGGAAGAAAACAGAAAAGTAGAAAATCTATCTACGAAAGATGAGATACAAAAGACTGTGAAGGATGTATATCTTCGTAAATATCATAATGTACCAGGAGCCATTTCTGTTTTAAAACAGCTAAAATTAGAAGGGTATTCGAGCATGATTCTAACTGCAGGGGTAGATCGGATTCAAAAACGAAAGATCGTTGAATCAGGTGCTAATCATTATGTTGATCACGTTTACGTATATCCACAGAAAACGCCTGATACATTAAAAGAAATCATCAGACGCCACCCTGCATCGGACTATGTGATGATTGGAAATAGTTTGAAATCAGACATTTATCCGGCTTTAGCAAATGATGTGTGGGGATTTCACTATGAACAAGAAACATGGGAAGCAGATCATTATGAAATAGATACAAAAAATAAAAAATATGTATCTGTGAGTTCTATCTCACAAATTCCAAATGAATTACAAATACATGTAAAAATTGGTCAGTCTGAAATTAGTCAACCTTTTAAAGTGGGCTCAGCAGGTCTGTTGTAAAACTTTTTCATTAAAATTAGGTGTTAAGTATAGGTACAATTTAATCCACAAAAATTGGATAGCAATAAAAGGACTTCTTTTAACGTTTGTTGTTACTAGAAGTCTTTTTATTTTGTTCGAATTTTAGAAAGATATCCGCTGCCTTCAGCATATGCTGTACTTGATGTAACTTTCTTCGTAACAATTGGATATGTTCAAATGAATCATGAAATCCAATGAATACTTTGTGTGTACCAAACAAAAACTAAAGCAAAAATCGAATCGAGGAGATTTTTTTAATGGAAACGAGTCAACCATATACTGAAAAATTAACATCTGCTGAAATGGGCAAACTTTGGGCAACTTATGTAGGAAATACGCTGGCCATATGTGTACTTCGTTATTATCTTCAGCATATTAATGACGAGGATATCAAAAAAGTTGTCGGAAAAGCCTTAAATTTATCTGAGTCGCTTGTGGAAAAAATTAAAGAAATATTTAGTAAAGAAAACTTTCCGATACCAATGGGGTTTACGGATGACGATGTGAACTTAGACGCTCCAAGGTTATTTTCTGATGAATTTTATCTTCATTACTTGAATTATACGAGTAAAGCAGGGATGAGTATTTATTCCATTGCCATACCGATCATGACAAGAGGAGACATAAGAGATTTTTATATCAATTCTCTTACCTCCACAGTTAGGTTAATAACTGAGGTAAATGAATTATTGATGGCAAAAGGCTTTTATGTTAAACCCCCACAAATCCCAACACCAGATAAGGTTGATTTTATAAAAAAACAAAACTATCTAAATGGTTTCTTGGGAGATATTAGACCCCTGCATGCATTAGAGATTGCCCATCTTCATGATAATATCGAAAATAATGTAACAAGCAAAGCATTACTAATTGGTTTTAGCCAAGTGGCGAAAAATGAAACTATTCGGGAATTTTTTATACGAGGAAAAGAGATGACAAACAAACATATAGAAAGTAGTGCTCAACAGCTCCACAAGGAAAATTTGCCATCTCCTCCACTGTTGGATCATTTAGTAAGTGACTCCACCTTTTCACCTTTTTCAGATAAATTAATGTTAGCCCATAAAATCGAGATGTTTTCAATGAAAATAAGAACCGCGGGAAACGGAGCATCTCTTAGCGGAAGAAGAGATTTAAGTGGAATGTATGCGAAATTTATAGCGGATATCGGGTTATATGTTCAGGATGGGGCCAAAATTATGATTGATCAAGGTTGGATGGAACAACCACCAAAAGCCATTGACCGAGATGACTTAGCTTCAAAATAAACTGAAAAAGAAAAAACCTAATCACTTAGAATTAGAGTGAGTATAAGGAGAAAGTTATGACTTATACATAAAAAAGGAGTATCATTTCTGATACTCTTCCTTTAACATGGCAAGTCAAATTCAAAATTAAACAGTTTTGTTTTGATGAAAAATTCACTTGGTTTTTCTGCTTTTAGGTTATTCAATTCGAAAAAAAGTTCTTTATATTCAGTAATAGATACTTCCCCATTAATATAACATTTTTGAAGATAATCAAGTAATTCATTTACATGTGATGGTGTATAATTTTTTACATTTGTAAAATGATGTATTAATTCTTCTACTAACATCGTATTCACCCCTTCACTGATACTTTTTGAATCGTATGCGCTTTCATATAGTGTAGCACATAAATGGTTTTTTCCATATTGTTCGAAAATTCAAACTAACGACAATTTTCGGCGAAATTTATAAGTTCAGTACTTTATTTCTACAATATTATCGTAATAGGTAAACGAAATTGAATTAGTCTTCTATCTGGGGTCGTTATTTGTTTGGATTTTGTATGTCTAATGAGCGTTTGAGCTGCAATAAAGAGGGCAAGCCCTGAGTAGAGCTTGCCTTGGTTGCTTTTTATCATTATTGGTTCTGATTAGGTACATTATGTTGCATATTGCCATTATTATGGCCACCATGTTGAATTTGATGATTAAATCGATTCCCGTGGTGTCCACCTCCATGAAATACACTGAAATGGCTTGCAGACAATCCGATTAAGAGTCCAACAATGAAAGTTATGATCGGATAAAGAAACCTTCTATATGACTTCCTGAGAGGTGAAGAATTCAATTCTTGAGCTAATTCAGCTTTTATTTCAGCTTTCATTTCTTTTTTGAATTCATTTTTGATTTCATCGTTTTGTTCGTTATTTGTTTGTTCTGACACTTCGTATCAATCCTTTCAGTAGAACCTGTTTACTGAATATATATGGACGATCCTCGAATAATAAACATTAATTTTTTATGAACAATTAAAGAAAATTCTGAGTGAGTGCTTAACAAACTGCAACGGAGAAAAACTCCTTTTACTTTATGAAGAAGAAGCAAAAGGAGTTTGTTAGAGGAATTCTATACGTTGCGCAAGGGAATCTACGCAATTGCCAAGGGATGTACATGCTCCTAAGAAGATTCTACATGCTCGTCCATCATTTTTGTTAGATGTTTAATAAATGTCTGACAGCGTAGGCAAACCCATCTTTATCATTCGTCTTGGTGATAGTATCTGCTTCCTGCTGAATAGAGAAAGGGGCGTTGCCCATTGCAACGGAGGTGGTCGCCACTTTGAACTGAGCGAGGTCATTCCCTCCGTCTCCAAATGCAAAGATTTCATCAAAATCAAGATTTACCAGTTGCTGGTAACATAGCAAAGCCGTTCCTTTATTCGCTTCAATAGATGTAAACTCAACATTGTTAGGATGCGAAGAAGCCATTGATATTTCAAATTTTCCCTCGATTGCCCGTTTGGCTAGATCAATTTTTTCAAGTTGATCCTTGCGTGAGACAGCCATGACCTTGTAAATTTTGAGATTATCGTTTTCAAACATTTGATTGTAATCATAATTATGAAAAACACGTTCAATCTCTTCATCACTTTTATCTTGAATCATTGGATTTCTGCATGGAAAGCCGCCTTGATTAGTATATACCATAATCCATAATCCGATTTCCTTTAAAATAGGAAACAACTCTTTGTAGATTGAAGTAGATAAAGAGGCTTCATAAAGGACATCCCTTGTGTTCGAGTATAAAACGGTCCCATTTATACAAATAATGGGCGTTTCTATTTTTTTTAGTGCTTCAAATTTGATTACATCTTCAAAGGCCCTACCCGTGTTAATAATAATGCTGTGACCTTGTTCTTGCAGATACTGAAGAACCTTGAAATTTTCTTGAGATATTTCATGCTGTGTGTTTAATAGCGTTCCGTCTAAATCAATTGAAAAGCATTTCATACTTATTCCCTTCTTTTTATCCATAATGCCTACTATATCAAATAGTAAGATAAGAAAAAAACTATATTAATTAAATTACAAATTGTAGGTGAGAGAACTAGTCCTTCTTGGACAAAAAAGCACCAGGTCTCATCTAATTACTAGATGGGACTTGGTGCTTTGGTGCTTTGCATAAAGAGAGGGTCAAGAACCCTGCACTGCTATTCGATGGCTGCTGCTACTTCACTTGTGACGAGTGAATCTTCAGTTGAATTGTGTTTATTAGCTTCTACGGCAACAGCTGAATGTTTATCTGCAATCAATGATAGCGCAATCGCTGCTACAATACCAGTTATGGCAAATACCATGAAATTCATGAAGTTCTGTAAACCAAGTGTTAATAAAAATCCTCCCAAAATTGGACCAATCATACCGCCCAATCTTCCGATACCCGATGCAACACCTAAACCTGTTGATCTCATTTGGGCAGGATAGTAGGCTGTAACATAAGCCTGAATAAGCACCTGAGACCCAGTTGTAGCAGCCCCTGCAATCGCTACTAATACGAAAATCACGATTGTATTTCCGCCAAATCCCAGCAACGATAAAGCAATTGCACCTGCAATATATGATGGGATCAGCACCCTTTTAGAACCATATTTCTCACAGAGTTGGCTGAGAGAAAGAATACCGATAACGGCTCCACCTTGAAGCGCAATAAGGAAAGTTAAACTTGAATTCAGTCCATATCCAGCGTTGATCATTAACTTTGGAAGCCATGTGTTTAAACCATACACCATCAATAAGGCACAGAAAAAGGCAACCCAAAACATTACGGTACTTAAAGCACGATTCTCTTTGAACAAACCAACAATTGGTGCTTTCGTTTCCGATAGTTTTACTTCTTCAATCTCATCATCTTGATTAAAAGTTAATCCAGGATTAATTTTTGAAAGTGTCGCGAATAGTTTTTCCTTTTTGCCAGTTCTAATGAGGTAGCTAGATGATTCCGGCAGTTGCTTTAACAAGAAAGGTAGTGCTAAAAGTGGACTTCCTGCAACAAAGAAAACAGATGCCCAGCCGAAATGCGAGATTAACAGAACACCAAATGTTGGTGCAAGTGCTCCCCCGACAGCAAAACTAACTAGCGTAATAGACACTAATCTAATTCTCATCGATTTAGGAGCATAATCCATTACTAAAGCGGCAATGTTTGGCATAATACCTCCAAGTCCTAATCCCGCTAGAAAGCGGAAGGCAGAGAAGGCAGTTACTGATTCAGCAAAGCCACATAAGAACGTAAATAAGCTGAATAATAATATGTTTATCATAATAACTTTCTTTCTTCCAATACGGTCAGCTAGTATACCAAATATGATTGCACCAAACATCATTCCAAAAAGTCCATAGCTACCCATTGTTCCTGCTGCAACAGGATTGAGATGCCATTGCTCCATCAGGATCGGTACAACTGTCCCGTAGACGGACAAGTCGTATCCATCAAACAAAATAATCATGAAGCTCCAAATGAACAGAGCTAAATGAAAACGATTAAACTTACTTTCACTAATAATACTAGCTGGATTTACTTTTGCCATAAATGTAATTTCTCCCCTTTTATTTAACCTTTTCCTTACAATTCCATCGTTTTAAAATTTTTTTCCATACATAAAGTCTCTTCACAAAGCGATAATTTATATGTTTTATTCTGAAATGATCGATCACCATCCTATATCTATTTTTATTTTTATAATTTTCTGTACTTTTTACGGAAAATTATTTAAATACATTTTTAAGCTACTGAATTTTCTGACTTGTTCGAATATGCCATAGTCATAAAATTAACTTATGAATAGTGAAAAAGCAAATAGCAGTTTTTTAGGAATGTGCAAACGTTTCCAAAAAGATTTTTGGGCTATTTATTTTACGAAAACTAAAATGGAGAACTTGGTATATCGCGTAGTTTGTCAAGATTTGCAGTTTTTTAGGATGGAAAAATGAAGGTTACGATTTAACTAGTAACAAAAGGCTATTCTGAAGAGTCTACAAATGAAGGAGAGTATAAAAACCAAAATTCAGTGTTACGACAAAGTTTTTGTGAAACAAACAAATACTGGTAAGGATAGTATACTGTCATAATGATTGTGATTTCTTGATGGAGGTCAAGGCGGAATGAGTATAAGGGCGATTAAAATAAGGGTAAGGGGGGATTAATAATGAAAGGAACCTGTTTAATTGTCTATGCCAGCATGACAGGAAATACAGAAGAAATCGCCAACCTAATCGGAGAAGGGATCCTTCAGGCCGGTGCTGCTGTTGATCAAAAAGATATTCTTGAGGTAGATGTTAAAGAACTTAGCAACTATGAAGGAATTCTTTTGGGAGCCTATACTTGGGGAGATGGGGATCTTCCGGATGAGTTTCTCGATTTTTATGAAGAAATGGATTCGTTAGATTTAACAGGGATAAGATCTGCGGCCTTTGGTTCTTGTGATTCTTCTTATGAACATCGAGGAAGAGCAGTTGATCTATTACTAACGAAATTATCAGAATTAGGAGCAGATATCGTTCTAGATGGGTTAAAAATTGATATGGCTCCGACGTCCGCAGAAAAGGACCAATGTATCCAGTTCGGTCGATCCTTTGTTGAAAGTTCTTATTGATGTTTTCAAGTGCCCTTCCTTTGTTATGTTAGAATATTATCTATGATCTTATTTATGGGAAGGCATCGGCAAGTAGACAAAGTGTTATTTTAGACAAGTCTACTTGTTTTTTATTACATGGAAATAATAATAAAATATTACATAACTTGTAATAAAAACTTTACGAACCCTTTATATGGATATAAACTTCCAGCGTTATCCTAGAGGTACATCTTAGAGGGAGGGATCGAGAAGTTGTCTAAATTTCAGGTCATATCTTCTTTGTCTATCTTGGCGTTTATCATTTCAGGAACCTATGGATTAACCGCATTATCATCCAATCAACCCACCAGCAATCAACCCACATCCAAAAACTACATTCAAGTTCAATTGTTAGGCGTTAACGATTTCCACGGCCAGTTAAACAAATATCAAACTGTATCCGGAACAAAAGCGGGAGGTGCTGAGTACCTAGCTGCCTATTTAAAAAAATACAAACAAGAAAATCAAAATACCCTCCTTGTTCATGCTGGTGATATGGTGGGAGGAAGTCCGCCAATTTCATCTCTGTTTCAAGACGAACCTACGATTGAATTTCTAAATCTTCTCCATTTTGATGTCGGGACACCTGGGAATCATGAATTAGACCAAGGTGTAGATGAAATGAAACGCCTTATTTATGGAGGATTCCATGGAAAAACAGGGTATTTTCAGGGTGCCAATTTCTCTTATATTTCGGCAAACATTATCGATAAAAAAACGGGTGCCCCTTTGTTACCTCCTTATGTGATTAAACAAATTGATGGCATCAATATTGGATTTATCGGGGTAGTCACAACTGAGACCAACTTGTATGTCCTCCCTGAAAATCGAAAAGAAGTAGAAATTACGGATGAAGTTTCAGCGATTAACCGAACCGTTAAGCTATTAAAGGAAAAAGGGATTAAAGCAATTGTTGTACTGGCACATGTTTCAGCTAAATCGGATCAGACAGGAGCATTTCCGCAAGAATATCTAGTCCAGATGGCACCAAAAATTGATAAAGAGGTAGATGTCATTTTTGCCGGTCATAGCCATGATTATGCCAATACCGTTGTTGACGGTAAGCTGATTGTTCAAGCTTATTCTTATGGAAAAGCTTTTTCTCAAGTAAATCTTAAAATTGACCGTCAAACTAAAGACGTTATTTCGAAAGAAGCAAAGATTATTGTCACTTCTCATGATCAAATTGAACCAGATCAAGAAACGGTCAGCCTTCTAAATAAATATCGAGAAAAAATGGGGGGCTCTTTTCAAACAATCGTCGGAGAAATTCCTGAAGAAATCTCACGGATAGAAGATGCAAAAGGTGAATCACCGTTAGCGAAAATGGTTGGAGAATCTGAGCGGAAAGCCATGGGCGTTGAGATGGCGTTTGTCCATCAGGGCGAAATGCGGCAAAGTTTAAAGAAAGGGAAGATCACGATAGAAGACCTTTATACAGACTTGCCTTTTGGCCATAGTATCAGAAAGGTGATTTTAACAGGAGACCAAATAAAACTTGCATTGGAACAGCAGTGGAGAAAAGATCAGGAAAATGATTTGTTGCAAACTGTTGGTTTAACATATAGTTGGGATCCGAATGCCCCAATTGGCAGACGTATCATTGCGGTGAAAGACATGAATGGCCAAGACCTACAGCCTACAAAGGAATATGAAGTTGCGGTAAGTAATTATTTAGCTTCAGGAGGCGATGACTTTACTGCATTTAAACAAGGTAGAATCGTAGAATTCGGTCCACTAGTGGTTACTTCACTTAAAGACTATATACAACAAAAGTACCCGCGCAAAATTGTTCTCCATTAAGGTAAAGCACTTTAATGGATGGGCGCAAACAAAAAGGAGTTCGAATTTTGAAGTCCTTTTTGTTTGTTTTTTTTACAAAATTTGAACTCAAAAGGAGATACGGAATAAAAAGGATCAATACTAGGATACTGATTAATACGTATCATAGGTAGCTTTTTCAAAGCCCTTTGATGATGACTCTGTTAGAATGAAAAATAAATACATGGAGATGATGGAGCAGTGATTATACGGGATGCTGTGGAGGATGAACGATCTTATATCAGAGAACAAAGAATAAACGCATACATGGAGCATGCCTCGAAAATTCCAGAGGAACATTGGAATGTTTTAAGAGAGGCCATCGCGTCTGATGCGGATACACAGCCTGGTGTTGAACAAATAGTAGCAGTGATAGAAGGCGAAATAGTGGGAAGTGTTGTTTTGTTTCCACCTAAAACGGATGCATACAAAGGATTAATTGCCGATGTACTTGAGGATCCAGAAATACGAATGCTGGCAGTATCACCAGAAGACCGAGGAAAAGGGGTCGCAACAGCACTGATTACTGAATGTATTCAGCGAGCGAAAATGAAAGGCTCCCCAGCCATCGGACTACATACGTCAGATTTTATGGAAAGTGCTATAAAGTTATATGAGAATCTTGGTTTTAAACGATTACCTCAGTACGACTTTGAACCGACTGATGATGGTATTATAGTGAAGGCATTTCGAATTTCTTTTTAAACCAAAATCTTCGAATACATTTACTCAAACAAGAAAGGTGTCAGCAAATCACTTTCTTAATAATTCTCTTCTTAATTTAGACATAGAAAGAAGGAGTGGAAATATGATGATTCCAGGTGAGCAAACACGACTATTAAAGAAACTCGTGGCATACCGAAGAGAGTTGCATGAACATCCAGAACTATCCATGAAGGAGTTTGAAACGTCTAAGAGAATCCGCCAATGGCTTCATGAAGCAGACATTCCAGTTTTGGATTTTCCATTGGAGGTAGGTGTGATTGCAGAGATAGTTGGCAACCAACCAGGGCCAACGATTGCATTGCGAGCGGATATTGATGCATTGCCGATAAAAGAGCAAACCGGCTTGCCGTTTGCATCGAAGAACGACGGGGTCATGCATGCGTGTGGTCATGATTTCCATACCGCATCGATGATTGGCGCAGCCATTTTATTGCTGGAACGCCGCAGTGAATTAAAAGGAACCGTAAGAATGATTTTTCAACCAGCTGAGGAAATTGCACAAGGAGCTGTTCTTATTGAAGAGGCTGGTGCATTAAAAGGTGTTGAAGCTATTTTCGGCATGCATAATAAGCCGGATTTGCCAGTTGGAACGATTGGAGTCCGTGAAGGTGCCTTAATGGCAAGTGTTGATCGATTTGAAATTGATGTTGTTGGGGTCGGTGGCCATGCGGGGATTCCGAATAACAGCATTGATCCAATTGTTGCTGCTAGCCAGATCATAACTGCTTTACAAACCATTGTCAGCCGTAATCTAAGCTCATTTCAAAATGCTGTGATCAGTGTAACACAGCTGCATGCGGGAAATACGTGGAATGTTATACCAGAAAAAGCAATGATGGAAGGAACCGTTCGTACTTTCCAAAATGAAGCTCGAGAAGTCATTCCTGAACTAATGAAACGTACGGTCAAAGGTGTTGCTTGTGGACTTGGAGCAAAGGCTGATTTCCGTTGGTATTCCTATACCCCGGTTGTGAATAATTCCCCTTCTTTTACAAAAGTTGCTAGAGAAGCAGCACTGGAGATTGGATACGATGTAGTGGGAGCGGTACAGAGTGCAGCCGGGGAGGATTTTGCCTACTATCAAACCAAACTGCCAGGATTTTTTGTCTGGATGGGGACTGATGGTCAAAAAGAATGGCACCATCCAGCTTTTACATTAAATGAAGATGCTCTCTTTGTGGCAGCAAATTACTTTTCAAATCTTTCTATAAAAGTATTAGATCAATGGGAAACAAAAGAAATTATTTACTAACAAAAACACAAAAGTAGAATTAAGAGGGACTAGTTTTAAAGGGGATGGTGAAATGACCTATCATGACTAAAGTTGGTTTAACTGACATTTTGAGTGAGCTTTTAGATAAGCTGCCTTTGGGAATTTTAATAACGAGAAATGACAAAAGCATCGTGCTAACTAACCGTTTTTTATCAGAAGCTTTTACTGAGGAACAATTCAAACTTCAAATTTTGGCATTGATTAATAAAAACCTTGTTCCAGAAGTGAATACTCCCTTTCATTTGAATGGCAGAAAGGGAATTGTTAAAAAAGAAGTGGTAAAGATTTTTGAAGAGGAATATCAGTATTATTTCTTCATTTTTTCAAAGAATAATGATTTTGATTCATCTGAGGAAATTCTTTTAAAAGACTTAAGCGAAATTGCCGATGACAGCATGGTTGTCGTTGATCCAGAAGGATACATTCAAATTTTGACCCGATCTTTTGCTGAATTTCTCGGTGTTGACCAAGTTCTTTCGATCGGAAAGCATGTGACAGAAGTGATCGAAAATACCCGTATGCATATTGTAGCAAGAACTGGTAATTTAGAGGTAGCGGACCCGCAAAAAATTAGAAAAGACTTTATAATTGCGACAAGGGCGCCATTATTAAAGCAAGGAAAAACAGTTGGTGCAGTCGGGAAAGTCTTGTTCAATAATTTGGATCAGGTAACTGCCTTAACAAAAAAGCTAAAGTCCCTGACCAATGAATTAAATAAAAGCAAAGGAATCATTAACGCAAGAAACAAAGCTTACTATACGTTAGATCATTTAATCGGGGATAGTCCTGCCTTTATAGAGGTCAAAAATCAAGCTGGAAAAGTAGCAAAAAGTGATTCAAATGTGTTGATAGTAGGAGAAAGTGGTACAGGTAAAGAATTGTTTGCCCATTCGATTCATAATCATAGCCGCCGTTCAATGGGAGCATTTGTAAAGGTTAACTGCGCCGCTATACCGGCAGAACTCATCGAATCAGAGCTTTTCGGCTATGAAGAAGGTTCATTTACTGGTGCAAAAAAAGGCGGAAAAATAGGGAAATTTGAAGTTGCCGATGGTGGAACCATTTTTCTTGATGAAATAGGCGAGCTTCCACTGCATATGCAGGTGAAATTATTACGGGTTTTACAAGAAAAAGAAATTGAAAGAGTCGGTGCCACTAGTACCATTCCCGTTGATGTTAGGATTATTGCGGCAACAAACCGAAATCTAACTGAAATGGTGGCCAAAAGGGAATTTAGGTTAGATTTATATTACCGATTAAAAGTCATCCAACTTACAATCCCTTCATTAAAAGAGCGAACGGAAGATATTAAAATTCTAGCAAGCTATTTTTTAGAAAAATACCAAAACCTGATGAAGAAAGGTGCAAAGGGAATAAACGAGCAGGCCGGTTATTTACTTTGCCGCTATGCCTGGCCGGGAAATATTCGCGAACTTGAAAATACGATTGAGCGGGCATTAAATATGGTTGATGAAGGGGAATTCATTGCAGCTAAGCATTTGCCTGAAGAAATTACCGGATATAAACAACAGTATTCGGTTCGCCCTTTGGCTAAAGTGGTCGAAGAGACAGAACGCAGTACGATCTTTGAGTGTTTAAATATGATGGGTGGAAATAAATCCGAAACAGCAAAACATCTTGGGATCAGCCGAACTTCTCTCTATGAAAAAATGAATAAATACGATTTATGAATTAAAAAAGAGGATGTCGTATAAGGGGTTGCCCCCTATGCGACATCCTCTTTGCTTTGAATAATTTCCCGTACGCAAAGAGTGGGGACTTATCAGTAAATCGAAATGTTTGTTCATAATAAATACACAAAATTTCTATATTACGAGATAGTGTAAGGAAATGCTTACAGTTTTTAGGTATTTCTGAATAAAATGCAAGGTAAACCAAACAGTTAGTGATTATTCGTATTCATTTTAAAGTAGTACTTTTACATTTACTATTTTTTTAGAACCCATGCTCGTTAATAGCTAATACAATACGACTATTTTAGACAAGAATCAACATTTTAAGCCTTTATTTGAGCAAGGATTGATCATACCTATTTATATTTTTCCCTCTTTTTTAGCCTTGGCACGGAACTTGCATTAATACTATTGTAACCTGAAAAAAAGGATTGCGGGTATTCTTGAAAGGCTGGCTTGAAAGCTATTTAAGAGTTTTTTCCAACAGAGCTCTTAGAGTACAAATTTTATAAAATGGGGGATAAAAATGAATTTTAAATTGACAGAAGAACATGAAATGATTCGAAAAATGGTTCGTGACTTTGCTAAAAATGAAGTCGAACCTACAGCTGCACAAAGGGATGAGGAACAGCACTTTGACCGCTCCATTTTTGACAAGATGGCTGAGCTTGGATTAGCAGGTATACCATGGCCGGAAGAGTACGGTGGCATTGGCAGCGATTTTTTAGCTTACTGTATTGCCGTTGAAGAATTATCACGTGTGGATGCATCTGTTGGAGTTATGCTATCTGCACATACCTCACTAGGGGGATGGCCTGTTTATAAGTTTGGGAATGAAGAACAAAAGCAAAAGTATTTGCGTCCAATGGCCCAAGGGGAAAAAATTGGTGCATACGGATTAACAGAGGCTGGAAGTGGTTCTGACGCAAGTGGAATGAAAACCACAGCCCGCCTTGAAGGAGATCATTATTTACTCAATGGATCCAAAATTTTCATTACAAACGGCGGTGTCGCTGATATTTATATCGTGTTTGCTAGTACAGATCCCGCACAAAAAACAAAAGGAATTACTGCATTTATTGTTGAAAGTGATTTCCTAGGATTCTCAATTGGAAAGAAAGAAAACAAGCTCGGCATTCGTTCATCACCTACAACGGAAATCATTTTTGAAGATTGTAAAGTTCCTGTTGAAAATGTATTAGGAGATGTGGGGGAAGGTTTCAAAATTGCGATGATGACACTGGATGGAGGACGCAATGGGATCGCTGCCCAAGCGGTCGGGATTGCACAAGGAGCACTAGATGCTGCCACTAATTATGCAAAAGAGCGCGTGCAATTCGGGAAGCCGATTGGTGTGCAACAGGGAGTGGCATTTAAGCTGGCTGATATGGCTACAAATGTAGAAGCTGCAAGGCTGTTAACTTATCAAGCTGCATGGCTTGAATCAGAAGGTCTTCCATACGGTAAAGAATCAGCGATGTCCAAGCTTTTTGCCGGTGACACAGCGATGAAAGTAACGACGGAAGCGGTTCAGGTATTCGGAGGCTATGGATATACAAAGGATTATCCAGTTGAAAGATACATGCGTGATGCGAAGATTACACAAATATACGAGGGTACTCAAGAAATTCAACGCTTAGTTATTTCCCGGATGCTCACTAAATAGGAAAAGCCTGTAGCGTTTGAATAAGACCAGTTCAAGGGGATTACCCTCAAGAACTGGTCAGGTATTATTAGCCGGAAGGAGCCATTCGGGTAACTAAGAACCGGTATTGGTGACCGTAATTAGAAGTTTTTTTTGCAAGAGGACGCCAAACCAAATGAGGAGGAATAGATATGAATATTTTTGTGATCATGAAACGCACCTTTGATACAGAAGAAAAAGTCATCATCAAAGCTGGTCAAGTTAGTGAAGACGGTGCCACCTTTATTATTAATCCTTATGATGAATATGCGATTGAAGAAGCCCTAAAATTAAAAGAAACCCATGGCGGAGAAGTAACGGTCGTAACAGTTGGGGAAGAAGAAGTTGAAAAGGAACTTCGAACGGCACTTGCCATGGGGGCTGACAAAGCCGTTCTTATCAATGATGAAGACGTTGCAAAAGGTGACCAATTCTCCACTGCGACTATCTTAGCTGCTTATTTAAAAGATAAAGAGCCTGATATAATCTTGGCCGGGAATGTAACCGTAGATGGCGGAACCGGACAGGTAGGACCTCGCCTTGCTGAAGAGCTTGGAATTTCAGCGGTAACAATGATTACGAAGCTTACGGTAGACGGGAATAAAGCAACAATTGAACGCGATCTTGAAGGTGATCTTGAAATAGCAGAAGTAGCTCTTCCCGTACTTGTTACTTGCCAGCAGGGCTTAAATGAACCTCGTTATCCTTCTTTACCGGGAATCATGAAGGCGAAGAAAAAGCCGCTGGAAACATTGGAATTGGATGATTTAGATTTAGATGAGGATGACGTTCAAGCAAAAATAAGCTCGGTAGACATCTTTTCACCACCTGCAAAAGCAGCGGGGAAAGTACTTAAAGGGGAAATCAATCAACAAGTGAATGAACTTATTCGGTTGCTTAGAACAGAAGCGAAAATCATTTAAACGGAGGAGATTATATTGGAAAAGAAAGTATTGGTTTTCGGAGAAATTCGCGATGGTGAATTGCGCAATGTTTCTTTTGAAGCAATCGCTGCAGCTAAGCAGGTTGCGGACGGAGGGGAAATAGTAGGGGTACTTCTTGGGGGTAATGTTAAAAATTTAGCAAATGATCTCATTCATTATGGTGCCGATCGTGTCATAACCGTTGAAAACGATCAGTTACAATCGTATACACCGGATGCCTATTCCCAAGCAATAATGCAAGTTATCACTGCAGAAAAGCCGGAAGCATTCATTTTAGGACATACGGCAGTCGGAAAAGATCTATCACCCCGTATCGCGGCAAAACTTAAATCAGGATTAATCTCAGATGCAGTAAGGCTTGAAACAGATGATAAAGAGGTTACATTCATTCGCCCGATTTTTTCTGGTAAGGCCTTCGAAAAGCTCGTCGTTCGAGAAGGGCTTATTCTGGCAACGATTCGTCCTAATAATATTGATCCACTAGCGAAAGACGGATCCCGTACAGGGGATGTGGTATCAATGGATGTGGAAATCAAAGATTTACGAACCATTATTCAAGAGGTTGTTCGTAAAACAGCAGGTGGTATTGATCTTTCGGAAGCAAAAATAATTGTTTCTGGAGGGCGGGGTGTAAAAGGCAAAGATGGATTTAAGCCGCTTCAAGAATTAGCCGATTTATTAGGAGGCACAGTGGGTGCTTCCCGTGGAGCATGTGATGCCGAGTACTGCGATTATTCCCTCCAGATTGGTCAAACAGGTAAAGTGGTTACACCGGATCTTTATATTGCCTGTGGGATTTCGGGAGCTATCCAACACGTTGCAGGAATGTCAAACTCTAAAATCATTGTGGCCATTAACAAGGATCCGGAAGCTAACATCTTTAGTATTGCTGACTACGGGATTGTTGGCGACTTGTTTGAAGTATTGCCATTAATGATTGAAGAGTTAAAGAGTATAACTGTTAGCTAACCTAATAGATAGTTTGATCCCAAGAAAGATGTGATGGGGGTTAAGCTACTACTACTTACTTAAAGGGGATTTAAATGAAAGCGTTACTTTTAGTAAATATAATTCTATTCATGATCGTAACTGGCTACGCGATTTACCTATTTGCTACACTTGTAAAAACCCGTATTCAGTATATAAAGCTAGGAAAAAAAGCGGAGTTTAACCGGACGGTGAAAGAACGAATCAATGCCCTGTTTGTCAATGTGTTCGGACAAAAAAAGCTCCTCAAAGACAAAAAGAGCGGTGCGATCCATGTCATGTTTTTCTATGGCTTCCTGCTTGTCCAGTTTGGAGCGATTGATCTTATTTGGAAGGGTCTTGCTCCTGGATCTCATCTTCCATTAGGCCCACTTTACCCGGTCTTTACTTTTTTTCAGGAAATCATTGTCTTAGTCATTCTAGTTGGTGTTTATTGGGGTTTTTACCGCCGTTATATTGAAAAACTTGTTCGTCTAAAACGAGGGTTTTTGGCTGGGCTTGTCTATCTATTATTAGCTGGCTTAATGATTTGTACATTATTCGCAAATGGAATGGAATTGGTCTGGCATGGACATGAGGCAACATGGTCAGAACCAATTGCTGCAGCCATTTCTATGGCTTTCAGCTGGCTGCCGCAAATGGTTGCTGGAGCTCTGTTCTTTGTATTTTGGTGGGGACATCTCTTATTCTTACTGGCGTTTTTAGTGTATATTCCACAGGGTAAGCATGCCCACTTAATTGCTGGGATTGCCAATGTTTGGTTAGGTCGTACACATAAGGTCGGTCAATTATCAACGATTGATTTTGAAGACGAAACCCAAGAAGCTTTCGGAGTCAGTAAAATAGAAGAATTTAATCAGAAACAGCTGGTCGACCTTTATGCCTGTGTTGAGTGTGGACGATGTACAAGCATGTGTCCGGCAACTGGAACAGGAAAAATGTTATCACCACGGGAATTAATTTTAAAGCTGCGCAATCATTTGACAGAAAAAGGAGCAGCCGTTACCTCAAAACAGCCATGGCTACCGGCGTCCTTGTTTCAACAAACACGTGGTAATCAATTAGCATTACAAGGATTAGGAGCAAGTGAAGCAGCCGCCGCCCTGGAAACGGATATCAGTTTAATTGGCGATGTCATTACAGAGGAAGAAATTTGGGCCTGTACAACTTGCCGCAACTGTGAGGATCAATGTCCCGTTATGAATGAGCATGTTGATAAAATTATAGATTTGCGCCGCTACCTTGTTTTGACAGAAGGGAAAATGGATCCTGATGCCCAGCGTGCGATGACAAACATTGAACGGCAAGGGAATCCATGGGGGATAAACCGAAAGGAACGGCAAAATTGGCGTGATGGTCAGGAACATATCAATGTCCCAACAGTAAAAGAGCTGAAAAAACAAGGAGAAGAATTTGAATACCTGTTCTTTGTGGGCTCAATGGGTTCCTATGACAACCGAAGTCAAAAAATTGCCCAAGGCTTCGCACATGTGCTGAACCTGGCAGGTGTGAAGTTTGCTATCTTGGGTAATGAAGAAAAGAACTCCGGGGATACACCACGCCGAATCGGTAATGAGTTTTTATTCCAGGAGTTAGCCAAAGCCAATATCGAAACCTTTAAAAAATACGACGTTAAAAAGATTGTGACCATCGATCCTCATGCCTATAATACGTTGAAAAATGAATATCCTGAATTTGGCTTAGAAGCCGAAGTTTATCACCATACTGAGTTGCTTTCCCAATTGATAAGAGAGGGAAAATTAACGCCAAAAAATCAAGTGAACGAAGCGATTTCTTTCCATGATTCTTGTTATTTGGGGCGCTACAACGAAGTGTATGATGCACCTCGTGAAATTTTAAAAGCAATTCCAGGAGTTAAGCTTGTTGAAGCGGAACGGAATCGTGAAACAGCAATGTGCTGTGGTGCTGGAGGGGGACGCATGTGGATGGAGGAAAAGGCAGGCACCCGTATTAATATAGCTAGAACCGAACAGCTACTTGAAGCAAACCCAACGATGATTGCCAGCGGATGTCCATATTGTTTAACGATGATCAGTGATGGAACAAAGGCAAAAGAAGTTGACGATAAGGTTCAAACTTTAGATGTTGTGGAAATTTTAGAAAGATCACTCGTTTAAATGGTGTTATCAGGTTGTTTATGACCAGTGATAACAAAATGATAATCATCCAAATGAGAACGCTCATATAAACCATCATGAATAGAGAGGAGAGTTTGCTTTTTGATTTTTGAATATTCGAAAGATTGTTAGTGCATATCACGAATAAAGAAAATGGGGGAATTCATTGATGAAAATTCAAAAGGTCATGGTAGTGGGTTCGGGTCAAATGGGCAGCGGAATCGCACAAGTACTTGCACAAACAGGCTACCAGGTGGTAATGAATGATATGAAAGAAGAATTTGTTCAAAGAGGATTGGCGAAAATCACAAAGCAGTTGGATCGTGATATCCAAAAAGGACGGAAAACGGATGAAGAGAAAGCAGCGCTTCTTTCCAGAATAGAGGTTTCATCGAATCTAGAGGATGCAAAAGACGTCCAATTGGTGATTGAAGCTGCGACAGAAAATAAGGAGATTAAGCTTGAGATCTTCCGCAAGCTGGATGAAATAGCACCCGAAAATACTATTCTCGCTACGAATACCTCTTCCCTGCCAATAACAGAAATTGCTGCAGTAACAAGAAGGGCTGAGAAGGTGATTGGGATGCATTTCTTTAACCCTGTTCCAGTTATGAAACTAGTGGAAGTCAATAGCGGACTGGCGACATCAGAAGAAACATTTTCGATTGTTGAAGATCTGGCTAAGGAAATGAAAAAAGTGCCCGTGGCTATTAAGGACTTTCCAGGCTTTGCTGTTAACCGAATTCTGATCCCAATGATTAACGAGGCAATCTACACCGTATATGAAGGGATATCCACTCCGGAAGGAATTGACGAAGTGATGAAACTCGGTGCCAATCATCCAATGGGACCGATAACACTTGCAGATTATATTGGGTTAGACACGTGCCTGGCGATCATGGAAGTATTGTATGAGGGGTTTGGAGATCCCAAATATCGCCCATGTCCGCTGCTAAGAAAATATGTTGAGGCGGGCTGGCTTGGCGTCAAATCAGGACGTGGATTTTATGTCTATAACTAAAGGAGAGAAATAATGAGAGAATTTAACACGATTGAATGTACTGTCGCTGAAAATGTTGCTGTTATTACGATTAATAGGTCCAAGTTTTTAAATGCTCTAAATACAGAGGTCTTGACGGAACTGTCAGAAGCAATCGACTTGATTGACAAGGATTCCACTGTCCGTGCTGTGATCGTGACCGGAGCCGGAGAAAAAGCATTTGTTGCGGGGGCAGACATATCGGAAATGCAAAATAAAGATGTATTGGAAGCCCGCGAATTTTCTTCCTTAGGGAATAAAATCTTTTCAAAACTTGAGAACTTAAAAAAGCCGGTCATTGCTGCAGTAAACGGTTTCGCTCTTGGTGGCGGCTGTGAATTGGCAATGGCGTGTGACATTCGGATTGCCGGTAATAGGGCAAAATTTGGTCAGCCTGAAGTAGGACTTGGGATTATGGCAGGTTTCGGCGGCTCCCAGCGTCTTGCCCGACTTGTAGGTGCAGGCATTGCTAAAGAAATCTTGTTTACTGGTGAAATAATCAATGCCGAAAGGGCCTATGAAATTGGACTTGTCAATCGGATTGTCGATACCTCTGAAGTGCTCGAGGAAGCAAACAAATTGGCGAAAACGATTGCTTCCAAGTCTCCACTAGGAGTCTGCTTCAGCAAGAAAGCAGTAAATGAGGGCATAAATCTTGACCTTGAAAGAGCATTGTCCTTAGAAGCGGAATTATTTGGTACACTTTTCTCTACTAAGGATCAGTCAGAAGGAATGTCAGCATTTTTGGAAAAACGCGAGCCAAGTTTTAAAGGGGAATAATAGAATTTTAAAGTAAAAAAGAATGGAACAAAGAAAAAGAGAAGATTGTCTAAATCGTAAAAATAGGAAAATAGACTTTCAATAACAAAAAAATGTAAAAAATTCCTATTTATCTCTTTTTGAATGTAAATCAAGGGAGAGAAAGTGATGAGTTTTCAAGAGATGTATAAAGCAAAAGTTTGCACTGCAGAAGAAGCTATTCGTTTTGTTGAGCCTGGGGAGGGAATTATTTTTCCGATTAATCCTGGAGAGCCACCTGCATTGCTTGAGGCTCTTTCCACTAATAAGCGTCTCCATGGGAATACTCTTTACCGGATGCTTCCTGGGTATCCGATCCTTAATGTAGATCCGGAAACGATCAAGCAAGTATCCATATTCCTTAGTGCCTACGACCGTAAAGCATTCGGGGAAGGAATAACCGATATGCTTCCTAACCATTTTTCCGACATACCTTCATTATTGAAGCTAGCAACATCAACAACCAAACGTGTAATTATGGCAGCCGTTTCTCCAATGGATGAGGATGGGTATTTTTCACTCGGGACAAGTGTCAGCTATGTTGGACCATTGTTGGGTGACTCCAAATCCATCATCCTTGAAGTTAATAATAATATGCCACGGACATTTGGCGATCAGAACCGGATCCATATTAGCGAGGTAACAGCATTTATTGAACATGATTTTGATTTACCCTCGATTCCGGATCCTATTCTTAATGAAAAAGACATGAAGATTGGTCAAACGATTGCAGACTTAATTCATAATGGCGACACGGTTCAAATTGGTTTTGGGTCAATGCCCAACGCCGTAATCGAGTATTTGAAAGGACACCGTGAACTTGGAATCCATACAGAAATGCTTCCTGACAAGGTTGTCGATTTATATGAAAACGGTGTTATTACGAATATGAATAAAAAAATCTTTAAAGGAAAAACAACAGCAACTTTTGCTCTTGGTTCCAGAAAATTGTACGATTTTATGGATAATAATAAGGATATTCTCATGTTGCCTTGCAATGTTTCCAACGATCTCAGAAACCTATCTCAACTAGACAATCTTGTTTCGGTAAATTCTACCGTCGAGGTTGATTTCCTTGGGCAGTGCAATTCAGAAACGATTAACGGAAAATACTATTCATCTACTGGTGGACAGGCCGATTTTGCAAAAGGAGTACGAATGACAGAACATGGACGGGGAATCATTTGTCTCTATTCAACAGCCAAAAATGATACCATTTCAAAAATTGTTCCAATGCTGCCTCAGGGGGCGGTTGTGAGTACATCCAAAAATGATGTTGATACCATTGTTACTGAATATGGAAAAGCTGAACTAAAAGGAAAAACTGTTCAAGGCCGCACAGAGGCACTAATAAAAATTGCTCATCCGAATTTTAGGGAGCAACTTACCTTTGACGCCATAAAGCGCGGTTTTCTTCCTCAAAAAAACTTTTTTATGATTTAGCTCCCAAAGAAACGATTACATTAAATGGTGTAATCGTTTTTTATTTACGACAAACTTCTTAAGGCCGGTTAAACCGTCTCCTAAATTTTTTTGTTAGAATATGACGAATTGCACCCGAAACATATACTAAATCTAATAATTGAAACTTTAACTAGAATGAGCCGTATAAATATAAACTAGATTAAAAGGAGAGGGAAGCAATGTTCCTAGCAGAACTTCAGCCTGAGGAGAAAGTAGCGTTTCTTGAATTAGCCTCGCTGATTGCATCAATTGACGGAAAGCTATCAATATATGAAAGTTTTATTATTGAAAAATATCAAAAGGAAATGCGACTTGAAAATTATGCAATAAAGGGTCTCGATCTTGAAGATATTCTTAAGAGATTCAAAAGTGAACGAACGAAAAATATCGTCCTAACTGAAATCCTTCAGCTTATTTTTTCTGACGGTGTTTTTCAGGAACAAGAAAGAGAATCCGTCCGGCTAATAAAGACATATTTCGGATTCGATCCAAAAGAATATGGAAGTTTCAAGGAATGGATAATGAAAATAAAAGAACTAGAGAAATTGGTAGAATAATAAGATCGATTAGCTTTTTCTACATAGTTTTTTCTACTGGAGCCTTTCAAGGAATTTTCAATAGAAAGATATTTGTCAATATGCTAAAAAGAGACCAATTATCCCACTTTAAAAGCCAGTCACAGGACTGGCTTTGTTTCATCGAAGAAAAAGTTTTACTGATTTAATTCAATGGAATTAGGTGGTGAGACATTGCTTGCTTCAGGTACCCGAAGGAGAATGGCTCCACCAATAATAAACAAAATAATGAGACTGAACACCCCGCTGTTTGTACTGCCTGTTAGTTGCGCGGTGACACCAACTAAGAATGGTCCCAAAATCGCGGCAAATTTATAAAAGATATTGTAAAAGCCAAAGAACTCATTCGCATTTTCTTTTGGGACCAATTTTGCAAAATAGGCACGGCTAAGAGCTTGGATTCCACCTTGTGAGGAAGCAACCAGCATAGCCAAGATCCAAAAATCCAGGGTGGTTTTTAAGAAGTAGGCATACGTACAAATAACAATATAAA
Source organism: Bacillus sp. EB600 (assembly GCF_024494385.1). Taxonomy (GTDB): domain Bacteria; phylum Bacillota; class Bacilli; order Bacillales; family Cytobacillaceae; genus JAEVLT01. The sequence goes on from NZ_JAEVLT010000007.1 coordinate 175,324, forward strand.
CAAATATACCAACGAGCAGCATCGTTTTTCCTTTGAATTTTTCTGCTAGCTTGCCGTATAGAATCGCAAAGGGTGCAGCAACAACCTGTGTTGCAAACAGAATGATAAGGAGATTTTGTGAACTGATTCCTAAATCTGAACCATAGGTGGTTGACATGGTAATAACGGTATCGACTCCGTCAATGTAGAAGAAATAAGCTAATAGAAACAGAAATAAAGGGCGGTATGTTTTAATATCTTTAAGCGTTTGCAGCATTCGTTTGAAGGAGCTCGAAATGGGATTCGCTACCCGCTCAATATAATAGTTTTGTTCGACATTTTTGAGCATCGGGATCGTAAATAAGCCCCACCAGAGTGCTGTAATCGCAAATGCAGCCTGACTAGCAGTCGTAACTGATAACGGGATAATGTTTTGTTGAGACAAAATAATAAAGGCAATGCTGATGATAAAAGGAATGGTGCTACCAATGTAGCCCATCGCAAATCCTCTTGATGAAATCCGGTTCATTCGCTCCTCTGTTGTTACATCAACTAGAAAAGCATCATAGAAAATATTTGCCCCTGCAAAACCAATAACGGTGATCATATAACAGATTAATAAAATCAGCCATTGATTATTCGGCACAATCACAAGCAGCAGGGTAAACACAATTCCCAGACCAAAGAAAAAGGTGAAAAATCGTTTTTTAAATCCTTTATAATCCCCAATCGTCCCTAAAATCGGTGCACAAATCGAGATTAGCAGTGTGGCAAGAGAGTTAGCATAGCCCCAATAGGCGGTAGAAGTAGACGCAGCAAGACCAGCCTCTTTAGCAGACGCCTTGAAGTACAATGGAAAGATAGCGGTTGTGATCAGAAGAGAATACGCGGAATTTGCCCAATCGTAAAAAACCCAACTCTTTTCTTGCTTTGACAGCTTGCTCATTCGGTTTCCCCCTTTATCAATTAGTTGCTGCAAATTTAGAAAACAAATCTAGAAGCTAAATCGTTAATAACTCCTCTATGATTCTTCCATCTGTGTCGCCCAAGCTTACTCCTAACAACCTTGCCAACGTTGGTCCTTCATCAATGAGGCGGATGGAAGGAAGGGTGATCGGCTGAATACCAGTAAGACGGTTCATGGGAACCTCCGTAATTTTCTGACAATTTGATTGTACTATAATAATAGGGAGTTTGAATTTATTTTTCTTGTTAAGAGGAGATTTTCTTAAGTCTGTTCATTCATATTTTTGTTAGTGGGAGCCAATTTGCTGAACTGTATAATGGAAAATTAGTTTTTGTTCCAAATAGAGGAATAAAAATCTTGTTAAAGGAAAAAGGAAACGCTATCATCATCATTAGAAAAGATTGAAAATTTTGACTTTATTTCAAAATCTTTTTTAGCAAAAAACAAACGAGGAGGAATATATTATGACGGTTGAGTTAAGTATGCTTGTACCACATGCTCCAAGTCTTTGCCACGAGGATCAAGTACCAGATTTTCAGCAAAACATAGTTGGAGGTTTTAAAGAAGTGGCGAAGGAAATTGCCCAAATAAAGCCGGATGTAATTGTTTTAGTTACTTGTCACTGGCCGTCTACTTTTGCCCATTATGTCGACTGTAATCCAGCTCATAAAGGGCTCCTGACTGCAACAGAAGCCCCAGATATGATTAAAGATATTCCCTATCATTATCCGGGGGATGAAGCATTAGCAATGAAATTAGTTCAAGCAGGAAAAAAGGCCAATCTGGCGGTAGAAGGGGTATATGACCCACATTTCGTCTGGGATTATGGTACAGTTGTGCCTTTACGATATCTCGTTCCAAATGAAGATATTCCTGTGATCAACCTGTCTGTTACGTTAGCTGCTAATCTTGAAGAAACATATCAGTGGGGTCAAGAAATCGCTAAGGTTTTAAATGAATCGGAAAGGAAGATTGTTTTTGTCGCAAGTGGTGCCTTATCCCATAACCTAGTACGTGGAAGACACAATAAGCCAACTCTTTCTGAACATGCCCTTGATAAAGCGTTTGTCGAGTTACTGATGAACAAAGATTATAAAGCTGCCTATCAAATGCTGCCGCAATATGCAAGTATGGCAAAAGTTGAATCAGGCGGCCGCCATTTAGCAATGCTTTTAGGGATCGTTGATGAAGAGTGTGCACCAGTTTATTTTGCAGACGGACAATCATCCGGCAGCTGGAATCCTCTAATAACATTTGGTAAAACAAAGGTTTCTAGTATGAAAGAAAATGTGGAACAAGAATATGTAAAGTAATAACAATTTATGTTTCTTTATTAAAAAACAGCTGTTTAAGAGAACGAATCCTCTTCAAACAGCTGTTTTTCATCTTCTAGGTAATTTTAAAATAATAGCCTGTGAATAACCTTGAATGAAGTTTATCAACGTCAGGCGCCAGCGCCCAGAGACTAGTGTACATCGCTAAGCTGGCGCTTTCGCTTATGTTTTTTCGTTTTCTTATCGACAATATTCCCTTTTTCCATTTTTAAACTTTTTAATCATTTACGAAGTTTGCTCAGTACCAAACAACGAGAAACTCTTCACTTCTTTCTATGTATTATTAAGGTAAATAAATTTCTTTTAGCTTGTTTAGTCGAGGACTAACATTATCGATCATCTAAATTACTCATATTTTTTTTAAAAGTTTCTATTTTTGACAAAACTTTAAAAACTAATAGTGAAAGTAATGAAAACGCTATTTCGGAAAATGTGTCGATTGCTGTCGAGAAAATTCAAAAAGTTGGCAAGGTTTTGATGCTAGTATAATTGTAAAAGGTAGTTAGAAATAATACCGAATTAGTAAGGGAACGGTTCTTGCTTCCCACGGAAAAAATACAAGAGAACCGTCCCCTAGAAAAGGCAGGTGAAGAGAAATGGTATCACATCCAACAGATTATCAGCTGCACCTATTCCATGAAGGTTCTTTATTCCAAAGTCACGAATTATTTGGTGCTCATATTGAAAAAAGTAATTCAGGGGCAAATACACGCTTTTGTGTTTGGGCACCAGAGGCAAGGAATGTAAGAATAGTAGGAGATTTTAATAGCTGGAATGGAGACGGGTATGACTGTAAGAAGATCAATGATGAGGGTGTCTGGTCATTGATTGTTGAAGGGGATTTAACAGCTGCTCTATACAAGTATGAGCTTTTTACACCGGCTGGTGAAAAAATTTTAAAGGCTGATCCCTTTGCATTTTATTCTGAAGTACGTCCGAATACCGCCTCGATTGTTTATCCATTGGAAGGGTATAAATGGAATGATAACCAATGGCTCCGAAAAAGGGAAAAGAATCAAACAAAATCACAACCAACTGCCATTTATGAAATCCATCTGGGCTCATGGAAACTGGCTCCGGATGGGGAACTGCTTACTTATCGGCAATTGGCTGATGAACTAATTCCTTATATCCTCTTACATGGATATACTCATATTGAACTATTACCCTTAACAGAGCACCCACTCGACATATCCTGGGGTTACCAGGGAACAGGCTATTTCTCAGTAACAAGCCGTTTTGGAAAACCACATGACTTTATGTACTTTGTTGATCAATGCCATCAGAACGGAATAGGCGTCATCCTTGATTGGGTGCCAGGACACTTTTGTAAGGATGCACATGGTCTGTATTGTTTTGATGGAAGTTATGTCTTTGACTATCAAAATCCAAAGGATCGAGAAAATTTGGTCTGGGGTACGGCAAATTTTGACCTTGGAAAAACAGAGGTTCAAAGTTTTCTTATTTCTAATGCATTGTTTTGGCTTGAACAATACCATATTGATGGATTTAGAGTGGATGCAGTGGCAAATATCATCTATTGGCCAAATTCACATCTACAGGTAAATCCATATGGTGTAGAGTTTTTAAAGAAATTAAACACAGCTGTTGCTGAGAGTTTTGCTGGTGTATGGATGATTGCTGAAGATTCTACCGACTGGCCAAAGGTAACGTCGCCACCTGAGGACGGTGGTTTAGGATTTACATACAAATGGAATATGGGCTGGATGAATGACATGTTAAAGTACATGGAAACCGATCCATCTGAACGAAAATATCATCATAATAAAGTGACCTTTTCGTTGCTGTATGCATTTACTGAATCGTTTATCCTGCCTTTTTCTCATGACGAAGTAGTACATGGGAAAAAATCACTTCTTAACAAAATGCCGGGCGATTATTGGCAAAAATTTGCTCAATTAAGATTGCTCCTAGGGTATATGACGTCGCACCCAGGCAAGAAATTAACCTTTATGGGAACAGAACTTGGTCAGTTTTCCGAATGGAAGGATAAAGAACAGCTTGATTGGAATCTGCTCGATTACGATATGCATGAAAAGCTTAATTTGTTTGTCAAAGAACTTTTAAAAGTCTATAAACGGTCGAAGCCTCTCTATGAACTTGATCATGTATACGAAGGATTCGAGTGGATTGACGCAAACAATGCCGAGCAATCTGTTTTCTCCTTTATAAGGAGGGGGATCAAAGCAGACGATTATTTACTCATTGTTTGCAATTTTACACCACAAACCTATTCAGGTTATCGAATTGGGGTACCTGGACCGGCATCGTACCGGGAGATTTTAAATAGTGATGCACAGGAGTTTGGCGGTTCAGGTGTGGAAAATAAAAAAGTAATGAATACTGAAGAAATTAGCTTACATGGAAGATCTTATTCAATTGAAATGAACATTTCTCCATTTGGAATAGCCATTTTACGTCCAGTTCATAAAAGAAAGGGGAAAGTAATTGATGCAAAAGAAGAAAGTGGTAGCAATGCTGCTCGCAGGGGGACAAGGAAGTAGACTAAATACATTGACAAAGGATCTCGCTAAGCCTGCGGTACCGTTCGGAGGAAAATATCGGATTATCGATTTTCCATTGAGTAATTGTACAAACTCTGGAATTTATACAGTGGGTGTGTTAACACAATACCAGCCCCTTATACTTAATTCATATATAGGCATTGGTAGTGCTTGGGACCTGGACAGGAAGGATGATGGGGTAACGGTCCTTCCACCATATACAGCTTCAAAAGAAGTTAGATGGTATACAGGCACAGCTAGTGCAATTTTTCAGAACATAAACTACCTTCATCAATATAACCCGGATTATGTACTGATTTTATCTGGTGATCACATCTACAAAATGAACTACGAATTGATGCTTGATCATCATATTGAAAAAGGTGCAGATATGACTATTTCTGTGATTGAAGTGCCTTGGCACGAAGCAGATCGGTTTGGAATCTTGAATACGGATGAAGATTTGCGAGTAGTTGAATTTGATGAAAAACCAAAAGTGCCAAAAAGCAATCTGGCATCGATGGGCATATATATATTCAATTGGAAGGAACTTGAAAAGTATTTATTGTTGGATAACGAAAGTGCAGACTCGAGCCATGATTTTGGGAAGGATATTCTTCCTTTAATGCTAAAGGATGGGAAAAAGTTATTTGCATATCCTTTTAAGGGGTATTGGAAGGATGTTGGAACGGTTAAAAGCCTTTGGGAGGCCAACATGGATTTGTTAGATGAAAACTGTGAGCTAAATTTGTTTGATCAAAGTTGGCGGATTTATTCTGTTAACCCAAATCAGCCGCCACAGTTCCTAAGTCAAGATGCGAGTCTGATAGATTCGCTTGTTAACGAGGGGTGTATAATCGAAGGAAATCTTACAAGATCGGTAGTTTTTCAGGGAGTAACAGTTAAAAAGGGCACTGTGCTAAACGAAGCAGTTATTATGCCAGATGCGGTAATCGGCCGAAATTGTATCATTGAAAAAGCGATTGTATCATCGGGACTTGTTGTACCGGATGGGGCGGTCATCCGTCCAAGAAACGAAGGAGAGATTCTGCTTGTTTCTGAAGAAACACTTGCGGAAATCGTATCTAAATAAACGACAGACATCAGGGGGTTATGGCTTTGAACACACGGTTACTTGGTATTATTGATGCAACAACCTTTTTTGAAGACCTTATTGAGTTAACACGCCATCGTTCAGTTGCTGCTATTCCGTTTGGCGGCAGATATCGGCTAATTGACTTTGTGCTTTCGAACATGGTCAATTCAGGGATTCAGAGCGTGGCTATTTTTCCAAAATATGAGTACAGATCATTAATGGATCACCTTGGCTCCGGCAAGAACTGGGACCTCAATCGAAAACGTGATGGGTTATTTTTCTTTCCATCGTCAATATTTGATAAACCTAGCAGAGATATAGGGTCATTTGACAATTATGCGGCCAATATTGATTTTTTGAAAAGAAGTACACAGGAATATGCGTTGATTTCAAAAGCTAACCTGATTTTTAATATCGATTTTGAGAAGCTGCTGGAATGGCATATTGAAAATGGCTGTGATATATCCGAAGTACGAAAAGATGGCCAATCTCTTGAGATATTTGTTATAAAGACAGAGCTCTTGCTTGAATTGATTGTATCCCGGTATAAAACCGGTTATTTGGGAATGAGGGATGTCGTAACAGATATCGATAGTCCTTACAGAGTTTGTTATTTTAATTTTGATGAATATGCAGTTACGGTCAATTCAGTTAAAAGCTACTTTTCCGCAAGCATGGATTTGCTCAACTTAGAAATCTGGAAAAAGCTGTTTCTTAAGGATCGCCCCATTTTGACAAAGGTAAAGGACGAACCACCAACTCGCTATGCAAAAACTGCGGTTGTTCACAATTCAATGGTGGCCAATGGAGCAGAGATACAAGGAAAGGTGGAAAACAGCATAATTGCCAGAGGGGTTAAAATTGCAAAAGGTGCAGTTGTTAAAAACTGTATCATTATGCAAAAATCACAAATTGGCGAAAATTGTGTGTTAGATCATGCTATTCTCGACAAGGATGTACGGGTTGAATCCGGGGTTGCGATCACCGGAACGCAGGAGGCTCCGTATATCTTGAAAAAAGGTTTGGTACAGGGAGTGAGGATGAACTCATGAAAATATTATTTGCAGTGTCAGAATGTGTACCGTTTATCAAATCGGGTGGACTTGCTGATGTGGCAGGGTCACTTCCGAAAGAGCTAAAAAAACTAGGGATGGATGTAAGGGTAATCCTTCCCAAATACCAATTAATATCTGATGAATACAAACAACAGATGGAAAAACTAACCGATTTCATTGTTCCTGTCGGCTGGAGGCAGCAATACTGTGGAATTGAACAGCTTGAACTTGATGGTGTGGTTTACTACTTTGTTGATAATGAATACTACTTTAAACGCAGTCAAATGTATGGGGACTTTGATGAAGGAGAAAAATTTTCCTATTTTAATCTAGCTGTTCTCGAAAGTATTAAGGAAATCGGCTTTTATCCTGACATTATTCATTGTCATGACTGGCATACAGGGATGATTCCATTTTTATTAAAAGAAAAGTATCGTAATCGAAAAGGCTATGAAGAGATCCGCACCGTCTTTACGATTCATAATCTTCAATTTCAAGGTATTTTTCCAAAAGAAATCCTTGGGGATTTGCTTGGATTAGAAGACGATTATTTTCATTCAGGGCAGTTAGAATTTTACGGGAATGTATCTTTTATGAAAGCAGCATTAATTTCGGCAGATAAAATTACGACTGTGAGTCCAACCTATATGGAGGAAATCCAGACAGCCTATCTTGGTGAAAGACTTGATGGCGTATTGCGAAGCCGGGGATTTGATCTAGTCGGCATTTTGAATGGTATTGATAATCGTTTATACGATCCGGAAACAGACCCAGCTTTACTTGCTGAGTATGGTCCAAAAAATCATGAGAAGAGGCTACTAAATAAGTTATCTATTCAAAGACATTTTGGTCTACAACAGGATGAAAACATCCCACTGATCGGCATGGTAACAAGATTAACTAAACAAAAAGGGATTGAGCTGGTTAAGGGAGTATTCGATGAGATCATGGCAACAGGGGTACAATTGATTGTCTTAGGGACAGGTGATCGGGAATTTGAACACTTCTTTAGTAATATGTCTGCTAAATACTATGACCAGTGCCGTGTCTTTATCGGATTTAATGAAGATCTTGCGCATCAAATCTATGCGGGAGCAGACCTTTTTTTAATGCCTTCAAAGTTTGAGCCCTGTGGACTTAGTCAATTGATTGCACTTCGTTACGGAGCGATTCCGATTGTTCGCGAGACTGGTGGATTAAATGATACCGTCAAGTCTTATAATGGAAATAACGGCGCCGGAAACGGGTTTACTTTCACCAATTTCAATGCCCATGACATGCTATTTACAATTGAACGAGCTTTAAATTTTTACCATCACAAACAGGACTGGAATCTGCTTGTTGAAAGTGTCATGCAGATGGATTATAGCTGGACACGGTCTGCAACTATTTATTATCAGCTTTATAAAGACCTAGTCTCAAGGAGTGATGTGGATGTTCTCGAGCATACAAGAGTTTAAATCCGTCTATCAAACAAAGCTCGAAATGTCCTATAATACGAGCTTGGATGAGAGTACAAAGAGTGAACAGTTCCAAACGCTTGCCCGTATGAGTATGGAGTATGTGCGTACTAACTGGATAAAAACAAATGAGCAAAATCAGAAATCCGGGCAAAAACAGGTCTATTACTTATCGATTGAGTTCTTATTGGGAAGACTGCTTCGTAATAATTTACTGAACCTTGGGATTGAAGAGGTGGTTGATCAAGGCCTGAAAGAATTAGGGATTGATTTTGGAGAACTGGAGGAGATGGAAGCTGATGCTGGACTGGGAAATGGAGGGCTGGGACGACTGGCTGCTTGTTTTCTCGATTCGCTTTCGACGCTAAATCTTCCGGGGCATGGTTGTGGGATTCGCTATAAGAATGGGTTGTTTGAGCAAAAAATTGTCAATGGGTATCAGGTTGAGCTCCCAGAACAATGGCTTCGGAGTGGCGCTGTGTGGGAGGTAAGAAAAGCTGAGGATTCTGTGCTTATTCCTTTCTGGGGGGAAATAGAGTGTGCTCAGGAAAATGGAAGGCTAGTTTTCCGACATGTGAACGCCGAAATTGTCAAGGCCGTTCCGTATGATCTTCCGGTTATTGGATTCCAAACAAACAATGTAAATACGTTAAGGCTTTGGAGTGCAGAACCATCTCATTTTGCTGCTAATAAAAAAGAAGCAGAAACCATTTCCCATTTGTTATATCCTGATGATACCCATGATGAAGGGAAAATTCTTCGCCTAAAGCAGCAATATTTACTTGTAGCTGCCAGTCTTAGTTCGATTGTTCACACATACAAACAACAGCAGCGGAGCCTGCTTGATTTTCATCAATATGTTAGTATTCATATTAATGATACCCATCCCGCCCTTGCCGTTCCAGAGTTGATGAGAATACTACTAGATGAAGAGGGATTAGGCTGGGATGAAGCCTGGCATATTACGGTAAACACTCTTTCTTATACCAATCATACTACTTTATCCGAAGCATTGGAGCGGTGGCCAATTCGGATTTTTCAACCGCTTTTGCCAAGAATGTTTATGATTATCGAAGAGATTAATGAGCGTTTCTGTAAGCAGTTGTGGGATAAGCACCCTGGGGATTGGGATAAGATCGGAAGCATGGCCATCATTGCAGATGGTGTTGTAAAAATGGCGCCACTTGCGATTGTAGGCAGCCATAGTAGTAACGGGGTGGCCAAGCTGCACACGGAGATATTAAAAGAAAGAGAAATGAGCACTTATTATAAAGAGTTTCCTGAGCGATTTAATAATAAAACAAATGGGATCACCCATCGGCGCTGGTTGTTAAAGGCCAATCCAAAGCTCTCAAGCCTTATAAATGAATCCATTGGTACCGAATGGATTGCAAAGCCAGAAAAAATGGAAGAGCTGCTGAAATTTAAGCATGATTCTGTCTTTCTAAAACAATTAGCTGCGATCAAGTTAGCCAACAAAGAAAGGCTAGCAAAGATCATCTATGAAAAATCTGGTGTCATAGTAGACACAGCTTCTATTTTTGATGTTCAGGTAAAACGATTGCATGCGTATAAACGTCAGCTCCTGAATGTACTTCATATTATGTATTTGTATAACCGCCTTAAAGAAGATCCACATTATCCTATGTTCCCGAGAACATTTATTTTTGGTGCAAAGGCCTCTCCAGGCTATTATTTTGCCAAAAAGGTTATAAAGTTGATCAATACAGTTGCCGAAAAGATCAATCATGATCCGGAGATAAACACTAAATTAAAAGTAATCTTTCTTGAAAATTATCGTGTCTCCCTTGCGGAGGATATTTTTCCTGCAGCAGATTTAAGTGAACAGATATCAACCGCTAGTAAAGAGGCTTCCGGAACAGGAAATATGAAGTTTATGATGAACGGTGCTTTGACGGTGGGAACGCTCGATGGTGCAAATGTTGAGATAACAGAGCTGGTTGGAAACAAGAATATTTTCCTGTTCGGATTAAGTGCCAGTGAAGTTCTTAACTATGAAAGAAATGGCGGCTATTATTCGGGTGAATACTATCATAATAATCATCGGATCCATCAAGTAGTCGAGCAATTGGTTAATGGATTTTTCCCGGGGTCAGAAGGGGAGTTTACGGCCATTTTTGAGGCTTTGCTTGATCAGAATGACCAATATTTTGTCCTCCGGGATTTTGCAGCCTACGCCACTATTCATGAGAAAATCAGCGAGGAATATCGAAACAGACAAGGCTGGCTTAAAAAGAGTCTAATCAACATTGCCAAATCAGGATTCTTTTCAAGTGACCGGACAATCCGTGAATATGCAAAAGACATTTGGAACATCAAGGGGACTGGAAATGATCATGGGGACGGTTCTTTTGTCTCGATAGAGGTTACCGGGACAAAATGATAATAGACTTTATCGGTTATTCTTTATTAAATTGTTGGAGTAATTGTATGGATGAAAAAGGGGTTGCGCCAATAAAATTTGGAGCGGCCCCATTGTTTAAAATGATAAGATTAACCTCAAAAAATGTTTCCAGGGATTTGAAATTTTAGCTATTCTTTGTGAAATTCTCATGAAAGGAACAGGAGGGAAATAGGTGGAATCTCAAAAATCTGTTATAGAAACGATGCAGCAGCGCCATTCGATCAGAACGTATGATACGCAAAGGATTACCGATCGTGATTTAAACAAACTATCCGAATACATAGCGGACGAACATAATTTGATCGGACTTTTTGAAAATAAGAGCAGAATTGAGCTTGTTCTGGTAACCAATAATGTGTCTGACAAAGGAATAAAGTTAGGAACATATGGATTCATCAAAAATCCAAGCGGTTATTTGGTCGGGGTTGCGCAAAATAATCGATATGCACTTTTGGATTTAGCCTACTGCTTTCATAAACTAGTATTATTTTTAAATGAATTAGATATGGGTACCTGCTGGATGGGTGGAACCTTCAATCGAAATTCATTCGAAAAGGAAATCCAATTTAGTGAAGGGGAGTTCATTCCGTGTATCACACCTGTTGGTTATCCAAAAAACAAACAAAGGGTTTTGGACAAAGCGCTTCGCTTCGTAGTCAAAGCAGATAACAAAAAGCCATGGGATCAGCTTTTTTATGATGCTAACTTCGAAGTCAGCTTAACAAAAGAACATGCTGACTGGCTTGAAATACCGATTGAAATGGTGAGGCTCGGACCTTCAGCATCCAATAAACAACCGTGGAGACTAGTTTTAACTGCAGATCGCAGGGTTTGTCATTTTTACATCGAGCACACGCCAAACTATAGCGCAAAATTAGGATATGATATGCAAATCTTGGATATGGGAATCGCGATCTGCCAGTTTGATTTAGCATGTCGGGAGTTAACGCTCAAAGGAGAATGGCTAGTAGAAGATCCGAAATTAGATCTTCCAAATCAACAGACTGAATATATCATTAGCTGGAAATCCCACTAATATAGGTTGCGTTACCTAAAGAAATAGCGTTCCTGCAAAATTGCTGAAAGTCGCCGATAATAATATTTGAAATAGTTAGTCCATTTTCTTTTATAATTTTTTAAAAGCACGAACCAATGCACCCACAAATAAAGAAGGAATGGTTTTGGAAAAAATAAACACCAATCTATAAGCTGCTATCATGTAATAACTGTATATTCGAGTTTATATAATAAATGAAATTTAACGAATACCAATACTATGTCAAAGAGTGATCCGCTTGCTTTCTTCCAAACTATCAACAAACAAATCTATCAGCCCGCGTTATCGTAACATGAGAATAGCTTATATGATAACCATTGCTATTACTATTTTATTGGGATTAGCCTCCAGAAAATTCAGCCATCTACTTCTGTTATTTGTAGCGCAGAATGCTGGGGATGCGCTGTGGGCTATGATGGTCTATTTTGGATTTAGGTTCTTATTAGTTCGGAATAGACTGCTCACAGCCATTTTCCTTAGCCTTTTGTTCAGCTTCGGAATTGAACTCAGTCAGCTATATCAGGCAGACTGGATTAATCACATACGAGGTACAGTGCTCGGAGGATTGATCCTGGGCAAGGGTTTTCTTACCGTGGATCTGATTCGGTATGCAACTGGGATTTTGATAGGCACTGTCTTGGATAAGGTGACGCTTATGTTCACTCAGAGATAGTTCACTTGCTTCAGGGTAACCATTTTCGAAAATTCTAATTGTGTGTTATTACAAACTAAGATCCTTTCAGCAGAGAGGATCTTAGTTTTATTTATGGATCCAAATAGAATTAATGGGCCCTATTTAAATTAAGTTACCTGTTAGTCAAAATGAAAAGTGCCCGTTTATGGCAACTTAGTCTCCCACGTGGGGATTGTTAGCCTGAATAAGAGTTATTTATATAATATATCGTCTTTTAGTGATGCCACTTTAGTTAAAGCTGTATCTATATCAGCTTCATTTACTCCAAAGTGAGCTAAAGCATCGTGAAGGTGTTTTACAATAGCATTAAAATGTTCTGGTTGAAGATTCATGTCTTGGTGAGCTTTTGCCATAGATTGTCCAGAATATTGATTTGGACCGCCTAATGCAAAACTTATAAATTTTGTCTGATGACTGCGTTGTTTTTCCATATCCGTTTCCTTAAAAAAATGATTTACTGTATTATCCTTAAGTACTAACTCGGAGTAAAAATAGTCCACAACTTTGGCTATCGCTTCCTCTCCGCCAACTTTTTCGTAAAGTGATTGTTCCATATCGATTCTCTCCTATTCATAAATTAATAGAAGTATTATTTGCTGAAAACTTATTTTTATCCGTTAATTGTTAGTAAATCTTTCATTTTGCAATATATTCAGAAGGATTGTAACGCCTGTCCTTGTACTTGAATATTATATACAAGGCGTAAGGAAGCACCTTGCGTCAGCTTTGGCTGGCTATTTTAGTCAGTCTTTTTTATAAGAACAATAAAATTGAGTTACGCCGACCTTGTTAAAATAATAGGAATTGCTTTATGAAACAAAAGAACCGTCCCTTAATCTATAGAATAAAATGCAGTCAATGCATGAAGGAGGAAAAAGGTTTGTCTGTCCCAACTATTTTAATCCCAGGATTACAAGGAACGAAACTTGTCAATGTGAACACACTTGATTTTGATACGATATGGTCAACGATTCAAAGCAAATATGAAACGATCTATGAACTGTCTTTAAAACAGGATAGTCGTTATGAAGTCAATTCAAAATCGATTATTGAGCGGGGTGATGTAGAGGATCTGCCTTATCGGGAAGCAGTATACATCCTCGAGAATAAGACTAAAATGCCAGTTTATATTTTTGGTTATGATTGGAGGAAATCTTCGGCAGAAACGGCCAAGCGTTTAGCTAATTATGTTACTTATCTAAAGGAGAAACTTTCGGTAAAAACGTTCAACTTTATTGCTCATAGCATGGGTGCAATGGTATTCAGCTGCTATTTGCAAAATTTGCAAGGGAATTATGATGTCATTGAGCATGCTGTTTTGGCAGCATGTCCTTTTAAAGGTTCCGTAAGGGCTCTGATTTCTCTAACTGCCGGAGAGAGCGGTTTTAAATTTCCGCTGCTCAATTCAAATGATGAATTCAGGAAGATAGCCCGTACGTTTCCTTCGGTTTATGAGATGTGTCCGACATATAAGGATGCGGTTGTTTTTGAAAACGGGCAAGATTTTGATTTATTCAATCCTAACCATTGGCAATCCAACATTGGTGATGATGACAAAGGAATGTTTCTTAATAGGCTCAAACAGATAAAAACATTCTGGGATAGGCAAAATCCAGCGATGCTGAATTTAAGCGAGCTTCCGGAAGTGGTCAGAAAAAAATTTCTAATTCTTACTGGAGAGGGTGAAAAAACGAAAACAAAAGTCATTGTCCAGCTTCAGAGCCCAGATAGTCGGGCAAAAAATTTCTTTAATTTTGATTCTCCCGATGCGGATGGTGATGGAGATGGGACGGTTTCACTAGAAAGTTCAGCCATCTATAAGGATACCGTTTTAACACTGGCCCTGAAGAAGAAGTGGAGTGACATAGCCATGCATGGTCTTTTCTTGAACGATGGAAGAGTCCAAACCATGATTTCAAGGTTTCTTTTAAATAAAACTTCAGAGAATTCCGCAGGTCCTCCCTGGTGGTCCGTACTTGATGGTTCAGTCAGACAAGTCAAATAAAGTTATTGAATTATTAAGTACTACCTCCTACTTTGAATATCTGGCTGTTCAAACCCTTTTGTAGTAGGAATGTATAATATAGCAAAATAATTTCGTGCTATCGCACAATTAAAATTCGCCCCGTCCCAATTGTTGGGTAACGTCTTCCACTCAGTTTAATCATAAACAATTTCGCTTGATTAGTATGGAAGGGGCATCCGCATAGATTAGGGGATTGCCCCAACTACTACCGTCTACTAATTTACTTTTTTTCCATTACTGCAAAGTAATTGCCTTCGTTATCAGCAAAGTTAAATACTTTACCAGTAGGCATTGTCACCATTTCTCCAACTGTGATATTTTTATCGGAAAAATCCTTATACAATTGATCAATATTTTCTGAGAAAAACATTAATGATGGTGTGTTAAGATTTAATTCCGGCTGCATTTTCGCAATAAATTCCTTATTATGGAGAATAATACTTGTTTCCGATTCTTTAGTGGGGGCTATTTCAATAAATCTTAGTCCTTGACCATTATTTACTTCAGAAATAACGCTAAACCCTGCTTTTTCTTTCCAAAATGCTACTGTTTCATCCTGGTTATTTACATAGAGCATGATTTGACCGACTTTATTGATCATTCGCTTCTCCCCATTTCACTTAGGTTTCTGGTACCATTTTACCCTATTTGTGACACTTTGTATCCTCCGGCGAACTAAATTTTTGCTGACCTTTAAAAGAGAATAGACAGAGGGGCGAAGGTCAGCTTCTGTTAAAAAAGAAATTCAATTTAATGATTGAATAAAAGACACGGCAGTGATAAAAAGTAGTGTAGGATTCTCAGTTCTTCCATGGTTACAATTGACTAGTTTTGTTTTCTTGCTATTCCGTTCTCAAAAGCCTTCTATTTTTAAATGATAAAATTGGTATAAGAAATATTAACCTATGTAGGCATGCCTAACACGCCCTTTTTGTTTAAAAAGAAACTGGGCATACCAGTACAGTATCGTCAGGTACATAGCCAAAGCAATAAAACGGAGGAAATTTACCATGGAAAAAAAGAATAAACCCACCATTTTTTGGTCTTTGCTGAGGGAACAGGATTGGAGCTTTTATCTTGCATCAAACTCGAAAGGACTGTGCTATGTTGGTTCACAGAACAAACCATTCGATGAATTGTCTGGATGGGCGAAGAAACGCTTTCCAGGGAGTCTGCTTGTTGAGGACGGCGAAAAGCTTGAACCTTATAAGGTTGAAATCATTGAATATCTAGAAGGAAAACGGAAAACATTTACTGTTCCATTTGATTTCAAAGGAACAGCATTCCAGCTTGCAGTCTGGAATGCACTTTGTGAGATTCCGTACGGGCAGACTAAGTCATACTCTGACATAGCAAACGATATAAATAAACCAGCCGCTGTTCGTGCCGTAGGGGCAGCTATTGGAGCTAATCCAGTTCTAATCACTGTGCCATGCCACCGTGTTGTAGGAAAGAATGGATCGTTAACCGGCTACCGTGGTGGATTAGAAATGAAGACTCTGCTTTTGGATCTGGAAAGACAAGGGTCATCCAGCAAAGAGTGATAAACGGAGTTAAAAGCTATGGGTTTCTAGTTGTTGGGCTCTACGAATTTTTGTGATGAAAAACATTGAATCAGCCAAAGAATGGCCAGTTTTAGGGTTCCAGTGGAAATGAATAAATCCATTTAAAGCAAAATAATGGTTCCATTCACATTAATATAAATCGGTTCTTTGTCTTCATCATAAACTGGATGGGTTTTATTATGTTCATCCAGAAGTACAAAATCTACCTGTTTAATTTGTCCTGTAAAAGGGAATTCCGGTATCGGGTAGTTAGAACTGACCGGTGTTAATCGATCGCGTCCTATGTCTAACCCTTCAAAAGAAATAATAAATGGTAAAGTCCGTGCTATATCGACTGTCCCTACTAATTGGTTATTAATATAAATCCGCCCTGATCCCTGAGTGAATCTGTTCTTAAACTCAAAGTGGATGGTTGAAAAACCAACGGGCACTTCTACAGAAGATTTAACCCTATAGACTGTACCAACGTAATTATATTCATAAATCAAGTAATTATCTTTTATATAAAGAGAATACCCACTTGAATGGCTCCCATGAGCAATTAAAACACCTTCCTCTTTATGGTTTACGCGAAATATAGGAACAGTAATGGAATAAGAAGTCATCGTTATTCTTGGAGCAGCACTGGTTGGCAAATGAGCCATTCCGGGATAGTAGGTAAAGATTGTTCGTCCCTCCTGCAAGCCTTGATATCCCTTACGAAATGGGATGTCATCTAAAGGGAGAACGTTGTACTTTTTTGCCTCCTGCATCCAGAGTTCATCAAGGTATTTTACTTTTTCTGGATATTTTTCTGCTAGATTATACTTTTGTGAAAAGTCTTTATTTAGATAATATAGCTCCCATTTATCTTCACTAAAAGGGATCCCTCTTTCATGGTAGGTAACAGCCATCCATCCGTCATGCCAAATAGCCCGATTACCAAGCATTTCAAAATACTGCGTTTTTCGTTTGGTGGACACTTCGGGGATTGTAAATGTATCCATCATACTTACCCCATGCATAGGCATTTGTTCAACACCTTTATATTTTTGTGGAGGCTTAATCGATAATAACTCCAGGATTGTAGGCGTGATATCAATCGCATGGTAGAATTGTGTACGAATCGCTCCTGGGTCTTGGATCACTTGGGGGTATTGAATGATAAGGGGAACGCGAATGCCCCCCAAAAAAGTATCTTGCTTATAATATTTAAAAGGCGTATTAGCAGCTTGTGCCCAACCCTTAGGATAATTAGGACTGACTGAAGGACCACCAATTTCAGTTTTCTTTTTATACATCTCTTCCACACTTTCCTCAATTCCATTGAAGTAGGCAGAATCGTAAATCGAACCATTCCAGCCGCCTTCCTGACTGCCTCCATTATCCGATAGTAAAACAATAATTGTTTCTTTAAGTTTATTTTTTAAATTTAAAAAGTTCAGTAGCCTTCCAATTTGTTGATCTGTATGTGTTAAAAAACCAGCAAACGTCTGCTGAAATTGAATAAACAGTGTCTTTTCTTTATGTGTCAGCTCTGCCCATGGCTTGATGCCGGGATTGCGTTCAACAAGTTCGGTCTCTTGAGGAATAACGCCTAATTCTTTTTGATGCTTAAACCTCTCTTTTCGGATGTGATCCCAGCCTTTATCATAAACTCCTTCATATTTATCGATAAACGGTTTTGGTACTTGATGTGGTTCGTGTTGAGCACCAAATGCTAAATAGAGAAAGAATGAGCGTTCCGGAGTAACGGATAGGTGATCGGTTAGAAATTCCAGTGCTTTATCAACCAGGTCTTCGGATAGATGGTAGTTTTGTTTTTTCGTCTTCTGTACACGATGATTATCATAGATTAAATCTGGTGCATACTGATCCGTCATACCTAATAAAAATCCATAAAACCGTTCAAAGCCTTTAGAAAGAGGCCAATTATCAAACGGTCCACTAGACGCTGCTTCATGTCCAGGAACGAGATGCCATTTTCCTGCCATATAAGTGGCGATCCCGTTCATTTTTAAGATTTCAGCGACTGAAACAGCTCGTTCTGTAATTCTTCCCCTTTTATTAGGAAATTGAGGTCCCCAATCAAATTCAGTAACAGTACCTACTCCAACAGAATGGCAATTACGGCCTGTAAGAAGACAAGCACGAGTCGGTGAACACAATGGGGTAACATGAAAATGATTGTATCTCAATCCGTTCTTAGCTATTGAATCTATATTAGGGGTCTCAATCTCCGAACCATAGCATCCTAAAGCAGAAAATCCAACATCATCGAGCACGATATAAATGACATTCGTCCTTTTTTTATTCGTGTCTGGCTCCTTTTTAGTATCCATAATCATTTTCCTTTCAAGTAAGATAATCATACATAATCCATAGGCAATTGATGGTAGTGCATATTTAGAATATATATTTTAGGGCTCAATTAGATATGTTGGAAACTATGTTAAGAAATTTTTCATGATAGGATTTGTTTGGGTTATTTGCTTGTACACAACTAGGACATCCTACATATTTTATAATATGCCATTTGTAAAGGAGGAGATATCATGCAATTAGATTATGAGAAAGCACTGCGTTTAAAGGGCCAGATGATTCGGTTTAAAAATAGTGACGGGGAATGGACAACTGGTAGAGTAGTAAGGGTAAAAAAAGAAGGACTTGAGATTGAGGAATTAGGTGCTTCCAGACCAAATGATGGGTATGGGTTTGGTTTTTTTGGACCAGGACCGTTTTTTGGACCTCCCGTTTTCGTTCCATTTGTGGGAGTTGGGTTCGCTCCATTATTCTTTTGGTAAGGGAAGTACATTTTTGCAACAAAGTGATTTATCCTGTGAAGGAATAAAAAAGGGCTGTTCCAAGATTGATGCTCAATCAACTTTTGGACAGCCGCTTTTCTATATTAAAAGATGTGCAGTTTATGAAAATACAAGAGTACCTCGATTGTCATTCTAATTAAAGTCATATTAAAGCTGTCCTCAAATATAATAATTTGTAACGAATTATTATATAAGAGGTGGTTTTACTTTTGGAAGAAGGTTTTCAAGTTATTGGATATACTCCAAAATACATTTGTAATGTTGGGAATTTATTACCCGGAGAAGAATATTTTCTTATAATCCACAATGCCTTAACACATGTGTCCGATGAAGAAATTGTTGAAATACACAGCACCCAACCGGACGGTAAAGAAGATCTGAAGTCATGGTGTAAATTGAATAGTCATATCTTTCTTGAATCGATTGATGCTGGAGAATATACAAAATTTATAGTCCAAAAAGGACAGCACCAAGCTAACTTTACCAGTATGCCTGATTGGGGTGTTAAACTGCCACGAGGCAAAAATGGCACAATTCGATTGAAGGATTGGCTAACAGGGAGAATGGCAAAAATAATGGATCAACCACATGCCTACCTTGGCTTTGTCCCCAGGGGGGCAGTTGCTGAAGCCGGAAATCCCGAATTTACTTTTGCATTACATAATGCAGATGAAGTATGGACGGATAATGCTGCTGACTTATATGAGCAAGCCAAAACGTCACAATGGAATCCAACGACAGATATTCCTTGGAATGAGTTAGCGGAATTACCAGAAGATGTAGAATGGGCTGTATGTCAGATTATGACTTTTTTAGCAGAGAATGAATTTTCAGCTTTTTATGTTCCTGCAAAGTTTCTTCATCGCATCCACCCCCATTTTATTGAACCTATACTATTTCTTGCCACTCTTGTTCTAGATGAAGCACGCCATATCGAAGTATTTACAAAACGAGCAATGGCAAATGGCGGCGGTTTACAATTTTCGTCGGTCATGACGGAACGTTCGCTGCATAGTTTGTACATTGAAGAGGATTATTTTAAATCCTCTTTTATGATGCACGTCTTAGGGGAAGGAACCTTTCTGGACTTGCTGCAATTTATCGAACGTCATGCTCCAGATGAAGTGACGCGGAAAATTGTTCAATTGGCAAGACAAGATGAAGCAAGACACGTTGCTTATGGAATTGCTCACGTCCGTCAGCAGCTAATAAATCAGCCTAATTTGATTCATTCTTTATTTGAAACAGTTGAACAGCGCCAGCAGTTTGTTGCAGCAGCTGCTGGAGGGAATTCACACACTATGGAAGCATTGGCAATTTTAGCAGGAGGTGGCAGACAGCCTGAGCATATCCAAAAAGGTTTTCATGCGGTCAAAGAGTTACAAGCGAAAATGCATGAAAACCGGATTAAACGTCTCGTTACGATTGGTTTAACCGAAGATCAAGCAATGAAAATATCAACGCTCCACACACCGAATTTCATGTAAGGGGGAATAAGTATGTCAGTTTTACAAACAGGTAGTTTAATTGCAATTGCCAAAGAAGTTGCCCAAAATGTGTTAGCGGTTAATGCAGCAGCAATTGATCGGGAACGCCGTTTTCCAATTGAAAATTTTGAAGCACTCAAAAAAGCAGGTTTAATGGGGCTGCTAGTTCCAAAAGAATTTGGTGGACATGATGCTAACTTTGAAACGCTTGCGTCTGTTATGGAAGTATTAGGTGAAGCCTGTGCTTCAACAGCGATGTGTTTCCTTATGCATAATTGTGGAACAGCTGTCCTGGCACGTTATTCGGAAGGAGAACAAAGAGGGCGAGTGCTCAGACCTATTGCCAAAGGGGAAAAAATCGCAACACTTGCTTTTAGTGAAACAGCGAATGGAGCTCATTTCTATCAACCATCGATACAGGCGGTCCGTAAGGGAGATTCGTTTATTTTAAATGGAAAAAAAAGCTTCGTAACAAACGGAAATCAAGCCGACTATTATCTAGTTGTTGCGAAAGCACCAGAAGGACAAGTAGGGTTAAATATTTTTATCGTCGAAGAAGATACAGAAAACCTCTCGTTTTCAGGTGAGTGGGATGGAATTGGTATGGCTGGTAATTCAAGTATTGTGATGGAATTAAATGATTCTCCAGTTCCCGCTAGAAATTTGGTTGGAAAAGAAGGTATTGGTCTGGGTGTCATTTTTGATCTTGTTGCACCTGTCTTTATTGCCGGCATATCTGCCGTTAACGTAGGCATTGCCAGAGCAGCGCTTACTAGTGCAATCGAACATACAAAAAAACGAACACACCAAAATGCTGATTCTTCGATTGCAAACTATCAAGCTATTCAAATGTATTTAGCAGATATGTATGTAGCTGTTGATGGTGCCAATGCACATGTAAAAAAGACAGCCTCAATGCTGGACAACGCAGATCCAGAAGCACTTTTATCCGTATTAGCAACAAAAACACTTGCTTGTGAAACAGCTGTCAATGTAACTGGGACAGCGATGCAGGTTTGCGGCGGCATCGGCTTTACGAAGCGCTTACCTGTTGAACGCTACTATCGTGATAGTCGTGCTGGAAGCGTAATGGCACCAACAACGGAAATATTAAAAACATGGATTGGTAAAAGCTTAGTCGGCTTACCATTAATGTGAGGAGAATAAAAATGACCAAAACAGTTATGCTTGGTGCCGTAGCCTATGATCCGAAAGTTGTCACGATTTGGGATACGATTCGTGCCTTATTTCAAAAGGAAAATTTTTCATTAGACTATGTATTATTTTCAAACTATGAAGCCCAAGTGGAAGCATTAATGGACGGTTTTATTGATATTGCTTGGAATACAAATGTTGCTTACGTAAAGGTACAAGAACGGCTTCAAGGGAAGGCCCAGATTTTAGGAATGCGTGATACAGACCTAGATTTTACAACAAAATTAGTCGTTAAAGCAGATTCCGATATTAGAAGTAGTAAAGATTTAAAGGGAAAAAGGGTTGCGTTGGGAAGTCGTGATTCTGGGCAGGCGGCCATTTTACCTGCGTACTACTTAGCTGAAGAGGGCTATAATCTAAATAAAGACTTATCGATCATTCGCTTTGACTTAGATGTGGGTAAACATGGTGATACGGGAACAAGTGAACTTGAGGTACTTGATGCACTGGAAAAGGGGGAGGCAGATGCAGGGGCAATCGGTCACTCAACGTGGATACGCCTTTTAGAAACAGGGCAAATAGGAAATCGTAAATTAAAGTCAATTTGGACATCACCCGGCTATTCTCATTGTAATTTTACTAGTTTACCTGCTTTTGATGCTCAGCTTGCTGAACGGTTTACAAAAATTTTGCTAGACATGGACCCGAATCAACCCGATGTAAAACAGATGATGGAGTTAGAAGGCTTGAACCGATGGGTACTTTCAGGAAATGAAGGCTACCATGACCTAGCAAACGCCATGAAGTTTTTGAAGATCATTGAAAAAGATCCACAGCTCGTTTAAGGGGACGGTTCTCTTGTTCTTTTTCAGTGCGATTTAGAATCTGTAAAAAAGTATATTACTATGAAAAAGCTTGTAGAAAAAAGTCTTTGGGACTGATCTAAAAGCTTTTATTCATTTTAAAAAAATCAGCATTTCCAAGTTTGTAAGCAGGAAAGAGGAATCTGTTTAGATTAAACCTAGTCGCTCTAAACCGTAGCGTACACCGTCTTCTTCGGCGGAGAATGTTACGCGATTAGCAGCTTGTTTCACTTCATCGCGAGCAGACCCCATGGCTACGCCCATTCCAACCATAGACAGCATTTCAATATCATTTAATCCATCCCCAAAGGCAACTGCTTCGTCGGGTGCAATACCAAACTTGTCTAACAATTTTGTTAGACCAACCGCTTTGTTTGAATTGGACAAATTCACATCACATGTTTTTGATCCCTTTGTAGTCCACCTTCGGAAATCTAATTCTGGAACCATTGTTTGATAGGTTGACTCTTCCTCCTTATCACAGTGAAGGAACATTTGATAAATATCCTGATCCATCCAAAATTTAGGCGGTGCAAGTTCAGGTTTCCACGACTGATTCCTGAAGGCCTGCACGACGTATGGATGGATTAAATCGGTAGCCTTGAAGCTCGTACTACTTAAAAAAGTAAGTGGATGCTGGTAATCATCTGACAAGTGATGTACTTTTTTTAATATATTTTTATCAATAGCATTCTGGTAAATTTCTTTTCCTTCAAAATAGACATAGGCACCATTGAAAAAGACCATGGAATCCACACCTGTTTCCTGAATAATAGCCTCGGAAAAATAGGGAGCCCTCCCAGTAGCAATAACCACTTTCATATTTTTGTCTCTAAGCCGCTGAATCGCATCCTTTGTGGCAGGACTAATCGTTTTTCCATGTGGAAGGATGGTACCATCTATATCTAAAATAACTACTTTATAATTCATAAAAAGTTCTCCTAACGATGCAAATCTTCCTTATAATATATGATGTATCCTTAGCATAGTATAACATTTTTGACGAAAAAGCTAATGAAAGCCGTCTTTCAGACTGTTTATACGTGTAACACCTAATCAAGTTAAAAACCGTTCCTAAACTGCCAAATTATATCTTTAAATCTGCTAAATTTATCAAGAGTCAGGTTGAATAGACAACTGACTGTATCGTCTGCAAATCGGTTTCCTCTCAACTAAGGGTGCAATAGTTAAAGATGTTCTCAAAATGGATGGTCTATTTTTAGGTGAATTGGATGGTTAATAAATGAGCCAGATGAGTTATCATTTAATAAGCACTTATAAAAAATTAAAGCTTTAAAGAGAGAAATTATAACATTTATAAGAGGTGCAGAATGTTTATAATGTTCGGTTTAGTTATTTTGATCTTAATTATTTCTGTGATTGCTACTCTATTTTTCGCTGTGAAGCCTGACGAAAATTACAGTACCTCCACAAAAAGAAATACAACAAACTTGACCTTACTATATGTGGTGATTATTTTTATAGCGTTCATTTCACTAGGGATATACATATGGTTGAGATTGTGAATAAACAGAACTTTTTTAACCCTTTGTCCGCTTTGTAACCACCATAATAACGGAGATGATGAAATATGACATGGATCATTCTTTTAAGTATTGTCATAACTATTGGTTTTATCGTGATGACTAGTATCCCAACAAGTGCTGTAGAATTGCTTATCAGCAAATTTGAAATTCATTCAAAACTTAGTAACACGAATACCACCGTGACCATCGACGGAAAACGCTTAGAAGGTGAAGATAAAATTCAAGTTATTTATGATTTTAACGAAGCAATATTTTTAAAGAGGCATAATATCTATCAAGGAACAGAGGAATTGTTTTTACATCCAGAAAATGGTGGAACTCCTATAGTCATTGATACGAAAAGAGGGAAAAA
Source organism: Bacillus sp. EB600 (assembly GCF_024494385.1). Taxonomy (GTDB): domain Bacteria; phylum Bacillota; class Bacilli; order Bacillales; family Cytobacillaceae; genus JAEVLT01. The sequence continues at coordinate 199,715 of NZ_JAEVLT010000007.1, forward strand.
AGATGTTCGGTTTTTTGTGTACCGTTACAATGACCACGTTGATGTAGTCAAACAGTACAAGAGGAAAGTAATTGCATATAGCCTGCGTTCCGATAGCCTCCAAAAATGTTCTATGTCAGTTACAAGGAATTTAGTTTAAAAGAGTAAAAAAATAGATTGTCTTTAAAAGACAGTCTATTTTTTTTTATAAGACAGTTTGCATCATTCATACCCGTTAGAGTAAGACAGACCATTATTTTGAAACTGCTTGAAGGGCTTCAGCAAACCTTCTTATTCCTTCATTTATATTTTCTTCTTTTTCTCTTGCGAAGGTAAAACGGACAAATCCATTCTCAGACCCCATTGTTGATCCAGGAACATAAATGACTCCTCTTTTAATTGATTCCTCTAGCAATTGAATTTCATTAAAATTTTTTTTTATCCTGCACCATATATGAATTCCACCCTCTTGAATAGAAAAATCGACCTGTTCTTTTAAAATGGACTGAAGACTAACGACAATTTGATCTCTTCTACTTTCTAACTGCTTAACTAAATTCTTAATGTGAGATTCAAAATCCTTGGAATCTAAAAAATCATTGGCAATCCATTGAGTATAGCTGGCATGTCCAAAATCGATTTGCTGCTTGGCATCTGATAACCTTTCGATAACCGATTTTGGTCCTATAATCCATCCTATCCTTAAACCTGAAGCAACGATTTTTGTCAGTGAGCTAATATATAAAACATTCCCATAACGATCTAATGATTTTAGCGTTTGAATCCTTTCACCTGTAAAAGATGTTAAACTGTAAGGATCATCTTCCACAACCGGAATTCCATATTCAGAAGAGATTTCCAGAACCTTTTTCCGCTTATCTTCATCCATTAAATTACCAGTGGGATTCTGAAAAATGGGATTCAAAAAAATCATCCTAATTCTATGTTTTTTATATAAAGCAGTTATATCGTTTGGGTCTATTCCGTCTTTATCCACTTTTAAAAAATATGTTTTAATTCCAGCTGATTTGAATACAGGCAGATTGTAATGATAGGAAGGATCTTCGATCGCTACTGCGTCTCCAGGTTTTAACAAACATTGAACAACAAGATGCAAAGCTTGCTGTGCCCCTGATGTAATTAAAATAGATGATGGGTTCGTTTCTATTCTACGAAACTGTTTAACATGGTTCGTAAGAGTTTCCCGGAGAATCGCATTACCTTGGGGATGGTCATAGCCTAATGTTCCCACAAAGGATCTGTTGGAAGTAATCTTTCTTAGTGAGTTCATCGGAAAAAGATCCTGAGACAATTCCCCACTGGCTAAATTTATTAGTTTATGCTCCGTCATTTCTTTTTGAATTCTTTGCGTTACAGGCAAATTGGGCAGAAACGAACCTGCCTCGATGTACCTGTTCCAACTGGGAATACGTTTCTGGGCAATTCCCCAAATATCCTTGCTGACTGTTGTTCCACTGCCTCTACTTCGATTAATAAGCCCATTTGATTCCAATGCGTCATATGCAGCAGTTACAGTGCTTCTGTTTAGTCCAAGCTCTTTAGCCAAACCTCTTTCAGAAGGCAAAGGTTTATCATGGGGGAAAGTACCATCAGCAATCCCGTTCTCAATATAATCAGAAAGTTGTTTATAAATAGGTATTTTAGATTCTCGATCCGGTTTCCAATAATCCATTTGTTACATCCTTTGATTTTATTTATGTCTCATAGTAAATAGTGTATATTTTTTTATTTTATCATTCATTTCAGAAACCTAAAAAATAACCTATAGTAAATAATTCCTGCTATTTTTTACGCTTTGGCAATGTCAAGCTCTTTTTTGACGTTTGTCTTGTGATCATTGCGGTTGCTATCTCTTTTTCTGGATTGGGAGAAATCCGCGGTATCCGGGAAGGAACAATCGTTTCGGCTCTCATCGTCGGACCTATGATTAAATTATTCCGCAAAGTTCTTACTAATAGTTCTGCTTTTACTTCGCAAGGGAAAGATTTTCTGAAAGGGTAAAAAAGTTATTCAGAAGAGCGCGGCGGAATTGGTTATGAAGATCTGTTTGATGGCATCAGAGGGAAAAGGATGGACCGGATAACAACTTATTAACTATTAATTCATTAATCCAAAGATGAAAATATAGAAAGAAGTTGGAATGCTAATGATCAAAGTTTTCCGTGTTATGAAACCATTACGGTAGTTGAAGCTGCCAAGATACAAACGGCAAAAGTTCCTTTCGGTTGTAATGGTGGAATTTGTAAAACTTACCCTTTTAGTGACCTGCAACTCGAATTGATCAAGAAGTAACTTAACTAGTTTGAACCGTCCTGATTGTTTCATTTACTCGTGAATTGTGCCACATGCTCTTTTCAGCCAATTTTTACATATATCGTTTAAATCCTAAAGTGTGCCGATTTTGGTGCACTTTTTTTAGTATAATGTAGGAATGGTATAATTTTTATCGCCTAACTACTTTTAGATAGAATTTGGACAGGTTTTTAGTATTAACTTTTATTAAACTCTTAAAGATGCAATCAAACGATATAACCATACAAGTAGGAAATGAAAAAGAAGGGGAGAGGTTCTATGAAATTTTTTCATACAGCTGATTGGCATTTAGGCAAACTCGTTCAGGGTGTCTATATGACGGATGATCAGCACCATGTACTGCAAGAGTTTATTAAAGCAATTGAGGATGAAAAGCCAGACGCAGTTATCATTGCTGGAGATTTGTACGACCGTGCAGTCCCGCCTACGGAGGCAGTAAAACTATTAGATGAGGTCCTGGAAACCATTGTCCTCAAACTTGAGACTCCAGTTTTAGCCCTTGCGGGTAACCATGATAGTCCGAGCCGTTTGAATTTTGCTAGTAATATTATGAAAGCAAATGGTTGTCATATAGTGGGTCAAATTTCAAAGAATATCGATTCGATTATACTTGAAGATGAGTATGGGGAGGTTCATTTTCATCTTGTTCCATATGCTGATCCAAGTGTTGTAAGGCATATTTTTGCGGATGAGGAAATACGCACTCATAATGATGCGATGAAAAAGATTACCGAAGAAATTACCGCGAACATGGACCCCATTGCACGTCATGTTTTGGTTGGACATGCCTTTGTTACCCCACACGGTGAGCATGAGGATAATACTAGTGATTCGGAACGCCCACTTGCAATTGGTGGAACAGAACAGGTGGATGCCAATCATTTCTCAAAATTTCAATACACGGCACTAGGTCACTTGCACCAAGCCCATTTCGTCTTAAATGAAACGATCCAATACTCAGGATCGCCATTAAAATATTCGATCTCAGAGGAGCGGCATAAAAAAGGTTTTTATATCGTGGAAATGGATGCGGAAGGAAAAGTAACCGTTGAGAAAAGATTGTTGACGCCATTACATGATATGCGAACAGTAGAGGCGACGATGGAAGATTTACTGAAGCATGAAAAGAACGATGACTATGTGTTTGTCCGTCTATTAGATGAAACACCCGTTCTTTCTCCGATGGAAAAGGTTCGGTCCGTTTATCCAAATGCGATGCATGTAGAACGAAATGTTCAGTTTCAATCAACGGGTAGTGGTCAAGATGGTGTTAAAGGTGCGAGACAGAAAATGGATGATCTATCACTTTTTAGAGCTTTCTATCAAGAAGTGAAAGGCGTAGCTGCTTCGGAGGAAACAGAGGCAATCTTTACCGAAGTTCTACAAGAGCAATTACATGGGGAAGAAGAATTCAAGGCGGCAGCTAAACAAATTGCAGCAACAAAATAAGTTTGCAAAGAAAGGAGTGTAAAAGGAATGAAACCAATAAAAATTACGATGACGGCATTTGGACCCTATAAGGACAAGGAAGTTATTGATTTCACTGAACTAAAAGAAAACCGTTTATTTGTTATTTCAGGAAATACGGGTGCTGGAAAGACAACCATTTTTGATGCGATCTCTTTTGCTCTATACGGGGCAGCAAGTGGAGAAGACCGCAGTGACACAAAGTTTATGAGAAGTGATTTTGCTGAGGATGATGTTCATACATCTGTCGAGCTCGAGTTTGAGTTGCATCATCACCTCTATCGGATTAAAAGGCAGCTGCCACATGTAAAAAAAGGGAACAAAAGTGCAACGGGCGAGCAATATGAATTTTTTGAGAAGAAAAATGGTAAGGAAGTTCCGTGTGTTGACAGGCAAATGGTTTCAGAGATTAATAAAAAGATTGAATCATTAATGGGGCTAACAAAGGATCAGTTCAGCCAGATTGTCATGCTGCCACAAGGAGAATTCCGCAAGCTATTAACCTCGGAAACGACGAATAAGGAAGAAATTCTACGGAAAATATTTAAAACAGAGCCGTATCTGTGGATCAATGAACGCCTGAAAGAAAAGAAAAAGTTAGCCGAGGATGATTTTAAAAGGGAAGCCCATACAAGAGACGGCTTTATCCGTGATATCCAATCAACCATTCCGGAACGGGAAGGGTCCGTGCTCTTTGAAACGCTGTTACAAAAAAGCTATAACACAAATCAGGTACTTGCCGGCCTGGACGAAGAGACTGCTTATTATCAAGATGAAATGGAGAAAAATCAAAAACAGGCCAAAGAAGCAGAAGGTGTTTATAACCAAAAGCTCGAGGCTTTTCACAAAGCGGAACAATTAAATGAACAATTTAAGAAACTGGAAGATAAAGAGGAAACACTGAATGAATTAACCGGACAAGTCCCTATTTTTGCGGAAAAAGAAAAACAGCTTGAACGAGCTGAACGGGCAAGTAAGATTGAGTCTTATGAAAAACAAGTAATTGAATGGCGTCAGGATGAAAAGGAAAAGAAACAGAAGCTCGTTATGGCTGAAGGAGAGCAAGAAAGGGCTGGTAAACAGTTAGCGAAAGCACAAGGAGATTACAAAACAGAGGAAAATAAGAAAGCAGACCGGGAAGAACTGGTAAGGAAGCTAGACCGGTACCAAAGCTTTTTACCAACAGTTAAAGAGATTGATAGTAAAAAGTTAGAGCTCATGAGCTTACAAAAAGAGGTCCGAAGATTGGAAGATGATCTGGATCTTCTGCAGAAGAAAATAAAAGATGAAAAGGCAGTAAAGGATCAGCTTCGTACTACGATTAAGGGGATGGAAAAGGAAGTTGATCAACTATCAGAAAAGCAGAAAAAAGTAGTGGAAATGCGTGACAGGGTTCGTATTTTGCATGAATATCTAAAACTGAATGAAAACCATATAGAGTTTGAGCAGCTATTCAAGACTAAAAAACAAGACTATCTGGAAATTAAAGACCAATATGACAAACTTGAGGAAGCATGGGTGAATGGTCAGGCAACGATTCTGGCAGCACATTTACATGACGGAAAGCCTTGCCCGGTATGTGGAAGCATTGAGCACCCAAATAAGGCACAAGGCCAGGATACTGTTCCGACAAAGGACGAGCTCGAGCAAGTTAAAAATAAATTAAATAGCAAGGATAGCGATTATCGGGATGCCGCAGCGAAGTTGAAAGCCAATAAGTATCAGTTTGATATAAAGTCAGCGGAGGTAGCCGAAATTGGAGTGCCGATTCAGGATGTACAACATGAATATAACCAATTGGCCTCAGAGGGAAAAAGGCTGAGTAGCGAGGTTAAATTGTTAGAAAAAGAGAAAGAGAACCTTGATAAGGTAAAGAAAAACCTTGAAAAGAAGGAAAAAGAGTTAGAGCAGCTGGAAGCGGAACAAACGGATAAGGCAAAGGCATATCAAGAGCAGCACACGAGCTTTGAAACCAAAAAAGCGGTTTATAAGGAACAGGTAAATCAAATTCCTGAGGACATTCGGATTTTAACTTTATTAGAGCAAAAAATCGCTGAGACACAAGCTCAAAAAACGAGAATGGAACGGGCTTGGGAGACTGCTCAAAAACTGCTCCAGTCAGCAAAAGTAGCAGAGACAAAAGCAGCGGCAGATCTTTTAAATGCAAGAAAACAATTAGAAGAAAGTAATAACAAAAAGGAAAAGTCAGAAACGGAATTTGCCCAATTACTTGTAAATGCTCATTTCTCTTCTGAAGAAGCCTACCACGGGGCTAAACTGCCTGAACAAGAACGCGCGCATTTAAAGGATGAAATCAATACTTTTAAAAATAATCTTGCATCCCTTCAGCAGCTAGTAAAAGAACTACAAGATTCCTTGAAGAATAAAACTAAGGCTGACCTGGCAGTACTCGCAACTGAGGTTGACAACTTGAAAAAAATATTTGAGGATGCCGATGTAGTGTTAAGACAATCAACGCACTATCATCAGAAAGCTGCAGAGTTGAGAACGAAAATTTTTGAAGCTGAAAAAAGTGTAGCTGAGTTGGAGAGACAATTTACAATCGTGACGGACTTATATGATGTTGTAAGGGGACAGAACAACAGTAAAATTTCATTTGAGCGTTATATACAAATAGAATTCCTTGAACAAATAATCATTGCGGCAAACGAACGATTGAAGCACTTGTCCAATGGCCAATTTTTATTAATGCGCAGTGAACGGCAAGAAAGCCGAGGTAAGCAAAGTGGTCTTGGCTTGGATGTCTATGATGCTTATACAGGGCAAACTCGTGATGTAAAAACTTTATCCGGGGGAGAAAAGTTTAATGCATCCTTATGCCTTGCACTTGGAATGGCCGATGTGATCCAAAGCTTTCAAGGCGGCGTTTCAATTGATACGATGTTTATCGATGAAGGCTTTGGCTCCTTAGATGAAGAATCACTGAACAAAGCGATCGATACCTTAATCGATTTACAGCAATCCGGCCGAATGATCGGAGTCATCTCCCACGTCCAAGAGCTGAAGGATGCTATACCTGCTATATTAGAAGTGAAAAAGACAAAAGAAGGTCACAGTCAAACAAAGTTTGTTCTGAAATAGAGATACACTGTGTAAAGAAGGACAATTTTCCTTTTTATATAGCTTCACACTTCATTGTGTGAGGCTTTCTCTGTTTTTGACAGACTCTGGATATCTCTGACTACTCTCAAACTTTTAATTGGAAATGCTAATGGACATAAGCTAAAATTATTATTTTATTGATTTTGTTAAGGTTAAATTAAGCTTTTTGCCTGATAATAGGTTCCAAGAAAATACCAAAAATCAAAGGGGGTAGAAAATGAAGATGAATCGTGTATTCACAACTTTCGTTTCAATCTTGATGATTTTCGTTATTGTTGGTTGTTCGAATTCTGGAAATCCAGGTAAAACTGCTGCAGGGTCAAGGGGGTATCCAAAACCAGATGTATTCGGTGAGGTATCTGCTATTGGTGGAAATAAGGTGACCTTGAAGCTTTTGAAAGTCCCGCAAATGTCCGGTCGGAATGGACAAGTTAGAGGAACTGGTGATGGAAACATGGGAGTAAATGCCGCAGGCAATAATGGAAGGTTTGCTAGTGGTTCTGGAGGTCCTGGTAAAGGCGGAATGAGACCCAGAAACTACACAGGAGAAACGAAAACCATTGTAATTCCAAAAGGTGTTTCAATTACGACAATGACCAGGGGAACAAATGGAATGAATCAAACGAATATCAGCTTAAATGACTTAACAACTGGAAGTACGTTATCAATCTATTATGATACCGATGGAAAAACAATCAAAAGTATTAGGGTGCAAAAACCAAGAACAGTTAATGGGCAAGCCGGAAACTCCGGGAGCTAAAATAGTTGGTAAATAAGTGCCAGAAACAATCCGAATCTGGAGAGTACTGGCATTTTTTGTTTGGAGCCACCGGACAAAATTCAAACTTCGAAGAATTAAGTTGAAAATAATTGACTATGAATAAATTACCTAACATTAAAGACAATATTAGTAAGAAAGAAGTGTAATAATGGTTCCTTCATTAATTCGTTTAGGGTTGGTTTTACTATCATGGACTTCAATTATTTTTTTCATATCCAATTAATTGGATATGAAAAAGTTAAAGGTATATGAGTTAAAAAATTTTAAAAGCAAGCATGCATTCCTAACATCCATGGGTTTCTCTTTCATAATTTACTGTTACCAATTACCTCTTAACCGCTGCTTACCATATTATAAACGATAAGCCCCAATTCCATTTTAGAAAAAAAGGCTTCCCTCTGTTAGGATCAAGTTTTGTTATAAACGTTTTATAGCGTGAAAGACAGGAGCTTTTTTTAAATCTTAACTTGGGAATTTTTTTTGTTTAGTTATACATTCCAAACTTTGAGTTAAATGGTAATTTAAAAAGTTTCATAGACGATAGGAATGAATGTTTGGTATAATAAGTCTTGAACCTTACTTTTTATTATAAAAATGATATGGAGTGGACTAAATGAAACTAATCAACGCTGAAGTTAAAGACGTTAACCCTAAAAACTCAACTTTTAATATTCTTTTAACCTTCTCAAATGATGTACAGGCTCTGTTAAATTGCCGAGCAGAGGGCGAAGTTAAAGCATATAACCTCTCAATAATGGGTGGCACTTGCCCTTGTTGCTATAAACCTAATTGTGCAAGCTTTTTTGCGAAACGACATGAATACCTTATTGAAGCACAGAAATTCACAGATTTCCCAAGTGAATTAGTAGCACCAAGAGAATTAGTTAATCGTTAATACGATCAAGTAAATAGACCGGAATTAGTGGGTTATTGGATACGGATCCGGAAAAATCCTATACAATAGAAAAGCCGTTTTCTAAATATGGAAAACGGCTTTTTGTTTAGAAATTGGTCAGGAAATGCTGCTAGCTGCTGTTATGATTGTGTTCATTTCGGCCTCCTTGGGATTATGATGTTTAAATTCACTGAGGAGATTTTATTCGGACAGTCCAGCCCCGGTTCGAAATCGCATGGAATGATAAATTTTGCTATACTATAATTATATTTAGAATTCTTTTAATACTTTATTGGTGGAGGAAGTTATGACAATTTACGGTTATGGGAAAAGTTATGAAACTTTATATCTGAAAGCATACGAGTTAGCAAAAGCAGGCAAACCTACCTTGCTTTTTAGTTGTGAAACTGATATCTTCAAGCTACATAAAATATTGATCTCACACATAGAGAAAATCGAGATGAAAAAGATAAATAATCCGACTGAAGAAGAACTAAAAGTACTTGAAAATGCAAAAAACCATTTTGTTGGAGTTCCATTTTTTATTATTGCTGGGGAAAAGAATATACCGCTTGAAGAAATCGAAGATGTGATCACTAATTTCAAAAGTACGGAAAAAATTACGGATGTCGTATTTGATTATGTTGAAAATGAAGGTCAAATCAAACAAATTGCTTCACAATTAAATGTAAATATTCATTACTAATCTAGTCTAGTCAGTTAGAGTCATAGTCATAACTGCAGTAAAGGAAAAATGCAGGCTTACACAAACCTGCATTTCTTTTTCCGGTTGGTATCCATGTGCTTGGTCACTTGGTCTGTTTTCCTATACCTTTGCTGCCTTATTATTATCTGCATTTTCAACATATGCACCATCAAATTTCACCAACTTCTTTGTCAATTTTGATATAATTATATTTAAAATATTCCAAATATTATGTCTAAAGATCCGTTAAAAGAAATTGGTTGAATTCCGCCAACTTTGAATAAAATCTGGCTATATTGACTCAGGAAGGAGGCTTTTGTAGGCAAAATGAAATCTAACATTACGGATATTTTTATCTCTCTTCACATCACTGCAAAAATTTAGGAATAAACAGGGAACTCTTTATGATAAAAATAACTATAATGATTTGTTAACAAAAGAAAATAATAGGGGGATAAATATGCTAAAAAATAAAATCATGATGATGGTTTTAGGTGTTTCTCTAATTCTTGCGGGATGTGGTTCCACGGATAATCACAAAGGAAGCCAAAAAAGTGATGGAGCTACAACAACAGGCAACAAACCATCCAGTCAGCAAACATCAAATTCCAACGCAGCATCCACCAATACAAATGGCGAGTCCAGTCAATCGTCTGGAAAATCGTCAAATTCGAATAATACGAATGCAAATTCACCGACTCCTCCTACAGAGAATACTCCATCACAAAGTACTAACGTTAATATGAGCATGGTCACCGCGGTTCGATTAGCTGATTTCAATACGGGCTGGTCTGGTGGAAGTGGCTGGATAGCAAAAACAGCTTCAGGTGGAAAAAAGTGGACGATCGTTTACCAAGGAAGTGGAACAGTGCAGCAAATATTTGCGTTAAACCACTCGGACGTGTGGGCAACTTTAAACCAAGGTGGGAACAAGTCGAAGCTCCTGCACTCGAATGATGGTGGCAAGCATTGGGGCTTTGTTGGGACAACACCAAATCAAGCTTTTCTTCATTTCACTTCAAAAACGACTGCCTTAAGCGGGAATTATCTTACACAAGATGGAGGGAAGACATGGAATTTACTGCCAATGCCAAAGGATACGGTGGGTGACGTGTATTATCATGATGCAAAAAACGGATGGGCAGTAACCCAAAGTACTAATGTTTTAGATGTAAAAAGAACAAATGATGGCGGACATTCATGGGAAAGCGTCATGTCTAAAAGTCTATTTTCTCCGCTGTCTGGTTCCACCATTCGGTCGGCAGGAACGAGTGATGCTTGGATTGAACTCATTGGAGGTACTGGAATGAACCAAACATCCTATTCTGTTTTTCATACAACAGATGGTGGAAAGTCCTGGACGACAGTCATAGCTAATTCCACGGCAGGGGGCGGACCAGCTCCAGGATTTAGCCAAGACTATCATAATGGACCTATCAATAAAGGGTCGAAACCTGGGCCTCTTTATGTGGTTAATTCTCAAATTGCTTTCATGGGTGGGGCATGCCCTGCATGTGAACACCCAAATTCGATTGGTTTTACGAAGGATGCAGGAAATACATGGGTGAACAGCAAAATGACATTAGACGGAAACGGAGATGCTTATTTAGCAATTTCAGATGCGAATCATGGGTGGTGGATCACATCTGAAAATGAAAAGCAAAGTGTGATGTATACAACAACTGATGGGGGGCTTCACTGGAATCAAGTTCATGTATTTCACTAACTGTATGTAATATTATTTTTTTACAAGATCACATTCGGGAAAACGCTTGTTACAGAATGTTGTAGGATGAATGCTTCTGGGAGTATAATAAAAGTAATTAAATAGTTATCGAGAGTGGCTAAGAGAACTGGCTCAATGATGTCACAGCAACCTGCATGAAGGCAAGGTGCTCCAACCAGCAAAGCAAAAGCTTTGGATGATAAAAGTCGGTTGAAACCCCTTTTGTATCCAATACAGAAGGGGTTTTACTTTTTCCAAAAAAGAAGGATTTAACAAACCTTTGAGGAGAGATGTGATCATGAACATTAACAAACTTGCAAGAGGTTATCTGTCTACAAATCTGAGTGGTGAGGAATTCTTAGAGTATGTTGCAAGTGCAATTGAGCAACAGCTTAAAGAATGGGACAAAAGTTATGAAGTGTTTGTTATGCAGCTTACGAACTATGAGGTAATGATAAAAAATGGAGACCAATATTACCATGTTCAGCTAACTGTAAATGAACTCGATTCACTGCAAAAGAGCAGCCCCTTTCAACTTGATCGGAAAGTATGGAGTGAATTAGAAAAACAAGAACTCCCGATTATAAGGGGGACTGGAAACTATATCGAAACGGTTTTATAATGGGCATTATTTTTATTTGAAGCATTTAATAACTACCGCAAAAATAAAAGAGGATGCCTCAAAAGGGTTTGACCCTTGCTTTTGAGACATTCTCTTTTTGCATATATAAAGGTGTTATTTCTTTATTCCCACAGCCTCATCTCAATGATGGTATCACTGCAGTGATTTATTTTACAAGTAAAGCGTTGTTAAGCTCTAGAGTATTTAATACGCCATTTTGGGTTTGCTTTAGTTGATCAACGTATTCGCCGATTGCATCCACAACCTCATCACGATTATTTTGTTGTTGCTTAATTGCTTCTTTTAAGGCTGATTCTAATTCGGCTTGTGATTTTGAAAGAGCTTCGAAAGTTTTTTTGCTTGGGCTGAATGCTAATGCTTCTACTTTTTGTTCAACTTCTTCAAACTTATCTGTCCATTCTGCAAAATTTTGTACACCAAAGTCAGGTAGAGCATTTTCTAAGACATCTTGTATATTTGAATTCCATTCAGCTATTAATTTTTTCGCTTCCTCTTCTAATCTAGTAAATTGTTCACTAGTAGCTTGGATCAATTCCTTTTGACGTTCTAATGCTTGTAAAGATTTTTCCTCTATTCCTTTTTGAAAAGATTGGAATGTTTTGAAGCTGTTAAACCAGCCATCCCAAAATACATCGATTACATTAATTACCTTTTCATCATTCAGAATCTTTTCAACTTTTTTTACTGCTGCCATTTAAAAAACCTCCATCAAATTTTTTATAGTATGAAAGGTCAAATTTGACCTTTTACAAAGAACATAACCTTCTTATGAAAAGAAAATATATGTTCTATTGAAAATTTTTCGATGTTTTACTAAGCTGTGTTTCCAACTAGGTTTTACCTTTGACCCTCTTCATCAGCATGAAATCGGGGAGTACCATCATTTCACTGCACATTTCGCAAGAATTTTCTTCTGTTTTTTGTTCCTTTATAGCTTGTTGAAATTGCAATTACTTATATGTGTAATTTACACCTATGTGTTAATAATGTCAACTGTTGAAATATTTTCTTTTTGAAACAAAATAAGGAAATGAGAGATAAATGGGGACAATTCCTGTTTGTTCATTTTTTTCGCAATATTATTAGATGTTACGGGTTAAAAATCCTTTGCATTGCAGTAATAGTAAATTGTTATAAAATTCATTATTTTTACAGTATAATAAAAGTAATAAAATAGTTATCAAGGGTAACTGTGAGAACTTGCTCTGGAAATGGGGGATAAAGCAGAATATTTTACACGTTTATAAAAGAGGAATGGACGAACAAAGGGGGGATATGGTTATGAATGTAAATGGTTACGCAAGGGCTTACGTAACACGAAATCAGGATGGAGAGCAATTCTTAAAGTATGTTTCAAAAGTAATCGAACAGCAGTTGAAAGAATGGGATGGAAATTATGAAGTGATCGTAATGAAGCTAAAGGACCACGAGTTTATAGTGAAAAAAGCGGGAGATTATTACCATATACATCTTTCCGAGAAGGAACTTGAATTACTGCTAAAAAGCGGCTCCTACCAGCTTGATCGGAAATTGTGGATGGAGTTAGAAAACCAAGGACTTACAATCATAAAGGGGACTGGAGATTATCTCGAAATGGTTTTATAATGTTGTGTTCGTTTCGTCAAAACAAAAGAAGATCAACTTTCGTATGAATAGTATCAATGTAAATAATCAGGGGCGATTTTTGAAAATTAGCGGGTGAAGGTCAGTTCCAGCACTAGTGGGACTGACCTTTACTATTTCCAGTGTGTGATGCTTCCTTAGTTTTCTAGTAAAGCAGAACCAGATATAATTTTTAATGCAGGTACCTTTTCTTAGTATTTACAATAATCACAACTTCATTTACTATTTCAGTATAGTTAGATATTTTGAGAAAGGTTGATTTGATGCTTTTTCATTTAGATCCATCGTTATTAGTTTTATTAATTATCTTTGGCTTTTTAGCAGCCTTTATCGATTCAGTTGTCGGTGGTGGCGGGCTCATTGCATTGCCAGCATTGTTATTTACAGGTCTTCCTCCCGCGTCCGCTGTTGCAACAAATAAATTAGCAGGGACAATTGGCTCGTTAACGAGTACGGTTATGTTTTATCGCTCAGGGGAGCTCGATTTAAAATCCGTTTATAAGTTATTTCCACTCACATTTATTGGATCGATGATTGGTGCCTGGACCGTCCATTTGATGAATCCTGAAGTGCTAAAACCACTGATGCTCGTCATGCTCGCAGTTGTTGCAATTTATACCATTTTAAAGAAAGATTGGGGGGGTAGATCAACTTATAAAAAATTATCAATCCGCCATTATACCATTTTTATCATTTTAATCTTTGCTATTGGTTTCTATGATGGATTTATAGGTCCCGGAACAGGATCCTTTTTAATTTTTGCCTTTTTAATGATTGGGTTTGATTTTTTAAAGGCGGCAGGAAATGCGAAGTTTTTAAACTTTGGCAGTAATATATCCGCACTGTTAATGTTTATGTACTTAGGACAAGTCAATTATACCTACGGGTTAGCTATGGGAATTGCACAATTTGTTGGGGCCATTTGCGGATCAAAATTTGCGATTAAACGAGGAAGTGGCTACGTTCGTGCCCTGTTCATAACAGTAACTTTTTTATTGATAGCTAAAAATGCGTATGATTATCTCCAATAACAAATACGAATTAATCTATGTTTTTAAAACTGTTTGTGTGAGTAGGGTGATGGATCACCAGGGAAAATAAAAATTGAGTGAAAAATTATACAAAGAGTACTTTAGTAGATGGTACTGGTTAGCCATAAAGGGCTAGCCAGTATTTTTATTTACTGTTGATTCAAGCCAAAAGGTATGAGAATGCCAAATATTCTTTTTCAAAAAATCATTTTAAATATAGATCTGTCTGGTTAACTTGCCTGTCTTTTTAAAAAGATTACGTTTACGAATGGACAGAAAAAATTCTTAAGAATTATGTAAACTTTCTAAAATAAATTGTTTTTTTCTCTTTATCCACATCTAATTTTGGGGTATCTACCGAAAGTTTTCTTTTTGCTCGCTGTAATGCATTATCAATTGTTTTTGGAGATGTGTTTAGTTCTTCCGAAATTTCAATATATGATTGACCATCTATATATAAAGCCAATACCCTTTGTTCTAAGCCACTAAGCAATTTAGCTATTTTTCGTTCAATGTCTACGACGGATTCCTGGTTAATGAGGATGGCCTCGGGATTTGTTATTTTTTCCTCCGGCATTACATCAATTAGCGTTGCGTTAGATTCGTCATTAAAAATAGGTTTATCCAGAGAGATATACGAATTCAAAGGGGAATGCTTTTTACGACTTGATTTTTTTATAGCAGTTACAATCTGTCTATAAATACAATGTTCAGCAAAAGCCTTAAAAGCAGTCATTTTTTCCTTTTTAAAATCACGAATCGCTTTATATAGACCAATCATTCCTTCTTGGATGATATCTTCACGATCTGCGCCAACTAAAAAATATCTTCTTGCTTTTCCACGAACAAGATTTTGATACTTCTGAAATAAGAAATTCAACGACTCCACATCTCCATTGTGAACGAGATCTACTAAAATTTCATCGTCTAAGTTACCATAATTTTCGGTCATTTTCACTTTGGTGTTTACACTCATTCAGATCCCTCCATCGAACGTAATTGAGTTATGCTGTTTCCATTACTAATCAGTTGTTCTTTGCAAAATGTAATTTAAGTATATTTACAATTTGCCTATCCATTAATTTGTTATACTGTCATGGAAGATCAATCACTTTTTTATCTGAAGTAACTAGTCTATTAAGGCTATATCAATATAGTAAAATACCTTCTTTATAATAACTTAAATTATCAGTTAAATAAATCGGTAATCATTCGACAAATTTTGTAATTAGCGTAAAGAGGAGGAGAATATGAAACTGGCTTATTAGGGATTACATGGCTTAAAAAAGAGAGTAAAGAGGGATTCTTAAAATACAGGTAGAGACTCAGTCCTCCATAAAGAATGTATATAATTGAGGGGGAATGGTTGAATTCAGATGTAAATCAATATATAACTTATTTACTATAAACAAATCTTTCCAAAAATATTTCTGAACCATTCTCTTAGTTAGGTTGTTTTATGGTGTAACTCTTTTATTTATTTATGGGTGTTAGTCGATACTGTTTGTAAAAATGAGAACCGCGCGAAGGCAACAGTGCAAATGCTTTTTTCGGAGTACTACTCGAATAAATAAAAAAGAAGATGTTCTTAAAAGGGTTTGGCCCCTTTTTGAAACATCCTCTTTTTGCATATTGCAAGGTAAAATTCTTCATAGCCCGCAGAATCACCTTAAAGATGGATCCCACGCATTGGTTTATTTTGCAAGTAAAGCGTTGTTAAGTTCAAAAGGTTTTAATACACTATTTTGAGTTTCTTTTAGTTGATCAACATATCCGCCGATTGCATTTACAACTTCAGCACGATTATTTTGTTGCTGCTCAATGGCTTCCCTTAAAGCTGTCTCTAACTGTGCTTGTGATTTAGAAAGCGCATCGATTGTTTTTTGGCTTGGGCTGAATGCTAATGCTTCAACTTTTTGTTCGACTTCTTCAAACTTTTTTGTCCATTCTGCAAGATTCTGCACAGCAAAATCAGGAAGAGATTTTTTCAAAACTTCTTGTAAATTTGCATTCCACTCAGCTGTTAACTTTTTGGATTCCTCTTCAAATTTTGCGAGTTGTTCACGAGTTGCTTGGAATAATTCTTTTTGACTTTCAAGAGCTTGTAAAGATTTTTCTTCAATTCCTTTTTGAAAAGATTGAAATGTTTTGAAACTGTTAAACCAACCATCCCAGAAAACATCAATTACATTAATCACTTTTTCTTCTGTGTTTGCTACTGCCATTTTTAAAAACCTCCAAAAATTTTTATTGTATTTAAAATTGAATCTGACTTTTAAAACAGAACTTATTCTTCTTACTGCTTGAACATATAAGTTCTATTGATTTCGATGTTTTTCTAAGATGATCTAACAATTTTGTTTTACTTAATCGTACATTTTGAAAAATGTATTTATTTATCTACTTGTGTTTCAGTAAGTTTAACAACTTTTCAATATTGTTATTACCTTTATGTGTAATTTACACTTATGTGTTAATATTGTCAACTCTAGAAATATATTCTTTTCAAAACAAAATAAGGGAAATGAATACAAATGGGTCTGATTCGAGATGATGCAGCTATTCATAGTTGGGCATCCAAATGAACTAAGTGAGTACGTATGCATAAACGTTGAAGCCTTGTATCAAACAATGCAGAGGGAAAGGAGAAAACATTTTCTAATAATGTTGTATACATCTTTAATTATGGTAATGAAGGGACCAATAATATTTAAAGAAGAGCGATAAGAGCTGAATAAAGAGTAGTCTGCGGCAAACTTTATTTCTTGGGAAAGTTTAATAGTAGACATTTTCCGCAGTACTTGACATATGAATACGTATTTTTTCTGGGATTATTTAAAGCAAGCTTCCATTTTCCAAAAGTTTCTCGTTGAAGTCTATTAATCACGATGATAATATTATAATCCCGACAGAGGGATTAATACTTAAGTTGTTCACTTGTTGTAGAAACTTTTCCTTATAGAAAGGAATAAGGGGAATGGTAAAAAAAAACTGTTGTAATGAAACACCTTTGTTGTTATGATAGTAAAGTTCCCTTTCAAACAGGGCTCATCAATTTAATAGCTTATCTCCTAATTGGAAAAACTTTTTAATTGATAGAATGAAAGAAATATGATAGAATTGAATTTGTCGCTTCTTTCATAAGTGCATTGTTCTTTG
>NZ_JAEVLT010000070.1 GCF_024494385.1 Bacillus sp. EB600
TGATTTTATAGGGGGCATATAAACATCCCGAAAGGTGTACCTTTTGAAACAGCCAAAAATTTGTAAAGGTCAAAGTGTCATAACTTATAAGTTATAACGATAATGAAAATGCAAAGAAGCGTCTGCATGTATTACAGACGCTTTATCGTTATGCTAAATTCTTTGATTAAAGTGGATTTAGACTCCATTTTTTATTCCTATCACCAGACTTTTTTTCAATATATTTATACTCATTTTCAAGATCACTCAAAGTTAATTCGTAAAGATGCTTGTTGCCTTTTTTATAAATCCCCGATTTGATTAGTTTATTTATTAATTTTTGTTTTTTTAACTGAACAGCAGATTGAAGTAAATTTTTCATTTTCAGACACCTCATTTTAAAGATACATGGTAGAAGCCAGCACTCCTGTTTGCTAGGAGATACAGGACTTACTTTATCATAGCCTGTTTACAATTTAGTTAAAGAAATAGGAACAATTCGTTAATATTCTTTATAGTTTGGTTAATGATTAATAACTATTTAACATTGTCTAAAAGTTGTAAGTTTTGAACACTACGAAAATATTGGTTTTTTTCTTTTTTGTTACTTTTCATTTGTTTTGTCGTTTTTTTATCATCGAAAAAGACGTTTAGAAGAGGCACCGGCAACATTTTTGTGGAAACTTTGTACGCTAAGCAGATTTTCAACCTAAAAAAGCCGATTCCCTAAATTTTTTAAGGAATCAGCTTTTTTGATTTGTCTTGTTATACAATCGCGCCCGATTGCTGAAGATTACTGCTGATTTTTATTGAAGGAAAGCACCCGTTTGTAAGTGCATAAATTCACAAACTTTGACCTGCATTAATTTCCTATTACGTATTTTTCATTTATTTTTCATTTTTCTTTTAAACTACATAAACAACCATTATGTTTCGAAAATTATGTTGAGGGTAGTTTCGATCTTAAATGCAGTCCCTAATTTACGATAAATCGGTTTTAAACGGGGAGGAAATATGAAAAAAAACAAGTCTGATCTTCCTAAAGAATGGGTTGAGTTAATAAAAGAAGCAATGCAATCAAATATTACTAAAGAAGACTTTAAGATATTTTTAAAAAAAGAAAAAGAGAAAAGGGATAACAATTAGATCTGAACAATTTTATGTCTAACAATCTTAGATTTGTGAGGAATGCATTCAATAGTGCATAAAAAAATTATTATTCCCATAAATAAAGAGAAGTTCATAAATTAATTTTTAAGTTTTATGAACTTGAAAAATGACTATCTTTGAACAAAAATGCCCGCCTGTAAAAGTTTGATAAAAAAAATAGCAAGAATATACCGTTCGTTTTTTCTCTTATCCCGCTTTATTATAATGTATAAGATATCATAGTTTTAACATTAGTACTGGCTTTTTCTTTGGAAGGGAAGGAAAATGAGAAAATATACTAATCAACAATTGTTAGACATAGCAAAGAAACATATCGACCATTTCACCTCCGCTGAAAAATGGAACCAATATGCAAAAGAAAAGCAATTACCTAATGTAACTTGTTATAAAAGATATTTCGGCTCGTGGAATACAGTGAAAACACAATTAAATTTACTGATATATACAAACACAAAAAAGAATGTTGTATACTCAACCAAGCAATTGATTGATATTTTACAAAGGAATCACAGTATAGCTATTAAACAATCTTATTGGCACGCCTATGCTAAAGATCACCATCTACCTTCGTATGAAACCATAGTAGCACGCTTTGGTTCATGGAACCATGCTTTGTCTATAGCAGGTTTACTAGATGTAAAAAAAGACATTCCTGCATCTACCCAGTCACCTTCTAAACAATACTCTTACGAAACTTTGAAACAAATTGCTCGTAAACATTTAGACTATTTTCGTTTAAGAAAAGTATGGGACGAGTATGCCAGAATAAATAATCTTCCTAGCAGTGCGACATATTCGAAATATTTTGGTTCTTGGAAAGAGGCATTAAAAGCAGTCGGAATTCAACCTACTGTCGAAAGACCTAATAAGTATACAAAAAAGCAACTAGTTGTAATTGCTTGTGACCATCAAGATTTGTTATCAGATTCAACAAAATGGCGTGGCTATGCTTCAATAAGAAAAATTCCAACCTATCAAACTTATATTAGATATTTCGGTTCTTGGAAGGCAGTCCAAATGGAAGTATGTAAATGCTTGCAAGAAACAACTAACCATCCCATATAATTTGGTTTCCAATTCTTGTAGTCCATAACGAACGTTAAAAAGACACATAAATTAGATATTTTAAGTTCATTAGCCGATTTCCTGTACGATAAGGAATCGCCTTTTTTATTTTTTTGAAAGGTTATTGTTAAACTGCCATATTGTTGAAGAAACAAACAGCCGGCTATGGCAGCCCGGCTGTTCAAGTAATGCGCCCGTTTGTTGAACAATAAGGTACTGCATAATTTGGTTACTATACTTTACTTGTGGTACGGTTCACCGAAACGAATCTATATGAGGTTTTAATTTGAACTAGTTACATTAACTTTTGTATATATTAATTCCACTCTTGTTCTTCTTAACCTGCCTGCTGCCCATACTCTAAAAAAACAAACCCATATTATAAGTAAGAAATTTATATTCCGTTTTTTAAAAAGGAGGCAGTTATTTGTCTTTAAAGAAATTTGTAGATGCATTACCGATTCCTCCTGTCTTAAAAGCAAAAGGTAAGCGTGATGGGATCCCATTCTATGAGGTAACTATGAAGCAAGTCAAGCAAAAGTTACATCGCGATTTGCCGCTAACTACCGTTTGGGGTTACAACAGTATGTATCCTGGCCCGACATTCGAAGTACGAAGAAATCACCCTATTTTAGTCAAGTGGAAAAATAAATTGCCCTTTGAACACCTGCTGCCCTTGGATCGAACCGTTCATGGTGCAGAACCAGATAAACCTTCTGTAAGGACGGTTGTACATTTGCATGAAGGTCGGGTTAGTCCGGAAAATGACGGATATCCAGAGGCATGGTTTACGCGAGATTTTGAAAATGTTGGGCCGAAATTCGTCCATGAAGTCTACTATTATCCAAACTGTCAACGCCCTGCAACGCTATGGTATCATGATCACGCCCTTGGAATCACTCGTTTGAACGTTTATGCAGGGCTTGCAGGCTTTTATCTCCTCAGAGATGAAGAAGAAGAAGAATTGAACCTTCCCAGTGGAAAATTTGAAATTCCGCTGGTCATCCAAGATCGTTCGCTCTATCCTAATGGTGAACTGTTCTATCCAACCCAGCCAGGCCATGAGCCACCTTCAGCACCACAGCCGCCTCCACCAGTAGATCCAACATTACCAAATCCATCAGTTGTCCCGGAGTTTTTTGGCAACACAATCTTAGTCAATGGAAAAGTATGGCCCTACCTTGAGGTTGAGCCACGGAAATACAGGTTCCGCATCCTTAATGGCTCCAATGCTCGTTTTTACCGTATACAGCTGAATTCTGGCCAGGATTTTGTCCAAATTGGCACAGATGGAGGACTTTTGAAAAAACCGATCACAGTATCCAAAATCATCCTTGCACCGGCTGAACGTGTCGATGTCATTGTCGATTTTTCTAACCATAAAGGTCAAAGTATCATCTTAACGAATAACGCAGAGACTCCATTTCCAAACGGTCAAAAGCCTTCCGATGACCTCAAGCAGATCATGCAATTTCGTATCAAACAAAAACTCTCCAAACCTGACAAAAGTAAAATTCCAGCAAAGCTAAGTTGCTTGGAGCAACTTGACCCTAGAGATGCTGTAATCGTACGAAAAAACACCTTAGTTGAAGCTACCGATGATTTCGGGCGGCCAAAACTATTATTAAATAACCTTAAGTGGGATCAACCGCACCTTAAAGAAACCCCATATAACGGAACCATAGAGATTTGGGAGCTTTACAATACTACACTGGACACTCACCCTATTCACTTGCACCTTGTTAATTTTCAAATTTTGAATCGTGCTGAGTTTACTGGTGGTCCAAATGGTCCTAAACATATAGTCGGCCCGCCACAACCACCCGATCCGAGTGAGAGGGGTTGGAAAGATACTGTTCGTGCCAGTCATGGGGAGGTTACCCGTATCATTGCACGTTTTGGGCCATTTACAGGAATTTACCCGTGGCACTGTCACATCCTTGAACACGAAGATCATGATATGATGAGGCCATACGAAGTTCTGGATAATCAGAACTTTAACCCGTGTGAACCGTTTCCTGGAGAATGTCCTGATGATTCATTCTCTCAATGCTTTGACGGCGATAAACATCATCGACATGACGACGATTGAACAAAACACTGCTTTTGAAACATGACTATTTCAGTTTCAATCTAAGGACAAAAGCTGACGCCTTTACTTCCTTTTGGTGTCAGCTTATTAATTTTAATAATGATTATCCCACTAGCTCAGAATAGGTAATCGTCTTTGTAGATGCACAGAGTGTCCCTAAACGGCTGAACCATTCACCTTTGAATTTTCTTCGATTAAATCGATAACAAAATTCGTCTAAATAGGCTTGAAGATGCTTTGAATCAAGCCCGTGGTACGTTCCACCAATAAATGCCTTTGCATTCGAAAGAACGGTATGCAGCCAATGTAAATGATCTGGACTTTCTTTGGCATTGTAGACTTGATACTCGTGCTTAAAACCAGCTCCTTCAAGGGATCGATAGGAATGATAAGCATCGCTACTAATTGTTGAACCAGTCTGGATTCTTTTCTCTGCAAAATCAATCAAGGTTTCGCTTTTGATGTTTGGGACGACCTCCATTTTCAGATAAAGCGGATGTCCTTTTTTGTTCAAGGATAAACCCACTAAAACCTTGGTTTTCTCTGTGCCGCGCCCGCGTTTTCCGCCTTCGGAAGGCGCTCCAAAGAAAGCATCATCTAGCTCTACAATGCCAGCTAATGTGTATTCTGCATCACGTTTTCTCATAGCTTGACGGATTTTATGAAGCATGAGCCAAGCGGTTTTATACGTCACTTCAAGTTCTTCAGAAAGCCTTGTCGCGGATACACCGCGTTTATCGTGTGCAATTAAATAAATAGCATTAGTTAAGTCCGTTCTTGTTTTTTCCATCACGGTTCCAACGGTAACAGTGGCTTGGTAACGGCACTTTTTGCATTCATAAAGTCTATGTTTACGTGTCTTCGTCTCAAAATAAGCATCATGACCGCACTTCTCACAACAATAGCCATTCGACCACTTCAATGAAAATAGATAGTCATGACAAGCCTCTTGGGTTGAAAACTGTTTTTGGAAAGAAATCAAACTCATTTGTTGGTATTTGGCCATTTTAAACTCCCCTTCAAGAATCGTTTGTTTTATCCATTATGGCAAACATTCGTTCTTGATATACATCATTCTGAGTAAAGGGGATTATCATTATTTTAATTACAATTGACGATAATTTGCAGGCTAATTAACCATTTGGTTCTTTAGATATATATTGTATAAAAAAGTTAGATTTAAATTTTTAATAACAAGTATAATTACATAGAATGAGTTTAATTTATGTCTATCTATGAAAAAAAATAGAAGAAATTAGCCTAGAGACCTTCCGAACAGAGGCTCCGTTGGAGCCTAATTGGGGCATTAAAAAAATAGTGAAGGTAAGAATACCTTTTGGTTCGGTTTCAAGGCACATTTAGCAGTTGGAACAAACAGTCTGTTTATCTTACAATCCATGATGTCTTCATCTAGTTTGAACGATGGAAAAGCAACTATTCCTCTCCTAAAAGGGATTCAGGAAAAGCTCTCTCCGCTGACCATTCGTTACGGTCGTATGGATGCCGGTTTTGATTTTCTACCGATCTATCAGCAGTTACTGAGCATGAAAGCTTATGGAATCATTGCCTATCATAAGCGCAATGAAGGAGAAATACTCGGATTCGATGAGAATTTTGCGCCAACTTGCTTAAGAGAACACTCTTATCGATACGAAAGCTACGACTTCGTCTGACTTTAGCCTACACTTGGTCGCACACAGCATTTGGCTTCCAGGAGATCGTTTATTCAATGAAGTGATACAACTATGCTTCAGTGTTTATTTTCAACTTTGCAATTCTGAATTCCCAGGATAGCATTCGTTGGACAATAGCGGGTAGCACCAGTAATGATGGGCGCTAATCCAATTATTCCCCACCAGCTTCTGAAATAAAGTCCAACTAGGATAATAACAAAACCAATCCCAATTCTTATTGCTTACTCGGTTTTTCCAACATTACATTTCATCTAATCCCTCCTAAAAAATATTTTAAAGATGGTTATATGATTTAAGATGTTCTTTACTCCATGTTTATTTTGTACTCTATTGATAAAAGGAATACCCAAAAATATTTTGAAATTTGAATTTGACAATTTAAGTACAATCATTCACCATCTATTCTATGGCTTTAACATAAATAACATAAATATCCAATTACCTTTAAAAATGTTGTTCCACAATCTGGCCCTTAACCTAAAGAAAGAGCACAATTCTTGCTGCTTAACCAGACCATAAAAATCGGCGTACATTATGTTCAAAATGTACGCCTTTTTGGTTAAAAATTCAACATCTTAAACACATTAAACGGAACAAATCAATTATGTCCACTATGTATAATATGTGAGCGTTAGCGGTCCCTTTACTTTAAAGAAGGGTCGTGTAACCTTGATAGGTGTTGGAGCAATGGTATCCTGCTCCATATCCAAGAGAAGCACGACCCTGCAAAGTTCAAAGTCAAGGGCACATATTATACATATCAAATTTGTCGGAGCCTTTTAAAATCAAGGAATTTTCACCTTTAGTCTTGATAACCGCAGTTAAATAATCCCTTTCATCAACTCTTGCACCCTTTCGTGAAGAAGAAACATTTATCCACCCACAAAAAATTATTTAGAGTTATTTACATAATTTGTTTAATCAATTTTTATCTTTTTACGTCAGCGGTAGGATAAAGCCTGCTTACCTAATGCATTCCATGATTGAATAAATGTTTGCCGATTTACCTTATTCCCTTTTTTTACAGTTAAAGGATCATTGACATAAACGTACCCAGGCTCAAAACCTGTGAGTACAACAGCATGCAAATCTCTAGTTGCATTAATTTGTTCACTACCATGGTTCCAGGACTCCCATCTCTTAGGAACATTGTAATCTCCTGTTGTCCAAACAACCACAGGCTTTCCTATTTTAATTTGAGACAGTACATCATCAAAGGATTTCCCCGTTAAATTTACTGTACGACCCGGAAGATAGCGTTCCATCAACTCTTGGAGCGGTTGAACGTAAACGGCATAGCCCTTATTTTTTCCTGTCATATCCCCGACAAACCCATCTTTAGGATTTCCCCAATGTATGACATCTCCTCCTTTTCCAATAATCAGCGGATCGTTATCTTTTTTTATATTGTTAGCCAGTTCTATTTTATTAACTTGAATCCCAGCATGCTGCAAAACCATCGCTAAGCTTGTCACTTCGCAACCATACTTCAGCTCAGGATTTTGCGATATTAGTGGTACGTCTAATATGGCTTTTTTTTTCGCAGAAGGGGCTGAAGGCTGCAGTGATTCCGAAGTTTCTTTTTGGAACTTTTCGTTTACAATTTTTGGTACTTTTTCATGTTTGTGGACAGCATTAGAACCTTGTTTTTCAGAAGGGGATTGTTTCGCCGAGCAGCCCACTAGAATAGAGAATATAACATACAATGTTAGAGCCCATTTGATATCATTCAACCTCCTCATTTAATACACTGATCCTAATATTCCTTTTTAGATCGTTGTTTATTACCAAAATTCTTGCAATTCTTGGTAATTATCTGAATTTGTACAGGAAACAACACAATCAGAAAACAACAAAAATCCATTTACCATAAATAGGATTGACTACGTCAAAAAATAATAGTTAAATGTGGTATTAAAGACAAAAGGATTTTCTCTGTTTCACTAATCTGGCCCTATAATGGAAATAGCGCTGTTCCTTGTTACAGAAAAGCGCCCGATTCTTGAATAAGCTACTGCATAATATCTTCGGAATGTGAACTAAAATTCAAACTTTTTTCACAAAATATATATTCCATATTTTCCTATAACTTGGTAAAATACTTTTTGTGTCTATTTTGTAAATGAGGTATTTTTATGAAAAGGTCTTTATCTTTAGTACTAAATCCAAATGAGCTTTTAGCCTATATTGAAGCTTTTAGCCTATATTGATTATTTAAGAAAAGATTTAATTATAAATTGGGTTATCATACGGCTTAATTAATGATCGAACAATCAAAGCAAGTCAGGAACTTGATTATTTTATTTTTCAATACCAAAAGATAACAAGTAAACAAGTTACTAAATAA
>NZ_JAEVLT010000071.1 GCF_024494385.1 Bacillus sp. EB600
GGAGCCGAAATAGTAAAACCAAATACCAAACAGTAGCATTCTGTGGGAGGAGATGGTTCGGCAGACAACTCAGGTGAAAATCGGAACCAAACAGAAGAGTGACTTTATGGAAAAACCTGCTCCTTTGAGCAGTTTTTTTTATGTCAAGGGCTAATACGGGTGCTCAGTTCTGCCCTGACTAAAGTAATGTGGTTATGTGCTTCTATTTATAGATTGTGTAGGATTGAACTTAAGTTAACGTGGCAGGTTAGCAAAAGAAGAAAATAAAAAGCAGATTCATTATTGGGTTGAATCTGCTTAACACTTTATCTGTTTTAGCAAGAACTGATTACCGTCTTCATCTACCGATTTACTGTATTGGACTTCACAATTAAACTTATAATGAATATACAGTCCTTTTTCGTTCTAGATATTAGAGTATTAGCCTTTTATTATTTTTCGTATTTTGCAAAGTCATTTAATTCATAAAGTCCAGCTGCACGAGCCGCAGTTACATAAGTATATTTACGTTCACTAACTTGACTGGCTGGATCAGGCTTTTCACCACCACCAGCTGAATCAACTTTGATAGGATATCCTACTCGATTTGCATATGCTTTTAATGTTGTTACAGCACGAGGTAGATGTTGAACAGTTGCTACAGCTATAATATTATGCAAATCATTTTGTTCAAAAATAGATACCATACCTATTGCATTACCATAGGTATCACGTGCTTGATCATCAATAAGTATACGATTAGGATCAACACCTTGTCCAACTAACCAATCACGCATAACATTGGCTTCAGCATAAGGAGTCTTAACAGCACCACCACTTAAAACAATTTTAGCATTTGGGAATCTATCAGCCATTTCTTTCGCTTTTGTTAAACGAGTTAACATACCAGAAGAAGGAGTGCCATTAGAATTTGGTGATTGACCAAAAACAGCAATAGCATCTGGAACCATATTTGTTTGTGGTTCATTACCATAATCTGCATACATATTTTCTTCAACAAAATGGAATAAATTTTTCATATCTTTTGCAGCATGTGGGGATACACGCTGCAATACTTTTAAGCGTGCATTTTCATCTTCCTTGTTTCCTTCAAACCTTTGAATCATGGAGGTAACGGCTAAAGCTTGAATATCATAAGGATTCCGCCGTAATACCTGATCCAGCTGTGAAAGTGATTCAGGAAAATTACTATTTACAAGATAAGCGTCTGCCTGTAGGCGGTATGTATTCAAATTATCAGGATTTTCCTTTGCTTTTTGATCTAATTCTGTGTACATTGCATTCCATCCCCAAGATCGATATTCGATCACATGGTCATGTAAATAAGGATCATTTTCATAAGATTTAGCATATTCGGGTTGTAAATGTTCAATAGCAGCGCCTCTACCGTCAGCTTTTGGAGCTGGAGCCGGGAGAAGAGGTGAAAATTGAATAGTAAGATTACCATATCTATTTCCGTTATTTGAATGATTTACTTGAAAAGCAGCATTAGGATTTGCTTTTGTTGCTGCATGAACATAAAATTCATTAGGTGGTATAGCACTCAATAACAACAGTCCAACAGTTGCGCTGGTTGTTAAAAATAGTAAAGGTTTTGTCTGTTTCATGTGCAATTATCCTTCCTTTAAATATATTTTCAACAGTTTAAATATAATTTTTCTTTGTAAATATTTAATAAACTCTAGGCGATTTTTTTATAAAATTTAATAAACTTTGTGTAAATACTACTTTTCAAATGTTGAAGTAGATATATAATATAGAACAAATATGTGCATATAAAGGAAATAGAAAATGATAATGTATACTGGAGATTTAATTTTTCAAATTTTAATGTTAGGTATACCAATTGCTGTACATGATCTAATAATTGGGTTATTTGTTTCAAATAGAAATCGGAAAAATCAATTAAAAGGAATAGAGGTAAAATTAGTTTAAATTGCAGAAAAAAGTTGAGCTTATTAAGCTAAAGGGCGCATTAATTGAATAAAAAAGATTTAACGCCATATTAAAGTTAGTGGATAAAAAGGGCTTTTTTGCACATACGGATAATAATTACAAGAAAGCCAATTAAAGGGGAGACTTGAATATGAATAAGACGGAATTAGTAAATGCTGTTGCCACACAAGCAGAACTAACAAAGAAAGATGCCACAGCAGCTGTGGATCCATTATTTGAAACCATCTAAATCTTGCAAAGGAAGAAAAAATCCAGTTAATTGGATTTGGAACATTTGAAGTACGTGAACGTGCAGCTCGAACCGGTCGTAACCCACAAACAGGAGAGGAAATTCAGATCCAAGCTTCAAAAATTCCAGCTTTTAAGCCAGGCAAGGAATTAAAGGAAGCTGTTAAATAATAGTTCGCATCTCTATAAACGGCTCTAGGGAACATTCCTTAGGGTCCTTTATTATTGGCTAAGTAGGAAGGCTATCAACCATATTCTGAACAGGTCTGTTTGAACAAATTTATACATTGATTTTAATAATTTTACTACATTTTTACTTGTTCTGGCAGAATGTACTCTCATTGAACACGAATTGAATATTTATGTGAAAAATTCATTTTCCGTTCAGCAATCACAAAGGATTCACCTTGGCGTTGAAAAGCTGACATACTAAGTCTGATATAATAATTGGCAAGGGAGTGATTTTGAATGGAACAACTAATTGAACAATACAAACAAGGATACTCGAAGATTCGTAAAGAACTTGAAGGACTTACAGAAGAGCAATTACTGTTTAAACCACCTGAAAAAAGCTGGAGCATCAGGGAAATTATCATCCATGTTTCAGATGCGGAACCAGTACATATCCACCGATTGAAAGCTGTTTTATCGGAGGACAATCCTTAGAAAGTATGAAAAGCTGCAATAATTTTTACTTGAGATCAATAGATGACCAAATTGAACAAAGGGGGAGTGGAACCTTAGAATGAACACCAAGCTTCCCTTTATTCTCCTTATGCATCTTTAATGCTTCTTCACGTAAAGTAGACATCTATGTATTGAGCCTGTTCAATCATAAGGAATTTATCCTCCTCTTCTCTGTCTTTTTCATTCTTAAATTCATCCAACCTGGAAAGAGGTACTTCCATTCCCATTGCCATATCCAATCGACAGGCTTTTCAAAATGCCCTTTATATGGTTCCATCCCAAGGCGTTCATATACCTCTCTTGGGGAAAACGGATATAATCTATTTCACTCAAAAAAACTAGCCTTTCCTAACAATAAATTATAGCCTTTGTTAACTTCAATAAATTTATAGACGTGTGTCAGTCTCTACAAAAAAATTAATTTTTAAATTAAGGGGACTTTTTATGTGGATCATAACTCTTTATTTAGATGCAAACATTCCCATGTTTGAATTTGAGACAGAAGAAGAAGCAAGAGAGGCTTTCAAAAACATGAAAGGCTGTAAAATTCTTTCCGAAATTGGATTAAGCTGTCCAAGATCTATGGATTAATTGCAAATTGTTTAGATTTTTTACACCAGAATCGAAGGGTGCACCTCACCACGAGTCAAAATAATCAGTTGCAAACGTGCGAAATGTTTTTGCAACAGTTGATAAGTATCGTGTTTCCACCCAAGTCAACCCAATCACTCTCTGGCAGACAGGTTCTTTAATCTTCAATTTTACCGGTGAATTGATATTGTTTTCTTTCCACCAATGGGCAGGAATAAAGGCGGTTCCCAATCCTAATTTCACCATGTCGAAGATAACCTCAGCGTCGTTACATTCAAACGCAATGTTGGGGGTGAAACCGGATCGATTACAAAATTCAATAGTTAAGTCACGGAAAACATAGTCTGCTGTAAGACTGATGAACTTATCGTTTGCAACATCACTGAGATCGATTTGGTCACGATTTGCGAAAGGATGTTTGGCAGGAACGGCCAGGTAAATATCTTCTGTTAACAAGGGATTGCAGCAAATTCCAGGTTGATGGAGTGGTGGTGAGAAGATACAAAAATCAATTTCTCCATTTTCAAGGTGATGTTGCACCCCCTTTGATGGGACTTGTAATAGCCGAATATTGACATGAGGGTATTGTGTTAGAAACGCGCTGATAAAATTCGGTAACAAGCGTGTGGTGGTCGTGCCCAAATGAACAACCCCATTTTCAAGACCGATCATGTCGTTTAATTCACTGTTTGCTTCCTCCAATTCAGTAAAGATACGTTCGACTCGTCGAAGATATAATTTCTCAAAGATATTATCCATCTTGTGTAGATAGGAAAAAGCCTATATTAATCACAGTATTCCCAATTGTGACTCCAGGTAAGATAACACAACTACCACCTATTCAGACATCATTTTCTATCTTTGTTGAAATGGCATATCCACTCTTGTTCCTGTCTTTGGGTTCGATTGAATGATCAGCAGTATAGTCCGACATTAGAGGACTATACTGCTTTTATCGTTAAATACCAAACGGGACATGTTAAAAAGGCAAACACAAAACTGTGTCCGCCTTTTTAAAGCAATGTGGAAATAGATAATTATTCGGGGTACTTAATGCTTATGCGACAGTTTGCATTCTTAAAATTGAAGGCATTTTTAACAGTAAAGAGTCGATTAAAGAATTTAATCGGCGGTTGAGGTTGTCCATTAAGAATGCCGCCTTAATTTAATAAAGAAATTAAAGCTGAAAATAAGCGAATAAATTTTCTCAAAATATATCCCCCCACATTGAAGTACAGTGTTAATATAACACCAGGTTTATTTTGACCTACAAAAACAAATCAATGTGTATCTCCAGGGCTTGTGCTTGAAATCCCATACAATCAATCTGTAAGTAAATGAAGAGAATTATACCACTGTGGTTCGTTCGGCGGACACCCTTTTATTTGTAGTAAGAGGGAAGTTAGGTTTGACTGGAGCAAAGCCGGGGTGTTTGAACGGAGATTGCGGTGCATGTACGGTTAATGTGGATGTCTGGCCGATGAAGTCATGACTTATGCTTGCTGTGGAAGCAGAAGGAAAAAAATTACCACGATCGAGGTTTAAAGGATACCCCCATTCAAAAGGCATTTGTTGAAGATTTTGCCTTTCAATGCGGACTATAACCAAATATTTTCCGGTGCACGGGCTATGCAGGAGATTGAAAAAGCAATAAAATCGGTATTACGACACGAATGAAAATGATAATTACACAGGTAGATAAACGAGATAATGTATTCAGCTTTTTGTTTTTGGAAAGGGTGATTATTTAGTTTATGGAAATTTACCTTATCTTCCGGTAACGGTGGTTTTAAAAATGTCCAAAGGATTACCATACTTTTTTTGGAAACTGGTGAAAAAACTTCATACTTACCACCCCGATTAAAAAATAAATAATTAACAAAATGTGGGATACAATAATAGTTTACATTAGCGGTAATTTGCACCAATCCGTTAAAAAGGGTCCAGATTGGATAAGAGTTTTGTTTTTTTAATAAATAATAGTTGGTGAAGTTCATTGAGTTTATTAGACTGGAAATTTACGAGGAGAAATGGAATAAAGGCTAAATTCGATAGGTTTCCGAATTCAATGGTTATTTTCAGGCGTATCAATCAATACTACTTTGTTTATACGATCGATTGGTCTGTAAATGATCCAGTAGTAACAAAGGCTGATTTGGAAACGATGGGATTATTAATGAATATGGAGTTGGGTTTAGAAACAGGCTATTTAAACCGGAAATCTAATACCGAAAGGGTATCCGGTTGAGGTGCATTTGGTGACAGTTTTTCTTAATAAAAAGGATAGTTTCTCATTGGGTTAAGGTTTAACCCGTATGGGAAACTGTCCTTTTCCATTTTTCTTTTTCAATATTTCAATGTTTATCGGAATTTACGTTATCAATGCGCTTCTCACTCATAAGCTCACTAACCGTACCAAGGCGTGGAATCTTCCGTTGGTTGCTATTACCAGGCAATATTACAGGTGCTGAATTTGAAACGTAGGGGTGCAAGTGTATGCGGCTGAACGTTTTGTAGTTGGAAATAGTTGTCCAGAGCGGGCTGTAAGGGTTTCTGTATGTGCACCAAAAACGCTCGAAGAGCTTGAGCAAGGATTGATTATACTTAAACGTTTGCTAAACGATCTTACATAATATTGTTCGCCATACAATTATGATATTGTATGGCCCTTTTTGTGTGTTACAATGATTCAAATCTGGTTCGAGGAATATAGCAAAAGAATTAGCTTTCTAGAAAGGTAGGTTAGATTGTGTTACAAAAAGATAGTGTAAAAGCGTTAGACTCTCAATCAGCTAGGTTACAAAGCTACATTAATTCTTCAGAAAAACAAAAATCGTTATATAAGCGTACATTATTCATTGTCAGTATTTCACAAATTTTTGGTGGTGCAGGGTTAGCAGCAGGAGTTACTGTTGGTGCACTTCTTGCACAGCAAATGCTCGGTACAGATGCGTTCGCTGGAGTTCCTTCCGCTTTACTTACTTTAGGGTCAGCAGGAGCAGCTTTATTGGTTGGGAGACTATCTCAACGTTATGGACGGCGTACAGGTCTGACAGCTGGTTTTATGCTTGGTGGACTTGGGGCGATAGGTGTCATAATTGCAGCGTTATTAAATAGTGTTATCCTATTATTCCCTTCACTACTTGTTTATGGTGCTGGGTCAGCAACAAATTTACAAGCTCGTTATGCAGGTACGGACTTAGCAAGTAGTAAACAGCGAGCGAAAGCCGTTAGTATTGCGATGGTTTTTACGACATTTGGTGCAGTTGCAGGTCCCAATTTAGTGAATGTGATGGGGAATTTCGCTCTTTCGATCGGTGTTCCATCACTTGCAGGTCCTTTCATTTTAGGAGCAGCAGCCTATATCTTAGCAGGTGTTGTCCTGTTCATCATGCTTCGCCCAGATCCATTAGTTATAGCAAGAACAATACAAGCGACCAACCAAGAATCTAATAATAAAGGACAATTGGCAACAACAGAACATACAGAAAACAAAAGAGGAATAA
Source organism: Bacillus sp. EB600 (assembly GCF_024494385.1). Taxonomy (GTDB): domain Bacteria; phylum Bacillota; class Bacilli; order Bacillales; family Cytobacillaceae; genus JAEVLT01. The sequence goes on from NZ_JAEVLT010000071.1 coordinate 6,969, forward strand.
CCGTTGGTGCATTGAGCATGGTTCTTACTCAAATGGTAATGGTAGCTATTATGACAATGACACCTGTTCATATGATGCATCATGGACATGGCTTGGGTGCAGTAGGTCTTGTTATTGGATTTCATATAGGTGCCATGTATCTCCCTTCACTGGTTACGGGTGTCCTTGTTGATAAGTTGGGGCGTACTGCGATGGCTATTGCTTCTGGAACTACACTGCTTCTGGCAGGTTTAATAGCAGCATTTGCACCAGGAGATTCTATGGTTCTTATGGTAATTGCTCTTTCTTTGCTTGGATTAGGATGGAATTTTGGTTTGATAAGTGGGACAGCACTTATTATTGATTCAACTGAAACCTCCACACGGGCTAAAACTCAAGGAACAGTGGATGTTTTAATTGCGTTGTCAGGAGCTGCTGGTGGAGCCTTGTCGGGAATGATTGTGGCAGGTTCAAGTTATTCAACATTATCAATTGTTGGAGGGATTTTGTCCTTATTACTAATTCCAGTGGTGATATGGTCTCGTGGTGGTAAAAAATAACCCAGATTGTTTTACGAAAACAATATTTTTGGGGGAAATATTTGTGGAACT
>NZ_JAEVLT010000072.1 GCF_024494385.1 Bacillus sp. EB600
TTGTAAAACTGGTTACTGATATGACATTCGTGTTCCTCAGAGCGGAAGTTTGAAGCCGACTTCCTCCGGTTATGAGAGTAACCCCTGCATACCCTTGTCTTTAATCTACAGTTAATAATGCCTTTACTGTTGGGGACCTATATCCGGAGCATGCACCCACGCTGGACACACCATGTAAAGGACGTTTCCAGCTAAGTGGAACGTCCTTTTGGGATGGTTAACTGCCCCTTCTACCTTACTGTATTCCAAGGCGGTTTCCTATGTGTCTTAACCTTCCGGCCGCTTGGAGCTGCTTGTTCCGTAGTAGAATTTGCGGTAGTAAATTCTCTTTCTAATCTTCCCTAATTACTACTCGCCGGTTCTAAAGGGACCTACTAACGCGCATCCCGGCCTTGAAATAAATAAACCACGTCCCTCGATTTCATAAGACGTGGTTAACATCTCAATTAATCTAAAATTCCCTGATATGGTTCAACATTCTGTACCGCTCCCTGCGGTCTGCTGGATCAATTCCACAGGACATTATCCAGCGCGCGGCATTGTCCCTTTGCTCAGGCGTTACTGGCACCCCCAGGCAACTGGATAACTTATCGACTAAACCATATGCCCCTTTCGGTCTGCATAAATCCTCGAGACGGCAATTGCATAGAATACCGCACACCCGTCCAAAAGTAGCGGGATTGGCGATTTTCCGCCGGAAAATCCGCATTAAATATGGATCTATATATGCCACCATTCTCTCCCCTCTCTTTTATTGCGACAAGAATATTTTTAGATGCTTAGCTTATCCTATTCGATTGAATAAATAACGGGGGCGGCTAATATAATAGTTTTCGAATTATAGGCGGACATGAAGTCCATCAAAATTCCATAAGATTAACTTGTATTACGAAAAAGGATGAAACTCTACATTAGGATTTTTTTTTTTTTTGATATCAATCATAATTTTTAGTCAACGAAATAACATCAGCAAAATTAAATGGTCGGAGAACACGTTTATACTCTGTAAGGGATTATCTACGTCAGGATTATTTCCTATATTTGGATGATAGACACTTATTTGTTTTTTTGTAATCAAGATTTGAACCTTTGAAAACGGCTCGATAACCTTATTTGGGAAGCTGTTTGAGTTCGAATACTGCTTCCTCCTGCACCCTACGAATTGTCAGGTGTTCATCACCAGGCATGAGAGGTTTGCCCTTTTTCAAAACATACCTTATCCACGAACCGGCCATCCAAGAGGTTACCAATGCCAGCATGACCAGTATAGCGAAGAAATTTTGATTAATAATCCCGAGGGAGAACGCTACAGTGGAAAGCACAATACCCGGACCACCACGGGCATTCATAGCAGCTGCGAAGTTCACGCTCGTTAGCTTATCCGTCTTGATCAACCGGCATGTGAAGTAAACAACAAGACTCTGCACTATGGTCGCAAAAATCAAATAAAGAACGAAAAACCCGACACTAAAATTCGTCGCAAGGTTCAACTGCAAACCAACAATGGCAAAATAAAGCGGGATGAAGAAAGCAAAGGATATTTCTGAAATGCTGCTCTCCATTCTTTTAAACAGATGTTCTGGCAAGGTAAATTTAGTCGCAATACCAGCCAGTAGAGCCCCATACATGACATCCACTTGAAGAGATCCTGCGATAGCAGACAGCCCAAACAGGATAACCAAGAAATATCCCAAGAATGAGGCACGGAATAAGATGTTTGCACGTTTAGACGTCACTCGTTTAAGTAGCCAAGGAATGACTGCGATACAAACTATCAGGAACGTAAAAGTCACCACAAGACTTTTCGAAACAACCCAGACATCTATGGCACTGCCATTGTTCCCTGCGGCTACAATCCCCGAAGCAACTGCTAAGGCAACCCACAGAATGACGTCGTGCACACCGGCGATTGCGACAACCACTTTCGCAAAACGGGAGTGCATGATTCCGAGGTCAGAAAAGATTTTCGATATCACAGGAATCGAAGTTACCGCTATGGAAATGGCCACAACGATTTTCAAAGCCATGATATTGTTGGCAGGTCCCAGAAATTGAGTTGGATTAAATAGGTAAGTGGATAGCCATCCCACAACGAACGGAATAAACGTTGATCCGATAATAATGGCAATCCCGATTTTTACGTCTGATTTAGCAAATCTGGATTGAAATTTTAATCCGGCGGTAAATAAGAGAAGGATCATCCCAAGCTGATAAATAAGCCCGAATAGATTACCTTCCGTTTTAAAACCAAGGAAAAGCCAATGAAACGCGTCGGGAAAAAAGGAACCCATACACGTTGGACCGAGGAGCAATCCCCCTGCTACTTCACCAATGACACGCGGAATGGCAAGTCGTTCAGCAATGAAACCGAGTACATTGGCTGCTATAAGGAGCGCAACTACTGCAAATAAAAATCGGGTCAGGTCTGCTCCGCCTAAACTAAACATTTATTGTCCCATCTCCTTCAATATTTAATAGTTATTTATACGTATATATGGATCGAATGGGTTGGACATCCACCTAAAGGAAGGGAAAATGGGGATATTCTGGTCTTTTACAACAAGGTTGATACAACAAACAATCCGTTTCCTACATTTACAGTAAGAGCGGTTTTTCTTTAAGCATAAAAAAGCCCCTATCTTCTAACACGATGAGGACTATTAAATCTTTAAGTACTACTGTGAGTATCCTCCCTTAGAGTTGCCGTTAAGAAACGGCTCTTATATTGAAAAATGTTCAAAATAAGTGGAAAAGGAGGAATCGCATTAAAACACATTTATCTGTTCTTTTATGTATAACCCATTATGTAATATCCCCCTTGCTCGAAGTCTCACAATTACTTCGGCATTTTGTGGGATTTTAATCCTCTCCATATTTATACACATCCATTTCTCTAACCCAATTATAAGTTTTAATTTAAATCATACATTTTTACCGTTTAATTTACCTTTAAACTCACTATTCCTTTGAATTAATGGCGCTACTAGCCATATCAGTAAAGTAGTCGGGGATTTTTACCACTCCGCAAAACATGATATTTTTATCAATCTCTGCAAAGAATTCAAAATTTATCCGATTGTCGATATTTTCCCTTTGAGCCTTTCTTTCGCTGATCATAGTTGGGCTTGATTCCATAAAAGCAATTTAAACATTTTAACTTTAAATACCTTTTTTGATGTCTTCTATCCTATATTTAACATTATTAAACTTATATTATGTCAAACATTCGCACTGTACATGTTCTTAAAATGTTAGTATTTTTCCTGCTTTTTCTTATTAACTTTTACCTAGGTTCCAGAACATTTATTCATCTAATTGCCTGTACTTCGCATTAATAAAATGATGTGTATTTAGCACATACTGTAATTAGAGATTATAACTTAAAATATCCGTCAGTTCTTGGGCTAACAGACTTAATTGAATGTAAGATTTCTCTTAAGAGGTATTATACGAATTGTTATGGATTTTCTAATAAAAAATGGTTACCTGTTCCCTTTTTAGAAAGAAAAACAAGTAACCATTATAAATCTATATCATTTTCGTAATCATATATCACAGAATACTTTTCTAGCCACAATTCAACATCTTCAAGTCTTGGTCTAGAATTTTGATCAAGCAATCTCTATACATTTATTGAATAGTTCTTCATTACTAAGACTAATTCTATATCCATTTAAATTTAAAAATGTACTGGCAGCTAAATTCTTTAGCCAAAGCATCTCACCTTTTTTTATTAACGATAACTAATAAAAGGTGGTTGGATCATTCACGAGTCAAGAGTATTGAAGCCGGTAAGGGTCTCTTTCTCAACTTTTGAATAAATGGTTGGCATTACTCCTACTCTCTCCTATTACCTCATCCGCAAAAGCTGCTATCCTATCCCATTAATATCACAAACTAAAGTGTGATAAAATTCAATAAGAGTAACACTTTTCCTGTATCATCGAAGTATTGTGGAAACTTCAATCAAGACTGTAAGTAAGAAACAGGTTGTTTGAAATATTTCAAAATCCATAAAAGAATAGATCACACTGTTTTTCTTATCAAATTGTTTTCTTACTAGAATTGTTATTTAACACATTTTTTCCACCCGTAACCGATATGACAGATCCAGTTATGAAATCGGAATCTTCCTTGCAAAGGAAATGAATGACACGAGCAATATCCTCTCCTGTACCCGTTCTTCCAATTGGATTACTTCGATTGTTTTGTCCTCGTACATCTCCAATATTCATTTCTTTATATCCATCGGGAATATCTCCAGGACAAACCATATTAACAGTGATTCCATTTTCCGCCTCTTCTAAAGCGAGTGTTTTCGTTAATGAAACCACTCCAGACTTTGCTGCGGCATAAGCTGAGCGATATTTCCATCCTGGTGCCGTTTCGGCCCGGTCAAAACCAATGGTAATCATGCGTCCCCACTGGTTTTGACGCATGAACGGCAGAACTAATTTCGATAAATAAAAAACACTGTTTAAATTTCCATTTATCATTAAATGCCACTCATCCATCGTGTAATCACTCATATTTTTTCTTTCCTTAATATACGGTCCGGCATTATGAATAAGGATATCAATTCTACCCATCTCCGAAAGGGTAAGTCGAATAAGATTCTGAACATCTTCATAAAGGCTAATATCTGCTTGAATTGCTATAGATCGAACTCCGTAAGTTTCAGATATAAAACGAGAAGTTTCCCATGCCTTCTCCGCACTGTGGACATAGTTTAAAACGATATCTATTCCCTCTTTGGCTAATTCTAAAGCTGCCCGTTTTCCTAAACCTGTCGCACTTCCGGTTATCAAAGCTACTTTATCCTGCAAAATATCCCCCCTTTAATTACAAATTTCCCGCAAACTTGCACACTTTTAGAGGATAATCAGTATGAAGCATTATCCTTAACATTCAATTATCAATCCTTATCTTTGAAGTAAGGATAAAAATTCTGCTCGCGCTTCCGACTGCTCAGCAAATATCCCCCTAACAGATGAAGTAGTAGTGGATGCGCTGGTCTTTTTGATTCCTCTTCCACACATACACATATGTTTTGCTTCGATAACTACCATCGTTCCTTTTGGCTCAAGAACTTCTTCTATAGCCTCTGAGATCTGTGTTGTAAGACGTTCTTGGACTTGAAATCTTTTGGCGTATCCTTCAACCATGCGCGCTATTTTGGACAAACCAGTTATTTTCTCATTAGGTATATACCCAACATGGGCTACACCGAAAAAGGGTGCAAAATGATGCTCACATACGGAGTGGAACTCAATATCTTTTACAAGAACAAGTTCTTGATGGGAAACATCAAACGTTTTTTCAAGATGTGTTTTAGGATCTTCTCGATATCCCTCCGTATATTCAAGAAATGCCTTAAATACACGATAAGGCGTTTCTAGTAGACCGTCACGGTCAGGATCATCCCCGCATAATTCGATTAAGTCTTTAACACCCTCCATGAATCGATGAGCTTGATTGTTTTTTTTATTTACATCTATTAAATTGGGAAATTCCTTTGTAATTAAGATTTGTGTATCAATGGCCATTTTATTTACCTCCTAAACCTTTTTAATAGAAATAGCGATTAATTAATTTTTAAATGACTCAAAATTAAGTTTCTAGAGTGAAATTAATAGAACCTTCTTCAATAGGCTCATTCAGTAATACTCGGAAGGCACAACGTCCATCCCCATTCTGAAAACGTTCTTCACGTATGACCCTATAGCCAAGTAAACGAGTAAGGACTGAGACGGTCACACTACAAAGGGCTGGACGCCGTTTGGCAACATTAAGGAATGGGCAATTCCGTTCAATCAGGGAGAGCTGCTCACCGGAATGTTCTACTTCCATAAAGGAGTCATCTTCCATATAAATTCCTTTGAGAGCTTCTATTCGTTCCGCCAAATTTAATCCATGTAGACGTGTTTCCCACTCACTTACCCGTGCCTCCGTCATCCTAGATAGTACCTGTGTTAAGGCCTCCGGTCCCAGCTGATCAGCAACGGTGTCAAGGACTTCTACGGTGAGGGAGTCATAATACTTAGGGAATAAGTGATCCCCTTCAGATGTGAGACAATAACACGTCGAAGGACGTCCTCCCCCGTTACCTGAATCTCTTTTCAAGTAACGTCCGATCCACCCTTCATATTCAAGCTGCAAAAGGTGTTGTCGTATAGCTTCACGCGTCATCTCTAGTTGAGAAGCTAATTCAGCAATCGTAGCTGGTCCGTTACGTTTAAGGGCACGAAGGATCATTTGACGGGTTTCTGATAGTTGTTCAACACTCAAACCCACAATAAATTCCTCCTAAATGCAATTTTGTTCTATTTTCACAAGATGTTCCATTTTTAAAAAGTGATATCTGTATTAGTAAGCCTTGAATATCCTCCATAGATATTTTCTTTTAAAATTATAAAATATCAAAACAAGTTATGCAAATTATAACTTGCATAACTTGTTTTTTACAAATAAAAAGTACCGTTTATGTCAGTGTGTCACTTTAGGAGTTATTTTGCACCTATTTTAAGCGCTAGATACCATTTGTAGGCCTTTTGCAAAATAAATCATTTGAAAAACTTTCATTTCTTTCACTCCTTTTATGATGGATCATGTTCACTATGTTCGATTATCCTTTCACCGGCTGACAGGTCAGCCGGTGAACTTTGACTTGTGATATTGTAGGTTCATATATTTTTAATTTTCGATTGTAGGCTGATTCTTTGTTTCTCCTAAAATATAATCGGCTGCCTTCTGTGCTTGTGCTGCTGCTTGCAAGACTAACCGGCTTTCTTTCATTAAAGCTCTAATCCATGAATCAATATAGCTTGCGCTATTTTCTAAAGTACTGTTATCAATTCCAGCTACTCCGTACAACATGGTCGCAGTCATTTCAGCCACTAATTCCTCTTTAGAATAGATTTCATCTCCGAATGCAACTCCTTGAGTCGTGACACCTGGGCGTGCTAAACGGCTTTGATGTCCCGCCGAATGGGCCATTTCGTGAAAAAGGGTGCTATAGTATTCTTCTGGCACTTTGAAGTCTTGATGTGGAGGGCAATTGATCTGATCTTCTACCGGATGATAAACAGCTTTTCCTGAATGGAACGTATAATCAGGGGCATTTGTATATCCCTTAAAAATCTCTTCTGCCTTTTCAATTGGTTCATGGTCAAAGGTTTCAATGTTTCTTTTACTTTCCAATCCTATACACTGTTTAGTAATCTCCCAAACTCGATAATAAAAGGGGTTAGCAAAGGTCTTTTTTTCTTTCGTTTCTTCATCCTCTACTTCTTTCCAAAGCCAATACACAATATGGGAATTTTTCATTTCCTCTTTTTTAATTTGTCCGCCAGCTTCTAAAATCTGTCTTTTAGAAGCATATTCATCAGGTTCGACAAGAAAAGTATTGATTCCTTTGTACGGCTTTTGTGTTTTCCAGTTAACAGTATTTGAATTTGTCCAAGGCTTTT
>NZ_JAEVLT010000073.1 GCF_024494385.1 Bacillus sp. EB600
CGAACAAGAAAAATGACCGCCGCAGCGATCTTTGTCTTTAGCTCTTGCACCCTTTAGTTTAAGTATAATTCTCAACTCATCTTTACAAATGTATATTCAGCTTGATTTCTGCTAAACTTATTTAACTTAATTTAAAAATCGACATATACTTCTTTTAGGTGGATAGTTATACGTTTTTTTACTTTTGATATTTGGTATCGTGTAAATGATATGTGTTTTTATAATCCTCCAAAATTTTAATTTCATCTTGGAAGCTTGTACTTCTATCCACAGAATAACCCATTACCAGTATCATTTCAGCTGCATTTTGCAGTATTGCCTCCCCATTCATTAATTGGGATGGTTTGAAATTTTGTAAAGCCTTATTTAACTCTTTAGAGCTAAACTCAAATGATTCAGATTTGTATTGTGTATATATAGTCTTTTGAATCGTGCGAATATAGTTAAATACATATTCCCCAAACTCGTATGATTCATCTTTAGTGGGAATCATTCCCTTATGTAAAACACTATTTCTAAATTTGTTTTGTTTATCAACAAAAATAAGTGGAGCTTCTTTAAAATGATTAATAAACATCGAAGAAAAAGCCCCTAATTGTCTTTCTGAAAAATTTTTAAATTGTTTTTTCCATAGTTCCGCAGATATCTCTTCATCTATGCCATTTAAATGCCAAATAAATTTAATCGCCCATTCTCTAAACCTCTCCACTGATGCGATAAAACATCCCACCGCTTCGAAGTAATAGCCATCCAATAAAGCATTTGCAGCCATTTGGAATAATATTTGATACTTATCATAAGCAGTTATTGCTGTTGTCTCATGTCCTTTATAACAAGTAAAATTATAAACGCCTTCTTCACTTACAGGGACTTTATAGAACTGAAAATCTTGAGGATCAGGCGGATTTTGACTTAATCTAATACACTGACTACAAGTAATATATATATTCAATTTTTCTCCCCCTCAATTTCTATGTAATTTAATCCTACCACAATTTCGTAAGGTTTAGAGACTACCCCCATCTTAAACCATTCTGATCCTTTAGCTTAATAATTACTGCGGTTTTAATCTCGTTAAGAACCTGAAAGCGGAAAACGAATCCCTAAATATTTGACTGAAATTGAAATTGAGCATTTACGAGAAGCCTGCTGTACCCCTATGGAAAAGGCTCTGCTTGAATTCATGTTCTCCACTGGATGCCGAATAGGAGAAATCGTTTTCTTAGATAGAAGCAGAATTAATTGGTCAAGCCGTTCCGCCGTTATAAGAGGCAAAGGCGATAAGGAACGGGAGGTTCTATTTTAATATTCGCTGCGAAATTTGGTTAAAACGTTACCTGTATAGTCGTGAAGACCGGGATCCTGCTATTTTTGTCACGGAACGCGATCCCCATCGAATGAGCATTGCCCAGATGCGATACATTATTAAACGGATTTCCAATCGTGCCGGCATCAATAAAGACATACATCCGCACCAACTAAGGCACAGCTATGCAACCCACCTTTTGAATAACGGAGCACCTCTGGATGTAATTCAAAGCTTATTAGGTCATGAAAAGAGTGAAACGACCAGGATTTATGCCCAATTAAGCGGAAATATAAGACAGGAACTGTATAGGAAATATTTTTAGCTAATAAACGAAAATAAGCAACGTATCATGGATTGCGTTGCTTTGTTTCACTCTTGCACCCGTTACTTTAAGTATAATCCTTCACAATCTCCCAATCTTCTCTGTCAACCTTATTAACAAATTCTTTTATTTAAATTGCAACATCTTAATAGCCTACTTCATCAACTTTTTCAATTATGATACAAACCCCTAAACATTTTCTATTTTTATAAAATAACAGACTTAAGGTATTTTTTTAGTTAAAATAATCTTGAGATAAGAATAATAGAAAATAGTGGATATATCACTATTCTTTAGGAGGTTTTTGATGCAATTCTTTATTGAACTTTGGAATTCTATCAAAGAATCATTTTTACCAATCTTAAATGAAGGAAGCCATGCAGATACTTTAGCAATTGGTTTTGGTGTGACTGGTGGACTTTTAACAGTCGTGGGATTGCTCTCGATTTTTGTTTCTCTTAGTACTCAACACAGTTTACAGAAATGTAGGGATATTTATTTAGATATAAAATCAAAAGCCAAAGTTTGGGGTGATTTATCTAATTTCGCAATAGATTATTATCAATATGAAATCATAATGAAGGAAGGTATCCCTGATAAATTAACTAAGAGGATCATTATCATTACCATTGTATCTATTGTATTCGTCTTGTTTGTATGGTTTTTCTTACTTGTAATTTTAATTAGAAATATATTCACAATTTTATTGTTTACCGTTGCCTTTTTAATTTTAATGGGCTTTCTTTCCAGTTAATCACACTATTTAATACATCTAAAAAAATAGATTTACCCAAACCAGAGGCTTTTTTAGACTTTAAGGAGGATTCTATAGATTCAGGGCCTATTCTAAAACAGTTTATTGGAGCAACTGTTAGTTACTCCCCGAATATAGAAAAAAGTACAAGAATAAGTATTCATACAACTTTCCCATTTAAGTCGCTTAATATTAAATCGGCTCAGTTTATCATGAAGAATCTGATGAGGATGGAGGAGATTATATTGATGAAGTTAATTTTACTAAGTTGTCAGATAAGGAATTTTGTTCAGCAGTTATAAATAATCCTATAGTTTTTAACGGATTTGATGATTTTTCAGTGGATTATATATCTTTAAACTTAAATTTAACAGATTCAGAGTATATCTACATTGTTGAACTGAAAGGGAATGAGATTAAAAATAATCCTGACCAATCGGGAGCGATTATAGAATTACAATTAGATAGATTTTTTCGTGTACCCAACTTGTTTTAAAAAGTGTATGATGGCCTATACACAAATATTAGGGGCTTAGCCTGCTTTTTTGTTAGCTGTAGTAGGAGCATATGACCACCACAAGTTCCAGATTATAAATTAAAGTCATATGAAGAATAAATTTCTGTTAAAAGGAGTTCAATTGCTGAACTCTTTTTAACTTTATTTAATATAATTTTTGTTAAACTAAACTCCCTCGTTACATTCAATAAGAAAAGGCATTACCGTTGTTTCAGTAATGCACCCGATAGTTTAATTACAATATTTCACAAACTTTTTTTTAAAGTCCCCCATTTTAGTAGCTGAATATTTGAAAAGCCCTCTTAATTATGATATCTCCCTTGTCAAACCAAAAAATTATTAATTTTCCATGCAATATTACATAATTGATAAAAAAATACCAGATACTTGTTATAGAATATAAAATTAATCTTAAAAAGGAATTGATTATATGGATAATAAAAAGGCTGCAAAGTTAACTGCGGGTGAGTTAGCACACTGTTGGGAACAGTTAATGAATAATAGTATGTCAAATGTTGTTTTGGAGTATCTGACCTTAACAACAGAATTAGAAGAAGTTAAATCTCTTTGTAGTGAGGCGGGTTCTATTTCTAAAACTGCTGTACAATTTTTTGAATCTGTTCTACGAAGTGAAAACTATCCAATCCCCAAAGGCTTTAACATTAAAGATGATTTAAACCCAAATGCCCCTAAGATGTATACGGATGTTTTTATACTATTTTATTTAAATAATATGTCTAAAATTGGAATGTCCTTAACAAGTATGGCACTATCCGATTCAGTAAGGGAGGATATCCGTAATTTTTTCCATGAACAATTAAAAAACATTTCAAGTTTATTTGAACGTACAACAACTATTCTATTGGAAAAGGGAGTATTTGTAAGACCTCCTTCAATTACCTCCACTCATGAAACAAACCCAATTGCAGATAAAGGATTTTTGGGTAACTTCTTTAGTGATAATAGAGAATTAACGGCAAGAGAAGCAAATGAGCTACACAAAAATGTTTTTATGAATTATATTGGTAAAAACTTATTAATTGGATTTATTCAATCTACCTCTAATCAGCAATTAATGAGTTTATTGCAACATGGAAAAGAATTATCTTTAAATATTATAGACAAATTAGGTGATATTTTAGTTCAAAATGATTTGCCTATTTCAATGACTTGGGATACGAATGTTTTGGATGGTAAAACATCTCCTTTTTCAGATAAATTAATATCTTATCTATTAGACCAACTTAATCGTGATGGTATCGCCAGTTATGGGTATAGTGCAGCAGTAAGTATCCGGAAAGATTTAAAAACTACATATGCAAAGATAATTGCAGATGTGTATCAATATGAAGAAAATATAAAATCCTTTATGATAAAAAATGAGTGGATGGAGAAACCTCCTGTTGCACTAAATAGGGATAAGCTTGCTCAAGACTAAAGAAAAATAAAGCTACCAAAGTACGGTGTCCAGGAGTACTTCCAATGCCAGTGCCACTTTCATGGCTTTCGTTTCCGGGACCACTGTCGGGGCCACTATCAGGAGGACCGCTCCCAGGACCGCTTGATGGACCACGTTCAGGATCGCTCTCAGGTTCACTTCCCGGATTGCTACCGGGTTCACTTTCCGGGCTGCTTTCAGGTGTAGGACCTGAAAAACCATCATGATATCCCCCTTCGGTTTCCCTATCCATGCTTTTTTCAAGCTCCCATTGTACAACACCTACTATCACACATGCCCCTAATGCCCCCCATGGTCCTCCACCGGTTGCAAGCGTGACCATTGCTGCCCCGAAACATGCCCATCCGGCACGATCCAATTCAGCTCTTTCGTGTGGGGTCATGCTTGTGCTCGCTGTTGTCGTTGTATCCATATAATTAATTCGAGTTCTTGCTCCTTGTGCTACATCATGAAACATGGGCTCGAAGTAGCTTAATCCATTCTGCGGAAAGTCGCTTGCATACTTACTGAATAATGGCACCAAATTAGACTTATCTGTAATCTCAGTGTTAGCAGGGTGCATTGTTCCACCTATATCGGTTAACGTAGGTTGCACTCGGAACTTTTCATCTTGAGTCAAGCTAACATCAAAAACAAGAGATTTTTTATCAGTCTGCAACTGCCATTTGATTCCCTTGGTCTCGGAACTTGGTGCAATAGTAAATTTCAGGACAAGATGATTGTTTTCATAAAAAAGCATCGAAGAGTTATTTTCACCTGAAGATTCTACTTCAAGACGATTGTTTATGCCCTCTCTATCCATTCCTTCTGCTGTACGTAAAATTTTATTGTTGTCAAACTGGGCTGTAATTTTTGAACCATCGGGCGCTAAAAAGTCTTGGTGAAATGCGTAAGGCAAAATTTTGTCCTCCTTATACCAAATGTGTTTTGAACTTCCTATTCCCTACTCACTTAAATTAAACATTAAGGTTTGAGATTATGTAGAAAAAATCAGTAATCCCGCAAACTTGGTAATATGCTGTATGATAAGATAGGATAAAATGCTTTACAAGTAATCTCCGTCGCACCTCAAAATCGTGTTCCAATAGTTATTTTTAAATCTCGACCTTTAAATATTTACAAGTGTTAATTGTCCATAACAAAAAAAGGGAGAATATAATGCTCCCTCAATTTTTAATACTAATTATCATTTTTTTATAGATAATTGAAACCCCTACAAACTTACGCTTTTAACCGTCTTTTTGCCCTTATCAGTGTATTTTTACTAATGCCTGTCTCTTCCTCAACTTGTTTGTGTGAACGTGTTTTCAACGTAAAAGTCTGTCACTTTAGGAGTTATTTTGCATCAATTTTAAGCGGTATTTTGCACTATAAGTAAATATAAAAAAGTCCAATTTCTCAGCTAAAATTGAGAAATTGGACTTTTTTCGTTACTCCGGAAAAGCACCCTTTAGTTTAAGTATTCTTTTTCACAATCTATTTTATTTAGAGATGTCTTTAAAGATATTGTCAAACTAACAACAATCATTTAAAAAAATCTTCGAATTCTTCAGCATATTTCGATGGAGTAAACTCTATTAATTCGTATTCAGCCATATCATTTGAGTAAAATGGGTCTTCTTTAATTATATTTATTACTTGTTCTTTAGATGGCTGATTAATTAAAATAACACCACCAATAGGGGGATTTCTTCTCCCAGCAATTATAAAATTCCCTGATTTAAAATTTTTTTCTAAATAAAGACGATGTTCTTGTAAATATTCATCTACTTTTTCTAAAGGCTGTTTGTAAGTTAACAAAGCAATAAACAATAAGACCACTCCCTTCAAACTTTTCCATTTCAGTTTAGTATACACCGACAGACTTGTTCAACTAAACTGCCTCCGTTAGTCGAATATGAAAAAGCCGCCGAAGCGACGAACCTCTTGTGCTCAAGCCCCCTTTAGTTGAAGAACAATGCTTAGGTATGAGTTGTCCTAACGACAAAAAAGATAGCTTATTTAATGTATCTGAGGCATATTGTCCACAATGTCTCCCTCGTCATATGCTTCTTGAAATAATGGTGGCGTTTTCGCTTCAGACTGATTTTGTGATGAGGGACGAATACCATTTTGAGCTAATATGTCCAAAATTTTTTGAATATCTTCTTTGGTTGCAGGTGCTTTGTTTGGCTTTAGGGTAGTCGATATTTTACCATTGGACTCTAATATCGCCAATTCTACATCTTCGACATTACCTATGTTTTTTAGGCGAAGTGAACCTTGTAGCTCATTTGTCGTTAGTCTGGCTTTTTTTAGCTCTTCTAATTTCATCTGTCCATCACTAATTAGTACTGATGGTACTCCATTAATAAACTTTCTGGATTTTGGTATCCATATTTGTATTTTCGCTAATATTACAATTCCTATAATAAGCAAAGTTCCAGCATATATTGCTTCCCATTCATTTTTTAATGCTAAAGGTTGGATTAGTACAGCACCAATCGAAATCCTCAACACCGCTTCCGAAACTGTCGTTTCTGCAAGCGATCTCTTTCCTGCGATACGCAAAAGCATAATCGCAGCCAAAAAAATTAACAATGCCTTAAATATATAAGGTAAGGTAGGTAGATCGTCGAAAAAATCCATCATTTCTCTCATTCCTTTAAATTTTTTGTTATTATTTGTTAAATGCATACCTAATATGTAGATAGCTTTAAAAACTAGAAATAACAAAAAATTTACGTATAGGTGTTTTTTAGAGTAAGAATAATGGCGAATAACCTAGTTTCTACTTAAACTAGTCGAGTAGAAGGGAC
>NZ_JAEVLT010000074.1 GCF_024494385.1 Bacillus sp. EB600
ATAATGTTACTTACATGGACTTATTGGAAATGGCGATTCAGGAAAAAGTGAAGGTAGTTTCCATTACTGGTGGAAATCCTCAACCCATTATTGAACGTTTAAAGGATGAGAATATCCGTTCACTAGTTCTTGTATCAACTGTAAGACAGGCACAAAAAGCTGAAAAACTAGGTGCTTCTGCTGTTATTGCAGTTGGTCAGGAAGGAGGGGGGCATATCGGTAAAGATGATATCGGTACCATGGTTCTCGTTCCCCGCGTTGTTGAATCTGTGTCAATACCTGTTATTGCCAGTGGCGGTATTGGAGACGGTAGAGGACTACTTGCCGCATTAGCACTTGGTGCAGAAGGTATTGAAATGGGTACTCGTTTTATTGCAACCGATGAGTGTGTAGATGCCATACAATCTTATAAGAATGCATTAGTGGAAGGAACGGAAATGGACACTGTTGTGATAAAACGAACCTTTGGAACACCTGGTCGTGTGTTGAAATCAGACTATACAGTCAACATTATCGAAAATGAAAAGCAAGGTGCTACATTTGAAGATTTAAAAGAAATGATTAGTGGCAAATCTAATCTGAAGTACATCAGTGAAGGAGATCAAGTAAATGGGTTTGCTTGGGCAGGACAAGTAATGGGTTTAATTAACAATGTTTCAAGTGTGGAAGATTTAATCAATACGATTATGAAGGATGTATCACATGCAACGTCACGTTTAAAAAACATTCTAGAAAATTGATTTCCTTATTTGACTGAAGAGGTAAAGTAAGGTGATTTTTACCTCTTATCAGTCTCCGCAACCAAAAATTTTCTCAAAGTTATGGTGTTGTGAAAATAAGATTTCATCGTTCCAACCAAACCAATCCACTTCTTCATCCACTTGGTATACATCATCATGTTCTATTTTGGAAAACTTCCCGTCTTGAGAGAGAATTGCGTCGATGCTCCCTTTTTTAAAACTTTCCCTTTGTTATATTTTCTAAACCATAATAGTGATTTGTTATTAATTTCTATTTTCAAAGCATATGCCCATATATTACTGAAAGTTTCAGAATCTGAGGTAAAGTAGTTGGGATTGTTATTTTTAATTGTCTCAAGAATATTTGCAGCATTAGAAACATCGTTTACCTTTATAAATTGTACGTAATCATTTGATGAACCCTCTACATCAAGAAACTTTTTATTATTACTTTGAATTTTAGTAAGTTGATTAATAAATGAATCATTTAGTTGTTGAGCAACATCATTTTGTGTTTGGGCTGATACAAAGTTATAGATAAATTGCTCATTAACCTTTTTTCTCGTAATCATATAAAGAATCGTTGTTTTTTCAATAAAAATGTCACTTATAAAATGTACGAGGTTATTTATATCAACTATTTCTACCATCCTCATCACCTGCAAATATATTATCATGAATTTTGTTCAATAGATGTTAATAATGTTTATGATAATAAGCTATGATAAAATCCTTAAAATCTTTTGCATAAGAGGAAAGATATTTGTCTTTTAACCATGATAAGCCCACAACAAATCTTGAGTTTGGGTCTGAAATTTTCACATAATTTAGATGATGTTTTTCACATAATGTAATTGGGATTAACCCTACACATTTATGGAGATGAAACATTTCAATTAATAGATCATAGTCTACTTCAAAAATTACCCTCGGCTCGAAACCCCGAAGGACCAGTTCATGTCGTTACATCCATGGGGATGACAGGACTTGATGCCGTATTTAATATGATGGATGAACTCATTAATGCAGGGCTTAAAACAAAAGAGCCGTTTACCGTTGACCCTAGACCCTTTGATTTTGAGGGTACAGAAACAACCGATGAAGAATTACAAAAACAGTACCTCGGATTTATATGCTCACCAAGAACGATATGAGGAACAGCTTAAAAAATTGGGACTAAAAAGTGAAAATGCTTTTTCTTGTACAAGCTATATGCCTGAAGTTGGAAATATTCCTTCAAAAGGGCAAATCCCTTCATGGGCTGAGTCTTCAGCAGTTGTATTTGCCAATGCCGTTTTGGGTGCAAGATCAAATCGAAATTCAGGACTGATCGAGCTTCTTTGTGGGATTGTTGGAAAAACACCTGAATTTGGTTTGCTAACAGACGAAGGAAGACGTGCCGGGTGGCTCATTGAAGTAAAAACAACAAAAGTTCCAACTGCTACTGTTTTAGGAAGTGCGATCGGAATGAAAGTAGTGGGAGATGTTCCATACATCGTCGGGCTTGATCAATTTATTGGAACAGAACTAGATAGTAATACAAAGGATTATCTCATAGATATGGGTGCTGCCACTGCTTCAAATGGTGCGGTTGGTCTTTACCATGTTGAAAATGTAACACCTGAAGCAATTGAGCATGGCAGAGAGCTTTTAGAATAAGGTTATCAAACTTATGTGATTGATGATAATGAAATTCAAAGGGTCATTAATTCCTACCCTGTCTTATGGGAAGACAAGGATGCGGAACCTGCATTTTGTTTCATTGGTTGTCCACATCTATCCCTAAATCAAATATATACTTGGAACAATGATATTTCTAAGGCTTTAAAGAAAGCAGGGAAAAATAGAATTTCCATTAAAACGATTTTGAGTGCTGCCCCTCCAGTTATCGAAAAATTTAAAGAGGATAAAGAGGCATATGCGGCATTAAAAGCCCATGGAGTAAATCTTTCGTTTACATGTCCAGTTATGTATATGAATAATCCTGAGTCCTCAAAGAAGCCAATTATCACCAATTCAAACAAAATGAGAACCTATTCTACAGCAAGATTCTTTGAAAATAATGACATTCTTAACATGATTGTGAACGGTAAAAACTAAAAGGGGGAAAATGTAATGAAGACTTTTAAAGGAAGAGTAGTGCTTGGTGGAAATTTAATAGGTGAAAGTGTTGTGTCCCGTCAAGGTTTTAATACATTAGCCACTTATTTTCGATGTTTAACAACTGGAAGTTCAATCTGTAATGACCAGAATAATAAAGATTTATATCAAAAAGATATCGGCGGCAAAATCATCTGTCTTCCTCGGACAATCGGATCAAAAACAGGAGGCATGATTCTCCAATGTGCGGCAGATGTGGGAATTGGTCCTGCGGCTATGCTTTATGCAGATCATATTGACTCCATTTCATCAGCAGGAATCATTCTGGCTGAGGTGTGGAATAATAAAAAAATTGTAGCAATCGACCAGCTAGGCGACGAATTCCTGGAAGCAGTACAAGATGGAACAAATTGAGATTAAAGAGGACGGTACAGTAATCGTTTGTTGAAAAAATTACTGGAAAACAGGGACTAAAAAGTATCGTGCTTTTTAGTCCCTGTTTGTATTAATTTCTTAAATCATGAAATGTTAGAAAGTCTGATTTTTTGCACAAATACTAGAATAGATAAAAGGAAATTACAAAAAAGATAAACAAATTATCAGGTGCGTTTCAATAATAAGCGGAATACTTAATCACTAACGTTTTTTTTGAAATAACTAAAGTTGTTTAAAAAAGCTAGTCATACTGATTTAAAGACTGAAAAGGGGACACAAATTGAACACCTTAACTATTAATAACCAACTTCGACCGATGCGACAACGATGTACATCATGTCATTTTTATCTCCCTTTTCCTCTAGAACGATCCCACTTGTTGTCATCATTCCTCCATCCATAATTTCCACTGTTACTATTCCAAATGGAAAAGCTTCTTTAACAGCATCAATATCGAGTTTCTCTTTATCACAAGGAACCGCCAGTTTAACATTTACTCTCATATTGTCTCTATCGTTTCCAGGAAGTACAGACCGAATACCAGGCATAGAATTATAGTGAATAGCATTTTTTACGGCGCGAATGGCAGCTTTCGTAATATTTTGGCCGTGAACATCGATCCCCATTCCCGTTTCAATAAACATAATCTTTTCCATGATTTGATTCACTTTCCTTTCATTATTTATCCCCATTTATTGTACACTTTTGGTTGTTCCTAGGCATTAGAAATGTACTAACTAAAAATAGTAGATAGGTTCATCTAAAAGTTGTTCTCCAGTTTGTCTTGTCTAAAAAAAACCTGCATTCGGACTAAAAGTGAAAAAATAGCAGCTTGTCTTATCTGAATAAGCCGTGCAAAAAAATGCCCCCGGTGCTCAATTGCTCAGGCGTCCCGGGGGCTGTCATTCTGTTTGGCATATTTCGGAAGCCACCGACAGGTTCTAACCTCTTAATCTTTTTTTAATCCACTATTGCAAAAGTTTATTAAAAATCCACTAAATAGAAGTAAGTATCCAAAAAAAAGAGTAACCCACTCTTTTTTTAGGAATAGTCACTTTAAAAGGTACTATCTAAAAACTTGGTTCAATACCACCACTATTTTCGTGTATTAAATGCTTTGCAATGGTATACCCAATTAGGTAAGCAGGTGCGGATGTGTTACCGTCTACAGTAAAGGGGATAATCTGTGCATCAGCAATTAGTAAAAGGTGCCATCCGCAGTGAGCTTTGTTGGTGGTGGTTATGACCGAAGTTTTCTTTAATGAAGTCTACAAGCTGCTCATCGTCCTCAATCATTTCCAGTGTTGGGGAGACTAGCTGATAAGCTGAATCAATTTCTGAAAGTTTCATAGCAATACTTTTTATATAAGTTTTATAAATCTCTTTAACTACTTCAAGGTCATAAGGGTTATCTAGAAATCCTTCGTCAGCAAGTACGATTTTTAAAGGATCAGCGTTTTGAATTTTAATTGATCCCCGGCTTTTAGGCTGTAAAAATAGAATGGTGATAATTAATTTTCCTTCAGCTACAGACCCAATCAGCTGAACACCACGTCGTTTATTTCTTAATAGTGGATCAGGTAAAAATGTACCGCCGGTATAAAGACCATTCGGATCTTTCAGTGCCTCTTGAAGATCGTTTGAGTTGGCGGTAAATACAGCAGTGTTTAGTGTATGATTTGTTAAGTTTTTCCCTACATTTGGATTATCAAAAACAACTGGAATACCGGCTTCTCGAAGATCCGCTGAAGGACCGATTCCCGATAGCATCAAAAGCTGGGCGCTGTTTATACCTGCAGAGATGATTACCTTTTTACGGGCTAATGCGCGTATCTTTTTCCCTTCTTTAAGAATATCAACACCAACTGCCTTCTTTTGTTTAAACAAAATTTTAAGGGCTGTTGATTTATAAAGGACTGTTAATTTCCGTCCATTCACCCCAATTCCATCAGGAGTGATAATATCTGAGGATAAAAAGGCAGTTGAAGCACTTTCACGTTGTCCATCAGGTTTTTGAAATAGCTGCCATCTTTTAAAAGGACCGATGGGAGTTCCTGGGTCATTATAATCAAGTATTTTTTTAAAACCAGTTGCTTTTTCAATGGCTGAAACCAATTTTCTGGTAATGTTAGGCGGGTTAACAGGTGCCTGTCTAATATCAATACGCCCGTTGTAGCCATGAATGTTAGGAGTACGCGTTTTCCCATTATAATTTTCCAGTTGTTTAAAGTTTTGAATCGCCTGTTTTGGCGACCACAAGGATCCTAAGAGTTTTTCCCACTCTTTTAAAATGTCCGGTGTAGGTCTTACATACTGTTCTCCATTGATAGAAGAGCCGCCACCCGAAAGGCGGCCTGTTGTCCACTCAAAAGTTCTTTCATCCACCCCTGGTTGAGGTACTCCTTCCCCTTGCCAAAAGTATTCCGGAAAAAATTTTTCTTCAAGTTCAGGTGCAAATCTGGAATCTCTTATTGGCTGATCCTGATCATTATTTTCGCCCGCTTCTAAAACTAGGACGGAAGTTTTTTTATCATCTGTAAGCGTCTTGGAAATAACTGCACCAGCAGGTCCTGTACCAACAACAATATAGTCAAAGACCATTTTTGACTTGTTTTCATCCATCTAACATTTCTCCTTTTTCATTTTATTTATCTCATGAAAAAACATGAAGGAAGAAGTGGGTGAGGATAATAGTTTTCATTAAGGATTTAGTTGATGTTATAATGATTATTTCTAGAGAGTGTGAAAGGTTGTTCTTAAAAAGAAGGTTATTTTTTATAAGATTTGATTTAGTTATAATTTATTCTATAGATTAGGAAGGGGTTTGTATTATTTTTGCAATTGGTTTATTTATACTTGCTGGGTTATTTGAAATAGGTGGAGGGTACCTGATTTGGTTATGGCTAAGAGAAGGTATGCCGTATTACTGGGGAATAGGTGGAGGGGTAGCATTAGCACTATACGGTGTAATTGCTACATTTCAGACCTTTCCATCCTTCGGAAGAGTTTATGCGGCCTACGGTGGAGTATTTATTGTTTTGTCTGTCTTATGGGGATGGGGAATTGATAAAAAAACACCTGATTTATATGATTGGGTTGGTGCAACAATATGCATTATTGGGGCTTCAGTAATGTTATTTGCGCCACGTCAATAATTTTTTTCAAAAACGGACGCTTTCCCAAAAAAATTAGCTGAAAAAATATCGGTCTTTTTCTTGCATGATAAACTCACAAAAAAGTACAAAAAGTATGGTGAGCCGTTTTCTCAAACAAGTTATCACCTTTTTTACTAATTGAAATAATGACCAGTTCTTGCTATATGTGAGCGTGTCTCGTAACTCATATTAAAGAAAGGCAACTAACCCATTGGGCGTTGCCTTTTTAAGTGTCCTTGTAATGAATTTACCAAAATCCCCGTTTAAGTTGCAAGACGCAATGTACGATTCTTTTCGAAAAATACTAATTAGA
>NZ_JAEVLT010000075.1 GCF_024494385.1 Bacillus sp. EB600
TTTACCGTTAGCCCTCCAAGACTCGCTACGAGCGAATGGCTAGTTCTTACTCGACGGGAATCCCACCCGCTATATGATACGACCTAGGCTCGGCCGCACACCTGCCCGTTAGTTTAAGTGAAAACCTTCACAATCTTCACTCTAGATTTCAACATAAATATCCAATTTTATTGCAAACGTTCCTCATGACAATCTGGCCCGATTGTTGAATATGAAAGAGCGATCTTTACTTTTTATCAGTCTGTAACGCTGTTCCTCTAAAATGAATTTGAATGTCTCACTTCTGAAGAAAACACCATTGCCTTAAGGCGATGGTGTTAAAAAATCGTCTATACATTTCTAAAAGTTAGGCAATGCATCTACTGCATCTGCCAAATCACTATACGAATCCTTCAAATATCTACTTGTTGTTGCGATGTTACTGTGGCCAGCAAGTCTTCTTACTTTTTCAATATCATTATTCGTCGCTTTTAGCATCCATTTACAAAACGTATGACGGAACATATGAGGAGTCAGTCTTTTATTTGGCAAGCTGTAATTTTCGATCATCGTCTGAATTCCTCGAACCGTAAACTTTGGTGATCGCTGGCTGTAAAAAACATAAGGAGAATCCTCTACATGCGGTTTCTGATTCGCCATTTCTGCCCGGAAGGTCAGCCAATCTTGGATTTCAGCCAGCAGCGTATTCGAAATAGGAACGGTTCTGACCTTCATCCCTTTTCCAACGATTCGAATCCTCTTCAAGTCTAAATCGATGTCAGTTAATTTTAAATTTGAAAGTTCATCCACGCGTAAGCCGGCGTAAGTAAGCACATAAATAATCGCACGATCACGGCGATACTTTTCTTCCGGATTCACTCCCCTGCTTTTGACGGGTTTCTTCCTTATTATATAGAGTAAATCTTCAAACTCATCTTCCGTCAGCCACATGATCTTTTCAGAATCTTCATCTGCAGATTTTAAGTCTTGTATTTCTTGCATCGGATTCTGCTGTATTTTTTTATTTTTGGTGGCCCAGGCATAAAAGCTGCGTAGGGAATTGAGACGTCTGTTAATAGTTGAAGTCGCAAGTGGTTTTATATCCATCGGATTCAACATCGAGTGGATCCACTTTCGAATGTCCGCTGCTGTGACACAATCATTCGGTTTAATATTGGTTTCATGGAAAAAACTGTTTAAATCATTTGAATAGGAAATGATGGTATTTTTTGATTTTCCTTGTTTCTGAAGATATAAAATATAATCTTGATACAATCTCTTCACGCCCTTAACTTATATGCTGAGTTTATGTATTAAAAAATGAGGTTAAAAGAATAGTATTTTTAACCTTATATGATGAGTATAACATAAGAAATGGGGTTTTGAACGTATATAATGTATATTGAACGAAACCGCTAACGCGGTGGTAAAACCACAAAACCCTCCAATCCCCTGCTGCTTTAATCCACTTTCTTTTGTATCTGTGATTATCTTAAAATTTGTTAAGCAGTTCTACTGCTAATAAATTTTAAGGAGAAAGTAACATGGATAACAAAGAACAAATTTTACTACGTATGAGAGAAGACATTCGACTTCGAGGCTTATCGCAAAATACACTGGTGAACTATACCGTGCATGCAAGGATTTTTCTTGAGTTTAGCAATCGCCCAGTGGAACAGCTTGATGTAGTCGACATACGCATTTTCTTGTGGCATTTAATCAATGAGAAAAAATATTCACCTGCAACGGTGAATGCATATAGTGCAGCCATCCGTTTTCTCTTTGCCGTCACATTGAATCGTACGTTAAATTATCTTCAGATTCCACGTCAGAAAAACCGTAAAACCCTTCCGGAAGTATTAACAAAAGAAGAAGTGTTCTCCATTATGGAGAATTGCAAAAATATCAAACACAAAGCCATGCTGATGGTTGTCTATAGCTCAGGCCTGCGTGTAAGTGAAGCCGCGGCGCTCAAAATACAGCATATCGATTCAAAAAACATGCGAGTGTTTGTTGACTGCGGCAAAGGAGGCAAGGATCGTTATACCGTACTGTCGGAAGCTTGCCTTACTGTTTTACGCGAATACTGGAAGACGTATCGCCCCAAACATCCTGAAGGCTGGCTTTTTCTTAGTAAGCACGATGTATCCCATATTACCTCTAGAGGTATAATGTTTGCTTTTGATGAAGCAGTGAAAAGAACAACCATAACCAAAAACGTATCTATACATACGTTAAGGCACTCCTTTGCCACACACTTACTGGAAGAGGGTGCAACGCTGTTACAGATTAAGGAATTGCTTGGGCATGCCAATATCCAGTCCACGACGATTTATTTGCATCTTGCTAATGTCACGTCGGGTATCAAAAGCCCACTTGACAACTTGCCAGCGTATGGTGGTTCAGAGGTTTCTTCAAATGACTGAATTACAGGATATTTTTGCTCAGTACGGAGAATCCTATCGACTCAACCATCGCCTTTTATCTAATCAGCTGAAAGTAATGCGAGCGATTGAAGTCTGTAGAACCTCATCATTAGGAGGACATGTCGATACATGTGATGAATGCGGCTTTATGCGCATTTCTTACAACTCCTGCCGCAATCGCCATTGTCCAAAGTGCCAAACTTTAAATAAGGAACGTTGGATTGAAGCAAGGAAAGACGACTTGCTGAATATCAGTTATTTTCATGTGGTTTTTACCATTCCTGACCTTTTAAATCCGGTTGCTTATCAAAATCAAAAGGTTATTTATGATGTTTTATTTAAAGCAGCTGCCGAAACCTTATCCGAGCTTGCCGCTGACAAGAAATATTTGGGGGCGCAAATTGGTTTTACTGCGATACTCCATACGTGGGGACAAAACCTGACACACCATCCTCATCTTCACTGTATTGTGACAGGCGGGGGTCTTAATTCTTGTGGCAAGTGGGTGAACACAAGAAGGAAATTCTTCATTCCAGTTAAGGTTTTATCAAAGAAATTTAAGGGGAAGTTTTTATATTATCTTAAGCAGGTAAAAATCGAGTTTCATGGCTCTATTTCTTATCTGCAAGATCCCTTTAAGCTTCGTGATTGGATGTCATCACTTTATCAAAAAGAATGGGTGGTCTACTGTAAACCACCCTTTAAAAACGCTGGCTATGTTGTTGAATATCTCGGACGATATACGCATCGAGTCGCTATTTCTAATCACCGTATAGTAAAGCTTGAAGATGGTATAGTTACCTTTAAGTGGCGTGACTACAAAGATAGCAATAAACAAAAAGAAATGAAGGTAACAGCGGATGAATTTATTCGCCGTTTTCTAATTCATGTGCTGCCTAATGGATTTACGAGAATACGGCATTATGGTGTGCTAAGTCCGAGAAACAAAGCAACAAAGCTTAAACTGTGTAAAAAGCTTACGAATACTAAATTGAATGATACACCAAAATCAAAGTTAAGCACCCTTGACTTATTGAAAAAGATTACAGGCAAAGATTTCACGATCTGTCCTTACTGTGGTGTTGGTCATCTCAGTAGAGCTTCACCAGTACAGGTAATTGCATAATTATTTCAAATGCCTCTTTATTGGGGAGGGGGGAATTGTGTCTAATTATTATTTCTTTTGTTTACTTGGGTATTTGTGTTCGACTTTTTGCATCCTCGTTTTGAATAAATCGATTACCATATGCAGAATGAAAATTTTAAATACCCCATAGTGGATAACCCACCGTGGTTTCGTCCAATAGAATTATCCAAAGTCAGCTCCCATTCCCTGGGAGCTTTTTTATTGTGGGTGACTTCGGATAATTCTCTATTCATTATATGCTTAGTTAAAAAATATAAGGAAGCAATACTTGGATAGATACTCAAGCAAGGTGCATTACGTTAAGGTACTTTAAGGTAATTTTACGAACCATCTTGTTTCAATGATTTCTTAAATAAAAAATACAGATATGTAGCCCATTTTATTTCGAATCCACCCATCACTAGAAAAAGAAAGAACCAAGCATTTACGAAATAGGAATAAATTCCACCAAGTATAAACCCACATCAACATGTTCTTTCTTTGGTTTGAACGCTAATGTTCAGCACTATCAAAACCCAGATGCAAGGTGCGAGTCAGAGAGGTATAGACTAGGTTAAAAAAAACAGTTACAAAAAAGAGCATCTATCTTAAAACAGATAATGCTCTTTAATTTATATGTATTATTTTATTTAAAAAGTTTAGGAAGCCTTGCGCTCTTTAGCGTTCTTTAGTTCCCTTGAACTTTCTTTGATTAACTCTCTTTGTTCCTCGGTAATAATAAAATCCGTAAGACGATCCTCAAAATGAGCAATACGTCTTTCCAACTCCTCTATAGGAAGGTTATCAGTATTCTTCATAAACTCACCAATTCCTCTTATTATAATTATATATAATTAATATTATTCTTAAAATTCTCCAAAGCCGCCATTGGCAACTGGGTATTCTAGTAAAGGAAGCTATCAAAAATCTATTCTTCAAGTGGAAATCCCATTCGAAATCCTTTTAATCCTAGGATCCCGTATTTAATTTGCCCATTGTTTCAAAACTTGTTCTTTTGCTATGCGATAAACTTCTTCTTCTGTTTGGTTTTTGGTAGCTATTACGTTGGTTTGATAAACTTTATCTTTATGTGTTACATAGATTGTATAATTGTACATTTTGTTCTATCTCCTTTATATAATTCTAATAATTCTCACTTTCATTCCACTTCTCTAATAAATCCAATTTCATTTAATTATCCCAATAAATGTTTTTTACTTTTTTTATTTTACAAATAAAATGAAAATGATTAAAGCTAAAAAAAAGGTCAAGATTTGACAAATTCTCAACTTAACAAAAATTAATATACTCACTAGCAACGGTAACGACTGGAAAAGTCAATAAAATCAATAAACTTTTTATGATTCTAATCTATTACGTATTTTGTTACACTTCTTAGAATGCTGAAAAAAGTCGAAATATAAAAACTAAAAAAGGCCGGCTCCTTGGCACACAAAAATGGAGACTGATTGGGGCAGTCTCCTATTTTATTTCCATTATGATCTCCTTTTGCCTTCTCCGTCAATTAATACCTTGCTCACTTCAGCACCAAAAGGCACGGGCGAAAGCACAAGGGAAACACTTAGGAAGAAAAGGACAGGACACAAAGGAAATCGAAAGGGCATTAAAGCTGTTTGCAGAACGGGAGAAAAATGGATTAAGATGTAAATGACATATCTAAACAAACAGGCGTGCCACGTTCAACCATATACGCAAAAGCTAAGGAGGCAAAATAATGGCAGTAGATGATCACGCAATAAATAGTTTAAGAGTTTGGTTTGATATTGAATATTAAGAGTTTGGTTTGATATTGAATATGAGAAACTAAAAAAGGAATGGAAGAGCAATGAATACGAAAAGCTTTCTGATTGTCCATCCTTTAAAACAGCCTATACCTATCGAGAAGCTTTAAATGTTTTAATTAAAGGTCCTAAATATGTAGATGAAACACAGTTAAAAAGGATGATTGAAGAGGATTTGGAGATTGAAGAGACTTGGGAGAATCGGAAGTAAAACAAATGTGTGCTTACTGCGCAAAGTGGTTTCCACAAACGGAAATGCAGCAGCTTCCAGGTGGCGAGTATGGTAATTGGTATTGCAACAAGTGTTTTCCGGAAGTGTTGAGAGAACATTGGAAATTGCCGTGGAATCGAAAATAGGAGGAGCCACAAATGATTGGGTGGCTGGACCAAACGAAAAGAATAGGTATATTATATTATTAATAATTAGTTAAGTTTAATGGGTTAAGATACAGGTATGAAAGGACAAGACCTTTCATAGACCCCCTTAATATATATTCTTAGGCCCTCGATTGAGGGCTAATTTTTTGCTCTGAACTCCTAAGGAGCATAGATTATCTTACTCCACTAAAGCATCCGTTAGTTAACTTTTTTCAATCTTACAAATCCACTTATAATAATTCAGTAAAATAACTAACAAAATTGGGTCAACAAGAATAGAATACTCCAATTTCCACCACCCATAATTGAAGTACCCCCAAGGTTTTGGAAGTAATGCTATTACTTCATAAATCACCATAAATATTATCCAATAAATATAATAAAGAATAATTCTTAATAGTGGAGAGTTAAATGGATACCAATTCAAAAACATCATATTTATAGGTGGTAAAAGCATTATAAGGGTAGGTAAAGCTGCCCAATCAACATCCTGTGTAAAGTACCAATAACCGTGGTATTTTTGGTCAATAAACAAATCAGCAATAATCTGTAAAGTAATGGTGAACGACCAAATATGAACAATTTGATTTTTAGTAAGCCGCTTGTTAGTTATAAAAGCAATTAAATTAAATAGAATAACAGCAATAATAAGTCCAATCATAAAAAATGTCCTTTTTTTAACTAATTTTCTCTTATCATTGTTCAATTATTCTCCCGTTAGCACAAAAGGCGACTGTTCTTATTGAACAATCGC
>NZ_JAEVLT010000076.1 GCF_024494385.1 Bacillus sp. EB600
GTTACGTTGGCTAGTGAAGACTTGCTTCACTATGTTATTTTTATTGTTGACGTTTTTGTTTGTTTAGTTTTCAAAGAACAATCTTTTTAAAACAGCTTTCTCATTATATTCTCGACTGAATACTTCGTCAATCCTTTTTCAAGGTTTAACTTTTCATCAGCAACAACAACCATTGTATCACACAAATTCGTACCTGTCAACTTCTACGAAATATTTTTGTTTTAAAAAATTCGTTTTTGAAGCTGTTAACGAATCAGCTTTCTTAGCATATTCTCAACTGAATACTTCGTCAACCCTTTTTTAAAGGATTAATTTTTCATCAGCGACAATAATTATTGTATCACGCTAATTTGCATTTGTCAACTTCTACGAAATATTTTTTTGGCTTAAAAAGTTCGTTTTTTGAAGCTCTTAACGAATCAGCTTTCTTAGAATATCACCTTCCGTATTACCTGTAAATAGAAAGTTTTTTCCAGTTGCATTGGTTTCCCTTAAATAATGGACTTATCTCTTCGCTCTTTGTTAGGCAACATTTGAAAAAATATGTTGCCTTCAAAACATCTATATTTAATAAGTAGATGTAGGCAGAAGAAAAAACGGGTTGCAAGAAAGCATATATTAAAGAAGCAATCCAATCCAAACGTTAATCCTTATCCTAGGAATAGACATTCCTATATTTCTACATGACCATTGCCCTACAACAAGGTTAACTCTATCTACCCTCACTTAACTGAAGTTAATTTGCTTAGAATCGCCTACAGGAACATTAAGTTAATGCTAATTTAAAGAAAAGCGGTTATTTTTAAAGAGTTTTATACATTATATAAATACCTTGGTTTTCCCCTAGAGAACCTAGGTTACGGCATAACTCTCCATCCTTTAAGGTCTGGCCTAATACCTCTAAAGGGTGGAGTGACTCAGCATCGTTAAAATGCCATTATCAAGTTTCCATAATTTTTTTAATCCAATAGCTAATAACACTTAGTAATGATACATTTGTTAGACGACGCACAATGTTGTTACCGTTCCATCTTTATCAACTCTATATTTTGGTGTTTCAGGTTCCGGTATTTGAATTTGTACTCCAATGTTTTTCAAAGTTTGTAGGGCCTCTATAACTTTGTTGTAATCCTTTTGCTTAGCAACAAGCATATCGTTATACCATTCAGCTTCTCTTTTAGCTTCTTTTAACTCACTTTCTAACCTTTCGTTCTGTCTTTTTAATTCTTTTACCTCTTTTTCAAATTGGCTTAACTCGCTTGTTTTTCTGCTTTGTTGCTCCTTGAACTTCTTTGCAAGCACAATAAAATCATCCGGTTCAATAATCTTTTCCGCTGTTTGTTCACTATCAAATATCTCTTTTACTATCTCTTCAAACCGTTCTCCTTTATTCGTCCTTCTCTTCCTGGCCTGTTTAACTTTATTGCCTTCATCTTTCGCTAACTCATAACCAGCTTTATATTGCTCGACAAGCTTCTATAACCGTTCTACCGTCTCCGACAAACCTTAAAACTGTTTCAGCTTAAAGAACATCATCATCAGGAGTCCATATATCTCCTTGAAGATTATTTATCTCGTTTCGTTTATCCTTAGTCATAATGAAAATTCCCTCCTTTATTAACCATTCGTCAAATCTTCAAATTCCTTTTGAGTCTTGTTATATTTATCTTGTTCTTTAATTTAAGTGTTCAAGTGTTTTACCGGCGGCATCCATTTTGTCTTTGAATATATCAATGCTGTTTTGATTAACAGACTTATCATTAATCTCTTTCTTGAAGTCTTTGGAAGCTTTAATATTATCTTCTGCTTTCTTCATCAAGGCTGTAATCCCACATATTGAAAGTTTTGCCTAGGCTTTTTCAAAAGCCGGAAAGGTTTTATAAATAATTTTTGTGCTTTTCCTTCAATCTTTCCACAGTCTTTTGATGAAACTTCATAAATCTTGAATAAAGCTCATAAAACAGCCAACTAACCGGATAAAAATTAGAAAAGCCAATGACTGAAACCATACCGCGCAAACCAGAATATAAACTGAAATCAGCATGAAGGTCCAGAAAGCAGCTTTAATATAAATCTTGTTTCGTTTTGCACTTCGCTCTGCTCTCTTTAAAGTATCGTTAAAAATCTTTTCTGATTTATTTACTGGTTTCCCCCGCCTTTCTAGTTATTTCTCCGATATATTCAATACTGTCACTCTTCCAACCTTCACCCTTCACATATAAAAACTTTGTCCTAACAAATACATGATCTGTATTACTAACACCGTTAAAACTTATAGTTAAATCAAACTCATTCATAAATTCAGCTTCGTTCTTGCTTATTTTCCGCTCAAAACTGGATAGATTAGCAGCAGAAGTTTGAACTTCTGTGCTGCTTTCTGAAGATCCAGAATAAACCATCTGGAATCCTTTGTCTGTCATACGCGACTTGATTGCTTCATTCCTCTGTTTTATATTGCTGTAGTTAAAAAACGCTGGAGGAAGAAGCTGTTTGCCTTAAATGCTTCCCCCTCTTTGACGATTGGAAATTGCTAATTTCTTTCTTGTAAGCCGCTTGAACTTCCGCTGCTTCGCTTAACTGGCTTTTTATACTAGATACATAGAAAACAATCAAAACAGCGAAAATGATGGCTGATAAAATAGCTGGTTTTTTTCATTTCTTCACCCCTGAATGTACGGAAGCGGCTCAACTTTATTGCCGTTTAGGGGTAGTACCAGCGTTGCTGACACCACCCGCAAAGTAATTGGAATTAAATTGGTAATTTTTTAATTACCTCATTATATTCTTGTTGGGCATCAGTAATAGCCAACTTTGATTAGACCTCTAAGGATTTTCTGCTTTCATGGCCTGAGTACGGTTGAATCAAAGCATAATCAATACCTTGCTTTTTCAACCATATTGACTGCTTTGATTCCAATGTCTCTTTTATGGTCATTTCGGACTATATATCTCTAAATCGATCTTATAAAAAAATAAGACGCTTATGTAAAAAAGATTCAAGCCTCTAATCAGTAAGAGGCTTGAATCTTTTTATTTCCATTATCAAATTTATATTAAAAACCCTGTGTTAACTGATATGTTTTTTTACATTTTGTGATTCAAAAGAGAACGTCTTATTTTAATCGGACTTCTTTTTTGTTCATTGACTGGCTAACTGGGAAAACCACAATATTTATTATTCCATTCTGATTAACCAATAATAGGAATCACAAAATTAGGGGAATATTTATATGTGGAAAAATAAGGAGGTTTTAACCGTGTTATATACCTGTGATGAAAAATATCAGTTCTACATAAAGCCTTCCACTGTTGAATTAGGGAACGGAATCGAAGTGACTACCTGGAAAGCTGACGATTATCAGGAGTACTATAATTTTGAAATTCATTTTCCTTTGGAACTTGTAAAAGAGGATTTTCGTTATGATTCTGGCGGGTACTTTATGAATGATTTTGCTGACTATATAGACTGTATTAACACCGTTATAATGAAAGATGGTCTGCTAATCATAAGTGGGTTAAAATCAAAAGCTTAATAAAAGCACCTTACCCATAATAAAGTGGACCCTTTGTAAAGGACATTTTAAAAAAAGACTATGCTAAATTTAGAAGATGATCTCTGTATTGAACGGGGGTCATCTTTTTTAAATTCCACTGGGTCTGTAGTGATTGTAATACGTCATATATTGTTTTATTTCACGTTTTAATTCATCCAAGGTATCGCACAAGACTTTATATATGCCTCATCTTTGAAATGACCAAAAAATGATTCTTGGGGGGCATTATCCCAACAGTTTCCTCTTCTTGACATTGATTGGCGTAATCCAAGTTTTTTTACTAACTTTTGGAAGTCAGGATGAGTATAGTGAACTCCTTGATCTGAGTGAATTAATGCATCTTTTGCTTTCTTAAAGTTTCTATTTTTCTTTAATTTTAATAGGGTGTCTGTAGCCAAGTCGATCGTCATTCGATTTGATACATTATAAGCTAAGATTTCATTGGTTGAAGCATCTTTAATCGTTGATAAGTAAGCCTTTTGACCTTTGCCATAAAATAAATATGTGATATCTGTAAGGAGCACTTTCCCAGGCACATCTTGTTTAAATTCCCGATTCAATAGGTTAGGGACAACACTGTGTTCTTGTGTAGCTTTCATCATTCGTCTATAAGGATTTGCCTTTCTGATGGGGCAAATATTGCTGTACTTCTTCATGTTCGACGAATACGCTTCAAATTATAGACAACATTAAATTGACCCTCCAAGGTCATTTTGATTTGACGGGCACCTTTTTTACGATTTTTAAAGTGGAACGCTTTTAAGATAATCTCCTTCATTTCCTCGTCTTCTACATCTTTTCGCTTTCTTTGTTCTTGTGACTTCGCTGAAAAATAATTATAATAACCATTTCTTGAAACACCTGCTATTTCACATAAATAGCTCACCATATCTATAAGTTAATACTTTTCAATCACAGAACGAATAAGGACATATTTTTGGCAAGAAGGAAGGACTATTTCTTCATCCTCCTTTCTGCAAAACGGATCTTTTTTAAGAGTTCATTTTCCGCCTTAAGTAGGTTAATTTGGGCTTCTAAGCGAGAATTATTCTCCTCAAGGGAAAGTTCTCTTTCCCTTGGGCGCCCTGAATTTCCAGCTCTAGTGTCTTTTAAACCGATGATCCCATTCTTCTTGTAAGCTGCTTGCCATCTCTTACTCGCTGCGCTAATCCTTTTCATCCCCAAAATATCTACATCAAACCCACATTCTTCGAATATATCTCTGGCAAACTTGCCTTTCTCTTTTTCCGCAATAAATATATGCTTAAGTTCATCTGTGTAAGTAATTCCTTTTAAACTAACAGATTTGAAGTAATTATTAGCTGATAGCAGTTTAGCCTCTTTTTCTGTGAAAAGCTTTTTACTCATAATTTTCTCCGTCTCCATGTTTTTTTCTCTCGTTATATTTCTTAATTATACAAAAAAGTACCCTATAGGTAGACTTTTTTTATGTGTCTACTCTATAGGGTACATTTTAGTGTTAGCTGACACTTTTTCAATTAAAGCAACCGTAAAAAATATTTTTTGTTGTTGTATACTTTTAATTTCTTAAGTCCAAAATAAGATCGGCCTAATTCCCCCTAGAATTTGGCCAGTAGAAAACCCATACTTAATTGCCTGCACTTAGCTGTTTTATATTATTGTGTTTTTAGCACATATTGTAATTAGAGATTTATATCTTAGAATATTGAAAAAATAGCCGTAGCTTAAGCTGGACGAAATTGAATGTATTTCTAAACTTGGTAACCAATTTGCAGCCCTTTCTTGGTTAAAAGGTCCCATTTCTGCTTCTTTTTTTAAATTAAATCATCATACCTTTTGTTAATTCATCTAGAAGTTTTCACCACTTTTAAGAACTTCTGTTCAATTAACTGCCTGTTCTTTGCTTTTACATTATATTATGTTTTTAGCACATATTGTAATTAGAGATTAATAACTCGAAATATAAAATATAAGACGAGATGTTACATAGGCGAATTTATTGTAGTTTCTAAACTTGTTTTACCACTTACCTAGTAAAAATGAAGCTGTTGCTTCTGTTACAACATTTTCATTTCAATTTCCATACAAATAAAAAACCCCACAATGTAAATACTTTACAATTTGTGGGTTGCTTTTTATTAGGATCACTGACAACGTCCTCTAAAAGGGGCAATGATACAATTTATTTTTTTATTTTTAAGTATAAATCATCATACTTATTTGCTAAATCAAAATCTAGGGCTGTTAAACCTCTCGCATGCCAAGATGTAATCTTTAATGTTACCAGCTTATAATCAATGGAAATTAATGGATGGTGATTCACATTCTCAGATAAATCAGCAACTTTTTGAACAAACTCGATGCCATTTAAAAAATCAAGAAAACGATACTTTCTTTCAATCCATTTTTCATCGGTGATTCTCCAATTAGGAACTGATGTTAACCGTTCATGTAACTCAGGCACTGATAATTTTTCCATATACTTCTCCCCATTCCACATATTCAGAAATTTTAACGAATCCCGAAAGAATTCCCCTTCGTCAAACCTGTGAAGGGCAAAGCCCAAGGTTAGGGAGGGGATGAATTTCGGTTGGCGTAAGACAAAACATTTGTTCTCTTTCCTTTTCATTTGGTATAATTAAACATATATATAGTTCGAGGTGATGA
>NZ_JAEVLT010000077.1 GCF_024494385.1 Bacillus sp. EB600
TATCTGGCTGACCTTATAATACGAACGGGCCATTTTCTTGAATAAGAGAATGATCTATTTGAAAGTAAATCGTAGATCTAATTTATTCTATTAACTGGCTTTTTAGTCGCTTTAGAAGCAAGGTGTTTTTTTACTTTTCCAATCACTAACAATAGCAGTGGAAGAAAGACACAGATTGTTAAGGAGTACGGTGTTAATGCTGTCAAAATAAACTGATGGATGATTATGATATTGGGACTCATAAAGATTGAAAAGGGAATAATTAAAAATGCCAATGGAAAGGTGAGAATTTTGTAGCTTTTTAAACCTAACACCTGAGCTAGTCCAAGTGAAAGTGCATAATAACAAATTGTTGTCTTAAAATACAGTGTCAGCATCCAAATAATGGCAACTATGACTTCTACCCTTTGGATAAAAGTTCCAATAGCGATTTTTTTCCCTAACATATACGACGGATAGGATTGTCTTGCAGTCAAATTGGCACCTAAAACTAAAATGCTCAAGGTAATCAAAATCGTGATAACGACGGCTCCAATTAAGAATCCTTTATAAAAGGATTTTTTCATTTCTGTTTTGTTCGTAACATACGGCATGACCATGAATAAAATGCCAAGCTGTAGAGGGTTTCCCCAATTTACGTATGAACCCTTTAAAATGGGTTTCAGACCTTCTCCGAAAATAGGCTGAATATTTTCCATCTTTATTTGAGGGATCAGAAACAAGAATAATATAAAAAGCAGCATGACAATCCATGGAAAAAATATTACTACCGAGCGACAGATCACTTCTAATCCTAACCGCACACCAATTAAGCATGTAAGCACAAATATAATCATAATCATTTGCAAGGGTGTTTCAACCAATATTTCCGTAGTAAAAAAATCCCCGATATCCCGAACTTGTCCGCAGGTAATAAAAAAAACATAGAAAAGGTAGAGAATGGATGCGATTTTGCCCACCCATTTTCCATATATCTTTTCATTCCCATCAACATACGTCATGGATGGATAAAGGGCAGATACCTTGTTAAAAATGAAAATAAAAAATAAAGAAATTAAAGTTGTCAAGATAGCCGTAATCCAAGCATCCTGTTTAGCTGCTTTTGCAACTGGAGCGGGAGCAACAAGTATCGCACTTCCGATTGTAAAGACAGTTACTAATATGAGAAATTCACCGGCGTTAATTTTTCCTTTTTCGAGCATAATTTCCTCCAATAATTCCGGATATACTCAGTATCCCAATAAATTCCTATATTTATGACTACACTTAGAAATGATGGAGAAGGTTCAGCAGTATAAAAAGGAGCTTCAATCGTTTTTTTGTGTATAAGTAGCACGTATTCTATAGGGTGATGCTTTTCTTATTCAATAATCGGGCGCGATTGATGAAGAAGGAATAAAAAAAAGTCGATTTCTTTGACTCTGAAATCGGCTTTTTTATATGGAAAATTTGGTGCAGTATAAAAAAATGAAATGGGCTAAAACCAGTATTAGGAAATGATACTATTTAAATTCTAATAGTTACTTAGTTTTTTTGCTTCTTTTTTCTTTAACCCACGTTTTTTCATTTCCATTTTTATTATGGATATGCACTTCTTGCTTTCAATATATTTATTGAGATCATAAAATAATTGTCTTTTTTTAAAATATTTTAGTTGCTGTTTGTATTTAATGTACATTTCTGCTAGTTCTTTATTCGTAAGTTTCATCACTACTCACCTGTACATATATAAATTATAAATCCTTTTAAAGATAAACAAACATTCACTAAAATTCAATGGTAAATATTATAATTTATCATTAGCTGTTACTTAACGGGTGCTTTCGTACGATCTTCCATAATCGGGCGCAATTCTGCAGCAGGAATTGTGCTCTTTCTTTATGTTAAGGGCCAGATTGTAGAATAGCAAAATATCCTTCGATTAATAAGCCTTTGAGAGAAGCGGATAGTTAGCTGAACATGATACAATGAATTTGAAAGGCTTGTTAAAAAATGAAGGATTTGTTAATTTGAGGAGGGAATGGAATGTTTACATCAGTAAATGATTTCTTAAACGAATGGAAACAAGAAGCAGCTGTTACCCAAAAAGTGCTGGATGTGCTGACGGATGAATCGTTGAATCAGGAAGTTTCTCCAGGATTATACAGCATTGGAAGCCTGGTTTGGCACATTACTGGAGCAGCTTTCTACTTTCCTTCACAGGTTGGATTAAAATTTGAGATTCCCGATCTTCAAAAAGAGGCACCGAAATCAGCTGCTGAAATCAGCGAGACCTACAAAACAGTAAGTCAGCGGTTAACAAAAGCATTTTCTGAACAGGTTTCAGATGAAAAAATGAACAAAATGGTGAATTTATTTGGAATGGACATGCCAGTGCAAGCTGTTTTCCGTCTGCTAATTCAACATCAGGCTCATCATCGCGGACAATTGACTGTCCTTATGAGACAAGCTGACTTGAAAGTTCCTGGCGTATATGGTCCTAGCAAAGAAGAATGGGAAGCAATGAATACTCAAAAGAGCTGATATCGCCATGATGCAAAAAAGCCGGCGCCTGCCGGTTTTTTGTACTATCAGAATTTATTTCATTTCTTAACTCAGTTTGCACACTGAATCCGTTTTTATATTCATTATAACAAAAAATGATATTCAAGAATCGGGCGCTTTTCAGGAGTAACGATAAAAGTCCAATTTCTCAATTTTAATGCTGAGAAATTGGACTTTTTTAATATTGTAATTTCCTTAAC
Organism: Bacillus sp. EB600; assembly: GCF_024494385.1. Taxonomy (GTDB): domain Bacteria; phylum Bacillota; class Bacilli; order Bacillales; family Cytobacillaceae; genus JAEVLT01. The sequence goes on from NZ_JAEVLT010000077.1 coordinate 2,745, forward strand.
GATGTAAATATGCGATCCTGACGCTACCGTATTTGAACATACCCATTCGCATATCTATAGCACACTTGAGGACATTGTAATTGTCGCTGTCTAAGCTGGCTATGCAATTTCTCAGGTTAAAGTGTTCATATCCATTCCACATATTCAAAGTGAATCTTCCGAGTTGAATCATTGACCAGTGAGATCGTAAGGGAGTTCTTCCTCTTCTTCGCCGTCTAATCCGTCTTTGAATTCATCCATCTTGGAAAGGGTATACTTCCATTCCAAGCGCCAAATCCAATCGACAGGATTTTCAAAAAGTCCGATATACGGTTCCACTTTCTCAAAAATTAATGGAAGGAACTCGTCAAAAAGTAACCTTTACTCATCGTGAGTAAAGGTTATTATCAATGGGAATAAAAATTAATTTATATGTATCTGAAGGTCGCTTTGTGAAGAGTAGTTGGTTAAGTTTAGTTTTCTTTAACAAAATGGCCATATTTTTGGAGAAAATCCCACATAACAAATACATTAATGATGAGTGATTTTGTAAAGTTTTGCACTTAAACTAAAGTTCAGGTTAATTTAATAAGAAAAGGTTCCTTTTTAAATATGTTGTGTGTAAATCTTAAGAACACCTAATTAGGTGTTCTCAGGTTTATTAACAATTTTCAGCTCTATTAATATGTAGAGGTGGAGGAATTAACCATCCTTTTTCCTTATTTAACCTTAACATTTTTAAACCAAATTGTGCCTTAGCTAAATGGAATTGTCCGTACATCATAGCAATATCTTCTCGGATGGATTGACCCATTATTTGGCTACATGTTACTAATCCAGTAGAAACGTCCTTGGAAACAGATGCACTAATCTCTGGATCAGTAAATCTTGCTCCTACAGGTATGTTCTCTAAATTTGCGTATGGACGCTCAGGTGGTGTTGGTGGCAGTCCAACACCATTTGTTTTAAGCAGTTCAATAAGTTGTTGATTTTCATTTTTTAAACCATCTATAGCTTCTTCAATTAGTTTTTTCAAGTCTTGATCACCAGTATGATTAAGAAAAGACTGATAACCAGTGATTAAACCCTTGTTTGTCAAAAGGTGAGTCCATGTTCCAAAAACCTCACCGTAATGCATTGGTTCATCCTTAGGATTACCACTTAATATTCCCATGACTACACTCCTTATCGTGTTTTGTACATTCATAATTACTCCTTTGAAGGAAATTAGAACACAACCAATATTATTAATTAATACAATAAACATTATTCATCATGTATTTAAAAGTAAATTTATTTGTGAACAATACGAAAAAATACGTACTTCAAGAGAAGAGGGCTTATAATGAAAATCAAGATTGTCAACATACTGAGAGTTTCTTATTGAACTCTAAAGGGGCTTGAGTTTAACAACGGAGGTAGCTGCGGCACCTCCTTTTCTTATTAAACAAACGGTCAGTTTACTTGAAGAAAAAGGAATTAAGTTTTTATAATAGGACATTACAAAAAAGATAAAGTTGGTGTTCTTTTGGAAAACTCAATACTAATTGATAAAATGCTAGTTGAAGATTGGAAGCAGGTACGGGAAATCTATTCAGAAGGTATTGCTACTGGAAATGCAACCTTTCAGAAAGAGGCTCCTCCTTGGAAAGAATGGGATAAGAGTCATAAATTGGAGTGCCGTATTGTTGCCCGATTAGAAGATAAAATTTTAGGATGGGCTGCGTTAAGCCCTGTCTCAAGTCGAAGTGTATATGCTGGTGTTGCCGAAGTAAGTATTTATGTTAGTCAAAGCAGTAAAGGAAAAGGAATCGGAAGTAAGCTTTTAAAAGCTTTAATAGAATCCAGTGAACAGAACGGTTACTGGACGCTGCAATCGGGAATATTCCCTGAAAATGTTCCTAGTTTAAAACTACATAAAAAGTATGGATTTCGAGAAGTTGGAAGGCGGGAACGAATTGGTCAAATGGATGGTATGTGGCGTGATACCATTTTGTTGGAAAGAAGAAGTAAGAAGATCGGAGTTTAAATAAAGTTTTTAAACTAAAGGGTGCAAGAGTTCAAGATACGGAGCTGTCATTGCGGCAGCTTTTTTCTTTTTGAGCTAAAGAGGCAGATTAGTTGGAATTAAATTATATTCTAATGGTAATCCTAAACAAAAACATGGGTAAAGGAGATTAATGATGGATTCTTTAAATCCAATGGATGTTTTAAAACCAATCGATTTAAGTTCAAAAGAATTAGACGAGAACCAACCTTTAACATCCGTTGAAATGGGTAAGCTTTGGGCGACTTATGTGGGAAACAGTATGTCTAGTCAAATCTTAACTTATTTTCTACAACATTGCGATGATGATTATATAAAGAAACTATTGGAAAATGGTTTAGCCTTATCAAAGGATTTTATGAAGAGAATAGAAGGATTTTTAAAAAAAGATAATTTCCCTATACCAGTGGGATTTACTGAAGAGGATGTAAATCTTGGTGCCCCACGTTTATTTGAAGATGAATTTTACGTTCATTATTTAAAATATGCTGCAAAGGCAGGTATTAGCCTTTACGCAGTAGCAGTTCCATTACAAATGAGGGAGGATATAAGAGAATTTTTTATTTATCTTAATAATTGTGTAGCTATCCTTTTAGGGCAAATTAATAATGTATTAGCGGAAAAAAAGTATATCGCAAAACCTCCTATTATTCCAACACCAGAAACAGTTGATTTTATTCAAAAACAAAGTTACCTAAATGGTTTTGTTGGAGATGTCCGACCATTACATGCATTAGAGATTATTCATCTTTATGATAACATTGAGAATAACGTAACAAGTAAAGCATTATTATTGGGATTTTATCAGACAGTTAGAGATGAAAAGATAAAGGCGTTATTTAAACGTGGATTAAACATAACTGATAAGTCAATTAAGCAGTATATGGAAAAACTTCACACTGAACAATTGCAAACACCGTCATTCATCGACCATTTAGTTACAACATCTACATATCCCCCTTTTTCCGACAAAATAATGTTATTTCATAAAGTGGACATGTTCTCCATGAAGATAAGGGCGTTTGGAAACTCATTAGCGGTAAACGGAAGAAGAGATATAGGGTTTTTGTACGGAAGAACTCTCATAAACACTTCTTTATTTGTCGATGACGCTACAAATATCATGATTGAAAAAGGGTGGTTGGAATCACCGCCAAAAGCACTTGATAGAGTTTAATTATCAGCCAATTCGTCTGTTTTATGGCTTAGTTATTTATTCTAATGTAGGATGATGCTTAAACAAGGCATCGCCTTTTTGGATTTCCTTAACAAAACAGATTGTGAAAAATTGTAACTTAATGTAACGGGTGTTTTACTTGAATAGGAACAACAAAAGAATGCAAAACCAGATGTGTAAATTCATGAGTGGCAAAAATGGTCGCTTTTATGTCATCTTGCAAATTACTTGTGAAAAATGTTAATATA
>NZ_JAEVLT010000078.1 GCF_024494385.1 Bacillus sp. EB600
ATATAAAAATAACGTCTAGTGAGGGTCACGCTGGGGAGCTTGTACTTTGTAGGCTGGCTCATAAGGTTAAAAATAGAATCCCAGTGCCAAATATGACCTAGTTAAGATAAAGGTCAAAAAAGGTCAGTATCAAATATGACATAGTTAGAGCCTTCCCAGTATCAAATATGACATAGTTAAAAAGTGGCTCAATCCATTGGGAGAGTAAGGATTAAGGCTATTTTGAAAGGGGAAATCCTCTTATATCTTATGAGTAGCTGGCTCAAGGATTTTAGTTTTGGAGGAGAAGCTTGGAGCGAATCTCCTTTTTGCTGTCTCATATATTTCTTTTTTCTTTTCTTTGGTCTTTTAGGGAACCTTATAGGGAGCTATGTTTTATTTTTAAATTAAATATGAGGTGAAGCTTGGGGAACTGGGGAGCCTTCTGGGGAGTTAGCTGTGGAGTGTAACTAAGAGTATTATGTAATAGAAATTTGAAGTATATATGAGGTGAACTTAAGTAATAACACTTATAGTGTATCTGGCAATTAAAAAATGCTGTATATGGCAGTATCTTTTATGAATGTAAAAAAAGCCAAAATACGCAAGTAATGCATAAAAACTTGCATGTTTTAGGCTCTTTAATTTTATTCCTTATTGTGTTAAAGCTACCCGATAGTTTAAGTGTAATACTTCACAATCTGATACAATACAAATCTTTGCTTCTTAAACAATATTTCATGATACTTTTACCATGAAATAGGCTTTTAAACCAGTAACAGCCACCTAAAAGAAAGCATATTTTGTTGAAGAGAATACACGTAGTATCTCTTAATTACACATAGCTGACAAAATTTCTTCGTTCAAATCTCTTGATAGATGTCAGTATAACCTAATTATTAAATAAACAGGGGAGGTAAAAATGCAAAATTTTCAAAATGAACTTCAAACTTTGGGAATGGATAATTTCCAAGTTGGTCAGTTAATTCCTATGGTTCCTCAGACTCATGATCTGCGAGTATTTGGCGGTATGCGTTGTGGTGGCATGATGTGTGGCGGTATGCGTTGCGGTGGCATGATGTGCGGTGGCATGATGTGCGGTGGCATGATGTGCGGTGGTATGATGTGCGGTGGTATGATGGGTTTCGGTTTTATTTAGTTTTGTTTTAGCTATTTTGAGGTTGGTAAATCTCGATAAAAAATTTGTTTTTTTATAAAAAGAAGTGCACCCGCATGATCTGCTGTAGCACTTCTTTTTGATATATCATATTGAAAAATATAGTACACAATTGTAAAGCCTAGGGCTTCCTTCTTTCACTAAACTGCCAGTTTGTTGAACAAGAAAAAAGACCGCAGCAGCGATCACAATCTTTAACTCTTGCTACCCGTTACTTTAAGTGAAATATTTCACAATTAGATTTGTTGACGGACAAGCAAATAACATCCATACAAATTCATATCACCTACTAAATTGGTAAATAATATCCAAGAGGTGATAATGTGGATGAGAATAAATTAAAACTCACATCTTCAGAAATCGGAACACTCTGGGGAGAATATGTGAACGGCACGGCGACAGATATGGTAAATAAATATATGGTTTCTATTATTGAGGATGAAGCAATTAAAGCCATTTTAGAGGACGCCATTAAGACGTTCGAAAAACAAAAGAAACAAATCGTAACGTTTATCGAGAATGAGGGATTTCCTGTTCCTATTGGATTTAATGAGTCTGACCTCTTTAAAGGTAAACAGAGGTTATTCACGGATATATTTTGCCTGAATTATTTACATATTATGACCTTACATGGATTGCTGGGACACAGCACTTCTTTAGCTGTTTCTGTTAGAAAAGACTTAAGGGACTTTTACGATTCATGCGATAATGATGCGAAAAAGATGTATCATCAAACCATTGAGTTATTGCTTGAGAAAGGAAGTTTTCAAAGAGACCCTTTATTTTACCCAGCTAAAAGCCCTGAATATATTTCCAGCCAAGATTTCACAGATGGATTTTTTGGAAAGGGTAGAACATTATCAGCGGTAGAAATCATTAGCATTTCTTTCAACCTTAAAAAGAGCATTATGACTAAAACCCTTTCTATCGCATTCAGTCAAGTTGCTCAATTAAAAGAAGTACGGAAGTTTTTAACCGATACCGAGAAAACGGCTGATGGTCAAATAAGAACATTTGCAAAAATAATGCAAGCAGATAATTTACCAGTTCCGAAATCCTGGGAAACAGAAGTGACAACTTCAACTGATTCCCCCTTTTCCGATAAGTTAATGTTGTATCATATTGGTTTCTTGTTCCAAGCTGCACAAAACTATCATGGGGCAGGATTAGCATCATCTATGCGAGCAGACCTCGTAACAACTTATGAAGGGACTATTCTAAAAAATTTAATGGTTACAAAAAAATGGTATAACTTAATGGTGCAAAATAAATGGTTAGAACAGCCCCCTCTTGCTCCTAATAGAAACGAAATTGCAAAAGAAATATAGTACAAACAATTGCTTGGGTATGTTCAGTGAGTAAAAACATATTTGAAAAACTACTATGGAGCATCGCACTTCCTGGATTTGGTCAGTATTTAAACCGAAAATATTTTAAAGGCACAGTATTTTTGGTACTTGAATTTCTGATTAATATACAATCCAATTTCAATCAGATTATACTTATGAGTTTTCACGGAGAAATTAGTAATGCCATAAAACATACGAATTATCAGTGGCTGATGTTTTATCCTTGTTTGTACTTTTTTTCAATGTGGGATGCTGTTAAAGATGCTGGTGGAGGTAAAGATCCTATCTCTTTCCTTCCGTATGTTTTAACTGCATTTTTTGTGACAGTTGGTTTGATTTTTTCATCAAACTTAGTGATATTTGGAGTATTACTGGGTCCTGTTTGGCTTCCAATGTTATTTGTTTTTCCTGGGATAGCATTTGGAATAATTATTAAGAAAATCATAAATAACAGTCTTTAAAAACCATCCCCTAATAAAAAAGGATGGTTTTTATTTATTCCACTAACCTGCCCGGTAGTGCAATAAGTATAGCTTTACAAATGTGAATAAATATTAGCATTTATACAGTTCTTCCTTGAGTAATGATTCATAAAGATTAATAAACATACTGCCAAAACATACCAATTAATTGCCAGAAACAACTTATAGCTTATTATTGAAGTGTTCATAGCAATTTCCAGTTACAAAGTATAGCCGATGAGCTAACTATCTCAGCAATAGCAAGGAGTTTGAGCTTATTGAGTGCTCTTTAAAGCTGGAACCACTGGAATAAATTTATAAAATATATGAGGTGCACTAAGAGCTAAACTGTCTGGTAACTCCATTAATTGCGTAAGCGAGATAGCTTAGAGGTAAGTGTTGGAAAGGTAGAACTCCAAATCTGGCTCCAGAGAAGGCTTTTAAAAAAACTTGTTAGTGAATTGCTGGAAGAATTGACTCCAAAGGAGCAGCGTTTTTGCTCAAAAAAAATTTTATAAAAAAATTTGAGTTAGCTTTTTAAAGTACCCCCTCCCTAGTTTGCTGAGTGGTAGGGAATCTTTTTGAGGTGAATCTCCAGAGCTTACACTCTCCAGCTTACTGGTAATAACTAACAAAAACTTTTTCATTTTTATACTTTCTGTAAATCACACTATGCGTATTGCGGACTACCCCTACCCCTCATAATTTTCCACTTGACTTTGAGACAGTCGCTCCAAAGCTTCACTCCTTATCAGAGCAAACAAAAAGAGCACGCTCCTCAGCGTACCCTATAACATGAAGTCCTCAAGGCTCTTGTCTATCTCGTCTTGTGTTATTCCAATGTATCTCTTAGTGATACTAGGAGCTGAGTGATTGAATATCTCCATCAGTGTAGCTACATCTTTAGTCCTCTTGTAGTAATGATACCCAAAGGTCTTTCTCATGGTATGAGTGCCAACAGCTTCTAGGTCAATCATTGAGCCAGCTTTATTCAGTATCCTATAAGCTTGAGTAGTGCTTATTGGCTTATCTCCCTTGCGTGAAGGGAAAAGGTAAGCTTCTGAGCTTAGCTCCTTAGTGTAATCCTCCAGAAGCTCTCTCAGCGGAGCTGGGAGGTAGAACCTAGAGACCTTCTTGGTCTTTTGCTCCCTCAGCTGGATATGGGTTTTACCTCTTACATCTTTCACTTGGAGCTTGAGAATGTCACTTACTCTGAGACCTACATTTATTCCAAGAGTGAAAAGAACATAATCACGATAGGAGCAATACTTGATGAGTGCCTTCTTCATTTCCTCTATGGTTGCTCTATCTCGTATTGGTTGAACATCTTTCTCTTGCTTCAAAAAAAGGTTCCTCCTCATGGTGTTTTCATACTTTGAATGTACCTTTTTATTATCTCATAAACTATCATTAGTGAGAACCCTTGAGATAGCTCACTTTTGAATGTATGTTTATATGTATTTTCGTACATTCATGAGAAGGTGAAACTCACCAGTGAAACTCAAGAAGTAGCGTGTATAGAGCTGGCTCTCTGAAGGAGCAACCCACCAAGCATGACTCACCAGCTACAACTCACCTAACACATATGAGCCACTGAGAAGCCTTCTGAGGAGTTTTACTGTTCTGGTAATGTAACTTAGAGAGCCTTCTAGGAGGTTTGCTGAGGTGGTCGTCTGGAGAGCTGAATCTGGGGAGCTGACTCAAGAGCTGGTATTGATTAGGAGGAAGTTCTGGTAATGTTTTACTGGAAAGTGAGTGCATGGAAGGAAGGGTTTTTAAATCCAGCTCAGTAGTATCAAGCTCTGGAGTCAAGTTGAGAAGCCGAGCTTAATCACACCCATTAACCAGTATCACCCAAGAGTTACACTAAGTAAAAAGCAGCTATATAGCAAAAAGCTCAAGAGCCAAGCTAAAAAGGTCTAGCTACCTCATACCCCATCAATCAGTTGTACTATACCAGCTAACTCACAAGTTTAAGCTAATTAGTTGCACCTCATATCTTTCTTTTATTATGCAAATAAAAAAGAGCTTCCCAGCTTAGGGAAACTCCTCAAGTTTAGCTATTCAGCTCAACTACCTTTAACTGGTATCTCATAAAGTAAGTTTTTGATTAAACCTTTTACTATTGAAGTCAATCTGAACGGTAGAAGTATCATTGTTTAATGCAAACGCTGCATATGTTTGAACACTTATATCTGAATTTATTTCTTGAAATGCAGTGTAATCATCTCAGCTCTCAATATTACTCTCAGCAAAGTCTAGCTCACTATTTACCTCTTTTATTTCCCTTTCAAGCTCACTCAGAATCCCTCTGAAGGAAGCTATTTCCTCCTTGCTCATCTCCTTGGCTTCAGCTCCTCTGAAGTCATTAAGGTACTCCTTTGCGTCGCCAATTATCTTCCACTTATTTTCTTTCATACGTTTCACCTCCAGCTTAATATGAGCAAAAAAAGTGAAGCTATTCAGCTCCTCTCAATAATCCCAGAAGGTGAGTAATTAAGTCAATTTCAAAGAAGTCCAACTGGGTCAAGATAATATTCCTATCATCATACCCTTGTACTCAATCCTTTCAAAGGTGAAAATTTATTGTGAGACTCCTTAATTTCACTGGAGAATAAGTTCACATAATTTCTAACCATTTCAAGGGAGCTATGTCCAAGGATTTGCTGAAGCTCAAATACATTAGCACCAGACTGAACGCACATCTTTGCGAATGTATGTCTAAAAGTATGAGGAGAACATCTAACTCCTTCAAGCCTAGCTTTAAGACCATAGTGGCTAATTCTATTTTGTACTTGTTTCTTACTGAGTCGAGTA
>NZ_JAEVLT010000079.1 GCF_024494385.1 Bacillus sp. EB600
TCTCAGCGCCGATGGTAGTTGGGACGCAAGTCCCTGTGAGAGTAGGACGTTGCCAGGCAAATGTAGGACAACCTGTTGAGTAATTGATAGGTTGTCTTTTTTGTGCATGTGGTCAAGACCCCCAAAAATAGACATTTGTAAAATACGACATTAAACTGCATTTTTGTAATTTAAGATAGTACTTTTTCGGAGAAACGAATCCAAGTTTGTATTGGGTTCGTTATTCGTTATAATACCGGATAAATTTTTGCAGGTCTTGTTGAAAAGTATGAATCTTTATACTTGGATAGAAACATGGAAATTCAGCTTTTAGATGGGAAAAAAAGCTCTCGATTACAGCGTTATCCCACGGGACATGCTTGGTGTGAACTTAAGATTCAGACTCAACTTATGATAATCAAAGATCCTGGGAGTATTTTTATACCAAAAAGTAAGGGGAAACTACTTAAATTGTTGTAGCTGAAAAGGCTTAATTTTCTTTGTTCCTAGTTTACTACAGATTAATAATAGCTTAATAAACTAGTAGTAACTTATTTAAAGAAGCAGATGGTTTGGAGTGAAAATAGTAATGTTAAAGAAAATGTGAAAAAAGAAAAGACTGCTCGCGGGATTAGCGTTAACTAGTGTATTAATGGGATCTGCCGGGGAATATGCTGCTCAAGATGGAGCTTTTGGAAGCAATCTTGTTGGATGACAGGCAGATGGTTCGGTTCAAACGCCAATTAACCAGTTGATCACACCGGCTGGAAAGCAAATTGAATTTAACGGCAACCCGATTTCCGTTGCGATCCATCCAAATGGCAAGACCGCTATAGATTTAAAAACCCAAAAAGTAGATTTATGTTTGTAACCATTTATCAATATGCAATATACTCAAAAAACTAATATCTCCTTTAAACAATATATTCTTTCACTCACATGAAATTAGAAAAAAGAAAGTAAAAATGAATTTCCAATAAACTAGGAATGCAATCTTGCTTTATCTATTACTCCAAAGGTTTGCAGAAATAATATTCCGTGGCCTTGTTATCCAACTAATTACCATCCCATACTTTTATTCCGAAAAATAGAGGTGTTTTTAATATACAACTTCGATATGCTGTCCAGCTTAAAAAACAAAATTTAATTAATAAGCTAATTAAATCAGGGATTTATAAAAAAATAACAACCATCTTTATGAATTGACATTGGATGATATTAAAAGCCCAATTTCTCAGTGTTATAAACGAGAAATTGGGCTTTCTTTACTTCAAGTGTCTACTCTATAGGGTACAGTTTACAATTCATTTAATCCTTTTATTTACTTCTTTTGCAGCTGTAAATCAGTTTGTAATTATTTGATATGCTTGAAATCCCCATAATATAAAAGGAGGAAGCCTGGCTTTCCGACCGGGCTTCCTGCTAGAGGTAAGAGATTATGTACCTGTCTAGAACGGCTAGGTACAGTTTGTGAACAAATTTACTATATCATGGCTTGTTTACAGTTTAGTTAATGGAAAAAAACAATTTAATAACAGATTTTTCTCATTTGTAAAAAAAAGAAAAAATCGGGAGAATGAACATGAATCAAGAAAAATGGGAGCAATTAAAAGAAAAACTCCTTAATGCGAAAGAAACAGCAAAAGCTAATAACGATTTAAACCAGTACCGAACATTGAAATGGGTACTTGGAGAAATGAACAAATTAGAGCAAAAAGAAGCAGCCGAATCATCATCGACTGCTGTTCATTTGGTCTTTTTCACAGGCTTTTTCTTATCCTGTTCGTTTTTCGTTTTCTCTGCGGTAACGATTAGCCTGAAATCCATGTAATCTAATAAAGACATTTAATTTTTTCCACCCCTTATTTTAGTTTTAAATAACCTTATATTAAAATCCTCTAGAGATTTTATATATATAAAAGGAGGAAACCCGGCTTTCCGACCGGGCTTCATGATGTAGGACGCAATTAGGTACATGTTTAGAACGGCTAGGTACAGTTTGTGAACGCATTTACTATATCATGGCTTGTTTACAGTTTAGTTAATGGAAAAGAACAATTTAATAACAGATTTTTCTCTTTTGTAAAAAAAGGAGAAAAGAGTCTATGGTACGGACGGTGAAGAATATTAATCGAATTAAAGATCACTACCATTAGGTTATTAAATTTTGCTCCCCATTCGATTCCAAATGTAAGCAGCCCAGCAATTGCTAAACTGATAATCATTGCTATTAAATTAACTTTGTGGACTGTTCCCGTTCCTGGTGCTCCCATGGCCCAAACGGGGAGGTGGATCGCAATATGATTAAGAATTTCATGCGCGTAACCAGACCAGCCAATTGCTACTACAGAGATTTCTAACGTGTACTCAAGGAGTAAATCCCAGTCGATCAGCCATGCTGCCTCTTCTCCTAATACTGCATAACTGTAGGTGTAGGCACTAGCTACCACCGGTATTAAGCCAGCAAATTCCGCGTAGCATAATGCTGCCGCCGGACTAGCAAGCCCTGCGATAATAAACGATAAGATCACTGCTGGTCCTGCTTGTTTAGCTGCTGCTACACCTGTTAGCACGAAAATGCCTACCCCAATAATCCCACCTAATCCAATTGCAGTAAGCTGCCATAATCCTAAGATTCGTTGTAGTCCAGTACTTGAAGTGCTTTCTTGTTGTAACTGGTCAATGGACTTTGTTCTAGCTTTAGGATTCATTGTTTTCCTTTACTCTTTCTGATAAAAGTAACAACCTAATTTTCAGAAAGAGGTTTTTGGCTAATATCACATCTATTCATTAAAACAAAAAAATATAAAAATTCCCTAAGACTAACCAGATTGTAAAAAATACGTAAACTATCAATAATGTTTTTTACTTATATTTAATACACGTAAATAGAACGGACAGTCCTCAATTTGATGGATTTTACTTAAGACTTGAATATTTTTTTAGTTTCTTAACTTAAGAGTTGAGGTATCCCCTTTATCGCCTCCAAAGATGGAATCGGTTGCACGTTTACTTCGTCTTTCTTGAAATTATCTGTTTAGTGGATACTTTCATCCATCTCCTTAAATCAATAAAATCAATCTCAAACGGTGTACATAAAAGCAGACCCTTTGAGTTAAATTTGTTACTTTTTCATTACCTATCTCTTTAACTAATTTAAAAATTACAAATTTTTCTTTTATTATAGAATGCTAACAATTAATTTAAGAGTGGTAAATTCCTAATTAATCTACAACTTTTTATTCTATAATGGCAACAACTAAAAGCAAGGAGGAAAAATAATTTTTAAAATTAAGGAGGAATAGAAATGGTATCTAAAACACTATTGAAATTATCAGTTCCCGTTCTTTCCGTCATGCTTGTTTCGGCTTGTGGCTATATTAAAGACATTAAAGAAAAGTTAAATCCTCATGATAGCCCAGTTGGCACACGTACAGAAGAACCTGCTAGTCCAACCAGCAGAGAAGTAAATCCATCCGCTAAGCCTGCCAAAGATGATTTAAACAATGATAGATCCACTAGTGAAGAGGATGATTCTAACACAGTTAATGGAAATGTTAAATCAAAAGATACTAACAATAGTGATTTAAATACAGATAAACCTATTAATAAAAAAATGCCCTCTAAAGGACCAACTAATAATTAATGTCGTATCTATCCTCCTTTTAGGAAATTAAATGAATTTTCATGAATATGTTTTCCAATTACATTTTCTTTTATTGATACAAGAACCTATTTTTATAAGAAAAATAAGTTTGATTTTATATCAAAAATGAAAAGGGAACGTAAACTGAGTTTTACATCTAACTAAGAGGGAAACTTATCTAAATTGGGTAAGGCAGGTGATTTTCTATGAAAAATTTCCACAAAAGACAAAAAAAGAAACATAATTTTTTAAAAGATTATTTGAAAAATATATTTTATAAAGAAAATGATATTCCGTGGTCTTGTGGACCAAATTATTATTGCCATCCTTGCTTACTTATATCCTTGAAATAGAGGTGTGTAAATGAAAAAGGTACTTCGAAATACTGTTCAGTTAAAAAGACAAAAAATAATTAATAAGCTAATCAAATCAGGGATTTATAAAAAAAATAACAATCATCTTTATGAATTGACTTTGAGTGATCTAGAAAAAGAGTACAGATATATTGAAAAAAAGATTTGGGGACAGGAATGAAGACTGGAAAGATAGATCCACTTTAATCAAAAACTACAGCATAAAAGACTTCGATAGAGCGTCTGTAATTCATGCAGACGCTTCTTTGCATTTTAATTATCATCACACCGTATAAGATAGGAATCCTCATGAAAATAAAAATCTCTCTGTAAGAAGGAGTTAGTTTGTGATGGTGAATCAAAGGATATACTTTTTACCTTTTTCCTGCACCCATTTTTTTGGTTCCGAACCTGCAACTTTCTTATTTACCTTCTAGGTGGCCAAGGTTTAGGTGCTTCTAGCCTCTGTTATCAAACTGTTCTTTTCTATTAACTAAACTGTAAACAAGCCATGATATAGTATAGTTGTATCCTTAGCAGAAGACCGGCTACTTAATAAAAGGAAAGCCGGGCTTTTTTAACCTGTCAGACAGAACAGCACCCCTGCTGATGACCTTTACTAGAAGCCAATTTGAATAATAAAGGGAAAAATCAATAGAAAGAGGAATATGTAAATGGATTTTTGCACAAATTGTGGTGAAAAGTTAAATGAATCTAGTCGATTCTGTACTAATTGCGGTTCAAAGGTGGCAAAAGCTAAGAAAAACATTACATCGGCTCCAAAAACGCGCATTGAAAAAAGGAAAGTTCGTTCGAAAACAATAGTATTAAGGAATAAGAGATTAGTGGTAGGGGTTGGATCAATTATTGGTTTGTTGTTCGTTTTATGCGTTGCTTACTTAATCATTAAAGATTTTAATAAGCATGTACCTAAAACGGATGTAGCAGCTACAAAAATGATGGATCAATCTAAAAATAATAATTTAGAAAATAATGTTAACCTGAATGGTAATAATTCAACAAAAAAAAATAGCAGTGACAGAAATCTTTCATCTTCAGATTATATTCTGCCTGATAGCGATAAGAGAGTTCTGAGTGAAGAAGACATTGCTATTCTTACAAAAGGGCAACTGCGTTTAGCTAGAAATGAGATCTACGCACGTCATGGGTATGTATTTAAATCGGCAGATTTGCAAAAATATTTTTCAAGTAAATCATGGTATAATGCAGACCCTTCCTATAATAGCTCTTTAAATGAAGTAGAAAAAGAGAATGTAAAGCTCTTAATGGCGAGAGGGGAACGTCTGTAATGGGTACCTTCTTTTGAATTAAGTCAAAAGCTAATTCATACTGGAATTATCGAAATGGTTTAAAAGAATAGGAGAGAACCATGGAAGGTAAAACACATATTGTTGGGGGCTTGGCAGCTTTCCTAAACATGAAATCAGGAAAGATTTCCACTTGTCTATTGACACTATCGATGTTAAGCTAATTGAGCTGATTTGTTAGCAGTTTCTTGTAAACGAATTTTTTAACCATAATTATTTCGGAGAAGTTGACAATGGCGAATCGGTATGGTAAGATAGTTCTTGTCGCTGAACAACATTCATCCTTTAAAAAAAGGTTGACGAAATGTTCAGTTAGGCATATAATATGAAAGTTGCTTTAATAAGATTGCTCTTTGAAAACTAAACAAACAAAAACGTCAACAATAACAAAC
>NZ_JAEVLT010000008.1 GCF_024494385.1 Bacillus sp. EB600
AACGGGCGCTTCCGCTTTTCTATTTAATTAGCTCTCAGTTTATCTAGTTCTACAAGGAACTTATCATTTAATACTTTAATATAAGTACCTTTCATACCGAGCGAACGGGATTCGATTACTCCAGCACTCTCAAGCTTTCTTAAAGCATTAACAATAACGGAGCGTGTAATACCAACGCGGTCGGCAATTTTCGATGCAACTAAAAGCCCTTCTTTACCATTTAACTCCTCGAAAATATGTTCAATCGCTTCTAACTCACTGTAAGAAAGAGAGCTAATTGCCATTTGGACAACTGCTTTGCTTCTAGCTTCTTCTTCAATTTCTTCTGCTTTCTCACGGAGAATTTCCATACCAACAACAGTTGCACCATATTCAGCAAGAATGAGATCATCATCATCAAACTTGCTTTGTAATCTAGCAAGAATTAACGTGCCTAATCGTTCTCCACCACCGATAATCGGTACAATTGTGGTTAAGCCTTCAGCAAATAAATTTTTATTTTCGACTGGGAAAGCAGTATACTCACTTTCAATTGTTAAATTTGGTGAAGTCTCTTGAATATTAAATAATCCCTTGGTGTACTCTTCAGGAAACTGACGATCTTCAAACATATGTTGAAGACGTTCATTTTCAATTTGTTGATGAATCGCCACACCTAAAAGCTTTCCTCGACGGCTGACAACAAAAACGTTTGCTTCGATTGTTTCACTTAATGTCTCAGACATTTCTTTAAAATTAACCGGTTTACCAGCTGCCTTTTGTAGTAATGCATTAATTTTTCTTGATTTTGTTAATAAGTCCATTTACTTCTTCCTCCTACAGTAACTGCAACATTACTTTGTTGTTTTTTCTATCTATTAGTTTGATTATTTCTGCGTATTTAGGTGGTTAGACCACTCATGCCAACCAGGAGTCCCCTTGTTTCTACCTCTAAAGGATAAACTGGCTTAAGTCTTTATTTTTTGAAATTGCACCGAGCTTTTCGTCAACATATTGTGGCGTAATCATTACCTTCTCCATCGAAATATCCGGAGCCTCAAATGAAAGGTCTTCTAATAATTTTTCTAAAATGGTGTGAAGCCGTCTAGCACCAATATTGTCAGTGCTTTGATTCACATCAAATGCTACTTCAGCAATTCTACGTATAGCATCGTCAGAAAATTCAATTTGTATACCTTCTGTTTCCAATAATGCTTGATATTGTTTAATTAGCGCATTATCCGGTTCAACGAGAATTCTAAAGAAATCATCCACGGTAAGTTTGGTCAACTCGACGCGAATTGGAAATCGTCCTTGCAATTCGGGAATTAAATCAGATGGTTTTGCCATATGAAAAGCTCCGGCAGCGATAAACAGTACATGATCGGTTTTGACTGAACCATACTTCGTTACAACCGTTGACCCTTCAACAACCGGTAAAATATCCCTTTGTACACCTTCCCTAGAAACATCAACTGATGAACCACCGGAATTCTTACTGGCGATCTTATCAATTTCATCGATAAAAATGATTCCTGCCTGTTCAGCCCTAAATACAGCCTCTGACGTAACCTCATCCATATCGATTAATTTTTGGGCTTCTTCGTTGGTTAAAACCTTCCGTGCCTCACGGACAGTTAATTTTCGTTTTTTATGCTTTTTCGGAATAAGGCCACCAAGCACATCCTGCATATTCATTCCCATTTGCTCCATTCCCGACCCCTGGAGCATATCAAACATCGATGGTGCTTGCTCTTCTACTTCAACAGTAACAGTTTCGTCTTCCAGCTGGCCTAGCGCAAGCCTCTCTTTGACAATCTTTCTTTTTTCATTGATTGAATAATCCTCGGAACTATTTGCATCTGGTTCTGCTTGTGAATTTCCACCGCCAAACAACATTTCAAGCGGGTTTTTATAATTAGTAGCTTTCTTAGTTGTTGGAACAAGCAGCTCCACTAAGCGGCGATTTGCACTTTCTTCTGCACGTTCCTTAACGCTTGACATTTTATCCTCTTTTACTAATCGAACAGAGGTTTCAACGAGATCCCTAACCATTGATTCGACATCACGACCAACATAGCCAACCTCGGTAAATTTAGTGGCTTCCACTTTAACAAATGGAGCGCCTACTAATTTGGCCATTCTTCTGGCGATTTCAGTTTTCCCAACACCAGTGGGTCCAATCATTAATATGTTTTTGGGAATCACTTCGTCTCTCAGTTTTTCGTTCAGCAAACCACGTCTGTATCGATTCCTAAGGGCAACAGCTACCGCCTTTTTTGCGTCTTTTTGTCCGATGATATATTGGTCAAGTTTCTCGACAATTTGGCGTGGGGTTAAATTCGTTGTATTTGCCATGAATTCCCTGCTCCTTCCCGTTTATAGCTCTTCCACAATAATATTATGATTGGTAAACACACATATGTCCGCTGCTATTTCCAATGAAGCTTTCGCAATTTCTTTTGCAGACAAATTAGCCCCGGAATGCAACTTTAAAGCACGTCCTGCTGCTAAAGCATAATTTCCGCCTGAACCAATCGCTAACATGCCGTCATCAGGTTCAATCACTTCACCTGTTCCGGAAACAAGCAATATATCTTCATGGTTCATAACAATTAACATTGCTTCAAGCTTTCGTAATACTTTATCACTCCGCCACATCTGTGCGAGTTCAACAGAGGCTCGTTGAAGGTTACCATTATATTCTTCTAATTTTCCTTCAAACATTTCAAAAAGTGTAAAAGCATCGGCAACAGAACCTGCAAAACCAGCCAATACCTTTCCATTAAATATCTTTCTGACTTTCCTTGCAGTGTGTTTCATCACTACCGAGTTTCCCATCGTTACCTGGCCATCGCCTGCCATAGAACATTCTCCATTATGATGAATGGCAAATATCGTCGTTGCATGAAATTCCGACATATGAATTTCCTCCTTAACTGTCAGGCACTATTGCCCTGCGAATAGTAGCTTTGTCCACCTTCGTACTAACGGGCGCTTGAGCTTTTCAAAGTTATACCAACTAAAAAACGTTAAATACTTATTTTGTATAAATGATTAATCTAGGGCACAGCTAAAACTTTTTTCATTTATGCCCTTGGATGATGTTCCATATACGTTTTACGTAATCGTTCGTTTGTTACATGGGTATATACCTGGGTAGAAGACAAAAAAGCATGACCCAATAATTCTTGGACTGAGCGTAAGTCCGCACCATTATTTAACAAATGTGTGGCAAAAGAATGCCTCATCATATGGGGATGAATATGTCCTGTTAATGCAGATTTTTCTATCATGCTATTTAAAATTTTCCGGACTCCCCGTACTGTCAACGGACCGCCGCGATGATTGACAAACAAAACATCATGATGATCATTTGCGGAAACAAGCTTTTTTCTTCCACTGTTTATGTAAAGTTCTAAGGATTCTTTCGCGATACTGCCGAATGGGAGATAACGCTGTTTATTACCTTTTCCATGGATTAAAACAGTTGACAAAAAGAAATCCACTTCAGAAATCCGAATTTGGCAGCACTCACTTACCCGGATGCCGGTCGCATAAAGAAGCTCAAGAATGGCTTTATTGCGAATACCTAAAGGAGTCTCAGTTTCGCAGGACTGAAATAACAATTGAAGCTCACTTTCATAAAAAAACTGTGGTAACCTTTTTTCAGTTTTAGGAATGCTAACAAGCGTGAACGGGTTTGAATCAACAAGCTTTTCACGGAGCAAAAATTTATAAAAGCTTCGTAAACAAGAGATTTTTTTAGCCATTGTTTTCTTGGCAAGCTTTCTTTCATACAGCTTTGTTAAATAAAGCCTGGCGTCTAGATATTGAACGTTATTTACTTCCATAATGGCTTGCTCAGACATGAACATAAAAAAATCCTTAATCTCATGTTCATATTGCTCAATTGTATATTTTGAATAATTTCTCTCGATTTGTAAATATTCAATAAATAACTTTAATAAAACGTCCATATTTGCCATTCCTGCCACCTCGCAAAGGCTTCTAAATAGTAACACACTTACATTACCCTTGCAATAAATTTTACAAAATCTTCACAAAGTTCTGAATTGTTTCCAATGCACGATTCGCATACTGCAAATTCCGTTCCTGCTTCCCTTTTATTCTTACAGGCAATTCAGGGAACAGCCCAAAATTCGCATTCATTGGCTGAAAATGATCGGGGTTAGCAGTGGTAATATACTTCGCCATACTTCCAATTGCTGTTTCTGCTGGAAATTCAAGCGGCTGTTCACCAAAAAACAATCTGGCCGCATTCATCCCCGCAACTAACCCACTTGCTGCTGATTCCACATAGCCCTCTACCCCAGTCATTTGTCCTGCAAAAAATAAATCTTCCCGATTTCGGAATTGATAGGTTGCATTCAGCACCTTTGGAGAATTGATAAAGGTATTACGGTGCATGACACCATAGCGAACAATTTCAGCACTCTCAAGTCCGGGAATCAAATGAATAACCTCTTTTTGTGCCGGCCATTTTAAATGGGTTTGAAAACCGACAATATTAAACAGTGTTCCCGCAGCATCATCCTGACGAAGCTGCACAACAGCAAACGGCCTTTTTCCTGTCCTAGGGTCTTCGAGACCAACCGGCTTCATCGGACCAAACAGCATTGTTTTGATTCCGCGCTTTGCCATTACTTCAATCGGCATACAGCCTTCAAAAAAAACTTCCTTTTCAAATTCCTTCACAACTGCGGTTTCAGCTGAAATTAGTGCTTCATAAAAACGATTAAACTCTTCTTCTGTCATTGGGCAGTTTAAATAAGCCGCTTCACCTTTGTCATACCGTGATTTTAAATACACTTTATCCATATTTATGCTTTCTTTTTCTAAAATAGGTGCAGCTGCATCGTAAAAATATAAATAATCTTCACCGGTAAGTTCCTTCAGCTGTTTAGACAAATCAGCGCTTGTCAGCGGGCCTGTCGCAATGACTGTTGGACCGTCTGGAATTTCAGTAACCTCTTCATTTATAACAGTAACATTTTCATGATTTTTCACTGTATTCGTTACTTTGTCAGCGAATTCATGGCGGTCAACAGCGAGCGCTCCTCCTGCTGGCACGGAACAAGCATCTGCAGAAGCAATAATGACTGAGTCGAGTCTCCGCATTTCTTCTTTTAATACCCCTACAGCATTTGTTAAGGTATTCGCTCTTAATGAATTGCTGCAAACCAATTCGGCAAATTTATCTGTGTGGTGTGCAGGTGTCTGTTTCACTGGCCGCATTTCAAACAAGCGAACCTTTACGCCTCTTTTGGCAATCTGCCAAGCAGCTTCGCTTCCAGCCAAGCCTGCACCGATTACATTTATTGAAACATCTTTCATGTTTGGACCTCCTGAATCATCTTGCCGCTTTATTTTACGCTTTTATGTTATTCATGTCCATCCTGCATTATTTTAGTATACGTAATAAGACGGACAAAGTTTCAAAATTATTTTTAAAGCGGAAGCGCCCGATAAGCGACGCATGGACTGGAGCACACTGACTGAGATAAAGGAAACACGAAGCGCGTTAGCGATTCGATGTTGTAGGGAAGTGGGCGAAGTACACTAGTCGCTGGGCGCTGGCCGACGTTGCCGCCGTCCTGGCGGCAACGTCGGCACTAGCACATCCTGTGCGTCGAAGCTGGATAGTTATCAAATTTCAAATAATAAGATTAATTGTTTCTGCAGAATCCCTTTGCCACACCAAAAAGAGTGAGCGCTGCTCACCCTTTCCCCCTAGCTTTGTGATTCTTCCTTGTAGTCACATTCCACACATTGTACTTGAACACCTTTTTTTAATTTCTTCTCGACAAGAAGGCCTTCACACTTAGGACAGCTTCTTGGCAAAGGTTTATCCCAGGATAAGAAATCACACTCTGGAAATCGATTGCATCCGTAAAAGAGTCTTTTTTTCTTACTTCTTCTTTCAATAATTTGTCCCTCATGACATTTCGGACAGGTAACACCAATTTCTTTCACAATTGGTTTTGTATTCCGGCAGTCAGGGAAATTACTGCAAGCCATGAATTTTCCATAGCGCCCCATTTTAAACACCATCGGATTTCCGCATTGCTCGCAATCCTCACCAGCGGGTTCATCTTTAATTTCAACAGATTGCATTTCTTTTTCAGCGATTTCAAGTTGCTTCGCAAATTCTTGATAAAATTCATCGATAATTTTTACCCAACGGACTTTTCCTTCTTCCACATCGTCCAATCCCTGCTCCATTTTCGCAGTAAATTCAACATCGAGAATTTCAGGGAAAAACTCGAGAATTAACTCCAACATAATTTCACCAAGCTCTGTTGGGATAAATCGCTTATTATCAAGCCCAACATAACCTCTTTTTTGAATCGTATCCAATGTTGGTGCATAAGTAGATGGACGGCCAATTCCCAGTTCTTCAAGTGTTTTTACAAGCCTTGCCTCTGTATACCTTGGCGGCGGCTGAGTGAAATGCTGTTTCGGGTCCAAATCCTTTTTTGTAACTTCATCGCCTTCCTTTAAATCAGGAAGCATATTTTCTTTTTCCTTATCTTCGACTGCATCATCGGTTCCTTCCACGTAGAGCTTCATAAATCCAGGAAATTTCACCTTTGATCCTGTAGCCCGGAAAAAAACATTTCCATTCTGCAAATCTACGCCCATTGTATCCATTACGGCAGGAGCCATCTGGCTTGCTAAGAAGCGGTCCCAAATTAATTTATATAGACGGAATTGGTCCCTTGAAAGGAAATCTTTCATGCTATTTGGATTACGGTACGTACTTGAAGGACGAACCGCCTCGTGGGCATCCTGTGCGTTTACTTGCTTCTTTTCCTTACGCTGCTCTTCCTTCAAATACTCTGCACCATATTCTTCCTTAATATAAGCTGATGCTTCCGTTTGCGCTACTTCAGATATCCGTGTCGAATCTGTTCTCATGTAGGTAATTAAACCAACCGTTCCTTCTTTTCCTAGTTCAATTCCTTCATAAAGCTGCTGTGCAAGCATCATTGTTTTCTTAGCTCGAAAATTAAGCTTTCTTGCTGCCTCCTGTTGTAAGGAAGAAGTGGTAAACGGTGGTGCGGGGTTCCGTTTCCGTTCCTTTTTCGAGACAGATACAACCTTGAACTTATTTCCTTGAAGCTGCTTTAATACGTTCTGAACGTCTTCTTCTGAACGAAGCTCTTTTTTCTCCTTATTCAGACCATAGAAATATGCATTAAAACGTGATTTTCCTTTTAGGAAATCGCCTTCAATTGTCCAGTATTCTTCTGGAATAAAATCCTTGATTTCTTTCTCGCGATCAACAATCAGCCGTACAGCAACCGATTGAACCCGTCCAGCGCTTAAGCCCTTTTTTACTTTTTTCCATAAAAGCGGACTAATGTTATAACCGACGAGGCGATCAAGAATTCGCCGTGCCTGCTGTGCATCAACTAAATCCATGTTAATCGGCCGCGGATGCTTAAACGATTCTTTAATCGCATCCTTAGTGATTTCATTAAACACAACGCGGCAGTCTGAATTAACATCTACTGAAAGGCTATGGGCTAAATGCCAAGCGATTGCTTCCCCTTCACGATCCGGGTCAGCAGCCAGATAGATTTTTTTTGCTTTTTTTGCGGCAGTTTTTAATTCTTTTAAAACCGGACCTTTGCCGCGAATCGTAATATATTTAGGATCATAATTATGATCCACATCTACACCCATTTGGCTTCTGGGCAAATCCCGAACATGTCCCATGGATGCTTTTACTTTATATTTTTTCCCAAGATATCGTTCAATCGTTTTTGCTTTTGCTGGAGATTCAACGATTACAAGAAAATCTGCCATCCAATCATCCTCCTTAGAGGGATAGAAGAAATATGCAAGCCACATAAGCGAATATACCCATTCAAAGATGCAAACGCTCCTGAGAAGTTTTCTTTAATACTTATTCTAGTACTGTACCGCAGAAAATACTCTACACAAATGTCTATTCCCCAATTTATTAAAATTTATTTTCAATTCGATAAATAAACCAATTAACAGAATTATACTTTTTTAAAGAATAAAATATCCATTATTATTCAATAATTCATGAGTCTTGTCAATTATAAGCTCTAAAATCGTAATCGTTTTCAAAAATTTCCTATATCCATGACCTTTTTTTCGAACACCTGTTTTCAAAATGTATAACATTACTACGAGAATTTCAACCTTTTTTTATTAAAAATCAATAAAATTCCTCAAATTTCAGTCCAAAAGGGGCAATAGCCCCCTTTTGGACAGGTTTTACTTTCTAATTTCTTCTAGTATATCCTCTGCTTTCGTGATTAGCTTTGCCCCCTGTTGAATGAGTTCATTCGTTCCAATAGAGAAAGGACTAAAAATGCTCCCAGGCAGTGCAAACACATCCCGTCCCTCGTTTACTGCATAATTTGCCGTGATTAATGAACCGCTTTTTCGGTTTGCTTCTATTATTAATGTTCCAAATGATAGTCCACTAATAATTCGGTTGCGCACAGGAAAATGCCATCTTTCCGGTTTTGTGTCGGGTGGGTACTCTGAAAGAACGAGCTGTTTTTTCATCATCTTAAGGGCCAAGTTCATATTTTCCTTTGGATAGATATGATACAGTCCGCCAGCAATCACAGCAATCGTGCTACCATTTAAATGTAGTGCACATTCATGCGCGAGTGTATCAATCCCTTTAGCCAAACCGCTTACAATTATAATCCCTTTTTCGATTAAACGCGGGAATAGAACGCGAATGGCATTTTTCCCATATTGTGTTCCCTGGCGTGAACCAACTACAGCCAGCTTGGGTTCTTTTTCAAGAAGACCGAGATCACCCCTAGCAAACAAGGCCCATGGCGGTTGATAAATTTGCTTTAAGCTTGCTGGGTATTCTTTATCAAAAAAGGAAATAACGTGAATGTCATTTGTTTTGTATTGATGAATTTGTTCATGAATAAATTCGAAAGAAGGGTCGGATGTAGAATTTTGAAAAGAGTTTAAGGGAGGGAATTGAGAGTATTGACGAAAATCATTCGGCTCAAGGCGATTGAGAGAAGAGAGAGCTGGGTCCTTTTTTAATAACTGATAGACTGTCGTCCAGGTGACATTTGGGTAATGAAGTAATTGAATAAGCCTTTCTTTAAGATCGTCCATTCTATAGCCTCCAATTTTTTTGTTAATTTAGAGCAGAAGAAATAGCCCCTCGATTCAGGAGGGACTATCTGCTTTTTCTAAGCTGTTTATTTACTTAGTTTGTCTTACACTTTTCATATAAACCTTTTTCTTTTAATACTTCAATTAATGTTTCACCCATATGAGCTGGAGTAGGGGCTACTTTAATGCCACAATCATTCATGACACGAATTTTTTCATCTGCTGTTCCTTTACCGCCTGAAATAATGGCACCTGCATGTCCCATCCGTTTGCCTGGAGGTGCAGTACGTCCGCCAATGAAGCCAACAACAGGTTTGGTCATATTTGCTTTAACCCACTGTGCTGCCTCCTCTTCAGCTGTTCCGCCTATTTCACCAATCATGATAACAGCCAAGGTTTCAGGATCTTCATTGAACGCTTTTAGAACATCGATGAAGTTTGTTCCGTTAACAGGGTCGCCGCCAATACCTACAGCAGATGTTTGACCAACTCCTGCTTGTGTTAATTGATGAACTGCTTCGTAAGTCAACGTGCCGGAGCGGGAAACCACGCCAACATGCCCTTTTGTATGAATATAGCCTGGCATGATGCCGATCTTACATTCATCTGCTGAAATAACACCAGGGCAGTTTGGTCCGATTAGGCGTGTTTTCTTGCCTTCCATATAACGTTTTACTTTTACCATATCCAAAACCGGAATATGCTCAGTAATACAAATTGTAAGCTCTAACCCCGCATCAACTGCTTCGATGATTGCATCAGCAGCAAATGGTGCTGGTACATAAATAACCGATGCAGTAGCACCTGTAGCATTAACAGCATCTTGTACAGTATTAAAAACAGGTACACCTTCTACTTCTGAGCCAGCCTTACCAGGAGAAGTTCCCCCGACAATTTGTGTACCGTATTCAAGCATTTGCTTTGTATGAAAACGGGCTGTTCCGCCAGTAATCCCTTGAACAATAACCTTTGTATCTTTATTAATAAAAACGCTCACGTTAATTCCCCTTTCTATCCTATTTCACTAATGAAACGATTTTTTGTGCTCCGTCAGCCATGGATCCAGCAGCAATGATGTTTAAACCTGATTCATTTAGGATTTTCTTACCCAGGTCAACATTTGTTCCTTCTAAGCGAACAACAAGCGGAAGGTTAAGTCCAACCTGTTTAGCTGCTTCTACGACACCCTCAGCAATAACGTCACACTTCATGATTCCGCCGAAGATATTGACAAAGATACCTTTTACGTTCGGATCAGAAAGGATAATTTTGAATGCTTCTGTAACCTTTTCAGCAGTAGCACCGCCCCCAACATCAAGGAAGTTAGCAGGGTCACCGCTATAATGTTTAATGATATCCATCGTCGACATTGCTAGTCCTGCACCATTAACCATACATCCAATATTGCCATCAAGAGCAACATAGCTTAAATCATATTTAGATGCTTCAATTTCTTTTGGATCTTCTTCTTCAAGATCACGATATGCGACAATATCCTTTTGACGATAAAGTGCACTTGAATCAAAGTTAAGCTTGGCATCTAATGCCATTACTTTTCCATCACCTGTTACAACTAATGGGTTGATTTCAGCAATAGAGCAATCCTTTTCGATGTATGCATTATAAAGACCCATCATAAAGCTAACAGCTTGATTGATGGATTCCTTAGGAATATTAATTTTGAACGCGATCCTGCGTGCTTGATATGGCATTAATCCCAACACTGGATCAATTTCTTCTTTAAAAATTTTCTCAGGAGTATTTGCTGCTACTTCTTCGATTTCGGTTCCGCCTTCTTCAGAAGCCATTAGAACCACACGGGATGTCGAACGATCTAATACTAATCCTACGTAGTATTCTTTCTTGATATCGCAGCCTTCTTCAATTAACAAACGTTTTACTTCTTTTCCTTCTGGACCCGTTTGATGCGTAACTAATGTTTTACCTAAAATTTCACTAGCGTATGTACGGACCTCATCAAGGTTTTTAGCAACCTTAACGCCGCCAGCCTTTCCACGACCCCCAGCATGAATTTGCGCTTTTACGACACATACTTGTGTACCTAATTCCTTCGCTGCTTCTACTGCTTCTTCAACAGTGAATGCCACTTTACCATTTGGAACCGCAACCCCATATTTTCTGAGGATTTCTTTTCCTTGATACTCATGGATATTCATTACCCATCCTCCTAACAAGCTTTTCTGTAAACTCGACTGCGCTTCCATTTTATATAAAAAAACAGCGCCTTGTCCACCATTATGCAAAATTTTATATGAATCCAAATATTGAGAATACTAGAGTGCTATGTATTTTTCACCAATTTTCACCATAAATTGGCAATTTCGACAGTGGTTTTTGCGTCCACTTCGCCATTATGTTTTCCCTTTTTCTATATTTTTATCTAACTTATAGATGAACGCAAATACTTCTGCTACTGCCTGGTACAATTCTTGTGGTATCCTATCGTTGACATTTAGTTGTCCTAGTAAATTTACGAGTGCAGGATCTTCCTGAACGGGAATTTGATTTTCCTTTGCTTTTTCAATAATCATTTCAGCCGTTTTTCCTTTTCCCTTGGCGGCCACAATGGGGGCATCAGCGGAATCCGGATGATACGTTAGGGCGACAGCTTCTTTCCTGAAATTAGTATCTTCTTTTTTCATATTCGGATGTCCACCCCCTTGTAATTCCCGGCAATCTTGTCCAACGACGTTGGTTTTTTTATAAGATTTTTCAATGATTTCTCACTTGGCGGCAGTTGTATTTTTAGCATAGAAAGCTTGTAATTCAACCTTTGTAAATTTTCCTTTAAGATGGACATTTGCGGTTCAGAGGTGACGCTTAGATCTGTTGTTCCATTGAAGATCACAACCGCGATCCTTCGATTTTGGATTTGCATATCAACCAGTATTTCCCCGATATTTTTTAATTCAATAAAAAAAAGAATCCGGCAATTGTTTGGGTCGATTTTCCCGTTTTCTTTCTTGCGTCCATTCCATTGAATCGCTAATTCAGCCTTCTCTTGTCCCAACTGAATGGGGACCTGGGTATAATTTTGCTCGATTAACCCATCCGATCCATTATTCTGATTGAGTAAATACTCTGGAGCTTCATTAGAAGCCATAGAAGGCACCGCCTTACTATTTCCCTTTACAAGCTTTAGATGAACCTTTCCTTCTCCAGATTGTACCTCAAACCAGTATTGCTGATTTGCTAAGAGGGATGCTTCCAGCTTTGCCATCAACTTTTGTGATCCAATTTGGATGACTGCCATTTGGTTCGGGAGAAAGCGAACGATTTTGCCATTAATGATTTGACCCGGCCGCAGCTTGAGCGAATCAGGTCGTTGGGCAGGCTGTCCGGCCCTAACTATTGACTTAAGAAAGCTTAAAGGATCCATGTAGCGACCTCTCCCTTTCTAAACACTTACGATTAAATCCTTTATAGGCGCAAAGCTTTTACGGTGATATGGAGTAATTCCAAATGTATGAACAGCTTTGATATGCTCTTTTGTCCCATACCCCATATTTTGTTCAAATCCATATTGAGGAAAAGTTTTTGCTAAGCCCTTCATCAAGCTATCTCTAGCTACTTTCGCAACAATGGATGCCGCTGCAATGGAAATACTTTTCGCATCTCCTTTAACAATTGATTCGGAGGCGAACGGTATTTCCAGCTTCATAGCATCTATTAGAATAAAATCCGGCTTTGGGGTTAAACCTGCGATCGCCGCTTTCATTGCCTTCTTGGTTGCTTCGTAAATGTTGATTGCATCAATCTCAGGTGCTTGAATCATCGAAATACTAATTGCAAGCGCTTGACTACGAATAATTTCATTGTATTCCTCACGCTTTTTTTCAGTAAGTTTCTTTGAATCATCAATACCTGCCAGGAAAAAGTCTTCGGGAAGAATGACAGCTGCTGCGACAACTGGTCCCGCAAGCGGTCCTCTGCCAACCTCATCCATGCCTGCAATTAACTGAAACCCTTCGGCCCGGTGTTTTCTTTCATATGTACTCATTTCGTGAAATTTTTCGGTCAATATTCTTGCTTTTTCTGTTTGCTTTCTCCATTTATCGATCAGGACGTGCACCCCTTTTCGCTCATCCTTTTCAAGCGCTGATAAATACGGATCAGCTTCATCCTCAATCAATAATAAACGTTTTTCAATTTGTTCAATTGTCTCTTTTGCCAAAATTATCACCTAATTTACTATATTTATCGGTTTATATAAAAAAAATAAAGCTCCCCAAGCGGAGAGCTGTTTACAGTTGTTTCACATCCTCAGCAGGAGAAAACTGTTCAGGAGTATCAAACGTGACTGGGCCAAATTTTTCAGAGCGAATTTCCCGAACGATTAACTCTGCGGTTTTATCGTAATCAATCAGCCCTCCGCCCATGAGGCAGCCTCTAAGCCTGCCAATATGATCAAAAAGCTCTACGAGATCCTCAGGAACTTTTTCAAGCTGATACCGCTCTTTTAAGCGTTCAGGATAAGCTTTCTCTAGGAATCGCAATGAATAGACAGCAAGATCCTGTAAATTTAACAACGTGTCTTTAATAGCCCCAGTTACGGCCAATTTCATTCCAACTTCCTGATCTTCAAATTTAGGCCATAGAATTCCTGGTGTGTCCAACAACTCTAGCTCCTTACCAACTTTAATCCATTGCTGTGCTTTTGTCACTCCAGGTGTATTTCCAGTTTTGGCAATATTTTTCTTTGCAAGTCGATTGATTAGCGTGGATTTACCCACATTCGGAATCCCAACAATCATCGCCCGAATAGCTCTTGGCTTCACACCTTTCGCTTTTAACCTGTCAAACTTCTCTTGCAGCAATTGATGTGAGGCTTGGACAATGTCACGCAGTCCCTCGCCAGCCTGGGCATTAATTGCCAGTGCTTTTACACCTTTTTCAGCAAAAAAACGGATCCATTCTTTCGTCCGCTCTTTATCAGCCATGTCTGCTTTATTTAATAAAACAAGTCTTTTCTTATGCTGAATAATTTCATCGATCATCGGGTTTCTGGAAGAATAGGGGATTCTCGCATCCACCAATTCAAAAATGACATCTACAAGCTTTAATTTTTCCGTGACTTGTCTGCGAGCCTTGGCCATATGGCCTGGAAACCATTGGATCGTCAAAGCAGTCACCTCCTAAATTCTATTTCACTTTTACGAATTGTGCATCGTTTAACGGCCAGTATATAACACTTGTCTTACCAATGACTTTGCTTAATGGTATTGTTCCAATATGACGGCTGTCTTTGCTAAAGCGGCGATTATCACCCATTACAAACAATTCACCCTTTGGAACTGTTTCCCGGCCGATTTTTTCTTTAAGGGTAAACGGGTCTGTTAGAGGTCCATCTACTAATTGTTTCTTATATTCATTCAAATATGGTTCTTTATACGCTTTCCCGTTTACATATAATGTATCATTTTTATACTCAATTCGATCTCCTGGGAGGCCAATTACTCTTTTAATATAATCTTTTCCCTCTGGAGCGTGGAAAACAATGATATCAAACCGATGCGGCGTACCAATTTCATAGCTTAGTTTATTCACAATCATTCGATCCTGGTCATGCAGCGTAGGCATCATGGACAATCCATCGACTACAATAGGAGCAAATAGAAAGTAACGAATCACCGCAGCAAGTATTACAGCAATTAATAATGCCTTTGTCCATTCCCATAGTTCATTTTTCTTTTTTGCCATTCATGTTCCCACCAATCCCACAAAAAAATGTATTCCTCATTTTATTTTACATAAATATTGCCTATTAAACACGATGGGGTTCATTTTTTAATCAAACTTTAATCAAAAAATACATCAGAAAAGTATTTATGTATGAAAAAAGAGCTTGCAAAGCAAGCTCTTTTCTTTTTATGATTAGCGGATTTCCTTAATACGAGCTTTCTTACCACGTAGTTTACGTAGGTAGTAAAGTTTAGCACGGCGAACTTTACCGCGGCGAATGACTTCAAGCTTCGCAATTTTTGGTGTGTGAACAGGGAAAGTACGCTCTACGCCTACTCCGTAGGAAACTTTACGAACTGTGAAAGTTTCACTAATTCCACCACCACGACGCTTAATCACAACCCCTTCAAACAACTGAATACGCTCACGAGTACCTTCGACAACTTTTACGTGTACACGTACAGTGTCTCCAGGACGGAAAGCGGGAAGATCAGTGCGAAGTTGTTCTTTTGTGATTTCTTCGATAATTTTATGCATCGTTTTCAACTCCTTCCAACAGATGCTCTTGCAGATATTTCATTCCAAGTGCAGCGGAACATCGTTATCAAACATAAGCATTTCGGCTTAAGTCACAAGATGTATCTTACCATAAATAATGTTTTCATGCAATCATTACTCAAACTCTTTTTTTAGTTGTGCAAGCCAATCCTTTTGCTCTTTTGTTAATTCGATTTTTTCAAGCAAATCAGGTCGGCGTAAAAGGGTGCGTCTCAGCGACTCTTTTGTGCGCCATTCTTCGATTAATTTATGATTTCCCGATATAAGTGTATCCGGCACCTTCAACCCGCGGAAATCAGCTGGTCTTGTGTAATGAGGATGCTCTAACAGCCCTGTGCTAAACGAATCCAGCTGGTGTGATTCTTCCCTGCCTAATACATCCGGCAGAAGCCTTACCACACTATCAATGATCACCATTGCACCGAGCTCTCCGCCTGTAAGGACATAATCTCCGATCGAGATTTCATCTGTGACGAGATTCGTTCGTATTCTTTCATCATAGCCTTCGTAATGACCGCAAATAAAGATAAGGTGCTTTTCTTCGGCTAGCTCTTCTGCTTTTTTTTGATCATAGCGTGATCCTTGGGGGCAGAGCAGAATAATTCGTGGCTTTTCATCGCTCGCTTGTTCTGTTAACGCAGCAACCGCATCAAAAATCGGCTGAGGCTTTAATACCATGCCAGCCCCGCCACCGTAGGGATAATCATCGACGGTCTTGTGTTTGTTGTCGGCAAAATCACGAAAATTGATTACATGATAACTGACCGCTTCTTTTTCGGACGCTCGTTGTAAAATGGATTGTCCCAACACTCCCGAAAACATCTCCGGAAATAGCGTAAGAATATCAATTCTCATCATGGAAGCAAGCCTTCGAGCGGATCAATCAAAATAATTTTTTCTTTACTATCAACCTTCTTGACGACATCATCAATATAAGGGATTAATATTTCTTGCCCATCTTGTCCTTTTACTACCCATACATCATTTGCACCCGGTGTTAAGATCTCGGTGATTTTTCCAACCTCTTCGCCATCTTTTGTAAAAACAAGGCAGCCAAGAATTTCATGAAAGTAAAACTCGCCTTCTTCAAGCTTACCTAATTGGGATTCAGGCACCTTAAGGATTCCATCTCTAAACTTTTCAGCGTCATTAATATTTTCATAACCTTCAAACAGCAGTAAATCAAAATTCTTATGCTTGCGATGACTTTTAATCGTTACTTGGATCGGCGTTTCATTTTTTGGCAAGAAAAGAAACAGAACATTCCCTTTCTTATAGCGTTCATTAGGGAAATCAGTGGTCGAAATCACTCGTACCTCCCCTTTTATTCCCTGCGTATTGACGATTTTCCCGACATTGAACCATTTTTCCATAGCGGTTATCACCTCTAACGTATTTCCGTAATAATACCATCTTTAATAATGATAGCTGGCTGTCTTACCCGTTCATCCCAATTATCCCCAATATTTAGTTCAATAAGGGCTTGAACTTCTTTTTCCTTTAACTCGCTTCCTAATGGTAGCATATGTAGTTGTTCAATTTGAAACTCAAGCAGCTTTTGCTTTTCTTCGCGTTTTTGAATTTCTTTCTCAAAATGAGTTTTTAGGCCATGCATTTGAAATTTTTTTGTTTTTTCAAGACGCTTCAATTCAAAATGAAGCTGATCGCTTTCCTTTTGTAGTTGAAGCTTTCGTTCCATGTATTTATATAGCAGTTTTTGCTTGCTTGCGTCCGTTAATATTTGTTTCACCACAACTGTTTGGAGTATTTTCATCATTGCGCCTCCCTGTTAGATTCTTTGAGCTTTATCGCTTTTCTTTTGTCTATAACAAAAAGAGAGGGTTTAATCCCTCCCTTTTGTCCAGTTGTAAAAAGCTATTCACCAATTTCTAAAAAAATCTTTTTATGTTGTGATGATCCTGCTGCATAAACAACCGTTCTGATCGCCTTAGCAACGCGCCCTTGCTTTCCAATTACTTTTCCCATGTCTGTCTTGTTGACAGAAAGCTGATAGGTTACACGTTGATCCTCTTCAACCACACTCACTTGAACGTCTTCTGGAAAATCAACAAGGGGTTTTACAATTGTCTCGATTAATTCTTTCATAATCGTTAATTTACTTGCTTAATTTGGCATTATGGAATTTTTCCATGATACCTTGGCTGGAAAGAAGATTACGTACTGTATCAGATGGTTTTGCACCAGTTTGTAACCATTTAAGAACTGATTCTTCGTTGATATCCAATTTTGCCGGTTGGGATACTGGATTGTAAGTTCCAACGATTTCAATATAACGTCCATCACGAGGAGAACGAGAATCTGCTACTACAATACGATAGAAAGGAGTTTTTTTAGCTCCCATACGTTTTAAACGAATTTTAACTGCCATTTTAAATAAGCACCTCCGAATAGTTTCACACAAGATAGAATGATACCAGAAAAGTAATATGTTTGTAAAGTGTTTTTTCTTTACATATGTTTTTTCACTAAAGTAATGCTTCGAACTTTGAGAATTTGGGCGCTTACGCTTTTAAAATTTAAATGGAAATTTCATTCCACCAAAGCCGCCTTTTTTCTTACCTTTTTGCTGCATGCCTGACATTTGCTTCATCATTTTTTTCATATCATCAAACTGCTTCAGCAAGCGGTTTACCTCAGGAACCGTTCGCCCGCTCCCTTTGGCAATCCGCTTTTTACGATTGGCATTCATGATTTCAGGATGGTTTTTTTCTTCAACTGTCATCGAGCGAATAATCGCCTCAACATGGCCAATTTGTTTTTCATCCACTTGAATGTTGTTCAAGCCTTTGATTTTATTTGCTCCAGGCATCATTTTCAACAACTCATCAAGCGGTCCTAAATTTCGAACCTGTCCAAGCTGTTCCAAAAAGTCATCCAGTGTAAAGCTGGCTGTCCGCAGTTTTTGTTCAAGCTCTTTCGCTTTTTCCTCATCAACATTTGCCTGAGCTTTTTCGATTAATGTCAGCACATCACCCATGCCGAGAATTCTAGAAGCCATTCTCTCTGGATGGAATGCTTCAAGAGCATCCATTTTCTCGCCAAGACCAACAAATTTTATTGGTGTATTTGTAACGGCCCGAATGGAAAGGGCTGCACCGCCGCGAGTATCACCATCAAGCTTAGTTAAAACAACTCCGGTCAGACCTAACAGCTCATTGAAGCTTTGGGCAACGTTGACTGCATCTTGTCCGGTCATTGCATCAACAACTAGAAAAATTTCATCTGGCTTTGTCAGCTCTTTAATATCTTTAAGCTCATTCATTAACGTTTCATCAATATGAAGCCGCCCAGCTGTGTCAATGAGAACATAATCATGATGCTCTTCCTTCGCTTTCACAATTGCTTGTTTCGCAATCTCAACCGGACTTATTTGGTCACCTAGAGAGAATACAGGCAAGCTTAATTGTTTACCGAGCGTCTCCAGCTGTTTGATCGCAGCCGGACGGTATATATCCGCGGCCACAAGCATGGGATTCCGATTATGCTTTTTGCGCAGCAAATTGGCAAGTTTTCCGGTTGTTGTTGTTTTACCGGCACCCTGCAGGCCTACCATCATAATAACGGTCGGAGGCCGATTGGAGACAGCAATCTTACTTTGCTCTCCTCCCATCAATGCAGTCAATTCTTCGTTAACGATTTTGATAACCTGCTGTCCAGGGGTTAAGCTTTTTAACACCTCTTGACCGACAGCACGCTCACTGACCTTTTTAACAAAGTCTTTAACAACCTTGAAGTTAACATCAGCCTCTAAAAGCGCAAGTCGGACTTCCCTCATCATTTCTTTTACATCTGCTTCGTTGACTTTCCCTTTTCCGCGAATCTTTTGAATTGTATTTTGCAGACGGTCGGCTAAACCCTCAAATGCCATCTATGCCGCCTCCTAATCTAATTTCTCAAGCTCGGCCACCGTTTCTATGATTGCCTGCTTTGAAGGGGGATTTTCATTAAGTAATTCTTTTACATGTGTAAAAAGCTTTCCACGTTCTTGAAATTTTTGGAATAAGCCCAATTTTTCCTCATACGCCTCAAGCATTGCTTCGGTTCGCTTAATATTGTCATACACCGCCTGACGGCTTATGTCGTACTCTTCTGCAATTTCACCAAGGGAGTAATCTTCTAAGTAATAGAGAGACATATAGCTTTGCTGCTTTTGTGTTAACAACGAATAGTAAAAGTCATAGAGATAATTCATTCTCGTTGTCTTTTCTAGCATGCATATCCCTCCTTGTTAAGTGAAAAACCTTTACAAGTGTTAGTCTACACAGTCAAAGTTTATCTGTCAAGATAGCGTCTTAACAAGAATAAATTGCTGTAAACCGGGAACAAACTATTGCAAGAATAATAATCTATTAATTTGGTAGACACTGCGTCCAATTTGCTCTTTAGTTCATTACGGTCACTTATAGCCCTTCTTAGTGACCGTAATTCGTTTCTTCAGCTGGTCTCGGTCACTTATAGCCCTTCTTAGTGACCGTAATTCGTTTCTTCAGCTGGTTTCGGTCACTTATAGCCCTTCTTAGTGACCGTAATTCGTTTCTTCAGCTGGTTTCGGTCACTTATAGCCCTTCTTAGTGACCGTAATTCGTTTTTTTAACCGGTTTCGGTCACTTATAGCCCTTCTTACTTACCCACCTTGCTCTTTAAAACTAATTTCGGTAATTAATTCCTTGTGGTTTTGCCTTTAGTATTTTATTACTGCTTTCTTTGAAATACTTATTCTTCAGCTTTTTCAACCTGATCAGCAAATAATCCGTACACATATTGTTCAGCATCAAATTCCTGAAGATCATCCATTTTTTCACCAAGGCCGACAAATTTTACAGGGATGTTTAATTCATTCCGAATGGCCAGGACAATTCCGCCTTTAGCGGTTCCATCTAATTTGGAAAGGACAATTCCGCTTACATTTGTTGCCTCTTTAAAGGTTTTAGCCTGGATTAACGCATTTTGCCCTGTTGTCGCATCAAGAACGAGCAGCACCTCATGCGGTGCACCAGAAACTTCCCTTTCAATTACCCGCTTTACCTTCTCCAGCTCCTTCATCAAATTCACTTTATTCTGAAGGCGTCCCGCTGTATCACAAAGGAGGATATCTACCTGTCGTGATTTTGCCGCTTGAATAGCATCAAACATGACTGCGGCAGGATCAGATCCTTCTGCTTGCTTAATGACGTCTACTCCGACGCGCTCTCCCCAAACCTCAAGTTGTTCAATCGCACCAGCCCGGAATGTATCTCCTGCTGCTAATAGAACAGATTTTCCTTCACGCTTATATTTATGGGCCAGCTTTCCAATCGTTGTTGTTTTCCCCACCCCATTTACACCTACAAATAAGATGACCGTCATCGCATTTTCTTGGATATTTATTTCTGGTGATTGTTCACTTGCGCCATTATAAATAGCGACTAGCTTTTCGGAAATAACACTTTGTACTTCTTTTGGGTCCTGAATGTTACGTCGTTTTACTTCCATCTTTAATTCATCAATCAATTTCATAACGGTTTCAAAGCCAACATCCGCTGAAATTAAGATTTCTTCCAATTCTTCAAAGAATTCTTCGTCTACTTTTCGATATCTCGCAACAAGGTCATTCATCTTCCCAGAAAAACTATCTCGAGTTTTCGTTAACCCCTCTTTAAACTTTTCGGTTACAGCATCTGTTTGTTTTGAAATTTTTTCCTTTAATTTTTTAAAAAAGCTCATACGGTCACATCCATTTCGTTTAGATCAAGTGCCGCCCTCATTTCGATAGGTCAGCTAATTCCTTCGTATCCTCCAACCTGACTGATACAAGTTTAGAGATTCCAGATTCCTGCATTGTTATACCATACAGGACATCAGCCTCTTCCATTGTCCCCTTACGATGGGTAATAACGATAAACTGGGTTTCCTCACTATATCTTTTCAAATATTGACTAAAACGATAGACATTGGCTTCATCAAGTGCCGCTTCGACTTCATCCAGAATGCAAAAAGGTACAGGCCGAACCTTTAAAATCGAAAATAACAGAGCGATTGCGGTTAATGCCCGCTCACCTCCTGATAAAAGGCCAAGGTTTTGCAGTTTTTTACCTGGCGGCTGAGCCACTATTTCAACTCCGGTGTTTAACAGATCTTCCGGATGAGTTAATTTTAAATCCGCTCTGCCTCCTCCAAATAAGGAACGGAAAACCGGTTCAAAGTGGGAACGAATGGCAGAGAAGGTATGCTCAAACCGCTTTTTCATTTCCTCATCCATTTCATCGATTACCTTAAAGAGCGTGTCCTTTGCCTCCTGTAGGTCAGTCTTCTGCTCATTCAGGAACTCATACCTTTCCGAGACACGATCATATTCTTCAATTGCTCCGAGGTTGACGTTTCCAAGCTCTTCAATGGCTAGTTTTATTAGCTTCACCTTTTTGCGTGCTTCCTCAACTGGAATGGTAAGCGGATATTGTTCCTTTGCCCCATCAAACGATAATAAATACTCCTCGCGAAGCTGGGCAAGCCGGTTTTCAAGCTCAACATCCAAACGATTAATCTTTACTTCTTCATCCTTTAAAACCTCGACCATTCCTTTATGGCGCCGCTTTATTTCCTTGGCCTCTAGCTCAATATCTTCAAGTACGGTCTGAAGCTCAAGACGCTCCTGCCTTCTCACAGAGATTAGCTTAAGCGTTTCATCTTTATCCTGCTGTTTTTGTTTTGCTGCTGTTTCCAGCTGTTCTTCACCAGACGAACTGTTTGTCATTTCGGAAGTAAGCAGCTCGAGGTCCTCTGTATAAATAGTCAGCCTTTGGCTGCTATCCTCAAGATCACCCTCAATAATGGAAAGACGCTCTTTCGCATTCATAAACTGCTCATTCTTGGCTGCAAATTCCACTTTCAAATCATTCATTTCGGTTGTTAGCGTTTCTTTTGATGTCATGTCATTTGTTTTTTGCTGTGTCAGCGCAGCAATTAATTGATCAAGCGTAGCAATTTTCTCCTGAAAAGCAACGAGCTCTTTTTCTAAATTAGCTTTTCTTTCTGTCAAGCGGATTCGCTCTTCGGAATACTGCTCTTTTTCCATATCATACATGGCAAGACGTTCATTCACATTTTTTTCCTCAAGCTCAGCTTCGCGAAGGTCACCCTTGATTGCCTGTTCCTTTATTCTCAGCTCTTCTCCATCTTTACGCATGGCTCTAAGTCGTTGTTCCAAATTTTGGATATCCTCTTTTAACCCTTTAACCATTCCCTCTTGGTTTGCGGTTTTTGTTTCCATATCCGCTATTTTACCTTTTAATTCATCGAGTTCGACTTTTCTTGTTAACAGGGAGGATGATTTTTGTTTAGTCGCACCGCCTGTCATCGATCCGCCCGGATTCACGACATCACCATCAAGTGTAACAAAACGGCTGCGGTACTGAAGGATTTTTGCCAAGTCATTTGCGCCTTTTAAGTCCTTGGTAATGACTACATTACCAAGAAGATTATTCATAACCTCTAAATACTTTGGCTCAAACTTCACTAAACTTGCTGCGGTCCCCACATAGGCAGGATGATTTTGAAGCGAGTACAATTGCGCTGAAGACAACGTTCTTCCTTTGATGACTGTTAACGGCAGAAACGTCGCCCTGCCAAAAGAATGTTGCTTTAAATATTGAATTGCCGTGCGGGCATTTTGTTCAGTATCCACAACAATGTGCTGCAGCGAAGCTCCAAGCGCAATTTCGATTGCTGTTTCAAATTCCTTTGGAACCTGGACAAGCTCAGCAACCGCTCCTTCAATCCCCTGCAGTTTGCCGCGCGCCTTTAAGATTTCTTTTACTCCTTGAAAGAATCCCGAGTAATCTTCCTCCATTTCCTCAAGCATTTCTTTCCGCGATTTTGCCTGCTGGAGAAATTGGTAGGCCTGGTACAAGGTTTTTTCTTGCTTTTGGTAATTATTTTTCAAGGCTTCAAGCTTTTGCTCCAGCTCCCGAAACAAAACGACCTGGTCACCTAAGAGCTGTTGAACATGTTCTAAGGATGTTTGGATCGACCTTTTTTTAGCTTCAGCATCTTGCCGGCTGGCGATGAATTTCCCATTTTCTACATCAAGTCTAGAAGTCTTTCGTTCCTGCTGCTCCAGTTGCTGTTCAATGTATTTTCGTTCATTTTTGGCACCAGCCTGTTCATTTAGAAGCTCAATATAGTCACTTTTTAATGCTTCAATCTTTTCTTCGATATTTTCTGTGAATAGTTGCAGTTTTTCTTTTTTTTCCTTTAATTTGGTCTGAAGATCATTCGCTTGTTTACTAAGAGTCTTTACTGACTCAGCCTGGGTGCCCCGCTGTTCGGTCAACAAAGCAACCCTCTCTGTAAACTCTTGAATGTTTTTTTCAAGCTGTCCGATGTTTTGTGCTGCGTTTTTCTTGCGCTCCTTCAGAACTTCCTTTCGTCCTTCGAGCTTTTCCAGCTCTTCACTCGCATGGAGAAGGACATTCTGCAAATCGCTGATAGACTCATCAAGTGCGCTAAGATGATCCCTTGCTTCTTCTATTTTTGCTTCCCTTGTTTGCAGATCGGTTGAAAGCTTTACTTCGTCTGTTTTATGTTCTTCGAGCTGTTCGGAAAGCCTTTCCCACTTTTGATGAAGATCTTCAATTTCAAAAACCGTTAAAGCCACTTCAATTTGTTCCAATTCTTCTTTTTTCTCTAAGTAATCCTTGGCAATCGAAGCTTGGATCTTTAATGGCTCTACTTGACTTTCTAACTCATGCAAAATATCATAAACACGGTTTAAATTTTCCTGTGTCTCCATTAATTTTACTTCTGCTTTTTTCTTCCGGTTTTTATATTTTAAAACACCAGCAGCCTCTTCGAAAATTGTTCTGCGGTCCTCTGCCTTGCTGTTTAAAATTTCTTCTACTTTCCCTTGGCTGATAATTGAAAAAGCTTCTCGACCAAGGCCAGAATCCATAAACAAATCGATAATATCCTTGAGTCTGCATGATTGTTTATTAATAAAAAACTCACTTTCGCCAGAGCGAAAGACTCTTCTAGTGACGCTTACTTCATTATAGTCAATGGCCAGTCCTTGCTCTTCATTGTCCAGAGTAAGTGTCACTTCGGCGAAATTAAGGGGCTTTCTTGAATCACTGCCGGCGAATATGATATCTTCCATTTTCGAACCTCTTAGAGACTTGGCAGACTGCTCACCCAGTACCCAGCGAATCGCATCGGTTATGTTGCTTTTTCCACTTCCATTTGGGCCAACGACTGCTGTTACCCCGCGAACAAAATCGACTCCAATCCGGTCGGCAAAGGATTTAAACCCCATAACATCTAACCGTTTTAAATACATTCTAGTTCCTCCCTAAGCTGGTCACGTTACAGGTCGATTTTTGCCTTTAATTTTGCTAATCCCATTTGGGCTGCATGCTGCTCTGCTTCTTTTTTGGATTTTCCCGTCCCTGTACCTAATTCTTCTCCATTAAGAGAAACGCGGGAAACAAATTCACGGTTATGGGCAGGACCCTTTTCTTGGAGGACGCGATATTCAATCACTCCTGTCCCATCCCTTTGTACTAACTCCTGCAATTGGCTTTTAAAATCCATCACATGAGAAAAAGCACCAGCGTTTATTTTCGGAAAGACAACTTTTTCTAGAAATTCAATGACTATTTCGAGTCCTTTATCTAAATAAAGAGCTCCAATAAACGCTTCAAAGACATCAGCAAGTAACGCTGGACGCTCTCTTCCGCCTGTTAATTCTTCCCCTTTTCCCAATAAAATGAATTTACCAAAGCTTAGTTCATTGGCAAAGTCTACAAGAGAGGGTTCACAAACAATTGCTGCTCTTAATTTCGTCAGCTCGCCTTCGCTCATTAGCGGATATTTTTTAAATAGAAATTTTGAAACAGTCAGTTCTAGTACCGCGTCTCCTAAGAATTCCAGCCTCTCATTATCTTCATGAGGCTTTCTGCGATGCTCATTCACATAGGATGAATGAGTAAAAGCTTGTTTTAATAATTTCTCATCAGTGAAAAAAAAGTCGAGTTGTTTTTGTAGGTCTTTAAATTGATTTTCTTTTGCGCGATTCATATTCATATCGATTTCCTTTCCATTTTGCGCATCAAGTCTTTACCTTTTATCTAATTTACACCATTACTAGTTTAAAAAAAATGCGTTTAAAAGGCAAAGGTAGTTTTTAAAAATCGGAGTGAAATTAGAGGTAATTAGATCATGCTTTCTTATTTTTGGCCAAATATAGAAGAAAGCCCCGTTTGAAAACGGAGCTTTACAATCAAATCCAACGATTACTTTTTGCTATTTATGTAATTAACAGCATCACCCACTGTAGTGATCTTTTCAGCATCATCGTCAGAAATTTCCATATCAAACTCATCTTCCAATTCCATTACTAGTTCAACAACATCAAGGGAATCTGCACCAAGATCATCCTTAAAGGAAGCCTCAAGTGTTATCTTTGATTCTTCCACCCCTAAACGGTCGATAATGATCTTTGTAACACGTTCTTTTACATCTGCCATGCTCGTTCACCTCCCCTCAAGCTATTATAGAGTATATCACAAAAAATTCAAATGGATATTGATGAAATAATAGTGAAACTTCCATCAGTGAGGACTTTTTTTCCAATATTTATCATTGTTTTTCTAAGCAAGCCTTAAACGGGTATCTTACTGCCCTTTAAAGCGAGGTTGCCTGACTACATAAACATGCCGCCGTTGATATGAAGGGTTTGTCCCGTCATATAGGAGCTATCTTCTGAAGCAAGAAAAGCAGCCATTTTGGCAATATCCTTCGGTTCTCCCAGGCGGGCTAATGGAATCTGTTTTAGCATTTCCGATCTTACTTCATCGGTTAATTTATCTGTCATATCGGTTGATATAAATCCTGGTGCAATCGCATTAACAGTAATATTTCGGGAAGCAAGCTCTTTTGCCGTTGTTTTGGTCAAGCCGATAATTCCAGCTTTGGCGGCAACATAGTTAGCCTGTCCTGCGTTTCCGCTCACACCTACAATCGAAGCTATATTGATAATTCGTCCATCACGCTGCTTCATCATCTGTCTTGTAACAGCTTTGGTACAAAGGAAGACACCTTTGAGATTTATATTGATAACGTCATCCCATTCTTCTTCCTTCATCCTCATTAGGAGATTATCCTTCGTAATCCCGGCATTGTTGACGAGTATATCAAGATGGCCAAAGCGGTCAACAGTTTCTTTTATCATTGTTGCTACTTCTTCAGCATTTGAAACATCACATTTAATCGCAAACGCTTCTTTTCCCATTTTTTTTATTTCATCGACTACCTCATTTGCTTTTGCTTCGCTGCCAGCATAATTTACCGCTACATTTGCACCCTGACGTGCAAGTTCAAGCGCTATCTCCCTGCCGATTCCTCTTGATGCTCCTGTGATAAGGGCTGCTTTTCCTTCTAAATTCATTGCTTCTCCTCCTTCAATGCTTCGATCACTGCGAGAGCACTCTCTTCATCGGAAACGGAATAAGTATTTGCACTGCGGCTGACTTTCTTCACTAAGCCGGAAAGAACCTTACCAGGACCAATTTCAATAAACGTATCGACACCAAGGTCAATCATTTTTGAAACAGAATCCTCCCATAAAACAGGGGAATAAAGCTGTTCAATTAATTTTTCTTTGATCACACCAGCTTCATAAATTGGTTCAGCCGTAACATTGGCAATAACAGGTATTTT
The DNA here is from genome assembly GCF_024494385.1 of Bacillus sp. EB600. GTDB lineage: Bacteria > Bacillota > Bacilli > Bacillales > Cytobacillaceae > JAEVLT01. The sequence continues at coordinate 27,109 of NZ_JAEVLT010000008.1, forward strand.
TGCATTTTTCATGTCAATTTTATCGAGTTCTGCTTTTAATTGACCGGCTGCAGGCTTCATTAACGAAGAATGAAACGGGCCGCTGACAACTAAAGGCAGCACTCTTTTTGCACCTGCTTCTTTTGCTTTTACACCTGCTAACTCAACGCCTCTTGTTGTCCCGGAGATGACAATTTGGCCTGGGCAATTAAGATTGGCAAGTTGCACAGGATAACCGGACTCGGTTACAGACTCGGTTACTTCAGAAAGTCGATCGCGATCAAGTCCGAGCACAGCAGCCATTGTCCCTTCCCCATTTGGTACTGCACTTTCCATGAACTCTCCACGTTTGCGGACAAGGTAGACCCCTTCTTCAAAGGTGAGTGCGCCTGCAGCAACAAGTGCTGTATATTCCCCAAGACTGTGTCCTGCTACAAAATCAGCCTGAACACCGGACTCACGGAAAAATTCTAAGACCGCAATACTTGTGGTCAATAAAGCGGGTTGAGCATTTACGGTTAAGGTTAATTCCTCTTGCGGTCCTTCAAAAATAATTTTGCTTAGCTTAGCATTTAATTTTTCATCTGCTTTTTGAAATATCGCTTTTACATTCGGATGCATCTCAGCCAGACTTAGTCCCATTCCAACAGTTTGGGAACCCTGTCCTGGAAAGATAAATGCGGTTTTTCCCATTTCAACACCTCTTTATAATGATGATTTTGTTGATTCCTCGATTGAATTCTTAATGAGTCCGGTTACTTGTTTGTCTACCATTATTCTTGCTTGGCGAATGGCACTAAACACTGCCTGGGCATCAGAAGAGCCATGGGCTTTAATAACAGGCGCCTTTAAGCCAAACAAACCCGCACCGCCATATTCTGAATAATCCATCTTATTTTTCAGCTTATAAAGCTCCGGTTTTAAAACCGCTGCGGCCAGTTTATTTTTTAAACTGCTAGTTAGCGCGGATTTTACCATTTTAAAGACGGAAAGAGCTGTGCCCTCGATTGATTTTAACACCATATTGCCTGTAAAGCCGTCGGTAACAACCACGTCTGCAACGCCGTCAAGCAAATCCCGTGCTTCGACATTTCCAATAAAATTAAGATTGGCTGTTTTTAATAAACTAAATGCATGCTTGGTTAGATCATTTCCTTTTTTTTCTTCTGTTCCAATGTTTAAAAGCCCGACCCGGGGATTTGCAATCCCACGTACTTTTTCAGTGTAGATGGAACCCATAATTGCATACTGCAGCAAATGCTCCGGTTTTGCATCCGAATTTGCCCCTACATCTAACAGCAGGAAGCCTTCTCCGCCAATCGTTGGCAGGGTTGGCGTTAATGCGGGACGTTCAATTCCCTCAATCCGGCCAACTATAAAAAGTCCTGCAGCCATTAGGGCGCCTGTATTTCCGGCAGAAATACAGGCATCAGCCTTGCCATCTGCTACAGCTTGAGCAGCCAGAACCATTGAAGCATTTTTTTTACGGCGGACAGCACGAACAGGTTCGTCCGTTCCAAGTATAACCTCATCGGTATGGACAATCGTAATCCGATTATGATCTTTTACATGTTCCTTAATTTTTTTTTCATCCCCAAAGAGGGTGATATGTATATCAGAAAATGCTTCAACTGCTTTCATTGCACCAAGGATTATTTCCTTTGGGGCATTATCGCCGCCCATAGCATCGATTGCCAGTTTCATGTTCCTCACCCTTTTACAATGTTTTGGCGGTACATTTCAAATTCTCCTGTGAAAACAAGTTCATTGTTAACATAGCTATTTACTTCAACAAAAGTCCTGTCGTTTTCATTATCTATTTTCATTACCTTTGCTTTTGCCACAACCCGTTCGTTTATTTTAACCGAGCGCTTAAACTGAATATTTGCTTTGGCTGTTAAGGCCAGTTCATCGTTAATAACAGCCACGGCCAGTGAATTTGCCTGAGCAAAAACGTGATGTCCACGTGCAATCATATTCCGCTTAAAAACATGTTCTTGCTTTACATCAAATATTGAAATCGCATTATGATCCAAATTCATATCAATTATTTCACCGATGACTTCCTCAAGCGGCAATGAACGTACTTCATCGTCAAAGCGTTTTTCAGCCACGTTTTTAATCCGTTCACGCAATTCAGGGATGGACAACTCAAGCCGGTCAAGACGTATCGTCTGCACACTTACAGAGAATTTATCTGCCAATTCTTCATCTGTAATAAAGGGGTTTTCTTTAATTGTAGCAGTTAGTAATTTTTGCCGTTCCCGCTTATTCATCCTCATTTTCCAACACCGTCCGAGATCTTATGACTAGGTACTAATAGTAGTATAAAATTCGAGGGGGGAATTTGCAAGAAAAAAAGAAAAGCGGAAGCGCCCTTAGTCCAGCTTTTCTCCTTCCAATACTCCAGATTTTTCTAGTTCGTTTCTTAGCAATAAATACTCGTCGGATGTCCAAAATGTTTGTGAGTCAATCAGAGCGGCAGCATCCTTTCTTGCTGTTTCAAGGGCCCGGTAATCATGGACCATGTCAGCAACTTTAAATTCAGGAACGCCACTTTGTTTCTTTCCAAAAAAGTCCCCTGGCCCACGAAGCTCTAGGTCTTTTTCACTTAACACAAAGCCATCAGTGGTTTCTGTCATGATTTTCATTCTTTCCTTGCCAACCTCTGATTTCGGGTCAGCAAGCAAGATACAATAGGATTGTTCGCTGCCGCGGCCAACGCGTCCCCGCAACTGGTGGAGCTGGGAGAGGCCAAAACGTTCGGCATCATAAATGATCATGATTGTTGCATTTGGAACGTTTACACCTACTTCAATTACTGTCGTTGAAACAAGAACCTGCACGTCGTTGATAGTGAATGACTTCATAACAGCCTCTTTTTCTTCCGCATGTAAGCGTCCATGCATGAGACCTACCGTATAGCGATTTTGAAAGTAATAGGTTAAGGTGCTGTGAACATCGATCGCGTTTTGGACATCTATTTTCTCGGATTCTTCAATAAGCGGACAAATAACATAACCTTGACGCCCTTTCCGCAATTCTTTTTCCATAAATGCCAGCACCCGCTCTAGCATTTCCTGCCTGGCCCAATACGTTTCAATTGCCTTTCTGCCTGCAGGCATCTCATCAATAATCGATACATCCATTTCACCAAATACCGTGATCGCCAATGTCCTTGGGATTGGGGTAGCTGTCATAAACAAAACATCAGGATTTTCTCCTTTTTCGCGAAGAACCCGACGCTGTTCCACCCCAAAGCGGTGCTGTTCATCGGTAATCACTAACCCAAGTCTGCGAAATACTACCTCATCCTGAATCAAGGCATGCGTTCCAATTAAAACATCGATTTCTCCTTCAGCAAGCTTCAAAAGAAGTTCTTTTCGTTGTTTTCCTTTAATCGAGCTAGTCAACAATGCGCAGCGAATTCCAAACGGGGCAAATAACTGCTCCAATGACTCGGCATGCTGCTCTGCTAATATTTCTGTAGGAACCATCAGTGCACCTTGAAACCCTGCTGTTACACTTGCATAAAGCCCAATGGCTGCAACCACAGTTTTTCCCGAGCCAACGTCGCCCTGGAGCAGGCGGTTCATCCGAAACGGTGATTTTAAATCCTTAAGAATTTCATTAACAACTCGTTTTTGTGCATTTGTCAGTGGAAAAGCAAGCGAATCAATAAATTCATTCAGTTTTCTCAGTTCATAGTTTTGTGCCTGACCTTTTGAATGTTCCCGTTCAAATTTTCTTAATGCCTGTATTTTTAGCTGAAAGGAAAGAAACTCCTCATAAACGATTCTTCGTCTTGCCTGCTTAACATCCTCCTGGTTCATCGGAAAATGCATCGCTCGATATGAATCGCGGCGATTTAACAATCTGTATTTTTTTAAAAACAGATCAGGTAGTGTTTCTTCAATTAAATGTCCATACTGATGAAAAGCAAGCGTAATAAACTTGCGAAGCCCTTTCATCGTTATTTTGCCCTTTAACGCATAAACAGGTTCAAAGTCTTTCACTTTTGAATATGGACCAACGTTAAGTTCATTTCCGGTAATCGTTTGCCGGTGCTGATCCCATTTTCCGGTTACAGTAATCGTCTCGTTTATAGCCAGCTTTGATTTTAAATAGGGTTGGTTAAAAAATACTACTTGAATGAGATAACGGCCAACTAAAAGACGAACCGTTAATCTCGACTTCTTTCTTGCATAATAGACAAGAGAAGGCTCACTATGAACCTTCCCTTCAACCGTCACTTTTTCATCATGATTGACTTCTGCTAAATCGCGGAGCCGGTAATCTTCATAACGATAAGGAAAATATTCTACTAGATCTTTGACTGTAAAAATTTTCATTTCTGCAAGGGACTCGGCCGTTTCTTCGCCAATCCCCTTTAAGACCGTAACAGCTTGTGTAAGATTTTGATTCACGATTTTAACCGGGCTACCGAAGGTCTTTTCTTCCTATTACGGCCTGTCGGTGCTGCCGCCAACCCTCCCTGTGCAATATTTTTTTAAACAAGTAAAAAAGAAGGGAACTTGCCCCTTCTTATTTTACCATATTAGAATTTATCTTTTTTCATTCACCTATGAGATTTGTCCAGCTCCAGCACTTACCGGGTGCTTCCACTTTTCGGTTTTATTCGATTGAAAAGATAAATGAGTAAATCGGCTGCTTGCCGTTATGGACTTCCACTTCGATATTTTTATAATGTTCTCCTACGTACTCTGTTAAAGCGTCTACCTCGTTTTCACTTACCCCTTCACCATAAATAATGGTTAAGATCTCGGAATCTGCATCAACCATTTTATCAAGCAGATCCTCGGCAGCTTTTAGTTTATCTTTATCTTTACCAATAATTTTCCCCTCAGCTATGCCCATAAAATCATCTTTTAAAATTTCCAGCCCATCAATTTGGGTATCACGGACAGCAAACGTAATTTGGCCTGTTTTTACATTGTGTAAAGCTTGATTCATAGCTGTTTCATTATCTTTCACATCAGAATCAGGGTTAAAAGCAAGCAGCGCTGAAAGTCCTTGGGGGACTGTTTTTGACGAAATGACATATACTTCTTCTTCGCTCACTTCTTTCGCCTGTTCAGCCGCCATGAAAATATTTTTATTATTTGGTAAAATAAAGACTTTTTTCGCATTTACTTCTTTAATTGCTTTCACGATATCCTCAGTACTAGGATTCATCGTTTGACCGCCTTCAATAACCCTAGTAGCCCCAATGCTACGGAAAAGGTCTGCAACCCCAGAGCCCATTGATACTGCGACAATCCCATATTCATGTATATCATTGGGTTTTTGCGGCTTGTCAGAAACAAGCGGTGTATAGGCATCACCGACAATATTCGTATGCTGTTGGCGCATATTTTCAATTTTTATATTAATCAAGCTTCCAAACCGTTGACCATAGCTTAAAACGGTTCCCGGTTGTTCGGAGTGAATATGTACCTTTACAAGCTCTTCATCTGCTACCACAAGCAAGGAATCCCCAAGCCCTCCAAGTTCATTCCGAAAAGCTTCCTCTTTAAATGGATGCTTAACCAGCTTATCTTTTTCAAACTTCACCATGAATTCGGTACAATAGCCAAAAACTATTTCTTCCGTGTTTATATAGCTTTGAACACTTTTATGATGTTCGGCAGTAACCAAGTCATTCATTGTTGGCAAGCTTTCAGGTGATGAAGGCAATTTTTCGCCTGTTAACTCAGCAAAAAAGCCTTCATATACCAAAACAAGTCCTTGGCCGCCGCTATCAACAACACCAACCTCTTTTAAAACCGGCAATAAATCTGGAGTCCGTTTCAGAGAAGCTTTTGCTTCATTTAAAACTTCTCCCATAATTTTCTCAATATCGTCCGTTTTTTGTGATGCCTGAACAGCCTTGCTGGCCGCATCTTTTGCAACCGTTAGAATGGTTCCTTCGACAGGCTTCATAACCGCCTTATAGGCAGTTTCAACTCCTGACTCAAGTGCAAGGGCAAATTCTTTTCCAGATATCACAGCTTTGTTTTCAATATTCTTAGCGAACCCTCGAAATAATTGGGAAAGAATAACCCCAGAGTTTCCACGTGCTCCCATTAATAGTCCTTTTGAAAGTGCTTTCCCAACATTACCAATGTGTTCTTGAATATTATTTCTAACTTCTTTCGCCCCGGAGGTGATCGATAAATTCATATTCGTTCCTGTATCACCATCTGGAACAGGAAAAACGTTTAAGGCATCGACCATTTTTGCATTCGCTGCTAGTTGATTTGCACCTTGAATCACCATCTCTGCAAAACGTTTTCCGTCTAATGTTGTAATTGACACAAAACTTCCTCCTCACTACGAGTTCGTAACGCGGACTCCTTGAACAAAAATATTTACGGAGTCAACGGAGAGTCCGACAGTCTGATCGAGTGTGTATTTAACTTTTGATTGCACATTATGAGCAACCTCTGAAATTTTCGTTCCATAGCTAACAATAATATACATGTCAATATGTACTTCTTCATTTTGTTGACGGACAATAACACCCTTGGTGAAATTATCTCTTCTCAATATGTCTGTTAGTCCATCTTTAATTTGATTTTTCGAGGCCATTCCGACGATGCCATAGCAATCAATGGCTGCTCCCCCTGCAATGGTGGCGATTACTTCATTTGATATATCAATCTGTCCCAGCTTAGTTTTTAATTCAATGGACATGAATCGTTCCCCCTTTACAATGCTCGTTGGTTACAGTCATTTTACTATAGTCTATTCATTTTTGAAAGACATACTTGTATGTGTACTATTGCTCATAAGCCCAATTCAAAATATATGTCATTCTTTTAACTTTGATAACTGTCTAGCTTCAGCACCCAGCGACTAATGTACTTCGCACATCTCCCTACGATAAGTCAAGCACGAATGCGCTAACGCGCTTCGTGTTCCTTTGCCGCGTATTAACGGGCAGTAGATTCTCAACTGCCCGTAAAAACCCGGTTGGCTCAACTAACAATCAGTGAGAAAAGCACTTTCTGATTGAAGTTTCGCCTTATTTCAGTCGATTTGCTCCAGTCCATACGTCGCTAAACGGGCGCTTCAGCCTTTCATGATGTAAAGGTATTTTTCTTGAAAGCTTTGCGTTCAACTATTGCAATTGAATAAGTTGTATGATAAATTATTAAAGTATCTTTGGGCAGGAAACATGGCGAGCCATATTTCTTTATCTAACCGATGGAAACATCTAAAATTAGTCTTTTTAAAGCATAAAAGCTTTTGGTCGTTAAGGAGGGGAAAAATATGCCACGTAAATGTGTTATAACTGGTAAGAAAACAACTACTGGTAACGCACGTTCTCACGCTATGAACGCTAATAAGCGCACATGGGGTGCAAACCTTCAAAAAGTTCGTATTCTTGTTGATGGAAAGCCTAAACGTGTTTGGGTTTCTACAAGAGCTTTAAGATCTGGTAAAGTAGAACGCGTGTAATATATGATTAGGCATCCTTAATGGGATGTCTTTTTATTTATAAAATTAAAAGGGCACCCGTACCAGGGTGCTCAGTTTTTTGAATTCAATTTTTATTCATTAACCCGCATTTATAATCAATCGTTTTTCTTAAAAGCACCAATCATCGCCCGGACAAGTCCGCCTAAAAATCTTGGCAGTTTAATTGTATAAAATTTCATTATTGTCCCTCCTCACCATCTTACACTGCTCTACATATGCATGCGCATTAACATATTATTCAAAGGAAAGAAATAAGTACTTACTTTTCTAATGCTTTTAGTCACTGCTTCTTACAACTATTAATATGCCTTCTGAAAAAGAAAAAGTACCATAATCCCTAATAAGCTCATTACTAATACATAATGTGGAACCCATTGAAATATGACAATCTTTCAATGGGTACTTGAAGCCTTCAAGTGTAAGTTTATTGATGTTTAACGATACGGGAACAAAAGAAATATATTTTTTGTCAATCATTTTTTCAACTTGGTATCTGCCGGGACCTTTGAGATAAATGACATTGCTGTGATCAATAAGTAAAATCTCAGTCTCGATTCCTGCCAAAACCGGTTTAATCAATAATTGAACATTCGCGAAAAAATGATCAAGCCGACCGCCGCTTGCGCCAAAAAGACGGATTTTGTCAGGCTTTTGCTCTAACGCCCAGTTTAAGGCCAATTCCATATCCGTTTCATCTTTTTCTGGCTTAAATTTCTTAAGCTGGGTTACAATGGTTTCAATTTCCGTTAATTCACCATTTGTTACTGAATCAAAATCACCAAAGGCAATCGCGGGTCGAAACCCGCTTCTAATTAATGTAAACACCCCTCTGTCGACTCCAACCCAGATACTATTTTTTTCATTGTAATTATTTAAATCAGGGAGCAGGTCAACAGGTCCCCCTCCTAAAATGTTGATTATCATCAAATATTACCCCTTTTCACCCTGTAAATATGATCAGAGAACTATCCTTTCCAATAAATAAAGGCGGTGTGAGCAGAGCTAGGCTTCATTATAATCGACTCGCAAAATGAATATTTTTCACTACCATCGGATATACTGATTCTCTCTTATGGTGCTCCGCCCTTTACCATAGAAAAAAGCCAGCAATGACGCCAGCTTTTCTCCCATTAACCCCTTATTAATTCAATTGCTTTTCCCCGGTCCTCTTGATTATAAATAGCGGATCCTGCAACAAGAACTGTTGCCCCTGCCTCAATGCAAAGCTTTGCTGTTTCAGGATTTACCCCGCCATCAATTTCAATTTCAATATTAACTCCTTTTTCTGCCGCTAATTCGGTTACTTTCCTTATTTTAGGCAAAACCTCAGGAATAAATGTTTGTCCGCCAAAACCAGGGTTGACAGACATTAGCAGTACCATATCAATATCCCCCATAATATGCTGAAGGGTTTCGATCGGTGTTGCCGGATTTAACACAACTCCAGCCTTTGCCCCAAATGATTTAATCAAGTGAATGGTCCGGTGCAGATGCCTGCAGGCTTCCACATGAACGGTAATATAATCAGCACCTGCTTTTGCAAATGCTTCAATATACTGGTCGGGATTTTCAATCATCAGGTGAACATCAAGCGGAAGCTTCGTGATCGGCCTTATGGCACCCACAATCAGGGGTCCTATCGTGATATTCGGGACAAAATGTCCATCCATTACATCGACATGGATGAAATCTGCACCACCCTTTTCCACATCTACTATTTCTTCCCCTAATTTTGCGAAATCTGCAGATAAAATAGACGGAGCAATTTTTACCATCTTTTAGTACCTCGGCTTTCTATCTTTTATCTCTTTCAAAAAATCAATATAGTGCTCATATCGATACGAAGGAATTTCTCCCGCCTCGACTGCTGACTTTACAGCGCATTTTGGTTCCTTTAGATGAAGGCAGCCTCTGAACTTGCAATCCTCACTTGCCTTCTGAAGCTCAGGAAAGCAGTATGTCAACTCCTCTGCTTCGATATTTGTAAATTCCAACGAACTAAATCCTGGGGTATCAGCTACTAGACCATGACCAACATGAATTAATTCCACATGTCGGGTTGTATGCTTCCCCCGGCCAAGATGTGAGGAGATATCATTGGTTTTTAAAGCCAGCTCGGGCTTTAATGCATTTAATAAAGATGATTTTCCCACTCCTGATTGGCCAGCAAACACCGAAATTTTATTTTCTAAGTGTGGGTAGAGCAGTTCAATCCCAAAGTCTGTCTCACTGGAGGTTAGAATTACTTCATAACCTGCAAGACGGTATTGTTCCGCATATTGTTCGATTTCTGCATGCTGTTCGTCCGTTGCTAAATCTAATTTTGTAATACAAATAAGCGGTTTAATACGGTTAAATTCAATGAGGACCAGAAAACGATCCAATAAATTCGGGCTAAAATCAGGCTCTACAGCAGAAAAAACGAGAATGGCTTGGTCAACATTCGCGATTGGCGGACGGACTAATTCATTTTTACGTTCTTTCACTTCAAGAATATAGCCTTCTAGATCATTATCTGCTTGAAAAACAACTTCATCGCCAACAAGAGGAGTAATTTTGTTTTTACGAAATATCCCTCTGCCACGACATTGGATAATTCCCTCGTTTTGCAAGACATAATAAAAACCACTTAATGCTTTGACTATTTTACCTTCAGGCATAGCAACCTCCTTGCCCTGATTGCTTCTAGGACACTTCTAGCTTTATCGTAAAGATCCCCCAACCCGTTGCTTAAAAATCGCAGCCTTTTATACCAATCTTTTCTTTACTCAGCAGCATTATAATCAACGAAATCATCACTAATTACCGAACCCTCGCGGACTACTTTGTATTCAGCCTTTTTGCCTTCTTCAATTTTCAGTTCAATTGTTCGTTTAATGTCCTGCGTAATATAAACTGTTTCCGACGGTTCTGTCAAGCTGTGATTCATATCATCGATATAAATTTGTACTTCCTGCGGTTGTCCTGGGACTTTAGGTTGATAGGCGATGGACAATTCCCTAGTAACCGTTTTTGGCGGTTTTTCTTCTTTGCCTTTTGAAATAACGACGGTTACCTTGTCACCCTTGTGCATTTCTGTCCCAGCCGCTGGTGACTGAGAGATAACCATTCCAGCTGGGATGGTGTCATTGTATTGCTGTTGGCTGGTGTCGATAGATAAACCGAAAGATTGAGCATAATCAACGGCCGCTGTTGAATTATATTGGGTCAGATCTTTTAGAATGATTTGTTTTGGTCCCTTACTAACAGTAAAAATCAAACTTGTACTTTCAGGAGTTACCTTTTTCCCTGCTGGCGGGTCTTGTTCGATAATGGTTCCAGGATCACTTTCATCATTAACCTCTTTTTTGCTAATATCTTTAAAGTCTTTATTTCCTAACAAACTGACAACATCGTCATACTGACGGCTTGTGTAATCGCTAAGTTCATATTTCTTTTTACCAGTGGATGTATAGAGATTAATCTTCGAACCCTCTTTTGCTGTTGTTCGAGCTGAAGGATCCGTTTTAATAACTTTACCTTTTTCGATCGTATCATCTGGTATATCATTCGTTTTACCTATTACAAATCCTTTTGAAACAAGTGAGGTTACCGCATCATCAAATTTCATACCGCTGACATCCGGAATAGTCACATCCTTCGGTGACATCAGGCTAGGTAACACAAAAACAGTTAGGATCCCAATAATGACAATGGCCGCGAAAGTTGATAGTAAAATAATGGGCCACTTCTTGCGTTTTTTCTTATCATTCCCTTTTTTTGGTTCATCCATTGCTTTTAAAATATGTTTATCTGTATTATGAACGAGGGTTTCGTCCAAACTTTTAATATTCGGATCACTTGTGATGATCGGAATTGCTTTTGTCGCATCTATATCAATCGGAATAAAGAACTTTGGTTCATGTAAACGTTCAGGATCAAGTGCGGTTCGAAGGTCCTCTTCCATGTCTTCGACACTATTATAGCGATGAAAGGGATCCTTTGCTGTTGCTTTTAAAACAACATTTTCAACACTTTGCGGTATAGTAGGGTTCCATCTTCTTACTGACGGTGTTTCAGACTGTAAATGCATTAGGGCGATCGAAACTGCCGATTCCCCAGAAAAAGGAAGTCTACCTGTTAAAAGTTCAAACAAGACGATTCCTAACGAGTAGATGTCTGACTTCTTATTCGCCATGCCGCCGCGGGCTTGTTCAGGTGATAAATAATGGACGGAGCCTAGGACTGCATTGGTCTGGGTAAACCTTGTGGCACTTAATGCCATTGCAATGCCAAAATCAGTTATTTTTACATTTCCTTCCCGATCCACTAAAATATTATCGGGCTTAATATCCCGATGAATAATATTATTTTGGTGGGCATGTGCAATTGCTGATGTTAACTGCCGCATAATTTCAATTGACTCTTCTACCCTTAATGGGGAAAATTGCTGTATGTATTGTTTTAATGTTTGGCCGTCCACATGCTCCATGACGATATAATAAATGTTATCCTCTTCGCCAACATCATAGATATTCACAATATTAGGATGTATTAGGCTTGTAGCTGATTGCGCCTCTCTATGAAAACGACGAATAAATTCTTCATCATTGGTTAAATCATGTCGCAGCATTTTTACGGCTACGTTGCGGTCGAGGATCATATCATGAGCAAGGTAAACATTTGCCATTCCCCCGCCGCCGAGCATATCCAAAATCTTATAACGGCCGCTTATTCTTTTCCCAATCATCATTTATTCAACACCTTCACTAGGTTCAGAAAACTCAACAATCGCTAGGGAAATGTTATCTTCACCGCCATAATTATTGGCGAGAGAAATAAGCTTTGCGGCCTTTTGGTCATGTAAACAATCGCTTGAGAGAATTTCCTTCATTTCTCGTTCACTAACTTTATTAGACAATCCGTCAGAGCATAATAATAGACAATCGCCTTCTTCAAACATAATCGTTTTAATATCCATTTCGACCGTTTCCTCTGTTCCTAAGGCACGCAGTAACACATTTTTGCGTGGATGGTGCTCAGCATCCTCTTTTGATATTTGCCCAAACCGAACAAGCTCGTTTACAAGGGAATGGTCTACTGTAACCTGATTAAAACCTGATTCATTTAACAAGTAACAACGGCTGTCTCCAATGTTAGCAACTGTTGCAAAATGTTCGGTACTAATGGCCGCAACAATTGTTGTCCCCATTCCATCACATTCAGAATTACTACGGGCATGGTCATACAAAAGTTGATTTACATGTAAAATCTGCTCTTTTAGCCATTCTTCTGCTTGATCAGCCGTTGTAATCCCTTTTGTTCCTTCCCACTGCTTTTTTAACTCCATTAACGTCATTCCACTGGCAACCTCACCAGCAAGGTGACCGCCCATTCCATCGGCAACAATGGCTAGGCGATGACCATCAAGATTTTGGATAATTCCCCCTGAATCTTCATTATGCTGGCGAACTTTACCCCGGTCTGTCATAAACACTGCTTTCATTTTGTCACCTCGTCTCCTCTTTCCGCTCCTTTGCACGAAGTTGTCCACATGCTGCGTCGATATCATGTCCGTGCTCTCGGCGTATGGTTACATTGATACCATTTTTCTTTAATGCTTTCTCAAAAGCAAAAATTTGATTTCTTGGCGTTCTAACGTAATTCCGTTCTGGAACGTAGTTAACTGGAATAAGGTTGACATGACATTTAATTCCCTTTACTAGACGGGATAATTCCTCTGCATGTTCAACTGAATCGTTGACTCCACCAAACAGACCATATTCAAAGCTTATTCGACGCCCGGTCTTATCGATATAATACCGCACTGCATCCATTAAGTCATCAAGTTTATATGCTTTATTAATCGGCATTAATCTTGACCTTAATTCCGTGTTAGGAGCATGAAGGGAAATAGCAAAATTAATCTGCATATCTTCATCAGCAAACGTGTATATTTTTGGAATGATTCCACTTGTAGAAACAGTAATATGACGGGCGCCTATATTAAGACCCTTCTCATGGTTAATAATTTTTAAGAAACCAAGCATGTTATCATAATTATCAAACGGTTCACCAATTCCCATAATGACAACTGAACTGACCCGTTCATCTGTTTCATCCAACGCTTGCTGAACGGTTACTACCTGGGAAACAATTTCCCCGGCTTCAAGGTGGCGCTTTAGGCCTCCTAATGTGGACGCACAAAAGGTACAACCTATCCTGCAGCCAACCTGAGTCGTTACACAAACAGAATTTCCATAATCGTGGCGCATTAACACCGTTTCAATTGAATAGCCGTCATGAAGCTCAAATAAAAACTTAATCGTGCCATCAGAAGAGGTTTGCTTAATAATTGTTTTTAGAGTCGTCAGCTGAAAGCTGTCATCCAGCTTATCCCTTAGACCTTTTGCTAAATTACTCATTTCATCAAAAGAGGATATTCTTTTTTTGTATAACCAGTCATAAATTTGCTCGGCACGAAACGGCTTCTCACCGTTTTCCGTCAGCCAATTCTTCAATTCGGGGAGTTGGATTGAATAGATCGACGGCTTGTTCATTTTGATTGTTTCGTTTACTTCAGTTGTATTTGTTTGTTCCAACTATTAAACCTTCTTTCTTAAGCAAGCAATGTAAAAACCATCTGAACCAAAGTCCTGCGGAAAAACCTGGAGATCGAAACTGGTAATGTGCGGCTGGACTGCTGCCGGCATCCTGTCCTTAAAGGACGGATCACCTTCAAATTGTGGATGGTTCTTCAAAAAGGTCCTAACTGTGTTTTCATTTTCTTCTTGGTCCACCGTACATGTGCTATAAACAAGCACACCGCCTTTTCTTACTAAGGTTGAGACGGATTCCAGCAGGTCTTGCTGAATGTTGCTTAATTGATATATATCTTGCTCTTTTTTTGTATATTTCATATCCGGTTTTCTTCTCATCACACCCAGCCCAGAGCAAGGGGCATCGAGAAGAATCCGATCAAAGGACTCATGCTCAAAACTTTCCGGAGCATGGCGGCTATCCATTGTCTGCGTTTTTATATTGCTTAAAGCTAGCCGTCTGGCATTATCGTTAATCAATTTAACCTTGTGTTCATGAAGATCAAGCGAGATAACCTGACCGCTATTGTTCATTTTTTCGGCAATATGGGTACTCTTCCCACCCGGAGCAGCGCAAGCGTCTAACACGACTTCATCGTTGGTTACTCCAAGTGCGTAAGCAACGAGCATTGAGCTTTCATCCTGGATCGTTAACAATCCATCTTTATAAGCAGTCGAAGAGGCCAGATTTCCCTTTAGTGCTCTGATCGCTTCAGGAATGATCGGACTCAGTTCAACTTGAAATCCTTCCTCCTCAAGACGTTTTGCACAGTCCTCTCTTGTTGTTTTGGTCCTGTTCACTCGTGCCGTTTGCAGTGGTGCCGTTAAGTTCATCTCGCCCATTTCCTTTGTTTTTTCAAAGCCAAATTGCTGAACCCATCTTTTGACAAGCCATTCAGGATGACTTGTCTCAATGGAGAGCCGTTCGATGGGGTCTGTGATGACTTCAAGTGACGGAAGCCCTTGACGCTGAATGCTTCTTAACACACCGTTGACCATACCTGCAATTCCTTTATGACCGCGTTTCTTGGCAATTTCCACTGCCTCGTAAATTGCAGCCCGATCTGGTATTTTATCAAGATAAACCATCTGATAGAGGGTAAGCCGCAGCAAATTTAGGACCCAGCCTTCAATTTTATTCGCTTTTTTTATAAAAGGTTTTAAAAAGAAGTCCAACGTCATTTTTCTTTGCAGTGTACCATAGGTTAATTCAGTTAATAGACCGATGTCTTTGGTGGGCAAATCATTTTTTTCAATCGCGTGATGCAAAAGCAGATTGCTGTACGATTGGTTTTTTTCAATTGCATCAAGCAGATCCAGTACTGTTTCACGGACATTCTTTTTCTTAGAATTCATTGTCATCTCCGAGTCTTACCCCTGTCGTTAGTTTGGACCCGGCACCTCTTAAAAAATCCTCAACAGACATTTTTGTTTTACCAGAAGGCTGAAGTTCTTTAATTTGAATACAGGTATCATTTCCGGTTACAACTGTTATTCCAGCCTGTCCTATTTCCACAATTGTCCCAGGTGCACGATCAAATTGACCGGGAATTTTATCTGCCCGCCAGATTTTTAACACTTTCCCATCCAAAACAGTGAAAGCAACAGGCCACGGATTAAGCCCGCGGATGTGGTTGAATATTTCCTCTCCGGTTTTTGTCCAATCAATTTTTTCTTGTTCTCGTTTAATATTTGGAGCAAACGTTGCCGCACTTTCGTCTTGCGGGATGGCGGTAAGCTTTCCAGCAAGAAGCGGCGGCAATGTTTTAGATAACAATTTTGATCCAGCAGCACTTAGCTTATCGTGCAATGTTCCTAAAATGTCTTCATCTGTAATCGGTACTTCTACCTGTGTTAAAATATCACCTGCATCAAGCTTTTCAGCCATATACATAATCGTGATTCCTGTCTTCTTTTTTCCTTTTAGGAGCGCATAGTGAATTGGGGCACCTCCGCGCAGCTCTGGTAAAAGTGAAGCGTGAACGTTAATGCAGCCATGTTTCGGTGCTTGAAGAAGCTCCTTAGGTAAAATCTGCCCAAAGGCAGCAGTAATAATAAGCTCAGGTTTTAAAGCGAGAATTTTTTCAAGCTCTACCTTGTCTCGAATCTTTTCCGGTTGGTAAACCGGGATTCCTTGTTTTTGTGCTTCCACTTTTACAGGAGGAGGAGTCATTACTCTCTTTCTGCCCACTGGACGATCTGGCTGTGTCACGACTGCGATTACCTCGTAGCCATCATTCATTATTTGCTGTAAAACCGGCACTGCGAAATCGGGAGTGCCCATAAAAATGATTTTCGTCATCCTTCTTCCTGCCCCCCTAGCTCTTCTTCCGTCAAATATCTTGAAACAAGTGAGGTAAATAAAATGCCATGCAAATGGTCAATTTCATGCTGGATCGCCCGCGCCAAGAATCCCTCCGCTTTCAGTGTGTATGCTTTCCCTTTGCGATCAAGTGCCTCAATTTTTACGAAATCAGGTCTTGTTACTTCCCCATATATACCCGGGAAGCTTAAGCAGCCCTCTGGTCCTGTTTGCTCGCCGGAAGTTTCAAGAATTCGTGGATTGATCATTTCGATTGTGCCATGATCATCATCAACATCAACAACAGCAATTTGCTGGTCCAAGCCAATTTGTGGAGCGGCAAGACCGACTCCATCGTATTCGATCATGGTATCATACATATCATCAAGCAGCTTGGCTAGTTTTTTATCAAATTTGGTTACTTCCTTGCACTCCTGCTCTAATATTTCAGCTGGATACATTACTATTTTCTTAACAGACAAAGTGTTTCCTCCAATTAGCATTTAATAAAAATTCGTATAAAGTTTTAGATCTTAGATAACTATCTAGCTCAAACGCCCAGCGACTGGTGTACTTCGCTAAACGGGCGCTTCCGCTTTTTTTTGCTATTATTCATTTTCACCAAAATTTTTTTATTCAAAACCAGATCAACCGCCGATCTACATCAATATAAACGGATTCGTGTCAACTGAAACCTGCAGGCCAGTGTGCGCTTCCTTCTGATACTGGTTAAGGACATTCTTAAGTGTTTCTGCCAAGCTGGACTCTCGTTTGTATTTAATGAGACATTGATAGCGGTACCGATTGTTAATGCGTGAGATAGGAGATGCCACTGGGCCTAGTACCACCGTTTCATTTGAAAGGCGAGAACGGACATAATTTACAATTTTTTCGGTTACCGATACTGCCTTCATTAATTGTTCATGGCTGACATTGATCAGTGCAAGATAATAGAATGGCGGGTATTTATGAATCTTCCGTACCATCATTTCTTGGTGGTAAAAAAGGTCAAAGTCTTGTTTACCTGCAAAGACAATACTATAATGCTCCGGAGTATAGGTTTGAATGACAACCTCACCAGGAAGCTCATGACGACCTGCGCGCCCGCTCACTTGTGTCAACAACTGAAATGTTTTTTCTGACGAGCGAAAATCAGGTAAATGCAGCATCGTATCAGCAGAAAGAACCCCAACAAGGGTAATATTCGGAAAATCAAGCCCTTTGGCAATCATTTGTGTGCCTAATAGGATATCTGCTTTCCCTTCCATAAAATCCGTTAACAGCCGCTCATGTGACCCCTTTCGGCCTGTCGTATCAACATCCATCCGGATGACTCTTGCAGTGGGAAGGATTTTTCCCAGTTCCTCCTCCACCTTCTGTGTTCCAGTTCCAAAATAGCGGATATGCTCGCTCGAACATTCCGGGCACGTTGTTGGAACGCGTCCCTCATAGCCGCAATAGTGGCATTTCATTTGCTGGTTTACACGATGATAAGTTAAGGAAATATCACAATTTGGACAATTGACGACATAGCCGCAATCCCTGCACATCACAAATGATGAATGACCACGTTTATTTAAAAACAGAACCGTTTGTTGTTTTTTTTCAACCCGGTCTGTTAATTTTTCCAATAGCGTCCTTGAAAACATCGATCGATTTCCACCGCGCAACTCCTCACGCATGTCAATGATCTCAACCGAAGGCATGGCGTGATTATTCATTCGGCTTGGAAGAGTTAACAGTTGATAAACCCCTTTTTGGGCCCTCGCAAAGGATTCCAACGAGGGTGTTGCACTGCCTAATACAACAGGGCAATTGTAATTTCTTGCCCGTTCAATTGCTACATCCCTTGCATGATAGCGGGGCATTTCTTCCTGCTTATAGCTTGTTTCATGTTCTTCATCAATGATAAGAATGCCCAAATTTTCAAAAGGCGCAAAAATAGCCGACCTGGCCCCGACAACTACCTTTACTTCCTTGCGCTGAATTTTTCGCCACTCATCATATTTTTCACCTGCAGAAAGTCCGCTGTGCATAACCGCTACAAGATCGCCAAACCTTCCTTTAAAACGGTTCACCATTTGCGGCGTTAAGGCAATTTCCGGTACGAGGACAATCGCCTCTTTCCCTCTGTTAATGACTTCCTGAATCGATTGCAAATAAATTTCGGTTTTACCGCTCCCTGTCACTCCATAGAGTAAAAACACTTTATATAGATTATTTTCGATTGTATCAAGAATTGGCTCAATCGCCGCTGTTTGTGAAACTGTTAATGGAAGCGGACTTGTTCGCTTGAATTCACGATGCTCATATGGATCACGATATACTTCCATATCCTTTTCTTCAAGTAACCCTTTAGACGCAAGTGCCTTCACTGAAGACGAACCAAAGCCTAATTCGTTAAGCTTTCTTAACTCAATTGGACTTGGATTCGCGATGAAGTAGCTTACTAGCTCTCTTTGTTTTTCGGCTCTTGCTGGTAATTGACCCAGTTCACTTGTTAACTCAGGTACGGGAAGCAAGGGGAGCACAAATTTTAATTTTTTCTTATGAAGTCGTTCTTTCACCTCATAGATAACTTCTAAACGTCCCTTTGCCGCTTCTTTATGCAATGTACGCTCAAGGTTAGACTTTAAGGCTATGTCCCAGGTGATAGCTGTATTGCTTATAAAAAACGGCTGAAGTTCCCCTGGTAATTCCGCTGGTTTTACACCTGGGGCAAGGCTTACTTTCTTTTCATATTTTGCTTTTAGGGCAGCCGGCAGCATAGCTTGGTAGGTTACTATTTTAAAGCTTAACGTGCTTTCGGTTAACCAATGCCCCAGCTCTAATAATTCCTTGTTTAAGACAGGCACTAAATCAATTGGTTCGATTATTTCCTTCAATTTAGCAAAGTCCGATTGGGCTTTTGTACCGATGACGAACCCCTGTATCTTTCTTGGTCCGAACGGGACGATGACTCTGATCCCAGGTTGGATAATGTCGAGCCATTTATCCGGGATCAAATAATCAAACGCTTTATCCGTTTGCTTTGCAGGGACATCTACGATGACACTGGCAATATTCATTTTCCCATATCCTTCAATAACAGGGTAATTTCAGCGATAATCTTTTCTGCTACTGCTTGTTTTGCCATGAGCGGCAGGCTTGTGACCGTTCCATCCTTTTTATATAGAGTTACAATATTCGTGTCAGTACCAAAGCCAGCCCCCGCCTCTTTGACATTATTGGCCACGATCATATCAGCATTTTTCTCCCGTAATTTCTTGGCGGCATATTCTTCAACATGATCCGTTTCAGCGGCGAACCCGACAAGAACCTGATTGATTTTCCTTGAGCCAAGCTCTTTTAGGATATCCTTGGTTCGTTCAAGCTCAATAACTGAGTCTCCGGGCTGTTTTTTTATTTTATGGTCATAGGAAGTCTTTGGACGATAATCAGCAACTGCAGCTGTTTTTATTACTATATCTGCTTCGTCAAAATGATTTACGGCAGCCTCGTACATATCTTGGGCGCTTTCCACTTTGAATATTTCGATACCTGCAGGAGCTGAAAGTGAAACAGGACCCGAAATCAAGACGACTTCTGCACCAGCATTTTTAGCGGCTACAGCAAGTGCATAGCCCATCTTTCCAGTTGAATGATTGGAAATAAATCGAACTGGATCTATTTTTTCTCTCGTGGGACCTGCCGTTACAACTACCTTTTTTCCACTTAAGCTTAAGTGATCCTTTTGGAAAAACTGCTCTACCAACGCGACGATTTTTTCGGGCTCCTCAAGACGTCCTTTTCCAATGTATCCGCACGCCAGAAAGCCTTCACTTGGTTCAATAAATTGGCAGCCATATTCGGCTAAAACAGCTAGGTTCTTTTTGACCGCCGGATGGTCATACATATGAACATTCATAGCTGGAGCAATCCATACCGGAGCAAGTGTTGCTAAGAATGTTGTTGTAATCATATTATCCGCTATACCGCAGGCCATTTTTCCAATCGTATTGGCAGTTGCGGGAGCCACAATGACAAGATCAGCCCAATCGGCAAGATCAATATGGGCGATGGCATGTGGATTTTTCTCATCAAAGGTATCGATATATACCTCATTCCGGGATAACGCTTGAAAGGATAATGGTGTGACAAATTTGGCGGCAGATTCACTCATCATCACCTTAACCTGTGCTCCTGCCTGAACAAGCTTACTTGTCAAGGCGACTGCTTTATAAACAGCTATTCCCCCGGTTACACATAACAATATTTTTTTATCCTTCACAATCGTTGCCCCCTACTCTATTCCATCTCTATCTTTCCATTATGATTGAAAACGAACAAATTTTCATCTTTACAATCTAAAAGCGTAAGCGCCCATTTAGCGACGTATGGACTCCTCGAAAAAGCTAACGCTTTTTCTTCGTGCGATGCTTTTGCTGCCGAAGCGTTGGTGCACACCGACTGAGAGCGTTAGCGCATTCGTGCTTGACTTATCATAGGGAGGTGGGCGAAGTACACTAGTCGCTGGGCGCTGGAGCTAGTCATCAAAGTTCAAAGAAGATACTACAAAGAAAACTCGCCTATTGGCGAGTCTGCGTTGATCCCTAAAAAATTATTCAGCTTCTGAATCTGGTCTTTTAGCAATTCGATAGGTTAGCTCACCAGCGTAAATTTCCTCTAACGCTTTTCCTACACATTTATGGGACACATACTTAGGTAATCTTTCATCATGTGCTTGCTGCATGATACGTGCCCGTTTCGCGGCAACAGAAACAAGCGAATATTTTGAATCAATTCTTTCTAGCAATCGGTCGATAGACGGATATAGCATTTTATTCAGTCCTCCAATAATTTTTTATAACGGTATTCTACGCGTTCCCGGCGGCAGTGCTCCGCGATAATAATCGCATTTACCTTTTCGCAGGCATGCTTTACATAGTCATTTTCAACAACATAATCATATAAGCTCATCATCTCGATCTCTTCACGAGCTGAAAGCATCCGATTATGAATTAAATCCTCTGTTTCTGTGCCCCTTGTGACAATTCGATTTTTAAGCTCTGAAAGACTCGGCGGCATTAAAAAGATGAACAAGCCGTCTGGAAATTTTTCGCGTACCTGACGGGCACCCTTCACTTCAATTTCTAAGAAAACATCTTTACCAGAATCAAGTGTCTGTCTTACATAATCGACAGGGGTACCATAATAATTCCCTACAAACTCAGCATATTCCAATAGCTTGTCTTCAGCAATCAGTGCTTCAAACTCCTCTCTAGATTTGAAGAAATAGTCGACGCCATTTACTTCACCTTCGCGAGGGGATCTCGTTGTCATAGATATCGAATATTCAAAAGCAGTATTGGGCTGGGAAAATATTTGTTTTCGAACTGTTCCTTTTCCTACACCAGAAGGTCCGGAAAGAACAATCAACAATCCTTTTTCCTGCATCTTCATTAATCCCTACCCTTCATCAATATTTTCATCACGGCCCGTTAGCCTATTTGCTACTGTTTCTGGTTGTACTGCTGAGAGAATAACATGGTCGCTGTCCATAATGATCACAGCACGTGTCCTTCTCCCATATGTAGCATCAATCAATGATCCCTGATCGCGGGCATCCTGGATGATTCTCTTTATCGGAGCGGATTCAGGGCTGACAATGGAAATAATCCGATTAGCAGAAACGATATTTCCATATCCAATATTTATCAATTTAATCGACATGATGTTTCCCCATTCATCAATAATATATTTTTGCCGTGTCAAACAGGTTCTAATCAATCCTACTCTATATTTTGAATCTGTTCTTTCAATTTCTCAAGTAAACTTTTCATATTCACTACTTTTTTTGCAATATTCGAGTCATTTGCCTTAGAACCGATTGTATTAGCCTCCCGATTCATCTCCTGGACAAGGAAATCAAGCTTGCGGCCAATTGGTTCACTATCTTCAATCGTCTGGAAAAATTGCTGAATATGACTCATCAGCCGAGTTAGTTCTTCATTGATATCTGCCTTATCAGCGAAGACGGCCACCTCTGTCAAAATTCTTGATTCATCAAACTGCCCGTTCAAAAACTCTTGCATTCTTTTTGTCAATCGTTCTTGATAGGCTTTTATCACTAAGGGAGCATCGCCCTGAAGTTCATGAACAACCCTTTCGATTTGATGCAGATTAGTAGTTATATCCTTCTTTAATTCTTCTCCCTCGGCAACACGCATTTTTTTCAGCAACAATCCTGCGTCTTCAATTGCTGTCAAAACTAAATTTTCAAGTTCCTCGTTGCCGACTTCACTCTCTTCTATATGTACAAACTCTTCACGTTTTAGTAAGTCTTCTAAGGTGATTACTCCGTCAATTTTGTACTTTTTTTTCGCTTCAGAAATGAACTGATGATATTCCTCAATAAGCTTCCAGTCAACGTGCACCTTACGAGAAACAGTCCCTTCACCTTCCAGGGTTACATATACTTCCACTCGTCCACGACGTATATGTTGATTTAATTTTTTTTTGATTTTTTCTTCTATTTTTAAGAGCTGACGGGGCATTCGGATATTAAACTCACAAAAGCGATGATTGACCGATTTCATTTCAACAGTTATTGAAAATGCTCCTGATTCTGCTC
Organism: Bacillus sp. EB600; assembly: GCF_024494385.1. GTDB lineage: Bacteria > Bacillota > Bacilli > Bacillales > Cytobacillaceae > JAEVLT01. The sequence continues at coordinate 50,066 of NZ_JAEVLT010000008.1, forward strand.
TGCTCCTTCCAAAGCCTGTCATACTGATAACCATCTTCTGCACATCCAATCTATATGAAGACAAAAGTAAAAAAGGTAATAGAACAATTCTACTACCTTTTGGATTATATCATAGTTTATTTTGTTTTTCTTGCCAAAAATGAACCGGCTAGTAAAAAAGTTGGAATGGAGGATAAACCTACAATTAATAGCCAATCCTTTCCGATAATAGGTAAGGTGTGGAAAATCGGCTGGAGCGGTGGATAATAAATCACGACAAGGACCAATGCAAGGGATGAAATAACCGACCAGACCAAAAACATATTTCCAAATGGATTTCTTGATAAAACTGATCTTTCACTACGGCAATCAAACACGTGAATTAATTGGGCCATAACGAGTGTTGCAAACGCAACGGTCTGAGCATAGGGAAGGCGGGCTGGGTCATTTTTGTAGACAATAATAAACGAGAGCAGCGTCACAAGACCAATTAGAAACCCTCGTGATACCACTTTCCAGCCAAGGCCTCTTGCAAACACTCCTTCCTTCGGGCTTCGCGGTTTTCGTTGCATAACATTTTCTTCTGGAAGATCAATTCCAAGCGCCATTGCTGGAAGTCCATCTGTTACTAAATTAACCCATAGTATTTGGATTGGCACGAGTGGTAACGGCAAACCGATGATCATTGCAAACAACATCACTAATATTTCGCCAACATTGGATGCAAGCAAATAACGAATAAATTTTCGGATATTTTCATAAATATTTCTTCCCTCTTTAATAGCTGCTTTTATGGTGGCAAAATTATCATCTAGTAAAACTAGGGCAGAAGCTTCCTTGGCAACATCTGTACCGGTAATTCCCATCGCCACCCCGATATCGGCGGCTTTAATGGCCGGTGCATCGTTAACCCCGTCACCTGTCATCGCAACAACGTGACCGCGGTTTTGTAAGGCTTTGACAATTTTAAGTTTATGTTCCGGGGACACCCTTGCAAACACGGAAACATAATCTACTTCTTCTTCAAGCTGTTCTACTGACATTTTGTCTAATGCCTTTCCATCTAAGACCTTACTTTTATTTGTAAAAATCCCCAACTGGGAGGCAATTGCTTTCGCCGTTATCACATGGTCACCGGTTATCATTACTGTTTTAATGCCTGCTGCTTTGCATTCCTTAACGGCTTGTTTTACTTCAGGTCTTGGCGGGTCAATCATTCCTTGAACTCCGATAAAGGTTAAATTTTTTTCAGCTTCGTTCTCGTTTAAAATTAACGTATTTGCTGGAATTGATTTAAATGCTATCGCAATCGTTCTTAATGCTTTAGAAGCTAGACTGTTAATGGCCTCCTGTACGTTCCTTTGAAGTTCAATTCCAAAATGCTGTAATCTACCATCCCAAAGGATAGACTCACTAACACCTAGCAAAACATCCGGTGCTCCTTTTGTCACAATAAAATCGCGGCCTTGTTTATCTCTAACGTGTATACTCATCATTTTCCTTGCCGAATCAAATGGAAATTCATTTATAATTGTAAACTCACCCAAAAGGTTCTCACGATTAAAGCCTGCTTTCATGGCACTAACGAGCAAGGCACCTTCAGTAGGATCCCCATCAAGTGATATCTCGTCCTCTTTCCTAATAATAGTAGAATGATTGCAGAGCATTCCAAACAGAAGCATTTGCTTTAATGCATTCTCTTCTTTAATGTGAATCGGTACTTCGTTCAAATAAAATTGACCAGTTGGTTCATAGCCAACACCGTCAACCGTCCATGTTCTCCCACCGCTCCAAAGATGGGTGACTGTCATTTTGTTTTGTGTCAATGTTCCTGTCTTATCTGAACAGATTACCGAAGCACAGCCTAGTGTTTCAACGGCTGGAAGTTTCCTGACGATTGCATTTTTCTTAATCATTTTTTGAACGCCTAGCGACAAGGCAACGGTCACTATCGCTGGCAGTCCCTCTGGTATTGCAGCAACGGCTAGAGATACCCCGGCTAAAAACATTGTATATAAATCATTTCCTTGGATGACACCAATCACAACTACCAGCACTGTTAAAAATAATGCGGCAACAATTAAGATTTTTCCTAGTTGTTCCAGCCGATGCTGCAAAGGGGTTGAAGTGGTATCAGCATTCTGTAATAAATTAGCAATTTGTCCCATTGCTGTTTTCATCCCTGTCGCTATGACCACTCCGGTACCGCTTCCTCTCGTCACCATCGTCCCCATGAAGGCGATATTTTCCATATCACCAATTCCGGGATTATCAGCATGGAGAGGTTCATTGTGCTTAGCAACAGGTACTGATTCCCCCGTTAAGGCGGATTCTTCAATTTCCAGACTTTTTGATTCAATAATTCTAACGTCAGCGCCGATTCGGTCGCCGCTTGAAAACCGTAATATGTCACCAACGGTAATTTCTTTTGAAGGAACTCTAATCCATTTCCCTTCTCTTAAAACATTTACTTGAGGGGCGGATAATTCTTTCAGTGCCTGGAGAGATCTTTCCGCTTTTCTTTCCTGAAAAAAACCAAGGAAACCATTTGTAATTACGATTGCAATAATCGCAATCGCATCAATGTATTCGCCAAGCAAACCTGATATTAATGTCGCTGCAAGCAGAACAAGAACCATAAAATCTTTAAATTGACTAAAAAATAAGAGCAAAGCAGATTGCTTTTCCCCTTCTTCCAGTTCATTATAGCCTTGCTGGCTGATCCGTTTTCTTGCCTGTTCCATCGATAATCCGGACGAAAAGTCAACATCCAATGCTTTTTCCACTTCGTAAATATCCTGTTCATGGAATTTCATTTCCTTAACCACATCCCCTTAAAAAAATCATCCAGAGTGTATCTCTCAAGAAAGCTTATTCAGCCTCGTCCCAAAAAATGCTATTATTGTATAAGTAGTTGAAGTGTTCAATAGAACTTAGAAGAGGATGTTTTTCAATGTCATTTGATGGGTTATTTACAAAGTCAATGGTTACTGAGCTTGAAAGCTTGTTAAAGGGGGGAAGGATTACTAAAGTCCATCAGCCCTATAAAAATGAAGTCATTTTAACGATTCGTTCTGGTGGAGTAAATCATAAGCTGCTTTTATCAGCACACCCAAGCTACGCAAGGGTGCAGTTGACAAATGAAGCCTATGAAAATCCAAGTGAGCCGCCGATGTTTTGCATGCTGTTACGAAAGCATCTGGAAGGCTATATTTTAGAAGATATCTATCAGGTTGAGGCCGACCGTATTATCATCTTAGAAGTTCGCGGACGCAATGAAATTGGCGACATCAGCCAAAAGCAGCTGATTGTTGAAATAATGGGAAGGCACAGCAATATTATTTTAGTTGATAAAAATCGGCAGCTTATTTTAGATAGTGTTAAGCATGTTTCTTTTGCTGTTAACACCGTTAGAGCAATTTTACCAGGTCAGCCTTATGTGGCCCCGCCTGAACAGCATAAACAAAACCCGTTTTCGGCGACCGAGGAGGATGTTTTAAAGGGATTGGACTTTAATAGTGGCAGGCTTGATAAGCAGCTGGTCGATCACTTTGCAGGGGTATCACCGCTATTCGCAAAAGAAGCAGTTTTTAAAAGCGGCCTTGCCAATCGAACAACCGTACCAAAAACATTCACCAGCTTAATCGATAAAATTAACCACCAAGCTATTTCGCCTTCCATTACCGAAACGGAGAATAAAGAAGCGTTTTATTTATTCCCGCTTGAACATTTAAGGGGCGAATCGAAAACGTTTAGCAGCTTAAGTGAAATGCTTGACCGCTATTATTTTGGCAAGGCGGAGCGCGACCGGGTAAAACAGTTTTCTCATGATTTAGCACGGTTCATTGTCAATGAAAAAGAAAAAAATGAAAAGAAAATTATTAAACTGGAAGATACATTAAAGGAAGCAGAGCAGGCTGATCAGCTTCAACGCTATGGGGAACTGTTAACAGCTAATCTATATGCAGCTAAAAAAGGAATGAAAGAAATCGAAGTCATTAATTATTATGATGAAAATGGCGCAACGGTCGTGATTCCACTGGACCCGCGTAAGTCTCCGTCTGAAAATGCGCAAAAATATTTTTCAAAATATCAAAAAGCCAAACATGCTCTTACGGTTGTGATTGAGCAAATTGACAAAGCCCGTGCTGAAGCAGATTACTTTGATACCTTGCTGCAACAGGTTCAGAGCGCTTCACCAAAGGATATCGCCGAAATTCGCGAAGAGCTAGTTGAAGGAGGATATATTCATGAACGACAAAAACGAAACGCGAAAAAAGCGCACAATGCAAAACCAGTGCTTGATCATTATCTAGCAGGCGATGGTACTGAAATCATTGTCGGCAAAAACAATAAACAAAATGATTATTTAACCAATAAGCTGGCGGCTCGAGACGAAATTTGGCTGCATACTAAGGATATACCTGGATCGCACGTCGTTATCCGCAGTAAAGAACCTGCAGACCAGACGATTCGCGAGGCTGCGATTCTTGCTGCCTATTTCAGCAAAGCACGCGATTCGAGCTCTGTTCCCGTTGATTATACAAAGGTACGTTATGTGAAAAAACCTAATGGTGCCAAGCCAGGGTTTGTCATCTATGAAAACCAGCAAACGATTTATGTGACGCCTGATGAAGAAACCGTGCTCAAGCTAAAAAAGAGTTTATGAAATAAAAAAGCTTGGATCAGATATGGAGTGATCCAAGCCTTTTTAAATTTTACCTCAGCAAAAAAACGATTCGATCCACTCTGGTTTGTTTTTCCCCTGAAGTGGAATGAATAGACTCCTTTTGTCTATGACGAAGGCAAAAACTCTTTCTATAACTTTAGAAAGAGTCTTCCCCCAATTTATTATGCCTTTTGGACTTCCCCGTGAGCTTTGCTCCATTCAGACGGATCTTTGCTCCAAGCGAGCAGACTTTCCTGATCATCCCTGCTAATATAGCCCTTATTAATTGCTGCTTCGACAAGCGTTGCAAAATTAGTAAGTGATTCAGTTTTGATTCCGGCCTGCTGAAGCAAGTCTTTTCCTTTCTCGAGTCCGTATGTAAAAATCGATACTGCACCAAGTACCTCGCATCCAGCTTCCCGTAAAGCTTGCACGGCAGTAATTACGCTGCCCCCAGTCGAGATTAAATCTTCAACAACGACTACTCCTTGGCCTTTTTCCGCTTTCCCCTCAATCTGGTTGCCTTTGCCGTGTTCTTTTGCCTTTGAACGTACATAACACATCGGTAAATCCATTAATTCACTTACCCATGCAGCATGAGGTATTCCCGCTGTGGCTGTTCCGGCAATTACTTCTGCTTCAGGAAAATGCTCAAGAATGAGCTTTTTCAAACCCGCAGCAATTTCTCTTCGCACAGCAGGATAGGATAACGTGAGGCGATTATCACAATAAATCGGGGAACGCATTCCTGATGTCCATGTGAAAGGATCATTTGGTTTTAAAGCAACCGCATTAATTTCTAAAAGTTTTTCTGCAATTAAATGTTTCATTGTTTATCCCCTTTCCATGCTTCGATCCATTGTTGATAAGCTTTTAACGGGTCCGCTGCTCTCGTGATGGAACGTCCGACAACAATTGCTGTTACCCCTGCATTCCTGGCAAATTCCGGTGTAGCCACCCGTTTTTGATCTTGAACCTGATCTGTTTCCATCCGAATTCCAGGGGTTACCGTATAGAAGGATCCTCCCAACCGTTTACGAATAGATACTGCCTCAAGTGCTGAACAAACAACTCCATCCAATCCAGAACTCATGGCAAGGGATGCATAATGAAGAACGGATTCTTTTAGAGCAACAGGAATCAGCTGCTCGTTGTTCATTTGTTCCTCAGAAGTGCTGGTTAGCTGCGTAACCGCTATGCACGCCGGACGCTTTCGACCTGCGCTTGTTCCAGCCTCAAGTCCCTCAATTGCGGCCTCCATCATTTCTGAACCGCCTGCAGCGTGAACGTTGACAAGATCGCATTCTAAGCCTGCTAATCCTCTCATTGCACTTTTCACGGTATTGGGAATATCATGAAGCTTTAAATCTAAAAAGATACGATGATTCGCTTCTTTTAATGAATTGACAATCGAGGGCCCTTCCTGATAAAACAATTCCATGCCTACTTTCAAGAACAGCTGTTGATTTCCAAACGGCTTTAAAAAGTCAGCAACTTCACGTCCATTTGCAAAATCAAGCGCAATAATCAACTCTTTATCCATTACTTCCAGCTCCTTCCCCGACACTCTGAAATATGTTCATAACCTAGCTTTTCAAGGAGTTCTGGCAAGTCCTCGATGATCGTTGGACAGACAAACGGATCAACAAAATTGGCCGTTCCCACTGCTACCGCACTTGCTCCGGCATAAAAGAATTCAACGACATCTTCAGCGGATTCAATTCCGCCCATCCCGATGATTGGCACATTGACAGCTTGGCTGACTTCATAAATCATCCGGATAGCTACTGGTTTAATTGCTGGACCTGACAGTCCGCCTGTCTTATTTGCTAAAATAGGCCTGCCGGTTTTCAAATTAAGCCTCATTCCAACAAGCGTGTTAATCATTGTCAGACCATCGGCACCGCCTGCTTCAACTGCTCTTGCCATTTCGACAATATCTGTTACATTGGGTGACAACTTCACATATACAGGAACCTCAGAGACTTGTTTTACTTTATAGGTTAACTGTTTGGCGATCTCAGGAACCGTTCCAAACGTTATTCCGCCTTTTTTTACATTCGGACAGGAAATATTTAACTCAAGCGCATGAACATTTGGTACCTTTGAAATTTCTCTGGCAACCTCGATATAATCATCTTCAGTTGTGCCTGCAACATTGGCAATAATCGGGACGTCATAGTGCGCAAGCCGTGGCAGCTCATCGGACATCACTTTCTCGAGCCCAGGATTCTGCAATCCAATTGCATTAAGCATTCCTGCAGAGGTTTCCGCAACGCGGGGAGTTTGGTTTCCAAATCTTGGCTCTACTGTTGTCGCCTTAATCATAATTGATCCTAAGACGCTTAAATCGTAAAATTGGCTGTATTCTTTGCCAAATCCGAAACAGCCTGATGCTGGCATAATCGGATTTTTTAAGCTTAATCCAGGTAATTCCACATTCAATCGACTCACAGTACTACCTCCCCTGCCCGAAATACCGGACCGTCACTGCACACTTTTCTATAGGAAGCACCCGTTGGGTCCGCCTGGGTCTTGCACACGCATGCAAAGCAGGCTCCGATCCCGCAGCCCATTCGCTCTTCTAATGATAAAAATACTTTCTTATCTGGGAACTTTGCTTCAAGCGCTTTTAGCATTGGCAGCGGTCCACAAGAATACAACACATCAAACTCTAGCCCCTGACCATCAATTACGTCGGTTACAAAGCCCTTAGTGCCATTTGTTCCATCAACGGTGGCAATGTAGGTTTCACCGTTTCCGGAAAACTCCTGTTCGTAAAAGACAACTGAGTCTGTTTGAAAACCAAGAACATGGACAACTTTTACTCCGTTTGCCTTTAACTGATTCGACAGTTCATACAGTGGCGGTACGCCGATGCCACCGCCGACAAGTAAAGCTGTTTCACCAAACTTGGCTTCCCCCACAGGAAATCCATTTCCTAATGGCCCAAGTATGTCAACCTCCATGCCAGCTTCCTTTTCAGAAAGCAAGGACGTTCCACGGCCGTCCTTGCGATAAATCATGGTGATTTCTTGAGTGTTTTTATTAAAAGATGAAATGCTGATCGGTCTTCTTAGCAATGGGTCATGACTGTTTGCTACCTTGAGATGGAGAAACTGTCCAGGCGCTTCGATATCAAGGGTTAATTCCCCTTTTACCGTAAGCTCATAAATATCCCTTGCAATTTCTTTTTGGCTGATCACTTTGCACAATTCTTTCCGTTTCATGCTAACACAGCCACCTTTTCCTCTGAAGTCATTGCTTCTGCTGAAAAGTTCATCGACTCAATTACCTTTAAAATCGCATCTGCAGTATCTAAAGAAGTTAAGCATGGGATTCCATTTTCAACTGCTTCACGGCGAATCCCAAAGCCATCCCTCTCAGGCTGTTTTCCTTTCGTCAGTGTATTGATAATAAACTGGACCTTACCTTGATGAATGACGTCAATTAAGGTTGGGCCTTCTGCCCCGATTTTTCCGACAACCCCAACTGGCAGACCGGCATTTTTTAAGAAAGCAGCTGTTCCATTTGTAGCCATAAGTCGATAGCCATTCGCTACAAATCTTTTCGCTAAGCCTAAGGCCTCTTGTTTATCCTTGTCTGCAATTGTAAATAGCACTGTGCCAAATTTTTGGATGTTGATGCCTGAGGCGACTAAACCTTTATATAGTGCCTTTTCAAGTGTGATATCCTTACCCATTACTTCACCGGTTGACTTCATTTCAGGTCCGAGCGTAATATCGACGCTTCTAAGCTTTGCAAATGAGAAGACTGGAACCTTAACGAACACGCCTGCTTTTTCAGGGTGAAGTCCAGATTGATAGCCTTGGGCTTTTAAGGAAACTCCTAAAATCACCTTAGTGGCGATTTTCGCCATTGGAACACTAGTTATTTTACTTAAAAATGGTACTGTCCGGCTGGAACGAGGGTTAACCTCAAGGACATAAACCTGACCGTCTGAGAGTACATATTGAATGTTGAGCAGACCAATAATATTTAATCCTTTAGCCATTCTCTGGGTGTAATCAACCAGCGTTTGTTTAACCTCTGCAGACAGTGTTTGTGACGGATAGACGGCAATCGAGTCACCAGAGTGAACACCAGCCCGTTCAATATGCTCCATAATTCCTGGAATCAGGACATCTGTCCCATCACAAATTGCATCTACTTCAATTTCTTTTCCAGTTAGATAACGGTCGATCAGAACTGGGTGCTCTGGATTTACTTTCACTGCATTTTCCATATAATGAAGCAATTCTTCCTCACGATAAACAATTTCCATCGCCCGTCCGCCTAGTACATAAGATGGACGAACAAGCACCGGATAGCCAATTTCTTTGCCTATTACGAGCGCTTCTTTGACAGAAAGTGCTGTTTTGCCGAGCGGCATTGGAATGTCCAGCTTTTTGAGGGCCTGCTCAAATTTATCCCGATCCTCAGCCCGATCTAAATCCTCTAGGCCTGTGCCTAAAATCTTCACCCCATTTGCCTGAAGCTTAGATGCGAGATTGATCGCTGTCTGTCCGCCAAATTGGACGACTACTCCAAGTGGCTTTTCAAGATCGATAATATGCAGCACATCTTCAATTGTCAACGGTTCAAAGTAAAGCTTATCTGAAATACTGAAGTCGGTTGAAACCGTTTCAGGATTGCTGTTAATAATAATCGCTTCATAGCCTGCTTCTTTAATTGCTTTTACAGAATGCACGGTTGCATAATCAAATTCGATTCCCTGACCAATCCGGATTGGACCTGAGCCCAATACGATTACACTTTCTCTATCAGTCACAATCGATTCATTCTCTTCTTCGTATGTTCCATAATAATATGGTGTTTCCGATTCAAACTCTGAGGCACACGTATCAACCATTTTATAAACAGGGATAATTCCATTCTCTTTTCGATAATCGTAAATTGCCTGCTCAGTTGAATCCCATAGCACTGCTATTTTTTTATCTGAAAACCCTCTTTGCTTTGCTTCCTTGAGAATATCGTTGTTAAATCGATTCGCTGACAGTGTTGTTTCGAGCTTACTAATGCCTTCCATTTTCTTTAGGAAGAATAAATCAATCTTGCTCCATTGGTGAATGGTATCTATCGTTACTCCGCGTTTTAGCGCTTCTGCAATGTAAAATAAGCGTTCATCGCCAGCCTTACGGATTCGTTTTTCCAATAGTTCATCATCTATTTCAGCAGCCCCGTTTAATTCGAAATGGTAGACACCCGCTTCGAGGGAGCGAATTGCTTTTAAGAGAGATTCTTCAAAGGTACGGCCGATAGCCATAACTTCTCCGGTTGCTTTCATTTGCGTTCCGAGTGAGCGGTTCCCCAATTCAAATTTGTCAAAAGGCCATCGTGGAATTTTCGTAACAATATAGTCAAGGGCCGGTTCAAAGCTTGCGTATGTTTTACCTGTCACTGGGTTCAGCATTTCATCTAAGGTCAACCCAACTGCAATTTTAGCTGCCAGCTTGGCGATTGGATAGCCGGTTGCTTTTGAGGCAAGAGCAGATGAGCGGCTGACCCTAGGATTTACTTCAATGATAAAGTACTTAAAGCTATAAGGGTCAAGAGCGAGTTGAACGTTACAGCCGCCTTCGATTCCAAGGGCGCGAATAATTTTAAGTGAGACATTCCTTAACAACTGGTATTCGCGGTCGCTGAGCGTTTGACTTGGAGCGACAACAATTGAATCGCCGGTATGAACGCCAACTGGATCAATGTTTTCCATGTTACAGACAACAATTGCATTGTCATTGGAATCGCGCATTACTTCATATTCAATTTCTTTATATCCGGCAATACTTTTTTCCAATAAACATTGATTTACAGGACTATGTTTCAAGCCGCTTGTCACAATTTCCGCTAGTTCTTCTTGATTGTGACAAATTCCCCCGCCTGTGCCGCCAAGTGTATAGGCTGGACGGACAATGACTGGAAAGCCTATTTTTTCAACAAAGCTTTTTGCTTCAGCTAGTTCATGTATAATTTCACTATCTGGAACTGGTTCATTTAGTTCATTCATTAAAGTACGGAATAATTCACGATCCTCCGCTTTCTCAATCGCAGAAAGCTTTGTACCAAGAATCTCAACGCCACACTCTTCAAGTACCCCTGACTTAGCTAATTCAACTGTAAGATTAAGGCCTGTCTGTCCACCAAGAGTCCCCAGCAATGCATCTGGACGCTCCTTGCGAATAATCCTGCTAACAAATTCAAGCGTTAATGGTTCAATATAAACCGTATCTGCCATTTCTGTATCGGTCATGATCGTAGCCGGATTGGAGTTTATAAGAATGACTCGATAGCCTTCTTCTCTTAATGCGATACATGCTTGCGTGCCTGCATAGTCAAATTCGGCAGCCTGCCCGATTACAATTGGTCCCGATCCGATAACGAGAATGGATTTTATATCTGTACGTTTTGGCATGCTGCAACAACCTCCTGTTTCTCTGTTTCCATCATTTGAATAAACTGGTCAAACAAATAGTTTGCATCTTCAGGTCCTGGCGATGCTTCTGGATGATACTGAACGGTAAATGCAGGATAATCCTTATGTTTCAAACCTTCGATTGTTCCATCATTTAACGCAATATGGGAAACTTCAAGCCTTGTATTTTGAATTGAGTCCATATCAACCGTAAATCCATGGTTTTGCGAAGTGATCGATATTTTACCTGTCGCTAAATCCTTAACCGGATGGTTTGAACCGCGATGGCCAAATTTCATTTTTTTCGTATCTCCCCCACAGGCAAGTGCAAATAATTGATGGCCAAGACATATTCCAAAAAACGGTATTTTCCCTAAAACCCCTTTGATCACTTCAACTGCTTCAGGTACATCCTTTGGATCTCCAGGGCCATTTGATAACATAATCCCGTCTGGACGAAGAAGCAGGATTTCTTCTGCTGTTGTATTGTATGGTACAACAATTACATCACAGTCACGTTGGTTTAATTCCCTTAGGATCCCATGCTTCATCCCAAAGTCAACAAGCACAACTCTCTTGCCGCGGCCTGGGCTCGGGTATGGATTTTTCGTTGAAACTTGGTAAACGTGATCTGTTGGAAAGGTGGCTTTTCTTAAATCTTCCAGTACTTTTTGGGCATCTGCTTCAATGCTGCAAATGACTCCTGCTAACGTCCCGTGCTGGCGGATAATTCTTGTTAATTTCCGTGTATCAATTCCAGCGATGCCGGAAATTTTTTTCATTCGGAAATATTCATCCAGTGTAAAATCACTCCGCCAGTTTGACGGGAACTCAGCTGCTTCCTTTACGATAAAACCGCGGACAGCAGGGGTGATCGATTCAAAGTCATCCCGGTTAATTCCGTAATTTCCTATAAGCGGATAGGTTAACGTAACAATTTGACCGCAATAAGATGGGTCAGAAAGAATTTCCTGATAACCTGTCATCCCTGTATTAAAAACGACTTCTCCAACTGTATCTGTTTCACTGCCAAAACCTTCCCCGATAAAAATGGTACCGTCTGCTAAAATTAACTGTTTTTTCATACTATAACACATCCTTTTTCCCAAACAACTTTTCCTTCTGCAATTGTCATAACCGGCCAGCCTTTGCATTTCCAGCCGTTAAACGGTGTATTTTTCCCTTTTGATAAAAATTCCTTTGAATCAATGACTTGTTCCTCATTTAAATCTAAAAGTACAAGGTCTGCTGGTGCATCTATTTTGATGTTTCCGAATGGTAAGCCAAATGCGTCGGCCGGCTTTTTAGTTAAATAGGAAATTAATTGCTCAAGCTCCATTTTATTTTCTAACACAAAGTTCGTATACAGAAGTGGAAACGCGGTCTCTAAGCCAACAATTCCGAATGGTGCTAATTGCATACCCTCACTTTTTTCTTCTGCTGTGTGCGGGGCATGATCCGTTGCGATAAAATCAATTGTGCCATCCATTAGTCCTTCAATCAGGGCAGCCCGGTCGTCCGCCGCACGTAGCGGCGGATTCATTTTATAATTCCCATCCAGACCGGGAATATCATCTTCGCTTAATAACAAATGGTGTGGAGTTACTTCGCAGGTGACATTAATTCCCGCCCGCTTTGCATCCCTTACCACCCGGACAGATTCCTTTGTGCTGATATGACAAACATGATAATGGCAGCCCGCTGCTTCTGCCAGCAGGACATCTCTGGCAATTTGCACGGATTCACAGACAGATGGGATTCCATTTAAGTCATGTTCTCTTGAAAAGGTCCCTTCATGAACCGATCCTTTGTTAATGAGTGAATTTTCCTCACAATGGGCTACAATGGCCATCCCTGATTCAGCTGCTTTTTTCATGGCTTCAAGCATCATTCCAGCCGATTGAACACCTACACCATCATCCGATAATGCGAATGCCCCGGCCTCTTTTAATGCAGTAAAATCAGTTAATTCCTGCCCTAACTCCCTTACTGTTATTGAACCATATGGTAACACACGGACGTTGGCAGTTTCCTTAATTCTTGCCTGCAGCCACTCCATTTGTTGTTTTGAATCTGGAACAGGTCTTGTATTAGGCATTGCAGCCACTGTTGTAAAGCCCCCATGTGCAGCTGCCATCGTTCCAGTTGCGATTGTTTCTTTTTTTTCACCACCTGGTTCACGAAGGTGGATATGGAGATCAATAAACCCTGGAGATACGAACAAGTCCTTTCCATCAATTGTTCGTTCTGCTTTTTGGGTAAGCATTGTACCAATTTGCTTGATGACGCCATCTTCGATAAAAATATCCCCTTGCTGCACCTGGCCGCTTTTAGCTATGTAACGCGTATTTTGAATAAGTACATTCATTCTTTATGCCCCCTTGTTGTATGCTTTCCAGCGATCTTTTTAAAGCCGCCATTCTGACAAAAACGCCGTTTTGCATCTGCTTGAAGATTCTTGACCGTTCGCATTCAACGAGACTGTCAGCAATTTCAACATCACGATTAACGGGCGCCGGATGCATGATAATACTTCCTGATTTCATCCGTTTTTCCCTTTCTACTGTTAACCCAAATTGCTGATGGTAATCACTGAGTGACAGGTTTTCCTTTTCGTGATGGCGTTCATGCTGAATTCTTAGGAGCATAACAACATCAGAGCTGACAATAGCCTTATCTACAGATTCGTATTGGCAATTTCCAATTATTTCTTTGTCAAACCATTGCTCTGGACCAGAAAAGACAACCTCGGCTCCAAGCCTTGTTAACACGTTCGCATCCGAACGGGCAACCCGGCTATGACGGATATCTCCGATGATAGCTACCTTTAATCCAGCAAACCTGCCAAATTCCTGATTGATCGTTAAGAGATCAAGCAGTGATTGCGTAGGGTGATGGCCACAACCATCCCCTGCATTAACGATGGGAATGCCAATTTTACCTGTCAATTCCTCAAAATAGCGGTCTTGCTCGTGGCGGATCACCACCGTATTCACTCCGATAGACTCCAAGGCTTTAACTGTATCGTAAAGAGTTTCCCCCTTTTGTACACTAGAGGTTTTCACTTCAAATGGAATCACATTAAGGCCAAGCTTTCTCTCCGCCATTTCAAAGCTGCTTTTCGTTCTTGTACTTGATTCAAAGAAAAGGTTAGCAGCAAACATCTGGCGGTTTGGTCGCCATTCCATTCCATTGGCAAAGGCTTGGGCTTCTGAAAGAATTTCTAACACCTCTTTAACTTCCAATTCCGTTGTTGTTAGTAAATGCTTCATCCTTAATCCCTCCATATGTTTTTTTAAAAGCACCCAAAATCAAAGGATCTGGGTGCTTTAGTTCTTGTGTTTAGGTGTTATTTTTAACATACTCCGCCCACAATTTTCCTATTGATATTGCACCCTTATCTGTCTCTCATGGACCTATTTAAAAGGTTAGATTTATGCTAATTTTTTATCCGTTTCTACTTTCGTGTCTGCTTCAAACATATTGTCAGAAGCGGTTGCTTTTCCAGGCAAGACAAGATTTAAGATAATCCCAACAATTGCTGCTAGAGCCATTCCCTGAATTTGGAACGAGTCTGATACTTTAATGAAAGCACCGCCGATCCCAATGACTAAGATCACCGAAGAAATAGCAAGATTGCGGTTGTTTCCAAAATCAATCTTACTGTCAACAAGCATCCTTAGACCCGACGAAGCGATTATTCCAAATAAGAGGATGGATACTCCTCCCATAACAGGTGTAGGAATGGAATGGATTAATGCAGTTATTTTTCCAATAAATCCGAAGATAATCGCAGCAACTGCTGCCCCGGCGATAACATATACGCTATAGACACGTGTGATTGCTAATACACCGATATTTTCTCCATAGGTAGTTTTGGGCGGGCCTCCGATTAAGGCCGAAATGATTGTGGCTGTTCCATCACCTAATATCGACCGATGTAAGCCCGGATCTTTAATATAGTTACGGCCAATTACCTTGCTTAATACAAGTTGGTGACCGATGTGCTCTGACAGAGTTACAACCGCAACAGGTACAATTAAGAGGATAATATCCCAAGAAAACTTGACGTTATAATTGACGAAAGGAAAGAGAAATTCTGGCATTTCAAACCATTGTGCTTCCATTACAGGTTTAAAATCAACAATTCCGATGAGCACCGAGTATATATAGCCGACTATTATACCAGCTAGAATAGGGATAATACTGAGCATCCCTTTAAAACACACCGAAAAAATAATGGTTGCGATTAGTGTAATAAGTGCTGCTGAGAAGTAAAGCAGACTATATTTTCCGGCAGGATTATTCATTGCCATCCCGACTGCTGTTCCTGATAAGGCCAAACCGATAACAATTATAACTGGCCCAACTACGATTGGGGGAAGCAATTTCATTAACCATTCGTACCCAGCCTTTTTAATAATCAATGAGACAATGAAATAGACGATTCCAACAATAAAGGTTCCGATCATCGCCTTTCCCGGTCCACCCTGTGCTTTTAAAGCAATAATTGGGGCGATGTAGGCAAATGATGATCCAAGATAAGCAGGAACTTTCCATTTTGTCAGCAAAAGAAAAGCTAAAGTTCCCAGTCCGCTTGATATAAGGGCGATGGCTGGACTAAGTCCGACGAGATATGGTACAAGAATGGTTGCGCCAAACATGGCGAATAAGTGCTGAATGCTTAATGTCACCCATTGCCCGGGTTTTGGAATATCTTTAACATCAAGTGTAGGTTTAGTAGTCATTGCTTTCTCCTCCTAAAATGTTCCCAAAAGCTGTTTTTATTAAGCCAGCTTCGACGCACAGGACGTGCTATGTTGCTGCCCGGAAGGCAGCGCTTTTAGCCGGCCAGCACCCAGCGGCTAGTGTACTTCGCTAAGCGGGCCTTCCGCTTTTTTATTTTAGATTAACCTTTTTTCATCAAAAAACCCCTTTGTCCGATGAT
Organism: Bacillus sp. EB600; assembly: GCF_024494385.1. Taxonomy (GTDB): domain Bacteria; phylum Bacillota; class Bacilli; order Bacillales; family Cytobacillaceae; genus JAEVLT01. The sequence goes on from NZ_JAEVLT010000008.1 coordinate 66,095, forward strand.
ATACAAAGAGGTAGAATCAGCCAAAATGCTGTAGCTTAAGGCACATCCCCTTTGTCAGCCTCACAGGACTGCCATTAAAAAGGGCTATTTATTATAGTTTGTTTCGACGCACAGGAAGTGCTAGTGCCAACGTTGCCGCCAGGACGGCGATGCTTTTAGTTGGCCAGCGCCCAGCGACTAGTGAACTTCGCTAAACGGACGCTTCCGCTTTTATTTGTCATGTATGCTTACTTGATCTATTTTATCTAGTTCAACTAACTCGACAACAATTTTTTCTGAGCTTGATGTCGGTATGTTTTTTCCAACATAATCCGCTCGGATTGGCAGTTCGCGATGCCCGCGGTCGACTAACACAGCAAGCTGTATCGATGAAGGCCGTCCAAGGTCCATGAGTGCATCCATCCCGGCTCTGACCGTTCTGCCTGTATACAAAACATCGTCAACAAGGACAATGATTTTATCTGTTATGTCTATTGGTATATCGGATCCTTTTACTAAAGGTTCCTGATCTACCGTCTTCTTGGTTAAATCATCCCGATAAAGAGTAATATCCAGCTCCCCCACTGTAACAGGACGGCCTTCAATCTCTTCTATCCTTTCGGCAAGACGTCTGGCTAAATAGATCCCACGCGTGCGGATCCCAACAAGAACGCATTCTTCAATCCCTTTATTTTTCTCAATAATTTGATGAGAAATTCGCGTCAATGCTCTGCGAATCGCCTGCTCGTCAAGTACAAGTGCTTTTTCCGTCATATGTACACCTGCTCCTTTTCAAAAAAAAACCTCTCACCATTCCGTTCGGTGAGAGGTACACATGTTTTAAGTAAATAGAGACATTATTTTCTCTATTCAAAACCGTTTCCTTCTCAGCCTCACGGGACTGATTTAAAGGCATATTTAACTATAGTTAGTTTACTGTACATTGTTCGAGGTGTCAATGGTTATTTTCGCAACTGATCAAGCAAATGCTCAAAGTCGGCTGGGAGTGGTGCCTCAAATTCCATATACTCGCCGCTCCTTGGATGAGTAAACCCGAGCACTCCGGCATGCAATGCTTGTCCATTAATATCAAGCGTTTTTCTCGGTCCGTATTTTGGGTCCCCCGCAAGAGGATAGCCAATGTATTTCATATGAACACGAATTTGGTGGGTTCGGCCTGTTTCTAATTGACATTCAACAAAAGTAAACGCATTAAACCGTTCCAGCACATGGAAATGAGTGACTGCATGTTTTCCTTCATCCACTACAGTCATACTCTGGCGATCTTTTGGATCCCGTCCCAGCGGTGCATCAATTGTTCCAAAATCATGGGGAATAAGACCATGAGCAATCGCCTTGTATTTTCTCGTCACTGTTTTTGCAACAAGCTGATTAACAAGACTTTCATGTGCCATATCGTTTTTGGCAACCATTAACAACCCAGAGGTATCTTTATCGATTCGATGAACTATTCCTGGTCTCAGTACCCCATTAATACCAGATAGGTCCTTGCAATGAGCCATTAAACCGTTGACAAGTGTACCAGTCAAATGCCCCGGTGCAGGGTGAACAACCATCCCACGCGGCTTATTTACAACCAAGACATCTTTATCTTCAAAATAAATATCTAAATTCATTTCTTCCGGAAGAACGTCAAGCACTTCAGGGTCAGGAATGACGATTTCGATTTTATCATTGAATGCACATTTATAATTCGTTTTAACAGGCTTTCCATTAACAAGCACATGCTCGTCTTTAATCCATTGCTGCACTTGTGTCCGTGACCATTCTGAATTAAAAGTGGATACAGCTTTATCTATTCTGTCTCCTTTTTGTTCTTCAAGAATGATGTGTTCCATTTTCTCCATAAGATTTCTCCTTTGTTTCTCTCTCATCTCGCAGCATCACAATCATTAATAGTACTACACCAATGCAAAGAGCTGAATCTGCAATATTAAAAACAGGAAAATTATAACCAAATATAAAAGTATGAATAAAGTCGACGACTTCCTTGCGGACAACGCGGTCGATGAAGTTACCAATTGCACCGCCTAGCATGAATCCGAGAGAAACACCAAGCAGCCATTTACCCCTTGCTGCCTTTTGCATATAAAAAATAATCGCAAAAATAACAATAAGCGTAATTACATAAAAAAGCCACATTTGTCCTTGCAAAATACCCCAAGCCGCTCCACTGTTACGATGCGAGGTAATATAAAGAAAATTATTAATGATCGTTATACTATCGCCAAACTCCATTCTGCTTACAATGAGCCACTTTGTAATTTGATCTAATAAAATAATCAAAATTGCAATAAGGTAATAAAACACTAAGAAAACCTCCACATCTACGCGTTACTTCCTTAGCATTTTAGCATACTCTTGATGATAACGACAATCTTACACTAAAAATGAAGTGGTTTTCGGTAATAGTTTTCCAAATTGCTCAAATCATTTATTGACTTTAAGGTTGGTAATGATTTTAACAGTTCTCCTGGAATTAATTCTCCCGATATTTCACATAATCCAAAATTTCCATTCTTTACTTTTTCAATTGCTGAACGAATATCAGCAAGTTCTTCCTCAAAAATTAATGTTAATTGTTGGTCATGATTTTTCTTTTCCAGTGAATGTAAAACTTCTTTTTCTGATTGACGGAGTTCTTCATACAGCATTTCGTGCATTGCATCCATGTTGTTACCTCCGTATGATTATTTTATTTTATTATCTCCGATCAGTACCAACAGACACCGATAAACATTTGACAGTCACAACAACAATTAGTCAAGAAGGGTTTTTTTACAAAAAAAAGAGGATGACTTTGATAAGAAAGTCATCCTCTTTGGTGCAATGAATTTTCTATGCTAAATGGGAGTAGTTTTCTTTTACTACCTCCGCACAGCGATGGCATAGTGTTGGGTACTCTTTGACTTTACCAACCTCAGGGGTTACGGTCCAGCATCTCTCACAAGTTTCGCCTTCTGCTTTCGTAATCACGATTGCTGCTGTTTCTAGTTTCAAGGCATTCTCCGGTGCATCTTCATAGGTACCGGCAACCTCAAAGTCGGAAACGATAAATAACTGCTTCACGCTTTCTTGAATCGTATCAAGAAGCTTACCAGTTTTTTCGCTTACATATAATGTCACTTTGGCATTTAACGATTTTCCAATCACTTTTTGATTTCTTGCCTCTTCAAGCGCTTTTAATACATCATCACGAAGCCTTAAAAATGCACTCCATTTTTCCTCAAGTTCTGGAGCATTTTTAAATTCCTGATACTCAGGCATATCAGTTAATTGGACACTTTCCTCTTGAACGGAAGGAATAAATTTCCAGACCTCATCTGCTGTATGGGCAAGAATTGGGGCAGTCAATTTGGTCAAAGTCAATAATGATTCAAATAAAACAGTTTGGATTGAGCGGCGTTCATGATTGTCTTTTGCCTCAATATAAAGGACATCTTTTGCAAAATCCAAATAAAAAGCACTTAAATCGAGCGTGCAGAAATTATTTACTTCATGATAAATAACAGCATACTCGTAATTTTCATAAGCATTTCGGACATTTTTAATTAATTTATTTAATTTAACAAGCATGAATTGATCAACTTCACGTAAGTCATCATATCCGACAGCATCCTTCTCTGGAGAAAAGTCCGCTAGGTTTCCAAGCAGGAACCGGTAAGTATTACGGATCTTCCGGTAAACCTCAGCAACCTGTTTAAGAATCGCATCAGAAACGCGCACATCTGCCTGATAATCAACCGAAGCAACCCACAGGCGTAAAATATCAGCACCGAGTTGATTCATTACTTTAGCCGGTACAACAACGTTACCAAGTGATTTACTCATTTTCCTGCCTTCTCCGTCAAGAGCAAAGCCATGACTTAACACGCCTTTATATGGTGCTTTCCCTGTTACGGCAACCCCAGTCGATAAAGAAGAATTAAACCATCCGCGATATTGGTCTGATCCTTCAAGATACAGGTCAGCAGGCCGCTGTAAGTCTTCTCTTTCTTCTAAAACTGCTTGATGGGAAGAACCTGAGTCAAACCAAACATCCATAATATCAGTTTCTTTCGTAAAGATCCCATTTGGACTGCTTGGATGTGTAAATCCTGCTGGCAGTAGATCTTTTGCCTCCCGTTGGAACCAAATGTTGGAGCCATGTTCACGGAACAAATCAGAAACATGATTAATGGTTTCATCGTTTATAATGGCTTCACCATTTTCACCATAAAAGACTGGAATTGGTACGCCCCATGCTCTTTGACGGGAAATACACCAATCTCCTCTGTCGCGAACCATATTAAATAGCCGGGTTTCTCCCCACGCTGGTACCCACTTTGTTTCCTTCACCGCGATAAGCAGTTCATCACGGAAGTCTTTAATCGATGCAAACCACTGTGATGTTGCTCTAAAAATAACAGGCTTTTTCGTTCTCCAGTCATGTGGATAGGAGTGCGTAAAGAAGGAAAGCTTTAAAAGCGCACCTGCACTCTCCAATGCCTCGGTAATTGGTTTATTGGCTTTATCGTAGAATAAACCTTCAAAACCCGGGGCTTCCTCGGTCATACAGCCTTTATCGTCAACTGGGCAGAGGACATCTAATCCGTATTTCTGGCCAACATAAAAGTCATCTTCCCCATGTCCTGGGGCAGTGTGAACACAGCCTGTTCCGGCATCAGTTGTTACATGCTCGCCAAGCATAACAAGCGAATCACGGCCATATAATGGATGTTCAGCAATAATCTTATCAAGGTTTGATCCTTTTACCTTTTGGACAACCTCTGGATTTTCCCAGCCAATTTCATTGGTCACAGATTCCAATAACTCTTCCGCTACTAAGTACTTATGACCATTTACCTTCACAACCACATAAGTAAAGTCTGGGTGGACAGAAATCCCAAGGTTTGCAGGAATTGTCCATGGTGTTGTTGTCCAAATAACAATCTCTGTATCCGTATCAAGCTCACCTTTGCCATCTTTCACCTTAAATGCAACGTAAATAGACGCAGAACGTATATCTTTATATTCAATTTCGGCTTCAGCAAGTGCAGATTCACTTGAAGGCGACCAATAAACCGGCTTTTTGCCTTTGTAAATATAACCTTTCTTGGCCATTTCCCCGAAGACTTTAATTTGTTGTGCCTCATAGGCTGGTTTTAACGTAATATATGGATTTTCCCAATCACCGCGTACACCAAGGCGTTTAAATTGTGTCCGCTGGTTCTCAACTTGCTTAAGAGCATATTCTTCGCAAAGCTTTCGGAACTCAGCAACGGGCATTTCCTTCCGCTTCACACCCTTATTCGTTAAAGCCTGCTCAATTGGAAGACCGTGTGTATCCCATCCTGGTACATATGGAGCATGATATCCAGTCATTGATTTAAAGCGAACGATAAAGTCTTTTAAAATTTTATTTAAGGCATGCCCCATATGAATATCGCCATTCGCATATGGAGGACCATCATGAAGAACAAACATTGGGCGGCCTTTTGTCCGCTCTTGCACTTTTTGATAAATATTCATTTCTTCCCATTTTGCCTGAATATCCGGTTCTCTTTGCGGAAGGTTTCCGCGCATTGGAAAATCAGTTTTCGGCATTAATAACGTATCTTTATACTCCATTTTTTCTTCCTCCTGTATGTCACTACTTACTAGAATAGACGGAAAAGCAAATAAAAAAACCTTCTCATCCCAAAATAGGGACGAGAAGGTTTGTTCCCGCGGTACCACCCTGATAGACGGCAAGCATAAGTTTACCATCCTCTTAAGACCATTCGTAACGTGAACAACTCGCCAAAGCTTACTCTCTTAACTGGTTTCAGCTTGGAACTCCAGGGTGATCTTCCAATTTTCTAACTTTTTTCGGGCTCACACCATTCCCGATTCGCTGCCAAAAAGTTATTAAAAATTGTACTGTCCCTTTCAACGTCAATATCCATTCAATTCTATTATTTAAAAAATTATATGCGAAATAACCAAAATCGTCAAGCTAATGAATCTTCCGTTTCCGTTGCTTTGAGTTCTGTGGAGTCAATTTCATATTCAAGTAAATGGTCCCAATCATCATTATTTAACAGATCAAGCTGTGCCTCGACAAGCATTTTAAAGCGGGTCCTAAATACTTTTGATTGCTTTTTCAATTCCTCTATTTCAAGTGCAATTTTTCTTGCCCTTGAAAGTGACTCATTCACAATCCGGTCCGCATTTTTTTCTGCTTCTTTGATGATCAGCTTTGCTTCTTTTTGTGCATTGCGTTTTACCTCTTCGCCAGCTTCCTGAGCAATCACGATCGATTTATTTAATGTTTCTTCAATATTGGTAAAATGACTTAAACGGTCTTTCATTTCAGTTAACTTTTCTTCTAATTCTTTTTTATCGCGCAGAACTAATTCATAGTCCTTAATGACTTGATCAAGAAATTCATTTACCTCATCTTCATCGTATCCTCTAAAGCCTTTATTAAATTCTTTATTGTGTATATCTAACGGCGTTAATGGCATTATGCCACCTCCATAATCATTTATCAGAAACCATATGTATATATAGACATTCGACAAAGTTCATTAAATTCCTGCAGTAAAAAGATATTATTTTTGTATACCAATTGTTATTCGCCATTTTTCTTTTTTTGTCTTTCCGTCAATTGACAAGATTTTCACCCGGCCATAGCCCCTTGTTGAAATCAAATCACCCGTTTGACATTCAAACGAAGGATTTTCAATCATCTGCCAATTGACTTTCACGAGCCCTTGCCCAATTAACACTTGCGATTTTTGCCGGGATAAATGATGAATACCTGATAGAGCAGTATCCAATCTTAATGAAGAAACCGTTATCGTATCCTCTTCATAGAGCACGTTGGATGGAATAGCTTCGTCAAGTTCCACCTTTGTTAACGAAACTGCTGCCTTCCCAATTGCCTGGATCTGTGCACAAAGATAACTATTTACATCCTCGCAGACAAAAAATTGAATACGTTTTTCTGCAAACAGGATATCACCAAACTTACCCCGCCTTAAACCAACTGACATTAATGTCCCCAACACTTGCCTGTGTTCAATTGAAATGAACTTTGTTGGGTAGTCAATTTCAAATAAGCTAATGTGAAAATCTTCTTGATTAGCTTTTTCATAGTCCCGCATCAGAATCGCTCTTTGTCTTTCTGTGTACACACCGCCACCAAAAAATTCACATTTCACATCAGAATGTTCACCAATTAACACTTTCATAATGTGCTGTTCTCGTGGATCAAGGAAATCCGTCAATTTTGGAGTATAAGTGGTGTCAACAAAGTCTCTCCAACTTAGCACCTGGTCAATAAATTCCTTTTCTTCCGGACGGAAGTGTTGATAGATATTCATGTAACTATTTCTCCTTCATAGAAAAGCGGAAGCGCCCGTTTATCGACGTATGGACTGGAGCGCACCGTATGAGATAAAGGAAACACGAAGAGCGTAAGCGCATTCGTGCTTGACTTATCGTATGGAGGTGAGCGAAGTACACTAGTCGCTGGGCGATGGAGCTAGATCAAAGTCAAAAATTATGCATCCCTATCTTTTGCATAGCAGAAATACAGAGGTGCACGCTCTATATTCAGTTTAAATATACTTCGTGAAAAAACTACACGATCCAGTTAAAGAGCTGGCCAAGTCCACTAACTGCAAATCGAAGTACGAAAATCGCGACGATTGGAGAAATATCAATCATTCCAAGCGGAGGAATAATTTTTCGGAAGGGTTCAAGATATGGCTCACAAATTCTTGAAAAAAATTGCCCAATGGCAGAATTCCTTGCATTAGGGAACCACGACATTAAGATATAAATAATTAACGCATAGTAATAGACATTAATAACATCAACTAACAAATTAAATACTGTATTCATTCTAATTTACCACCTCGTATCTTGAAAATCTTGTTCTTTAATAAGCTCAGAGATGTTGCCTGAAATTTCAACATTGTCAGGTGTACAGAGGAAAATGCTCGAGCCTACTTTTTGGATATCTCCACCGATTGCATAGACCGTACCACTCAAGAAATCGACAATTCGTTTGGCCTGATCATGCTCAATTCGCTGCAGATTGACAATAACTGCCCGACGGCTCTTTAAATGGTCCGCGATCTCCTGTGCTTCAGCATAAACGCGTGGTTCAATTAAAATGACCTTTGATGATTTTTGCACACTTTGCAAGCTGACGACATTTTGCGGTTTCACAGGTTGTTTTTGCTGTTTTACAGCAGGTTCAAGCTCTTCTTCATATTCCTCATTATGATCATCATATTCATCATCTAAAAAGAAAAATGTTTTAAATTTTGATTTTATACTCACCTTTTTATCGCCTCCTAATCATCTTCACCGACAAGGGCTGTCCCAATTCTCACCATCGTTGCACCCTCTTCAATAGCTATCGAAAAATCGTTCGACATTCCCATGGATAGCTCCTTGCAAGGGGCATAATCTAAATTCAGCGCTTGAACTTCGTCCCTAAGCTCCTTTAATTGTCGAAAACAACTCCGGAGGACACCCTGATCATTTGTGTGCGGGGCCATTGTCATTAAACCGGCAATCTGAATATTTTCTAAGCTGTGCAGCTGTTTAATAAAAGGAATCACTTCAATTGGGTCCATTCCATGCTTTGATGCCTCACCGGAAACATTCACCTGAACGAAACATTTCATTTGTTTGCTAGCACGTTTGTTAATTTCTTCGGCAAGGGACAAACGGTCTAAGGAATGGATATAATCTACTATGTTAATTATATTTTTTACCTTTCGGGTCTGTAGTGAGCCTATAAAATGCCATACAGGCTTGTCCTTAAGGACCTCCCACTTTGCAAGCAGTCCTTCATCACGATTTTCGCCAAGATCCGTAAGACCAGCTTCGAGAGCTTCCTCAGCCCTTTCGATACTTACGTACTTCGTGACGGCAATCATTCTTACATCCTCTGGGTTTCGATTTGCTTTCTGACAAGCCTCATTTATTTGTTGTTTAATTATTTCAAGGTTTACAGCAACTTTCATAAACGACAAGAATCCTCCTTCCAGCCAATAAAGCTTACCATTCTTCCTGTTCGACCTTGGTCGCGGCGATGTGAGAAAAATTCATCTTGATCACAGCTGGAGCAATACCCGGACATTGATATATTTTGTTCAGGAACCCCGGCTTTTTGCAACACCAGTCGGTTTACTTCACGTAAATCTAAACAGTATTCTGCATCTTTTACTAAATTATATGGTTTTTCTTCGACATCTACTAGTATATTTTGGACTAAATCGATAACACGTTTATCTACAATATAACATTTTTTACAAATTGAAGGGCCAATTGAGACAAAAATATGTTCAGGAAGAATTCCTTCCATCCCCCAAAGCCCAATCATTTTTGCTGCGATTTGTTTGACAGTCCCTTTCCAGCCTGCGTGGGCAGCTCCAATCATTCCTTGTTCTGGAGCTATAAATAAAAGAGGGACACAATCTGCATAGCATAATGTTAACAATATTCCTTTTTCATCCGTATAAAAACCATCCGTTCCCTGAAAGGAAGTATCGTAACGGTTGGAGCCCCTTCCCCTGTCTGCTCTCGTAACTTTCCTAATCTGATTATCATGGGTCTGTTCTGCTCCTACCCAATTGTTTAACGGGAAATTTAAATCTTCTGCCACTTTGTTTCGGTTTGCGCAAACAGCGGAAAGGTAATCTCCAACATGAAAGCCAAGATTAAGACTAGTAAATTCGTCTTGGCTGTATCCATCCATTTTCGTCGTAATTCCGGCGACTAAATTCGCAAATTGATCCGTCCAATTTTTTATAAAAAAATGGGACTTCTTTTGTAATACAAACGGCTCCATTTATCTACCTCTTCATGTTTTCCTCTAGTCTACCATAATTTACGAAAAAATGGTTATTGTCATATACAACGTTAATCATCCGTTGGTTCTTGACCAATCCCATTGTACTTAACTAAAATGACGTCTTCACCAATCTTAAGAATGTTTCGCCAAGGAAGGACGATATCTTCATCCTTACCAAAAAAGCCGAGCACTCTTCCACTTCTTGAAATAACAATGGCTTCAATTTTTCCGGTTGTCAAATTAATATCAATATCACCAATATTTCCAAGCTTCTTCCCATCTGATACATTTACAACATCTTTTATTTGAAATTCAGATATTTTTACCATTGGTAACCTCCAGAAATATTTACTATTGAAAATATATGATGCCTTCTCTTTAAAAACACCTTTATCAAAAAAATAAAGCTGCCCTTTAGGGCAGCTTTAGCTTTGGATATTCTTATTCATTTGTCTAATGGCTGCTTTTTCAAGTCTTGAAACTTGAGCTTGAGAAATACCGATTTCATCCGCGACTTCCATTTGCGTTTTTCCTTGAAAAAATCGTTTTCGGAGAATTAGCTTTTCTCGGTCATTTAATCTTCGCATACCCTCTTTTAATGCTAACTCCTCGATCCAATGTGTGTCTTTATTTCGTTCATCACTTAATTGATCCATTACATAAATCGGATCGCCCCCATCGTTGTATATGGGTTCAAATAAAGAGACAGGGTCCTGAATGGCATCAAGTGCAAAGACAATTTCTTCATGTGGAACATCTAAGACCTTAGCGATTTCTTCGGCAGTCGGTTCACGTGATGTTTCACTCATTAACCGTTCTCTGACCTGCAATGCCTTATAGGCAATATCACGCAGTGACCGTGATACGCGGATCGGATTATTATCACGCAAGTATCTCCTAATTTCTCCAATAATCATCGGTACAGCATAAGTAGAAAACTTTACATTTTGACCTAAATCAAAATTATCAATCGATTTCATAAGTCCGATACAGCCAACCTGGAACAGGTCATCAACAAACTCGCCGCGATTGTTAAATCGTTGGATGACACTCAAAACGAGTCTCAGGTTTCCGTTGACTAGTTTCTCGCGGGCATTAGTATCGTCGCCCGCTTGCATTTGCTTGAAGAGTAATCTCATTTCTTCGTTCTTTAAAACAGGAAGTTTTGATGTATCGACACCGCAAATTTCAACTTTATTTCGAGTCAATCTTTTTTCCCTCCTCATAGGAGTTGCTGTACAAAAAACAGTATCTCCTTGAGAAGGAAAAATATGCACTTGTCCTTCCCGGATAAAGCCCCGGGAAATTATAAAAAAAGGTATTATTTCCTAGTACATTGCTATTTTTATTTTAAAAAAATATTTTTTCATTAGACCATTTTATTAAACTCCTTACGAAGTCTTTTAATGATTCTTTTTTCTAGTCTCGAAATATATGATTGTGAAATACCAAGCATATCGGCAACATCCTTCTGGGTCTTTTCCTCACCATTCGCTAGACCGAAACGCAGCTCCATTATTTGTTTTTCACGATCTGATAATTGGTGTAATGCTTTTGTTAGAAGCTTTCGGTCAACATTTGCCTCAAGATCCTTCGTAATGATATCCTCATCTGTTCCAAGTACATCAGATAACAAAAGTTCATTTCCATCCCAATCAATATTTAGCGGTTCGTCAAAGGATACCTCTGAGCGAATCTTGTTGTTTCTTCGCAAATACATGAGTATTTCGTTCTCAATACATCTTGAAGCATATGTAGCTAGCTTAATTTTCTTTTCCGGGTTAAAGGTATTGACCGCTTTAATGAGACCAATTGTACCAATACTAATCAAGTCTTCAATATTAATTCCAGTATTTTCAAACTTTCTCGCAATATAAACGACTAATCTTAAATTTCGTTCAATTAAGATTGATCGGGCAGCCTTATCACCACTGGGAAGTTTTTTTAATAAAATTTCTTCTTCATCTTTACTTAAAGGAGGCGGCAATGCTTCACTTCCGCCAATATAAAAAACTTCATCGGTTTTAATACCAAGCTTTATAAGGATTTTGTACCAAAAGTAAGATAAGTGAAGCCGCCATTTTTTCATGAATGTTCCTCCTTCTAAATTAGGTTTTTCGTGAGTATAGTAATATTAGCTTACCTTCTCTGTATCATTGCTGCGACGCGGCCCTGTCAGCATCTTGGGATGGACAATACAATCAAAAGAATTATCGGCAGAAAGCTGCTGCATGGTAAAAGACACAAGTCCTTTTTCACATAGATAGTGGTCATCCTCCTTGGTAATGAGAATCTGGTCAGGCTTAATAGCTGCAATAAGCTGCCTTTCTTGTCCTACAACACTATAAGGGACTACTCTTAGCCTGTTCTGCCATTCAGACGGAATCTCTAAACTGCCCATGATTACTGCTTCTGAATCACCAGCAAGTGTTTTTATCGGCTCTGCGACTGTTTCTAGTTTATTTTTGATTGATACAAACATGACAGGCATTTTTGACAGCGGGTCATATAACTGGTTCCCACTATCAACTAATCCTTTAAAAATGAGGACATCTTCATTGATCGTAACGGTTACATCTACAATTTGCTCAAATTGTATTTTTACCATTTCCAGACTCTCTACATTTGATTTCGAGAAATGCCAGGCCACAGGAAATCCGAGTAACACAAACAACCAACTAATAGGATCACCAAATCCTTTAACAGTCGAAAGTATAACCCTCGTTGTCAATTGGGAATCATATTGAATAAAATAATGAGCCCCAATAAGTGCACCCCCAAGTAGAAAGGTGGCCAAATAAAGTGTCATTAATCCTTTGAAAAAGAAACGCCATCTTTGGTAGCCGAAAACGGTAAGAATCATTAAGACCGAACAAATAAACTTTGCAATCGGATGGTTAGTCATACTGCTAAAAGGTGTAAATGCGAGTATAACGATCATTGACCCAATAAATCCTCCCGCAAACAGCCTCCATATTCGGATTGTTCGTTTTAGAAACAGGGCTGTTAAATAAAGGAGAAGGCTATCAAATAAAAAGTTCAACAACCAAATGACATCCAAATAAATAGTCATATCAAAAGCTTCCTCCACTTTACGAAACTGCCAATTATCTTATCTCCATTGAACTTTATCACCAATTTTCTATTCTGTTTAGGGAAAAGTATATCGTATATATGGCGCTGATACTGTCATTTTCTGTTAACAAAATCACGGAAATTTATTCGGATTTTGTCTTTTAATTTTGGTTCTAATAATCGAAAAGGCACAGCCCCGATTCGGAGCTATGCCTTTATCAAATTCTTATATAATGTTTAATTAACGACGCCGATTTCTGTTTCGAAGGAAGGTTGGGATGTCCAAAGCATCTTCCTGGGATGCAGACGACGATGTGCGCTGTTGTTGTTGTTCTTGCTGTGGTTCTTCTCGTTTTGGCTCTCTTTTAATTGCACCAATATTGGATTTGGCCTGACCAAATGCTGGTCTTGTGATTTTAGGCTGTGACACATCTTCTCTAAAACCAGTAGCAATTACAGTTACAATGATTTCATCCTTAAGGCCTTCATTAATAACGGAACCAAAAATCATGTTTACCTCTTGGTCAGATGCAGACGCAACAATATCCGCGGCCTCCTGAACTTCGTATAGGCTTAAATTCATTCCGCCGGTAATATTCATTAAGATCCCTTGGGCACCGTCAATAGAGGTTTCCAATAAAGGTGAACTAACGGCTTTCTTCGCTGCTTCAACAGCACGATTTTCACCAGAGGCAACACCGATTCCCATCAATGCAGAACCTTTACTTGACATGATTGTTTTGACATCAGCAAAATCCAAGTTAATTAGACCTGGAGTAGCAATTAAGTCAGAAATACCCTGCACCCCTTGACGGAGAACATTATCCGCTTCACGGAATGCTTCAAGCATTGGAGTGCTTTTATCAACAATTTCCAGTAAGCGGTCATTTGGAATGACAATCAACGTATCAACTGCCTCTTTCATTGATCCAATTCCACCAGAGGCTTGATTGGCACGTTTTTTTCCTTCAAATGTGAACGGGCGTGTTACAACCCCAACTGTTAATGCCCCAAGATCACGGGCAATTTGAGCAATTACGGGCGCAGCTCCGGTTCCTGTTCCACCGCCCATTCCAGCTGTAACGAATACCATATCAGCACCATTTAATGCTGCTTCAAGTTGTTCTTTACTCTCTTCTGCTGCTTTTTTCCCAACTTCAGGATTCGCTCCAGCTCCAAGACCTCGGGTCAATTTGGCACCAATCTGCATCTTGACTTCAGCCTTAGATAGGTTTAATGCTTGAGCATCTGTATTGACTGCGATGAACTCAACACCTTGAACGCCATGTTCGATCATTCGGTTCACCGCATTATTTCCACCACCGCCAACCCCGATGACTTTTATGGTAGCAAGAGAATCTAAATTCGTATCAAACTCTAACATGACAAATCCTCCTAATTCATCGATCGTCCTGTACGCTCTTTTTGATAATTATTCGAAAAAGGTACTAAGGAATTTTTTTACTTTCGATGACATTTTTTCTTCCGGATGTTTTTCTGGCTTAGCTTTAGGTTGCTGATGCTGCTTAGGAACCCGTTTTTCTACCGGTTCCGAAACAGTAACAGGTGATGGTTCCAAGGAGTGCCCCCCTGGTAATCTAGCATTCTTGTAGGCATGTTTAATCAATCCTACTGCTGTTGTATATTGTGGTTCTCTAACACCAATATAGTCAGGAGCTGCTATACGGACTCTGGCTTGCAAAATCTCCTCGGCAAGTTCAAGTACCCCTTGCATATTAGCAACGCCACCAGTTAAAACATACCCTCCTGGTAAATCACGAATACCTAATCGTTTCATTTCTTGGGCAACTAATTCAAAAATTTCTTCCATTCTTGCTTCAATAATATCAGAAATCTCTAGTTGGTTAAATTGCTGATGCTGATCACTTCCAATAATTGGAACACTAAATACTTCATCTTCAGATGCATCATCATAAAAAGCATGTCCATGCTTTATTTTTATTTTTTCAGCATCCTCAGTTGAGGTCCGAAGACCAATCGAAATATCCTTTGTTATGTGGTCACCGCCTACTGGGATAACGCTCGTGGCCTTTAACTGTCCATGTTCAAAATAAGCAATTGTGGATGACCCGCCGCCTAAATCAAGAAGAGTAACCCCTAGATTTTTCTCATCCTTCGATAATGCAAAAGAACCTACTGCAAGCGGCTGGAGAGCTATATCCAAAATCTCCAAGCCCGCTCGCTCTACACATCGGAGTGTATTATGTAGTATTGTTTTAGAACTAGTAATAATTGTTCCTTCCATTTCCAAACGGACGCCAATCATTCCGCGCGGGTCATTTATTTCATCAAGTCCATCAACAATATATTGTTTAGCAACAACACCGATAATTTCTCTTTCCGGTGGAATTGAGACAACTTGTGCAGCTTCAATGACTCGGGTGACATCTTCATTTGTAATTTCCCGGTTTTGACTTGAAACAGCTACCACACCATGACAGGGCTGAAGTGTAACGTGGATACCAGGTATTCCTACAATAACCTGGCTAATATCCATTCCAATCATTCGTTCAGCCTGCTCAATCGCTTTTTTAATTGAATGAACGGTTTCATCTATATCAACAATAGACCCTTTTCTTAATCCTTCTGACTTGACATTA
Source organism: Bacillus sp. EB600 (assembly GCF_024494385.1). Taxonomy (GTDB): domain Bacteria; phylum Bacillota; class Bacilli; order Bacillales; family Cytobacillaceae; genus JAEVLT01. The sequence continues at coordinate 81,629 of NZ_JAEVLT010000008.1, forward strand.
CCAACGCCAATAATATTTAATGTGTCATTGACCATTTCTCCAATGATTACTTTTACACTGGACGTACCGATGTCAAGACTAACATAAATTTCATTGCTGTTCATTCTTTGGCACCTCCTTTAACATTCCTTAAAAGGAACAACAATTCACGTTCTACGCTTATCCTATAAAAATATTCGTCACAACTAAATGATTCCCTTTAAAAAAATTACTTTTTTTCTAATTTTTCTTTGTTTGTTGACCATTTTGTCAATAATATACGTCTGATCACGGCAATATTTTGAAATAATCTGACTCCAAATGCAAAAACTGCCGCCAAGTACAAGTCTACACCAAGATGAACGCCTAGAAAAGCTAAACTTGCTGCAAGTCCAATATTAAAAAAGAATCCTGAAACAAAAACCTTTTCATCATAAATATTTTGCAACTGTGCCCTAATTCCTCCGAATAATGTATCAAAGGCAGCCAGTACGGCAATCGATAAATAATTGGAATATTCTTCTGGTACTCTAATATCGGTTAGTAGTCCGAGGATGATTCCAACAATCAACCCCACGATTGGAAGCCACATTTAAGAACTGCCTCCTTTTCCAGCTTTCACAGGAGCCATAAAACGGATATGTAATGGATTATCATAGGCGGGAACTGTCACATTTTCATTTGGTGGAGATATTGTCAGCCGCAAATTATCAATAAAAAATTCCTCTGTTGATTTTGACCCTTTCATCCGGTTATATAACTTGTCTGCTATTTGCTTATTATCTGCAATCACTCTAACCTCAAGGGGAAGACCTTTGATTGAGTGCCCATCAATCTTCGTTTCAGAATTAATGTCACGAATGACCGTTGTATTAATGACCCGTTGTCCATCAATCGAAACATATTTTGCTTCATACATATTTAGATCATTTAAAAGTCTCTTTAAAAGATCTGGGGAAATAATCTTTGTCACTGGCTCCCCCAGTTTTATGTTTTCGTAGACAGGTTCTATTTTAAGAATGATTCCCGGCCCTGTTACAGGAGTCAACCCCGCCCCCACTTTAAGTTCCTGTAAAGTTTTTCTTAGCGTTTCCTCTTTACTTTGCTTTTTTTTCGATTCATATGAAGCTATTTTTTCATCGTTTGAACGGATTTCCTTCAACAAATTTGTCTGCAATTCTTTTTCCTTCAACAGTGCCTCACGCAGCTGCCATATATCCCTTGTATCCCTTTCAACTGGTTTTTTCACAGTTTGAAATTGCACGGCTATCATAAACCCGATGATAACTGCTATGGCAACAAAGCTAAATCTTTTCTTTTGTTTGTCCACTTTTCCCCCCTGCCTTACCTTATCCTTTTTCCTATTGTGGACGCGAGCATGCCTTCATTAACCTCCCAGAATGGGATCTAAAACAATAGCGTCTTTCTTTTCAAGCGTAAAGACGATATTATCGTTTACCAATTGGTCTTTAACTCCACCTGTAAGGTTTAATGCAGCAGATAATGTATCCGGGTCACCAATTGCTGTAACAATAAAAGGAGCGGGGAATTCATTTCCATCTACTGTAATTACCGGTCCATTACAAACTATATAAGAACGGCTTGATAATCTTTGTCCATTAATGGCTACAGCCGAAGCTCCTGAAATATAGAGTTCATTCACTACTTTAAAAACATGCATCTCGTGAACAAGATAATTGTTTACATTTGGATCCTTTGAATCATAAGCTCCATCAGCTAAGGTAACTTTCACACCTTTTCCCTGGACCTTTACTTGACCTAAAAACATCCGATACTTTTCTGCATCATCGGCAAGGTTATAGAAAACCTGAGCTTCCTTTGAAAGCTCCTGTTCATTTTCAAGAACCTTTCCCTGCTTTTGATTCAATTCCTTTTGGAGTTTTTGATTGGTCTCTTCTTGGTTAATAAGTTGATTTCTAAGTGCGATTGTCTTTTCCCATTGTTTATCAGATAGTTTATATGCTGTTGATTCATTTTCCTTCTGATTTAAATGATAAGAAAAAGCCAGCATATACCCAAGAACAAGGCAAACAAAGGATAGAACAACATACTTACCTTGTACTCTTATCTTTTTCAACTGGCTCCTCCCCTTTTGCTGGTTCATACGCTTTAAAATACGAGCCTACTTCTAAATCAATAATGCCTTTTTTATTGGGATCTAATTGACTTATTATCGAAGGGTAATGTGCCATTTTTCCAGAAAAGCTTTTAATTGTAGCACTCACTTCAAAACCATCATTCATGTATAAGGTTATATGGTAATGATCCGTTTTCCTGGGTGCGTAATGAATTTCAGAAACGGAATTAAGGACAACATTTGGTAATTTTCCCATCTCCACTAATAATTCGTTGAGAACTGCCCCTTCTTTAAAGCCCATTAAAATCGGTGCATTGATCGGTACTTTACCAGTTTTTCTATTTTCCAAAATTGTCCCGTTTTCCAAAACTGGACAATAAAAAGAATTCTTCTTTAAGTAAGCAAGTTTTTTATGTTCTGTTATCTGGATCACAACCGAATTTAACCATTTCACCTTCACATCAACGTTTTTGATTTCTGGCAGCTGCTCAAGACTTGCTGAAATTGCCTGTTTCTTTACCGTCCAAATATTTGTTTTAGTAGAAAGACCTGTCTTCTGAATAATTTCTTGACTGGAATAAAATTCATTTCCTTTTACAGTTATAATCTTTATTCGGCTTAATGGTGATTGAATATAGGCAACAACAACGATAAGAGCAAAAAATAAGAAAAGAAGAAAAATCAGCCTTCTGTTTGCCTTTTTGCGTCTTTCCTGTTTTAGCTTTGGAATTCGATCCTCAAGGGAAACAACATTTTTATTTTCCATATTTCCCCTCCCATCACTGCTTGTCCATGAATTTTATACCAATTAGGGGTATTTCTTATCAACCGAAAACAACGGCACGAATCATCATGCCGTCATTCAACTTTACCTGCTTTATTATCATTTGATAATGAGTAATTATACCACATTATTGGTAATTAGTGAGATTTATTTCCGGCTATTTTCTGCCGATAACTTCCACTTCGGTTTCCATCTTTATTTGATACAAATCATAAATGGTATCCTTTACATGTTGAATAACCGCCAGCACGTCTTTTGCTGTGGCATTTCCAGAATTAACGATGAAGTTTCCATGCAATTCCGAAATCTTGGCTCCGCCAATTGAGAAGCCCTTTAATCCGGCATCCTCAATCAGCCTGCCCGCATAATTTGGAAGAGGGTTACGAAAGATACTTCCTGCACATGGATAATTCCAAGGCTGCGTTTCTTTCCGATAATCTTTATTTTTTTGCATTGACGCGACAATTTCCGCCCGATCGCCTTCGACCAACTTGAAAATCGCTTCTACCACAATGCCCGGACGCTTCTTTTGCAGGATTGAAGTTCGATAAGAAAAGTCCATTTCCTCGTTCGACAGCCATTCTATCTTTCCATCTTCAAACAAGATATGTGCCTTTGTTAAAATTCTACTGATATCCGACCCATGCGCACCGGCATTCATATAAACGGCTCCGCCAACTGATCCTGGAATTCCGCTAGCAAATTCCAGTCCTGATAAGCCTTTTTTACTGATCATTGTTGCTAGACTTACGAGTGAATAGCCGCTGCCAACTTTAATTTCATTCCCGTTTATTTCAACTCCACCTAATTCTGCGCCTAAACGAATGACCGCACCATCGATCCCTTTATCTGAAACCAGCAGGTTTGAACCTCTTCCAATTGCTCTCCAGCTAAGATTGTGAGCTTGGACAATTTCCATAACCTTTTCTAAGCTTTCGATTGAGGAGGGTTCAATAAGCAAATCTGCTGGTCCGCCGATTTTAATTGTCGTATACAGGGATAAGGGTTCATTTTCCTTAACCTTGCCAATCTTAAATGCTTGTAATTCTTTTATTATTTCCTCCATAGTAACCTCCCTATCTTACTAAACGTGAGTTAATGTTAATTTATGCTTGAAAAATAATTGGGCTACTGTCGTTTTTCGTTTATTAGTTGTTTTATAACCTCAAAAAGTCTTTGTGCGGAATCAGGAACACCCATTTTTTTAGCTTTTGTTTTCATTCCGGCAAGTTTATCTTTGTCCAGTAAAATCATGTCAATATGCTTTACAAGGCTTTTAGAATTCAAATCTTCTTCCAGCAGCAGCTCAGCTGCACCATGGTCACTTAAAGAACGCGCATTCTTTTCCTGATGATTGTTTGTTACATACGGACTTGGAACTAGTATGCTTGGGATCCCAAGTGAAGTTAATTCAGCAAGTGTCGTTGCCCCTGCTCTCGAAACAACTAAATCAATACCTGCCAGAACTTCCGGCATATTATGGATAAATGGTTTAATAATAACATTGGGTGGATTTCCAACGAGCTCAGCTTCTTTTTCTACAGCTTCAAAATGAACATCGCCAGTTACATAGAGAACCTGATACGGTTTTTTGCTAAAGTCCGATAATGATTTTACAACTGCTTCATTGATTGGCCTTGCACCCCGGCTTCCTCCAAAAATTAACACAGTCGGAACCGTCGTACTTAATCCAACCGATAGCCGACCGCGAATTCCATCCTTCCCAAGTACCTCTGTTGCTCGGGGATTACCTGTAAAGACAACTTTACTTTTAGGAAAATAATCCTCTGCTTCTTCAAAGCAGACCGCAATTTTATTTACATAACGGCTCAAAAATTTGTTGGTTAAACCAGGAACACTATTCTGTTCATGAACGATCGTCGGGATTTTTAGCTTAGACGCTGCATAAACAACCGGTCCACAAACATAGCCGCCGGTGCCGATCACAACATCAGCTTTAAATTCCCTCAATATTTTCTTGCTGTCCCTTACCCCTTTAAAAAACCGATAAACGGTTTTTACGTTATCAAATGAAAGCTTTCGCTTAAAGCCTGTTATATGTATAGATTTGAAAGGGATATTTTCTCTTGGGACCAGTGTACTCTCTAAACCACTTTTCGTGCCAATATATAAAAATTCAGCATCGGTTGTTTTTTTTTGAATTTCCCTGATAAGGGCAAGTGCGGGATAGATATGTCCACCAGTTCCGCCGCCGCTAATCACTATTTTCATGCTAACCACTCCATTAAAGAATTACAGACTTAACCAACCCATTCTACTATAAAATATAAGAAAAAAACGGATCTGAAAAAAGATTGTTAGAGAAATGTAATAATGCGTAATCCATTTTAGAATATCCTATTTGATCTTTAAAACAAAAAGAACCCTGTTTGGAACAGGGTAGTGCTTAAAATAGAAAATTTATATCTCTAATATCGGGCATATCTGCTTATGTTAAGAAGAACACCGATTGCCATGAGCATTAAGGTTAGTGAAGATCCGCCATAGCTTAAAAACGGCAAGGTAATTCCCGTTACCGGCATTAATCCGGTGACAACCCCAATGTTTATCATCACCTGGATTGCAACCATAGCAATAATCCCTACTGCCAGAAAGCTGCCATATAAATCAGGGGCCCCGAGAGCAATCCTTATTCCTCTCCATAACAATAACGCAAATAACAGTAAAACGAAGGATCCACCGATAAAACCTAGTTCTTCGGAAAGAATCGCAAAAATAAAGTCAGTTTGCGGCTCAGGAAGATAGAAAAACTTTTGTCTGCTTTCCCCTAATCCGAGTCCAAATAGCCCTCCTGGCCCAATTGCATATAAAGATTGGATGATTTGAAAGCCGCTTCCAAGCGGGTCTGACCAAGGATCCAAGAAAGATGTAATCCTTTTTATCCGATACGGTGCTGAAATAATTAAACCGACAAAACCAGCAACACCCAATAATCCTAATGCAGCAAAATGGCTGATCCGTGCACCTGCTATGAAAATCATCACAATACAGGTCCCCATCATTACCGTACCTGTTCCTAGGTCCGGCTGCAGCATAATCAGCGCAAATGCAGCAAAAGCTAATCCTAATGATGGGAGAAGTCCTTTCGTAAAGGACGTGATAACTTTTTGTCTTTCCGATAAATATTTAGCTAAGAACGCAATCATCGCCAATTTCATAAATTCAGACGGCTGAATTGAAAAAGCACCTACACCGATCCAGCTCCGCGACCCATTCCGGACATTTCCGACACCTGGAATCAGGACCAGAACCAATAAGACAAAACAAACAAGTAAGATGGTTTTTGCATGTGTTCGCCATGTCCAGTAATTGACATTCATGATAAAAAACATGGCAGCAATCCCTACAACAGCAAACAGTATTTGTCTTTTGGCAAAAAAGAAGGAATCATTAAACTTATATTCCGCCCATACTGCACTCGCACTGTAAACCATGATAAGTCCCACTGTCAGGAGTGTAAGTGTTACAATTAATAAAATATAATCAGGAGTCGTTCTCTTTGTCGGCACAGATACCACACCTCGAAGACGCAAGTATTAGGGCCCGAAGACATGTCGAATCCGCTAAAGACAAGCCCTTACTTAAGCTTATGCACAGCCTCAATAAAAATGTCTCCCCTGACTTCAAAAGTTTTATATTGATCCCAGCTTGCACAGGCAGGTGACAACAGTATAACGTCTCCTGCTTCAGATATTTGGTATGCAACTGGAACAGCTTTGTCAACATTATCGACACGGATCATTTGTTTTATTCCTGCATCCTTACCCACTCGCTCTATTTTAGGAGCTGTTTGACCAAAGGTAAGTAACGCCTTCACATTTTTCAAATAGGGTATAAGATCGTCAAACTCATTTCCGCGATCCAATCCGCCAGCAAGAAGAATTACAGGCTGTTTGAATGCAGCTAACGCGTTAACGGTCGCTAATATATTTGTAGCTTTCGAATCGTTATAAAACTTTCTACCGGAAATTTCTGTGACATACTGCAAACGGTGCTTAACCCCTGTAAATGTTCGCAGCACCTCATTAATGGCTTTATTTTCTACCCCTGAGAGCTTGGCAGCTGCCATTGCCGATAAAATATTCTCAAGATTATGTGCCCCTGGAAGGGCAATATCAGCAATTCGCATAACCTTTTCACCATTAAAACAAACCCAGCCATCACTTACATATGCCCCTTCATCCAATTCATTTTTTGCAGAGAAAGGAATAATCTTTGCCTTCGACTGACGGGCAATATTCATTACATCCGGCTGTTCCGCATTCACGATTAAGTAATCAGCAAAAGTTTGGTTTTTCGTGATATTTGCTTTCGCCGCGATGTATTCCTTTCTTGTACCATGATAATCTAAATGGGCCTCATAAAGGTTCGTAATAATGGCAATGTTAGGTTTAAACGTATCAATCCCCATTAACTGGAAAGAAGACAATTCAATCACAATTGTATTTTCCTTTGTTGCCTTTTGGGCCACACCTGAAGCAACCTTACCGATATTCCCAGCAATTAGTGGCTGCTTCTTTCCCGTGTTTAACATTTCATAAACCAAAGTAGTCGTTGTTGTTTTTCCATTAGTACCCGTGATCCCAATAAAAGGAGCTTCGGAAATTTGATAGGCCAGCTCAACCTCGGTAATAACGGGAATTTCCTTTTCAAGTGCCCCTTTGATTATTGGATTGGTATAAGGAATACCCGGGTTTTTGACAATCAATTCAAACCCTTCCTCTAGAAGCTCAATTGGATGGTCCCCGCAAATTACTTTGATTCCATGCTCAAGAAGTCCTTGGGCCTCAGGATTTTCCGATAAAGGCTTTTTATCATTCACAGTCACAAATGCACCTAGCTGATGCAATAGTGCCGCAGCGGTCACACCGCTTTTGGCCAAACCAAGAACAAGAATTTTTTTATGATGATACGTTTTAATCTGTTTCAATTACAACCACACCTCGATATAAATTCCGATAATTGCAAATAATAGTCCAACACTCCAGAAGGTTACAACAACTCTCCATTCCGACCAGCCGGATAGCTCATAATGATGATGTAATGGGCTCATCCGAAAAATTCGCTTCCCAGTTGTTTTAAAAGAGATGACTTGTAGAATAACGGATAAGGTTTCAAGAACAAATACCCCGCCAATGATAATTAATAAAATTTCCAGCTTCGTTAATATGGCAATTGTTGCAATCGCACCACCTAGGGCCAATGAGCCCGTATCCCCCATAAAAACCTTTGCTGGATGGGCGTTAAAGACAAGGAAGCCCAGCACAGCTCCAACTACGGCAACCGAGAAAATGGCGACTTCAAATTGTGATTGGTTCCATGCTAACACTGCATAAGCCCCAAATGCAATTGCAGCGGTGCCTGACACTAAACCATCAAGTCCATCTGTTAAATTAACAGCATTCGAAAATCCAACAAGCCAGAAAATAATAAAGAAAACGAAAAACCAGCCAAGATCAACGGAGTAATCCGTAAATGGCAAACGGATGTCTGTTGAAAAATTATTATGTTTATAGATCATATAAAAAATAGCTGAAATGATAATCTGTCCCAGCAGCTTTTGCCTGGAAGTCAATCCTAAATTTCTCTTTAACACCACTTTTATAAAGTCATCAAGAAAACCTAATAGACCAAATCCTACGGTTACAAATAACAGTAAAAAAGTTTTTACTGTTGGTTCACCAAATTTTCCATTCATGACAAGAGTTGTAATCACAATTGCAAATAAAATCATCACTCCGCCCATTGTTGGAGTCCCAGACTTTTTCTGATGTGACTTTGGACCCTCTTCGCGAATGCTTTGTCCAAATTTCAACCTTCTTAAAAAGGGAATAAAAACTGGAGAAAGTAAGACAGTGATTAGAAAAGCTAGGATTATTGTGAAAAAGATAACTTGCTCCAGCATTTTATCCCTTCCTTTCTAAGCTCAAATTAATGAATACATTGGGCAGGACAGCTCGATCATATGTATCTTTTAATTCATTACTGTTATTTCTTATCGTTAAATATAAGTTTGTGTTTTCCATTTTCCACTTTATTCTCCATCTTTTTTTCTATCTAATAATCTACTATTCAATTCCTACAAAACTGATGTCTACAACTAAACAAAAATTATTTTTTTCCAAAATTGCTTCTTGGGCTACTAAGCGATCATCAAAATCATGTACTTGTTTACCAATTATTTGATAGGTTTCATGGCCTTTTCCGGCAATTAAAATAATATCACCGGCTGCCGCACTAGTAACAGCCTTTGCAATCGCCTCTTTTCTATCAGGTATGACTAAATAATTTTCTCCGTGAACACCTTCCTCCATTTCCTTTAAAATAGCAAGTGGATCTTCACTTCTCGGATTATCTGAGGTGAAGATCGGATCTGTTGCATAACGACAGGCAATTTTCGCCATTAACGGCCGTTTGGTTCGATCCCTATCCCCTCCACAACCTACTACCACGAAGATTTTTCCTTTAGCAAATTGGTGGATTGTTTTTAAAACATTTTCGAGACTATCAGGCGTATGTGCATAATCAACTATAACCGTAAAGTTTTGTCCAGCATTGACCAATTCAACTCTTCCGGCAACACCTTTCACATTTTCAATCGATTGAATAATTTGCTCAAGAGAGATACCAGATACAAGAGCAGCGGCCACGCTAGCCAAAACATTATAAATACTGAATTTACCAATGAGCTGGATTTTCATTGAATAAACTTTACCTAGTACTGCCAATTCAAAGGATGTTCCATTTGATGTCATTTCAATGTTCGTTGCCTTGATATCGGCTTGATGATCAATTCCGTATGTAATAACATGTGCAGCAGTAGATTTCTTATATGTTTCTGAAGCAGGATCATCTACGTTTAGAATTGCAAACTTTGGATGCTCTACATCAAAGGTATTTCCTAGTTGGGAAAACAATAAACTTTTGGCGTGTTTATACTCTTCCATTGTATGGTGATAATCAAGATGATCTTGAGTTAAATTGGTAAACACCGCTATATTATAATCACAGCCTTGTACTCTTCCAAGGTCCAGTGCGTGAGAGGAAACCTCCATCACTGCCGCTTCAACATTCGAGTCGACCATTTGTTTAAATGTCTTTTGCAATGTCAAGCTTTCAGGGGTCGTATTTTTCGTTTCAAGAATTTCATTGCCAATTTTCGTATACATGGTCCCAATTAAGCCCGTTTTCTTTCCGGAATCTGTTAGGATTTTTTCTATTAGATGGCTCGTTGTTGTTTTTCCATTTGTTCCTGTAATTCCAATAAGGTGAAGATGTTTTGTTGGATGTTCATAAAATGCATCAGCCAGAACCGCCATTGCCCGGTTCGTATCATTGACAATTACCACAGGAACGTCAAGCTGGAGAGGCCTTTCCGCAAGAATTGCCACAGCACCATTTTTAACTGCTGATTCTGCAAAGTCATGGCCATCAACGGTATATCCTTTAATACAAACAAACAAGCCCCCTTGCTGCACCTTCCGGTTATCGTTCTCAATTGAAGTAATCTCCGGGTCTCCCCCTGCCAGTGGGCTTAATGGATGCAAATTCTTGAGCAGCTGTTGTAACCTCATTATTCTCAAATCCTCTCGTCATTTTATATGGGCTATTTCCCCATATTGGATGAAGTCCTCCCTTATTTTACATGAAAATATACCACTAACCAAGTAGTAAAAAAATTATAGGGGCGGCGGAAAGGATTCCGACCGCCCCATTTGAAAAGCGCAAGCGCCCGTTTAGTGAAGAACACTAATCGCTGGGCGCTGAGCCAGACAATTATCTACGTTCAAAATTTAATACCATATTTCCATTTAGTAATGCTATTACTCTTTTTTATCAAAGTAAAGTCGAATGGTTGATCCTGTTTTTACTTTTGCTCCAGGCTCAGGAGATTGGCGCACAACAACATCCCCCGTTCCGCTTGAATCAATCTTTAAATTTAGCATTTGATCCATAATATCGATTTTCGTCATACCGACTAAGTCAGGAATCTGGATTAATGGTGTATCTAAAATCGTCATTTTCTTTTCCATCTGGTTAGCTCTTGGTTTGACACCTAAGGCAGGCAAAGCATCCTTCATAATATTTCCAACAATTGGGGCGGAAACCTGGCTCCCGAATTGTATCGTTCCCTTTGGATTATCAACCGCCACATAGACAACGAGCTGTGGGTCATCAGCGGGCGCAAACCCGATAAAGGATAGGATGTAGTTATTTTCCAAATATCTTCCGTTTGCAGCTTTTTGCGCAGTACCCGTCTTACCGCCAATTCGGTATCCATCAACAAACGCCTTGCCGCCTGATCCTTGAGCAACAACACTTTCAAGGGCATAACGAACTTTTTTTGAAGTTTCCTCGGAAATAACCCTTCGTTTTTCCACAGGTGAATTTCTCATCACAACTTCTTTTGTGACCGGATCAATGAGTTCTTTTGCAATATAAGGCTTGTAGAGAATACCTCCATTCACTGCCGCAGCAACGGCAGCAACCTGTTGAATCGGTGTAACCGATACACCTTGACCAAAGGCCGTTGTTGCTAATTCAACCGGACCAACGCGATTCAGGTTAAACAAAATTCCAGTGCCTTCCCCTTGCAGGTCAATCCCTGTTTTTTGGCCAAAACCAAAATCCTTAATATATTTAAATAAAGTATCCTTGCCCAATCTTTGGCCTAATTCAACAAATCCCGGATTACAGGAGTTTTGAACCACTTGCAAAAAGGTTTCATCCCCATGTCCGCCTCTTTTCCAGCATTTAAGCCTGGCGCCGCCAACTTCGACAGAACCGGAGTCATGAAAATGCTCTTTATCTAAATCTACTTTCCCTTCATTTAAGGCAGCGGCAAGAGTGATAATTTTAAAGGTAGAACCCGGCTCATAGGTTGACCAGACAGGAAGATTTCGATTATAAACCTCTTGAGGAACATTTCGGAAATTTGCAGGGTCAAAGCTCGGTCTGCTTGACATCGCCAAGATTTCTCCATTCGTTGGATTCATGGCAATCGCAACAATGCCGTCCGGGTTATACTTTGCCTCGGCAATTTCCATCTCTCTTTCAACAATGGTTTGGATCTTTGTATCTATTGTCAACTTTAAATCAAGACCATTCACAGGCGGTTCATAATCATCTGCCATATTATCCATCCGATGTCCTTTAGCATTTGCATAAAATTTTACGGCACCTCTTTTGCCATTAAGTTCTTTATCATAGTATAGCTCGAGGCCCATTAGTCCTTGATTATCTACTCCCGCAAAGCCCAGGACATGAGATAGATAAGTCCCAAATGGATAATGGCGTTTGGAGTCTTCGCCAATATATACCCCAGCAAGCCCGAGCGCCCTAATTTCTTTCGCTTTCGCATGGGAAATTTTCTTTCCCTCTTTGATTGTTACCAGTGATTCTTTCGCTGTAATATCCCGATAAGCTTTTTCCTTTGACATATTTAAAACGGCCGCTAACTTTTCGGCGGTCAGGGCAGGATCTTTAACTTGTCTTGGGACGACATAGACTGTCGGGGCGCTCACGTTTGTTGCTAATGCGACGCCATTTCGATCAACAATTTCTCCTCGTTTCGGTTCAAAGGGAATGTTTCTGCTCCATGACCCCTTTGCCATGCCTGTTAACATATCCCCAAGGATGAATTGAACGTAGCCTAACCGGACATCAATAATGAAAAAGGCCAAAATACCAACGAACAAAGCAAGCATTAATCGTTTTCGGACAGTCACGTTAGATACACGCATACATGAACGAGCCTCCTTTTCACGTTCATGTATATGCTTGTACTTTTTTTGTTAGAACGATTTTTCATTATCCTCGTTGTTGGTTGAGTCATTTTTTTGCTGCTGTCCAGGAAGCTCAAAGGTAACCTTTAACTTATCACCCTCATGCAACGTTGTTCCCGGTGCAATCGTTTGGTTTACAGCATAGCCGCTTCCGCTTGTGTCAAGCTGTAGATCAGTAATCTTCGCCGCCTTCATGACATCTCTTAATGACCAGCCAGTCATATCGGGAGCAACTGGGTCACCATCTGTCCGAATGATCACTTTCTCCCCTTCTAGAATGGTTGTACCCTCTTGCGGCAATTGTTTTTCCACTGTGGTCCCCTTGCCGACAACCACTGTTTCGAAGCCTTTATTTGTCAGTTCTTGGACAGAGGCCTCGACCGATTGTCCTGTTAAATCGGGCAGCTTATTCGATGTTGACTTTGCTGCTTTTGATGGCTGAATATTTAAATACTGCAAACTATTCTTCATAACAGGATCAAAGATCATCGAGACCGGTATTGAGCCTTTAGTGTAATCATCAATAGTTGGCTGTTGGACGGCGACATAGACCAAAAGCTTCGGGTCATCCTTAGGAGCCATTCCTATAAATGAAAATATATAATTACTTGGACCAGTTAAATACCTGCCTCCCGGACCTGGAATTTGTGCTGTACCTGTTTTACCAGCCACATCATATCCATCGATTTTATAACGACTTCCTGTCCCTTTTGGCGCCGTAACGACCGTTTCAAGAATATCGCGAACCTGTTTGGCCGTCTGGGCTGAAATTGGTGTACCGACAACCTCTGGTTTTGTGTTTTTTATCGTTTTACCAGTATCATGATCGACCACTTTAGCAATCACGTGTGGTTTCATCATTTTTCCATCGTTAGCAATTGCTGTTGCCCCTTGAATTTGTTCTATCGGTGTGATCGCCACTCCTTGACCAAAAGCAGTTGTCGCTTTTTGAATAGGATACTGAAAAGGAATTTTTCCAGCTGCTTCATTTGGAACTTCAATCCCTGTCGGTTTATCTAAACCAAATTTCGTTAAATACATACGGAATTTATCAAATCCTAGTTTTTCATTAGCAATTTTAGCAAAAGCCACATTTGATGATCTTTGAACGCCTTCTAAATACGATATAGCTCCCCAGCCTGACCCATTCCAGTCATGAATTTGAGGGCTTTTCGGTGTTACTTGATAAGAACCGGATTGGTAGGATTCATTCGGATTAAATAAATTTTCTTGAACTGCCGCTGCAAGAGTGAAAATTTTCATTGTTGAACCAGGTTCAAACGGGGATTCAACTGCTGCGTTTTGCCAGCTTTTATTAATTCCTTCTTTTGTTTCTGGATCGAAGGTTGGCCGCTGTTCCATCGCTAATACATTCCCTGTTTTCGGATCAGCAACAATTGCGACCATCATTTTTGGTTTGTATTCCTTATCGACCGTATTCATTGCATCTTCTACGAAGGTTTGGATTTTTTTATCAAGCGTTAAATATACATCATTGCCATTTTTTGCAGGCGTCACTTTAGGTTTGTTATTAGGGAGTATATATCCCCAGATATCACTTTGGTAATCTATTTTTCCATCCATTCCAGTTAAATCCGTATTAAGCTCCTGTTCAATTCCCATTTTTCCAACTACTTTGGAGGATTCATCCTTTTGCTTAACATGATCTGTATAACCAATAAGGTGTGAAGCGAAAATTCCATTTGGATAGAAGCGCTTAGAACTGCGAGAAAATGTAATTCCCGGCAGATGAAGATCTTCGATTTTCTGTTTTGTTACATAATCAATATCTCTTCCTTCTTTGCCAAACTCCACTTGAAACTTGCCTTTTTTGGTTAGAATACTGTTAATTTTTGACTCACTCAGATGAATATATTTTGAAAGCTCCAATGCTGTTTTTTCAGGATCGACCACATGCATTGGCTTTTTGGGATTGGTTGTCATTTTTTTATCCAAAATCGCAATAAGCGTATAGGCAGAACTATCCTCTGCAACGATCTCACCAGTCCGATCAAAAATCGTTCCTCTTTGAGCTTCCAATGTTCCTACTCTGCTATATTTTTGCTGGGCTTTAGCTGCTAGTGGCTCGCCGCCTACTTCCCCTGAAATTTGTATAGAAAAATAACGGATGATTAATATAAAAAAGAGCAGGCTGAATATTAAAAATAATATCGCTGCTCCTACATTCATATTTTTCTGTTTCTTTATCATTTTCCTTGCACTACCTTAATGTTATTTTCATTCAATTCTAGACCCATTTTTGTTGCTTTATCCTTAATGCGGTCGTACTTACTTAATTCGCTGACCTGAACCTTTAAGTCATTATTCACTTTCTGTTGATCTTTTATCGAAGCTTCGACTTCCTGCATATCTTTGTTCACTTTATAAATCTTTGCTTGATTAGAGATCATCTGAACCGCTCCCAGACAAACCATTCCGGCGAAAACTAATCCGATTAGCTTCTCTCCAGGTGTCAACCATGATTTTCTGTCATGGGACTTTTTTTGTTTGTGAATTTCCTGCTGTTGTTGCTGATGTTGTTTCTGCTGCTCCAGCTCTCTGGCAAGATTGCTCATTCTTTCCCCTCCTGAAAATTAAGTATCTATTGTTTTTCAGCAATGCGAAGCTTTGCTGATCTAGCGCGGTTGTTTATCTCTAATTCTTCATCCGTTGGAACAATTGGCTTTCTCGTAATGAGTTTTAGTATAGGCTGATATTCTTCAGGAATGATCGGAAGGCCATGGGGCAATTCAGGAGTTTCACTTGCCTTTTTGAAGGTTGCCTTGCAGATTCTGTCCTCTAAAGAATGGAACGTAATGACACTAATCCTCCCACCAGGGTTTAACAGCTCTATTGCCTGGTTTAGGGATTGTTCAAACACGGATAGCTCATCATTTACGGCGATACGAATGGCTTGAAACACCCGTTTTGCTGGATGACCGCCTTTTCTTCGAGCAGGCGCAGGAATTGCAGATTTGATAATTTCCACTAATTCACCAGTTGTTTCAATTGGCTTGACTGCTCTAGCTGCTTCAATCTTTCGGGCTATCTGTTTTGAAAACTTCTCCTCGCCATAACGAAAAAAGATCCGGACCAAATCTTCATATGACCAATCATTTATAACATTGTAGGCAGAAAGATCCGCATCGGAATCCATTCTCATATCCAATGGTGCATCATGATGGTAACTAAAACCTCTTTCAGGGGTATCTAACTGAGGGGAAGATACACCAAGATCATACAAAATGCCATCAACCTTTTGAATTCCTCTTTTTTCAAGTTCCTCTGTTAAATATAAGAAATTGCTTTTAATAATCGTTAGTTGCTCTAGATAAGCTGCTAACCTTTCTTTTGCGCTGGCTATGGCTGTCTCGTCTTGATCAAAAGCGAGTAACCTTCCATTTTTAGCTAATTTCGAAAGGATGAGTGAACTGTGTCCAGCACCGCCTAATGTACAATCTACGTATGTTCCATCTGGTTTTATATTTAACCCATTGACTGTTTCCTCTAATAGTACTGTCTTATGTTCGAACATTTTTTCCACCTTTCCAATCGAACTGGTTTTCACATTAAATATCAAAACCAATCATATTTTCAGCAATTTCAGTAAAAGACTCTTCCGACTGTACAAAATAGTCTTCCCAAATCTTTTCGCTCCATATTTCGATTCGATTGGAAACTCCTAAAATCACACAATCTTTTTCTAATTTGGCATACTGAAGCAATGGGGCAGGAAGATTGACTCTCCCTTGCTTATCAAGTTCACTCTCTGTTGCACCTGAGAAGAAAAATCGGGTAAAAGCGCGGGCATCCTTCTTTGTCAGAGGTAATCCTTTCAGTTTGTCCTCAAGTATTTTCCACTCTGATAATGGGTAACCAAATAAGCATTGATCCAGACCACGGGTAATAATAAACATTTCTCCAAGGTCTTCGCGAAATTTGGCGGGTACAATCAATCGGCCTTTGTTATCAATGCTATGATGGTACTCACCCATAAACATGCCCACTACCCCCACTTTCTAAATAAAATGTACCACATTCCCCCACTTTCCTCCACCCATTTTTAATAATTCTTTCTCCCTCTTCAAAAAACCTTTTAAAAAAAGAAAAACTTCACCAAATGGTGAAGTTTTCTAAATTTTTATAACCTTGTGGTACCCGTCAAAGACAAAGTTTAGTTCCATTAGGTCGTTTACAAAGCTAAGCCCATACTGATTTAGATATGCAAAGATATTCCAAACCCGTTCTTGAGGTACTCCACCTGGTCTTAATGCCAAATCGACACGTGCATACTTATTAAAAATAATTTGATGCCGGGACTGAACTGATTCCTCCAGTTTCGCTTCCAGAAAGGCTATTTGCTTTAGTAAGTTTTGTTCATTTTTGATAACGAGTGGCAGGAGTCCCCGATCAAGCTTTTCCGTCTTTTCTTCAACTTTTCTGTATTGGGCTTGTACATCGGCCTTTACACCCGTAAATAGCTCTTCCACTTCTTGATCTTTAATGGATTGAAGAAATTGCTCTCGTTCAAGTTCTGTCCCACGGCTAAGGACATCCGATAATTTCAGCTTTAAGTCAGCAATGTCAGTTTCAATCGACCGGTCAAGCAGGGTAATATTTAATCTTGGGACAATTGGCGGCAGCTTAAGATCAAAATGTTCAAAAACTTGCTTTAACTCAGCCCAGTAAGAAATTTCTCCGGGGCCGGCAATAAATGCAAGCGTCGGAAAAAGCCATTCTTGAGTTAAAGGTCTCGTTACCACATTATTGCTTAATTTAGCAGGATCATTGGCCGCAAGCTCCACCAGTTCTGTTTTCGAAAAAGAAATAGAACCATTTCGCCCCACAAAAAGATCCTGCCTGCGATCAAATTCAAGTAAAATACGTTCATTTAGTCTTTGGTCATAATAGAAGAGATTTGCCGCTTGATCATTTGTTTCAATTGCATTTGGAAAACCTTTATCACGAATTTGCTTCTGCTGTTCGAGGAGCAGAGATGTGATTGAATCATGATTCTCAATTTGATTATATAAGATTTCCTTTTCATGTTCTCTAAGCTTATGGTCTCCCGAATCGATAATGAGCAGTCCGTAATCTTTAAAAAGCTCCATTATGATGTTTGCAAAAAAGTCCACAAATGTCGTTGACTTTTCAAGCTGGTTCTCAATAAAGGTTAAAAGACTAGCTGTGTGATTTGTCTCACCGAACGTTCCGATTAAATGACGAGCCCATGTGAGCGCGATATCTTTATTTAAAACGATATCTGAAACCATTTTCTTTTGCAGCACTTTCTGTGGGAATATCCGTTTATCTGCCTTTTGCTGAATCGGGATAAAAACATGATTCACTTCTTGATAATCGTGGTCTTCCCCAGCAATCCAAAACACTGGAACAACAGGCACGTTTAACACTTTTTCTTTTTCCTCTGCCAATTTAATAATTGAAATTACTTTATGTAAGGTATAAAGAGGGCCCGTTAGGATACCTGCCTGCTGACCACCGATCACGACAACGCTATTATCCTGTTTAAGTTTTTCAATGGAATGCTTAATAGAAGGTGATGATGGAAAACGCTCCATAAAATTTTCAATATGCCGGGCAATTTCTTTTCGTTGAAACGATCTATTATTTAATTCCGCTAATCTCTCCAAATCATCGGATAATTGATCAAAACGATAATGAAAAAAAGGCTGTATTTCAGTCGACTGTTTCAAATAATTTGAAGCAAATCGGTTTGTTGCAGGTAAAGAGAGATTAACAATCTCCATTTATTGTACTTCCTTTCTAAACCAGATTATTCTTAACGAGTATAGCATTTACAAGTGAATAAAAAAAAAACTTTGCTTAGGAAGAAGGGGCGATATTATTATTCATAGAGCTTTCGCCTGCTTGTCCATTCATCTCCTTACCTTTTACTAAATTGTAAAAGCTATTGATGAGCGGGGCAGGCTTTGCCTCTTGCTGCGCTTTTTCTAGTAAAAAGCCTAGTATCGCGTCCACTTCTGTTTTCCGGCCCGACACAATATCCTTTAGCATCGAGGAACGATTTTGGGCTGTATTTTGGCAGACCTCGATTACCCTATTAAAATAAATATCAGGCTCCTCCAAATTCAATATGAATGTAATTTCTGTAAATAAATCCTTTAAAACGTTATAATAATAATCATTTTTTAACAACCCTCCATTTTCCACTTGAAGGATTGCTGTTAATGGATTGATAACTGCGTTTATGATTAGTTTATTTAAAAGCATTTCATAATAATTTTCATGAAAACAAACCGGAAAGTCGATAGGAACTAAGGAAATAAAAGAAGATAAACCAGCTAAAGCACCGCAAAAAAGGGCAAGATTGGTAACACCTTCCCCATTTTGTCTTACCCTATAGGCACTTTCTTTATACGCTCCATGCTCAACCGATCCTACGAATAGATTATGACCCTCCAAGCGTGAAAGCAGCTTTAAGTGGCCCATTCCATTTTGCAAAAACAAAATATTTAATGGTATTTTGGTAATTTGGCTAATCTTTTTAATAATTTCTTCTAATTGATATTGTTTAACTGCCACTATTATTAAATCCTCTTGACCGTTCCACGTGTCAATCCCTCGTGCCTCTACGTCTCTTTTTATTTCCTGTCTATTTTTCACTAGTACAATTCCATTTTTATTTATATCCTTTGCTTGATCAACGGTTTTTGTATAGACTGTTACAGGACAAGTTTCACTTAAATAAGCAGCAAAAAGTAAACCTATCGACCCAGCACCAATAATTCCAATCCTCATAAAAAGCCCCTCATCTCCCCCATTTAAACCATATTTTATCAAAATTATTCAATCTCTGACTATCGAACTGCTTGTGTACCTGCTTTTTACAATTAGCCCCTCCTTATTTTTTTAGAATTTTTGAACTTTTTCTTCCTTTTCCCCGTATTCCATTGGTATAATGTCTTCATGGAATATATATTTTCCCAAGAAAAGAAAGCGCTTTCTAATCATTAACAAAGCATTTTAAACTCTTTTGTTATATAATGTATCAGAATAAAGGCTATATTTAAAATAATTTTATTCCATTCGTACTTTGCTTCAAATTAATATATTGCAGGAAACATCCAAGGAGGTATTTCTATGACAATAACGGTAGAAAAACTAAAAGTGAATTTTAAAACCCTTGAAGAATTTAAAAAGTTTAAAGAATATGGAATTCAAGAATTATCGATGAATGAGGATTTAGAGGAAAATATTATTGAGGATAACAGTAATTCTCCCTTTTATGGTATTTATTTTGGAGGTAAATTAATTGCCCGCATGAGTTTATATGAAATTAATGAAAAATTTGACCGCTATTTTTATCCTCCCCAAAATTATTTGGAGTTGTGGAAACTTGAGGTTCTTCCTGAATATCAAGGAAAAGGTTATGGAAGGACATTAGTAGATTTTGCTAAAGGCTTTGGGTTGCCAATTAAAACCAATCCAAGGGTTAAATCAAGAGAATTTTGGGATAAGATGGGCTTTCTTAGCGTCGATTATGATATGGAACGTGATCGCGGTGAAAACCCCCTTGTTTGGTATCCTGAAGGTGTTAAAGCACAGGAACAAGAGAATTCATTATAAGGATATGACAGTATAAACAAAAAAGCGGGCAATTTGCCCGCTTTTTTATTCGACTTTTTCTAGGTTTCCGTTTTTATCCATCTGGAATTTTGCTCTTGGTTCACGGTCACCATCCTGCAGTACAACCATTTTTCTCGCTCTCTCCATGATTTCCATTAGCGATCGGTAATCCTCTTCAATAGCCTGCAAATTTTTTTCAAGTCTTTCATTCTCAGCTGCAAGATAATACGTAGTTTTTTCCAATTCTTTTATTTTCCCATAAGACTTTTCCCTGTCTTCTTGAATACTTGAGGACATTTCTGCTTTTTTGTAAAGGCCATGTAAAAAATGAATAACAGCTTGAAAGGTAATCTCACCGTTTGCAAGTTCTTTTTGTTGGGAAGTTGAATCGACAGGTGATGTAGTTTGCTCACGATTTGGAGGAGAGGGTTGATTTTTTAATTCCTTACGCTGTTTCTTTGCAAGTTCAATACCAGATTTATATTGTTTACGAACATATGAATTCCAGCGAAAACCGCAGGCAGCGGCTGTACGGGAAAGACGTTTGCCAACCTCCTCAAATGCATGGAGCTGGGTGCCGCCTTCCCTTATATAACGGAGAACTACTTCTGCAAGTAACAAATCCTCATCCTGGGACCAGGCATCTTGGCGTGTTGGTGACATCTGTAAATCCCTCCTAGTGTTTTTATTCATACATATGCTTCTACTAGAAAAGATAGACTGATATTACTACTTAGTTTCCACCTTTAATTTTTTTTAAGAAAGTTGGTAACATATAAATGGTGAGCATCGCTTTCCCATAAATATGAACAACTTCGGACTTCTGCTTCCATTCTTTCGCGGAGTTTGACCTGTTCCCATTTTCGAACCAAGATGCTCTTATATGAATGCAGAACACCTGAATCAAGTGTTAACAGTTTCTCGAGGAAATTCTCACAAGCCACTAAAGGAAACTCATCATAAATAGTATCTATAAATCCATCATCTATTAATTGTTCAACTGGTTTCACTTCTGCTTCCATTAAGAGTTTCATCGCCTTTTGCGGCGAGAGTTTCTCCGCTAGGATCGTACCGCCGCCCCAACCGGTTGTGATCGCTTGCTTGCCCTGAACAAAGCCTGCTTTAGTCCCACTTCGTGCAATTCGAAAATCACAAGCAGTTAAAATTTCACACCCGCCGCCAACCGCCGTCCCATTAATCAATCCCAACGATGGTTTTGGCAAAGTCAATAACGAATAAAGAATAGCTGACATCTTTGATAACATCGAATACGCCTCTTCACGTGTATGCAAAGCATGAAAAACAGCCAAATCTCCACCAGAACAAAATGCACGTTCTCCGGATCCTGTGATCACGAAAGCTTTTATTTCCGGTTCATTGGCTAGTTGAATTGCTTCTAACAATCCCTGCATTACATCATAATCAATCGCATTTCTTTTTTCATCTCTTGTAATCGTAAATAATAAATAACCTTTGTCTTTTTTCTCAATCGAATATGATTTCATACTACCCACCCCTATCGACTTTATTTTCAATTCCTTATGTAGAAAAATCTTCATGTCTATGTTAGGTTATCAAAACGACAAAAGCACAAGGGCAGGATTGCCGCTTGTGCTTTATATCAACTGCTTTAAAATTAGTCGTTCACTACTACTACTTCTTTACCTTTGTATGTTCCACACGCTTTACAAACGCGGTGAGCAAGTTTCATTTCACCACAGTTAGGGCATGAAACCATACCAGGTACGTTTAATTTAAAATGAGTACGACGTTTTCTTTTTACAGTTTTAGATGTTCTTCTAGCAGGTACAGCCATTCTTCCCACCTCCTTAAGAGTATTAAGAAAGGAATGAAGATCAAGTATCCTTGTTCTTCACATACTTCTTTTGTTACCGATTATGAATCGGAAGAATTATTTTCGTCAAAAAATTTTGCGAGTCCCGCGAGTCTAGGATCAATCTTGTGTGATTTGTCCTCTTCACGAATGACCTCCCAATCTTTCCCGGATTGTGGAGCAGCATCTTCACTGTTGTCATCCTCACAAAACACTTGCATTGGCACCTCAAGTAAAAGTATTTCTCTAATGACAGGCATTAAATCAATGACATCGCCTTTTACTTGATAGGCTTCCTCTTGAGCTTCAAAACCTGATGTCTGCAAGAGAAAAGTTTCAGTTGTTTCGACATTAATTGGAAGTTTAACATCTACTAATGTACGAGAACAAGGAAGGATCAAATGACCTTCTATTTTTAGATGGAATGTCACTTTTGTTGAACCAATATCAGCCCGTCCCGTTATATGAATTGGCGATACATCACGGATAGTTGGATCATCTTGTTTGATCTCATCGACCCGAATGGTTTCATCAATCGGAAAATCCTTGTTTCGATATTTTTGCAACTGGCTTAATGTCCATTTCAATTGAATCACCTCAAGGCAACAAAGGTAATTATAGCCTCCTATAATATTTTTGTCAATGTATTTTCTTTACACCATCTGCTATGAATATTTTGGCTGCTTGGTGAGTTAATCCTTACTAGCATTCCCATTAATTACAAAACCAATCATTTTAAAAGCCAAATAGGGCAAATGCCTATTTATGAAATAGAAAAGCTCTTTTGCGCCCTATTCATCATAGTGTATAAGGAAAAATAGAAAAAGAAGGTGAATGAAATGTCCTATCCACAACAAATGGGATACCCGGGCTACGGCATGGGAGGACAGTTTGGCGGAGGTATGCCATACTATCACGGTGGATTCTATGGTGGGTATCATGGTTGGCATCATCATTATGGTTATCCATACTACCACCATCCTTATTATCCTGGTTACCCATACCACCACCATCATGGCTGGTACGGACAGCCATATTAATGAAAATCAAAGAAACAAGAGGCTGGTCATTTTTATGGCCAGTCTGTTACATGATTAAAAAAAGAGAAATTTTGTTATAATGTTTATACTTTTAAATCGTGCTATAGGAGGAACAAAATGAAAGCTGTTGGCTTAGTCGTTGAATATAACCCTTTTCATAATGGACATGCCCACCATTTGGCTGCTGCAAAAGAGCAATCTGGAGCCGAAGTAGTTATTGCTGTGATGAGCGGGAATTTCCTGCAAAGAGGCGAGCCTGCTATTGTTTCAAAATGGCAGCGGACAAAAATGGCTCTACATGGAGGGGTTGATATCGTCCTTGAGCTTCCCTACATATTTGCTACACAAAAGGCAGAAACATTTTCAGATGGGGCTGTTTCCATTTTAGATGCAATTGGTTGTAACTCCTTATGTTTTGGCAGTGAGAATGGCGACATTTCTAATTTCTATAAAACAGTAGCGTTTATGGAAAATTCTCAAGAATCCTACCAGGCAAACATTAGAAAATACATAAAAACAGGAGTCAGCTATCCAAAAGCGCAGTCGTTATCCTTTGCGGAAATCAATCAATCCGAGGAGCTCGTCGATTTGTCAAAGCCAAACAACATTCTTGGATATCATTATCTAAAAGCAATCATTTGTCAAAAAAGCCTAATGAGACCATTCACTGTAAAAAGAAAGAACGCTGATTATCATGATGAACATTTCTCTTCTGAACGGATAGCAAGTGCAACAAGTATAAGAAAAGCGTTGTTTTCTTCTGTGCAGCAAGAGGTATCTATAGATCGATTTGTTCCTGCCCAGACAAACTATTTGCTAACAGATTATTTTAAGAAGTACGGTATTTTTCATCAATGGGAGAACTATTATCCATACTTGCAATTTCTTCTTCTTCAAAGCAAACCGAACGAGCTTAGAGAAATTTATGAGGTAGAAGAAGGGATTGAAAACAGGCTCATAAAAGCTGCATTATCATCGAATTGTTTTCAAGAATTCATGGAAACAGTCAAAACAAAACGGTATACATGGACAAGAATTCAAAGAATTTGCCTGCATATTTTGACTAATACGAAGAAAAGCCAAATGATCTTTGAAAAACCTACCTATTTAAGATTGTTAGGGATGACGGAAAATGGAAAACGATATTTAAATAAGATGAAAGCCCATTTGGGACTCCCGCTTGTTTCAAAGCTCTCATCTTACAAACATGAAGATATTTCCCCTGATATTAAAGCCGCTCGAGTTTACTCATGTGTACTGCCTGGTGATATGAGAGTAAAAAGCTTTAATCAGGAATACAAGCAGCCGCCTATCTTTTTAAAGTAAAAAGGACGGCGGGCTGCCATCTTTTACTTATTCGGTAATTTTTCCAAGTATGCTACTGCTTCATCAAATGTATCAACAGGTACTATTTTCATTTTCGAACCAATTTCATGGGCTGCCTTGAGAGCATCCCGGTAGTTGGAATTCTTCATACCATGCTCATTTGGCGCCAAAAAGATTTCCGCACCTGCTTTGTCTGCTGCCACGATCTTTTGCTCAATGCCTCCGATTGGTCCAACTGATCCGTCGACAGAGATGGTTCCAGTTCCAGCGATTTGCCGACCTTTAGTAAGATCATCTTTCGTAAGCTGGTTATAGATTTCAAGAGAAAACATTAATCCAGCAGATGGTCCTCCGATCTCGTCAGTGATTACTTTGACAGGGGGGTGAACAATAACTTCCTTGTCATCTACTAAAGAAATCCCTATCCCCACACGTTTTGGTCCCTGTTTAAATGGCTTCACTTTAATTTTAACATTATTGGTTTGCTGCTTTCTTGAGTAGGTGAAGGTTACTTCTTCTCCTGATTTTTTTGTACGGACATAATCCATAAATTCGCTGGAGGAAGAAAATGTCTGTCCATCAACTTTAAAAATTCGATCTCCTGCCTTTAGCTTTCCAAAGGCGGGCATTTTCGGAATCACGTTTAAAACATAAATACCATTATATTTATAGGTAACAGGCAAACCTGCCTTATGGTAGGCAACATCAGTGGCATTTAGTTTGGCATCTTTCATAAGATACAGCTGCCTGACCGTATATTCTTCCTCTGTTTCCGTTTGGTTTAATATTTGATTGACTGGATATATCTCTTCGTATTTGCTTATTTTAGCCGCCGCGTAGGAGTATATATTAGCCCTTCCCATTCTCACCGTCGTTAACATAAAATTTCCTTTCTCCTTATAGCCGTTTTTAACGGTTATAATAGGTTCAAGCTCCTTCGCCATCCCTGGCTTTGATATATAATATGGCAGCGAATAAAATACTGCAGCAATTAGAACAAGGGTTAGAACAAACCCTGAACTGACATAAAGCTTTTTGCGCATTGTGAAAACTACTCCTTCCAATTATCAATAGCTGTTTTAATATCCTTGATGTACTTTCTTGTTTCTTCTTCTCCAACAGCAATGATATCCTCAATATTGGTGAAGGCACGTGAGCTGAAATTTTCGACAGGTGGGCGGATCATAAAATCAGAAGCAATTTCCCGATTAACGACAATCTCCGTTTGCATAATATCAATACTTTGCATAATCACATCATAAATAGAAGTAATTTCCGCATTACGCTTGACCCGAGATACATCAACCGCAATAACAATATCCGACCCCATTTCCTTGGCAACAGTTACAGGAACACGATCTGCAACGCCGCCATCTACTAAAATCCTGCCATTATATTTTTCAGGAACAAAAATCCCTGGAATCGATATACTTGCCCTTACCGCATTAGCGATTGGTCCTTCTTTAAATACAACCTTCTCGCCTGTCAATAAATCCGTCGCCACCACACCGACCGGTAACGAAAGATCTTCAATATTTTTACCATGTGTAAAAACTTTAATAAATTCCTTCAATCTTTTACCTGTAATAAAGCCCATTTTCGGAACTGTAAAATCGAGATAAAACTTCCGTTTAAATGCTCCCGATAATTTATAGAGGTGTTCCATTTCAATCCCCACTCCATAAAAGCAAGCTACAAGTGCACCCATACTGCTTCCGGCAATAAGATCAATCGGGATCCCTTCTTCTATTAATACTTTAATGGCACCGAGATGGGCAAATCCCCGTGCACCGCCTGAGCCAAGGGCCAACCCTACTTTTGGACGACTCACTTTCTTCTCTCCCCCTCTATCTTTCACCAATCAATTAACTATTTATGTTAAAAGCGACTACGGTTATTGTTTTTCAAGTAAAAAAGCGATTGTGGAAAAGGAAACCTCTCCAATCATATGGTCTATTTTCTTTCTCTATGAGTATATTGTGTTATACGAGGACAAGGAGTATTGATACTGCACTAAAAAAAACATCTTCTTTATATTGATTTTATCTACTTACGCAGGCGTTGGGAAGGAGGTATTTTTATTGCTTCAATCTAAATTAAAAACCATCTTCTTGTCTGTTTCGGTTACAGTGTTGGCGGTTTCACTCATCTTATTTCCACAGGAGTCCTTTGAGGCTTCTATTCGTGGCCTAAATATGTGGTGGAAAATTGTTTTCCCCGCTCTTTTGCCTTTTTTCATTGTTTCAGAGATGTTAATTGGCTTAGGCGTTGTTACGTTCATTGGTGTCCTGTTAGAACCCCTCATGCGACCTTTATTTAAAGTTCCCGGTGTCGGCGGTTTTGTTTTGGCAATGGGGATGGCATCTGGCTTTCCTGCAGGTGCAAAACTGACTGCAAGACTCAGGCAGGAAGGACAAGTAACGCAAATTGAAGCTGAAAGACTTGTTTCCTTTACCAATTCCTCTAATCCGATCTTTATTTTTGGAGCTGTTTCAGTCGGCTTCTTTCAAAACCCTAAGTTAGGTGTTATTTTTGCTGTATCACATTATTTAGGAAACATTTGTGTTGGAATCATTATGAGATTTTACGGCAAAGGGGATAGTGAAAAACAAACCAACCAGAAAAAGAAATTTCACCTTCGAAATGCCTTTTCAATTTTGCATCAGACAAGGTTAAAAGATAATCGGCCAATTGGCAAGCTTTTAGGAGATGCTGTTACATCATCGATTCAAACCCTCTTAATGATCGGCGGTTTTATCATCATGTTTTCAGTTTTGAACAAGATGCTTTACCATTTACATATTACGGAACTACTTGCAAAAGCAGTTGAATTACTGCTAGCTGCCTTGTCCTTTCCAAAATCATTAAGCATTCCATTTGTTTCCGGTCTATTTGAAATCACACTTGGAAGCCAACTAACAAGTAAGGTTCAGGCTGCTACACTCCTCCAACAAGTCATCATCACCAGTTTTATCCTTGGTTTCAATGGCTTTAGCGTTCATGCACAGGTTGCAAGTATTTTAGCCCAAACTGATATCCGCTTTCGTCCTTTTTTCTTTGCTAGATTACTACATGGTCTACTTGCGGGCATAATTGCTTTTTTGCTATGGAAACCATTATCAGAAAAATTTTTTCAATCAGAGATTATTCCAAATATACTTCCAGTCAGCCTTTTTGATGATCGCTTTTGGCTCGAAAGCTTTTATGACACGATGATTCAAATAGGCCCGCTAATCACCATTTTTGCGCTCATTTTTTACACACTTATCTTAACTTTTCGGTTAAAAAAGTAAGAAAGAGCCGGGCATACTGTCCCGGCTTCCTTACTTTTGATGATTAAACTTTTCATGAAGCGCTTTCTCAACAAATGGCGGAACCAGTTCAGAAATTTCCCCGTCATATTGTGCTACTTCTTTTACAATACTAGAGCTTAAAAATGAATACTGATTATTTGTCATGATAAAAAAGGTCTCTAAATCGTCATCTAACACCCTATTCATCGATGTAATCTGCATTTCGTACTCGAAGTCTGAGACCGCCCGCAGGCCGCGAATGATTGCGCTAGCATTAACACTTTTTGCATAATCAACGAGCAAGCCCCTAAATTGATCCACTTTTACACATGGAATATCTTTTGTAACTTCTTTAATTAACTCCATTCTTTCACCTACCGTAAATAGTGGGTGCTTGCTAGAATTATTTAATACCACGACATAGACTTCATCAAAAATTTTTGCTCCTCTTTTTATGATATCTAAATGACCATAAGTAATCGGATCAAAACTTCCTGGACAAACGGCGATCCTACCCAAAAGAGACTCCCCCTACCCTTCTGTTCCTTTTATATAAATTGTGATAGCGATAATCCCGTACTTCTCGTGTTTTATTTGCGTTAATCCCCCGATTGAAGACGGCAGTACTACTTCATGACTATGTTCGCACACAATCATACTCCCATTATGTACTAACATATGTTGGTCCATTTTTTCCATTAAACTGACTAGCTGTCGTTGCTTATATGGTGGATCTAAAAAGATAAAATCAAATGAGATTTCTCTTTTCATTAGGGCTTTTAAAGCACGGTCAGCATCATTTCGATAAACTTCCGTTTTTTCTTCAAGTTGGCAGGTACTGATGTTTTCACGGATCGTTTGAATCGCTTTGTGATCTCGATCAATAAAAATAGCCTTATCCAATCCTCTGCTTACAGCCTCAATGCCCAATCCTCCGCTTCCCGCAAAGAGGTCGAGAGCCATTCCCCCATCAAAATACGGCCCAATCATATTAAAGATTGCTTCTTTCACCTTGTCTGTTGTTGGTCTAGTCGTATTGCCCGGAACTGCTCTAAGGGCTCTTCCTTTACAAGTACCTGAAACTACTCTCACTTTAATCACCACAATATCACAAAATTCCATTTTCTTTCCTATCCTAACATATTCCCATTCTTTACGACAAATATAAACATAATAATCTTTATTAAAACTTTGCTTACTGTAGAAAATACCGGTTGCTAGAAAATTTATTTAAAAAAGGGTATAAGCACTTTTTTTATGGAAATAATGTAAGTAACAACATCAATTCGAGGATGTTGTTGCCAACCGCGGAGAAGACTTACGTTTCCCCATAAGTTCTTCCTCCGGTTTCTCCTCTCCCTTTGCCTTCTTTCCTTTGTCAAGGATATAGAAGGACCCTGCAGAGTTTCTCTGCGGGGTTTTTTTAATTTAAAGTGGAAGCGCCCGCTTAGCGATATAAAATTTTTTTATTAAAAAAATGAGAGCACCTGTGGCTCTCACTTATATTCCCATCTTATAATCGTATTCTTTTGCTTTATCAGGGATAGAATTTTCATATTCTACTTTTAAAAAAGGCTTATAGGATGGTTCTACTTTTTTTACAAAGGAATAAGAATTTAGCTTTTCCATAATCCCTGACAATTCCTCTTGATTGCAATACATGACAACATACTTCAACTTCTTAGAAACATAATGAACATTGCCAAAACGTCTTAGCATTTTGGCTTGCTTCAATGAGTATAGCCAAACAACCAATCCCTGTCTCTGATTCAACATACCTTTCCCCTTCAATACATATCATTTTAAATAAGTCTAGCATATAAAAAAGTGAATATACAAACAATTCCTCTATTCCGCTTAACAAAAAAGAGTCGAACGGCCCTTTTATTCAGCCAATTTATGCAGAACAACTGCAGCTGCCGCCGCTTCCACAGCCCCCACCACAGCTTGAACCTGTATCAAAGAATGGATTTCCGGTTGGAACCTTAATATGCTTCGAAACAGCTCCACCTAGTTGGACACTTACTTCGTCTAATAAACTTTGCAGATTATTTTCGGCAACTCGAAACTCCGCAACACAGGAATCCAAATCCATTTCCCGTTTGCTTTCCCTAATTTGGATCATTACCCTTTTGTGATCGGGATGATATTTACCAAACCGCTGAACTTCTTCATACAATTCCTTTAGACTTACAAAATGGTTAATTTTCCTTTGGGATTCTTCATTGTTCTTAAGTTTATATAGGCAAATTCGATATTGTTCTGCAACATCGGATTTTAAAATCATTTTTGCTAATTTTTCTGCATGCTCTACTAGTACTACTCTTTCAGATGTAGCAAGCATATCGCTCACCTCCATTCAATATTTTACCATGAACAGAGGTTTAAAGCGAAGTTTTCTAGTTATTAGGGATATTTACCATGAATTCCTTACTTAAACCATACGATTTATTATGCAGATTAACTACTTCAAGCTTTAATTTATGATTTCCATACGCCAAATCCTTAATGATAAAAGCAGCTGCAGAAACCTCCTGGCTTTTCTTTCCATCCACCCAAACAATTATTTTTCCTACTTTACGATTTGATTGATTATTTTCTCTGAATGTGACGCCAGTTACAATACACTCGACAAATACGTTATTCCCTTTTGATTCGTATTGGACAAACAGGGAAGGGATAGCCTCATTCTCACGGCTGCTTGCTATTACCGTTTTTGCTGCCGGTATATTCATATTTACAAGGGATAGATTTTTCGGTTTTGTTTCTGGCTTTGGCATGTCCCTTTGACAGCCTGATAGAATGCTTAGAATAGCAAAAGCATGAGTTAACACCGATACTCTCCACTTCAATCCAATCACTCCTTCGTATGCATGTATTTTTTACCTCCTTATTCTTTTTTACTCTTTAAGATAAAAATAAAAAAGGGTACATATTAATTTTTATGTGGCCCTTCTATTTACTGGGATTATTCATGGACTGAAACATATTAAACATCATTGAAGCCATTTGAACCCCATTTGAAAACTTTTCTACCTGATGGGGAATCGTTCGTTTATAATGATGTAAGGAGGCAATTTGAAGTGCTTCTAAGTCATAAGGATTCCTAGATAGCTTTCGATACCAATGGGGTTGTTCTCTAATAAACTGTTTTAATTCTCGCTGTCTCTCAAGATACTCCATTACCTCTTTTCGCATTGTTTTGTCCTTTCCTTAGTCTTTCCTAAATGAGAATGGGTGCTTGGGACCTTCCATTTCTCTCCGAGTAGTTGGCTGGTTGGCATTGTTTTGAAATTGGGCTAATAACCCTTGAATAGCTCCAATTGCCTGGCTCAAATTATTAGCATGATACTGTAATTGGTTCGCATCCATTTTTTTTAACATTCCCGTAATTGTAGCCATCCAATCTGTTTTCCCTTCACTAAATACCACAGCTTTCTTTTTATTACCAGCTAATTCTGAATCGTTCTTTTTGCTGTCCCCGATTGAATCCCATCGTTCATCGTCTTCGCCTAATAAATACCAATCTTCATAGAGTTCCTGCCACGTTGTCCTGCCTTGCCGAACCTCTTGGATGACCTTTGGATTGTTTTTAACAAATTCCTTAAATTTAAGCACGGATGGGTGTAATTTTTTTTGTGTCATCTTTTTCACCTCTACGATTTGAATTCGCCTATAATACGATATGTTTTCTTAATCGTTTGGTGAAACCTTTCCTATAGTTTTGTTATCATCTATTATCACAGCTTTTACTTTATAATTTGGATAAAATCCTGTGTATAATATTTTTGGTACACACCTACTCCTAAATGAGTAAAATTTTTGTTAAGAAGTGACTCACGGTGGCTTTGACTATTCAACCATCCCTCCACTACCGCAGGACCATCTGTATAATTCGCTGCAATGTTTTCACCTGCAGATTGATATCCTACATTTGCAGCTTTCAAACGGTCTGAAAGGCCCCCATATCGAGAAGAGGTATGGGAAAAATCGCTTGTTTCAAACATGTCCTTACTATGTTTAAAGGCAGCTTCTGCTGTTTTTTCATCCCATTTTAATGGTCTTAATCCATTCCTTTTCCGCAAAACATTTGTAATATCAAATATTTCCTTTTCAGTCCCGCTTTCGGCACTTTCCCAGAGAATTTCATCTGGTATTGGAGGTTCAATTAATTCGCCGTGATAAACAAGTTCATATCCCCTTTCCTTTACAAGGGTCTCAGCATTTAAGAAGCGGACACCTGAAAGTTCACCACTATATTTATCAAAATAAAGCTGAACATAGATATCCCCTAATTGAATCAGCGGTCTAAGATTAATGTCCGTATCATTTAATTCAAAACGATACGTATTACTACCAATGGTAATATCAACATTGGTATCAATGTACTGTGTATTAAAAATTTCCTCAACAGGCTGTCCTATTTCAAAAGGAGCAATATTTAAGTCCTCACCACTTGCATATATTGCTACAACATGATTGTCCTCTACCCCTACTTGAACATATCGTTTAAAGTTGAGGTTATAAATATACCATTGATACCCATAAATTGTTTGATCGATTCTTTGCGGTTTGCCCAATTCCTTTTCAAGATTTCCTACATCTTGTCCAATTAGTAAGGATAACCCTTCCTTTGGTTTTTCCGTTGCAGGCCTTCCCAGCTGACCCTTCAGTTTCCGTGGGATCGTATCATTCGATTGCTTCGTAAAATTTTTTTTAATTAATACCTCATTACCATCCTGGTGTGAAACGTTTATATAAAATCCAATGATCAAGAAAATAATTGAAATAATTAAGATTCTAAAAAGTATTCGCAGAGGATTCGGCCTCCTTTTACGACATTTTCAAACATATGTATAGTAAAGTCATTATAACATCAATAATATTTTATTAAAAAGCTATATCTAACATCTCAGAATGTTCATTTTCTTAAAAATAAAAAAAACAGGTACAAAACTAACTTGTACCTGCCTTTAGAAAATATTCACTTAGTGTTCTGGTCAAATTAGTGGCGAAATTCACTCTGGTTTGTTTCCGAAATTTCACTAAGTGCGGCCTTTGCTTGATCATCGGTTAATTCACGTACTGCGAAATCGCCAAGGGAAACGATTCCGATTAGTTTATCCCCATCAACAACAGGGAGGCGCCGGATTTGATGCTGTGCCATCAAACTGACAGCCTCCTTACTGGAAGCATCCGGTGAAACTGTAATAAGATCATTGCTCATAATATCTTCAACTTTTGATGATGCAGGGTGTTTTTCAGCAACACATCTTAACACGATGTCTCGATCTGTGATCATTCCGACAAGCTTCTCCTCGTCTACGATTGGAATTGCACCAACATTTAGTTCTTTCATTTTTACTGCAACTTCAAAAACATTATCTAACAATGAACAACAATCTACATCATCAGTCATAATATCACGAATTTTTTCCATTGAATTATTCACCATACCTTTTAATAGTAAGCATTATTGTATACTTTATGCTTTCAGCCAATCACATTTAGTTCTCAAATTAGCTAAATTGAAAGTTGTTGCTTATATTATTTTTACCATTAGAAACAGAATTATTCGAAAAAGGTTAGAGCTTTACTAGATGAATTCATTGCAAGTTAAACTAATTTCAACTATTATTAAATTGGTATAAATGAAATGACAGCGTATACAATTACTAAAAGCATCGTTTTTAGGAGGGATTATCTTGAAATTTGAAAATACAGGCTATGAACAGATGAAAGCAGATTTAAACCGCTTAGATGAGGTTATGCAAGAAAAAGGCTTAATCCGTGAAGGGCAATGGGACTACGAAAGAGTTACATACGATAAGAAATTTGAGTTAAAAGAAGGCGTCTATTACCTTCGAGTCCGCGGCTATACGGTCGAAGGGGATGTTGGTGCCCACAAAGCTACAATACAATTGATGACCCCACTCCTAGGTAAATATTATTATCCACACGGTGTCGAATACGGTGACGAGGAAGATTACCCTCAAAGTCTTGTCAACCAATGTAAAACAATCTTGGGCACTCTAAAAGCCGAAATTGACAAATTTGCTCTTTAAAAAAAGTGACGCATGGATATATCATGCGTCACTTTTTTTACCTTAAAATCCTAATATAGCCTTCAAAACTGAGGTTGTTTCTCCACCCTTGTAAAAAACATACAGCAATAAATAAACAATCACACCCGTAATTCCTGTACAGAACCAGACTATACTTGTAATCGGGCCCAGTTTACGGTGCGTCGAGAATTTTTTCTTGAAACCCGTAACTAAATTAATAATTCCCAAAACAGCCCCAACCGTGGCTAATGTGATATGAAAAATAAGAAAAATAGTGTAATAAATTTTTATATCACTAGGTCCGCCAAATGATGTATTACCAATAAAAACTGTTCTCGTTGCATAAATTATAAAGAAAATTAGAGCAAAGATAGCTGCAAGAATCATTGTTTTTTTATGAGTTTCTATTTTCCGCTGTTTTATTTGCCACCAACCGATAGCAACTGTTATTGCACTTAAAACGATGAAAGATGTACTAATTGTCGGCAAAACCGGTAAGGAATTCAATATAATCCTCTCTTTTCCTTTTTTCTATAATAAGTTTAAGTTAGCAGTCGTTTATTTTCAACCAAAACTCACAGAAATACTAGAAAAAAATCCCCCAAACTATCTGGGAGATTATTCAATGAGTGTTGATGTTGGATGCAATCGTGAATTTATTTCATTTTCCGATTCCTCCTGATCTTTCCGATACCATTCAAAGAAGACATGTCCTAAAATAATTCCATAGATTATTTCTTGAATAACTTTCATTAACACCCCGCCAAGCTGCTGGTCATGCAGTAATGACATCGAACTAAATAGTTCCGGTCCACTTATATGTAAACTGGCAAAGTTAGAAGAACCCACACACAAACTCATTGCTTCGCCCCATGCTCTCGGATCGGAATAGGTTGCATACATCGGTGAACTTGCAAAAATAATTAATGCACATGCCGGTGTTAGCAAAATACCGTCAGCAAAAACATAACCAACCTTTTTTATTCCGCTTAGTGTTTGAGCCTCAGGCAATTCATTTATTAACGGCCACCACATAAAGATCGCTACTATAAATAACAATAGTGAGTATCCCGCATGCAGCCATCTATTTTGCATAACATGATCAAAAATTAATGGAATATGGTAAAAGGAAAAAACTCCATTAAATAACAATAAGGCAATAAGTGGTTTTGTAAATATTGAAAACAAGGATTGAAAAAGATGAAAATTTAAAAGGTTCCTCCAAACCCATGTAGGAATACTTAAAATTACTAAAGGTGGAATTACTAATACCAATACCGCCATTTGAATCATATGGATGTAAAACATAAGATGAGCCATTAAATCAAGCGGAGAACCCTTTATGGCATATAAAAGGAGCATCGCGATTACAAACAAAATTCCTTGCCTGTTTGTGAGTGGTTCATTATTTTTAAAATGATTCCGATACTTTACCAGCAAAAGAAAATAAGCGCTTGTCACTACCAGCAATGAAGCAAAGAAAAAAGGGCTCCAAAGTGCTTTAAATCCAAAAATTTCTAATGTAAGCACCATAATCACCTCTATCTAAAATAAAAAGCTTATTGCATATAAAGAAAATCGGCAGAGCCGATTTTCTTTTATTACTTTCTAGCCTAGCGACTAGTGTACTTCGCCCACCTCCCTATGATAAGTCAACATCGAATCGCTTACGCTCTTCGTGTTTCCTTTATCTCAGTCGGTGTGCTCCAGTCCATACGTCGCTAAACAGGCGCTTCCGCTTTTCTTTTTACCACCAAATGATCGTTGAAAATGCTAAAACTACGACGAAGCCAACGAGTGCCCCAGAAAAGATAAACAGTGTTGGAGCTTCATGGCCTTTTTTATTCATGTGCATGAAATAGAACAGTTGAAAAATAACTTGGACAACAGCCAAAAGGAGAATAAAAGGAAGGGTAAACGTTGCCGTTACACCTTTTAATCCCACGGCCGCGAATGCGATTAAAGTTAAGAAAATCATTAAGGTAAACGAGATAATATGATATCTCATTTCTTCCGCGCTTTTTTTTCGCCTATATTCAATGTCAACTCTTGGGTTGCCTGAGTTTACTTGTTGATTTGCCATCAGCCTATCCCACCATTCCCATTAAATATACTACCGTGAAGATAAACACCCAAACAACGTCGATAAAGTGCCAATAAAGGCTGAAAACATAGAACTTAGGTGCGTTGTAGAGATCTAATCCTCGTTTGGCATTTCTAAACATCAATGTAAGAACCCATAACAATCCAAATGCAACGTGTCCGCCATGAAACCCAACTAATGTATAGAAAGCTGAACCAAAAGCACTACTTGTAAACGTGTGATGAAAATGATGAACATAATGGTTAAATTCGTAAATTTCCAATCCTAAAAAGCCTGCGCCTAATAGAACGGTAACCCCAAGCCACAGCATCATTTTCTTAAACGCAAAGTTTTTCATATGAAACATCGCATAAACACTAGTTAAGGAGCTCGTTAACAAAAGCATTGTCGACACAAATGTCAGCGGCAATTCAAAGAGGTCCTTAGCTAACGCTGCATGCGTATTTGGTACTTTATCCTTAAGAGCAAGGTATGTGGCAAACAGAGAGGCAAAGAGAACTGTCTCTCCCCCTAAGAATAACCAAAAACCTAAAAATTTATTTTTTGCCTCCAGGGTTGCTTTTTCAGGCGAAGCAGGCCATGTTTCGTAAGTGAATTTTTCTTCACCATGCATTATGCCTCAACCCCCTTTTCATCATCCAATAACTCTTCTTTATGAATGTGGAAACCATGATCATCTTTAACGGAACGCACAAACATCGAAATAAATGTAACCGCTAATCCAATGATTAGAACTGGAAGTGCCCAAACCTTATGATCAGGATGGTACATTGCACCAAATGCAGCAATGAATAGTCCCAATGGAATCATAAATGGGATGAAGGACGGATTTGGCATATGAATATCGCCTAACGGTTCTGCAGGTGTCATTCCTTTTCTGCCTTCCATTTTTTCCAGCCAAAATGCGTCTAACCCACGTACAAGCGGAAGCTGTTTAAAGTTATAAAATGGCGGTGGTGAAGAAATAGACCATTCCAGTGTTCTTCCGTCTCCCCATGGATCGTTTCCAACCTTTTGATTTTTCACAGTAGTGATAATGATATTCAATAAAAGAACTATTACACCTGCTGCCATAAAGAACGCTCCAATGGTACTAACCATGTTAGCTGTTTCAAAGCCTTGACCAGGTAAATAAGTAAAGACACGACGCGGCATTCCCATTAAACCTAAAAAGTGTTGGATAAAGAAAGTTAAATGGAAACCGATTAAGAATAACCAGAATGTTATTTTTCCTAATACTTCGTTTAGCATTGTTCCAAACATCTTTGGCCAGTATAGATGGGCCCCAGCCAGCAATGCTAATACCACACCTCCGACAATTACATAATGGAAGTGAGCTACTACAAAGTACGTATCATGATATTGATAGTCAGCTGCTGCGGATGCCAACATAACCCCTGTGACACCACCAGCAACAAACGAAGGAATAAATGCAACTGCATAATGCATTGGGGTAGTAAATTTGACACTTCCTCCCCACATTGTTAACAGCCAGTTAAAAATTTTGATTCCTGTAGGTACGCCTATTGCCATCGTGGCAACAGCGAAAATTGCGTTTGCGACCGGCCCTAATCCAGTTGTAAACATATGATGTGCCCAAACCATAAATCCTAAGAAACCGATTAAAACAGTCGCGAATACCATCGAAGAATATCCAAATAAACGTTTTCTGGAAAACATCGCAAAAATCTCAGAAAAGATACCGAAAGCTGGAAGGATTAAAATATAAACCTCTGGGTGTCCAAATATCCAAAAAAGGTGTTCCCATATTATTGTATTACCACCCATCGAAACATCGAAGAAATGTGCGCCAAACATGCGGTCAAACATCATTAAAACTAGTCCCACAGTCAAAGGTGGGAATGCGAATAAAATAAGTGCGGATGTGACAAATGTTGTCCATGTAAACAATGGCATCCTCATATAAGTCATCCCAGGTGCACGCATATTAATGATCGTCGCAAGGAAGTTGATTCCACCAATTAATGTCCCAATACCTGAAATCTGTAATCCCAGAATATAAAAGTCAACACCGTGTCCTTTGGACGCAATTGTTAATGAAGCATACGATGTCCATCCGGCATCAGGTGCACCACCCAAAAACCATGAAAGATTTAAGAAAATTCCTCCAAAAAAGAAGAGCCAAAATCCTAATGCATTTATGAATGGAAAAGCTACATCTCGGGCCCCAATCTGCAGAGGCATAACCGCATTCATAAAGGCAAAGACAAGCGGCATGGCTGCCAAAAAGATCATCGTTGTTCCGTGCATTGTCATAACTTCGTTATATAGTCCAGCACTTACAAAATCATTATTTGGGACAGCAAGCTGGATCCGAATTACCATGGCTTCAAGTCCGCCTACTATGAAGAATAATCCTCCTGCAATCAAATACAAAATGGCGATTTTTTTATGGTCAACAGTTGTTAAAAAGTCCCATATTGTACCGCCAAACCCCTTTTTTTGAGCATAGGTACTCACAAATTTTAACCTCCCTTTCCAGCAATCCCCTATTATTGCTGAACTTTTAATCCCATTAAATATTCTGCTAATGCGTCAAGCTGTGCATCAGACATTTGTGGGTATTTACCGGTCATTTTATTACCTGGTTTATAGACTTCCGGATTTTGAATCCATTTTTTTACATCCGCTTTCGTATGTGGTAATACACCGGCAACACGTGAACGTTCGCCAAAGTTAGTTAGATTTGGTGCCAATCGGGCTGATTCTGGTGTTGTATTCGCGGGTGTAACAGCATGACAGCCAATACAGCTTTGATTGAAAATTTGTTGACCTTCCTGTGCCAAGCTTGATGAAGCAGTCTCCGCCTTTTTCACGGTTTTCATTGCAGTAACCCAACTGTTAAACTTATCACGTGAAATCGCTTTAACTTTAAAATCCATTAAAGCATGGGAAGGACCGCAAAGCTCAGCACACTTTCCATAAAATAAATTTCCAGCCTCGTTTGCTTTCTTATTGTCAAATTCAAGCCAGAACTTATTAATATTGTCTGTATTTGTGTCCATCTTTCCGCCTACTGCTGGAATCCAAAAAGAGTGCTTTACATCCATCGATTTCAAACTGAAATAAACCTTTTCATTGGTTGGAACGACCAATTCCTGACTCGTCACAATTTTTTGATTGGGATATTCGAAATCCCACCAATACAAGTGTGAGCGCACGTTTACAACAAGCGCTTTTGAATTTTTCTTATCCATAGCAGACACGTCAGCCAGCTTAAATGTAGCAACAACAGTCGGTACTGCAAGAATAAGAAGTAAAAGAATTGGAATAACTGTCCAAACCATCTCTAGTTTATGACTTCCTTCTACTTGTTTTGGAATTGAGTCATCTTTTCGTCTAAAACGAATGAGCACAATAACGAAAATGATCATTACTACTAAAATGACTCCTACCATGATTAACGTACTTAACGTCATTAAATCAAATTGCATTTTCGCAACTTCACCAGCAGGCTTCAGTGCAGATAAATACGGTTCACCGCCACAGCCGGAGAGAATGAGCGTCAATATCGCTAATAACGAGATTAAACGCCAGTTTGCAAGCCTTTTCATGCTAAACGATACCCCTCTTTCGCAAAGAAAATTTTTCCCCTTTGTTGATCAAGATAGATTATGTAGATATTACAGCTTACTTCTTTAGCTATAATATCCTTGGCAAAACTTAAATCAAGGTAACAATGACCATCGCCACAAACATAATTGTTAAATATTGCAGTGAGTAAACAAACATTAGTTTTGCCCATTTAATATCATCTTTGATCTTATATCCTAAAATCCCTAAGACGAGCCAGCCGATGTTTAACACGGTAGCAAGAATTAGAAATGGGATTCCCAATGAGGTAAGAAAAAACGGAATTGGAATTAGTGCAGCCACCCAAACTAAAATGTGCCTTTTAGTCGCTTTAAAGCCTTTTACAACAGGTAGCATTGGAACACCAGCAGCCCGATATTCCTCAACTCTTCTCATTGCAAGAGCATAAAAATGTGGTGGCTGCCAAACAAACATGACCATAAATAAAGACCATGCAACTGGACCAAGATGCGGATCGACCGCTGCCCATCCGATTAATGGAGGTACAGCTCCCGATATACTTCCAATGATGGTATTGGAAACCAATTTTCTTTTTGACCACAATGTATAAAGGAAAATATAACTAAAAACTCCAATAATTCCAATTACAGAGGCTGTTACAGTGGTAAACATTAAAAATAGTGTGCCTAATCCGATTAAGAGAATACCTAAAGCAAGGACTTTAATAGGCAGGATTTTCCCAGTAACAGTCGGGCGGCCCTTTGTCCTCTCCATAAGAGGATCAATATCACGGTCGATATAATTATTTATACTACAGGATCCAGCGATTATTAATGACGACCCTACTACCGTAAAAAAGACTATATCTAAATTAGTAAGAAAGCTTTGACCTGTAAAATGGAGTGCTAGCCACAACCCTGTAAAAGTTGTAATAAGATTTGAATTTACAATCCCAATTTTAATCAATGCCAAAAAATCTTTCAGTAGTGTTGTTTTTTCTCTATCCGCCTGAAAGCCGACTGTATCATTTTCAAGCGGCGCACCAGGGTAAACCTTTGAATTAGACATTTCGCTCCCCCTCTTAGTTAATTACATTAATATTTTCATCTGCTCAATAAACTATGTAGAAATTGTTCTAGTATGTAAAACAGTCCTACAGTGATTGCAAAAAGTAATAGAATTATTCATTCTATTATAATAAAATCTCCAAAGAAAATTTACTAAAAAAGAACTTTCTCTGTATATTAAATCACACTTTTTAATATTTTTGTGAATTTTTTTTGAATAAACATAAGCGAAAAAGGTGAAATACCATCTGCTTTTGATAACAACGTATGGTCACAAAAAAATGTTCCACGTATCTAAACACTATTTTACTTTATTATGAGTAAATCAACTAACATTTCTTTCCAAACCCTATATTCGAGTAGAGGGTGATTTTATTTTCTAATTTTTCCACTATAATAAAAGTGAAAAACCTATATAGAAATGTTTCCTCCCAATTAAAAGAATTTAAATCAGCCTAATTTCTGTTCAATTTTACATTTATTCGCTATGATATGGATATACTTTTGAAATCATTATACTGACAAGTTTATCTAATGACAAATTTTTGAACTTAAAAGAATAGCGAAATCGCACGTTTAGCGAAGTACACTAGTCGCTGTGCTAGTGTGACGAAGCTGGACAGTTATCAAAGTTCAAAAGATATTAATTCTGACTTACAAAGAAGGTGAGATTTTTTTGCGACGCTCTTTAAAGTGGTTTGCTGTTGCAACCACCATTGGAATGCTAATAGTTTTAATAGGTGGGGCTCTTGTAACGAAAACTGGTTCTGGGATGGGATGTGGAAGAACCTGGCCCCTCTGCCATGGTCAATTTGTTCCTACGGATATAACACCAGCGTTAATGATTGAACTTGCACACAGAGTAATTTCTGGAGCAGAAGGACTTATGGTCATGATTCTATCTATTTGGACTTGGAAGACAATCGGCCATATTAGGGAAACTAAATTTCTATCATTTCTTTCATTTTTCTTTCTTTTACTGCAAGGTTTAATTGGGGCTGCTGCTGTTAAGTGGGGACAATCAGGCTTTGTTCTAGCTCTTCATTTCGGAATTTCACTTGTTTCTTTTGCTGCACTATTTTTGTTGACGTTGCTAATCTTTGAAATTGATAAGAAGTTTGACGCTGATAAGCTTGTTATCGATAAAAGAATGGGGCGTCATATCGTGTTCATTTCCATTTATAGTTATCTAGTTATTTATACAGGTGCCCTTGTTCGACACACAAAAGCAAGCCTCGTTTGTCGTGATTGGCCTTTATGTATAAATAATTCACCTTCTATGCCAAGTAACATATTTGAATGGGTACAAATGGGACATCGATTTGCAGCTGGGCTTATTTTTATTTGGATCGCTTATATAACGTTTCTAGCTGTTAAGCATTATCGACATCAAAAAGTTCTCTATTGGGGCTGGATTATTGCCCTTTGCCTTGTAAGCCTCCAGGTAATCGCTGGAGCATTGATTATTTTCACAAGATTGAATCTTTACATTGCTCTTCTACACGCTTTCTTTATTACTTGCTTATTTGGCGTATTGAGCTATTTTCTACTGCTTTATTCTAGGTCTAGAAAAAGATATTGATTATGAAAGTAAAAAGCTGCCGGACTTCCGGCAGCTTTTTACTTTCTGTTATCACATACTCTTATGCTTCTGAGAGTTCGATTAATAAATCGCCTGTCTGGATTGCATCCCCATTTACTACATAGAGATCCTTGACAACCCCAGTAAATGGAGCTTGGACAGTTGTTTCCATTTTCATTGCCTCAGTAATCATTAAATGATCACCACGAACAACCTTTTCACCTTTTTGGACAAGAACTTTCAATACTGTTCCTGGCATCGAAGCACCAATATGATTTGCATTTTTCGGATCTGCTTTAACCCGCGCCGCAACTGTTGATTTAATGCTTTCATCTTTAATAACCACTTCACGAGGCTGTCCATTTAACTCGAAGTAAACAACCCTTGTCCCATCTGCTTGCGGATGACCGACAGAAACAAGCTTAACCATGAGCGTTTTTCCTGTTTCAATTTCAATTTCAATTTCTTCCCCTAAACGCATTCCATATAAGAATGTAGGAGTGTCAAGAACG
This sequence comes from Bacillus sp. EB600, assembly GCF_024494385.1. Lineage (GTDB taxonomy): Bacteria > Bacillota > Bacilli > Bacillales > Cytobacillaceae > JAEVLT01. Next base: position 124,282 of record NZ_JAEVLT010000008.1, read on the forward strand.
GATAGGTTTCCATACAAATCAACCGTTTTTGTATATTCCATATACACCTTTGGATATAACGCATAAGCTATTACTTCAAAGCCTGTAACCGGTCTTCCAAGTTCATTAAAAAGTTCATCTCTAATAGCCTTGAAATCCACTGGTTCGAGTAATTCCCCTGGTCTTACTTCCAATGGCTTTCTATCTTTTAAAATAACCTTTTGAAGCTCTTCTGGAAATCCTCCATATGGCTGGCCTAGGTATCCTTGGAATAATTCAACAACAGAGTCAGGAAAATCAAGCGTATTCCCCCGTCTTAAAACCTCTTCCTCTGTTAATTCATTCTGTACCATAAAGAGAGCCATATCCCCGACAACTTTTGAAGAAGGAGTTACTTTTACAATATCCCCGAACATTTGGTTAACCCGGGCATACATCTTTTTCACTTCATCCCAGCGCTCGCCAAGTCCGACTGCTTTTGCCTGCACCTGAAGATTGCTGTATTGTCCGCCCGGCATTTCATGCTGATAAACTTCAGTATGTGGAGCCTTCATTCCACTCTCGAAATCACGGTAATATTCGCGGACATCTTCCCAATAATGAGAAAGTTGTTCGAGCGCATCAATTTTCACGTCAGGTCTCCGCTCATTTCCTACCAGCGCATAATAGAGCGAGTTTGCACTTGGCTGCGAGGTTAATCCAGCCATAGAACTTACGGCTACATCGACAATGTCAACTCCAGCCTCAATGGCTCTGGCATAAGTAAAAATACCGTTGCCGCTCGTGTCGTGAGTATGGAGATGAACCGGGATGTCAACTGCATCTTTCAGTTCAGAAACAAGCTGATATGCAGCCTCAGGTTTCAGGAGCCCTGCCATATCTTTAATCGCTAAAATATGGGCACCCTGCGCTTCTAATTCTTTCCCCAGCGTTTTATAATAGTTTAAATTATATTTATCTCTGGATGGATCCAAAATATCACCGGTATAACAAATCGCTGCCTCCGCAATTTTTCCTGATTGACGAACGGCATCAATCGCTACTTCCATTCCTTTTACCCAGTTTAAGCTATCAAAAATACGGAAAACGTCAATACCGGAATAAGCGGATTTCTCAATAAAATCTCTAATTACATTATCCGGATAGTTCTTATAGCCGACCGCATTTGCACCTCTAAACAGCATTTGCAATAAAACATTAGGCATTTTCTCGCGAAGGCTTAGCAAACGATCCCATGGATCCTCTTTTAAGAAACGGTAGGCGACATCAAAGGTTGCCCCGCCCCACATCTCAACAGAGAATAAATTAGGAAGTAATTTTGCTGTAGGCTCAGCAATACGTTCAAAATCCTTTGTGCGAACCCGGGTAGCCAGCAAGGACTGATGTGCATCCCTGAAGGTGGTATCTGTTAATAATACTTGCTTCTGATCTTTTATCCACTGAACGAGGCCATCTGCACCCTTTTCGGTCAAAATTTGCTTCGTTCCATCTTGATAGTTGACATCGTATTTTAGCTTTGGAGCTCTTGGTGTTGAAAACACTGGACGCTTTTTCTTCTCAATCCCAGGAAATCCGTTTACTGTTACGTTTCCGATATAATTAAGCATTTTCGTGCCACGGTCTTTTTTGACTGGAAACATGAAAAGTTCAGGTGTTGAATCAATAAACGAAGTATCATACTCACCTGTAATAAACTTTTGATGTTTAACAACATTCTCAAGGAATGGAATATTTGTTTTAATTCCCCTAATTCTAAATTCACGCAAATTACGAAGCATTTTTGCGGCTGCCTGTTCAAAGTTCAAGGCAAATGTGGATAACTTCACAAGTAAGGAATCATAATAGGGTGTGATGACACTTCCTGTAAAAGCATTACCCGCATCGAGCCTAACACCAAATCCTCCTCCAGAACGATAAGCCATGATTTTTCCAGTATCAGGCATAAAATTGTTCAATGGGTCTTCAGTAGTAACACGACATTGGATCGCAAAACCCATTGATTGGATTTTTGACTGTTCTGGTATCCCAACAGTTGCTCCGTGCAAATCATGGCCCTCGGCGATTAACAGTTGAGTCTGAACAATATCAATACCTGTAATCATTTCAGTAATCGTATGCTCAACCTGAACACGCGGATTTACCTCAATAAAGTAGAACTCCTCACCTGAAACAAGAAATTCAACTGTTCCGGCATTTACATAATTAACATTTTTCATTAACTTAACAGCTGCATCACATATTTTTTCCCGTAGCTCAGCGGAAATGGATACGCATGGAGCAACCTCAACTACCTTTTGATGACGACGTTGGACGGAACAATCCCTTTCAAATAAATGGACAATTTGTCCATGTTGGTCACCAATAATTTGTACTTCGATATGCTTTGGATTTTCGATTAGTTTTTCTACATAGACCTCATCATTGCCAAATGCAGCTTTAGCTTCAGAGCTAGCGCGCTCGAATGCCTCCTGCACGTCTTCAGGTCCTTTAACAGCCCTCATACCACGGCCTCCGCCGCCTAGAGAAGCTTTAATCATCACTGGAAAACCAACTTGTTCTCCAAACGTTTTCGCTTCTTGCCAATTCATTATTGGACCGTCACTGCCTGGAATAACTGGGATTCGAGCAATCTCAGCTTGTTTTCTAGCTTTAACTTTATCCCCAAACATATCAAGATGCTCAGATTTAGGACCGATAAATATAATCCCTTCCTCTTCACATCGTCTTGCAAAATCAATATTTTCAGATAAGAACCCATATCCGGGGTGAATGGCGTCAACTGATCTTTCCTTGGCAATCTCGATAATTCCTTCGATATCCAAGTATGCATCAATCGGTTTTTTTCCTTCCCCTACAATATAAGCCTCGTCCGCTTTATAACGATGATAGGACGCAGAATCCTCTCGAGAATAAATGGCTACTGTACGAATATGCAATTCATTACATGCTCGAAAAACACGGATTGCTATTTCTCCCCTGTTTGCAACTAGAACTTTATTAATTTTTCTTGTCAATTTGAAGCACCTCTATCACAAAAATTTTAAAGCGCAGGATAAATTAGCCCGCGCACTAAGAGCGAATCTGAAAAATATTTCCTGATTGTTTAGCTGTTTGTCTCTTCTGTTCTTGAGTATCTTTATACTTTTTTTCAAAATTAACAAACATCGAAACATTAACAAGAATACCAGTGGCAATCGCCAATTGTATCAACGAGGATCCGCCATAGCTTACAAATGGAAGCGGGACACCCGTCAACGGAATAACACCCGATACACCGGCAAGATTAACAAAGGATTGAATCCCAATCATACTTGATATTCCAATCGCCAGTAAACTGCCAAATGGATCTTTACATTGCAAGGCGACATATATTCCCCTTAGGACTATGTACCCTAATAATATGATCACAAAACCGACACCCCATACTCCAAGTTCCTCGGCAATTACAGCCATAATAAAATCAGTATGAGATTCCGGTAAATATCCAAGCTTTTCAATACCACGCCCCAATCCCAGCCCGTTTACTCCACCGGAACCAATCGCAATATATGAATTGGCCAAATGGTAACCAGAGGTTTGCTCAACTGCAAAGGGATCCTTTAAAACCGAAATACGATCCACACGTTTCTCAGAAAAAATTTGTCCCTTTAGAGCAAAACTAAAAGGTAATAACACTATAATACCAATTATAACAAGTTTCGCAAAATTTTTAAAATTCATACCGGAGGATAAAATCATCATTCCGGCAATTATCGCAATAATACCGGCAGTCCCGAAATCTGGTTGTATTGCAATTAAGCCGCAGGCCAGAACTAAATAAGCTAATGGCGGCACTACACCATTATTAAATTCATTAATATAGTCCTGTTTTTTGGCATAAACAGCTGCTAAGTATATAATCACACAAAGCTTTACGAATTCGGAAGGCTGGATACTGATCGGACCAAACTTAAACCAGCTTTGAGCGTTCCCGGCAACATGTCCAAAAATGAACAGAGCGACTAACCCGGACAACGATAAAAATACCATCGTGCCTAGTACTTTGTTACTTTTCATTGCTTTATAGGGGAAAGCTGCAAATAACAGAAACAATAGGGCTGCTCCAAACAGAAATAACTTTTGCTTTTGATAAAAATAATCGCTGCTGACACCATATCTTTGAACTGCGGAAGCCATGCTCGCACTATAGATCATAACCAAGCCGAAAATGGACAAAAGTATGATTGAAATTATTAATGAATAATCATACGATTTCAATATTTTCTTAATCATTATCTCTTCCTCATTTCAAAGTTTGCTCATTGATTTTATTATAAAAGATTATCACTAAGAATTCTTGAGGAAAAGGAACTTTTCTTTCAATTTATTCAAACTAATAGCTTTTGTTTACGTTTAACAAAAAACTCAAACAATTAGATGTTTGAGTTTTTTGTTATTTTTTTATCGATGCATCATGAAGTGCAGAAAGTTCTCTTTCTAATTTATCTAAAATCTCTTTACCGGATTCAATATCAATTAGACCAAGCCGAGCTGCGAAATCAATCTCTCTAGATAATCCAAACATTTGTGTATCCAACACCTCTTCATAAAGAGGACATTGAGGCATCGTGAGATTATCCATTTGCACTTTGATAAGTCTTAAAATTTTTTCAGCGTCAGCCTGTAATAGGGCAAAAGCTTTTTCTTGATGATCCACAATCATACCGGACGCCAACATTGATCCCCCCATTTCAGAGCGATTATTCAACTTATCTGTAAATTTTACCGTTAAATAATGAAAATTGCAAGAACATTCACCGCTATTCTTAAACTACTGAGAAATTAAATTAAATCAATCTCTCGGCTAGACCTAGGTTAAACCAGTTATTTTTACGAATGAGGAAATGTGACATTGAGCAAAAAAAAAGCTATACTTTACTTGTGTTAAGAACGGGGGAATGAGTATGTCAGAAATTATTTTATTAACTGGAAGTGTAAAGTATCCAATTACCCTTGATCCGGGAGTATGGATCTTTGATGATCGTCGGATCGATTTAACTACCTACTTCCATGAGGATCATGAAGAAAAAAATGAATTGGAAGAGTACACAAAAGCTATTTCCAAACATTGGGATAGAGAAATTAGAGAAGGTGCTATTTATCCTCCAACCTTGAAAACTGAAAAAAAGTATGAAAAGGAAAAAGTTTTAACAGGTACTTTTGGAGTTCCTTTTAAGCCCTTCTTGGCTAACGCAGAGCCTGATAGTAATGCTAAACTGCTTGTCATTCAAACTACAGATGGTGAAGTTGAAATGCCACTTACAAACGCATCTGATCTTATCTTCAAGTTTTCAGATAACGGAAAGCCGCTGAAAGAGGATGGACCTATCCACATTCTATATAAGGATGGATCAAATCAAGAGAATCCTATTAAAAATGTTAGAGCATTAAGTGTAAGATAAGACCAAAAGCACAAGCGCACGTTTAGCGGGTATACGAATCGCTGCGTGCTTGCGCTTACGAAGGAGACGGGTGCAGTTTTGCACCCGTTTTTTTCTTATAAAAGGTCAGCTGCCAATCTTGCAAGTCCAGATCTTTCACCTTTTAACAGCTTTACGTGACCTGAAACGTTTTGGTCCTTGAATTTTTCGACAACATAGGTTAGTCCATTGTTATATGCATCTAAATAGGGGTGGTCAATTTGTTCAGGGTCGCCCATTAATACAATCTTACTTCCTTCCCCAACCCGTGTAATAATCGTTTTTACCTCATGTTTCGTTAGATTTTGTGCTTCATCAATAATAATAAACTGCTCCGGCAAACTCCTGCCGCGGATATATGTTAATGCCTCCACTTCGATTGAGCCCATACCGGCTAAAATGGCATCAAGTTCCCCCGGCTTTTTCGTATTAAAAAGAAATTCAAGATTATCGTAGATTGGCTGCATCCATGGCCTAAGCTTCTCTTGTTTTTCTCCCGGTAAATACCCCAGATCTTTGCCGACAGGGACAATTGGCCTTGCGACAAGCAGCTTTTTGTATACCCGGAGATCCTCTGTTTGCAGTAGGCCGGATGCGAGTGCCAATAATGTTTTCCCCGTACCAGCTTTTCCAATTAAAGTAACCAGCGGGATATCCCTGCGTAATAATAGCTCAATCGCCATTGTTTGCTGCACATTACGCGGATTGATACCCCAGACATGCTCTTGATTTATGACTAATCTTTTTACTTTTTTACTTGTTTTATCTACCATTCCAAGTGCAGAGGCTGACCCGCCCAATGCATCCTTCATAACTAAATATTGATGTGGATAGAAAGGATGATTGGCTATTTCTGAAAGAGAAAGTTCCCCTTTTTCATAAAACCGATTTAAAAGGTCTACTGACAGATATACTTCTAAAAAGCCCGTATAAATATGGTCAACCTCTACAACCCGATCACTTAGAAAGTCCTCCGCATACATACCTAGTGCGTCTGCTTTTACACGAACGAGTGCATCCTTACTAACAAGAATTACCTTTTTTCCATTTTCCTTTGTCTGTTCCTCTAAGTATAAATTCTTTGCGACTGCAAGAATTCGATTATCGTTCGTTTTTTCAACGAATATGTCCTGCAGTTCATGAAATGATCGATGATTTAATTCGATTCTTAATGAACCCCCATGTTCCAGGGTGATTTTTTCATGAAGTTTGCCTGACTCCCTTAAATTATCAATTAATCGAGACACATGCCTTGCATTTCTTCCAATTTCATCCATATATCTTTTTTTTGAATCTACTTCTTCAAGAACTACAGCCGGAATTACGACTTCGTTGTCTCCAAAAGAGAAAATGGAATACGGGTCTTGTAATAAGACATTTGTATCTAATACATAAATTTTACCCAATCCGATGCCTCCCGCTTCTCTTAATATAATACTCTTTTGCTAGATAGGACTTTGGTAAAATATATGTTTATTGGAATAAGGATAGACGAAAATCCACACAATAAAGTCAATAAGTTGTACTTCATCATGGAGGTGTATGTAAAATGAAAAAAATATTCATAACTGCAGTGGTTTTTTTCATTTTAAGCGGCTGCAATACAGATAAAAATGTTCAAAAAAACACAAATCAAAAATTGGTAAACGTTAAAAACAGTAATATTCAAGAGGTGGACCGAAAAACAGGGCAAGAAATCTCCAAGAATTTGGTTGAACTTTCAACAAGTGTCCCAAACGTAGATGATGCAACCGCCGTTGTTTTAGGGAGATATGCCATTGTTGGAATTGATGTAAATTCTAAAATTGATCGGTCACAGGTAGGCAGTATCAAGTATTCTGTTGCTGAAGCCCTAAGAAAAGATCCTCACGGGGCAAATGCGGTTGTAGTTGCAGACCCCGATACAAACCAACGATTGAAGAATATATCGTCAGAAATTCAAAAAGGACGGCCGATCCAAGGAATTATGAATGAACTTGCAGAAGTTGCCGGCCGACTTATGCCTGAGATTCCAGGCAATTTAGTAAATCCAACCCCTAAAACTGGAACAGAAGATCAGAAAAAGAAGCTTCCAGCCAATGAAAAAAATAATTTAGATAAAAAACAAGAAGAACAATCAAATCATCAGAAAAGCGAAAGAGCCCGTTAAGCGACGTTCACTTGTCGTTGGGCGCTGCAGTTAGTTATCTATGTCGAAATGTTTATACTTTTTACTACAAAAAAAAGCCTAGTTACCTAGGCTTTTTTGATTGCATCCATTACTTGTTTATCCAACCGAGCAGCGGCATTTTTATCATAAGTTTTATCATAGGTTGGTTCTGTAACAATTTTAGATCCATAAAACATCACGTCACGAACTTCAGTTATTTTAATTTCAACCAAGGCAAGCTTTAATGGAACTTCAGCTAATTTTTCTTCCTTTACTGATGCTGACCCTTGAATCGAATATGTAGATTCATTCGCAATTAAATTAATAACAACTGAATTATTATGTTGAATGTTTTGAATAATTCTTGAACGATTATCAACTGCAAAGTAGATCGTCTTTTCGTCTTTTGCCAATACCCACGAAATCGCACTGACATTTGGACCGCCTTTCTCAAAATCAACTGTAGCGATCGTCACAAACCGCTCTTTTTGTAATTCATCAAAAAGTGGCTTGACTAGTTTTTCTTCTACTTGATTTGCCATCACATTACTCACCCTTCCAATATTCCCCATATTAATATTAAATTGCTAACATCATATTACTACTATAGCCAATATCGAGCAAATAAAACGTATGGCGGCATTTTTAAAAGATAACGTTAATCTGCGTTAGCTTTCCTTTTTTTAGGAAAGGGGAATTCACTTAACTTTGGGATAATAGTCATGATATACTATAAGAAACATGTTTGTTTTTCGGTAAGAAGAAAGATTTGGGGTGTTTTATGAGAGTAAAATGTGTAATTTGCGATAAAATTGAATCGATTAATGATGAATCGTTATTAGCGAAGCGGCTGAGAAACCGTCCCATTCATACATATATGTGCGAATCCTGTAATGAAAGAATCAGCGAGAGGACGAATGCACGAATTAGCACAGGGAACTTTCGACTATACCGTGCACGCCCTAATAATGATGATTGGTAAAAATAAAAGCAGAAGCGCCCTTGGCCTTCTGCTTTTATTTTTCTTCTTCTATTGGGAAATTTTCGTATCTTTCAGGGTTTTCATTTATTTGGTTAAGCATGATGTCAATTAATTCAATTGGATAACGTTGTTTTTTTTGCTCACCTTTAATCGTATATGAAACGAAATACATAGGATCTTCCTTGTTCACTTCGATATCAGCTACACCATGATCTTCACTTAATACTTTTTCAAAGAGATCTTTTGTTTCCTTTGCAGCTGAGTCTTCAGGACGTGCATCGCAAACAACCTTGATCGTGAGCCAATTATAAAGTGCATCCTGTAGTGACCTCACACTTCATCCCCCTTATTTCATATCAGCTTGTTGCTTTTTCGATTGATGGAGGCGGATTTTATAAATAATTAAGATAAGCGCAGCTACGACCAGACCCTCAGCAACTGGCAAAAATATACCAAAAAATGTCATTATTGTACAACCAAGTATCAAAAAGATATAAATAATCATTGATTGAAAAAGGGGTAGCTTCTTTGCAAACCCCAGTTTATATACAATAATCGATAAAACAACAATCGTAAGATACAAAAGCCACATGCCAACCTTTGGCTGCTCATTAACTTTATAGAGAGCAGCGAAGAATGAAAGTCGTTCCGTAATATTCATATCTTCAAGAAGCCTCCTTTAAAAAATTTCTCCATCAGCTCTTTTATCATGTTGGCTGTGACATCATTGTATACATATCTTCACTGACGAGGTTCTAAAGCCGGGAGATAAGCTGTTTAGCTCATCTGCGCCGTTTTTTTCTTTTTAGCCGATTTTTCACGTTCATTTTTATCAAGAATCTTTTTACGCAGACGTACTGACTCAGGAGTTACTTCACAATACTCATCATCATTTAAGTATTCTAAAGACTCTTCTAAAGTCATAACCCGAGGTCTTTTAATTACGTTCGTTTGGTCTTTTGTAGCAGAACGAACGTTTGTTTGTTGTTTCATTTTTGTAATATTAACCGTAATATCACTTTCACGACTGTTTTCTCCAACAATCATGCCCTCGTAAATTTCGGTTCCCGGTTCAATAAAAATTGTTCCTCTGTCTTCAACTTGCATAATCCCATATGTGGTAGCCTTTCCTGTTTCCATTGATACAAGAACGCCTTGGTGTCTACCCCCAACTTGCCCTGCAATCATTGGCTGATAGCTGTCAAATGTATGGTTTAGAATTCCATAACCACGTGTAAGGGTCATAAATTCTGTTGTGTAACCGATAAGTCCACGAGCCGGCACATTAAAGATTAGGCGCACTTGACCAGAGCCATTGTTAATCATATCAAGCATCTCGCCTTTACGGGCTCCAATTGATTCCATAATTGCACCAGTGTTTTCTTCAGGGACATCAATTTGTACTCTTTCAATCGGCTCACAGCGTACTCCATCAACCATCCTTACAATAACTTCTGGTTTAGAAACTTGAAGTTCAAAGCCTTCACGGCGCATATTTTCAATTAAAATTGATAAATGAAGCTCCCCACGGCCTGATACAATCCATGCATCCGGAGAATCTGTATTTTCAACCCTTAGGCTTACATCTGTATGCAATTGTGCGCGTAATCTTTCTTCGATCTTTCTTGATGTTAAATACTTTCCTTCTTTCCCTGCAAATGGACTGTTGTTTACTAAAAATGTCATTTGCAAAGTAGGTTCGTCAATTCTTAGTACTGGCAATGCTTCTTGATGTTCAGTCGGACATACAGTTTCCCCTACATTAATGTCTTCCATTCCAGAAACAGCGATTAAATCGCCGGCATAAGCTTCTTCGATCTCCTCACGTTTTAAGCCAAAGAAACCAAATATTTTTGTTACCCGGAATTGTTTCACAGAACCATCTAATTTCATTAAAGCAACCTGCTGACCAACATGCATCTTACCGCGGAACACACGGCCAATCCCAATTCTGCCGACATAATCATTATAATCTAAAAGGGCCACCTGGAATTGCAGAGGCTCCTCACGATTATCGACTGGTGCAGGGATGTATTCGATAATTGCCTCGTATAATGATTTCATATTTTCATCCTGTTTTTCCGGGTCTGTACTTGCTGTTCCGTTAACAGCAGAAGCATAAATGACTGGAAAATCAAGCTGATCTTCTTCTGCACCAAGTTCAATAAATAAATCAAGCACTTCATCGATAACTTCTAATGGGCGTGCAGTATCCTTATCTATTTTATTTACAACAACAATTGGAGTCAAACGTTGTTCCAATGCTTTCTTTAGCACAAAACGAGTTTGCGGCATACATCCTTCATAGGCATCAACAACCAATAATACACCATCAACCATTTTCATAATCCGCTCAACTTCACCGCCAAAGTCTGCGTGTCCTGGTGTGTCGAGAATATTGATCCTTTTGTCTTGATATTGAATAGCTGTATTTTTTGCTAAAATTGTGATCCCTCGTTCTCTTTCCAAGTCATTTGAATCCATGGCACGTTCTTCAACATGCTCATTTGAGCGGAAAGTTCCAGCTTGCTTTAACAACTGATCAACCAAGGTTGTTTTACCGTGGTCAACGTGAGCTATAATTGCTATATTGCGTATATCGTCTCTTAATTTCAAAAAAATTCACTCCTACTTATTTTCTATAAAAAAATAACCTAATATTAGTCTCCCATTCACAACTAAAATATTATACCACATTTTATTGTAGAAACCTAAAAGCATTTTATTGTACAATGTATATTAACAGCATTCAAGCTGATATTTCAACAAAATATTACAAAAAAAAGAATTATAAGGACAATAAAGGGGATTCGTGATATGAAACAAGTTAAGTGGATTTTTCTTATTTATGCGATACTTTCTGCCGCAAGCATTATAGGTATTGGTATTGCAATCGCAGAAAAAAGTATCATTGGAGCTGTCGGCAGCATTATCGCTGTCATCCTCATTATGGGTCTAGGGTTTAGCCAAAAGAAAAAAATGCGCGAAAGTGGCAATCTTTAGGCTAATACACTCTGTCTATGATAAGAAGAAGCCTGATTGATTCAGGCTTCTTTCTTTTTTAGTATTACCAATTACCATCGTTTAAATATTTTTTTAAAATTGTTTGGTGAAATCCAGGCTTGGCTACGAGCAGGGTGTCTTTTGTCAGAAAGTCTAATTTTTTTCCTTTTAAATTCGTTACAACCCCTCCTGCCTCCTCTACAATGATGGATCCCCCTCCAAAATCCCATGGAGCGAGCCTTAAGGCAATATATGCATCAATTCTCCCCGCTGCCACATAGGCCATTTCCAGCGCAGCAGAACCGTATGATCGTAACCCCCTTGCATCTTTTGCAAGCGGTATGAGCAGGTTATGGTCAATTCGATGATTTTCCATTAACCACGTTGGATTTATGCCAATTATAGCTTTAGAGACATCTACTTCCCGTAGTCCAGTCAGTCTTTTTTCATTTAAATATGCACCACTGCCTCTTATGGCATGGTACATCTCGTCGCGGACAACATCATAAATAACACCAATTTTTCCTACTCCATCTTCGTATATACCTACAGATATCGCAAAATCGTGCTGCTGATGGACAAAATTCATCGTTCCATCAATAGGATCAAGCATCCAGACGATTCCTTCCATACTTTTCAGGTCATCGCCAAATCCTTCTTCTCCTAAGATTTTATGGTCTGGAAACGTTTCTCTAATTTTTTCAATGAAGAATTGTTCAACCTCCCGATCAATATTTGTTACCAGATCATTGGGGTTTGATTTCGTTTGAATGTCCAACTTCATTTCAAAAGAAGCGCGGATCCTAATTCCAGCCTCCTTGACCCATTGCTTAGCAAAAGCATCTATTTTTTCCCAATTCATTATGTAACCCCCATTTCGACCCTTCACCTTTGGTCTTATGTATTTTTATCGAAGAGACATCATTACTATTATAAGCTTATCCAATAAGGTTAAGACCATCAACTTTTAGCTCGCCTTGTTGTTTATCTATTTTTCTAAAAAGAATCAATACAAAAACAAACGAACTCCTATCTACTTCATCAATAGGAGTTCGCGCTAGTTTAAAAATATATCTACATCCATTATTCCATGTTTCCCCTTAGTTGAATTACTTACTATTAAAGAGCTTTTAACCGCAGTAGCTCTTGGCGGATTCTTTCTAGCTTTTGCTTACAATACTTCATCTTTTCTCCATTTTTTTCTGACATAGCCTCAAAAAGTGTCGCCAGCTCATAATCCATTTCCAATCTTAATACTGCAGACCGTTCTTTATCACTTGATTTTTTGCGAGATGTATTCATCAATTGTTTCATATTTTAAAACCCTCCCCTATCATTAACTGATTTTTCTGATTATTTTTATTATTATAATATGAAAATTAATGAATGTTTGCAACAAATATGTGCTAACACCTATGAATTCGTCAAAAGCAGGAAAATTTCAGTCAAACCACTATTATGTTAAAATAATTGGAAAAAGAACCTGGGAGGATAAAATGAATTTTTCTGGCTTTTCAAACGATGATTTTGATACATTTAAAATAGAAGGTCTTAACGCAAGAATGATAGCAATTCAAGAACGCATTCGTCCAAAGTTCCAAGAAATAGGGCAATTGTTAACGGACGAACTTTCTACATTAGCCGGAAATGAAATGTTTTTACATATTGCAAAACACGCCCGTCGAACCATCAATGCCCCCCAAGATACATGGCTAGCGATTGCAGCGAACAAACGTGGATACAAACAACACCCGCATTTCCAAGTTGGATTGTTTGACGATCATGTTTTTATTTGGCTTGCGTTCATTTACGAATTGCCAAACAAGACAGAAATTGCAAAGAAATTCCTGAATAACCTGAAAACCTTTAAAGAGATTCCCGACGATTTTGTCATTTCACTTGACCATATGAAAAAGGAGTCTATGTCAATAAAAGAAATCAACATGAAGCACTCGCTTGAACGATTCCGTGACGTGAAAAAGGCGGAATTTCTTGTTGGACGTCATGTTCAATCGAATGACCCCTTATTGACTGATGGAGAAGCATTTGTTTCACTTGTCGAAGATACATTCAAGACATTGTTCCCAATATACAAATTATCGTTGTAAAAAAAGCGCCTTTGCAAAAATTTAATACTATGCGACAAGGCTACTGACACCATCAGTAGCCTTGTTTTAATTTCTTCTGCTTTTTCTAATTATTTCATTAAAATCTTGTCGGAAACATCTGCCTCTTTTGCCTTTTTAATTGTACGATATGAAGAATATCCGCTTATTTCTTCAAACTCACCGCAAAGCTTTTTTTCTTCGGCAATACTAGGGACAACCTTTTTAAAACGGCGGTATGCCGCCATTAAATCTTCGCGTCTAATACCTTTCTCGTAGGCCTTTTCAATCGCCTCGAAAAAATGAATGACATCGATTGTCTCATCTGTTGTCCAATGGTAGTCAATGGGATACTGATACTCCATTTTGTCACCTGCTTTAATTTTGTATACTTCTAACTGTAACCCATTTAGGAAATAGAATAAAGATTATTCATTTCCCCATCTTTTCCGGATTTGTTCTGCATCTGAAATGATCCGGTTAAAAAGCTCCTCTACTGTTGGCACATCTCTTATTAATCCCATCACCTGACCGGCCCACGCAAATCCTTCATCTATTTTTCCCTCATGGATATACCTAGTATTTGCTTGACCGCTCACTAAGTGTTTTAGCTGCTCATATCCGCCGCCTATTTTTTCAATTTCCATGATTTTTTTTGTCCAACTATTGGCTATTGCTCTTGCTGGGGCTCCAATCGATCGTTTAATAACTATTGTATCCATTTCTTTTCCTTCAACAAGGGCTTTTTTATAAGCAGCATCAGCATGTACACATTCCTTGGTTGCGATGAATCTCGTCCCCATTTCAATCCCTTCAGCTCCTAGGGTCAGTGATGCCATTAGCCCACGTCCGTCGCCAATACCCCCGGAAGCAATAACAGGAATAGATACTGAATCTACTACTTGAGGGATCAAAACCATTGTTCCGATATCATCTCTTCCAAGGTGACCACCGCCCTCCTGCCCGACAACGATAACAGCATCAGCACCAAGTTCTTCCGCTTTTTCAGCCTGTCGTCTTGCTGCAACAAGAACCAGTTTTTTACTATTTGTTCCTTTTAATTGGTCCAAAATTGGGGCAGGATTCCCCCCTGTCATCGTTACTACAGGGACTTCCTCATCAATTGCAACCTGTAACATGTCACTAAACGGTCTACCATGCTGTCCGATCGCATAATTAACCCCAAATGGCTTGGAGGTTAACTTTTTTACTTTGCGAATCTCAGACCTCAGACTTTCAGGATCAGCAAGTGACATGGCTGTAATTTGACCTAGCCCGCCAGCGTTTGACACAGCGGCTGCTAACTCTGAATAAGCAAGATAGGCAAGTCCGCCTTGAATAATCGGATATTTAATATTTAATAGCTCTGTTACTCGAGTGTTCCAATTCACTTTTAAGCCTCCTAATAATTGATTTACTAGTTATTTCGTTCATAAAGGGTAATTTTCCTTTTAATATGCAAAACTAAGATAAACTGAGAAAGAATAAACAAAACGTGATTTTTTCTATGCAACGAAGGGTTATAATGCTATAATTCATATGTTTTGAAAATTAGCGTTACAATTAAAGAGTATTTTTTGAAATAGAGGTGTAGAGAAAAAATGTCACAATATGAAACACCGTTATTTAGCGGTTTATTAGAACATGCAAAGAAAAACCCAGTTCAATTCCATATTCCTGGGCATAAAAAAGGAACTGGAATTGACCCTGAATTTAGAAGTTTTATTGGAGATAATGCCTTATCCATTGATTTAATAAACATCAGCCCTCTTGATGATCTTCACCAGCCAAAAGGGATTATTAAACAAGCTCAAGACCTTGCCGCTGAAGCATTTGGCGCTGACCATACCTTTTTTTCTGTCCAAGGAACGAGCGGGGCAATTATGACGATGGTTATGGCAGTATGTGGTCCAGACGATAAAATTATTGTTCCTAGGAATGTTCATAAATCAGTTATGTCAGCAATTGTATTCTCGGGAGCTATTCCTGTGTTTATTCATCCGGAAATTGATGAAAATCTCGGAATTTCACACGGCATTACAAATGATTCCGTTGAAAAGGCTCTACAACAACACCCTGATGCAAAGGGTGTACTTGTTATCAATCCAACTTATTTCGGTATATCTGCTGATTTAAAGAAGATTGTTGAAATTGCACATTCTCACAATGTCCCAGTATTAGTCGATGAAGCACATGGAGCCCATATTCATTTTCATGATGAACTCCCACTTTCAGCTATGCAGGCAGGAGCTGATATGGCGGCAACTAGCGTTCATAAGCTGGGCGGTTCAATGACCCAAAGCTCCATTCTTAATGTAAAGGATGGTCTTGTTTCCGCGAAACGTGTGCAATCAATCTTAAGCATGTTAACGACTACTTCGACATCCTATTTATTGCTAGCTTCCCTAGATGTAGCACGTAAACGCTTGGCAACAGAAGGTAGGGAACTCATTAATAAAACAATAAAACTCTCACAGTCGATTCGGAAGCAAATAAATGAAATTGAACACTTGTATTGTGTTGGAGAAGAAATATTAGGTTCAAAAGCCACCTTTGGCTATGATCCAACGAAGCTAATTATTTCTGTAAAGGATTTAGGAATCAGTGGATTTGAAGTAGAAAAATGGCTAAGGGAAAAATATAATATTGAGGTTGAATTGTCAGACCTTTATAACATCCTTTGTATCATATCACCTGGAGATACAGAAACAGAAGCCAATATTTTAATCCAGGCGTTAAAGGAGCTTGCGGATGAATGTGAGCACCGCACTGAAAAGATTGTACCTTTGCAAGTTCTCTTACCAGATATCCCACTCCTTGCTCTTACGCCAAGAGATGCCTTTTATGCAGAAACAGAAACGATACCATTTGAGGAATCAGAGGGTAGAATTATTGCTGAATTTATTATGGTTTATCCACCGGGAATTCCTATTTTTATACCAGGTGAAATTATTACAAAGGAAAACCTTCACTATATTCGCGAAAACTTAGAGGTAGGTCTTCCTGTCCAAGGACCAGAAGACGACGAAATTAAAACCATTCGGGTTATTAAAGAATATAAAGCCATCGAATAAGAAAAGCTAAAAGCACCCGTTTAGCGGAGTACACTACGCTGGGCACTAGCCGACTAAAAAGCACTGCCGTCCTCGGCAACGCCGGCACTAGCACGTCCTCGAAAAAGCTAATGCTTTTCCTTCGTGGGATGCAAAGCTATCGAAGCTAGACTATAAAAAAACAGGGTTCCTTTCCAGGAGCCCTGTTTATGTTATAAAATAAAAAGTTATTTAGTTTAGATTCGCTTTATTTCCCTTGTTCCTTGTGATTATCATCACTACAGCAATGGCATTTACCATAAAGAACAGTTACTTTTTCATCTTCAAAATGAGTAATAGTAGACTCACAATCTTGGCATACAAGTGTACCCATCATTTCAATCCCCTTCTCATTATCTTAATTTCATGAAAGCGTTTCAACTTCCTTACACTTATAATAATATAACACATTTAACATTTCAAGCCTAAATTGTATATCACATTAAAGTTTTTTTGTAATCTCAGTAATACTTAATTAGTAATAATGTGCAAAAAATAAAAGCGGAAGCGCCCATTTTGCGAAGTACAGTAGCCGCTGGGCGCTGGAGCTAGACGATGATTAGATTCATTCAAAGTTATCAATAGGGTAATAATTTATAATTCCTTAATTAGAAAAAACAGGCTTTGCCATTAGCCTGCTTATCTGTTTTTTATTCACTTAAATTATTCATATTGTGTTGTAAATGGAAGAGTAGGAAGGGCTTCACTGAAAAAATCAGCTAGATCAGCAGCCTGCTGCTTAGTTTGGATATGGAATACAGTTTGCAAGTGGTCTAAATCTTCGAGATCTCTTGGATCGAGGAGTGTGGATCGGCCGGTTTGCATGCAAACAACTAGAGGCTTTCCAAAAAACATATTTGTGTAGACGATCCCAAAATCATAGCGGCTTTGTTCCGTGGTAAAACCAACAAATCTTACTTGAACGTTTTCCTGCTCATCGTAGAGCTTTCCAAATAATTCCATATTATTCCTCCAATGTTTTTTGAATATTAAGAATTTAATTGTAACCCATTTTTTTTAATAAAACAAGACAATTCTTCGTAAGTGTTGTCATTGCATTTTAATCAGTGCTAAAATAAAGTAGCATATACATACGGATACCTGAGGAGGAATATTGGATGGCGATAAATGCCTATATAAAGCTAGTGCCTTCATCCTTAAAGCAAACAATTACAATCGACGAAGTAAAGGAACTATTCTTATATTATCAGCAAATAACCGGAAAAACCGGAGAAGAATTAGAGTGGGATTATGAGAATTATGCCTTTCCATATGAAATAAAAGAAACAGAAGAGGGAAAAGGCAAATGGTTTTATCTTTCTAGCAATCATGAACGATATAATGCAATTTTGGTTGGCGTTGATAAAGAAGTTTCTCGTGATGAAAACGGTGAGGAGAAAGAACAAACATACATACAACTAACATTACCTGATCAATCAACCTTCGGGGATAAAGGAAAAGCAAATGAATTTTGCAAATTCCTTGGAAAAAAATTGCAAGGTGAGCTTCATCTATTTAACGGAAGAATAATGTACTTTTATCCTAGAAAGTAAGAAAAGCGAAAGCGCCCGAATTAAGGAACGTCGACTAGAAACCGCCACATCCTGTGGCGAACGTCGACGTCAGCACATCCTGTGCAAGTCCGTATGGACTGGAGCACACCGACTGAGATAAAGGAAACACGAGGAGCGTTAGCGCATACGTGCTTGACTAATCGTAGGGAGGTGGGCGAAGTACACTAGTCGCTGGGTGCTGGAGCTAGACAGTTATCTAAGTTCAAAATTCTATACTTTCTTATTCTTTAGTAATGCTCCCTATTGGGAGCTTTTTTGTGGGCAGTCGTGTAATTTGGCTGAGTACCTTTTTGTTAAGAAAAATGTGCAAGGGTAAAATGAATGGACGCATATATGGTTAGACTTAACGAAGTGAGGAAAAATGCTTTTGGCCCTGATTTTGTAAGCGTACGGCCAAGTATAAAAGCTAAATAGTAAAATATAAAAAACATAATTACTTTGTAGACAAGCTGATCATGGTTCGAAAGCCATGCAACAACCGTATAACCACTCCAAATAATAAATTGAATGATAATTACAACATAGACTTTCATTACCTCCACCACCATATTTTTTCCTTCTTATACTTATTTTATGTATATGATTAGATTAAAAAGTTATTTTTCATTTCAAAAGTTTAAAAAAAAACGACTTTCCCCAGTTAGGAAAGTCGTTTTGATATCTTACTTAAGAACATGAATTGGAGTTCCAAGAGCTACTTCTGCAGCTTCCATTGTCATTTCTCCAAGTGTCGGGTGAGCATGGATTGTCATTGCAATGTCTTCAGCAGTCATTCCTGCTTCAACAGCCAAGCCTAACTCCGAAATTATATCTGATGCATTTGCACCGGCAATTTGTGCACCGATAACAAGTCCATCTTCTTTACGGGTAACAAGCTTTACAAACCCATCTGTACTATCGAGTGATAGGGCACGTCCATTACCTGCATAAGGAAATTTCGCTGCTACAACTGCAATGCCTTCATCTTTTGCTTGTTTTTCAGTATAACCAACTGTTGCCAACTCTGGGTCTGAGAAAACAACTGCTGGGATCCCAACATAGTCAATTTCAGATGGATGTCCAGCAATGGCCTCAGCTGCGACTTTTGCTTCGTAGGATGCCTTATGTGCTAATTGCGGACCTGGGACAACATCACCAATTGCATAAATATTGCTGACATTCGTACGGCATTGTTTATCAATTTCAATTATTCCACGGTCTGACATTTTCACTCCAGCTTGTTCAAGACCCATTTCATCAGTATTAGGACGGCGTCCGACCATTACGAATACATAATCAGCGTCAATTTTCTTTTCTTCGCCTTTTACCTCAAAGGTTACAGTAACGCCATTTTCAGTTTCTTCTACACCTTTTGCCATTGCTTTGGTATAGAATTCCACACCCTTTTTCTTCATACTTTTCTTAACAAGGGCTGACATTTGTTTTTCAAAGCCTACGCCTAGTATTTCATCTGCACCCTCTAAAATCGTTACTTGGGTACCAAAATTTGCATAAGAACCGCCGAGTTCAATTCCGATAACCCCACCGCCAATGACAACGATTTTTTCAGGGATTTCAGCTAAATCGAGAGCACCAGTCGAATTTAGAACGCGTTTTGAATATTTAAACGTTGGCAATTCGATTGGACGGGATCCCGTCGCAATAATCGCATTTTTAAAATTGTAGGTTTGAGCATTTTTTTCGCCCATCACCCGTAGTGAATTACTGTCTACAAAGAATGCTTCACCACGAACGATATCTACTTTATTTCCTTTTAAAAGTCCTTCAACGCCGCCAGTTAACTTTTTAACAATACCAGCTTTCCATTGTTGAACCTTTGAAAAATCAACTTTTACATTCTCTGCTGTAATTCCATATGCATCCGAATGTATTGCTGTTTCATAGCGGTGACCCGCAGCAATTATTGCTTTTGAAGGAATACAGCCGACGTTTAAACAAACGCCGCCAATATACTCTTTTTCAACAATCGTTACTTTTTGTCCTAGTTGGGCAGCGCGAATTGCCGCTACATACCCACCAGGTCCTGCACCAATAACTATAGTATCTGTTTCAATTGGGAAATCTCCGACTACCATTTACTTACGCCTCCATTAACAATAGTTCAGGATCGTTTAACAATCTCTTGATGTGATTCATTGCATTCTGTGCTGTAGCTCCGTCGATCATGCGGTGATCAAAACTTAATGAAAGGGCAAGAACAGGTGCTGCTACAATTTCACCATCTCTAACAATTGGTTTTTCAGCGATTCGTCCTACACCAAGAATGGCTACTTCAGGATGGTTAATTACAGGTGTAAACCATTGTCCACCAGCTGAACCAATGTTTGATATAGTACAAGATGCACCTTTCATTTCATTTGGTGCCAACTTGCCATCACGTGCTTTCGTAGCAAGTTCATTAATTTCATTAGAAATATTGAAAACTGACTTGCGGTCTGCATCTTTCACAACAGGAACTAATAAGCCTCTTTCCGTATCAGCAGCAATTCCAATATTATAGTAATGCTTTTGGACAATTTCACTAGTTGCATCATCCAATGATGTATTTAAAACAGGGAACTCTCTTAATGCACTTGTTAATGCTTTTACAACATAAGGCAAGAAAGTAAGCTTAATACCTTTTGCAGCCGCAACTTCTTTGAATTTTTTACGGTGTTTAACAAGCTTCGTTACATCAACTTCATCCATTAAAGTAACATGTGGAGCGGTATGTTTAGAGTTAACCATAGCTTTGGCAATTGCCTTACGAATTCCGCTCATTTTTTCGCGTGTTTCTGGATATTCACCTTGAGGAATCGGAGTTGCAGCTGGAGCTGCTTGTTCTCCTATTACTGGTGCTTGAGCGGCTGCTTGTGGTGCCGCTGCCCCGCCTTGGAATGCATCAATATCTGTTTTTAACACACGGCCATTCTCGCCAGTACCGGCTACCAAACGAATGTCCACACCTTTGTCCCGAGCATATTTCCGAACAGATGGCATGGCAATTACACGTCGATTCGGGTCAACCTCAGCCTGCGGCTGTGCAGTCGCTGCCGGTGCAGCTTGTGGTACTGGTGCTGCTGCTACTGCTGGTTGTGCTGGTGCTGCCGCTTGAGGGGCATCTTCTTCTTCGTCGCCTTTAAATTTTAGATCTTCATATCCTGGTGCATCAAACGAAACGAGAACTTGTCCAACAGTTGCAACTGTACCTTCCTCCACCATAACTTCTAGAACAGTACCTTCAACTGGAGATGGAATTTCTACAACTGCTTTATCATTTTGCACTTCGCATAATACATCATCTTCTTGGACCTTATCGCCTGGTTTAATAAACCATTTTACAATTTCACCTTCGTGAATACCTTCACCAATGTCAGGCAGCTTAAATTGAAATGACACTAGGGTTCACCCTCCTAATATTTCATAGTTCAACCTTTTTTATTAATGCGTAAAGGGAAACAGAGTATACGGTCGCCCTCTCATAATTAGAATGATAATACTTTTTTCGCTGTTGCCAATACATCTTTGTAATTTGGAAGCCATGCAGCTTCCGCTTGAGGAAACGGAAATACAGTGTCAGGAGCGGCCACACGTAAAACAGGTGCTTCAAGACTCAGAATAGCACGGTCATTAATTTCTGCAACAACATGCGCTGCAATGCCTGCCTGTTTTTGTGCTTCTTGAACAACGATTGCCCGACCTGTTTTTTCGACTGAGGCAATAATCGTTTCGATATCAATTGGGCTTACTGTACGCAAATCGATTACTTCAGCAGAGTAGCCTTCTTTCTCTAATTCTTCAGCAGCTTTTAATGACTCATGGACCATTGCGCCATAAGTAATTATTGAAATATCTTTTCCTTCCCGTTTCACATCAGCTTTGCCTAATGGGATTGTGTATCCCTCCTCAGGAACATCTTGACGGAAAGAACGATATAACTTCATGTGTTCTAAGAAAATAACCGGATCATTGTCACGAATAGCTGAAATAAGCAAACCCTTTGCATCATATGGAGTAGATGGAATAACAACCTTTAATCCAGGCTGTTGAGCCATTAATCCTTCTAAACTATCAGCATGCATATCTGGAGTGTGTACACCACCGCCAAAAGGAGCACGAATGGTAACAGGTGCATGATGTTTGCCTCCGGTCCGGTAGCGTAGTCGAGCCAACTGACCGGAAATGGAGTCCATTACTTCAAAGACAAAACCGAAGAATTGGATTTCTGCAACAGGACGAAAACCTTGTAAGGCTAGACCTGAGGCTAATCCGCCGATACCTGATTCAGCAAGTGGCGTATCAAAAACACGCTCTTCCCCGAATTCCTTTTGTAAACCTTCCGTTGCACGGAATACACCGCCGTTTAACCCAACGTCTTCCCCAAAGACTAAAACATTCGGATCATTTTGCAATTCTGAACGCATCGCATCAGTAATTGCTTGAATCATTGTCATTTGAGCCATGATTTACTTCGACTCCTTTGCTTTATATATTTCATATTGTTCTTTTAAGTTTTGAGGCATTTCTTCATACATAATGGACATTAAATCAGTAACTTTTTGCTTTGGAGCAGCATCAGCTTTTTTGATTGCTTCTTTAATATCCTCTTTTGCTTGGTCGATTACTTGATTTTCTTTTTCTTCATTCCATAGTCCTTTGTTTTCTAAGAACTTGCGGAAACGTACAAGTGGATCTTTCTTTTCCCACTCATTATCAAGATCTGCCGTACGATAACGAGTTGGGTCATCTCCAGCCATCGTATGTGGACCATAACGATAGGTTAACGTTTCGATGAGTGTTGGTCCTTCACCATTAATTGCACGCTCACGAGCATCCTTTACTGCAGCATAAACAGCAAGAGGATCCATTCCATCAACTTGGATTCCAGGGATTCCGGCTGCAACTGCTTTTTGAGCAAGTGTAACTGCAGCGGTTTGTTTCTCACGAGGAGTTGAAATAGCAAACTGGTTATTTTGCACGATAAAAATGGCTGGAGCTTTAAATGCGCCCGCAAAGTTCATTCCTTCATAGAAATCGCCTTGAGACGTACCACCGTCACCTGTATAGGTAATCGCTACTGATTTAGCTCCTCGCTTTTTCATTCCAAGTGCAACCCCTGCAGTTTGAACATATTGTGCACCAATAATGATTTGAGGGATAGCCACATTGACCCCATCAGGAATTTGTCCACCTTCAAAATGTCCTCTTGACCACAAGAATGCTTGGTATAAAGGAAGGCCATGCCAGATAATTTGTGGAACATCACGATATCCTGGTAAGATGAAATCCTCTTTTTCAAGCGCAAATTGTGAGGCTAATTGCGATGCCTCTTGTCCAGCAGTTGGAGCATAGAACCCTAATCTTCCTTGACGATTAAGAGAGATTGAACGTTGATCAAGGATACGTGTGTATACCATGCGGCGCATTAATTCCTGTAATTGTTCATCAGTGATGTCAGGCATTGCTGCTTCATTAACTACCTGTCCTTCTTCATTTAAAATTTGAAGGGTTTGAAATTGATCTGCAACTAGGTCGAGCGTTTTCTTTGCATCGAGCGGGGCGTTCTGTGTTTTAGAAGCCATAATAGTCACCTCTTCCTTTCTCTAAAAGACATTCAAATAAAATATAGTTAGTTCACTCATATAGATTGCCCAAAAACTGAATAAAAACGAAAAATGCTAAAGTTTTTTCACTTTTAAAATGACATCTGTGCAACATCTTGAAAAGATAAGATGAGCTAGTTAATGATAAGAATTATAAAAAAGGACTTCTTATCGGTAGTCTCTCTTTCTGTATTAGTCCTTTTTAAAAAATAACTGATACAATTCCTTTATCCATTTTTGAGTTTACACCAACTATTCTTACGCGTCAACCTATAAATACTTTATTTTCAACATTTTAACCTTAATTACATGAAGAGACAAAATTCGACCTGTATTACTATTTTTCATTCATCTGTATTACAAACACAAGTGATGTTCACAAAGTGTTATAGAAAAGTTCAAAAAATATTCACAAATATTCTTGACAACGAAAAGTGATTTCGCTTGTCTTATGACATATGGAGCTAAACAAGTTTCAATGAGTGGTCCATTGGACAAAAGGAACCGGCACCATTAATGCCGGTTCTTCTTGATTTTATATTTTTACAAGTCCTGCCTTTTTATAAAATAGAAGCTTTATATCATTATACTTCTCAGTTAATTTATTAAATTGGTCATTTGCTGCATAAATCTTTTTATAGGTTGTATTTACCATTTCCACCTGTGCTCCCCATTTATCAATTGAAACATTTTTATCCTTTAACATTACGTATAATTGTTGATCATAAGTTCTACCATTGAGATATTCTTTGTTTAAAACATCGTGTGCTCTGTAACGGCTGATCATTAAATCATAGAGCTCGTTAACTTGTTTTTTTAATTTCTTATCGTCAATCTCCATTTTCATGGCTGCTATTTTTTTAAAAATTTTTTCCGATTTCTGCAAACTCTTGGTCTCTTTTTCCATGTATTTCTTTCTTTCGCTTACCATTGTCAGAGTATCGTTTGAAAGAGTAACTCGTTCGTCATACTGCTGCACACCAAGTCCGTTAATTTTGTCATAGGTTGCTTTTTCTTTTTTTTCTACTTTAACAAGTGGATCCTAGACCTCCTCAAAGCCAGTTTCTATTGTTGCAACCTTTTCAAGGACCGTATAAATTTTATCAGCAGGCGTTTCTTGGTGAACACAAGCTGATAAAACACAGGTAACTACGAGAATGAAACATGTTGGAAAAATTTTTATTCTTCTATTCAATCTATCCCCCCGATCAAGATTATTATTTCTAACTATATCTAGACGTTATTTACTACACAATATGATAATTTCAAAAGAAGTCATCCCTTTTTGAACAGTCATTTCATCTTTGTTCAGTTTTGCTAGTTCATTGATGATAAATTTCAGGTCAATTTGTTAACTTTTCATGAATTATTTGATAGACTATTGTCAGAACGAAAACTGCAATTAATGGTTGCAAGTACAGGAGTGAAATTTGCCATGTTGACGATGGAGGATATTATTCGTGACGGCCATCCTACCCTTAGAAAGGTGGCAGCAGAGGTTCAACTGCCAGCTTCGGATGAAGATAAACAGATACTTAAAGATATGATGGAATATGTCATAAACAGCCAAAATGAGGAAATAGCAGCAACATACGGGCTGCGTGGTGGTGTAGGACTTGCTGCACCGCAAATTAATGTTTCAAAACGAATGATCGCTGTACATGTTCTTGATGACAAAGGAAAATTATATAGCTATGCCCTTTTCAATCCAAAAATCGTAAGCCATTCGGTTGAAAATGCATACTTACTTTCTGGTGAGGGTTGTCTTTCAGTTGATGAAGCAAGACCGGGTTATGTCCCCCGCCATGCTCGTGTAACAGTTAAAGGGTTTGATCTAGATGGAAACGAGGTAAAGCTTCGCCTTAAAGGAATGCCGGCAATCGTTTTCCAGCATGAAATTGACCATTTAAATGGCATTATGTTTTATGACCGTATCGATAAGCAAGACCCTTATAAACCAATTAACGATGCTATTGCAATTGAGCGATAAAAAGAAAAGCGGAAGCGCATGTACAAAAAAGCCGGCTATAATTGGCCGACTTTTTTTAGTACCAAATTTTATTCTTTTCGCTTTGAGAACTGTCTAGTTCAGCCCCCCTGCTACTAGTCGATAAGGATTGCTCTTTCTGCTCTTTATAGGAAAAGCAATGATTGATAGATGTTTCAATTCTTATATAATGTAATTTATAAAATTTAAGATTAAACTTTCGTTTATTTTTTGTCAATTTCTTTAAATCACGGTAATTCCATGTTTATCCATGATGATTTCCGCGAATTCATCATATAATAATAACAAAAAGAAGCTGTTTTTTCTTAAAAAACTTCACTAATTATTTTTGGCTTCTTTACATTGGACAAGGATCGTATAAAATAAGAAGTGAGGAGATGATCCACTATGTTGAAGAAGCTGAGGAAAAAGCTCTTAAAACAGTGGAAAGATTTACTGCGAAAAAAAACAATTGCCTAAACTTTTGAGCCCTTCAAAGTTGCGAAGGGCTCCTTCCTTATTGTAAATTGATTTAATAGTGATCTATTTTACACTTTTTCACATGCATCCAATTCCAACAGGAAATGAATTATTATGAAAAAGAGGTAAATTTTTATATAATAGAAAAAGTTATTGCGGAGTTAGGAGCGATTAATATGTTATTCAAAGTATATTATCAGGAGAGTATCAATGAAGTACCGGTCAGGGAAAATACACAGACTCTTTATGTAAATGGCGAGTCCGTGCGAGATATCCGAAAAAAATTAGCAGACCGAGCATACAACATCGAATATATCAAACCTGTAACAGGAGCTTACTTAGAATATGAAAAACAAAACGAACACTTTAAAGTATTGGAGATTTGATAATTTATGAAATTTGTAAAGAACGATCAAACTGCTGTTTTTGCCCTTGGTGGATTAGGTGAAATTGGCAAAAACACCTATGCAGTGCAGTTCCAGGATGAAATTATTTTAATCGATGCTGGTATGAAGTTCCCTGAAGATGAGCTTTTAGGTATCGATTATGTCATTCCGGATTATACTTATTTAACTAAAAATGTCGAAAAAATCAAAGGATTATTTGTTACACATGGTCACGAAGACCATATTGGCGGTATTCCATATCTTCTAAGAGAGATAAATATCCCCATTTACGGCGGAAAGCTTGCACTTGGGTTAATTAAAAACAAGCTTGAAGAACACGGTCTCCTCAGAAATGCAAAATTGATTGAAATTAAGGAAGACGATGTCATCAAATTCCGCAAAACATCCGTTACCTTTTTCCGGACAACCCACAGCATTCCTGATTCATATGGAATTGTTGTTAAAACGCCTCCAGGTCAGATTGTCCACACAGGAGATTTCAAGTTTGATTTTACCCCTGTTGGCGAACCTGCAAACTTGACAAAAATTGCAGAGATTGGGAAGGAAGGCGTTTTATGCTTACTTTCTGATAGTACAAATAGTGAAGTACCTGATTTTACGATGTCAGAGCGTCGTGTTGGCGAAAGCATAGATGATATTTTCCGTAAAGTTGAGGGACGGGTTATCTTTGCAACTTTTGCCTCCAATATTCACAGGCTTCAGCAAGTAGTAGAGGCTGCTGTCGCAAACGGAAGAAAAGTTGCCGTCTTTGGTAGAAGTATGGAGGCTGCTATCAATATTGGTCTTGATTTGGGCTATGTTAGTGCCCCAAAGGATACTTTTATTGATGCTCAGCAAATTAATCGGCTTCCAGCTAACAAAATAACGATTCTCTGTACAGGTAGTCAAGGAGAACCAATGGCAGCTTTATCGAGAATCGCTAACGGCACCCACAGACAAATACAAATTATACCAGGGGACACAGTGGTATTTTCTTCATCACCTATTCCAGGGAATACAATCAGTGTCAATCGAACAATTAATATGTTATTCCGTGCCGGAGCCGAGGTCATCCATGGTAAATTAAGTAACAT
This sequence comes from Bacillus sp. EB600, assembly GCF_024494385.1. Lineage (GTDB taxonomy): Bacteria > Bacillota > Bacilli > Bacillales > Cytobacillaceae > JAEVLT01. The sequence continues at coordinate 152,154 of NZ_JAEVLT010000008.1, forward strand.
TCATACCTCAGGGCATGGCGGACAAGAAGAACAAAAATTGATGCTTCGCTTGATAAAGCCTAAGTTTTTTATGCCGATTCATGGTGAATATCGGATGCAAAGAATGCATGCTAAACTTGCTGTTGATTGCGGCATAGCAGAAGAAAATTGCTTCCTCATGGATAATGGTGAAGTTTTGGCTCTCTCTAGTGATTCAGCACAGGTCGCAGGTAAAATTCCTTCTGGATCCGTCTATATCGATGGAAGCGGTGTCGGTGACATTGGAAATATTGTCCTGCGTGACCGCAGAATTCTTTCCGAAGAAGGGTTAGTTGTTGTTGTTGTTAGCATCAATATGAAGGAATTTAAAATTGCTGCGGGTCCAGATATTATTTCAAGGGGCTTTGTTTACATGAGAGAATCTGGTGACCTAATCAATGATGCACAGAGCTTACTTTCAAAGCATTTACAAAAAGTAATGGAACGGAAAACAAGTCAGTGGTCCGAAATTAAAAACGAGATTACTGATACGCTTGCTCCATTCCTTTATGAAAAAACAAAACGCAGACCGATGATTTTGCCAATAATTATGGAAGTGTAACAACCTGAGTTAGGGAAAGAAAGACGGAAGAGTGCTATTTGAGCACTTCTTCCGTCTTTTTCAGCTTAATTCAACGACTTTTCGTTTGAATTTTTCAAGGTTGCTTACATCACCAATCGCAATTAAAATATCTCCTTTTCGGATCATTTCCTTTGCCTGTGGAGATACAACTATATCACTATTCCTTCTGATTGCTACCACCGTAATTCCATATTTCTTGCGAATATCCAACTCAAAAAGGTTATGACCGCTGATTTTTTCATTTGCAACAAATTCGATAATACTATATTGATCAGATAGCTCCAAATAATCTAAAACATTATTTGTCGTCATTTTATTGGCGATGCGAATTCCCATATCCCTTTCAGGATGAACAACATCATCAGCACCAATTTTTCTTAGTACCTTTTCATGATAATCGTTTTGTGCTTTTACGGTTAAATGACTAACGCCCAATTCTTTTAAGATAAGCGTTGCCAAAATACTTGATTGAATGTCTTCCCCAATTGCCACAACAACATGGTCAAAATTGCGAATTCCGATGCTCCTCAAAACTGTCTCATCAGTTGCATCACCAATAATAGCATGTGAGGCAATCATCGAATATTCATTTACTCTGTCTTCACTTTTATCAATTGCCAGAACTTCTTTCCCCTGCTCACATAGGGTACGGCAAATACTGCCGCCAAACCTGCCTAATCCTATTACGGCAAAATCCTTCTTAACAGGATCTTTTCTCATCAGTATCCCCCCATTACATCAAGTTCCGTCCATTTCTATTCTATACCATAGACTCGGGTGATGGAGACATTATTAATTAACCGAAAGTAGAATCCACGCTTTTAGCTTACCCTCTTCCTCCTATTTTCTCGAACACTGGCGCGATTAGAATTATTATCAACGCTCTCTCTATTTTTTTCACAAAAAAAAGACCATTCGTCCTTAAACGAACAGTCTTTTGGGAACTTATTCTGCTTTTTCCACTTCATCTAATACTCTGTTTACCCGTTTTTCAAGCATTTTCATGCCACTTCCGCCTGCTTGAAAGTGACGCAGCTTTCCTTCACGATCAAATACATAATAAGCAGGAACATATTGATTTTCGAATTTATCCGCTAGCTTATGTTCACTATCAACAAAAATTGGTTGAGTAATTCCATGCTCTGCTGCCACCTGTTTGATTTCTTCAATATTCAAGTCATTTTCAGATCTAGGCATATGGACAGCCACAACATTTAACCTATCTTTATATTGGTCGCGAAATTGGTTAACTTGCGGCATAGCTTCTTTACATAAGTGACAGCTAATCGACCAAAAATGAATTAATGTTGGCTTTTCACCTATTAATTCATCCTTTGTTTCCTCACCGTTTAACCATTCTACAGCTCCGGTGAGTTCCGGCATTGGTTCACGAAGTTTCATATATCAATGACCTCCTAATAGAAAAGCGAAAGTGCCCGTCTGGCGGCGGATGGACTGGACTGCTCCAACTCAAGATAAAGGAAACACAAAGCGAACTAGCGATTCGATGTTGACTTTTCGTAGGGAGGAACGGGAAGTTCACTAGGCGCTGGGCACTGTAGCTAGACAATTCTCAAAATTTATATTATTTTACAAAAAAGACCTAACACTTAGAAAGGTTAGGTCTTCGTGTTTTAATTTAAGAATCAAACTTTTAGTGTAGCTTGTCCTGGCTTCCAGTTAGCTGGGCAAAGACCACCAGTTTGTAATGCTTGAAGCACACGTAGAACTTCATCCACATCACGGCCAATATTGTTATGGTGGACAACTTGATACATTAATTCGCCTTCTGGGTTAATGATGAATAGGCCGCGAAGAGCAACGCCATCTTCTTCAATCAAAATACCATAATCACGGACAACTTTTTGAGTATGATCTGCAGCTAGTGGGTAATTAATTTGGCCAATTCCATTTTCCTTACGGTCAGTATTAATCCACGCAAGGTGAGTATGAATTGTATCTGTTGAAGCTCCGATTAAGACTGCATCAAGATCTTCAAATTCATCATAACGGTCAGACATTGCTGTAATTTCGGTTGGACAAACAAATGTAAAATCCATTGGATAGAAGAATAATACTGTCCATTTGCCATTTTTCATATTCTCTTCAAGACTTACTTTACCAAATTCTTTGTTTGGTAATACAGCCTCCATTTCAAAACGTGGAGCTTGTTTACCTACCATGCGTTCTGCCATCTTTAATTCCCTCCAATATTTTTATTAGAAATGAGATTCTTTTTTATAGCAATTCTCATTTGCTATCCTATCAACATTATTAATTTTAGATCAACGTTACTTAATAGTCAATATTAAATTATAATTAATATAAATAAAAATTTATTTTAATTGTGACTTACTATTTCCCTTAATAAGATTGCCCTATTGGGGCTAAAATTAAACAAACCATTCTTCCAATATAAATTATTTTTTCTATATCTTATCATGGCCCCTAATGGTGTAATTATGCCAAATTTACTGATTTCCCTTGTAGGATATATACTTCGTGATTGTCTCAATCGCAAATTCAATTGCAGATTCATTTGGTGTTAACTTTGCGTGATGGAGTCCAAAAGGCGAGTTAACACCCAGCCAAAACATAAATCCTGGAATTTCCTTTAGCATATAACCAAAGTCTTCTCCTGTCATTGCCTCTTTACACTCAATCACGTTCGTACTTGTCTCATTTCTTAAATATTTCATAAATTCTCTTGTCAGTTCAGGATGATTATATACCTGATAGTAATTCGAACCAAAATCAATTGATGCTTCGCATTCAAAACTGGTTTTAATACCTGATACAATATTCCCAATGCGCCTTTTTACTTTCTCCATTGACTCCGGTGATAATGTACGAATCGTACCTTCTAGCCTAGCTTTTTCGGCAATGATATTTTGAACCGTTCCGCCAGTTATTTTTCCTATTGTAATAACGGCACTATCGAGGGGGTCAACGTTACGTGAAACGATTGTTTGTAATTGGGTTACTAAAGAGCATGCAGCAATTACCATATCATTAGTTTGATGTGGATAGGCCGCATGGCCCCCTTTTCCCTTTAGGTCAATAAACAGTTCAGATGTATTGGCAAATAGCAGTCCCTCTCTTATTGCGATCGCACCCACTGGATACTCTGGGGCGATATGCAAGGCTATAATAAGATCCGGTCGCCACTCCTGCATGGTTTCAGACTCCAGCATTGGCTGTGCCCCACCTGGTCCCTCTTCTGCAGGCTGGAAAATAAACAAGAGATCATCGTCAATTGGATTTTCTACAAAAAATGTAAGAACACCAAGGGCAATACTCATGTGCAAATCATGGCCACAGGCATGCATTTTCTCGGGATGTGTTGATGAAAAAGCTAACTCAGTTTCTTCATCAATCGGTAAACCATCGATATCCGTTCGATAGCCGATTGTCTTTTTTGGATTTCTTCCGTGTATTTTGACAAATAGCCCTGTTTTCCACTTTTTAATGGTAAACCTATCCTGCATCAAAGTCCCTAGGTAATTTACTAGATAGGCTTGCGTTTTAAATTCCTGAAAACCGAGCTCCGGAATTTGATGAAGTTCACGGCGGATTTTTACAAACGGGTTCATAAAATATCTCCTTTAAGAAAAGCGTGGAAGGCTCCACGCTTTTGGATGTTAATATAAAAATGATTGTTTAGCTCCAGCGCCCAGCGACTAGTGTAATTCGCCCATCTCCCTACGATAAGTCAAGCACGAATGCGTTTTCGCTCTTCGTGTTTCCTTTGCCGCGTATTAACGGGCAGTAGATTCTAGAACTGCCCGTAAAAACCCGGTCTGCTCAACTAGCAATCAGCGAGAAAAACATTCGCTGATTGAAGTTTCACCTTATCTCAGTCGGTGTGCTCCAGTCCATACGTCGCTAAACGGGCGCACATTTCGATTTTAGAGTTGTCTAAGCTCTTGCTTAATTTCTGTTTTTGACTTTGTCTTCTCATCAATATCCTTCAATTTTCTTGCTGGTGTGCCACCAACAACTGTATACGGTGGAACATCATCAATAACAACCGCACCGGCAGCAACAATGGCCCCCTTACCAATTGTTACCCCTTCAAGAACAACACAATTTGCACCAATTAGTACATCATCTTCGACAATAACTGGTTTTGCGGATGGCGGCTCGATTACACCAGCCAAAACAGTACCTGCTCCAATATGGCAATTTTTCCCTACTGTAGCTCTTCCACCAAGTACAGCTCCCATATCAATCATTGTTCCCTCACCAATCACAGAGCCAATGTTGATTAAAGCCCCCATCATAATGACTGCATTATCTCCGATTTCAACTTGATCACGGATAATCGCACCCGGTTCAATTCTTGCTTTTATATTTTTTGTATCTAATAACGGAATGGCCGAATTACGGCGATCATTTTCAACTACATAGTCTTCAATCTGGGCTTGGTTGGATTCTAAAACAGGATTTATCTCGGACCAGTCCCCGAACACAACACCGGTTGTGCCATTAATAAACACCTTTGCTTCTTTTCCAAAATCAATGTCATCTAAAGCACCTTTCAAATAAACCTTAACTGGTGTTGCTTTTTTACTATTTGCAATAAAAGAAATGATCTCATTTGCATCCATTTTCCTTATCCTCCTAATTATGTATTGCTAGGAATTACTTTAGCAGACAAAAGCACTGAAAACAAGAAAAATACCCTAGTGATTTTCTGTTATATGCTCATTTACTAAATTAACAAATGCTTGAACCTGCTTTAATTGAAAAGCGGAGTCATAGCCTAAAAGCCATGTTTCGCGTCTCAATTGCTCCCCACTTTCATTGTAAAGAGGGATTTTACAGATGTCCTTTTCTGCCCTGTTTAAGGTAATGGAAGGCAGGATTGAGTATCCAATTCCATTAAAGGTCATTTGTTTACATGTTTCTATTTGGTCAACAACAACTGTTCTTTTTGGTGCTGTCTTAAAATGGCGCATCCACCAATCCTGTATTTCCTGATAATAATTAGAGTCACTTTTAAATTGAATAAATGGCCGGTCTGTCTCCAGTACTTGCTCCGGCTTACTAATTTCTTTGTCAACCATATATAACAGGTCACTAAACAAGTGAATTTTTATTCCTTTCCACTCAGGTGTACCTCTGATAATTCCTATATGAACCTGATCATCGTAAAGACATTTCAAAATTTCACTGCTCCAACCGGTAATAAGCGAAATTTTTACCTGTGGAAACTTTTCGATGAATTTTTTTAATACCTTTGGCAGCCAGTTTTGACCCACGATGGAAGCTACCGCAATTTTTAGCGTTCCTGATACCTCAGCCTGAAGCGAATCAATTGTTTCTCTAACCTTTTCCTGCTTGACGAGAACCTCATCAACAAATTTAACTACATGCTCCCCAGCTGGTGTCAAGGATAGTCCCTTTTGCGAACGGATAAAAAGGCGGGTTCCCCACTCTTTTTCTATCGTTTGCAGTCGTTGTGAAAGAGCTGGTTGAGAAACAAAAAGCCGCTCAGCGGCCTTCCGCATATTCATTTCCTGGGCTAAAACGGATAATAATTGAAATTCAGAAATTGAGGACAAAGTCATCCCTCTTTGCAAGTTTTCTTATATTATAGGTAGAAGAGAAGTACGTGTCATTCTTTCCCTTTTGCATGAATAATTAAAGGCATTGAAACACTTCTTAGTATATCTTGCAAAAATAATTCAGCTCCCAAAAAGGGAGCCTAATCCACACGAGTATCTTTGTTTAATTTTTTTATATGTTTGTTTAATTGATTTAAAACTGTACTTCTTGGCAAAATCCCTTCAAATAGTCCATCCTCAGACTCGATACATAGAAATGGATGATTGACAAGTAATTCCAGACACGTTTTCATAGAATCATTTGGCTTGAGGCGTGGAACGGATTTATTCATTACCTCTTCCACATGTTTTTCTTCTAGTGTTTCAAATTCAATTCGCTCAAGTCCTAATATAGAGTCCATAATGATTGGCATACTGATGAACCCATGAAGTATATAATGAGGGTCTAAAACAGGAATAGCTGTATAACCGCTTTTTGTTAAGACTAGTAACGCATGTTCTAGATTATTTCCAATTTGTACATGGGCAACCCGCTCGGATGGAATCATTAAATCCCGAATACTATTTTCTAAAAATTCCCCACTATGAAGGCTAATCATGGTCGAAAAACTCCCTAATGAATATTTATTCTCCTCTATATTCTAACACAGCCATTTGAGAAATGTCCTTTCTGAAAGCGTTATCCTTTACTTGTTTCAATATTCTTTACCGTAAACTGGCACTGTGGACATTGAAAAATTACATTTTGGTTGGATTGAGCGGTAAGAACATTAGACATTTCAGACTCATAATGACATTTGGGACATCTTACGATCGGCATCATCATATCATCATCACCTCATCTATAGTTTACGTTTGTAATTGAAGACCTAACCGCTAGACAATGAAAAAAAGGAACCGGTTAAGGTTCCTTACTGAATTAAATCAAAAATTTCAATTGTGATCATATCAACGTTATCAAATTGATAGCGTTTTGGCTTTTCTTTTTCGTTATACACTTCTAATTCAAACGTTTCGGTTTTTGGATGAAACGTTACCTGACATTTTTTTTCACCATTTACCTCGAAAAAACGTTGTGTCGGTTCACCCCCACTTGCTTGTTCTTGAAGGTTTTTTAACCGCGTTAATATTCCTTGAAGCTGTGACATATTGCTCCCTCTCCTTTCAAACAGAAACGAAACTTTACTGTTATGTTTCTCCTTTGACATGTTTCTATCCTTATTTGATTACTTTCATTAATTTTCCAAGAAAGAATTTCTCACATGCCAATATTAACAGAATAAGGCACTACTATCTATTTGTCCAAGTAAAATTCAATATTTCTGAGATATTTATCAAAAAATACAAAGAAAGGATTGAAATAAAGAAATATAGACCCCAAATTTGAGGTCTATCGAAAATTGATTGCAATAAATAAAATGATAAAAAGCACCAATGCAAAAAATAAACCGTAGGAAAAAAAGATTGGGTTCTTTAAAAAGGCGTGTTCTTGAATTGGCTTTGCCAATTGGGTATCAATATCCCCATCAATTACCTTTTGCTGCCTAGCAAGATACCATGTAGCGATAAGTGAAACCGCTAGGATGCCTATAATAAGAATGGAGAGAACATTGATGAACATATTCATGGCGATTTCTCCTTGAGTAATGTTTTTCTTAAGTTACCACTCCAAGAGATTTTTATTCTTCCTCCCACTTTCTAAAGTAAATCTGCATGTTCAAATAAATAATGGTAGGAAAGGTCAATAAATAAAAACTCGTTTGTATTAATCGGAAAAGAGAAAGTACGAATGTTCTCCCCAGTCTCAATGTCACTATAAAGATCCGATAATAGTCCCTTTCGTTCGTTGCGCATTTTTATAATATTTTCCAAAAAATAAGGACGCCAGCTCCAATTTTTATGGATATATTCTTTCTGAATACTCCAACCATCTTTACCTTTAAAAATATTAGGAGATCTTTGGAATCCATCCTCATCACACACATACATACGAAAAGCGGTTTGATCCATTTCTTTTACGAGCAATTGAAATAAATCTTCATAGTGTGACTTTTTGCTTTTTAAAACAATTTCTTGAACTTTTGCTTGAAAAAGCTCGGCTGTTGTATAAATCGATTCAAGTTTTCGTTTCTCAGACAAAATAAAATCATGAAACTTTATTTTTAGGCGGTCCTTTAATAGATCTTCCTGGATAAATTCTGCAGCCGGCCTCTTTAGATAAAAACCTTGGTAGTACCTCCCGCCATTTCTCCATGCAAAATGTAATTGATGCTCCATTTCAATATTTTCAAACAATAATGTTGCACCGATTTTTCTGGCAAGCATGGATAATGAAAATAAGACATCATTATATGCCGTCCCAATCGAAATTGATTTTAATACCTCTAAATTAATTTTTATAATGTCCGGTGCAAGCTCGCCAATCCGATCAAAATAATTACTATTACGATCGATTTTTGCAATCGCAATTTTTATACCATATGTTCGATAATATTGCAGTAAATGATCTAATTGATCTAGATCACCCTTGTAGCTTTTTTCAGATATTTCAAGGACAATTCGTCCCATAAATAATCCCTTTTTTTCAAAAGCAAGGAGTTCATTTAAGAATGGTTCACCATGACCATACATTAATAAATCTGCTGTACGATTAAAAAATAGGCTGACATTTTCTTTCAAGTCCAGTGCTTTTTCAAGTGCCTTGACCAACAATAATTGATCAACCTCAAATTTATATTCATCAGGTATTTGGTCATCTTGAAAAAAAGGACCTAAGCTAATGGGTTGATTCTCTGAAATATATCTTCCTAAAACCTCATACCCAATAACACGATGTTCATCAGCACTAAAAATCGGTTGAAAAAAAGGAATGACATTTTCAAGATCCGTTAGGATATCCAATGCATCCATTTATGTACCTCCATAAACGATATCCATTATTATACCACATCAAAAAATAGAATACCGTTCCTGAAAGACTGTAAATATTTAAGGAATGAATCTGAGTTGGAATGAATAATTAACTATCAGGATAAGCCATCTAAATGTTATAATTTGGTTTATGTCCTAATGAGAACTAGTACTCAATTAGAAAAAGATAACAGGGAGATTGGTTGGTAAAAAATGGTGAAAAGATTAACAAGGAGAACTCTTTTAAAAACTTCATTCGGTGCCCTGCTTACGATTTTAGGATTAGGCTCAGGAGGGTATGTTTATGCCCGTAATATTGAACCTGCACTCCTTGACATTCAATCGATTCAGATTAAACATTCATTAATACCTAGAAGCCTTGATGGTGTAAAGATTATCCAATTCAGTGATACACATCTGGGTTTTCAATATAATCTTAACCAATTAAAAAGAGTAATTAATGTAATTAATTCGTTTCAACCTGATGTGGTTTTTTTTACGGGTGATCTAATGGATAATCCTAAAGAGTACAAGGAAATAGAGGAACTCGCACCGATTCTCAGGCAAATAAGGGCACCCTTAGGTAAATATTGTATTTACGGAAATCACGATCACGGAGGATATGGATCTACTATTTATAAACATATAATGCAAGGCGCAAACTTCATCCTGCTTCAAAATCAATCAAGACCCATTATAGGATCAGATGGAAGCCAGATTTATTTAGTAGGAATTGATGATGCCATGTTGGGCAGACCCGATTTTAATTTGGCTCAACAAAGCGTCCCTGATAATGCTTTTAAAATTTTATTATCCCATGCACCGGATTTGGCAGACAGAGCATCACAATATAATATCCATTGGCAGCTCAGCGGCCACAGCCATGGAGGCCAGGTTAAGATCCCATTTATTGGAGCTCTTGTTATTCCGCCGTTTGCACAAAAATATCCAGAGGGGCATTATTTAATTGGAGAGAACAACAAATTGAACCTATACGTAAACAGAGGTCTTGGTACCACCCGTCTCCCTTTCCGATTTATGGCAAAACCAGAATTAACAATTTTCACTTTAAGAAAAGCAGAAGCACCGTTTAGCTAAGTAGCATCCTCTTCTGGGCGCCGGCGCCGACTAAAAGCGCTGCCGTCTTGGCTGCAACGTCGGCACTAGCACGTCCTGTGCGTCGAAGCTTAGGCAGTTGTCACAGGACAAAGATATAATTTTGGTTAAATAAGAAAAGCGAGTCCCTACAATGGATTATTAGAATAACTTTTTGTTCTATCATTATTTTTATTTTTACGAAAAAGGATGTATAATAAGAAAAATAGAAGGCGCCCGTAGAATAAATTCTCTGAATCGATTAGAAAGGAGCACTAATTTTGAAAAGTGACCAGAAAGTTCCCCCGGTACAAGTAAATTTAACGATAGAAAACCTCTCTCAAGCAATCTTTACTGTCAATCGGCATGCCAAGACAGCTATAAATCCCAGTTTCTTATATAAACTTAAGCATGAATCATTAAAGAAGTTAATCGCAGAGGGGAAGGCTCAAAAAGTGGGTCTGCACTTTTCAAGAAATCCCAAAAATAGCAGACAGCAATCTGATGTTTTAGTTGCATGCGGCCAATACACGTTTCATATTCCTCCGACGAAAAAGGACTTTTCAGATCTCCCCCATTTAGGAAAATTAGATAGCAATGTCCGTAACCCAAAGGCCTGTCTATCACTAAAATTTGCTAAAGATATCCTGCAAACCTACACAGGAGTTAAAGAACTCCAACAACCCTCAACAAAACCAAAACACAATCATCGTGTCTTTGAAAAACCTGTTTTCAAAAAATTAGGGGAAAGATATTAAATTGAAAGCTCTCATTCATGTTTGCAACCTACTATTTCTTTTTTTTAAAAGCCGGACATATTACGGCTTTTATTTTTTTTGATCTTTTTGTGAACTTCGTCACGTAATTATGGACGAAATGAATAATTTAGATTAAACTACAATCGTTAGAAGAAAGCTCAGATAAATCAGTCACCCAATAAATTTTTATAAGAGGTGCTTATTATGAAAGGTACGGCCATTCTATTCCAAGAACAATCTGTGAGAATTATTGAAAATATTGATCATAGTATTTTTGATGAAATGAAACAGCAATGTGGCTGCACTCATTGCAATTGTAAACTTGAAAACAAGATTATTGATTTTGGCTCTGTTTCACCAGTTTTCTGGCATGAAGACGAGATTGATGGGATTATGGTTATTGATCCCTTTGAATTAAACATATACTCTATATCCCCCTTTAAAACGATCCGGCACTGCCAGGTCGTTTTTATTTGCTTTAACCATCGAATCTGAAAGTCCTCTTTTTAAAAGGACAACTAAAAATGGTACAATATAAATAATAATCATTTTATAATCATGAGATATTCAACCTAAATAAGTCGATCGGAAGGAAGAACACGAGTGGAACATTTAATCAATCAAAAAGTAAAAGAATTGGAAATATCGGGAATCAGAAAGTTTTTTAATATGGTGGCAAATACAGAAGGTATGATTTCTTTAACGATTGGACAGCCTGATTTTCCAACTCCTGAACATGTTAAAAATGCCGGGATAAAAGCCATCAAGGATAATTATACGAGCTACACACATAACGCTGGATACCTTGAATTACGAATGGCTGCATGTCAATTTGTGGAGAAGAAATATGGCATAACCTACAACCCTGAAACCGAAGTGATCGTAACAGCAGGCGCAAGTGAAGCAATTGATATTACCTTCCGAACCATTTTAACAGAAGGCACGGAGGTGATTTTACCTGGTCCTGTTTATCCAGGCTATGAGCCACTTATTCGCACCTGCGGGGCTATTCCTGTTTATGCTGATGTAAGAGATAATCAATTTCGCTTAACAGCCGAAAAGATTAAGCCCTATATTACTAAAAAAACAAGGTGCATTGTTTTGCCATACCCTTCAAATCCTACTGGCGTAAGCTTAACAAAGTCAGAATTAGAAGAAATTGCCAGTCTGGTAAGGGAATACGAAATATTTATTCTCGCTGATGAAATCTACAGTGAACTAGTCTATGACCAATCGCATCAATCGATTGCTTCTTTTTTGAAAGAAAAAACAATTGTCATTAATGGACTATCAAAAAGCCATTCGATGACGGGCTGGCGGATCGGCTTGTTGTTTGCTCCTGAATATCTTACAAAGCACATTTTGAAAGTGCATCAGTACAATGTCTCGTGTGCGAACTCGATTGCACAAAAGGCTGCTTTTGAAGCATTGACTGTTGGAATAGATGACGCACTTTTAATGAAAAGGGAATACGCCCAAAGACGTGAATTTGTACATAACCGTTTACATGGGATGGGACTAAACGTTGTTAAACCGGATGGAGCCTTTTACTTTTTTGTGGAAATTCCTAAGTTGATCCCATTCAATAGCTTTGACTTCTGCCTTGAGCTTGTACGTGAGGCTAATGTTGCAGTCGTCCCAGGCAGTGCATTTTCAGAATATGGAGAGGGCTATTTTAGGCTGTCCTATGCAGCCTCGATGGAAACACTGAAGGAAGGGCTGAATCGAATCGAGAGGTATTTATCAAAGTGGAGTTAATAAGGGAACAAAAGCGCAAGCGCCTGTTTAGCGACGTATGGACTGGAGTACTCCGACTGAGATAAAGGAAACACGAAGAGCGGAAGCGCATTCGTGCTTGACTTCGTAAGGAGGTGGGCGAAGTACAATAGTCGCTAGGCACTGGCCGACTACGAGCTCCGCCGTCCTGGCGGCAACGTCGGCACTAGCACTTCCTGTGCGTCGAAGCTGGACGAAGATTAAACTTCATTCAAAGTTATCAACAGGGTAATCTTTTATAATTTCCTTAACAGTAAGGTAAGAACCCACTGCCGGTTTGGCAGTGGGTTTAGCATTTACAAGCCGCCTTTATATTTCCCGTCATTTTTAGAGGCTTTTTCCTTTTTTGCTTTGTCTTTATGGATCTTGTTTGCTGCCGCAGATCCCATTTCGTGGGCAAATTCTGAATTTATAACGGCAGAGTCAAATCCTTTTTTATTTTTTTGCTGCGGATCATTTTTTTTCGTTCTTTTTGCCATAAACATTCCTCCCAAAATTCTATCTTCACCAATAGTTTCTGGTAATTTGGAGGAACTATTCATGGTCATTTTTTGCAATAAAGCTTAAGTACGTTTTAAAAAAATTAATGTTCCCAATATTTATAAATAGCTTGTGTACCGCTATTTTCTTCGCCTTTTGCTGCTAATTGGTCATATAGTGATTTTGAAAGTGCTAGCCCAGGCGTTTCCATTCCCAATTGTTCTGCTTCATCAAGAGCAATTTTCATATCCTTAATAAAATGTTTGATATAAAACCCTGGCTTAAAATCCCCTTTTAGCATTCTCGGAACAAGGTTACTTAACGACCAGCTGCCTGCTGCACCACTGGAAATACTTTTCAATACCGCCTCAGGATTCAAGCCAGCCTTTTCGGCATAGATGATTGCCTCTGTAACTCCAATCATTGTCGATGCTATCACGATTTGGTTTGACATTTTTGTATGCTGCCCTGAACCAGCTTTCCCTTGATAAACGATATTCGTTCCAAGTTTTTCGAGCAAAGGGAGAACAGCGCTAAATGCATCCTTTTCACCACCAACCATGATCGAAAGCTTTGCATCTCGCGCTCCAATATCTCCACCGGAAATAGGTGCGTCAATCGCATGAATTTTATGTTTTTTGGCTTCTTCAAAAATTTTTACCGCAAGGGATGGCGAGGATGTTGTCATATCAATTAGGTAGCTGCCCGGTTTTCCATTTGCTATTATCCCATTCTCTCCCAAATAAATTTCTTCAACATCAGAAGGATAGCCAACAATGGTAAAAATAACATTTGCTTGTTCAGCTACTTCTCTTGGTGTATTTACCCACTCTGCACCTTGATTAAGTAAATCAGCCGCCTTTTCCTTTGTTCTGGAATAAACAACTAACGGATAACCCGCCTTTACTAAATTCCCTGCCATACTTTTTCCCATAACACCTATTCCAATAAACCCAACAACTGTATTTTCTGGAGTTAACAAATCCATCTTCCTCTCAATATTAGTTTACACAATCTTATTTAAATAGATTTCACCATAACCAATTCCATTGGTATCTTTGTTTTTCTGCGCTTACTTGGTCTATATTTATTATACTGAAAGACTGAATTCTAATATAGTTTAAGATACTTTTATAGAAAAAAGCCAACTGCACTACAGCCGGCTTTTTCCAGAATAAGAAAGTATAAAGTTTTGAACGTAGAAAACTGTCTAACTCCAGTCCATACTTTGCTATACGGGCGCTTACACAAAGCCTAATTGCTCGAGAGCCAAAAAAATGGGGTTAACTCTTTTGATAAGTTCATATATGGAAGCTTGTTGTCTCCGCCAATATCCAAGATGTGAATAACTACAGGCTTTCCGTTCATTCCTTTTAGGACTGCCTCGTATGCTTCAAATTGCTCAACTTCTGTTGGCAACCCCCCTTGAGGCTGCAAAACCCTTTAAAAACATTACTATTCTGCAAGACCTTCCTTTGTTAAGGTTTCTTCAAGACTTCTTAATGCGTCATCAGCGTCGCTGCCTTCTGCGCTAATTTTTATTTCGCCTCCGTGACCAATACCTAGTGACATAACACCCATTATCGATTTTAAATTTGCTTTTTTTCCTTTATATTCTAAACTTAGATCAGAATCAAATTTACTAGCTGTTTGGACTAGTAATGTTGCAGGTCTAGCATGGATACCTGTTTCGGAAATTACTTTAAATTGTTTTTCTGCCATAAAAAATCATACTCCTTCTTCAGATAAATAATTTGAATAAGCAGAACGTAGATATTGCCTTATAAAATGACAAAACGTCAATTTTAATCGCCATACAAAATAGTTATTGACTAAATGTAGGAGAATAACATGGAATAACTTTATATATTTTTCTCATAAAAAAAATAAACATGTATAAGGCAAACAACTATTTTCAACAGTTCTTTTCATGGTGGTACAATACGAAGAATACCATGATTCGACATATTCCAACAACCAAAATACATTATTGCAGAATAAAAAGTAACTTAGCAAAAATATTCCATATTTTTGCTAAAATGAAAACATTCTCCTATTGGTTGGTATAACAATTACTGCAGGGAAAGCCCATACAGAATAAAATATTATTAGCTTCTTGCTATTTCTTGGTATTGATAAATTACATCTCCCCCTCTTTGTCCAATTCCTCTAAAATGTTTAAAATCTTCCCTTTTCACAAGTTCTTCCCGAAAATCTAAAAAATCCTCTTTAGGAACAAAATATTCTGATAAAGTACCATCCTTTAATTTTTCGAGAATTTCTTGGATCATTTCTTTTTGCACATAAACCCACTCCTTTGATAACGAAGATATTTGTCCGATTTTGTCAGAATTTCCACGGAAATAATTCCATAAAAACTTAAAAACCCGTTTACTTAAGAATACCTTACTTTATTGAGATAGAAAGGCTTTTACCTTCCATTTTCAACAATTTGTTAATTTAAAAATAAACCCTTTACGAATTCAATAAATTAGTGCAAACTGTTATTTATATAGATTTTTATATTGGTATTAGTTGGAAGGTAAAGGAGAGGGGCTATTTGAAAAAGGCGGAAGTGGGAAATGTAATAGAGTTCCGTGGGGGATTGCAAGGAATTGTTGAAAAAGTGAATGAAAATTCTGTAATTGTAGACCTAACTTATATGGATAATTACCGAGACCTAGAATTAGACCAACGTACTGTTATTAATCATAAAAACTATAGGATTGTAAAAGAAAGCGTTATCTAATTTGTTAAAAGAATTTAATGAGCGGCCATATGGCTGCTTTTTATTTTGATTAACTATAAAATGCTGCAGTTCTATCATTTTGCCCCACCACGTTCTGAATGATGAGGCATTAATCCAATAATTACTTAGCTTTTTTTGGGACCAGTTTCCTTTGACAGCTCTTTTAACGATTTAATTTTACCGTGTGGGTTTTGATCCTGCTTTCGGACTGTCCACTCCCGTTCCTGTTGACTTTGCGATTTACTCATATTCCAAACCTCCTTTCATCCAATAGCATTTTCAATTTTTATCGGTCTTATTATTGGAAACAAATGAGCGAAGTGATAAATTTCATTTCCCAACCTGCCGTTTTTTTGTTAAAATTATTTTGTTTTACTTTGAAAGGAGCGGAAAAAATGAGGTTACAAGCTGCCGATCTTCGCCTATTGCTTGGATTACTCCTCGCACATCTATTGCTCTTCTTTAGCTTTCAAGATAAGAGCGTATTCTGGTATATTTATACTGCTTCTTTATTGCTGTTAATCACCTATGCCATCCTTCAGGAGGACGTTGATGATCAGGCAGGCTTTTTTTCATACATTTCACTTGGAGTTCTTTCAGGGTTGCTTTTGTATGGTATTTTTTGGATTGGTTATCATGGCGTAGGGTTTCTAAAGATCGGACTGCAACGGGACACTCATCAGCTTTATCGCTGGTTTGGTCCTTCATTATTCTGGGAGTATCTTGCCCTGATTTTAGTGGCTGGTCCTGGAGAAGAACTTTTTTGGCGGGGATTCATTCAAAAACGATTACTGAATTACTTTAAACCAATTGTTGGCATTGTTATTGGAGCCATTCTTTATGCCTCAGTACATATTTATTCGGGCCAATTTATATTAGTTTTTGCAGCCTTTATTTCGGGGCTCGCATGGGGTGCTCTTTATTTTTGGAAGAAAAGCATGCCTATCGTTATTGTGTCCCACCTGGTCTTCGACATCATGATTTTTATCATCATTCCATTTAAGTAAAAAAAGCATTTGTTCATTTGAACAAATGCTTTTTTTACACATACTACTAACTTTTATCCTTGGTAAGCGGCTTTACCCAGAGCAGGACGATGAACAATATGCTAATATTACCGAACAATGGATATAAATAGGAAAGAAGTTTTCCATAATCAAATAGACTAATCAAATAGGAAATGACAAATATGAAGGTGATTGAGACCGCTGTCGGCACATCAATCATTTGCTTCAATTGCCTTTCAATACCAAATACATTGCCAATTACGGATGTAAAGATTTCTCCATAAATAACCATGACATAGAGCCAATAAAAGCCCGGAGCCAAATTCTTCATAATAAAAGCCATTGGAATTTCATATTTCTCAAACTCTGGAAGCATGATCAAAGTAAAATGACTTGAAATTAGGATAACTGTTAAGGCAGCTCCCCCAAGTATCCCCCCCCACTTGATCGTCCAATCATCATTAATCTCTGTAGCAACTGGAACCAAAACTGCTTGGGCAAGTGCAAGGTTAAAGGCTGTGTAGGAGAAAGGTGCCAATATGGTTGTCCAGCTATGTTTCCCCTCCGGAATAACGAATAACTGTTCAAAAAAATGAGGATTTGTTACAGAAAACCCCATTAACATAAGACTAAAGCTAATCATTAACGGTACGACAAATGTATTGACAGCAAAAAGCCCCTTCATTCCGATAAGCATAACAATTATTGAAAGAAATATGGTCAAAAAAACACCCATATTTTTAGATAACCCTAGTTGTTCTTTAAAGACTGCTCCGGCACCAGCCAGCATGACCGCACTTACCCCTAGTAACATAATGAGCATCAAAACGTTAATTCCCTTACCCGCCCATTTTCCAAACAGATATTCATTAAACTCTTGATATGATTTCGCCTTTATACGAGCTGCAATTCTCATTAATTTTGAACCCAAAAATACAAGGAGGTAGCCGCTCATCAATATACTAAAAAAACCCAATAATCCAAATCTTGAAAAGAACTCAACGATCTCTCTTCCAGTAGCAAATCCAGCTCCAACCACTGTTCCAACATAGACCGCCGCGATTTGAAAAGCCGCAGCCCAATTCTTTTCCACCATAACTCCCTCCTCCCTAACAATATATGAGACAAGGGACAAACAATGACGAGCTTTTTAAAAGAAAAGCAGATGTAATAACATGCATTATCATTTGGTAAAAAATTTCAGCACAAAAAACTTGAAAGTCAAAATAGGTCAGAGTATACTATAGCCATAAGGTCAAAGATAGTCAAAGTCAAAGTAAAGGCTAAAGAAATTAAATTAATGTTATCTAATAGAGGAGGTTTTCTTTATGCTTTGTCAAATGTGTAAACAAAACCATGCAAATTTACACCTAAGAATGAACATAAATGGTAATCAACAAGAAATAGTCCTTTGTCGTGAATGCTATGAAAAACAGAAAAAAACAATTGGTACCGGTTTTGGACCTATGTTGGGTTCATTTTCCAATTTTCCTTTTGAGGACCTGCTTGGAGCAAACTCAGGAGCAATGAACCAGGGTGGAATTAACCAAGCAAACATGCAGAATACTAAGAAAGGATCTTCAGGATTCATCGACCGTTTCGGGCGAAATTTAACCCAACTTGCAAAGGCTGGCTTAATTGATCCCGTCATTGGCCGTGATGAAGAAATAAAAAGGGTTATTGAAATTTTAAATCGTAGAAATAAAAACAATCCAGTCTTAATCGGTGAACCTGGTGTTGGTAAAACAGCCATCGCTGAGGGTCTTGCCACCAAGATTGTTAATGGTCAAGTTCCAGGCAAATTAAGAAATAAAGAAGTGTATTTGCTTGATGTTGCATCACTTGTAGCCAACACGGGAATACGCGGTCAATTTGAAGAAAGAATGAAACAATTAATTGCCGAATTACAGGAACGTAAAAATATCATTCTATTTATTGATGAAATTCACTTACTTGTTGGTGCGGGTTCAGCAGAAGGATCAATGGATGCTGGAAACATTTTAAAACCAGCATTGGCTAGAGGTGAAATGCAGCTAATCGGTGCTACAACATTAAAAGAATACCGTCAAATTGAAAAAGATGCAGCACTTGAACGTCGGTTCCAGCCCGTTCATGTTCTGGAACCTACCACCGAAGCTACACTTGAAATTCTTAAAGGGCTTCAATCCAAGTATGAAGAGTTTCATGAGGTAAAGTTTACAGAAGAAGCAATTAAAGCTTGTGTACAATTATCGCACCGTTATATTCAAGACCGATTCTTACCGGATAAAGCAATTGATTTACTTGATGAAGCCGGCTCAAAGCTCAATCTTTCATCTGAGTACAAAAATACAGACCAAATTGAAGCACGTTTAAAAGAAATTCATAATGAAAAAGAAGCAGCTCTAAAGCAGGAAGACTATGAAAAAGCTGCATCACTACGCGATGAGGAAGCAAAACTTGAAAAAGCGCTAAATACAGCCTCAGCAACAGATCGACCAGTTGTAGAAGTTTCGCATATTCAAGAAATCATTGAAGAAAAAACGGGGATTCCTGTTGGAAAACTTCAAACTGAGGAACAACAGAAAATGAAGCACCTTGAAGAAAACATGAATCAAAGGGTAATTGGTCAAGTGGAGGCTGTTAAAAGGGTTGCTAAAGCAATTAGGAGAAGCCGGGCAGGTTTAAAATCGAAGCATCGTCCAATTGGTTCATTTCTATTTGTCGGACCAACTGGGGTAGGGAAAACGGAATTATCGAAAACACTTGCTGATGAGTTATTTGGTTCCAAGGATGCAATGATTCGCTTAGATATGAGTGAATATATGGAAAAACACAGTATTTCCAAATTAATAGGTTCACCTCCTGGATATGTAGGTCATGAGGAAGCAGGACAACTGACAGAAAAGGTTCGTCGAAATCCTTATAGTATTATCCTATTGGATGAAATTGAAAAGGCTCATCCTGATGTTCAGCATATGTTCCTGCAAATTATGGAAGACGGCCGCTTAACAGATAGCCAAGGAAGAACGGTTAGCTTTAAAGACACAGTCGTCATCATGACAAGCAATGCAGGTATCGTTCAGAAGGCCATTCATGTCGGATTTGGCAAGAGTGAAACAACTTCAGAAGCAAGTGTTCTGGATTCCTTGGGCAGCTTCTTTAAGCCTGAATTTCTCAACCGTTTTGACAGCATTATTGAATTTAAGTCGCTTGAGAAAGAGCATATCCTAAAAATTGTTGACTTGATGATTGCTGAACTACAAGACGCTTTAAGAGAGCAGAACATCAATTTAACTGTCACACAGGAAGCTAAGGATCAATTAGCAAAGCTGGGGTACAATCCAATATTTGGTGCACGCCCGCTCCGCAGAGTGATTCAAGAACAATTAGAAGATAAAATTGCTGATTTTGTCCTTGATGAACCTGACGTTACAAAATTAGCAGCCATAATTGAGAATGGTGAGTTGAAAGTAATCGCAGAAAGTGTAGCAGTATAATCCGAATAAAAAAGCGAAGCCTGCTCGGCTTCGCTTTTTTCTTATAATTTTTTATCGTCAACAGAATTTAGCCATTTTTCGATTTCACCGACAACTGATTCTACACACCCATCCTCAAATGGCGAAAGTAAACGGGCTGTCTCCACTAGCTTTAAAAAAGACATGCTGCCACCCAGCTTACATAGATTCACATAATCTGTCCAGGCTTTTTGGTGATTATCTCTAGACCGTTTCCAAAATTGGAAAGCACAAATTTGCGCGAGCGTATAATCAATATAATAAAAAGGATCGTTATAAATATGGCCTTGCTTTTGCCAAAATCCACCATTTTCCAAATATCCATTCCCGCCATAATCCCGATGCGGCAAATATTTTTTCTCAATTTCCCGCCATTTAAGATTGCGTTCTTTAGGAGCAGCATCTGGATTTTCATAGACCCAGTGCTGAAACTCGTCTACTGAAACACCATATGGTAAGAATAATAAGGCATCACTTAAATGAGCAAACCTGTATTTATCAGCCTCTTCTTTAAAAAATAAATCCATCCACGGCCAAGTGAAAAACTCCATGCTCATCGAATGGATTTCACATGCTTCGTAGGTGGGCCAATAATATTCCGGAATCTCAAAGGTCCGGCTGGAATATACCTGAAAAGCGTGACCTGCTTCATGGGTCAATACATCAATATCCCCTGATGTCCCAGTAAAATTAGAAAAAATAAATGGAGATTTATAATTCTCAATATAGGTGCAGTAACCGCCTCCAGCCTTCCCTTTCTTTGCTATCAGGTCCAATAAGTGGTGTTCCTGCATGAAGCGGAAAAACTCACCCGTTTCGTTTGAGAGTTCTTCATACATTTTCTGTCCATTCTCAAGGATCCATTCCGGACTACCCTTTGGAGCCGGATTCCCGGTTGGGAAATTAAAACCTTCGTCATAGTATTTTAATTGGTCAACACCAATTCTTTCCCTTTGCCTTTCTTTCAGCTTGGTAGCGATCGGAACGATAAAATCCTTTATTTGCTTTCTGTACCCTGCTACCATTTCGGCATTATAATCTGTCCTCATCATCCGATAATAGCCCAGTTCAACAAAATTCTTGTAACCGAGTCTTTTGGCAATTTCAGTCCGAACCTTAACCAAATCATCATAAATTCGATCAAGTTCTTCTTGATGACCGGCTAAAAAACCAAATTTAGCTTCACTTGCTCGTTGCCGCATATCTCGATCATTTGCTTGAATAAACGGCTCTAATTGAGCAAGCGTCCTTTCTTCCCCTTCAAATTCAATCTTAGCTGTAGCAATCAGTTTCGTATATTCAGTTGAAAGCCGATTTTCTTTCTGCAGCAAGGGAATAACTTCAGGTTTAAATGTTTTTAATTGGCTTTCAGCCAGCGCAAAAAGCTGCGTACCCCATTTTTGTTCCAGCTCTGGACGAAACTTTGAATCAACAAGGGCCTGATAATATTTCGTTGTCAGCCCCTCTATTTCCGGCTCAATCTCATCCATATAATCCTGTTCCGTTTGATAAAATTTATCATTCGTATTAATCGAATGGCGGATTGAACATAGATTAAACATTGTGCCCAAGTCATTTTTAATACTATTTATTTCGTTCATTGCCTGATTTTGTTCCTCAGCTGACCCCGCCCCTGTAAATTTCACGAGTACAGCACCAAACTTTTCCTTAACTTCATCCAGATTAGGCCTTGTATATGTATAGTCTTCGAATTTCATCTTATCATCTCCAATTTACTCTGTATCCATAATATCTATATGTCTCTTTTATACTATATACCTTTGCAAAAAAAAATACGGCATTCGCCGTATTAAAATTTCCCTGCAGGCAGACCCAATTTTTTTAGTAATCGGATTGCTTCAACCTTTTCCGTTTCATCTAAGCTGGACATTAATTGATCAATTCTTTGGGCATGTTCTGGAAAAATTGTTTCGATAAACTGTTTCCCCTCATCGGTTATTGAGGCATACGTCACTCTTCGATCGTTAGGACAAGCAATTCTTTTCAGCAGTCCCTTCTGCTCAAGCTTATCGACTACATAAGTGATGCTGCCGCTTGCTAATAAAATTTTTCCGCCTATTTGCTGTAAAGGAATGTCACCTTTATGATACAAGAGCTCTAAAACTGCAAACTCTGTTGGGTTTAAACCATTAGCTTGAATCGCTTTATTTACATGCTCATTTATAGCTTTATAAGCTCGTGAAAGGACAATAAATAATTTTAATGATTGAGATACTGAGTCATTTTCCATGAAGATCATCCTTTGATTTTTATTAAAAATATAACAAAAACGTATGTTACATTATTTAATATCTCGACTTCAAATTAATTATAAAAAATTTTTGCCTTTCTGTCAATTATTATCCAATTAAACACAAGATATTATTATGCAATTTAGACGCCATTTCATAATATTTCGGAAATGGAAGTAATTTTATTTCTAAATTTCCCAGAAATTATGTAAGATATTAATAGCTAAATAGAAGGGGAGAAAATGCTATGAGCCAACAGGCTATACTATCTGCAAAGAAAGCAGATACATCCGGTTCGACTATATATAAAATACTGTTCATTATTGGCTTATGCCATTTATTAAATGATGCTCTACAAGCTGTAGTACCAGCGATGTTCCCGATTTTAGAAAAATCAATGGGATTGTCCTACACTCAGTTAGGACTCATTGCCTTTTCCTTAAATATGGTTTCATCAGTTATGCAACCAGTCATCGGGCTTTTTACTGACCGGAAACCAAAACCGTTTGCTTTACCAATCGGACTTTCCGCTACATTAGCAGGAGTTTTAGGTTTAGCCTTTTCTCCAGGCTTTGGATGGGTTGTTTTATCTGTCATGTTTATCGGGATTGGTTCAGCTGTGTTTCATCCCGAAGGCTCTAGGGTGGCCCATATGGCCGCTGGAACGCGGAGAGGGCTAGCCCAATCTATTTATCAGGTTGGCGGCAATACAGGGCAGGCTTTAGCACCCCTCATAACTGCACTGATTCTTGTTCCGCTTGGACAAATTGGGGCTTCCTGGTTTGCTTTTGTCGCAGCAATAGCTGTCATTTTGTTAGTGTATATTGCAAATTGGTATAATCAAAGACTAGTCTCTTCCTCGAAATCAAATCAAATGAAGTCGGCTGTTCAAGCAGACAAAAAGGGGCTTGCAAAAGGAGTCAAGAATGCATTGGTACTAATCCTTTTGTTAATCTTTGCCCGTTCGTGGTATATCTCAGGAATGACCAATTTTTACACATTCTATGCCATTCATAAATACGGGATGACCATTAAGGAATCCCAGCTTTTTCTGTTTGCATTCTTAGTTGCCGGTGCAATTGGTACATTTTTTGGCGGGCCGCTCTCAGATCGTTTTGGTAAGAAAAAAATCATTTCATTTTCAATGCTTGCGACCATTCCATTTTCGCTGCTGCTTCCCTTTATGCCAGCGACAGTGGCGTTTATCTTTCTACTCTTTACAGGCTTTATTTTAATGACAAGTTTTTCAGTCACAGTTGTTTATGCCCAAGAACTAGTTCCTGGAAAAATTGGGACCATGTCAGGTCTAACTGTCGGACTGGCGTTTGGTATGGGGGCCATAGGTTCCGTAGGACTGGGGTATATTGCCGATTTAATTGGAATGCCGACAATGATATCAACGATTGGAATTTTACCGTTAATCGGGCTGACTGCCTTTCTGCTTCCAGCAGACAAAACTGTGAAGGAATGGAATAAATAAAAAAGCGCAAGCACCCGTTTAGCGACGTACACTAGTCGCTGGGTGCTGTAGTGAGACATTTATCTAAGTTCAAAATTTTATAATTTCTTATTATTTATAAAGGTTGGGCTGTGCCCATCCTTTATTTTATTTCCTGTATTTTCCGATGCAACTCTGCTTTTTCTTCGTCTGACAGCATTCTTTCCGCCATTGGGAAAAGCACATTTTCTTCCTTAGTAAAATGATCAGATAAAATATCGTGGGCATTTTTGATTAATCCTGCCGCATTTTTCATTTCTTCGATTGAAAACTGACCATTGTTTGTTTTCCTAAGAAAATCTCCAATTAAAGCCTTTGCTTGTTCATGCTCGTATTCCATTACCGCAACCGGGCCGGAACTTGTTCCAATGTATTCACCCATCATTGGAAATAAGACTTCTTCCTCACGCTCTGAATGAATATCAAGTTCTGACTTAAAAATAGCAACGCTTGATTTTAAAGCAGTGAAAATTTTTTCAACCTCAGCATCTGTTTCAATTTGCTCGGTTAATAACAGCAAACCGGCTAATTTTTCTCTCAATGGAGAATGCTCCTCTTTCAATTGGGCAAGTCCAGCGGACAGTTCGGCAGGGGGCATTCCTGAAAATGCACTCATGCATCCACTCATCATTATTCACCTCTTCCACTTTCATGCTTTAAGTATAAAAGTTAGCAATTATGAATGGTGTGAGCCTCATCACAGTTTCATTTATTTCGTTTATTACAGCTGAGTTTGCCCGTTAATCTTTCAATTATAAGTTTTTCATGTAATAGACACATTTCAGCAGAAAAAAACATCCACATTTACGTATAATGGAATTATTAAATTAAAGGAGGAATATCATTGTCCTGCCCTATTTATGAAGATTTCTATCCCAAAGCGTTAATTCCGATTGGTCTAAAGGATCAGACCTTGCTTACTGAATTAAAATTAAGTCCAATTGAATTGCCTGAATTTGTAACTCATTGGCTGATTGCATTAGAAGGAGAAGTAATCCCAAAACAGAATAAAAAATATCACTGGAAAGTATCGATTTATCCTTCAAACATAGAAGGGTCTTTTGTTTGGGATCAAGCTTACTACACATCTCCATATTTCCTTTCAATCGATGAAGCATTCGAATTATCCCGAGCATTGGAAACTCACAGTAAAAACGATGAACTCCAATCCAAATTCCTCCTAGAGAAAATAAGCTAAATAATCCTCAAAAATCACATCCTTTTGCTACACTTTTTTTTTACATCAATTGTGAAAAAACTTACATATAGTGTAAATTAAGAAAACACACTATTTTCTTGTGACAACTGAAATTATTATTTTTATTTTGATAAGCTTTTATATATATTAAAAAGGTTGCTGTTCTAATGAACAGCAACCTTTTTTTATGCCATACGGAACACAACTCCATGTCCGCCTTTTGGATATTCCCATTTGATATTTTGAAATGGGCAACCGATCCGGCAGCTGCCGCATTCATGACACCCTTCGAAACCTACCTGCATCCTTGTTCCTTCCCATTTGTATACTTCTCCCGGGCAAAATAAGGTACAGAGTTTATCAGGACATTTTGATGCACAAACATCATTGTCAAGTATAGTCAAATGAGATTTTGTATCACATCTAAACCGAAGTAAAAATTGTTTTTCCTCTAGAGTTGTAGTTGACATTATTTCACCGCCTTCCAAACACGATAAATATCAGTAAGAAACTTGAAGGTTCCTTTTTCTGTAAAACTCTTCATAATTTGTTTTTGTTTATCGCGTTTAGGTGTACCATCTACAGTAAAGAATTTACCCATTGCTTTGGTAACCATAGGAACGTATTCTTTGAAATATTGTGGATATGCCTCTAAAGTATGTGGAGCATCTTTGTATTTCTCCAAATCCTTCATGACAAAACTATTATTAAGAGCGTCACGATAATGGTTTAAGCTCGATTCACTAAAGTCTCCGCGCTTTTTCGCCTGAACTATTGCCTCTGCAGCCAGTTGTCCGGAATACATTGCCAAGTTTGACCCTTCACCATGAATGGCATTGACAAGCGATGCTGCATCCCCAACGACAACCACACCATTTCCAACAACCTTTTGTACTGAGCGGTATCCCCCTTCAGGGATGAGATGGGCAAGATACTCTGCGGACTCTCCGCCTTCAATCAATGGTTTAATATTTGGATGATCTTTTAATTGATCTAATAACTCATATGGTTTTAATTTATCTTTGACCATAGCTGCAACCGTGG
Organism: Bacillus sp. EB600; assembly: GCF_024494385.1. GTDB lineage: Bacteria > Bacillota > Bacilli > Bacillales > Cytobacillaceae > JAEVLT01. The sequence goes on from NZ_JAEVLT010000008.1 coordinate 178,589, forward strand.
TTCCGACCCCAATATTTATACTATCTTTATTTGTATAAAGAAAAGCGGCACCAAAGTTTCCTTTGGTTGATTCACCAAAAATTTCAATGGCTACACCTTGATTTTCTTTAATATTGAACCGTTCGTTGATTTTTTCTTTTGGTAAGTTAATTACTTCCATTACACATAATGCAACATGGTCTGGCGCGTGTTCTTTTCGGAAACCTAGTTCTTTAGCTAGTAAAGAGTTTACTCCATCAGCTAATACGACCACGTCAGCATATAGATCACCATCTGGACGGTCTGTACGCACTCCAACAACCTTGCCGTTTTCAACGATACATTCCGTTACAACAGTTTCATTAATAAGTAATGCTCCTGCTTCCACTGCTTTTTTGGCAAACCATTGGTCAAATTTTGCTCTTAGAACGGTAAAGCTATTGTAAGGTTCTTCTCCCCATTCTTGACCCTTATATCCTATTTGAACTGCTGATTGTTCACCCAAAACCATGTATCGATGATCAACCACCGGACGTTCAAGAGGCGCTTCTTTCCAAAATTCTGGGACTAAATCCCTTAATTGTTTGCTGAATAAGACCCCGCCCATGACATTTTTGCTGCCCGGATATTCTCCTCTTTCAAGAAGCAAAACATTTAAACCATTTCTTGCAGCAACAAGTGCACAAGCTGAACCCGCTGGGCCTGCCCCAACGACAATTACATCAAATTTTTCAGGCATGGGTTAAAACACCGCCCTTTTCTTTCTTGACTTGTTTAAATTGTGCAATTAATTTGGGGAGGATTTCCATTGCATCCCCGACAATTCCATATGTTGCAATATTAAAAATCGGTGCATTCGGATCTTTATTAATCGCGATAATCATTTCAGAGTTCTTCATCCCTTCAGTGTGCTGGATCGCACCTGACAATGCAACGGCAACATAAAGCTTCGGAGTAACGGTTTCACCAGTTTGCCCAATTTGCATATGATGTGGCAGCCATCCAGCTTCAACAACATCCCGGGTTCCACCAACTGCTGCACCGCCTCCCATTGCTTCGGCAAGTTGATAAAGAAGTTGGAAGTTATGTTCATCACCCATCCCCTTACCACCGCAAATAACAACATGGGCATCAGCTAGATTCGATTGATTTGTTAATTCATTCACAATCTCAATTACTTTTGTCCGCATTTCGTCTTCACGAAGTTCAATCGTTTCTTCAATTACTCTCCCGTTTCTGCTAGGATCTGCTTCCAAAGCCTTCATAACTTTTGCACGAACTGTCGCCATTTGCGGACGATGCTTTTTACATAGGATGGTTGCCATAATATTTCCGCCAAATGCAGGCCGGCTTGCTTCCAGTAGACGATTTTCTAAATCAATGTCCAACATGGTTGTATCTGCAGTTAAGCCTGTATTTAAATCTGTTGCTACAGCACTCGCTAAATCCTTTCCATTTGGTGTTGCGCCATAAAGAATGATCTCTGGCTTGTATTTAGTAACGAGCAGGTTAACACTTTTCATATATGATTCTGTTCGGTAATCTTTTAATACAGGGTGGTCAATGATATATACCTCATCAGCGCCATGGGAAATTAACTCATCTGTAAGACCTTTAATTCCATCACCGAGCAAAAATCCCCCAAGCGGAACCTGTAATTTGTCGGCAAGCTTTCTCCCTGCACCAAGCAATTCAAGTGATACGCCCTTAATTTTTCCATCATTTTGTTCGATAAATATCCAAACACCTTGGTACTCATCTAATTGCATTTACGCCCCTCCTCGAGAAAAAGTTTTCATTAAACTGTAAAGAGTTCTTTTCTTTCCATCAAGACATCCATTAACTGCTTAACTTGTTCATTTGCCGTACCTTCAAGCCTTTTTCCGCCTTCTGGATGTGGTGGACTGAACATTTTTCCAACTACAGTTGGTGAACCCTTTAATCCAAGGCAGGAACGGTCCACATCTCCAAAATCATCCACAGTCCAGATTACTGATTCATAACGGGCTGCTTTAATCATATTCGGCATCGGGGAATATTCTATATCATTAATCTCTTTTTCAACAGTCAACAAGCAAGGAAGCTGGGATTTGATTATTTCATATCCATTTGATAACTTTCTCTTAATAAGTACTGATTTATCTTGTGGATCAACTTTTACAACTTCAATTACACTTGTAATTGGCGGAATATCTAGTCTTCTTGCAATACCAGGACCTACCTGACCGGTGTCACCGTCAATGGCATGCTTTCCGCAAATGATCATGTCAATTGGAATTTCGTTATTGATTTTTTCTAATGCTTTTGAAATGGCATAACTTGTAGCAAGAGTATCTGCACCCGCAAAAGCGCGGTCGGTAATTAGATAGCCTCTTTCTGCACCTATTTCCACACTTTTCTTAATAACCTCTGTCGCCTGTGGCGGTCCCATTGAAACAACTGATACGGTCCCTCCTGTCAACTTTGTAATCCTTACGGCCTCTTGTACAGCATGGGCATCGTAAGGATTAAGGATGGCTGGAGCACTGCGTCGATCGAGTGTGTTTGTTTTTGGGTTGATCTTAATAATTTTAGTATCTGGAACTTGCTTAACACATACGACAATGTGCATGTAGGACTTTCCCTCCTCCATAATGTCAAAGAATATATTGAAAGCGCTTGCCTCCAACTTTTTTAAAAAATGCCGTTTATTACGATTTTTGAATCGTAACAAAAGCATTGTACCCACAAAACAGTTTTCATGCTATTCTAGGCTTGTTTAAGCTGCATGAAGCAAGGACAAAATACACTTCCTTCATCTTCTTCGTTCATTGAATCTATGTAACTATTTGTTTAAAGAAGGGCATATTTAGAAACAAGCAATACAACATGTGGATATTTAAAAAAATAACTCTAATTTAACTATAATAAATTTTTAAAAATCAACAATGATAAAAATCACAGATATCTATTTTTGTTAATAATTTCACAAAGCAAAAAAAAAAGATCCCCAACGTGGAGACCGCCATCCTTATCGATTGAAACATTTTGTTAAATTTCCACAAATGACTTTAGCCAGATCATGAATATGCGAATAAATGCATATCCTAAATCATCCTTCTGTTTTGATAAAGGGTGAAAGGCTCGTTGATATTCATTAATCAGTTCATCAAGATCCTGGCTGGCCTTAATTGTTTCTTCGCCTGTAAAACCATGTTTACTCGCACATAGTATCATTATCTCTCTTTTGGCTTTAATCTCTTCCAGCATCTGTTCGGCGCGACTACTACTATAGGAACCCAACCTAATAATCCCCCTAATCATTACCCTAATATTAGGAAATCATTAATTAAAATAAATATCTACTTGATGAATTATTGCAATAATTTAAGCAAATGTAAACACTTTCGCAAAATAAGTCAAAACAATCTATATATTGCATTTAAAGACATATTTCCGATATTTTTTTTGCGTTTCTTCGACAATTTTACCGCTATTTTTTTCGTCTAATAAGGGATTATTCCCCATTTTTATTTACGTAAAACGGACTGCTATAGGACATAATTTTTTGCGAGTGAAAATAGATCGGAACGATCTTATTCTCCCAATGTAAAGAAAGCAAAGCGTTATGGCGCTTTGCTTTCTTTTTGTTCTAGTATCAAATTTTTTGAACTTTGATACACGCTTTTCTTATAAGAATGGACTTTCGTGTTTAGCTTTTAGACGCATCCATCTTTTTTCAACTTCATTTTCAAATTCTTCAAGAATGGCTTTATTTTCTTCTTTTAACATGTGTTTTGTTTTACCCATGTGTTTTAACCAATCGCTAACTTCAATGCGTTTTTTCTTCTCCTCAGGATTATAAGTGATGGTTGTAACACCTTTTTCCACTTCATAAAGAGGGAAGAAACAAGAATCAACGGCAGCACCTACAATCTCTTGTCCTAATGTTTCATTTGATTTCCAGTTCAACGGACAAGCAATTAAGATTTTTCCATATACCATACCTACGTTATTGGCATACCATTGTGCTTTCGCAGCCTTTTTCACAAGATCTTGCGGGAATGCTTCTGAACCTGTGAATACATATGAAATATTTGTTGCAGCCATAATTTGAGCCGTATCCTTATGGTGGAACGCTTTACCTGCTTGATATGGTCCTACACCAGAAGTACTTGTCATATGTCCTAGTGGAGTTGAATAAGATAATTGGCTTCCTGTATTCATGTAACCTTCATTATCATACTCAACGATAATCATTTTGTGGTTACGTAAAGCTGTACCGATTGCAGGGCCCATACCAATATCCATACCACCGTCACCGGTTACCATAACAAATGTAAAATCATCGCTTAATCCAAGCGCCTTAAATTCACCACGGCGTTGTCTTTCATGGAACATTTCTACAAGTCCAGATAATGTAGCTGCACCATTTTGGAATAGGTTATGGATATAAGTTTGTTTATGTGAACTGTAAGGATATCCTGTTGTTACAATCATCCCACAACCAGTATGGAATAATGCAACAATATCGCCTTCAATTCCTTTAAAGAATGTTTCTAATCCAGAGAAAATACCACAGCCAGGGCATGCGCCGTGTCCTGAAGCAATACGTTTTGGTTTTTTCGTTAAGGCTCTTAGTGGAGGAATCTTAACTTTTAATTTACCTGATTCTTCATCAGGAGTAACCGTAATAAGACCTGAAATTAAATCTTCTTTTTTCATTGGTTCTACACGACGTTTTGGTGCTAAATCTGGGTTACCAGGAGTGTGACCATAATAATCAAATGGTACATCAACTTTATCAGCTTCTACAGCGTCAATTGCTAATTGGAAGAACTGTTCTGCATCATCCGAGTAGAAGTCTTTTCCGCCTAAACCGTAAACACGGTCAATAACTTTTATGTCATGGTTTCCGTAAGTTTGTAGAGCAGCTCTTACTTCAAGTCCCATATTACCGCCGTGTGCTCCGTATGAATCTCCACGATCCCCTACTGTAATGGCTTTTACATTTTTTAATGCTTCAGCGATTTGTTTTTGTGGGAAAGGACGAAGAATATTTGGAGAAATAACCCCTGCTTTAATACCTTTCGCGCGTAATTGATCGACAACAATCTTACAAACTTCTGTAGCTGAGTTTAACATAAATACGGCAACTTCAGCATCTTCCATTTGATATAAATCAAGGATCGGATATTCACGACCAGTTAATTCTGCGTATTCTTTCGCAATTCTTGCGAATACTTTCTCAGCGTTATACATTGCTTCAGATTGTTGATAACGGTTATTAATAGTATCAGGCTCATTCATATAGGCACCAATTGATACTGGATTATCACGGTCTAAAGCATGTGGGAAGTTTGTTGGAAGCTCACCAATAAACTTTTGAACTTCTTTATTATCTTTAATTACTTGTACACGTCTCTTTTGGTGGGATGTAAAGTATCCATCAAAAGATACAATAACTGGTAAGCGAACCTCAGGATCTTCTGCTAGTTTAATAGCCATAATGTTCATATCATAAACAACTTGTGGGTCACGAGCCATTAATATCGGCCAGCCGATATTTAAGGCAAAATATAAATCAGAATGATCACCATGAATATTTAATGGTCCTGAAACAGAACGGTTTACTAGATTTAATACCATTGGCATACGAGTTCCAGATTGAACAGGTAATTGTTCAAGCATATATAAGAAACCATTCGCACTAGTTGCGTTGAACACACGTCCACCGCCTGCTGCCGCACCGTAACAAATCCCTGCAGATCCGTGCTCACCGTCAGCAGCGATTAATTTAATATCATGTTGTCCTCTAGCTTTCATTCCATCAAGGAACTGAGCAACCTCTGTTGAAGGGGAAATTGGATAATAACCCATGATATGGTAATTTATTTGATGAGCTGCATATGCTGCCATTTCATTTCCGGATTCAAATACAATCGCTTGGTCAATAGATCCTTCTGATAGACCTGCTTTTTCTTTATCTATGATAATTTCTTTAGACATATACTTATTCACCCTTCTCTATCAATTATTTTACTAGTGCAAATAAATGTGGTACACGGTTAGTTTCAGCATAACCATCATTTGTTTCAACAGCACTTGTTAATGCATCTACCGGACAGGCATGTACACATTTTAAGCAGCCTTTGCAATATTGATAGTCAATTCCTTTAAGGAACATTTGTGGACGGCCTTTTTTGTCTGGTTGTTCTTCCCAAACAAAGCAAAAATCCGGGCAGGCTGTATCACAAGCAGCACAGTTGATACATTTATTATCATCAAAATGAGGAAGCACCCCAGAACGTGAAATACTTAAATCTTTGAAAATACTATTACCTGGATCGATAACTAGACCGCCGATTGGTTGTGTTTCATATCCAAGAGTTGCCTCCTCGCGAACAAACGGCTTAGCAGCTACTTCAGGGCTTATTTCAAATGTTTTAAATTCAACTTCATTGTAGCCGCGATCAAATGTACGAATATTTGATTCTACTAAATGAGGATATTTCTTTTCAAAAGTCCGGCGAATTGTATCTCTCATTGCATCTGCATCTAAGAAATCAAGAATTCTAAAAATTGCTCCCAGCATAGCTGTATTTACTTTTGTTTTTTCTTCCAGAGCAATTTGAGTAGCATCTACAACAGCTACGATACCGCCGTCAAGTTTCGCTAACTCTTTAACTTCATCTGGAGTTTTTTTAGAGTTAACTAAAGCTGTACTATCCGGGTACATACCGCTAGTAGGGTTTTGAGTTTTAAAAAGTGCATCATGAAAAACAGCTACTACGTGCGGGCGCTCAACAGGAGTTGTATCGCGAATATATTGGTATGGGTCACAGAAACGAATATTCCCTTTTACAGGTGAACCTTTTTTCTCAGAACCGTAAGATGAAAAGCTAAGTCCATTAAGACCACTTCCAACTACACCAGCTTCGGAAAGTAATTTTCCCGCTAAATTTGCTCCTAATCCTCCGATTGATTCTAAACGAATCTCAAAAAAACCTAAATCATTCTTTTTTGGTAAAATTGACATGATCTGCCCCCCAGTATTTCTTCATGCTTTTTTAGATTTATCTTTCCCACGAATTATTGTAGGACATCCTATTTGATTATGCAGTGATAAATGTTAAACATCAATAAAAAATTTTCTATAACACTTTATTTTTTTTCTAAAAAAATGCAGTATTATCAACACTTTATCCTATTGGAAATTTTTAAAACAGACATTAAATTGTACTATAACAGTTAAAAAATTAGCTTATTATGTAGACAGGTGGTATCTTTTTTGTAGATTTTTGTAGTATTTTGCAAAATTTTATATTATTTTGAAACTATAAAAAATTCTTATAGTTACATCACAATTTACAAAAAAAATTTCTGCCAAGGGCAGAAATTTTTTCATAAATCATTGATGACAATGTAAGCAGCCTTAATTGGTCCATGAACACCCACAACAAGATTTAATTCAATATCAGCTGAGTTACTTGGACCGGTAATAAAGTTAATGCAGGATGGTACTTTTCCTCCCTGCTGCTCAATCGCTCTCATTTTCCTGGCAGCTTGTGTCATTCGGGGAACAATCGTACTTCTTGGTATTAATGCAATATAGGAGGCTGGTAAAAAGTTGATCGATCTGCCTCTATTTTCATTACTGTAGATGACGACAGTACCTGATTCAGCCAGCGTAATTTCACTGATGGTAATGCCCACATTCGCCTTTTCAGCGATGCGAATATTTTCTTCACCTTTTTTATAGTCCCACTCATATACGTTCATACTTTTACTCGGCCAATCTTTTTTAAATAAGTCAGCGAGACCCCATTCGGCAAAACGTTGATCCTTCCAGGTGATAATTGGACCGCCGCCATAGTCAGCAGCTACAGTCGTTAGCATTGCAGCTAATCCATGTTGATCCGTCTGATAGAAGTTTGTATGGATTGTCTTACATTGTTCTCTTAACGTCTCAACTAATTCATCTTGGGTTGCATTTTTCAACACCTCATATTGAGGCTGGTATTTCCATTTTGGCTGTTCAATCGGTGTGGTAATCCGCTGACGTCCCAATCTGGAGGCAATTTTATTTAAAAATTTATCGCGATTTTGAATCGTTCCTTCCATTATTTTTTACCTCCTTTTTCACGTTTCTTAAACCAATCTCTAAACTGCTCTTTATTTGGTGCCGGAAACTCACGAATATCTGTCCAAGCTTTCATTGGTCCAGGTCCTTTTGATATTTTATCTCCATGCGTGAATGGATTCATCGCTGCCGGAGCCATTTTTGAACCGATCTTATACAGTGCCGGCGAGGCTGCACCTAAGCCAAATGCCTTCATCAGTAATTTTTCAGCAATCGGTGCTTTACCTTCTTTTTCAACGATGATTTGGCGGTGTTTCAGCAAAAGCTCATGCAGAGGGATTTTAACTGGACACACCTCTGTACAGGCACCACAAAGGGAGGAGGCATATGGAAGCTCCTTATATTCTTCATATCCTCCAAGCAGTGGTGTTAGAACAGCGCCAATTGGTCCCGGATATATGGAACCGTAGGAATGACCGCCAATATGACGATAAACAGGACAAACATTGATACAGGCACCACAGCGGATGCATTGTAAAACTGCCTGGAAATCACCGCCAAGAATATCTGACCTTCCATTGTCGACAATGACAAGGTGAAATTCCTCCGGTCCATCCACATCCAGTTCTTCTCTCGGACCTGTCAGAACAGTAATGTAGCTTGTTAATTTTTGCCCAACCGCACTCCTTGTCAACATGCTGACAAGGACTTCCATTTCTTCAAAAGTTGGAACAATCCTTTCCATTCCCATAACTGTAATTTGCGTTTTCGGTAGTATTGTCACAAGATCTGCGTTTCCTTCATTTGTAACAAGGCTGAAGGAGCCAGTTTCGGCAACTGCAAAGTTACATCCGGTGATACCTATATCAGCAGCTAAATATTCCTTCCGTAGTACCTCACGTGCACACGAAGCCAATTCCTCCGGCTTAGATGTTCCTTTATAGCCTAATTTTTCGGCAAAAACATCGCGGATTTGCTCCTTGTTTTTATGTAAGGCAGGCACAACGATGTGGGACGGGGGATCGTGGTCATCAATTTGCAGAATATACTCGCCAAGGTCCGTTTCCACAACATCACAGCCTTCTTGCTCTAAAACACTATTTAAGCTGATCTCTTCGGTTACCATTGATTTCGATTTCACGATTTTTTTGGCGTTTTTCTTTTTCACAACACCCTTAATATATTCTCTTGCTTCGTCAGCTGTTTGCGCAAAAAAGACCTGCCCGCCCCGCTTCGAAACATTTTCACTTAATTGTTCTAAATAGTAATCGAGATTTTCAAGAACATGCTGGCGAATTTCCTCGCCATGATTGCGCCACTCTTCCCAGTTTCCAAGTTCATCGACTTCTCTTTTTCTTTTTACGCCCATGCCATCCTGTGCACCTGCAACAGCACCGCGCATAAAATCATTATGAATGCCTTGGTCGACTCTGTCTTTAAAATTATCGGTGCTAATTTTTATGGCCATTTCGTTTTCCCTCCAACCATAGATTCATATGAGGCTTGAATATTGCTTCACTTCATTCAGTACTTTTATTAGCGGCTATTTAATACTTCAGCGATATGTAATACTTTAATTTTCTTTCCTTGACGTTCCATCCGTCCTCCAATATTCATTAAACAGCCCGCGTCTGCACCGATGAGATATTCAGCTCCTGTATCTTCAATATGGCGAACCTTTTCATCGACCATTTGTTCAGATATTTGTCCCATTTTCACTGAAAAAGTACCGCCAAAGCCACAACACTGTTCCTTTCCTGGTAACTCGTTAAATGTTAGTCCTTTTACGTTTTTCAATAACTTCATTGGTGCTTCTTTCACACCGAGCAATCGAGTCATATGACAGGATGTATGGTAGGTCACACGGCCTTCAAACCGCGCCCCGACCTCTTCCACTTTTAGTACATCAACAATAAATTGAGTTAATTCATATGTTTTCTCTGCCAATTTCTTCGCTTTAGGCTCCCAAACTGGATCTCCGGCAAAAATATGTGGATATTCTTTTACCATATAGGTACATGACCCTGAAGGACAAACGACATATTCAGAATCGATAAAAGTATCGATTGTCCGCTTCATGACATCCTTTGTATCCTTTACATAGCCACTGTTATAGGACGGCTGGCCACAACAGGTTTGCGACTCCGGGAAATCGATTTCACACCCCAGACGTTCCAACAATTCAACTGTGGCTTTTCCTACATTACTTTGAAACATGTCGACAAGACAGGTGGCAAAAAGGGTTACTTTCATGCATTACCACTCCTTCAATTATTACTATTTTTCAAGCGCTAATCGAGTTTAATTAAATGATTAGCAGGTCATCAGATGACTTTTCAACAAAAAAAATAACCAATTGCTTTATACTTTTAATATTACTATAATCAATTTCATTTTAGAAAGGGTTTTCATAAAAAAATTTTTTTGTCAAAACATGCGGTTCCAAAAAAACAGCCTGAAACCGCACCGATAAAGCTATTTTGTGTCAATTTGACTGTTGATAATATTTTTGAATAACAGCTTCCACATTTTCTAGATGAATCTTCATAAAATACCTTGCTTGCTCTTCATTCCGTTCTTTTATTGCTTTATAAATAGCATCGTGCTGTTCAGCTAATTTTTCCAATGTTGTCTGTTTGGAAAAAAGCCATACTTTGCGCGTTTCTTTCATAGCTTCCTCCGTCATACTGGAAACATGATTCATCAGGTTCAGAAGGAGAGCGTTCTGTGACGCTTCTGCAATCGCCAGATGAAATTGTAAATCTGCCCCTTCCCCAAGCTCTTCATTTCCACTTGCAGCTTTCATTTCTTCCAAGGCTTTTTCCATTGCCATCAAGTGCTGATTGGTTCTTCTTTTTGCAGCAGCAGCAGCAGTGCCGAGTTCGATAATTTTTCGGACTTCTAATAGATTAGCGATATCTTCTTGATTCATGAGAATCACAGTTGATAATGGGAAAGTAATTTGATCCGTATCAAATTCCCGTATAAAAGTACCTTCCCCTTGTCTCATATCCACAAGTCCCATTGCTCTTAATGATGTGAGCGCTTCTCTAATTGCTGACCGGCCAACCTGAAAGCTTTCAGCCAATTGCTGAACCGAATCCAGCTTTTGTCCTGGTTTCAGCTGACCGTTCCGAATCATTTCGTAAATCGTTTCTGCGACTTCTTCATATATTTTCTTGGGTTTTATTTTCTTATAATCCATTTTAAGCACCTACACGTCCTCTTAAAGTTCTTTCTTTCCCCATTATACATATTCTTTTAATTTTTCGTAAATTAACAAGAAGGGGAGGAAATTATCTTTTTAATAAGGATAACTATATTAATAACTTAACGAAACTGTTAATACGGTAATTGTTACAAATGCAAAAGCTACAACCGATGCAATCGTTAAGATCGGATACTTTAATTCATCAAGTGTTTGAAATGGCACCCGTTAATATAAGGAATGGAGACCAAGCTTTAAAAATCTGTCCGCCCGTGTAATGAACCTGGTGAGTAGATTTTTCTTGTACAGTAACTGTTGCGGCAACTTCCGCTTCGGCTGAGAATTCGAAAGTGTTTTTTGGCTTCCAAAATTTCAAGAAAATGGCTAATTCAATTAAAATGCTTCCGGAATGTGTACAGCATTGGGAATGACATTAGCAAAAACGGGTTCAACCTTCTTCCCGTTCTTTTCACCTTTTCTTGGCTGGCTCGGGGTGTTCATTACGGGGTCAGATACGTCAGCAAACCTTCTATTTGGAGGCCTACAAAAAGTGACAGCTACCTCCATTGGTATGGACCCTTTATTGGCATTGGCAGCAAACTCTTCTGGCGGTGGAGTGGGAAAGATGATCTCACCACAATCGATTGCTGTTGCATGTGCAGCCGTTGGGCTTGCTGGAAAAGAATCAGATTTATTCCGGTTTACTGTTAAACATAGTTTCTTTTTCCTCATTCTTTTTGGAGTCCTGACATTTTTACAAAACACAGTTCTCTCCTTCATGATTCCCTAATGAGTCCGGAACACAAAGGCAGCATCTCCATTGATGCTGCCTTTGCTGTTGTTTGCTGTCTTTTTTTTTGCCTATAATAAGATATAATAAACTGTTGTTCTTAATTCATTTAAAGGGAGATTTGTCATGAACGTTATTTGTACTACTTTGAATGCAAAGTATATTCATACCAATCTGGCGATCAGATATCTAAAGGCTTATGCCTCACCGGAATTTAACGTACAGATAAAAGAATATACCATCAAAGACCCAATCTTAAATATTGTGTCCGATTTATATCAGCAAAATCCAGCTGTAATCGGCTTCAGCTGTTATATTTGGAATATTGAAGAGACGATAAAGGTCATTAGTTTTCTTAAAAAAATTGATCCTGCCCTCATTATTGTCCTGGGAGGCCCTGAGGTTACGTATGATACAACTCAATGGATGGAGAGGATTCCCGAAGTTGACTTTATCGTTATGGGTGAAGGGGAAAAAACCTTTAAACAGCTGTTAACAGAAATTGAAAAGAACGGTGATTTTTCAAAGGTTTCTGGAATTGCCTTGCGTAGTAAGGACCAAGTGGTTATCACTGCGCAAACCAACAAACTCGACCTAAAGGAGGTTCCATCTCCATACCGCTTCGAAGAGGACATTACGCAGCTAGGCAAACGGGTCACGTATGTAGAAACAAGCCGTGGCTGTCCATTTAGCTGCCAATTTTGCTTATCCTCCATTGAAGTGGGGGTTCGCTATTTTGATCGCGAAAAAATAAAAAATGATATCCGTTTTTTAATGGCAAATGGGGCAAAAACGATTAAGTTTGTTGATCGGACTTTTAATATTAGCAGAAGCTACGCCATGGAAATGTTTCGCTTTTTAATTGATGAGCATACTCCCGGCACCGTGTTTCAATTTGAAATCACAGCCGACATTATGCGTCCGGAGGTGATCGAGTTTCTTAATAAGGAGGCACCTAAAGGGCTTTTCAGGTTTGAAATTGGCGTTCAATCCACAAATGAATATACGAATGAACTAGTAAAACGGAAGCAAAATTACACTAAGCTGACCAGAACGGTAACAATGGTAAAAGACGGAGGAAAAATTGATCAGCATCTTGATTTAATCGCCGGCCTGCCTGAAGAGGATTATCATTCTTTCCGTAAAACCTTTAATGACGTATTTGCCCTTAGACCAGAAGAGCTTCAGCTTGGGTTTTTGAAAATGCTTCGCGGGACAGGACTCCGGCTTCAAGCCGAAGAATATGGCTATATGTTTATGGATTATTCCCCTTATGAAATTTTAGGAAATAATGTTCTTCCATTTACAGATATCATCAAGATCAAACAAGTCGAAGATGTTCTAGAGAAATACTGGAATGACCATCGGATGGATACAACAATCGAATACCTGATAGCAAATACCTTTCCATCTCCATTTGATTTTTTTCAGGAGTTTGGGATTTATTGGGACAAGCAGGGCTGGGCAAGAATTGGGCATCAACTCGAAGATTTATTTCGGCGGCTTTACAGCTTTTTAGTGGCATCGGGAGTCAAAGATTTAAGCACGATTGTCGGTTTAATGAAGTATGATTACTTCGTGAATCATAAATTCAAGCCAAGAAAACCATGGTGGGAAGCCAGTTTTGAAAAGAAAAGCCGAAGTCAGCTATATAAACAAATCCTTGAAAATCCTTCTTTATTAGGTGATGACTTTAAACACTTAAATCTCGATGAAAAGGACCTTTATAAGCACACGATGCTTGAAGAACTTACTTTCGATCTAAATCAATATTTTCAAACGGGCATTGTAGAAAGTGGTTCGTTCTGTTTTTTAGCTTATTTTGATCCAATCCAAGAAAACACCTTGGTTTTTTCATTTAAACAAAATATAGAAAGGCCGGTTGGATAACCGGCTTTATTTTATATTTTTATTTGACGTTTTTTTATGATTCTTCTTGGAGGAAAAAGGAAATTCATATAATTTCATTCCATTTACATCTCCAAATTCAACGCTGAATTCTTCATTAGGAATAGTTGGGGATTTTTGTTCCTTCATTAGGATCTTCCTTTTCTCCCTAATTTTGAATTTCGATTTGCTCCCTTACTTGGATCTTCACCTTGCGCAAATTCTGCAGAAAAATCGCCTTCTTGTCTATTTTTACGAGGGGTTTTTGAGTATTTTTCAACTGCATTAAATTCTGCTTTCCGCTTTGCCATGATGATTCCTCCCATTTTTTGAAGTGATGCAATCATTAGTCTTCAACAAATGGGATTAAATCATTCTTTCCTTATTTTTGCTTTAATAAAAAACAGCTGAAGATAAAAACTAAGAAAAAATAGGAGTGAGGATGAATATGGACCATAAAAAGAAGGAAAACCCACTTAGTATTAACGAAACATTACCACACCAAATAAGTGCACCAAGCTTTAAGGGAACAGGTATAAAAATGGAACCCCCATTTGTCAATAAACATGGAGTCACCATTGGTGACAGCCTTTATGCTTCTGAAAATTCGCCGCTGGAAAATTGGTCTAAGGACACGGACCCGGAGATCATGGCCGGGGATGAATGGGTGCACCCTACAAACGATATCGGCTGGAATACAACCGAAAATCGTGAACTTTTAGAAAGTAAAAAGAAACCACAGGCTAGTCCTTTTATGCATCCAACTAAGGATGTATCCCAAGGTACTGATTAACCAAATCCTTATTGATATGAACCAATCCAAAATAATTGGATTGGTTTTTCATTGGAAAAATATTATTAAATACGAAAATCATTACCATTAATAAAAAAAGAGCGGAATTAAAATAATACATATACAGAGGTAAAAGATTCTCTGGATCATATTAAGGAGTTGAATAGTATGGCTAGAAGCAGCAATAAATTACTTGTACCTGGAATTGAACAATACTTAGACCAAGTAAAATATGAAATTGCCCAAGAATTTGGGGTTAATTTAGGCTCAGATACTGTTTCCCGCGCAAACGGTTCCGTGGGTGGAGAAATTACCAAAAGGCTGGTACAACAAGCTCAAGCTGGATTATCCGGTCAAAATCCACAATAATAATATTTAAAAAGGTCCGGCTGGCGCCGGACTTTTTTGAATGTAACTATTCTTTCTCTTTGTGCATTTCTTTAACGTGTTGTTCTTCAGAATGCCCTTGGTTTGTTATTTTACTATTATTTATTGGAAGGTTTTTTTCCCTCTCATTACTTTCATTTTTTCGCTCTGATTTGAATTCATTCTTTTGTTTTTTCGGCATCTCTTCCACCTTCTTTAATTGTCCCGGCGGTGTATGGTTTTCAATTGCAGCACCCTGTCCTTTATCACTTTCATTTCTATTTCCATTTTGTACATTGGGACCAACAGAATCTGGATCCACTTGTTTTTGAGGTTCAATTGGGCTGTTATTTAGAACTCCATTTTCTCTGTTTTCTGGTTCCTGAATCGGTACCGGCTGTTGATTGCTTTTCTTTTTTAGAGATTGTATTTTTGCTTCTTTGTATTTACCGGTAGTAATTCCTAATTGATGAGCTTTTTCCATTTCCTTTTCAGTTCCGTTTATAACGGTAACCTGTAAGTTGTTTTCTATTGCCATCTCTTTTATTTCGCCCATATTTTTTGTTAACTGTTTCTCTATCTTTTCTTCAGTATTTTCTGTCCGGACAGTTGAAATGACCATCGAATGCTTTTCGTTTAAATAGCCCTCTTTTTTTATCTCTTTAAGGATTATTTGGGCAAAATCAGTAACGTCCATCTTTTTCCAATCTCCAATGTGTGAGATAATTTTTTCACCATCTGAGTTGAAAGCTGTTACCTTTACTACTTCCATCTGTTTATTAATGCCAAGCTCAATACTTGGATTCACATCAATGGACATATACGCGTATGCCTTGTTATTCTGATATTCCGGAATCAAAGATCCAAGAAAGAGGAATAACGCAGCAACAGCCGCAATGGATAGCTGTTTTACTCCCCTAAAACGATTCTCTGGAGCTGACTTCTTTTTAGAAACTGGTGTAAATAAAATCTCTTCCCCAACTGCATAGGGATGATCTTGCTTTCTAGCTTGTAAAAATTGACCGTCAGGGGTTAGTAATGTCAATAATGAATCATTGACTTCCATTACAATTCCTTTTTTCATATTTCAAGCACCCCTTTAATATAATCCTTCAAATAGAGGTAATCGTTCAATAAAATAAGAGCAATCGCAATTATATACTTGCGATTACGCTCGATTGTCTTTCTACTTACATCGACCATTTCTTCAAGCTGTTTAATGGGAAGCCGTTTTTTTTCAAGAAGCAGCTTTTGAAGTTCTTCATTTTCCGCTAATATCTTTGCAACCATGATTGCATTTTTTCTTGCATCAGCATGCTTCGGTGAATGATCAACTAAATCATTAAAGCTTAAATCAAATGTCCTTAATAGCGCTTGAAAATGAACAATTTCCTCTTTACGGACTTCTTCTTCTGTCTTTTTCTTATATTCTTCATAGGAAAGCTCATTAACAATAATTGTCCCCGGTGACTCGTCATCATGAGCTGTATTGTTGAAATCATAACTAATATGTTGATGTTTTGTTTGTTTACGAATATAATCGATTACCCTTCGTCTAATTAAGACTTCTGCAAAGCTTAAAAGCGATTTACCCCGCTCGGGTAAATACTTTTCAATTGCCTCATTAAAAGCGATAAGTCCAATGCTAAATTCATCGTCTGTCTCGTGAATATATCGCTTGCATACAGAAGAAACCGTTTTGGCAATAAAAGGCTTGTACGAAGCAATAAGTTCATTTAGCAAGAATTGATCCCCTTGCTGGATTAACATAACCGATTCCTCTAATGTTTTCTTTTTCTTTTTTGCCATAAACAATAAACCTAGCACCATTTTCACCTCTCGACACACAATTATATCATACGGAGGCTACCTAAAAATTTCAGGTGTAAAATGAAGCAGAAAAGATAGCACCAAAATAGGCTATCTTTTCCTGTTTATTGTTCTAAAAAAGCTTTGACAACATTTTAGGAAGATGTTTTTCACTGTTTAAGTAATTGAACCTCAGTATATTTGCTTAATTGATTAACAGCTAGGAATTATTATTTATTTCCTTTACTTTCGTCTACCTTTTGTTTTACCTCTGCTTTTTTCTCTGCCACCATTGACTTTACTTCTTCCCGCTTTTGTTGTATTTGCTGCTTTGCAGCTTGTTGTGTTTGTTTTACTTCCTGCTTGGCTGCCTGCTTTACTTGAATCATTTCTTGATGGGCTTGTTTTCCTGGTTGTTCAAGCTCTTTTGTTGGTAATGTTGTCGTTTGATAGACAGATCCATTTTTGTCACCGCTTGCGTTGGTATTTCCAACGTTGCTAGTTGCTGTTACCGAAGAATCAGCTGCAACATTTGTATTTTCATCTGTGTTAACAGAAGTTCCCTCTGTTTCGCTATCTGCTTTTTTGGTTTCCTTTTTAGCTAAACGACTGTTAACTTTATCTAATTTCTTTGCAAGCTTAGCATAGCTTTTTTTAATATTTCTTTGTAATGCTGCTTTTGCGACTGGGTTTTTAACCTTTTCCATTGCAGCAGTAAGGGCAACAATGTTTTGTGCTTGAGTAGTTTTTACCTCTGTTACCTCTTGATCATCTTTATTTTCATCTGTAGCTGCTTCACGATTTGTTTGATCATCACTCTTTACCTGATTAGCAGATGATTGCACATCTTCTGTTTTTGTTTCATCGGTATTCATAGCTTGATGATCAGTTTCCTTAGTATCTACCTTTTCTTGATCCAGGGATAATTCAGATTGTTTTTGTGAATCAACAATCGTATCAGAACCCTTCATGTCTTCAAGTGCTTGGTTAATTGTTTTTATTGCAGTCTCTTGGTCGCCGGAAGCAAATAATGCTTGGGCCTCTGCAAGACGCTCAGAGGCAAAGTTTGCTAATAACTTGGCTTCCTTTACATTATCAAAAGTAAGGGCTAATTGTATTTTTTCAAAGGCTTTTTTTGCAAAGTAGAAAAAATCTCCAGGAAGCATGGAAGGAGTTTCTTGTGTTTGCGTAGTTTGTACGGGTGTGCTTGCTTCAGCATTCGTCTGCGATTGAAGATCCACTGTTTGATAGTGATCCTGTTGATTTGTCGTTTGATCAGCAAATGCCTTGCTTGCAGAAAACGTGAAAGTACCAGCGAGGGCCACAGCTAAAGTGCCTTTTGCAATTTTGTTTAGTTGTTTATGACTTGTCAGTTTCTTCAAATAAATCACCCTTAATGTAAATTTCGCGGCCGCAATTTCACTATAGAGTTAGCCACCACGAACAATATTTATGGGGGTGATAAAAATAAAAAGATTTTCAAAATCATATATGCAGCTAGATGGCGAATTAAACCGACACATGTTCAGCTTCTTGTTTCATTTGTTACTTTTGGAGGATAGTAAATACTTGATCAAAAATCCAATAAGTAGACCAGGGATTAAACAAAGCATTGGCAGGAAAACAGGACCTAGGTTACATTTGAAAATTGTGATTTTAGATGAATACATGATGCCCACTGTTACAAAATAGGCACTTAAAACAAATGGTAAAAATGAGAATTTCTCGTCTTCAGGCATGGCTGAACGATAGGCATCCCAAAGTGCAAACATATATACACAAGGATAAAACATCAGCCATTGGAAATTTAATACGGAATAAGCTTTGTCCATGTCCCCTAAAAAACTGTACATAATTGCTGAATTAAATTGGCTATTTGCGTTAATCACAAACTCTAAAAGCACGAATATAATTCCTTTAACATAGTGTCCCATTAATAATTGACTGAAACCTGGAAAAGCTATGTTCCAGAGGATTGCTTCTAATCTACCCATCTTTTTCATTCGTTTACTCGCTTATTCAATATATTTTTAAAAAAGTAAAAGGATCTAAAATTAGCTTGTCCAGCATAGTCCAAAAGTAACGGTTTTTTTGTTATTTTTTTGTAAAAAAATGTAAAAAAAGAACGGTAGTAATATACCGCTCCTTTACTCTTGCCGATCCATTGGATTATAAAGTTTAACATCCGGATTCTTTTCCTGAAACCATCTTAAGGCAAAATCATTTTCAAATAAGAAAACGTAATGGTCAAAGCGGTCTTTAACGAGCAGACTGCGAGAACTTGATAAATTTTCATCAACCACATCGTTTTCAATCCATCTGGCCATTTTAGAACCAAGCCGTTCCATTAATACTTCTGCATTATATTCATTTTTCATACGATGTTCAAAAACTTCAAATTGAAGCTGACCAACTGCACCTAACAGATATTCATCTGTTTTGACTGTTTTATAGAGCTGAATCGCCCCTTCTTGGACCAGCTGCTGGATCCCTTTATAAAAAGACTTTTGCTTCATAACGTTTTTAGCAGAAACGCGCACAAATAACTCAGGAGTAAATTGAGGAAGTCTTTCAAAATGAAAATCATTCTTCCCGGTTGTGAGCGTATCGCCGATTTGGTATGTGCCTGTATCATACAGTCCAATAATATCACCGCTAACAGCTTCCTCCACTGTATTACGCTCTTCCGCCATAAAAGAAGTAGATTGAGATAGCTTGAGCTGTTTACCTAGTCTGGGAAGATTAACCGTCATCCCGCGTTCAAATTTGCCCGAGCAAACCCGAACGAAGGCAATTCGGTCACGGTGAGCAGGGTTCATATTCGCTTGGATTTTAAAAACAAAGCCAGAAAAGTTTTCAGCAAGTGGATCAATTTTTCCATTTGATGAATTGCGTGCCTTTGGCGGCGGTGCAAATTGCAGGTACGTTTCTAGAAAGGTTTGAACTCCAAAGTTCGTTAACGCACTTCCAAAAAAGACAGGGGTTAATGTCCCATCTGCAACCCGTTCTGGTGAAAAGGTATTTCCCGCTTCATTAAGGAGCAGTACTTCTTCTAAGGTTTGATCATAAAGTCCTGTTACCTTTATCGGATGGTCACCGTTAATTTCTCCATCCTCATTTAAGGGGATAAACCGTTTGTCCTCATCTACCCGGAATTGTTCAATTCGGTTGTGAAACCGGTCGTAAATTCCTAAGAATTCCTTCCCCATCCCAATTGGCCAATTCATTGGATAGGATTCAATCCCAAGAACCTCTTCGAGTTCCGCTAATAACTCCAATGGTGGTTTCCCTTGACGATCAAGCTTGTTCATAAAGGTGAAAATCGGGATTCCGCGCATCCGGCAAACTTTGAACAGCTTTAATGTCTGTTCCTCTATCCCTTTCGCAGAATCGATAATCATAACTGCGCTGTCAACCGCCATTAATGTTCGATACGTATCTTCACTAAAGTCTTGGTGTCCTGGAGTATCCAAAATATTTACACGGTAGCCATTAAAGTCGAATTGCATCACACTGGAAGTAACGGAAATTCCCCGCTGCTTCTCAATCTCCATCCAATCGCTAGTGGCGAATTTCCCGGTCTTTTTTGCTTTTACCGTTCCAGCATCCCGGATAGCTCCACCAAATAATAATAATTGTTCGGTTAATGTCGTTTTACCAGCATCCGGGTGGGAAATGATTGCAAAGGTCCGGCGCGACAATACTTCTTCTGTAAAATTGTTACTCATTTCTATTTCCTCTCTTTTGATATAATGAAACTTCAATCAATGAGGCTTTTCGACGCACAGGAAGTGCTAGTGCAGGCGTTGCGACAGGACGTTGCGTTCTTAGTCTGCCTCACTGATATTTAGTTTAATTTAATCGGGCTTTTACGGGCGTTAGCTCTTGAATTAAATTTACATTTACTGCCCGTTAGTAGGGGACAACAAAAATTTTTGCCCATAAATTCAATCTTATATGTCTCTTAACAAGTTTGCAATCCTTGATTATAAGGTCATTATATATTTATTTTCAACCCGCAGTAAAGAATCCCATTTAATTTCCATTCGTTCCCACCATCCAAATAGCCAATTACCTTTTATAATAGATACATACTCTGTTAAAGGAGATGAATTTTTTTGAATGAAAGCAGTAAAAAAGTAGTTTCAAAGCTTATTCCGCTCATTACAGCGTTTATCTTAGTCATTGCCGGTATCCTTTGGGTCATTCAGGCAACCAATAATGAAGTAGCAATCCCTTTTTCTTCAATGGAAAAAACAATTCAAGCTCAAAATGGCAAAACGGTTACCCTGACTGAGGAAGCCAATGGCAGCCTTCATTTAGTAACGAAGGATGGGAAATTTGTTTCCCATATCCCGCCTAACAGCCAAATGATAAACAAGCTTGTTGAAAGGTACAACATTGACTATACGTACTCAACTAGCAGCCCATATGGAAAATGGGTCATGGGCGGCGTCATTTTAATCGCAGCGGCAGCAGTATTTGCTCTCCAAAAAACAAAGGGTGGCTTTGGACTTTCGAATTCGATGAAAAACAGCGTTTCGAAGCCTCGTCCTCTTCCTTCTATTCGGTTAGACGACGTTGGGGGCCTTGGCGAGGAGATGAAGGAAGAAATCCTGCAAACTCTTTCCATCCTAAAAGAACCGGAACTTTCGGTTAAGATGGGCATTAAACCTCCAAAAGGAATCCTATTATATGGTCCTCCAGGGACAGGTAAGACTTTACTTGCCCAAGCGATTGCCCGAGAGTTAAATGCTTCATTCTTTTCAACTAGCGGTTCTGCATTTAATGAATTATTTGTCGGCGTTGGTGCGAGCAGGGTTCGTTCCTTATTCCAAAGTGCAAGAAAAAGTTCCCCTGCTGTTATTTTTATCGATGAAGTTGATGCCCTTGCTGGAAGAAGAAAAGCACAAGGTGGAGAAGAAGCGGAAAAAACGTTAACAGAACTACTTGTCCAGCTCGATGGCGGGCACCCTAATGATGGAATTTTATTTGTTGCGGCAACAAATAGAAAAGATATGCTTGATGAAGCCTTCCTCCGTCCCGGAAGAATTGACTTTTCCTTCCAAGTTCCTCTTCCTGATATGAAGGGAAGAAGAGAAATTATTGAAATCCATTCAAAAGACAAGCTGCTCGCTGCTAATGTCCGCTCATCCCTAGATGAGTTAGCAGAAAGTACATCTGGATTTTCAGGGGCTGACCTTCGATCACTTTTCGAAACAGCGAGCAGAAGTGCCGTTCGAAAAGGACAAGGTGAAATCAAAAAAAGCGATCTCGATTATGCCCTTGATCGGACCATATTAGGAAGTACTTCCAGGGCACTTCAAGATGTTGATACAAAACGCCGGGTTGCCATTCACGAGGCAGGACACGCCATTGTTTCAGAAGTTACAAAACCGGGTTCTGTTCGCAAAGCAACGATTATACCGCGTGGTGAAGCACTAGGATATGTAGCTCCAATCCCGAAAGAACTGCATCTGTCGACGACAAGTGACTTGTTGGACCGAATTGCGATGATTTTAGCCGGGGGTGTAGCTGAAAGGTTATTTCTGGGTGAACATAGCATCGGAGTGAGCGGTGACGTCCAGCAGGCTAAATCTATTATTGAAAAGATGGTCGATACCGGCATGCTTGAGAATGGCTTTACATTAACATTTAACAAACAAGATAAAGAGTTGAAAATGCAAGAGTTATTCCAAAAAGGACTTGAAAAAGCGGAAAGACTAATTAAAGTAAATCAATCACAGTATTTGCATTTAGTCGATGTTTTATTTGCAAAAGAAACACTCGAAGGCTCTGAAGTTCAGCAAATCGTAAATGGCCAATAATCAAATTGTATTAGGTAAGAAGCTGCCATTTTCTATTTCGTTTCACCGTTTGATATTGTTCCCGATTTTATTTTGGGTATAGGTTTGTTTGATGATGCTGCTGTGATTGGATTTGCAATTAAAAGGGTTTCAGTTGAAGTAGAGGAATTTAAAATGTGGAAACATCGGCACAACGAAAATCCTCTTTGAAATTATTGTATTTTTTAAAGAAAGAGCGGGGCTGTGCCCCGCTCTTTCTTCTAAGGCATATTAATAAAAGCAAGCTGCACCTACAATAATTAACAGGATGAATAATACGACGATTAAAGCGAAACCGCCACCACCGTAGCCTACTCCTCCGTAGCCATAACCTCCACAACCGCAGCCGCCAGCACCATAGCCTCCAAAGCCACCATATCCAAACATTAGTTTTCCTCCTTAAATTTTTTAAACGAAGCCTCCACCGCACCAAGACGCTCCGATAATAATTAACAAGATAAATAAAACAACTAGAAGGGCAAATCCGCCGCCGTAACCAACTGCTGCACCCGACATATCTATTACCTCCCTTTCGTAAATTCTATATATCCTATTCACTTCGGTACAAATGTGCAATAGACACCTATCCAAATTCCCGGTTTTTCAAAAAAAGACTAAGCCCATCGTTTCGGATCGGCTTTCTGAAAAGATAAGAAAACATTTGGCGTTGAGAATTGTCCAGCTCTAGTGCCAGCGGCTTCGCCCATCTCCCTACGATAGTCAGTGCTCCAGGCCATTCGCCGCTAAACGAGCGCTTGCTCTTTTCTTAGTTAATCCCTGCTAATCTTTTAATAGGGTCTTTGTCCGAATTCCAGACCTTCTCAGGTTAACTTTTACATATACATATAGCTCAGCATCTGTAAAGCTCTCATCCCAATGGCTTTTAATTTTTTTAAAGTTCCGGTAATCCTGCTGCATAGCTGCTTCTCCAAATCCAAAAATATCGACGTGATATTTTTGTTGTGCTTTTTTAATGGTAGTTTCCACATTTTTCTTTATTCCCTTCTCGATCAGCTTTTCATACTTTTTAAAAGTTGCGACTTTTTTTAAATCATCCTTGCACTGCGTACCATCCAAGTAGGATTCAGTCCGGATATTGAGATGGATTTCAGGACTTCCCAATACGATCCTTGCTTTTGTTCTTGCTTTTGAATTATAAAATTGTACAGCAATATACCTGTTTTTTCCGCAAGCTACCGACATAGCGGTGCGTTTTAGATTATCTTCAATCCATAAATAATTTCGTGAATCAGTCAAGGATAAAAAACCTAGTAACTTCCCTTTTTTAAACACAGCTAATGAATCAAGGACAACAAGTGCATCAGGAGTCAATTTTTTCATATTATCAACACTTATACCCTTTTTGGGGTTTCCTTGGAGAGCTACAGCAGCCATTACCGGCTGTCTGCCAGCTGACCTCCATGCTGAAATCACTTCATTTAATCGGACATCCGGATCACCGCCCCAATTCTTAACCATCGTTTCTAGCTGCGAATGCAGCTTAAGGGATGTGGATTTTTGAAACGGATAGGTGACCCTTAAAATATCCTCCGCCTTCCCATTTCGCGCGATGAGAATATTAAAGTCATCCCGTATTTCGCGGTTTCTTTCCAGGTAATCAAGAAATTGCAGCATGCCTTCCCTGGCAAGTTCTTTACTAATAATAAGCGTCCTCATATGGGAATAAACAAGATTTCTGGATCCCTTAATAGACATTTTTTGGGTTAACTCTGATACGGTATTCCCTTCTAAACTTAAAACTAAGGACGGAGCATAACCGCTCGATGTTTTCGCATTTAGCTCCTGGGCATTAATTCCTTCAACTGATAAACGGTACTTGCCATTTTTTCCTTTATCTATCGCCATCCCTGTAATAACAGTTATGGTTGACAGCCCACGTTGATCCCAGCAGCCTCCAAGCAGAAAGGTACACAAAACAAAGACGGCAAATGTCATCCATGTCATGCGTTATTTCCTCCTGTTGTCTGTGGTGGTGATGGTTAATTATCATCATATACCTTTGTCTCCTCCGCTGTTCGTAAATAACCCGGTCTTTTCTTCATCGCCCAAAAAGGAAACCGAAAAAACACATCCTCTTGTTCCTTGAAGTTTATGATAGAACCAAATTAACCCTGCCCCTAAAAAGGAAGCAACTCCAATCGCAATCCAAGCATCATTTTTTGCCTCTGTTCCAATCCCCAGGACAATTGTACTTCCCAGTAAAAAATTAATGCTCAATGTCAACAGCTGACTTAGTGAAATATTCTCCTTAAGCATATTTTACTTAATTCTCCTCAGGCTTGTTTTTGTTTAATTTAAGACGTATGTCAATAATGATACTCCCCATTAATCCGATCAAAGTACCTGTCCAAACGATATTCCTTCCAACAGATACTTCTGAAAAAAAAGATTTTTCAGGGCAGTGAAGAATGAATATTCAAGTACATACGTATCAAAAAATGCTGTTATAAAAGACATCATGAGCAAGATTAAAAAAAAGGCAAGTGTAACCATTCTAAGTTCAACTCCATAAAATTCCAAGTACATTCAACTATTAACGTGCTAAATATAACCCACTTTTATCCATAAAAAAAAGAAAACCTGACAATTAACCATTGTCGGATTTTCTTCATACTGCCCACTTGGGAAAATACAAGTTAAACTTCGTACCCTCATTTGGTGTCGATTCAACCTCTACTCTTCCCCCCATTGATTTAGTAATTTTATACGTTGATACTAACCCCAATCCCGTACCATTTTCTTTAGTGGTCGGGAGTGGCTTGCCAAGCTGGGTTAGAACATTGGAGGGGATCCCAACACCGTTATCCTCAATCACAATATAAACCTCACTCATCATCTCATGGAGACAAATGTTCACTCGGCCCTTCGGTTTACACGCCTCAACCGCATTTTTAATAAGGTTAATTAAGGCAAATCGAATCATTGTTCGGTCACCTCTAAGCGAGACATCCTCTTCTGCAGTAGAAGTATAACCCAGTTCCACCTGATGCACGCCTGCATAAAGCTTCATAATATCAACAATATTTTCTAATTCGTTAACAAAACTCCAAACACTTTGTTTTCCTGAGTTTTCATCCAAAATGGCGAGATATTGATCGAGATTCTGTTCAGCCTTGGTTAAATCTGATTCAATTTTTCTTAAGGAATATGCTTGATGAGAAGTCAGTTGTTCCTTTTGAACATTGCTGATCATTTCCTTCGCACTACTTAATGGTAAAGCCAATTGCTGCGAAATATAGACAAGCAAATGGTTTATGGTATGGGCTTTCTCAAACTGAATTACTTTTTGAGAAACATCCTCTATATCCTTTAAGATATTTTGAAGATACATGATCATCCAAAATGTCATATAGTTTAGGATTGAAAACCAAACCCAAAGGTATATTTCTTGTTTTGTAAATGAATAGTCATCTAAGAATTGTGTTCCTAATGCAAAAAATATCAGGGAAAAAGTTAATAGAACGTATGGGTAAAGTTTCCTCCAGTTTTGACTCCATTTACCAGAGTGAGGCAAAATAAAGTGAAAGGAGACAAGATAAAAGGATGTCATCCATAAGCCGCCTAAGTAAAAGCCGGTACCGCCAGCCATGAATCGATAAGCAATTAATAAAATGGAGAGGCAGAAACCCACACGATATCCTCCATATATAAACGCTATAAGTAAGGGAATGAAGCGAAAATCTAGGATGTAATCCTCGTTAATTGAAACCGGGAAGGTAATGCAAATTAGAATAGAAATACCACATAATAGAGTTAATCCTATTTTTTGATAGCTTTTCTTCATGAACTTTTTTTGAAAAAAGGCCTGATATATTACCATTGGAAATAAAATACAAAATATTTGCAATAGCCATAAACCTATATATGGGGGAATCATTAGCAATGGAAATCCTCCTTTCTCTTAATCTTAAGTTTACATGTATGAAATGAAGCCTCCTATTAGAAATGTCACATTTTCGTCAAATTTTACAAAAAAATTTAATTCAATAATTTAATACCATCACTAGCTCAATCATCCTCTGTTTGTTTGATGAAACGAGCAAACGTTAATTTCCCTTGTCATCTTTGTTCTCCTGATGTATGCTATTGTTCGTCAAAGTAAAAGTACAATAACTAGTGTGATGGTTTTACACCAATCTATAAACATCGTGAAAAAATTTATATTATTTAGGGAGATAGTAAAAAATGAACCACTCCTTTATTCGCTTTCTATTAGTGGGGGTCATTAATACAATTGTGGGATTATCCGCCATGTACCTATTTCTTCATGGGTTTTCCTTGTCCTATTGGGCTTCAACCTTCATTGGAAATATTATTGGTGCTTGTGTCAGCTATTTCCTTAATAGAACCTTTACATTTAAAAGCAGTGCTGCTGTTGGTAAAAGTATGTTGCGGTTTTCAATTGTAATTTTAGCCTGCTATTTTATTTCCTATTATCTAGGAGAAAAAATCGCACTGTATCTCTTTTCCCAGCTTTCATTCCTAAGGGAAAAATATGCTCAAGATGCAGCTGTATTATTTGGGACAGGGATTTACACTATTTCCAACTATTTAGGACAACGTCTTTTTGTTTTTCAAAAAATTGAAACGGAAAATACTTAAAAAAACAAAGGAGACCATCGATTTAATTCGATGATCTCCTTTTCTATTATTTTATTATATTTTTATAAGTTTACTCGAACTACTACACCAGCGAAATGTTGTGCCCAATAACCGCCTGACATATTGGCAACCGCTACTCCTGTTGAGCTTTGCGATCCGATGAAGTTTCCACCGCCAAGATAGATTCCGACATGTCCATTTGTTTTATACGTATTAAAGAATACAAGGTCTCCAGGTTGTAACTGACTTGCAGATATTCGACTGCCTGCACCTAATAGCGAATCGGTACTAGACCCAACGCTTTTGCCCGCTTGTGCAAATGCCCAATGAACGAAACCGGAACAATCGAAGTAGCCATTAGCAACATCGGATGCTGTTCTGCCGCCGCCAAACACATAGACAGAGTTTCCAATATATTTATAACCTGCTCGAATCACAGTACTTATATTACCACTTGGCTGTGGAACAGAAGGTCCGCTAGATAGTGCACTTACGACGGACGAACCCGTTCCTGTGCTTGATTGTTTCCCACTAGTAATCTGTTTTGCTTGACTTGCTCCTGCTTCGATAGCCGCAGATGATGATTGCAGTGCTTGCGCATTTAAGCTTGCTAGCAGATTACTGCCATCCTCAGCTGTTTGTTGAAACTGAGCTTTCATTTCTTCATTATGCGCTTTTTGTTCTGCAAGCCCCGCTTGCATTCCTTCTAAATCAGCTTTCATCGATGTTAAATCGTTTAGTATTTTCTGTACAGAATTTTGTTTTTCTTCTAAGGCTTGTTTATCTTCTTCCTGTTGGCTTATAAGGTCATTATCAGCCTGCACTATTGATGTCACAGCACTAACCCGGTCAACTAAATCACTAAAGCTTGACGCACCAAAAACGACATCAAGATAATTTACACTTGATCCGGACTCTTGAAAAGAAACAGCCCGTTGTTTTAAGACATCATTTCGTTTATTAATTTTATCTTGAAGGACCGCGATTTGATCTTGAAGCTGGCTAACCTCGGTGTTTTTCTCCGTAATTTTAGTCTCTGTATCTAGTATTCTTTTATTATTTTCATTAATGGCTTCGGTAGCACGATTAATTTGTTCTGTTACTTTTGCTAGATTATCTTTTGCTGTTGCTATAGTTGAATTCGCTTTCGAAATTTGTTGTTGGATGGATTCTGCTTTTACAGTTGGAATAGCAATAACGTTACCTAACCCAAGCATGATGGTTGTACTTAACACAGCTAGTGTCTTTTTCAAAAAATTCCCCTGCCTTCTCGGTGCCAAACTACTAAGTCTTTACGAGACCTTCTTCGACGCAATTTGACATGTTTTTATGTATCTCAGCCGTCATTAGCCACACTTCTATAAGTATTACGACAATGTTCCTTTGTTTTCTGAAGTATAACATCACTATTTGTCAAACAAGTAATAGGAATATTACATTTACATTACAAGCGTCAAATTTCGACTTATTTTAACAAATTGTCCACATTTTCTGTTCTATTAGATAATTTAAACGATCGTAGAGGTTCAACAATTTTTGAAAGTGAATGGAAAATAAAAAGACTAAACCAAAATGATTTAGTCTTTTTCCTATTTCAATGTATAAACCTGTTTACCGTACTATTTTCCCAGGTTCACTTTTAATAAATGCAGCAACCTCTTCCGGGGAGAAAACATTAAAATCTCCAGCAACAGTATGTTTTAACACAGATGCTGCTGTTGCAAATGAAATGAGCTGTTGGGGCGGCACTTTCTCAATAATTCCATGTAAAATGCCTGCTGCAAAAGCATCCCCGCCGCCAACCCGATCCACGATATGATCGATCTGATGGACCTTAGATTGGTACAGTACTCCATCTTTATAGAAATTCCCCTGTAATGTATTCGTTGATGTAGATATGACATTCCGAAAAGTAGAACTCATATATGAGATGTTTGGATACATTTCTTGTATTTTTGAATAATAGTATTTCAACTGAGCAGCCTTATCTAAGGATTCATCCGCCTGATCGATACCGAGTAAGTAAATGGCATCCAATTCACCGCATGAACAAATATCAGCATAAGGCAGCATGGACTTAATCGCCTCTGATGCTTCCTTCTGACTCCAAAGCTTTGCTCGGTAATTAAAGTCAAAGCTGGTTGTGACCCCATATTCCTTTGCCTTTTTTAAGGCTGACAATGTTAACTCTTTTAAAGAGGGAGACAATGCAGCGGTAATTCCGGAAACATGGAAAAGCTTGGCATCAGAAAAAATTTCATCGAAGTCAATCTCATCGATTGCCAGTTGGGAGAAGCTAGAGTGTGCCCGATCATAGGTGACCTGGGAACTTCTTTGTCCAACACCTGCTTCAAGATAGTAGGTACCTAGCCGTTCTCCACCCTTTATCAAGTAATTTGTATGAACACCCTGAGCCTTCAAAGTGCTTTCGACAGCTCTCCCCAGTGAGTTCTCTGGAACCTTGGAAACAAAATACACATCATGTCCAAAATGGGAAAGTGACACCCCTACATTTGCTTCTGCACCGCCATAATGCATTGCTAACTGGTCAGCTTGAAAAAGCCGTGTACCTGCATTAGTAGAAAGTCGAAGCATAATTTCTCCGAAAGTAATAATTTTCTTCATAGTTAAAGCCTCTCCTGCTTATAGTCTGTTGTTCATCTTGTACATTATTTTCCTCTACATTTTCCGCTTGACTATTTCTTATTTGGAAATTAGAATTATTATATAGAAATTTTATAATTTTATTATAAATACTTGTGAAAGGAATTACAATAGAAGAAAATTTTATTCTGCTAGATTTATTTGAGCTCCATAAGATATGTAAATTATTCCCCTTCAATATTAAAATATCCAGAAGGTTCCGGGATGTTTGGTCAGTTAAAAACATAGGAGGTATAATAATAAATATGGATAAACAGCCATATGGGACCGTTCTTTTAAAAGCAGACTTGATTTTAGATTTCCTTGCATCGAGCGATCATGCACACTCCTTAAATCAAATTGCAAAGGCAACGAATTTAACGAATTCAACTGCTTTAAAAATATTAGATACGCTGAATTTAATGGGCTATGTTCAAAAAGACCATGAAACCAAGAAATTCAGTTTAGGAACGACCCTTCTTAAATTTGCAAATAAAGCAATGAGCCAATTGGAAATAAAAAAAATTGCACAACCTCACATGGAAGCACTACAAAAAGAAACCGCTGAAACCGTTCACCTCGGTATTCTTGACAAAACAAGCGTGGTTTATGTCACTAAAATCGACAGCAGCAACCCGATCATTTTATATTCAAAAATTGGAAAAAGAATTCCTTTGTATTGTTCTGCAATGGGAAAAGCCATTTTGGCTGATCAATCGGATTCCGAGGTCGAGGCTTATTTAACCGAAAATCCACTTATTAAGATAACCGATAAAACGATTACAACAACGAAAGGGTTTATCCAAGAAATAAATCGAATCCGTGAACTTGGCTATGCATTTGATAATGGTGAACATGAGGAAGAAGTGTTCTGTGTTGGAGCGTCTTTAACACGGGACGGCAAAAACTTTGGGGCTATTAGTGTTAGCAT
Organism: Bacillus sp. EB600; assembly: GCF_024494385.1. Lineage (GTDB taxonomy): Bacteria > Bacillota > Bacilli > Bacillales > Cytobacillaceae > JAEVLT01. The sequence continues at coordinate 209,526 of NZ_JAEVLT010000008.1, forward strand.
TCCAAAATACAGGCTTACAGATTCATTTTTAGATACTACCATTAAAGCGGTCCAGAAGTGTAAAGCTGGCATCTTCACTGATCTCCACTAGATTTTCCAAGTGAAGTACCATCACTAAGCTAGTAAAATAAAAAAACCTATTCGGTACATTTAATCCC
>NZ_JAEVLT010000080.1 GCF_024494385.1 Bacillus sp. EB600
ATATTTCTAGCACGATTTGAGACTTAAACTCTGGTGTATATCGATTTCTTTTTGTCATAAACCTACTTTAACATCTCCTTATTTCGTGTCTAGATTTATGGGTCCATTATATGGAGTACTTGTGTGTTTTGGTAATATTAGTCTAGCTTCTTTAAGCACATTATGGTGAAATTGAAAATCTCGAAACCATTCGTTTTCAAAGTGGATGGCAGCAGTGTAAAAAAATAATAAATCACCTTTGTATTTACAACTTATTTTCGATAAAAAATTGGTTATGACTAAAAACATTTTTAATTTTATTTGTCCCAGGATTTGTATATTGACGACGCTAGTCTTTTTTTAAATGAATCCATCTCACAAGCAATGAGAAATTTTTATCTAATGCTTCAAGAATGAAAGGTGTATTTACACCATTCCCAATCTAAAATGTCTGTGCTATTCACTTTCGCTATTATCCAACCTTCTTCAACTAATTTAATCATTATTTTAATCATATCTAGATAATCTAATCGTGGGTGATCTGTAGTTACTAATAAGTTATTAACGTAATCGAATAATCTTTGCGAATCCATACAACCACTTATTGCTAATGCTTCTTGAACTGCTATTCTTACTGCGTTAATCATTTTATCGATCCTATCAGCATGAAAAGGAATACTTGGTTCCAAATATGGAAAATAATTCTGAGTTCCAGGTGCACATGGTTGTATATTATACCTGGTACCTCCGATAAGATAATGATAAGGAGCCGTACCAAGCAAAGGTTGAGTCCATGCTCCGAACATCAGAGGAGGAAATCCTTGATATGTTACACCATTAGTTCCAGTAATGATAGTGGGCAACATTTTTAATCACCATTCTTTAATGAATTTTTAATATGTTATGAATAGCAAGAAAGTGTTGAGTTTGTCTTCCCACAAAAAGGTGGATTAGGTTTTGCGGGGAAAGTATTTGGAACGGATTATCAAAACAAATTGACCAAAAAGATGCAACTCAGTTATAACTTGGGTATTTATATTTTTAATATATAAAAAGCACCGCAAAATGCGATGCAAGTTAAAGTTTTGTGATAGGAAACAGAACCCGTTTGTATATTTTCTCTACTTTTTTGATGTGAGACTAAGCATGAGTAAAAATGGTTAATTATTACATACATGCAAAAATAGAATAATCTAATTTATAAAAAGGCCAAAGGAACAAATGAAAACTAAAGTTTTTTTCTATTATTCATGTGTTTATTGATTTTCCTTTATTTTTTGAATTTGGCGATAAACATAATCTTTATTCTTCTTTCTAAAATCAGCTAAAACCTTTAATAAATCTTCTGTAAACTCAAGAGAATCATCTTCATTTTCTAGGTATTTTTCAAAGAGTGCTCCTTTTTGAATCAATCTTCTTGTTCTGGCACGGCGATCCTCATTAGAAACTTTGTATTCTAGGGCTTTCTTTTTTTGTTCGAGAACTTTTATTTTATCTTCTAGTTTTTGAACGTCTTTATTTGACATATCTATTACCCTAATCTACAGAATTACTTAACGACGTATTAAAATCTGTTTTATTGTGTTCTTCATCAGATGAAGCTGCTTCCCTATAGGACTTTACTTGATCCCTCAGCGAATCTATTAAGACTTTTGCTTCCTTAATACCTTCAACTCCCCATGTATCCATTAAGTACTTGCCAATTTCTTTCTGTGAATTTGTTAAAATTCGTTTTTGTTTGTCTTTTAATCTTTTAATCTGTTCTTCAATATTGGTTATTTGTTCTTTTGTATTTTGCTTTGTCATTTTCAACACTCCAATTTGGTAAATTTCCTATATTATAGCATTTGAACCATAAGCTGGAAAATGGTATGATGTTCCCGAAAACGAAGTTAAGGGGGCACTTATATACCACTTCGTTGGTATCGCGCGTTGGTCCCTTCTTTGAAGGAGCCAATCTCGTGAAGCGTCTCTGAAAATTCGCTTCGCTCATGTCATTAAACTAAGTTGAGGTGCTATAACGATGGCAATCTATCATTTCTCGAATCAGATCATTTCTAGAAAAAAACAGCAAAATACCATTGCGGCTGCAGCATATCGTTCTGGTGAAAGATTGATAGATGAAAGAACGAATGAGGAAAAGTTCTACAAAAGAAAAGTGAAACCGATTACTCATATTCTTGGGCCTAGTCATGCGCCACATTGGGTTTATGATCGTCAAACTTTATGGAATGAAGTGGAGAAAAAAGAAAAACAATGGAACGCGCAGCTTTCTCGTGAAATTAATGTCGCCTTGCCTAAAGAATTACCTCACGATGAGCAAGAATGTTTAGCCATTGAGTTTTGTCAGGATATTTTTGTGAATGATGGGATGGTTGCGGATTTATCCATCCACCGGGATGATGAAGAAAATCCACACTTTCATGTGATGTTAACGATTCGTCCCTTTAATGAAGATGGATCATGGGGAAATAAACAAATGAAAGTAAAAGAAATAGTCGACGGAAAACAACAAATTAAAGCTTTACATACAACGGATTGGAATACAAAAGAAAAACTGATGTATTGGAGAGAACAGTGGGCTCTTTATGCTAATAATTATTTAGAGAAAAATGGTTTTTCCGAAAGAATCACTCATTTATCGAATAAAAGTAGGGGACTTGAAACGGTTCCAACGATCCATGAGGGTTTTGTCGCAAGACAAATGGATAGTCAAGGAAAAGAATCCGATCGGATTCAAATGAATCATGCAAGAAAAGAGTACAACAAAACAGTTATTGAACTAGCGGAAGCGAAGAAAGAAAAACATGCCAAAGAAAGAACGGAAAAGTTTATTCGTCGCTTTACTCCTATAGAAAAAAAGCTACTCCGTGAGTCAACTAAATATTTAAGAATGTTTGTTAACTATGAAAATATTAACGCTAGAAAAGTACAGTTAGGAAAATGGCAATCCCGTCTTGAATTCCAACAAAATTCCATTGATAAATATAAAAAATTAAACCGAATTGAAAAAGAAACAGATATCTTAAATCAAGCTGAATCCATCTTAGACATGGAAGCCAATCGATTTTTAGAAAAGTATTATCCAAATTTAAATAAAAGTGAGCTAACTAAAGACCAAAAAATAGAAGTGGTTGACATAACCGTTTCGCAAAATAAATTATTAAACACCTATGATATTCAAAATATCTGCCGTGAATTAGAGAAAATGCAAATTGAAAAAGATCTCAATCGGTTATTAAATAATCGACCACAATTTGTTTTATCTTTGCAGCAAGAAATACAGCGTATAGAAAATCAATTTGAATCTTTACGTGTTAAAAATGGGGTTGATTTTGCTGATCCATCTACCATTAAAAATGCTTCTGATAAAGAATTAAAACAAATGCAGTTCTTATTGCAGCAAAAAGAAATAATCAAAAAATCGTTAGAATTAATGGATAAGCTTTATAATCATCAACTACAAGAAATGTATCCTAGTTGGGATGGACGTAATTATTTAACGATTGAACAGAAGGAATTTTTTGTGATGGCAGAGGAGTACTATGGAAAAAGCATCACCCCGGAAGATTTCTCAGATCCACCAAGAAAGTACTCAAAAGAGGAACAAAAGGAAATTATTTTCTCTTTATATTGCATTAATAGCAATAAAACTGAATCATCTAAAAAAGATCAACACTATAAACTTTTGCGTAATAAATATCCTGAATTTCAGATTGATAATCAATCATTTAAACAAATGTTTTATCATGAATGCATGCGATATGCAGATGAAATTGGTCCAGATAAAATAGAGCAACTTCAACATGCAATTAAAAATCAAACATTTGATAATGTTGAAGAAATACAATCGGGCATTCTTGGTAATTCCACTCCACAATATAATTTCAATTCTTCTAATGAATTAGACTTCTTTTCGATTCTTGAAGGGGCAATTCGTGAAGCAGATCGAAAGTGGAGGGAGGATGAATTTGAACAGCGAAACAAGAAAAAGAAACGACAAAAAGGAATGGATCGCTAGGTAAAAAAATATTGTAAAGAACTCTAAAATTAAGGATTTAGACGCAAAATTTCAATGATCAGGTTGAAAGTATTGCTTATCTTATCTACATTTTAGGCAACAAAAGATGCTCTTAAGGGAGCTACTGGCGATGTAGGGCAGCAAACTTTTGCTCAATTCAAAAATAGTACAAGGGTTAAAGCTGGGACTGCTGATCGTGAACAGTTGATGGACCGTCAAACTGAAAGGATGATCAGAAAGGTAGCGTTACTTCAATTGAAGATTTACTGTGCCGGCGTTTAGACGGAGGTAATCTTGCAAATGCTCCTTTGACAAATCGTAAAAGTTTCAAAGATGTAAACAGGGAAGATGCTGCTACAATAGAACATTCAGATATTCACAATACGGAGCTTACAGATCATTCGCAGGATGGGAAATTAAGTGATAGCAGGTCACTTTTACGGTCAGTTGAACGTGATATTTCTCAAGATACAACGAATCAGGAACAATTGATAAATAACAGTAATGAAAAAAATATCAAAGATGAAATCGATCGTCAATCCATTCACAATGATCATAATGAGCGTACTCTCGTTGAACACAAATATGATTATCAGCATACAGATTTACGAATAACTTCCTAAACATTTGTAAAACAATTTCGTTTTTTATTGAATAACACAGAATAATGGTAGGTGTAGTTAGTACTTCATATTTTTTAATTAAACCACGAAAATAAAAGGGAAAAGGTAAAAAGAATAGAATTACAACCAGAGGAAGTAGATAAACCCGCACATTAAAAGCAATAGATATTATTATAGCAAGTCCAGAGACAGTACAACGAGATGTGAAACAGATGGAAACTAAATATTATGAAAAATATTCTTCAAAGATGCCAATAGAGGAAATTCAAGATAAAATTGCTGAACACATTATTTCAAATTACTCTTATTATACGGCATTTGCAGGAGGAGCATCTGCTCTTACTGGTGCGATTCTAAGCGAATTAACTTCAGTTAAGTGAGGGTAAATAGAGTTAACTTTGTTGTATAGCAATCCAATCAATGTATAAATATAAGGAGTGTCTATTCTTGGGACAAGATTCCCATTTGGATCGGATTGCTTCCATTAATATGCTTTCTTGTAACCCGTTTTTTCTTCTGCCTACATCTACTTATTAAAATAGATGTTTTGAATGCAACATATTTTTTCAGATGTTGCCTAACAAAGAGCGAAGGGATAAGTTTATTTAAGTAAAATCAATGCAACTGGAAAAACTTTCTATTGCCAGGTAATACGGAAGGTGATATTCTAAGAAAACTGATTCGTTAACAGCTTCAAAAACGAATTTTTTAAACCAAAGATATTTCGTAGAAGTTTACAAATGCAAATTAGTATGGTACAATAGTCATTGTCGCTGATGAAAAATTAATCCTTTAAAAAAGGGTTGACGAAGTATTTGGTTGAGAATATAATAAGAAAGCTGATTCGTTAACAACTTCAAAAACGAATTTTTTAAAGAAAAAATATTTCGCAGAAGTTGACAAGTGCGAATTTGCGTGATACAATGATTATTGTCGCTGATGAAAAATTAATCCTTAAAAAAGGATTGACAAAGTATTCAGTCGAGAATACAATAAGAAAGCTGTTTTTAAGAAATTGTTCTTTGAAAACTAAACAAACAAAAACGTCAACAATAAAAAAC
>NZ_JAEVLT010000081.1 GCF_024494385.1 Bacillus sp. EB600
CTGGTTAATTGAATTAGAAAACATTTTAGGGATCAGTAAACTGAGGTGTTGAATTAATGAAAAGATACATTATTCTTATAATGGCATTTTTTCTTGTTATTGCCCCTAATAAAGTAGGGGCAACATTTAAAGAAATGATATTGTTGCAAAAACTAGTAAAGAAAATAAACTTGTATGTCAAGAAAATGGATGGGTTATATCAAGGCTTCAAAATTCATTTTTATATTGTTATATATTTATTATTTAATTATATTTAGTAAAAGAGAGACTTGGGCGAAAATAGACTGACAATTACATTACATCATTTTTATGTTTCCAACAGTATGGTGGAGTAAACGTTTACTAGGTTGGGTATATACCCAACCATTACCTATAGAAATGTTAAAAGAAGTACAATATAATAGAAAGAAACTTAATAAAAAATTCACCGGGCCTACTGGTAGAAGTGGCTCCTTTTTCATATATTCATAGTCAAAAATAGTCAAAGTCAAAAGGAGGGTGGAACTATGATTTGTCAAAACTGTCAAACATCGCCAGCGAGTTATCAGTTAAACTTCTCATTGAATCATGGTCAAAGCCAAATTAGTTTGTGTGCGGAATGCTATGATATCGCAAAACAAAAATTGGAAAGCGGCTCCATTCAACTTGACAACCAAATGTTCAATCTGTTGGACACAGATGGCAGCCAGCCTGAGCAAAACAAAAATGTCCATGTAACCAAGCCAAAGAAACGAAAAAAAAATAGCTTTCTTGATCAACATGGACGGAACTTGACGAATGAAGCAAAAGAAGGGCGAATCGATGGAGTGATCGGTAGGGATCAAGAAATTGAACGTATCCTTCAAATATTAAACCGTCGTACAAAAAATAATCCGGTCTTAATCGGTGAGGCTGGTGTCGGGAAAACAGCGATCGTTGAAGGCCTTGCCCTTCAAATCATCAAAGGCAAAGTACCGGCGAAACTAAAAACGAAAGAAGTATATTTGCTAGACATCAGTTCACTTGTAGCAGGTACAGCCTACAGAGGACAATTTGAAGAAAAAATGAAAAAACTTATTGCTGAATTACACCAACGTGAAAACGTCATTTTGTTCATCGATGAACTACACATGATGGTTGGTGCTGGAGGTACGTCTGACGGTTCAATGGATGCAGGGAATATATTAAAACCAGCGTTAGCGCGCGGTGATATTCAAATTGTTGGCGCAACAACGATGAAAGAGTATCGCATGATTGAAAAAGATCCTGCACTTGAGCGTCGCTTCCAATCGATGATCGTGAAAGAACCGTCTGTGAATGAAGCGTTTGAAATTTTAAAAGGAATTCGGCCAGCATATGAAAAGTATCACGATGTAACGTATTCGGATGATGTCCTAAAAGCATGTGTGACACTATCAAAACGCTATATTCAAGATCGCTTCTTACCAGATAAGGCCATCGATTTAATGGATGAGGCCGGTGCAATACTAAACCTTGCTCATGGAGAGCTGGATGTTAACTATTTAAAACAGCGCTTAAAAGAAATTAGTGAAGAAAAACAACAAGCAACGAAATTAGAGCACTACGAAAAAGCGGCGATTCTTCGTGATGAAGAGAGAGAAATGAAACAAATATTATCTGAATACTCAGATAATATAACGAAAGATATTACCGTAGAAATGGTCCAAGAGATTATTGAAAAAAGTACTGGAATCCCTGTACAAAAGCTACAAAAAGCAGAGCAACAAAAAATGAAAGACTTGAAAGAGAGACTATCAAGTAAAATTATTGGACAGGATAAAGCTATTGAAAAAGTAGCCAATGCAATCTTAAGGGCAAGTGTTGGATTAAAACCGAAAACACGTCCAACCGCTTCATTTTTATTCTTAGGTCCAACAGGTACAGGTAAAACCGAGTTGACGAAAACTCTTGCCGCCGAATTATTCGGCAGTAAAGATGCGATGATTCGCCTAGATATGAGTGAATATATGGAAAAACATTCTGTCTCTAAGCTCATTGGTTCACCTCCTGGCTATGTCGGACATGAAGATGCAGGTCAGTTAACAGAACAAGTTCGCCGAAACCCTTATTCCATCATTCTGATGGATGAAATCGAAAAAGCACACCCAGATGTGATGAATGTGTTTCTTCAAATCATGGAAGATGGCAGGTTAACAGATAGCCAAGGAAGAGTCGTAAGCTTTACGGAAACGATTATTATCATGACTTCAAACGCAGGTGTTGTAAACAAAACTTTAGGGCCAATTGGTTTTGGCGGCGATGAACAGCAAGGAGCAGAGTCAAATATTGTCGATAAAATCGGAAATCACTTTAAGCTTGAATTCTTAAACCGTATTGATTCGATTATTGAGTTTAACCACCTACAAAAAGAGAACCTTGTGGAAATTATCGAGATTATGATGGCGGAGCTTAAAGAAACCTTAGAGGAACAAGGGATTTCCATTGAAATCGATAAGGAAGCAAAAGAAAAGATTGCCGAATTAGGATATAGCAATGTGTTTGGTGCTCGTCCACTTCGACGCGTCATTCAAGAGCAAATTGAAGATAAAATCACTTCTTTAATTATTAATAGCGAAAACGTAACTACGATCACTGTATCAGTAGAAAATAATAAAATTAACGTAGCATAAGCATGATGATCTTCATCTATCCTTTCAGCTTGTCGAGAAACCCCACTTTTCAAATCAGTGGGGTTTCTCTTATAAATAGATCATTCAATGTTGGAACAAAAAAAGATTTCTATAAAGAGGATTGCAAACCATCTCACCTCTTACAAAAAAAGACTTTTGATGATACTTGTAAAATTTCATAAAACCAGTGACTTCTCGGTATCTTCTTCATAGCTCTCAAATTTAGCATTTTAAACAGTCGTCTTCTAAAAAATCATTCAAGATTTACCAAACCGCCTGTTGAATTTACGAGAAACTAAAACGGGATTGGTAACAATACACATTAATTTATATAAGGAAAACCATTTATTAATACAATGGGGAGACTTTGAGGTTCATTAAGATTTAAGTCACCAGAAGAATTTGAATTAGGTACTAAAAATTGATGAAAGAACGAATAATATGGGAGAAATCACATTCGGATTGTTTGGCGGAGAACTTGATCGTTCAATTTCAAAATGGAATGCTGATTATGGGCAATGAAATGTACCATCCTTGACATAGTTTTTACCACTGAATGACAAAAAGTGTACCAATGAATGACAGACTGTTTTACCACTTGATATATTTGAAATAATCAAAAATGTTTTAGGTGTTATACAAGGTTAATTGATTTCCAAAAGAGCAGTCTTCCACGATCGGGCCATTTATTTGAATAACTTACTAAGATTGAAAAGGGGTGAACTTAAACTAACTTGCAGGATAGTTTAACACTTGGAAGGAATTTAGGAGGATTACCCATATGGTATAATCCTCTTAGATTTCTTCTCATGATTTTGAACCACACCACAGGCACGTAATAATTATTTAGCCGGGATATCCAATAATTCTGGTATGGTTACTAGTTTGAAGCCTTCTTTTTTTAGATCGTCAATAATTTTCGGAAGGGCATTTACCGTTCCCGATAAGTCTCCGCCAACTCCAGTACCGGAATGTTGTAAAATAATTGACCCAGTGTGTACATGTGTTAGAACATTGGTTGCTACTTGGTCAGCCTTTAAACCTTTCCAATCTAGGGAATCCACATTCCAATTCACAATGATTTTTTTTTGAGTCATTAACCATTGGACTTGTTTCTCGGTGACATTTCCATAGGGTGGTCTGACAATATTTGGAGTGAATCCAGTAAATTTCTCAATAAGCCTGTCCGTCTTAATAATCTGTTCATGGAATGCGTCGTCCTTTAGTTTCGGAAGATTAGCGTGGTTATACGAATGATTGCCGAGTATATGTCCTTCAGCCACTATCCTTTTTACTATATCGGGATAGGCTTCAACCCTCCATCCAACAACAAAAAACGTCGCTTTGACTCCATTCTTTTTTAAAATATCAAGTATTTTTGGAGTAAAGTTTGCGTCCGGTGCATCGTCAAAAGTCAAAGCGATTTCACGTTTTGTTCTAGGTCCATCCGTTAAAATGTCTCTGTGGTATTTATTTTGTATATCCGCTAAAGAAAGGGGATGACGTTCACGAACGTTTTGTTCCTGATCTGTTAAATTAAGAGTTAATGAAACGGTCTCTACTTTTGATTGTTCAGAAAAGTTATGTGAATTTGATCTTGGTGTTTTTTGGATTTTAATTTGTGTACAACCAGAACCTATACATAAGACTAAAAAAAATGGAATAAGCAAAAGAGGTTTCATGGTTATATACCATCCTTTTTAATATTTATTCAACTATGTAGATAGTTTTTGTTATTGCGGACCGATTATACTAGCTTCACGTAAAATGCATGGAATTAGAGCATCTTTGCATTAAACTTATTTGCTTAAAGGTCACATTAAGTTCTTATTTTGCTCCCTCAGTTAGATACGATTATCTCTCGAATACTCACTTATTCGCAGGATTTCAAATCACTTGAAAGAAAAATAAGGGATTGATTGAATGAGTTTTGACAATTTGGCTACATGAAGGCAGGCTTAAATAAAGGAGGCAGTGATAGCTCCAATGATTTCCGTATAAGGTACGTATTCTGCACGCCACCCTTGGAGGTTTTCACTCCCATGTCTCAACGGGTCAAATGCCCTCTCATTCCTTCGTCACACCTATCCAAGTGGTAGAAGGCCGGTCTTTCTAACGGAACGGGTCAGAAACCTTTTGCACAATAAATCCGGTACTTCGTACTTTCTTTGATATCCTACGAATAAGCCAATATTCGAAAGATATTAATCTTAAAAGCTATCAGTTACTTTGATGTGGTTATAAAAGAATTACAGTAAGTTTACGTTAGGCTGCCCATGGTGTTATAGAGTGCACTTTGTCAGGGCGATAGGATTCATTCTTTCGGACCATTCCTACTAATATTCTTGCAAATTTATTAATTAATTTCATGATGGATTTCATTTTTTTCATCTTTTTTACATGAACATTGTTAGAGGGTAGCTCTTTAAAATCAGGGTTGTTCATGAAAAGACTCATTATCGCTAAGTACAAGAAACGCCGCAAACGGGACCTCCCACGTTTAGAGAGGACAATTTGACCCTTCCATTTACCCGAACTAGCCTCTGCTAGATGTAAACCGGCATGACGTAATAAAGAATTACGATGGG
>NZ_JAEVLT010000082.1 GCF_024494385.1 Bacillus sp. EB600
ATTTTTTATTGTTGACGTTTTTGTTTGTTTAGTTTTCAAAGAGCAATTTTTTAAAGCAACTTTCATAGTATATGCCTGACTGAACATTTCGTCAACCTTTTTTTTAAAAAGAATGAATGTTATTCAGCGACAGGAACTATCTTACCACACCAATTCGCTTATGTCAACTTCTCCGAAATAATTTCCGATTAAAAAATTCATTTACAAGAAACTGCTAACGAATCAGCTCAATTATCTTAACATCGATAATGTAAACATACAAGTGGAAACCTTCCCCAATTTTATAATTAAGAATTCTCATCATCCAAGATGTCATACTTATACAAAGAATCTGCCTGCTTTATACCCACCTGGTGAGAAAAGGTCCCTTTTATACTTGAATCCGATTCTGAATAAGAAATATGTCTAGAACTTATATGGAGACAAATTACAAATCTTTTTAATAGTGACTTGAAAATGTGCCAGCCTTTATAGATTATAGATCCATTCTAACAAAAAGTAGAACAACCAGCAGCGAAGATTTTGGAATTTCATACTTTTTTAATTTTTAACTAGTATGATAAGGTTTAAACCGTAATGAGAAAAGTGAAAGGGTATCAGTTTTTTTGAACCGCTCTTAATTTAACTTTTGGAAAGTTGGACGATTATGCTTTACGCTAAGTTTTTTGAAACTATGAGAAATTTATTGAAAACTAAACTATTACTTGTCATTGTCTGGGGAATGTTTTTAGGGATGGATACGTGGACAGATAATTTAGGAGCTCTTTTACGTTTTCAAACTATTGGTTTTAAATGGGTGTCTTCTCCTGATTTTTTGTCATTCTTTTATTGGACCGATATCTCAAAAATTCACCATAATTTTGTTATCGTAAAAATCGGACACTTTTTAGGCTTTGGAATGTTCGACTTCCTTCTTTTTAATTGGAAACAAAGTCATAAAGAGGCACTGGGAATTTCCTTTACTTTTGCACTTTTAACAGAGGTCCTCCAGCTTTTCTTTGGAAGAGATGGCCGTTTATATGACCTATTGATTGATTCCTTTGGTGCTATGTCTGTTTATTTTATTGTGAAATTCAACTATTTAAACAAAACAAAAGAGATACTCTTTAAGAAATTTATGTCGCATTAGGATCATCAAAATGCCAAGTGGAAGCTACTCAGAACCTAAAAAGCCCTGCAGAGATTTTACTCTCCACAGAGTTTTTCCAAGGCCTTCATTTAAAAAATAACTCAATTCTCTTATCCTACGAATCTTGACATATATCGGGGTGTGATACCGGAATTTTTCACCAAGTCGGATCAATCGGTGTTTTTATTGTGCTATGCGCTTCCAAGATTTCCGCTGCATCAAAAAGGGTGTCTTCCCGGAATCGTCTCCCTAGTAGTTGAACACCAACTGGAAGCCCATTTTCTACAGAGGTTGGTACAGATAATGCTGGGAACCCAAGTACCGGAATAGCCATCATCGACCACTGGGCTGCCATGACACGCCGCATACTTTCCACACTCATAATATCAGCATCCTGTATAAACGCCTGCTCTGCTGACACCGGTAGTAACAGAAGTGGATACTTCACTAAAAACTGTTGTAACTGGGAAATGAGTGTTCCTCTTCGTGCATAACCGTTCATATACTCTGTCAAACCTGGTCGGGATCCCCACCATTCTTCCGCTACGGCGTAATAATGCTTCGCAGCGGATTTCATCCCGTCATCCCCAATTTCATCTACCATCGGCATGATTTGACGAAACTCTTCCATACATAATAAGTACCAGAGTCGGTAGGCTTCCTCAAATAATGGCAACTCGACTTCTTCAACAATATAACCAGCATCGCTCAACTTCGCTGCAGCATCATCCAGTGCTTTATTCACTGCATCTACAGGCTTGGCCACATTCACATCCTTTAAAAGGCCAACCCGAATCGGTCTTTGAAGTGGCTCACCGACGAGTGGAACAGATGCATGAATTGGATCACGCGGGTCAAACGGACTCATCGCCTGGAGCGCTAAACGTAAGTCCTCTACCGTCCGTGCTAATGGACCTTGGGTTAACATGGTCTGTACAGACAGTGGTTGATCCTGATCCACTGGCCCATACCAGCTTGGTATCCGTCCTGCTGTCGGACGAATGCCCATAACGCCGCATGCATAAGCCGGATGACGTATCGAACCTCCTATATCATTACCTGCAGCGATTGGCATCATTCCTGAAGCTACCGCCACAGCTGCACCTCCACTCGATCCTCCTGGAGTTCTTGATTGATCCCATGGATTCAATGTCCGCCCATGTAAATCATTATTCGTAAACCAGCGATACGAAAAGGCTGGTGAATTATTTCGCCCAACAAAAATAGCCCCTGCTTTTCGTAAATTTGCCACCTGCGGACCGTCTTCCGCTGCAATATTATTTTGAAATGCTACCACACCATTCGATGTCGCCTTACCTTTTTCATCACTATTTATTTTAATAGACATTGGTACGCCATGAAGCGGCCCTAACTCCTCACCCGTGAAAACTGCCTGGTCTGCCCGGTCTGCCGCCTTCAACGCTTCCTCTCCATACACCTCAACAAGCGCATTCAGTTTTGGATTTACCTCGGCAATCCGGTCAAGGGAACTTTGCACCACTTCTCGTGATGAAACCGTTCTCGCTTTAATTTCTCTTGTCATCTCAGCGGCTGTCCACTGCCATAACTCGCTTTTCTCTTCTCTCCTGGAACTAATTTCATGATAAACGATCCCTTTATTCTCATTCATGTAACAAATCCTCCTTTAAATTTTGAATTTGGATTGTCATTCATATGCACAATAGACTTCATAATATAAAAATGCTTATATGTTCGAATATTTTTAATATTACGAATTAATGTTATTATATAGTTGTAAAGCGGTTACAACTATTACCGATTTAGATAGTATTAAATGAAAAAGGTACATAATCATGTACCCTAAAAGAAAGGTGAGAATGAGTGGTTGCTCCTATGAATTTATCAAAACAAGACTATGAGCGCATGATGAAATTAACTTCTACTATATCTATTCATTATAAAAAAGCATCTATTGGATTACAGGAACAGCTATCGCAATTACTTGGATACCATTCATCCATTCTTTGGAAGGTTGATCAAAAAGGAAACCTGTCTGACCCAAAAATCCATCGCATTAGTGATTATTTACTAGAGGATTATTTGGATTGTTTTCACACCTATGATTATCTGCATCCTAAAAAGCAATTACACTTGTTTCGAGAAAAGGTTGTCTTAAGGCTTGAAGACGTAACTCCCATTGAGAGATATGAACACTCTGACTATTACAAGGAATTTATGAGAAAACACAACTACTTTCATGAGATGGTGGTCACTTTTCGTTCTCACAATAAATTTGTTGGAGCTCTTGGTATAACAAGAAGCCGGCTAGAAGGGGAATTTACTGAGGATGATTGTCATAAAGTCCGCATGCTTGCTCCAATGATATCCAATTTACTATATTTAGAAGGTGAGTTGGAAGAACAACGTATAGACAAGGGAATATTAGAGGCCTTTGCTGCAAAAAGCGAAACTGGTTTAATCTTATTAGATGAAAAATATCAGACACTCTATATAAACCCAGCAGCATGGAACATTTATAAAAATACTGTTGCTTATAAAGATATAGATCGTTTTATCAAAGAAATAATCTTTGCACTTTCAAATCAATCGATCGGTTCAAATCCATTTTTAATAGAAACGCAAGGCTATAACGTTCAAGTCATTTCTCACCAGGAGCCATTTTTATCCAAGCAAAGCCGCTATGCCATTATTATTGAAAAAGAAAAGACGATTGATACAAGCGAAGAGGAAAGAGAGTTCTTCCAATTAACCAAGCGTGAAAAGGAAATTTGTTATTATTTAAAAAGGGGTTATACGTATAAAAAGATAGCAGAAACATTGTTTATTAGTATTAATACTGTAAACAAGCATATAAAGAATATTTATCAAAAAACCGGGGTCAATAACCGGGCTTTACTGCAAGCTAGGCTCCTAGAGCAGCAATAATGATTGCCTTAGTCACCACTATAATGATTTCCATCTAATCATTGGACAATGACTAGCAGAGTAAAGAAAAGATTTCAGCCGGATAGCCTTTTGGCTCTTTCATAGGAAAAGCCTTATTGAAAATAAAAGGAATTTGCCATAAACTTTAGTCAACAAATATAATTTGGAGGATTATTTTATGTTTACAATAGATAAGGCTTGCCTCGTGGTTATCGATTTGCAGGGGAAACTGGCGGAAATTGTTGATGACAGCGATTCAGTGATTCAGAATACGGCAAAGCTCGTACAAGCAATGAACGCGCTGGAAATACCAGTTCTATGGCTCGAGCAGATTCCGAATCTTTTAGGAAAAACATCACTGGAAATTTCACAGCATATGCAAGGCCAGCCTATTGCCAAAAAGACATTTAGTGCGTACAATGACGCGGCCTTTAAAGAGGCAGTTAAAGCAAGCGGCCGTACGCAATTTATCGTTTCAGGTATAGAAACCCATATTTGTGTGTACCAAACTGCCAGGCAGCTAAAGGAACTAGGGCTTGAGGTTGAGGTCGTTGCCGATGCCGTTTCTTCTCGTACAAAAGCAAATAAAGAAATCGCCTTGGCAAAAATGCAGGCTCTCGGCATATTACCAACAAGCACAGAAATGATTTTATACGAGCTGCTACAAGTAGCGGATCATCCGCATTTTAGAACGATCTTGAAATTGGTGAAATAATTACCGTAGAACAAAAAAGTGCTCCCCAATTGTTATATATGCTGGGGGGCATTTTTTTTAAATGGTGAATAACCTGCCAACTCTCACAGACAGTCCGGACCAACTGTCACCGGAATTTCAAGTCCGTTGAGATAATCCAAAAATTTTAACGGAACAGCGAAAAACCTGAGAAAATTCACAT
>NZ_JAEVLT010000083.1 GCF_024494385.1 Bacillus sp. EB600
ATTACGTTGGCTAGTGAAGACTTGCTTCACTATGTTTTTTTTATTGTTGACGTTTTTGTTTGTTTAGTTTTCAAAGAACAATCTTTTTAAAACAGCTTTTGTAGTATATGCCATCTGAACATTTCGTCAACCCTTTTTTAAAGGATGAATGTCGTTCAGCGACAAGAACAATCTTATCACATTAATTCGTTTATGTCAACTTCTCCGAAATGATTATGTTTAAAACTTCGTTTTCATGAAGCTGTTAACGAGTCAGCTCAATTATCATAACATCAACTGTGTTAATAGACAATCAGAAATTTTCACCAATTTTATATGGCGAGAAAGATACTGTATTTGCAAATAATAGGATTTGATCGATACATCTCGTTGTTTTATTCAACAAAAAATGAAACCCCTTAAAGACAGGCATTTCTTATGACTGCCTGTCTTTAAGGGGTTTATTTCAATGTTAGTAAATACTTTATCAAAGCGTCTTGTTCATGTTGAGAAAAACCTGTTGAAGCATCTACCCAATATTCATGCCCCTCGCCTGTTACATTTGATTTCCGAAGGCTTTCGGAAGATTGATTTGCTTTTATAACTTGAGTTCTCAAATTTTTATCCACTAATGCGCGGATACTGTTATAAGGATCAGGTAGAATACTTTTATTCAATGTTCCTTCTATTCCTAATTGATTTTTAGTGTCTGCTCCAACCGCGACACCTCCGTCATGGAGATATGGTGCAGACCAATAAAGACCAATAAGACTAGGAACTTTATAGCCCCCGATTGTATTTCCAATTCCAAAGGCAAGGTTGATTTGCCCAGGGTCTAATCCCCGGGTCGGAACTTTCAACACCAGTGCATTTTTTGGCACCGGCACAGGTGTATCAGATGAATAAATAAGTGGATCTGTTAAAAACACGCCTACTTTTCTTAATCCAATTGCACGTGACGGTTCGGTACCAATTTGTTCCACTGGTATAATCCCGTTATTGGTGTAAAAAGTTCCTGCATGACAGGTAATACAGGATCCGTGAGCAAATACCTGTTTCCCTAATTGCATTTCCTCATCTGTTATCTTAATCGGTGATTTGGGAGGAACAAGAGTATTTTGAAAGGCTGACATTGCATTGTTTTGTTCCCCTACTTTTGTTCCTGGCGAGCTGACGATCAACCCATTAGGTGATATCAGCGAAGACCTCGGATAGGTTGGTAATTTAATCGCTTTGTTTACCCCGGGAGCATCTGGGGTAGGATCGACTTGTGCAAAAAATTCAGAAGGCCTCTTCCTTTTAGTCGGATCAAATCGATATTTTGGGTTCGCCGCATTCTGCAGAATGGTTCCTAAATATACCTCTTGGTCAATTCCAAAAAGAGCTCGACTAGCTTCAGCAATCGTAATCAAGTCAGAACCTTGGGCGTGAACAGCATTATTTAATGTACTTAATCCTTTAAACGGTCCAGCCATTGCAAAGCCACTCCAGCTATAGGGATGATCCCCTAAAGTGAAAGAATCCGGAATCTGAGTAGGATTACTAATAAAGTCACTAGTAATATCAAAGTTCCCTTTTGGCCATTTAATTACACTATCATCAACAGCTGCTTCCAACGCCTTGGGATCTGGTAAGGGTTCTTTTTTACCTTCACTCGTTACAACAGTTTTATCTAAGTTCTTCATATAATCCTTTAAAGATGCAATTTCAGTACGTGCAAAATAAGCAGTTGTGTTCGTACCTAAAGCAAGGAGAAGTCCGAAATTAGCATCCGTGTTAACAGCACCTTCAATTACTTTTTGATTAATAGGATCAACAGTTGCATGGCATGCTGCACAGCTAAGCCCTACTTTTAACCTTCCCTCTGACCTTACAATCGGCAAACCAAGAACTTCGTTAGAACCTTGTATCACATCAAATCCGGTATCCACTTTTGTTCCTTTTTTATATGTTTTCCCGCCCATCGTTACTGTTTCTGCTAATTCTACCTGTAAATTCGTTGTCCCCTTACCGTTTAATTCCTTTATTGCTTTCTGAAAATTTTCAATTGTGAGCGGTCCATTAAAGGCACCAAGAATATCGGATAAAAAGACTTCATTTCCGAAGGTTTCTTCGTAAAATGACTTTCTTCCTAAATCTAATAGAGCTTGATCAATTTTTACTGCACCATTCTTAGGAGATAATAGTTCCCTTCCCTTTGCTGTTTGCATTAAATCATGGGCCTCTCTACGTGAGAAGGATTTTCCCCAGAGATCAAAGGCAGGTTTATCTTCCTCCTTCTGCCATGTTACCTGTTCAGGTTTTACAATTTGGTCTTTAGAAGGAATAAAAGCATACACTGGTTTATGTAAAGGTAAAATGAACGCTAGAATTGCACTCAAACAAAACATCCATTTTCTTTTTTTCATCCCAACTGCCTCCTCAATGGAAATGAATTGCTAAAAGCCACCTTTAATTTCCACCTATTTTCAAAAAATATACTTTTCGAATCACTGTTTCTTTACAATGAAAGTATAGAATCAAAAGTTCAAAAGCAGTAAGACTTTTTAGGCATACACCCATTCAATTTTAAGAATATTCTAAAATTAACATAACGGAGGGGGGCCTATTTATGTATCATCATTTTGGGTATGTACAAAAGTGCGAAACAGTTCCGATCACATTTCCCCCACAATACCAGCCCCAGCATCCAGGAATTGAATCTTTTATGATTCCAAGACCTATCTCTGAAAACCCTAATTATACTGGAAGCAATAAACTATTGAACAAAACCGCCATCATTACTGGGGGAGACAGTGGGATCGGTCGAGCTGTCGCCATTGCTTTTGCAAAAGAAGGCGCAGATGTTGTGATTGTTTATTTAAATGAGCACGGAGATGCATTTGAAACAAAAGATAGAGTGCTGCAATTGGGGAGACAAAGCCTGACGATCGCAGGAGATTTAGGGGATGAGGATTTTTGTCATTATGTCGTTCAGAAGACAATCAAAGTATTTGGACATCTGGAGATCCTAGTCAATAATGCCGGAGAAGTACACCCACAGGCAAGTATCAGCGACATATCAGTAATGCAGCTTAAACGTACTTTTCAAACAAATATTTTTTCATTTTTTTATCTTACACAAGCAGCCATTCCCTATTTAAAACAAGGAAGTACCATTATTAATACGGCTTCAATCGCTGCATACAGCGGACATGAATACGCGATCGATTATGCCGCTACCAAGGGAGCAATCGTTTCATTCACCCGCTCGTTAGCACTTTCCGCCATTAATCAAGGAATCCGAGTTAATGGCGTTGCTCCAGGACCTGTATGGACCCCTCTTATTCCTTCAAGCGGTCAACCAGAAACTTATGCAACTTTTGGAAGTGAAACTCCAATGAAACGTGCTGCACAACCTTTTGAACTAGCACCTGCATATGTTTATTTGGCATCGGACGACTCCTCAAATGTAACAGGACAAATTCTACATATAAACGGTGGAATGATTATTAATGGATAAATGTGAAACTTCAATTTATATAACAAGGGGATAACAAGGGGACGGTTCTTGCGTCTCACAGAAAGACACAATAGAACCGTCCCCACGTACACTCATTGATAATCATATGTTTAGTGCCTCGCATTTAAAAGTAATTTTATCTCTTTTATTTGTTCTATGTGTCGCTGTTCATGTATATATATCTGTTCTATCCATTGGTCAAGCGGCAATTCACCTAAGGCAGGATGATTAAATGATTTTTTCGCCAATATCGATTTATCCTCTATTGTATTAAGGAAAGTCATAAATTTTTTTCTCGAATCGTTTAACAAATCAATGATTGACTGAACTTCAAATGGTTCTACATCTGGTTCAACGATTTCAGGAGCTTTAAACTTTTTCGTTCGATCCAACAAAAGATGAACGTTTTTACGTTCTTTTTGAGTATTATCAACCTTTTTTAATCCCCATGCAATAGCCTTTATTGTTGCCTGTTCCACTAAAACTAAGTGATGACAAACTTGTGCTATACTCCACTTATTCATCCCATGCCTATCATTAAATTGAGCATAACTTAATAAAGTAATCTCATTTACTAAGGAATTTCTCGTTTCATACAGCTTGTCATTTACTAAATTACTCATGAAATTCTCCCCTCACCAGAAAGTAAATACCCAGGTTCCTATTCTGTATATATTCTCCACGATGAAAAGTATTCTTTGAGTATTAATTGAATTATGAGCTCTCCCCTTTTAAAAAAATGAATGAGTTGCGTCTTCTTTGGAATTGCCATTTTCTCTAATCGACCATTACTTCATCTTCATTGGTGGGGTAAATGGATGGTTTAACTTTATCTTCCATCATTCAATAAGAAATTCAAACTTATCCAAGTCAATTGTTTCAGCTTTACGATTTCTCCACATTAACGGAACAGTATTCGGTAAATTCTTTTTTAGGAAAGAAAGGAAATAGATAAATGATAGCTATTTGTAATCTCGGTTATCTTCCAATATGAAATACATTAGTTGTCCCATAATGCCGAAAACAACAATGAACATCCATATGATTTTGTTGTAATATCTAAAATAAGTTTGATTAGTAATTTTTCTTAAACAGGCAATCATTACAATCATATCGAGAAAAATAAAAAGAATAGGAAGAACACTTGGTAATATTTCCTTCATTGTGCATTCTCCTCCGTGAATGACCCTTCCTTAACACCCTTTCGGGTTGTTTTGAAGAAGGGGCTTCCTGATTCATCAACCGTGGCATAGTGGGGGTTTCCCAATATGTCTTACACAATCTCCACAGACGTAGATTATACTGTTCGGACACAACCTTGCCCTA
>NZ_JAEVLT010000084.1 GCF_024494385.1 Bacillus sp. EB600
CGTGAAATGTCGGTGAGACCCTGATAGTGCTTGTCTTAGAGAAGGGTTTTAACTGCCGTCAATTAAACATCTTAAGACTTCATAAGACGGGTACCGCTTTCGGTCGGACATTCGTCCCTCTATACATGCCTGTGAATACTAAATGCGAGTGAAATATAGGATGGGACTTCCCCGAGAAGTAAAAACGGACGGCGAAAACTGCTCACGGATAAATTTTTTGAGTATCCCTTCTGCGTGTATTCCTTGAAACATCCTACCCGTTATATTTCATGTCATCTTAATTTACTTTATATGCTGGAAATTGCATCAATTTAACGAATTCTATGAACATATGATTGTAAAGAAGGAGGACGAAAAATGGACAAAATTAGTCGTTTATCTTATCTTTTATACCAATCGGATGATGAGGAAGTTAAAGAAATTGTATTCAATTATTGAATGGTGATGTATTACTCAAAGACATAAAAAAAACAAAAAGTTTAAAAGCATATATTATAGCAACTGAAGCAAAAATCAATAAGGTTGATACACATGAGGTAGCTCTATTCGTAGAAAAATTTATGTTAATGGAAGTTTAAATTGAAATTGGACTTATAATTTGAACAAATGAATAATTAACCTCAGAGTTTTAAAGATTGCAAGGGATGATTGATAGCAAAGAGTGCTTTCTTTAAAGATTGGGCCACCAATGATAGGTGGTCTTTTTTTGTGGAGTCAGGAAAAAACGAATGTAATATAATAGAGGTTTTGTTACATTGGACAAATTTAAAATTCCTTTTTCTTAAGCCTTGCGATTGATTCGAACACTCACACATTTTTACTTTAATATAAAAAACCCATTCTGGTTCCTGTATGAATGGGTTTTCTACTGGCCAAATTCTAGGGGGAATTTGGCTGATCTTATTTTGGACTTAAGATATTAAAGGTATACAACAACAAAAAAATATTTTTTAACGGTGCTTTAATTGAAAAAGTATCAGCTAACACGTATACTGTAGCTTTTTTATGGAGAAGTGATGAAAAAACGAATATAACTTAATACATAAAAAGTTACATTCAGCTTGTTCTTTGAGTAGAACGTTTATTAAAGGTGCATAACTTAATAGTTATGGAACCGATACATATTCCATAAATGGTCCATTTTCTTGAATAAGAGAAGGGTCTATTAGAAAGTAAATCGTAGAGTATATCTAATTTATTCATACTGGCCGTTTAGTTTCATTAGAAGCAGAACGTTTTACTTTAATTTTTCCAATCACTAATAATAACAGCGGAAAAATAAAACATATGGTTAAGGAAAAAGTGGGCCATGTTTTAATAAGAAAGTTAGATAAATGTACAATATTTGGATGCATAAAGATTGCAAAGGTAATGATTAAAAATGCTAGTGGAAAAAGAAGAATTTGATAATTTTTTAAGCCGAGTACTTGGGCCAGTCCAAGGGAAATTCCATAATAGCAAAGTGTCAGCTTGAAATAAATGGTTAACATCCAAATAACTGCGACGATGACTTCCACTCTTTGTAAAAAGGTCCCAATACTTATTTTTTTCCCAAGCATATACGAAGGAAAGGTTTGTCTCGCAGTTAAATCAGGTCCCAATACTAATATACAAAAAGTAACCAAAATGGTTAGGAGGCATCCTCCAATTAATGTTCCTTTATAAAAGGCTTTTTTCATTTTTGCTTTTTGGGTAACATACGGTGTGATCATTAAAAATATCGGAAACTCTATTAATGATTCCCCTAAATAGATAAATGAACCCTTTACAATTGGCTTTATCCCTTCTCCGAAAAGAGGCTGTATATTTTCTACTTTGATATTAGGAATAAGCAATAAGAATAACATGAAAAGCAGCGCCATTATCCAAGGGAAAAATATTAATAATGTACGGCTGATTACCTCTAAGCCTAATCGGACACCGATTAAGCTGGTTAGTAAAAATATGATCATGATTATTTGGATAGGAGTATCAACCAATACTTCTGTCGTAAAAAACTCCCCTATTTCTCTTAGCGAACCAGAAGCAAGGTGAAAAAAATAATAAAGAAATAGCAATGAAGTCATTTTGCCAATCCATTTTCCCAATATTTTTTCATTATATTCAACATAAGTCATGGACGGAAATAATCCTGCTAGTTGGTTATATATAAGTATAAGAAGTAAACTGATGAGCGTGGTTAAGGCAGAAGCAATCCAGGCATCCTGTTTTGAAATCGCTGCAAGATAAGCAGGTGGCACAAGTATGGAAGTTCCTGTAGAAAATGCAATGATTAATATTTGAAATTCACCGGCGTTAATTTTACCTTTTTCGAGCATGATTTCCCCCAACTTAGCTGATAACATTTAGTATCCCAAAAAATTCCTTTATTTATTACTAAACTAGAAATGAAAAAGGAAGCTCAGCAGTATAAAAAGGAACTTCCAAAATCGAAGATTCTTCTTTTATACGTATAGCAGCACGTATTTTAAAGAGTAAAAACCTCAAATGTGACCGTTCGGTAGCCAGTAAGCGTTAGCTGACAAATAAAGCGATGTCTGTAAAGAGACGTGCGGCGGATTTGAATTGTTGAAAAAGTAAAAAAAGAGGAGTTTTATTCTTCTTTGTCAAAATAAAATAGCATACGTAAGGAGGGAGAAGAATAGTGGAACAGCGAGAACTAGGAATGTTTATGATACCAGTACATACTAAAGTCCAGTTAGAGAATGAGTTAAAGGAAATAAAAAACAAATACGAAAAATTGAATCCTAACAAAGAAGTAATATTAGATGTTAGACCGAACCCATCAGGTGTGGCATTTGATGAGACCGAGAACATTAATTTTTATGTTACAGTTTCATTAAAGCTAAAAGGAAAAGCCTTTCAATGACTGTTAATGAAATAATGTATATCATGTGACACATTTATGATATTCTATCATTTCTACATAATATCTAATAATAAAATAACGAGGTGCTTGAAAATGAATAAGACAGAATTAGTAAATGCTGTTGCCACACAAGCAGAATTAACAAAGTAAGATGCCACAGCAGCTGTGGATGCATTATTTGAAACCATCTCTAATACACTTGCTAAGGAAGAGAAAATCCAGTTAATTGGGTTTGGAACATTTGAAGTACGTGAACGTGCATCTCGAACCGGTCGTAACCCCGAAACAGGGGAGGAAATTCAGTCCCTGCCTCTAAGGTTCCAGCTTTTAAACCAGGCAAGGAATTAAAGGAAGCTGTTAAATAAGTTGGTATATCTATAATGGACCAAAATTGGACTATTGATGAGGAAAGAATGAGATAGGTAATAAGCCATTCCTAAAAACTAAGCCCTCTTGAGTACAAGAGGGCTTTATTCTTAATATTCTTATGGCAGCTCTCTTGTATTTTATAAATGGTATTACGGGCAACACCAACTTCACGATGAATATCCATAACACTCATACCTGATTCCAATAAATGTACAATTCGATCATAAATAACTTTATCTTTTCCGTTAGCTCCGGCATGATAGCGTTTCGCTCCACCTCGAAATTTCCCTTGGCTTTTAGCAATTTCGATTCCCTCACGTTGAGCTGTTCTGATTCGATGCCTTTCTTCTTCCACCATCCAAGAAAGCAATGTCAATACAATATCAGAGACTAGCTGGCCCATCCCTTCTACCAAAGAAAAGGGAGGCAAAAGTTAAAGAAAATGTTGATGAGCATAAACAAATGGATTTGAATACAGGTATCGAGCTGAAAATAGAAGAAATTTAGGGAGAAAATGAGACACTGACATCTTCAGAAACAGAGGAAGAATTAACAGATACTCAAAAAGAATTAGAAAAGTTAAAATTAATAGTAGAGCAGCAAGCTCAATTATTACAGGGTTTTATAGAATCTCAGAAAACTCTGAATATGTAGCTACAGCTGTTGAGTTCATTCGGGAATCTGTTCCTGCATTTACCATGAAATTTGAAAAAGAGAATGAAGGGTTTATTCTCCATCAAGATCTCAAACGATTTATTACCGTTTTAGAGAAAAATCCTGATACGTTCAAAGTAGAAGTCAAGATTACAAGAATAGAGGAAATATAAAATGGAAAGAAAAGGAGAAAAAAGGACAGGTCATTACTTTTAAAAGGGGGATTTTGAATGGATTTTTTAGTTCTCGGATCCTGGTTGCAATATCTCTTGTTGACTATGGGTGGATGTTTAATTTTCTCCTTCTTATTGTTATTTATATCCAATAAGTATATAAAAAAGAGATCAAATGGAACAAAATGATTAATTAAATGGAAACAAAAAAGTTAAACAAAAAGATTTTTTAAACAGGACAAAAAAACCATCCTGGGTATGACTGCCAAGATGGATTTTATGCCGTAAACCACGGTTTTAGGGGCCCTTGGTCAATAAGAAAAGCATCACTCTATAGAATACGTGCTACTTATACACACAAAAAGAATCCTCGATTGAAGCTCCTTTTTATACTGCTGAACCTTCTCCATCATTTCTAAGTGTAGTCATAAGTATAGGAATTTATTGGGATACTGAGTATATCCGGAATTATTGGAGGAAATTATGCTCGAAAAAGGAAAAATCAACGCCGGTGAATTTCTCATATTAGTAACTGTCTTTACAATCGGAAGTGCGATACTTGTTGCTCCCGCTCCAGTTGCAAAAGCAGCTAAACAGGATGCTTGGATTACGGCTATCTTGACAACTTTAATTTCTTTATTTTTTATTTTC
>NZ_JAEVLT010000085.1 GCF_024494385.1 Bacillus sp. EB600
ATTGCATACAAAAAGCATGGGTCCAATAAAGGAATACCATGCTCTTCTTTATATTGGGGACCTACCAAGGTGAACTTCAGATTTAAGCTAACTGCCAGCCTTATACTGAGTTTAAAAATAAAAAAGGGCTTCTATCCTCAAGAAAGGAATTAACAGCCTCAAAACAGGATTCATATTTTTAGAGGTACCATTGTTTTACATATAATAAGTCGGAACTTTCAAGAAAAGTATCAGTTGCGTTTGCAGTTTTTTTATGGATCAAGATCATAAACGAATGTAACATAATAGAGGTTTTGTTACATTGGGTGAATTGCAGATCTTTTACTTATTGCTAAATGGCAGGATAGCAATAAATGAAAGAAGAACCTTTCTCATTAATGCTTAATTTTACTTTTATTATGTATCGTGATGAATAAAAAAAGACCGTATTATGGTCTCGATTATTGATTAAGAAAATCTCTAATTTCATCAACTGATATTCCTAACTCTAAAGCCTCCTTAATAAGTTCCACCCATTCTTTATCCAGTTCTTTTTCAGTAGCTAGAGTAATCAAACTAAATCCCCCTAAAAGTGTGCTATTTTTTAGTCGCCCAGCCGTCATAGCGTCAACCTTAGACCTGTTTGCTTTGCATCCCAATCTTTCGAAAGGTTTGCTTTCTAATCAATATTTAATTACTTGTATAAATTTTACTACAGATGTTCACTATACCGAACAAATATAGTTCCCGAAAGTTCGACATTAAGAAATAAATTTACCAAATACGACGCTATTCGAAGTTAATGCACACAAGCTTATCCCACTACGGGTGCTTGAGATGAATAAGCGTAAGGTTGCATGAGCAGCTTTTTTTGTGGATTCAGATGCTAAAAATGAATGTTAATTAATGGATGTTTTGTTACATTGGGTGAATTTCAGAGCTTTTTCTTATTCAACTTAGGATAGCAGTTGAATAAGATCGTTCGACGAGAAGGACATTCCTGGTATTACAAGGATGTCCTTTTTTACTAAACTATAGGGTGTTTCGTTAGAATTTAAAATCTAAAATCATCTTACTGGTTTGACCTGTAAACTTATAATTATAGGACCCTTTCAGGCTTTCTAAGTCACCGGTAGCTTTGATGATTGTTGCTGGAGAATCTAGATTTTCTTTATCAAATATTCCTTGCTCTATAGCTGTAAATGTCCCCAGTTTTCGAAAAATAAGGCAAATTTCTTCACACTGCTAATTATTTTATGTTAAGCTTTGTTGAAACATGGGGGAGAAGAATAAGTCCCTATGTTTACAGTTGTTAGCCAATGGGGAAGATAATAATTTGAACTTGGAAAAGGAGGAATGAAGAATGGATGTGCCATTAACATCAAAGGAAGTCATTACTCAGATCCAGAAGTTACAGAACGAAGGTCAATCTCTAAAGAAAAAAGAGGTAAAACAACTTTATCCCGATTTAATGCGGAGTGCTTTGTATTACTACCCAAGTTGGCAACAGGCCATAGAAGAAAGTAAAACAGGCTAATTTACATTAAAATATAAAAAAACATGAACTCTGTTAACAAAAAGGCCATCCATGTGGATTGTTTTTGTTCTTTATCTTTTAAACAGCTTATAAAAGTAATAGGGTGATTGTCCGTTAATTTGGCAATCACTCTTTTTTGGGCTTTAAAATTGGCCTATTTTGTCCATTGTTTTAATTAAGTAATAGGATTGTAGCCTAACAGGGTTGAAATGACTGTACAAGTCTCCTGGATACCTTAGGTGATAATCTGTAGAAATCATTAAAGATATAACATTCGCAAAGAACAGGGATTCTGACCATTAATAAGATGAAAGAAGCTGTGCAAAATGAAAAAAAGACCAAGGTTCCCCGATCTTTTATTATGTATAATTATAGATTCACAAAAAGTAATTCTTATAGTATCAGCCCCATCCTTCGCTGAAACCAATGATAACCCCACTTGTTATCTTTTTTAGAGTATATATCGTAAAGGTCTGTCCAGTCGGGCAGACCTTCTTTTTTAAATCTTAACCCAATTAATTCACAATTAAATACGTATCCTCACGAAAGAACAAAACCAATAATTCTAATGCGAAATCAAGCCATTCATCATCTAAAAATTAATACAGCCATCGGATATTAAAGCTTTCATATTCTAGGGCCTCAAAAAACCAAGCTAATTTTAAAAAAGTGGCTTCTACTTCAGTTAAACCCTTTAATGCTTCTTTCACTAAATCAATGTTCTCGTAAGCCTTTAATTTGCCTTTTAATTTTGGGAATGTCTCAACGATACGTTTGGTTGCATGTTTCGTTGACTAAGTCAACAATAGAATAAAACAAAATGTTGACTAAGTCAGCTTCAAAACAGCAACCCCAAAATCTAAAAATACTACTACTTGTTTTTGTAAGTATTTAAGAAGTTTTGTCGCAACTATTCCAATTATGTGAAATTTTTCGCATAATATTTCTTGTATGCAGGTAACACCAATCCATAACGACCAAGGGAGTTATGATAATGTTTGTAGAGGAAGATGAATTAGTACACTGGATCAACCTAATGAGAAAGAATTTGATCCTAATTGCAGAAGAAACTGGATTAAATAGCGATGACACTATTCGTTATAGTCGGATACGAGACGAGCTCATCACGATGTATCAAAAAAGGAAAAATGAACATGTACAGAAGTTTAATTAAAAATCCTGCATTGTCACATGGTGAATATGGGGATTTTTTTGATTTTTTAGCAAAAATCCACTGGATGCGAAACATCCCTTATCCCATTACTTTTATACGCTAATTGAATGAAATCATTCAGATCCTTTTGATCCACTATTTGTTCAAAGTCACATGGTTGTCCTAATGTAATACCCCTTTGACTAGCAACTGAAATAATTAGGCCTAATTCATAATACATAGTTTTTGTTAATAAGCCTTTTTCAATGTTTTTCATCATTTCATCATAAAAAGCAATTAAAAAATCAGTAGGTAACTTTTCATAAAAATCCACTATTACATCTCCCTTATCATAAATGTAGGAAAATCTTTCTGGACAATGATAGATTTGCTCCAACCCCATTATAAATCGACGATGGTGAAATCTTTGTCGATTTAATTGAACATTTGTTTACAGTTTCATTAAATTACATCTGTTATTATCAAAATAAGCAATAAAAGCTCTAAGGTATTTCATGCTTCATCTATGCTACGCATAGATGAAGCCGTCTTGTTGGGGCTCGATGCCCCTACAAGACGAACGATCAAAAAAAACAAAATTATAAAGAAGAGGGAGAATGTCCCCCCTCCTTCAAATCTTAGATGTATCCTTTCTCTTTTAAGGTGCAGTAGTCAGCATTGGCATTCACAATCAGGTGATCAAGGACTTCGATTCCCGGAATCTTACCTGCTTCTACTAATCTACGCGTTACCTCTATGTCTTCTCTCGATGGTTCAACATTTTATCAATAGTAAACTATAAAAAATGTTGAATATTATTGTCTTCACACTTTGAGGACATGATTTTAAAGAAAAGATTCAGTAGTTTATTTCGAGTATAGTTCCCCATATAACTTTTCTAACTGCACTTTGAGCTCCTTATTTTCATTCTCAAGTTCTTTAATCCGTTCCTTTAGTGTTTTTATCAACGATTCTTCATTATTTTTTGGCTTCCTTTTGACTATTTTTCCAACCCCATTTGGCTGAAGCTAAGGTTTCACAAGGCAAACAAGCCTATCATATCCACCAAGTAAAGTCCTATCGTTGTGTACGTTGAAAACTATAATTACTTACTGAAGATAATAAGTAAACGAAGTTAGAAAAGAGGCTGTTTTTGTTTCGTTATACGATGAATACGGTTAAAAATCATACTGTATATAAGCTCCTTATAGTTTAAGTAGAAAACTTCACAAGCTCTTCAATGCCTTAGCATAATCCAATCCCTTAAATTAGTTGTTCTAAAATCTGTCCCATTACAAAAAAGACAACTTCTTATTAAATTGTTGACAATATATTGATCAAAATGTCTTCCACATTTGAGATTAATTATTTAGTAATTATTTCTCTGTATAACTTCCCTTTAATTTGCAAAGTTTAATTCTTGTTGATTCTTTATATCAACTACTAAACACACCATCTACCCAGGGGGATTATTTATGACACAACAACAACAACAACAAGCCCAACAGGCTATTCAAGCAACTCAACAAGCTCAACAGACTATTCAAGCAGCCCAAGCAAGTGTAAATCCACAACAATTGCAACAAGCACAGCAACAGCTTAAACAAGCACAGCAACAATTTCAAAACCAAACAGGGACTCAAGCAACTTCACAACAACAATTACAACAATTACAACAGCAGGTTCAACAGGCTCAACAACAAGTTCAGCAATTACAACAAGGTTCACGTCAACAGCAAAATCAACAAAACAGTTACCAATAATACTTTTCCCCTTCAAAGGGGATTTTGTTGGACTATAGCCAAGTGGTAAGGCAACAGACTTTGACTCCGTGATCGTTGGTTCGAATCCAGCTAGTCCAGCCAAAATTTTCACCTAACCTATATAAGAGTAAAAAGAAAATTGTTTCAATTTCCCCGGCTTCAAGATTTGTTCGTATTATACTGTTGGATGTTGAAGAGTGGAAAACCTCAACATCTTTTTTACTTACGTTAAATAAATTTTTATTTTTGATAAAATCTTTCTTGAATTAAACTGACC
>NZ_JAEVLT010000086.1 GCF_024494385.1 Bacillus sp. EB600
CATAACTAAATGGTCAACCAGAAATTTTTTCTGGCTGACCTTATAATACACAGGGTGCTTGTGGAGAAAGAGGGTCAGTCGCTTAATTGTTTTTAGTTCTGATGCCAGCACCACCTGAGTTTTGTCGAATAAAAAAGCCCTTCATTCTAGAAAACGTTCTAGAATGAGGGGCTTTTGCATTATGCACTTATTTTTTCAATAGCGTTGTGATCTTTTGCTGTTGTTTTGCGGATGAATGGCATCACCCAGCGGTCAAGACCAATCCGACCAGCGTTGAGCCCAGATGCTATAATGATTACACCAAGTAAAATACAAAGCGCGTTAGTCGATATTGTACCAGCCATTACGTAAGAGAAGTTCATTACGAGTGCAAAGAAGGCAGCGGCCGTTGTTAGGCAGCCAAGAATTAACCCTAAGCCCACCAGAAACTCACCTAATGGAACAATTGTATTGAAAAGGTGGGCATTTGGCAGGGCAAAGTGTTTTAAAAAGCCAACATACGTAGCATAGACAATGCTGCCGTCTGGACCTTTCACCGGATTTGCAATCGCACCTTTTAAGAACCCAGATGTATCGAAACCTCCGGCTGCAAGTTTATGGTAGCCTGCAATTAAGAATTCATAGCCAAGATACAAGCGAATGACAGTTAGGATAGCGGCAGCAATTTTGTTTTCTCTTAAAAATCGATTAAACATGTGGAAGACTCCTTTATTTAAAAGTTTTATAATTAACTTGATTACAATGCTATTATAATTCTATTATCTCGAATAAAACATAATTTGTTCAACAATTCACATGTTTGTAAAAAAGATATGAACATAATTGTCACAATAGAAAATCGTGCATTTTTCCGGCTAAGAAAGTCCGACCTGTTCACAAGTTTCTATATATATATTGATAAATCAGATTGATCATGAAATCGGCAGTAATTCAAAAATAGGAGGGGTAGGTAATATGAGTGCATCATTAGATGCTATGAAAAACGGGTAGGAATGTGACATTTAATTGAAGAAGAAATGAATTTAAGAAAAAATATTCTAGTTATAATTAAGATAATATCCTTGTTATGGATTGAAATTATATTAAAGAAGAGAGGCCTCAACTTATGAAAGCAAGGGCAAAAACAAGGTGTCGATTAGGAAATTTAAAATTAGTTGATGTAGAAAAACCAACATAACAAACAGGAGGTTAGTGAAAATAAAAATATAAATCCGTAAATCCAATAAGATAATAAATTCAAAGAAGGAACATTTTTTAGACAGAAAAAAACAGCATCAGATGAAAGGACATGACGATGGAAAATAAACATACTTCTGGTCATTTATTAGCTTTACTCACCATTATAATTTGGGGTACAACTTTTATTTTCACTAAAATCTTACTAAATGATTTTACT
This sequence comes from Bacillus sp. EB600, assembly GCF_024494385.1. GTDB lineage: Bacteria > Bacillota > Bacilli > Bacillales > Cytobacillaceae > JAEVLT01. The sequence continues at coordinate 1,397 of NZ_JAEVLT010000086.1, forward strand.
CCCGTTGAGATTCTGTTTTTTCGTTTCATAATGGGTTTGGTTGCGTTAATGATTGTATACCCACACAGGATGAGGGTGGTGAATAGAAAGCATGAACTCTTCTTTGCGGCTGCTGGTTTATGCGGCGTTACGATGTATTATCTATTGGAAAATATCGCGCTCACGTTTACAATGGCTTCTAATGTAGGTGTAATCTGTTCATTAGCGCCATTTTTCACCGCGATTGCGGCTTTCTTATTTTTGAAAGAAGAACCGTTGCGGATCAATTTCTTCTTCGGCTTTGTCGTTGCCATGGTCGGCATATATCTAATCAGTTTTAGCGGTGCTTCAAATTTTCAACTAAATCCGTTAGGTGATTTATTAGCGGTTACTGCTACCATTGTTTGGGCCGTTTATTCTGTGTTGACGAGAAAAATTAGCAGTTTCGGCTATAATACGTTCCAAATGACAAGAAAGGTATTTTTCTATGGAATCTTATTCATGATCCCGGCTCTGTTTCTATCCGACTTCAAACTGGGGTTGGAGCGTTTTGCAAATCCTGTTAACCTATTTAATCTTATATTTTTGGGTATAGGTGCTTCCGCTCTTTGTTTTGTAACATGGAACTTTGCAGTTAAAGTATTGGGGCCTGTAAAAACGAGCATCTACATCTACATAGTCCCTGTAATTACGGTGGTTACGTCAGTTATCGTATTACACGAAAAAATAACGTGGTTGGCTGCAATAGGTACGATTCTAACGTTAGCCGGGCTGTTTCTTTCAGAGGGCAGGATCTTTTTAAAGAAAAGAGTTTCTAAAGCAAAACAGAGGAATGATTTTTATGCTTCATAACTTCACTAAACTCTACGGGTTTGTACATTTTTAAAAATACGAATTATGAAATTGATTCATCTCTTTAAAATCTATTTCATGTTTAGTTCCACATTCTGGAATAGCAAGAATAAAGAAAATTGTAAAATGTGAAGATGTTCACTTAAGCTAATGGATTAATTGAACTTGAACTAGATAAAAAGTATTCTATATTGAATGCTTTTTATCTTTCATCATAATTTGGTGATGTACTAGAGTGGCTTAATATGCATTTTTTATGAGAGCATAAAAATGATGTAAATTAAAGTGAGTCTAATCTTTACAGGTACTTTTTTAATTCAAATGTAAATTAAATCTGCTAAAGGTAACAATAAAACTATATTATCCTCCAATCACCATCTCATTGAATTACAGATGATATTGCCGAAAAAACTTTATTAGATGGTTCGTGTTTTTGTGCCTTTATCCCTATTTCAATTCAAGCAATATTTGCTTTTAATAGATTTGTAATATTTTTAAAATGATAGAAACATTTTGTGGGAAAATTTATATATAATGAGTAAAAAATAGAAATTTTACTTCAAAGAGGGAATAAAAAAATGGGGAAACGAACTAATAACTGGGTGCAAGGGGTATTAATTCTCTCGCTTGTAGGAGGGCTTTTGATCGCAGGAGTATCCATCAATCAATATTTAGGAGCAAAAGCAGCTAGCAATGAACCTAAGAATCAAAAAAAAACAAACCAGATTACGATGAAGAAACATGGGGGAGAAAAAGTTACACAAATGAAAAATGGTTCAAATCTTGATACAGAATTGCTTAACAAGGATCAAAAGGAATCTTATTCCCATAAACCCGATCAGGAGACAAGTAATTTACCGGAAAATAAGACAACTGAGGAACATTCTGCAACAACTAACATAGATAGTCCTCGACCACTTTTAGAAGCAAATACAGTTCAGACGGAGCAAACCAACGCACCACAAGTAAATACCAACTCAAAAACTGTTTATTTAACATTTGATGATGGTCCGGAAAGCTTTTCTAGTGAAATCATTGCGCTGTTGGAGAAGTACCATTTTAAAGCAACATTTTTTATGTTGGATGGAAATATTAAGAAATATCCAAATTCAGCAAGGCTAATGGTCAAGATGGGAGAGAGTGTTGGACTTCATGGGGTTACTCATAGCAGAAAATTATTTTATGCATCTGTTGTATCGGTTTTAGGTGAAATGAATCAGGATCGAAATACGTTAAAAGAAATAACTGGCGTGGATTCGGTATTGATTAGAACTCCGTTTGGTAGCGTTCCTAACTTGACACCAGAAGAAAAAAAGGCTGTTTTGGATAATGGATATTTGATGTGGGACTGGAATATTGATAGTAGGGATTGGTATTTCAAAGATGGACGATTTGTCGATAATGTCATTGAGCAATTACAAAGGAAAGCTCGAAAAGCGGGTCCAATCGTCATCCTTATGCACGAGAAAAAGGAGACACTTGCACAATTACCGAGGCTCTTTGATTATTTAAGTCAAAATCATTATGAGTGTAAAGTGATTGATCGAACAGTGGATCCGATCCATTTCTAATTTTGCACAGTAAAAGTTTTAAGCTTTAAAAACAGTTTGTTCCCTCTTCAAGTGCTTCGGTAGAAACTCTTTCGGTCAGGAAAGATAAGGGTATCGTTTAGAAGTGGCAACGGCTTGCCACTGTATCCTAGAACCCCACTGCTTTAGCGGTGGGAGTTGCCAGAAACAATTATAAGTGATTTTGTAGTAAGAACATGTTCCCACTACATTTACTTAATAAAATAGATGTTTTGAATGTATCCTATTTTTCAAATGTTACCTAATAAAGAGCGAAGGGATAAGTCCATTATTTAAATGAAATCAATGTAACCGGAAAAACTTTCTATTGCCAGGTAATACGGAAGGTGTTCTTCTAAGAAAGCTGATTCGTTACAGCTTCAAAAACGAACTTTTTAAACCAGAAATATTTCGTAGAAGTTTGCACAAACAAATTAGTGTGATATAATGGTTATTGTCACCGATGAAAAATTAATCCTTTAAAAAGGGTTGACGAAGAATTCTGTTGAGTATATAATAAGAAAGTTGATTCGTTAACAGCTTCAAAAACGAATTTTTTAATTCAAAAATATTTCGTAGAAGTTGACAATGACGAATTAGTATGATACAATTATTTTTGTCGCTGAATTGTTCTTTGAAAACTAAACAAACAAAAACGTCAACAATAAAAAACATAGTGAAGCAAGTCTTCACTAGCTAACGTAACATTTATGAGCTAACTCATACTCTTTATTGGAGAGTTTGATC
>NZ_JAEVLT010000087.1 GCF_024494385.1 Bacillus sp. EB600
TATCAGAGCAGGGCCTCGAGGTCCTGCCTTCAACATCGCGTCATTGTTGGATGGCTTTAATCCCGCACTCGTCGTAAGGGGTTTTCCTGTATTCTGAACACGAAATTCTTCAAGTTGTTCATTTTTTTTGTTTCCTTGATTCTCTCTTTCGTTAGAAACGTCATCGTGATTCATAGTATCTCATACCCCCAAGTCATCATGCATTTCACACTTTAGTATATGTATGCCCGAGTTCTCCCAAGTATTCGAAGCCTCTCAAACTGGTTAAGCGATGTGGCAAATGCCCTTTTGGAGCTAACGGATTACGTACAGTGGGGGGGTGGAACTTCAGAAGAAAACTGTTTCCATACAATCGAGGAGGTACAGTCGCAAACCGTTGTGAAAGACTTTGAGCAGAACCCGCAATATTCAAAACGATTTTTTTCGAATATGAGGTTGTATTTATATCCCGAGGGGACATGAGAATTTTGTACTCCTTTACGCACGATATGCGGATTAGTCCTTCCTCCATGTAGTGTTAATAGTAACGTCAGCAGCTTTTAAAGTATTTAAGACCGGACATCTGGCGTCTGTTTTTTCTTTCAACTCCTTTACCCGAAAACTACTTCTGTAACTAAGAGGATTCCAGACGATAGAAAATAAGCGCCCAATGGTCCTTGACCGTAAAAATCATTAACGATTGGTCCTGTAACACTACCATTTTTATTTACATGGAATACAATTGATGTAAGCTCGTAGACAACGAATTTATTGCCATCCGGAGTGAAGAGAACTTGCGCTGGCTGAGCATTTAAAGTGCTGAGAGAATGGGTGGAACCGGGAATAGAAGTAAGGCTTCCGTTATTTGAATTAATCAATTCTAAAAAGTAAAAACTATTTATTAAAGGAGGATAATTAATGAAATACAAAGCAGAGAAAACTATCGAAATTTCATCCTGGATAATTGTGTCATTATTATTAATAAAATTTACACCAAAAAATAAAATTCGTGAATCACTAGTTGTATTTTTATTTAAACAAGCACTAACATGGATTTTTGGATTACTAGTGGTAGAAAAAAACTTAATTTCCTATCCATATCGCTTATTTTTCAAAAAAGCAAATAAAGCTACTTTTTCATTTGAATACTTTATATATCCTGGACTGTGCGCTTTATTTAGTTTGTACTATCCAAAAAATAAATCTAACCTTTTAAAAACCCTGCATTGCTTTATTAGTACTTCTGTAATAGTCATCTTTGAAATAATTGCAGTGAAATATACAAAATTAATCAAATATAAAAATTGGACTTGGTATTGGAGTTTTATAACAATTTGGATAACTGATTACTTAACACAAGTTTTTCACAACTGGTTTTTTAAAACTAAATTTCATGAATAAAAAGGGGCAGCTAGACTGCCCCTTGTATTAAGTTAAATGCACGATATCAGTCAAGTGCTATAAAAGATAGGACTGGATTTTTAACTCTCTTGTTCCACTCCACGTTACTTTACTAAGAAAAGCTGTCAGAGTTGGCAGCCCTAATTATTTAGGTTACCCTTTAATTTATCTAATTTCTTTAAAAGTCCGACAAAAACTCTAATTGTAAACATTGTGAAAGTACACGATCCGAAAGTGTGGAAAGGTGTCCATTTATTCCATTTGAATAATCCAGAATTCTTTTCAAAGTACCATTGACCGATACTCATGGGGACAGTAAATAGCAAACTTTTCAAAAAAGTTTTACCTAAATACATTTCCACCAATTTGTCTTAAAATTACAGACCATGCAACTGCAGTTCTTAAAGTATCCGAAATAGAATGGAAATGGATAAAATTATTTTGTTCCTCCAATTTATCTTTAATCATATGAACAATATATGACCTTTGAATTGGTAATGGAAATAAAGTCACAGATATCACAGCTAATACATAAACCACTGTCAAAAACAAAAGTAAATGATTATAAACTGTCAGCTTCTTCCTTTTTATCAAGAAGGCAACATATAAAAGATAAACAATAAATATCTCGCAAAATCGCATTTAGCACTTTTCATACCCCCTCTTAAATTGCATATAAGGTAATTTCTGTAAGAAAAACTAATAATCCTGCCATATTAAACTAATATGCCATTTAACGTATTAAAGGCCAAGAAAATGGACTGCTGAAACAGTCCATCGTTGTGCAATTCTTGCGCCTTTAACATAAAGAAAGAACACCATGAATGTCAATCCTTCGGTTTAAATGCTTGCCTATTACCTGATGCTTGTGGATTTGTAGTTTCGGCATCCAAAATTATATATTTATATTTAAGTGTTTTGTCATTTTCCAATAATGAACAATAAAAATAAATCTGGCGATCAGGGCTTACGTTGTTATTTTGATTGGAATAGATATTGAATAAATTTATGTAGTAATATTCATTTACATTTGACTTGATAAACTGCTGTAAATCTTTATATAACAGTTTTTGCTGTATGTTGATATTAGCATCCTTAAATTGAGCATAGCCCTTGAGTTTTCCACATTGATAGTACTCTCTGGCACTAACAAAGTGTTTCTCCTTATTATCTGGAAATAGGTATCCATTTTTAGCCATTGTGTAATTTGAATTATATAAATCACTAAGTGAAAATATAATTCCCAAAAAAACGATAAGGCAAAGTCTATTCATTTGAGACACCATCCTTTTAGATTAGCATCCCCGGTAGTTCCATATCTATTTTACCTTGAACTAAACTGACAAATTAGCAAAAGTTTATTCCATTAAATGATCAAGCATAAAGAAAAAGCACAATTATTGCTGCAGAATGGTGCCCGTTGAAGTTCAAGGATATGTTTTCAAGTGTTTATAACCGATTAGTTCACCACTAGTATTTATCACAGCCTCATATTCCCCATAACCATTATGAGCACCATAGTAAGGGTACACTTTCAACGTTATCTCATATAACCCACCAATTCCATATACTTGCTTTATTTTAAGGATTTCAGTTTCCCATGAAGCCCAAGAAAGACCTTCTTCAGGTGCATTTTTGTCATTCTTATAAACTTCAGTAATTGCTTTATCTACTGGCTCTCTATTGCTACTTATAAGTGCCATTTTAACCGTATCGCATATTTCCGTATCAGCTTCATTTATTGTTTTTGAATATACTGTTGTGTTAGCTAAAAGTATTCCAACCAAAAGCATAAGTGCGATTTTTTTCATATTCATCCACCTCATTTTAGTTTCCAAAGAACTAAAATGATTTATTCAACAATCCTAAACCGTTAGTTAAAGTAAAATACTTTACAAACGATCTTTACTCAGAATTCTTATCTTTCTGTTTCTTCCACAATCTGGCCCGATTGTTGAACATGACAGATAGCGTTCTTTACTTTGTATCAGCCTGTAGCGCTGATCCCCCTAAAATGAATTTGAAGGTCTCACTTCTGAAGAAAACACCATTGCCTTAAGGCGATGGTGTTAAAAAATGTCTATACATTTCTAAAAGTTAGGCAATGCATCCACTGCATCTGCCAAATCACTATACGAATCCTTCAAGTATCTACTTGTTGTCGCGATGTTACTGTGGCCGGCGAGCCTTCTTACTTTTTCAATATCATTATTCGTCGCTTTTAGCATCCATTTGCAAAACGTATGACGGAACATATGAGGAGCCAATCTTTTATTTGGCAAGCTGTAATTTTCGATCATGGTCTGAATTCCGCGAACCGTAAACTTTGGTGACCGCTGGCTGTAAAAAACATAAGGAGAATCCTCTACTTGCGGTTTCTGATTCGCCATTTCTGCCCGGAAGGCAAGCCAATCATGAATTTCAGCCAGCAGCGTATTCGAAATAGGAACGGTTCTGACCTTCATCCCTTTTCCAACGATTCGAATCCTCTTCAAGTCTAAATCGATGTCAGTTAATTTTAAATTTGAAAGTTCATCCACACGTAGGCCGGCGTAAGTAAGCACATAAATAATCGCACGATCACGGCGATACTTTTCTTCCGGATTCACTCCCCTGCTTTTGACGGGTTTCTTCCTTAAGAGTGACCGTTCAAGCCATCCATTAGAAGATTCCCGAATTATATGCTACACTGTGTTTACCATTTGATTTACTGTTTTCAAGTTTCCCTACTCATTCGTGAGTGGGGATTTTTGTTTTTTTTGAAAAATAAAAAACAGACTCTAAAATAAGAGTCTGTCTATATTTATTCTTATAATTAAGCAGCTTTTCGTACGTTAGCTGCTTGTGCTCCACGTTGACCTTGCTCAACGTCAAAAGTCACTTCTTGACCTTCTTCTAATGTTTTAAACCCTTCGCCTTGGATAGCTGAGAAATGAACGAATACGTCTTCTCCACCTTCACGTTCGATGAATCCGAAGCCTTTTTCGCTGTTAAACCATTTTACTTTACCATTTTCCATTTTTGTTGCCTCCTAGTGTGTAAAAACACACATTGTGTTACTATCCTTGCTCTCAGTGATCATCAAGATGAAAAGTTTTACTAATACTATCCTTTACACCGAACAAAAATAATTCTTATATA
>NZ_JAEVLT010000088.1 GCF_024494385.1 Bacillus sp. EB600
CAGGATAGCTGCTGTCAGTTCATCTGCTGTATTAACTTGCTCTTTTGCTTCGTAGTAATAGGTAGGTACTTCTTGAAAGTTGTAGGACATCGCACATTGCTGATATCGAGTATTTGTGTCGATTGTTTTTGATCACATTTACTTTTGTCCTAGTATCAGCGCAGCTTGCTTTAAAATATCATTCTCCATTAACAATCTCTGGTTTTCTTTACGGAGTTTGATTAACTCTGTTTCTTCTGGAGTTCTATTGTCTTTCTCCTTGAATGACCCGGATGTTTGGTACTGTGTTATCCACTTATCCAACGCCGAAGGCGTCAAATCATATTCGCTAATAATATCTTTTCTAGGCTTTCCATTTGCATAAAGCTTGACCATTTGAGCCTTAAATTCTGTAGTGAATGTTCGTCTTTCTCTCATTTTAAGTCTCTCCTTAACTAGGTAATGTTGAAGTAGACCACCAAAAGAGTGGGTTTGCGAAGAAACTTGACATGGAGCCTCCGCGGGCATGCTTTTTGAGCCAGGAAGCCAGCTGTTTTATAAACACCTGGCTTGCCGAACAGGCTAGCATGCCCGCCACTCCGTATAAAGTTTCTAGTACCGTCCACTTATGCTTATAAGCAGTATATCCAAGTTTGGCGTTTGGTCTACTTCACCTTAATTTTATTGTCCAGTTAAGTGTAGCCGATTCAGGATTGAAGCCATAGAGAGGAAGGGAGGGCGAACAAGGAAAAGGGTTATCTACTTTATTGTCAATACAATTTAGTATATGGAAGGAGAAAAAAACTTTGACGCAGAGAGAACTTGGAATGTTTATGATTCCAGTACATACGAAAGATAAATTAGAGAATGAGTTATGGGAAATAAAAGATAAATACGAGCAATTGAATCTAATAAGGAAATACTATTAGATGTTAGACCGAATCCAGATGGCGTGGAATTTAATGGGACTGAGGAGTTTAATTTTTATGTTACGGTATCATTAAGACTAAAAGGAAAAGAAACGACGAATATTTAAGTTTATTCATAGATTGTTTTTAAGAGTACGTAACCAAATGGTCCAAAGGAATAAGACTTTTTAAACTTAATTGGGCCCTCTACAAGCCCGACATTCTATGCTGCTCATGGATGCAGCATAGAAAAGTCATAGTCAAAAGAATTAAAGTTGACTAAGTCAACTTTTTGTTTTATTCTCCTGTTGACAAAGTCAACAGGAGGGGATAAGATGAAAAGCTCAACCAAACGCATCGTTGAAACTTTCCCGAAATTTAAAGGCAGATTAAAGGCATATGCGAACATTGATTTAGTGAAGACCTAACGGAAGTAGAAGCTCTTTTTTAAAATTAGCTTGGTTTTTTGAAGCTCCGGAGTATGAAAGTTTTAATATCAGATGGTTGTATGAATCTTTAGATGATAAGTGGCTTGAATTCGCATTAGAATTAATGGTCCATTTCCTTTGGGAGGATACGTATTTAATTCAAAAACCTACCTTTTCCATTCTGCGTGAGCCTAGAGGAAATTATTTAAATCAAAAACAATTTGCTGATTTTTTATCTGAAAATGGCTTACATTATGATAAACGTTAATTAAATGTGTATTATAACCGAGGGAAGCTGCCAAAGGCAGATATTGAACTTGCGGGAATCCCGTATTGGAGCAAAGATCAAAGATACAGTTGAAGAGTTTTACGAACAGGAGAAAAACCGTTTGAAATAACATTTATTACTCTAATGAATGCAGATTTGGCATTTGAAATATAAATAAGTCCTTTAGTTGTAGCAATACAACCATTTGCATATCTGCCTATTTGTTCTTCCACACTATTAAGGGACGGTCCTTTTAAATAATTTTCATGAGTTAAATCGTATTATATGTTACATATAAAATGAGGTATTTCATAAAAGCCCCCCTTTATAGATAGGTTCAACAATCCATCTCTATTGATAACTTTGATCCTTCCCTAGTTCTGGGATTTCTTTCCTCTTTTGTTTTGGAATAATACTTCTCCGTTCTTATTCTTCCAGTTCCTTAGCTCTGTAATATCTTTATCTCCATTAACAATAACATTTTCCAATTTAGCTCGATAAGACATTTCTTTCTTTATTTGCTTCCAACAATCCAAAGCTACTCGAAATACGATCAGTAAAATCTCATCTGATAATGATATTCTCCAACACTGCCGACCATTAATGAAAAGGAGGAAATCGAAATGGAACAAGAAGGGGTAGTAGGGGCCGGATTTGCTGTTTTAACCGGTATATACGTAACATTATCTTGCCAGACTTGCCGGAGGCTAAAGAGGCACCAACAAATCGAAACAGATATGTCTTAATATTCAAAATATATATATTTTTTCTCGCTTTGGAAAAGATAAGATAAGCAGCTAATACAATCAAGTTTTATCCGAATAACATAATATATTAGAGACCTTATGAGGACAGGGAGGGTTTCTGATGCTTTGTTATCCGGGATACAGATATTGAGGACCTGGTTGTCACGGGCCGGGTGCCCCTGTAAATGTATTGGATGCTATTTGCTTGAAACATGATAATTGTTACCGAATGTCTGGAAATAGAAAAATGTGCGATCAAATGTTTATAAATAGAACGAGACCGCTTATCAATCAACCTGGTAAAATAGGAAGAGATGCAGCAATTATGAGTGCACTGATAAAATTTAAATTAATGTTTTAAAATGTTGCCAAGCACCTTATTAAAACCAACGGATCCGCTAGTGAGCGATCCGAAAAATTGTATTTCAAAGAAGAGTAAGGGGCATTATGAGGTGCATATATGGAAACGTAGTTTCCAGAGGTTATTAAACTTGGTTGAAAACTGGATAAAAAAACACACTATTATAAAAAAAGTAGAATATGGTTAACGGGTTCCGTTTTGAAGTGAAAGACGGTAATTCGCAAGCAAATTCACAATAAAAAACGGAGGGGAATTCAAATAATTCACCCTACTATTCTATTACTCTAATTTGTGAATATTAGCGTCGTACTAAGTAGCAAATGACTTTGTTTTAATAAATGTTATTCTTCCACATAAGCACCCTGTTTAGCCTAACAAGATTTCTCAATTTGGGCAGGTTACAATTCTTTTAAGTACAAAAGGACCAAACTTTTTTTGTGCTTGAATTTATTGGTCTAACTTTTATTCGGGTTGGTCTCATAGTTGGGGAAATCTCATCCCATTTTCCAGCCATTGTTATCAACAAACTGAATATGAGGAAATACCCAATTTATAAAAGCTACATTCCGGGGTAAATTTGAAATTCGACTAATTACTTTGAATATTAACTTAGAAGGAAGCCAACGGCCCTAATTGATTCCTTCCCCTTTAAAGGAGGTATCTCCTAGAATATATTTTTGTAGGCTAATAATAAAGTATGCCTGCTTTTTCCTTTTGTATGGCATATTTCTTAAGTAAAATAGTCGTCTATTATGTAAAATGAAAAATCCTCTTTCAAAAGGCTTTTTCCCTATAAACCCCAATGAAAATTGGATATATAATCGAATATTTTAATTCCAGTAAGCTGGGCCAACGATAATTAAAAGAATGAACAATACGACAATTTCTCAAGGGATTCAACATGTGTAACTGTAATGATATCAATTAGGTGGAAAGTGGCATTAATGCCACCTTCTGGAGACTTTCCTCTGATAAACAAGTTCAAGAACAAATGGATTTTCTTGAAGAGATCTTAGAACTAGGAAAACAAATCAGTAAAGAATCCTATAAAGAATTTTACGAAATAGGAGAACGTAGAGACGAAGATTGGGGAGAGTAGGCACTTATGGGTTAAAGTAATATACGACACAAACTTCTCCACTGACCTTACAAGTGGTTATCCTAAATGTGTAGAAACGTTTAAAAAGTATGTGTCACAAAAATCAACTATCTTAATGTCAACTTATTATACACGAAATTCTTTCTAACTTTAAATATGAGACTGAGGAAGCGATTTTTCTTTGTTTTTTTAGGTTTAAAGTTAAGTTTATATTTAAATCAGTAATGAAAATTAGAAGATCATCATGAAGGGGATTAAAAAGGATAGAATTTTTACAGCTGTTAAATTTATTTTCCCTCTTTTTTTATTAATTCTAGCTGTGTTTGAAATAAAAAAATTTGCTAAAGGGGTTAATACTAATTTATTACAGCAGGAAGTAGGCCACTTACATTTTAGTAGTTGGC
>NZ_JAEVLT010000089.1 GCF_024494385.1 Bacillus sp. EB600
TTTTACGTCTCCCAAGGGTTATGAGAGTTTCTAGAACGCAAGAGTTTATTACTATTAAGATTTATTGGGGTATTTAGGTTAATTTTCCGTCTTTCCTAGAATATGGCATTGAATAAAAAATTTTCACTTCCGCATTTTTGTTACAAATTGAACATGTACATGTAACCTCGTTTAGTTTGGAAACATGGGGAACATCAAACTTTTTAAGGACATCCTTCACATGTTTTTTACACACTAACAATCTAATAACCTCGCTTCCAAAAATTTTCAATACATTTTTATATGAAACGACTAGATTTTTTAAGAGACAATATTTATAGCTATTATTCAGAACTGAACGGCCTAACCCTGGCTGTTTAAGTAATACATAAAAAATTCAGGTTGTAATTAATCCTAACCGAAGTTTTTCCAATTTTAATTATGCTGTATTTTTTAATGTATATTTCAATTTTACCGGAGGAATCTTGGTTTTTAGAAATAGAATAACCCAGCGGTCTAATCCAATTTTCGCAGCATTAAAGCCTGCAACTAGGACTAGGATTTCAATAAGAACCATTTGTGGATTCGTGCTAGTGGTTCCTGAGAACATGTACGAAAAATTCATAACTGCCCCCATTAAAGCTGCAAAAGTAGTAAAAGTACCTAAAATAAGTCCGACCCCTACAAGAAATTCTCCCCACGGAACTAAAACATTGAATAATCCTACATTGTGGATGGCAAATCCACTCAGAAAATCAGCCCACCAGGGCTGAACAGCTGGATGCTCTCCGGTTGCCTGCTTAATTGCACCTGCTAGGAACCCACTTGCGTCAAACCCTCCTGAAATTTTCCCCCATCCGGCATGCAGCCACTGCCATCCAATATACAGACGCAGTACTGTCAGTATGTAGGATGCGAAACGATTCGTTCTTAGATATTGAATCATTTAAGATCTCTCCTTTCCATTTTATAGTTGATAATGATAATCATTATCAACTATAAAATATTATCCTGTGTTATTAGTGGATTGTCAACTTATAATTCAGAAAACTTTTATAAAAAGTTAATTATAATACTATTTATATAGATAATGAGAATCAACATCATAGAAGGATTAGAATCTTCTGAAAAATTATGAGATAAAACTTACTAAAAAGGGAATGTATGGACATAGTGGATTTTAGTTTAAAAAGGGAGGTGCAGGGCTTGATAGAGGAATTAAAAATACTTTTTCGTATTTTTACAACGACTAGGGATGCTATCGAAAAATTTATCAATATACTTGATCCAGTAATCCAAAATGCTGCTGATGAACACGAACGCCTTTATTATCACCATATCACCGAAGAGGAAGAACAGCGGCTGTCTCGTTTAGCTGAGCTGTTCCCATTGATTGCCTCGAACAAGAAAAAGAAGAGAACGACTTTGTGCCAACCAACAATGAGTTTAATCGACTTTTACAGGAATTAAACCTTGAAAAATTTGGATCGCATAATTCCGTAGAGCATCTTGATTTAGCACTTTTTCGATTTACAGATACCGAGCGAAGTACTCTATTAAAGCAAATGAGAGATGTTTCATACCAAGATTATCAACAAGTAAAAGAAATGCTAATGGAAATAAATGCGCGGTTTGATCATCAATATGTAGACTCGCATGCACACCATGATGAAGACCATGATCATTTGGTTAAACCCGTTTCTGATTCTTCACAAACTATAAATACAATAAAAAAGAAAAGGGATTTACTGTAGGGAGTTTAATCCGATAAGGGAAAAGGGATGAAAAAAATGAATTATTCATCTTATTCACGGGATTTTCCATTAACAGATCAAGATTTGGAGAGGTTAGAGCAAACTGTCATTGAAGCTGCAAGAAGACAATTGGTAGGACGGCGCTTCATTGAGTTGTACGGTCCGCTTGGAAGGGGCGTACAAAGCATTTTTAATGATATTTTTATGGAAAAATATGAAGCAAAAATGGATTTCCAAGGATCCTTTGACCCGGAAATCGAAATAAGCAAACGGGTAAATTATACGATCCCCATGCTGTATAAAGATTTCGTTTTATACTGGCTTGATCTCGAGCAGGCGAAAGTTTTAGATATCCCGGGTCTTATGAATGTGGGCCGATTAACATATTTAATTGAAGTGGGGACAAAATAATAACTAATAGATTATAGAAGAAACTCGTCAAAAATAACCTTTACTCATCGTGGTCTAGACACAGAAAAGTGGAAGTTTAAAAAAACCTGGGTGTAATTGTCCTGTAAAGGAAATTGCTCCCTTTTTCTTATGGGATGTTTTCTAATATCTAAGTTGCTTAACATGGAGCCTCTCCACGCATGGTTCTCGCTCCAGGAAAACCAGCTTATTCTTAAACTGGCTTCACCGACTCAGGTTACCCTGGGTTTACTCCATTTCAAGCTGTTCTAGAACGCTTACTCCAGTACCGGACCGGTGCCCCCATGGGCACGGCAAACATTGGGCCACTTGGGCTTCCAAAATGATGAGCCATATGATGAGGATGATAGTGAGTATAGTACGATGGGTATCCGTATGCCATATGAGTTCCGTAAACAGGATATGGCATATATCCTGTTTCATAATGATGATACATATAGCCTCTTATTTCTGGATTCATGTTTTCACCTGCTTTCTTTGAGATTCTTTGTTAACTCTGGGAATTTGATTATTTAACTTCTTCTTGAGTAGCAAGTGATTCCTTATATAGTCTATTCCACTGATTATAAATGTCTTTAGTCCTTTGATAGTGATCAAAGTCTTCTTTCAAATCCGCCTGTATTTTTCCTTTAAATTCTTGGTATGATTCTTCCCATTCCTCTAAACTTCTTAAATCAAATTGTTTTGAAAACCTCGGTTTCACACTTTCCCAATGGGAAAATGTCGTTACACCAATCTAAAAAAGATTCAAGGTATTTTTTTGTTCTATTTCCATTCATATCCATCACTTAGTCACCGTTTTAATTTATTTTTAACTTTCAAAATAATAGTCCGTATGTTTTTCTAATACGATAGGATAACACTTTGGACAGTATTTTCGATTTAAAAAAGGTAAATTGCCCCTTGGTAAAGATGAAAGCTGTCTTATCCAATAGTACATTTCACAAAAAGTGCATACCTCTTTATTCTTCAAAAGAACATCCCCTTTAATGACAGCCCTTTTTCTTCCCTCGATGACATATTATGCTCCGCAATTGTCCAAGAGTTAGACATTTGCCTAAGTATTGAGACAAGGAATTTTTAAAATTCATATCGAATGTTTTTAACGAGGTGATGAACGTCATGCCGGCATGACAATAGATTCAGTAGCGTACTTTCTAAAATTCAAGTTATAGCAACAAAAACGAGAACAAACATTCGAAATCCATCCCACGATTGAAATCACGGGTGTTCTTTCGAATTTTATAAAAGAAAAAGATATTGAGTATTTTTCAACGGATATTAAAATGAAATTGGTTGGAATATATTAGTCCTTCATTCCTTGAATAAACAAGATAATTTTCTTTTTGCATTTCTTTAACAATCTTCGTTGCAAGAGAAGGATAAATTTCTAGTTCATTTACAATGTCTGAAAGAGAGACGTACGATTTTTTATCTAGTAACGAGCATATTGGCTCTATATATTTTCGATGAATTGTTGGAATAGACATCATAACCCTCCTTTGTTACATGCACTTCTTCTATAACATCAACTAGTGAGAATAAATTAAGAAAGATGCAATTTATAATTTGCTATCAATCTAAGAACACAGGTCAACCCCAAAACGATAGATTTACATCTTAGTGAATGACCCCTCCTTAACACCCTTTCGGGTTGTTTTGAAGAAGGGGCTTCCTGATTCATCAACCGTGGCATAGTGGGGGTTTCCCAATATGTCCTACACAATCTCCACAGGCGTAGATTATACTGTTCGGACACAACCTTGCCCTA
>NZ_JAEVLT010000009.1 GCF_024494385.1 Bacillus sp. EB600
TCCGGGAAAATGGTTCAAACCAGCGGCGAAATGGTTCATAACACCATTGGAATCGTTCATAACAAAAATCTTCGAGCAAGCCTACAGCCAAAACAGAAAGTATTTTACTAAAATTCAACAAATTTTGCAGGGATTTCCGTTTGAAAAGCGAACCTTTAGTGTGAATGAATAAAAAGGAGGTAAAACATGCATGTTTTTAAACGAAAGAGCGATTCCAGTTACACTACAGCAGATTATCACCGTCCGATCACGGCTGCAAAGCTATCATCCTAAGCAACTCAAGCTAGAAAAATCAGAAATGAAAAGGTGGGCCGGCTATCATGGGGAGCGGACAGTTGATAAATATCTCCGCAGGTTCGCTGCAGATAGATTTACAATAGTACCAGATCTAAATCTGGTAGAGCAAGAAGGATTTCAGATCGATACTTTTCTTTATAACCAATGCTTTGGCCTTATTCTTGAAATAAAAAACATCTTAGGTACAGTATATTTTGATAAATATTCAAACCAAATGATCAGAATCTGGAAGGGTGAAAAGGATGGATTTTCGAATCCCATTCTGCAGGCACAAATGCACAAGATGCATTTGAAAAATTGGCTAACCAAACGAAAATTCACGCAAATCCCGATTGAATGGCTAGTCGTTTTCAGTAACCCGGCAACAATCCTCGAAACGACCCCCGGAAATGAACAAATCTTTCAAAGTGTAATTCATGCCAATTTGCTGCAGGAAAAAATCAATGAACTAGAAGAGAAATATACCTCAACAGAGATAAATAAACACACCTCTAAAAAGTTAAATAAGCTTCTTTTAGAAGAAAACATTCCTTATTTATCAGATATTCTCCAAAAATATGAGCTAACCCAAGCTGACATTAGCACCGGTGTGAGATGTCCAAATTGCAATTTTGTACCCATGCTGCGCGTATCGGCCAAGTGGCATTGTCCAAAGTGTAAAACGGACTCCAAGAAAGCTCACATTCCCTCCATTTATGATTATTTGCTGTTAAATCACCAGACAATTACCAACCATCAATGCCGGGACTTCCTCCACATTCCATCAAGGAGAATTTCCCGCGAGGTTCTTTCCGATCTACCTCTCATTGGTACAAAAAGAGGAAGCACTTACCAACTTACGAATCTATTGCATGATTCAGGCAATAATTTTCTCCTCCCAAAAAACAAATCATGGGAACTCAGCTAGCCAGAATGGATCACCTCTAAAAAACAAATCACGGTTATTCCACTAGCCAGAATATTTCACCTCTAAAAAGAAAATCCTACCTTTAAAAAGGGGAATTTGGGATGCAAAAGCTTCTATTGATACTCATGTTGCTAATTCCGCTGTTTTCCACTGCACCGCATTTGTCAGTAGCTATGCATTCAAAACCAACCACTGTCCCTAAAATCCAAATATCGCCATCCCAGCAAAAACCAATATCTCTGCATTCCAAATCACTAACCATTCCGCCACTCCCACCAAATACAAGGGAAACTGTCGCGATTGTTCAGCTGCAACAGCCGCGTACGGAGCGGGAGATTACCAAGCTGTTGGCACCACATCCAGATTTGAAGATGCGTCAAATCTTTCGTGAAGCGCTCACTGGGTTTTCGGTTAAAGGACCCCCAGCATCGATCGCCGCTTTAGCAAAAGACAGTCAAATCATTACCGTCTCACCCGTAAACGACTACCATTCACAGATGGCTGAAAATGTAAAGATTATTGGCGGTGAGGAGATCCGCGGCTTTTATGATCTGAATGATAACCGCTTAACAGGGAAAGGGGTTACGGTTGGAGTAATTGATACTGGCGTTGATTACACGCATCCGGATCTCCGCCGCAGCTATGGGGGCGGCCGTGACATCGTCGATGATGATCTCGATCCGATGGAGACAAAAAGCACGACGGATCCCTCCCAAGCAACCCTGCACGGCACCCATGTCGCAGGTATTATTGCCGGCAACGGCAGGATTCAGGGGGTTGCTCCGGAAGCGACCATTGTTGCTTACCGGGCGCTTGGTCCGGGCGGGGCTGGTACAACAGAGCAGGTCCTGGCTGCGATTGAGCAAGCAATCAAGGATAAAGTCGACATCATGAATCTGTCGCTCGGAAATGATGTGAACGGGCCGGATCTGCCGATTAGCTTAGCCCTAAATCGCGCTGTTGATAAAGGGATTGTCGCGGTAGCTGCTTCGGGAAACTCAGGACCGAATGTGTGGACGGTTGGGGCACCGGGAACCGCTTCAAAGGCTATTTCCGTCGGCGCCTCGACACCAACCATCCAAGTTCCCTACCTTCAAACAGAAGATAACAAGGAAATCCGAATCGAGCCGATGGCGGGCTCGCAAACATGGACATTCGATCATCCGATTGAAATTGTCCTCGCCGGGATGGGAACAAAAAACGAACTGAAAGGCGTAAATGGAAAAATTGCTTTGATCAAAAGGGGCGGCTTAACCTTTACTGAAAAAGCGAAGAACGCGCAAGCGGCGGGTGCAATTGCGGTGTTGATCTACAATAATACGGCCGGAAGCTTTATTGGAAATCTCGAACAGCCATTGGCGATCGCCGTTGGATCACTTTCAAAGGTGGATGGAGAATTTTTACAAAAAAAGGGCAGTCTGGCGGCTAGGCTAAAAATAAGGGAGGAGAAGGATCGGCTCGCTGATTTTAGTTCCCGTGGGCCTGTGACAGGTTCGTGGGAAATCAAACCGGATCTTGTTGCGCCGGGGGTGGCAATCAACTCAACCATTCCGGGGGGGTATTTGCCCTTGCAGGGGACAAGCATGGCGGCCCCGCATGTGGCCGGGGCATGTGCACTAGTTAAGCAGGCACATCCGGACTGGGCGCCGGACCAAATCAAGGCGGCACTGATGAATACAGCGAAGCCACTAGTAAAAAAGGACCAGACACCCTATCACACATACGAGCAGGGGGCAGGCCGGATTCAGGTTGATGAAGCTGTTAAAGCGACGACACTTGTAACGCCAAGCTCGATTCAGTTTGGAAAATTTCAGCTTGCCGGACAAGAGAATCGCCATAAAGCGTATGTGTCAGTTGAAAATACTAGTGATCATCCGCAAACATACGCCTTCAGGCTTCCGCAATCAGCGGAAGGGCTGCACTGGCAGTTCCCGCTGGCGTTTACGCTTGCACCAAAGGAAAAGCGTGAAGTGAAAATTGAGCTTTCGGTTGAGCCTGAGTATTTTAAACGGAAAATTTACGATGGCTACCTAACCTTACATGCAGGATCAACTGAAATACGGCTTCCATACATTTATGTCCTGGAGGAACCGAATTATCCGCGCGTAATGGGATTTGATTTTGGTGTTGGCGACAAGCCGGGATCATACCGGTACGAGGTGTATTTACCGGGTGGTGCAGAAGAGTTTGGGATTGCGTTATTTACTGCTGCTGATTATCGGTTTGTTGGGTATTTAGATTCAGGACAAAATATTCAAAAAGGATTAATCAGGAAGGAGATTTTGGCAGAGCAGCTACCGCCTGAAGGAATCTATCGTGCAAAAGTGTTTGCCAAAAAGGCCGATCAAGAGGACTTTATCGACACGATGATCACAATTTTGAAAAATAAGTAGAAATTTGGCGGCAATTTGCCGCTTTTTGTTATATAATAAAATTGGTGATTTGACGTATTTCACTTATGATCATGTTCTTAATTATCAGCATTTATCTATACTAATTTCGAATAATATCTATAATAATTTCGAATGAGAATTTTGTCATATTTGTGAATATTTTCACCTCAAATTAATTGACATTGTCAAGTGCCTATTGTATGCTAACATAGGATGTCAATTGGTAGGGTTTTCACATAGGAATTCGCAATGATATTTGTCACTGAGGGCCTGTTTTTACACATATTTTTTCCTCAACTCGTCTCTCATTCTCTGCTTGTGAGGATGTGATAATATGAGCCAACGAAATAACAACCGCAACCCATTTAAAGCAATGGCTCTAATGTCCGCCATCGTCTCCCAATTAGTAGGGTCCATTCTCATAGGTATTTTTGTCGGAAGATGGCTGGATCATCACTGGGGTACTGAGCCAATTTTCTTAATAGTCGGACTGTTAATCGGATTAGCAGCAGGAACGTATTCTATGCTACTGTCAATCCGTCACTTTTACTCGGGAGATTGAGCAGTATGCCGGAATTTGTAGAAATGTATAATCGGGCACGAAAAGGGATATCGTATCTGTTGTCGATTTATGTTCTTGGATGGGGATTTACATCCTACCAAACGATCTTTTTAGGGTTAATTCTTGGAACAGCATTTAGTTTTATTAACTTGTGGATGCTGCTTAGAAAAATGAAAAAGTTTGATAAATCCATCACAAACGGAAAAAAAGTCCGCAGTCTTGGATCTCTGTCTAGAATGGCAATGGCGGCGATTGCAGTGATTATCGCCACAAAATGGCCACAATATTTTGATGTTATTTGTGTTGTAATGGGACTAATGACAACTTATATTGTCATTATGATAGATTATCTATTTCATTCATTTTATGTTCATAAAACAAAATAGGAAGCGAGGTGAGTTAATTTATGCATCATGGAGCTCCTGTGGTTGAATTCATGGGCCTATATTTTAATTTGGCTAACATTCTTATGATTACTGTTGCTAGTGTTATTGTGTTTATTATTGCTGTGCTTTCAACAAGAAAAATGGCAATGAAGCCAACGGGGATGCAAAACTTTTTCGAATGGGTTATGGATTTTGTTAAAGGGATCATCAACAGCACGATGGACTGGAAGGAAGGCGGCCGCTTTCAAATACTTGGGATTACATTAATTATGTATATCTTTGTATCAAATATGCTCGGACTTCCTTTTAACATTGTCATTGATGATAAGCTTTGGTGGAAATCACCAACTGCTGATCCAGTGATAACAATGACATTATCGGTAATGGTTGTCGTTCTGTCGCACTTCTATGGTATTAAGCTTAGGGGAGTAAAAGCGTATGGAAAGACATTCTTTAGTCCGATGGGATTCTTATTTCCATTAAAAATTATTGAAGAGTTTGCTAATACGTTAACACTTGGTTTGCGGCTATACGGTAACATTTATGCTGGTGAATTATTGCTTTCACTTTTAGCCGGAGGTTTAGCAACAGGAGTTGTAGGTACTATTGCAGCAGTACCGCTAACTCTTGCATGGCAGGGATTTTCCATCTTTGTTGGGACAATCCAGTCTTATATCTTCACAATGCTGACAATGGTTTACTTGTCACACAAAGTAAGTTCCGATCACTAGGTTAGTTCTGTTCATTTATTGAGCAAAAATAAAAAAACTATTTTAATCATCCATTTTAAGGAGGAACATGAAAATGAATCTTATAGCAGCAGCAATCGCAATTGGTTTAGCGGCAGTAGGTGCCGGTATTGGTAACGGTCTTATCGTTGGCCGTACAGTAGAAGGTATTGCCCGTCAACCTGAAGCACGCGGTTTACTTCAAACAACAATGTTTATCGGGGTTGCGTTAGTTGAAGCCCTACCTATCATCGGCGTTGTTATCGCGTTCATGGTATTAGGTCGATAATAGTAGTCGAAAATGCAAGTGGCGAAGAGGGATTTTTAAAAACTTCGCCATTCATTGTATGGCAGGGGAAAGTCTGTTTTAAAGTGAAAGACTCTTGAAGGGAGTGAACCCGAGGTGTTAGCAAGCAGTTTAGTATTAGGTGCAGCGGAAGGCGTCCGTTTTAATGGCGGAGATATTATCTTCCAGCTTATCGTATTTCTCATCTTATTAGCATTGCTCAAGAAATTCGCGTGGGGTCCGTTAATGGGCATTATGAAACAACGTGAAGAGCATATTGCAAATGAAATTAACACGGCCGAAGCTAGCCGTTTAGAAGCGAAGAAGTTATTAGAAGAACAAAGAAACCTTTTAAAAGAAGCTCGCAATGATGCGCATAGCTTAATTGAAGCTGCGAAAAAACAAGGCGATATTCAGCGTGAGGAAATTATCAACTTCGCACGCAGCGAAGCAGAACGAATTAAAGAAGTAGCGAAGCTTGAAATTGACCAACAGAAGGAAAAAGCAGTGGCTGCCATTCGGGAGCAAGTGGCTTCTTTGTCTGTATTAATTGCTTCGAAGGTAATTGAAAAAGAATTAACAGCAGACGATCAGGACAAGCTGATTAACGAATATATTCAAGAGGCAGGAGAAGAGCGATGATGGGCTCTATTGTAGCAAAACGCTATGCGTTGGCTCTTTTTCAGCTCGTGCAGGAGCAGCAGCTTCTTGATACAGTGGAAGAAGAACTCCGCGTGGTAAAAGAAGTTTTTTTTGTGAATGAGGACTTAAGAGCTGTTCTACAGTCTCCAAAGGTTTCAAGAGAAAAGAAAAAAGCAATTTTGACCAATGCTTTCTCGTCTGTGAACAAATATGTGTTAAACACTTTGTTGCTGCTAGTTGACCGGCATCGTGAGAATGACATTACGGATGTCGCAAATGAATTCAGTGAATTGGCAAATGAAGAACGAGGGATTGAGGCTGCTGATATATACAGTGTTCGTCCGCTGACTGATGATGAAAGAACGGGATTATCTGTTTCTTTTGCAGAAAAAGTCGGCAAAAAGTCGCTTCAGATTGAAAACATTGTTGATTCCAATTTACTCGGCGGCATTAAGGTTAGAATCGGAAATCGTATATTTGACGGCAGTTTGCGTGGCAAGCTGGATCGTCTTGAACGTACATTATTAGGCTAAGTTTGAGAGATAGGGGTGAAACTCGTGAGCATCAAAGCTGAAGAAATTAGTGCTCTGATAAAAAAGCAAATTGAAAACTATCAGGCAGAAATTCAAGTGACCGATGTAGGTACAGTTATCTCAGTCGGTGACGGTATCGCTCGTGTTCATGGCCTCGACAATGCCATGGCTGGAGAGCTTGTTGAATTTTCAAATGGCGTTATGGGAATGGCTCAAAACCTTGAGGAAAGTAACGTCGGTATTATTATTCTGGGACCATATACACAAATTCGTGAGGGTGACGAGGTTCGCCGTACAGGCCGTATCATGGAGGTTCCTGTCGGTGAAGAGTTAATTGGACGGGTTGTTAACTCATTAGGACAGCCAGTTGATGGCATGGGTCCTATTAAGACAACAAAAACAAGACCAGTTGAATTCAATGCACCAGGTGTAATGGATCGTAAATCAGTCCATGAGCCACTGCAAACAGGGATCAAGGCGATCGACGCACTTGTGCCAATCGGACGCGGACAACGTGAGTTAATCATTGGTGACCGCCAAACAGGTAAAACTTCCGTCGCTATTGATACCATTTTGAATCAAAAAACGGAAAACATGATTTGTATTTATGTCGCAATCGGCCAAAAAGAATCGACGGTTCGTAATGCGGTTGAAACGCTTCGGAAATACGGTGCATTAGAATACACAATCGTTGTAACAGCAGCAGCATCACAGCCTGCTCCATTATTATACTTGGCACCATATGCCGGTGTAGCAATGGGTGAAGAGTTTATGTACAACGGCAAACATGTATTGATTGTCTATGATGATCTTTCAAAACAAGCGTCAGCATACCGTGAACTTTCCTTGCTGCTTCGTCGTCCTCCAGGTCGTGAAGCGTATCCAGGGGATGTATTCTATTTGCACTCCCGCTTACTTGAACGTGCTGCAAAATTAAGCGACGCTAAAGGCGCCGGTTCAATTACAGCATTACCATTTATTGAAACACAAGCAGGTGACGTTTCTGCTTACATTCCAACAAACGTTATTTCGATCACAGATGGACAAATCTTCTTACAATCCGACCTTTTCTTCTCCGGTGTTCGTCCGGCGATTAACGCAGGTCTTTCTGTATCACGTGTAGGAGGCTCTGCGCAAATTAAGGCAATGAAAAAAGTTGCAGGTACATTGCGTCTAGACCTTGCATCATATCGTGAATTAGAAGCATTTTCCCAGTTTGGATCAGATCTTGATAAAGCAACTCAAGCAAAGCTTAACCGCGGTGCTCGGACTGTAGAAGTTCTAAAGCAGGATCTTCATAAGCCGATCCCTGTTGAAAAGCAAGTTGCGATTCTTTATGCCTTAACACGCGGATTCCTTGATGATATTCCAGTTCATGATATCAATCGTTTTGAATCAGAATTATATACATGGCTAGACCACAACCGCAAAGATGTGTTAGACCATATTCGCACAACGAAGGAGCTTCCTGCTGACGACGATATGGCGTCTGCAATCAACGGCTTCAAAAAGACGTTCGCAATTTCTGAGTGATTAGAAAAGCAGAAGCGCACGTTTAGCGGCGCTGATGCCGGACAATAAGGTCTAATAAAAATGATGGCATAGGCGCTTTCTAATAAAATTAGCTGGGCGCTCTTGCCTGAACATTCTTTGAAAAAGGGTGGTGAGAATCTTTGGCATCATTACGCGAAATTAAAAACCGAATAAGTTCAACTAAAAAGACAAGCCAGATTACAAAGGCAATGCAAATGGTTTCCGCTTCCAACTGGAACCGCGGGGTTTCAAATGCAAAATCCTTTGTTCCATATATGGAGAAGATCCAGGAAGTTACTGCGGCGATTGCAGTCGGCAGCAAAGGGATCGCCCATCCGATGCTTCAAGCACGCCCAGTAAAGAAAACTGGTTATATCGTAATAACAGCAGACCGCGGGTTAGCAGGTGCATACAACAGCAACGTGCTGCGCAGCGTTCACCAAACGGTCTTAAAAAACCATAAATCAGCGGATGAGTATGCAATGATCGCAATTGGCAGGGTAGGCCGAGACTTTTTAGTCAAACGTGGGGTTAATGTTGCCCTCGAGATCACTGGGGTACCAGACCAACCAAAATTTGCGGACATTCAGGATGTTACCAGAAGTACCGTCGGCATGTTTGCTGATGGTACATTTGATGAAATCCATTTGTATTACACGCATTATGTCAGTGCGATCAGTCAGACTGTAACAAATAAGAAGCTGCTTCCGTTAACGGATATCAGCGTTTCTGGAAAATTAACCTCCTATGAGTTTGAACCATCGGCTGAAGAAATTTTGGAAGTCCTCTTGCCGCAATATGCTGAGAGCTTAATTTTTGGTGCAATCTTAGACAGTAAAGCAAGTGAGCATGCTGCCCGGATGACGGCCATGAAAAATGCGACCGATAACGCACATGAATTAATCAGTTCGTATACACTCGCCTACAACCGTGCCCGTCAAGCAGCCATTACACAGGAAATTACTGAAATCGTTGGCGGAGCAGCCGCGTTGGAATAAAGAAAAGCGGAAGCGCCCGGTTAGCGCACGACAGGACTGGAGCTCACCGACTGAGATAAAGGAACCACGAAGAGCGATAGCGCATTCGTGCTTGACTTATCGTAGGGAGGCGGGTGAAGTACACTAGCCGCTGGGTGCTGGAGTTGGACAGTTATCAAAGTTAAAAACGAGACTTTCTTAACGATAATATAGGATTTACCAGAGTAAGTTAGGAGGGAAAAAGATGAACGTAGGACGCGTTCTGCAGATTATGGGTCCGGTTGTTGACGTAAAGTTCGAAAGCGGTCAGCTTCCAGAGATCTATAACGCATTGAAAATTAATTACAAAGCGCGTAATGAATCAGAAGTTGATATCGACTTAACCC
The DNA here is from genome assembly GCF_024494385.1 of Bacillus sp. EB600. Lineage (GTDB taxonomy): Bacteria > Bacillota > Bacilli > Bacillales > Cytobacillaceae > JAEVLT01. The sequence continues at coordinate 9,631 of NZ_JAEVLT010000009.1, forward strand.
TTGAAGTAGCCCTTCATTTAGGTGATGATACCGTTCGGACTATTGCAATGTCTTCAACAGACGGTTTAACACGTAACATAGAAGTAACGGACACAGGTGCACCAATTTCTGTACCAGTTGGTGATGTAACATTAGGTCGTGTATTTAACGTGTTAGGTGAAAGTATCGACTTGGATGAACCAGTTCCGGCTGATGCCCGCCGTGATGCAATTCACCGCGAAGCACCATCATTTGAGGAACTTTCTACGGAGGTAGAAATTCTTGAAACAGGGATTAAAGTAGTTGACCTGCTTGCACCATACATTAAAGGTGGTAAAATTGGCCTTTTCGGTGGTGCCGGTGTTGGTAAAACTGTATTAATTCAGGAATTGATCAATAATATCGCTCAGGAACACGGTGGTATTTCCGTATTCGCCGGTGTTGGTGAACGTACTCGTGAAGGTAACGACCTTTATCATGAAATGACAGATTCAGGCGTTATTAAGAAAACGGCAATGGTGTTTGGACAGATGAATGAGCCTCCAGGTGCGCGTATGCGCGTTGCCTTGACAGGCTTGACGATGGCTGAATATTTCCGCGATGAACAAGGACAAAACGTGCTTCTTTTCATCGACAACATCTTCCGTTTCACGCAGGCAGGCTCTGAGGTTTCAGCGCTGCTTGGCCGTATGCCATCTGCAGTTGGTTATCAGCCAACACTTGCAACGGAAATGGGTAGATTAGAAGAACGGATTACTTCTACTAATAAAGGTTCTGTTACTTCAATCCAAGCAATTTATGTACCAGCCGATGACTATACTGACCCGGCTCCGGCTACGACATTTGCTCACTTAGATGCAACAACAAACCTTGAGCGTAAACTTTCCGAAATGGGCATCTACCCAGCTGTGGATCCGCTTGCTTCGACTTCTCGTGCATTATCACCTGATATTGTTGGTGAAGAGCATTACAATATTGCACGTCAAGTGCAGCAAACATTACAACGTTATCGTGAATTACAGGATATCATTGCGATCCTCGGTATGGATGAGCTTAATGATGAAGATAAGCTAGTTGTTGCCCGTGCACGCCGGATCCAAAACTTCTTATCACAAAACTTCCACGTTGCTGAACAGTTCACTGGTCAGCCGGGATCATATGTGCCTGTTAAAGAAACGGTTAGAGGATTCAAAGAAATTCTTGAAGGTAAATATGACCACCTTCCAGAAGATGCATTCCGCCTCGTTGGTAAAATTGAAGATGTAGTTGAGAATGCAAAACGCATGGGTGTAGAGGTCTAATTCCTGCCAGGAGGGTTAAAAATGAAGACGATTAAAGTCAGTGTTGTTTCTCCTGATGGCCCGGTGTATGATTCTGAGGTGGAAATGGTTAGTACAAAAGCTAAAAGTGGTGAGCTGGGGATTTTACCCGGCCACATTCCTTTGGTTGCACCGTTAGAAATCGGCGCCGTTCGCCTAAAGAAAGATGGTAAAACGGAACTGGTTGCTGTTAGCGGCGGTTTATTAGAGGTTCGTCCCGATCAGGTAACGATTTTAGCTCAAGCGGCAGAATTTGCTACTGATATTGATGTTGAACGTGCCCTTAAAGCAAAAGAACGTGCAGAACAACGTATGCATGATACGCACAAGGAAGATATGGATTTCCGTCGTGCACAGCTGGCACTTCAACGGGCAATTAATCGCTTATCCGTTGCTGGCAAATAAATTTGATTTATAATAGTAGAGAGTCTTTCCGATTTTGGGAAGGCTCTTTTCCTTTTTGAGCAAAATTTGTCCAAAAAGAGCACAACATTTGAAAACGCTTACAATTTATTGTTTCTAGTAAAAAAGTACTATGGTATCGTATGAAAATTTGAATTATTCTAGAGTAGAAAAAACCAAAGGATCCCATCATCGTTTAAAGTAAATAGTACATCCAATGAAAGCAGCCTGAAGGGTGCTTTTTAGTAGAAGGATCTCGTATACATCGGCCTTTAAGGGGGAGGTCGGCTGAATTGAGGTAGAATCTTTTTATTAATAAAAAGGGGATGAAATTGGATGGAAAGGAAAAATGTTATTGTACACGTTACACCTGGTGACAAATGGGACAAGGCAAAAACTGGCTACTATTACTTCCCTGATAGTTTAAAGAAGGAAGGATTTATTTCTTGTGCAACACAGGAGCAAGTCTTACGCTCAGCTGAATTTCTATATAAGGATAAGTTAAATCAGAAACTTCTTTATATAAATCCAGAAAAAGTAACAGCGCAAATTGTATATGAAGACATACATGAAATGGGGCACACATTTCCACATATATATGGAGCACTAAATTTAGATGCTGTCATAAAGGTAATTGATTTTAAGCCGGACTCAAGTGGAATTTTTGCGTTGCCGAATATCTCATAATTAGCGATAGACCTGCATAGTTTGTAGAAAACGATTGCACAGAAAAAAAAGGTCCTCCTACTTAAAACGAATGATAATTCTCACTGACAATTGTTTGTTTTTATTATTTAATAATAATGTTTGGTTAAATGAAACATGTCGTATATAAAAAAAGTAAATAATTCACAGCGGGGACTTGGTTGGTGTCGACTGTCCTCGCTGCATGTTAAAGACAATGGATTTGTTTCTGTTTTTACTTCCATATTTGTAAAATAATCACATTGTCAGTATTTCCAATTTTGTTGAACATTTATCGACACTGTTTTGCAATGATGCTATAATGTATTCGGTTACAAGTTTCATCTATCTATATATTCTACAGCATTGGAGGGAATAGGTATGGGGCTACTGCATGAATATCAGAATAACTATCTGATTGTTTTCGCGTTTTTATGTCTCGGAGTGTTGCTGCCAACAATTGCATTATTTTTAGGTAAGCTCTTACGTCCAAAAGAACCGACAAAGATGAAAGCTACCACATATGAAAGCGGTCTTGAACCATTTCACGACGCCCGTGTACAGTTCAATGTCCGCTATTATATTTTTGCCTTAATGTTTGTTGTTTTTGATGTAGAAACAGTGTTTTTATATCCATGGGCTGTCGCTTATAATCATTTAGGCGTATTTGCATTAATCGAAATGTTGATTTTCGTAATCATGCTGATCATTGGCCTAGCATATGCTTGGAAGAAGAAGGTGTTAAAATGGATCTAAAATTAGATGGCATTTCTTCACAGGAAATGGAAGAATTGCAAAAAAACGTATTTTTTACAACACTTGAGCAATTGAAAGGATGGGCAAGAAGCGCTTCAATCTATCCTGTTACATTTGGTCTTGCTTGTTGTGCGATTGAAATGATGGCCGTTGGTTCTTCTCACTACGATTTGGACAGGTTTGGGTCATTTTTCCGGGCATCACCTCGTCAATCTGATGCGATGATTGTTTCAGGAACGGTTACGAAAAAAATGGCTCCACTATTACGTCGTATCTACGATCAAATGCCTGAGCCAAAATGGGTAATTGCAATGGGTTCGTGTGCCACTGCAGGAGGACCATATGTGAGATCCTACTCTGTCGTCAAAGGGGTCGACCAAATAGTACCTGTTGATGTTTATATTCCTGGATGCCCTCCAAACCCAGCTGCTTTAATATATGGAATTAATAAATTAAAGGAAAAGATTCGCTTTGAGGCGAAAAATGGGAAGAAGGTGATCTAACCGATGAGCGGGGAGAAAGATCTCGAACAAGTAAAACGTGAGGCCGCTGAAAAGGCGAAGGCCGCCGCATTAGCAAAAAAACAGGCGAAACAGTCTGGTGAAGCAGCACCGAAGCAAGAGGCAAAGCCAACTCAAGCCAAAGAAGATCTTGATGCTGCGAAGAAAGCATCTGCCGCCGCCGCGAAAGCAGCAGCGCTAGCAAAGAAAGCATCACAGGATAACCCTGCTGGTGAAGCACCTGCACCTGCAGCAAATGAGACCGATTTGGCCAAGCAAAAAGCCGCTGCAGCTGCAAAAGCAAAAGCTGCTGCCTTAGCCAAAGCAAAAGCAAAAGGTGCAGAAGCTCAAACGGAGCCTGCAGGTGATGACGCCAAGGCAAAAGCCGCCGCAGCCGCAAAAGCGAAGGCTGCCGCCGCCGCGAAAGCAAAAGCAGCTGCACAAGCGAAAACTGGATCCGCTGAGTCAAGTGGTGATGATGAGAAAGCGAAGGCAGTCGCCGCCGCCAAGGCAAAAGCAAAAGCCGCCGCCGCCGCGAGAGCAAAAGCAGCTAGCGGAAATCAAGCCGAAGCACCAGCTGCCGAAGTCGAGGAAGTATCAGCTAACCAGCAATACCTTGATAAATACAGAAAAGTCATTGAAGAAAACTTAGGAACAGATGTATTAGAAGACTCCTATATTAATAAACTGTCAAATGATGTTCCGACACTTGTGGCTAAGCGTGATACATACTTTAAGCTGGCTCAGTTTTTGAAATACAATGAGCTTTTAAGCTTTGAATATCTGTCTGAGCTTCATGGAACTGACTTTGGAACACATATGGAAGTATATGCTCACTTTTACTCATACAAAAATCGTCAATCCGTGGCCATAAAGGTAAAGATTGACCGTGATGAACCAACAATCGAATCCTTGCAGCCAATATGGCCTGGAGCTAACTGGCCTGAATGTGAAGCATACGACTTGCTAGGCATTAAGTTTACAGGACATCCGGACTTGCATCGGATCATGCTCGGAGAAGATTGGGTTGGCCATCCACTCAGAAAAGATTATGAGCCTTACGATGTGGAGGTGTAACCAATGATACGAACGGAAGAAATGCTATTGAATGTAGGCCCGCAGCACCCGAGTACTCACGGTGTATTCCGTCTTATTGTCAAGCTTGACGGGGAAGTCATTAGAGAAGCAAGGCCGGTAATTGGTTATTTGCACCGCGGTACTGAAAAATTAGCTGAAGACCTGCAATATACTCAAATTATTCCTTACACAGACCGTTTGGATTATGTATCAGCAATGCTCAACAACTATGCATTAGTCCATACAGTTGAAACGATGATGGATATTAAAATTCCTGAGCGGGCTGAATACCTGCGGATCATCGCAATGGAGCTGAACCGAATTGCCAGCCACCTTGTGTGGTGGGGAACCTACCTGCTTGATATCGGAGCAGTCAGCCCGTTCTTGTATGCATTCCGCGAACGTGAAATGATTCTTAATCTATTTAATGAATTATGCGGTGCCAGATTGACCTTCAACTATATGCGGGTTGGCGGTGTCAAGTGGGATGCACCAGAAGGCTGGATTGAAAAAGTAAAAGAATTTGTTCCATATATGCGTGAACAGCTGGTTGGGTATAACAACCTTGTAACTGGAAATGAAATTTTCTTAGAAAGGGTAAAAGGCGTTGGAGTCATTACAAAAGAAGATGCCCTTGCCTACTCTTTAAGCGGTGTAACCTTACGATCAACCGGGATAAAATGGGATCTTCGTAAGGATGAGCCATATTCAATCTATGATCGATTTAAATTTGATGTGCCGGTAAGGGATGAGGGCGACTGTCTGGCCCGCTACTACCTGCGCTTAGAGGAGATTGAAGAGTCTCTAAAAATCGTTGAGCAGGCGTGCGCGCAGTTTCCATCCGGCGGTGAAATCCTTGCCAAGGTGCCAAAAATTATCAAGGCTCCTAAAGGCGAAGCCTTCACAAGAATTGAATCAACACGTGGAGAACAAGGCGTTTATATCTACAGCGATGGAAAAAAAGAACCATATCGCTTAAAGCTTAGAAGGCCATCCTTCTATAATCTGCAAATTCTCTCGAAAATGTTAGTAGGCGAAAATATCGCCAACCTAGTTGTAATATTAGGGGCATTTGATATTGTCCTTGGGGAGGTTGACGGCTAATGATCCAGGATTTACTGCATTCAAGTCCCGGCTTGATGACCTTCGCCATATTCTTTCTTTTGGCGCTCATCTTTCTGTTCATTTTATTAGCCTTCGTTTGTTACGCGATTTTAGCAGAACGGAAAGTAATGGGTTTCATGCAGCTGCGCATTGGTCCAAACCAACTCGGCGGCCGCTGGGGACTTTTACAAACACTCGCTGATGTTTTAAAATTGTTATTAAAAGAAGATATTATTCCGAAGGCTGCTGATAAGCCGCTGTTTATCATCGCACCGGTTTTAGCCTTTGCTCCATCGTTTATGGTACTGGCGACCATTCCATTTACAGATAAATTTCAATTTGCCAATATTGGAATAGGGATCCTTTACTACATGGCGATTTCCGGTATCACAATTCTTGGGATCGTTACAGGAGGCTGGGCTTCCAATAACAAATATGCTCTTTTAGGAGGCATACGGGGCGCTGCCCAGATGATTTCTTATGAAATTCCGCTTGTTATGTCTGTGCTTGGAATCATCCTGATCACAGGAAGCTTAAATTTAAATGATATCGTCTTACAACAACAGCATGGCTGGTTTATTTTACTGCAGCCAATTGCATTTATCATTTTCTTCATTGCCTCAATTGCCGAATTAAACCGGACACCGTTTGACTTAACGGAGGCAGAAAATGAGCTCGTTGCAGGATACCACATCGAATATTCCGGTTTCCGCTGGGCGTTCTTTATGCTTGCTGAGTATGTGTACTTATTTGCAATGTCATCTCTGATTACGGTACTATTTTTAGGCGGATGGCTGCCACCGTTTGCATTCTTAGGATTTATCCCTGCTGCAGTCTGGTTTTCCCTTAAATTATGCTTTGTAGTTTTCATTTATCTGTGGTTAAAATCAACAATGCCACGTATGAAGGCCGACCATTTAATGGAATTTGCCTGGAAGGTTCTGCTCCCAGTAGCATTGCTAAACATTTTCGTAACAGCACTAGTGAAAACAATCTTTTTCTCCTAGAAAAGCGGAAGCGCAAGTTTAGCGGCGTATGGACTGGAGCACACCGACTGAGATAAAGGAAACACGGAGAGCGAAAGCGATCCGATGTTGACTTATCGTAGGGAGGTGAGCGAAGTACACTAGACGCTGTGCGCTGGAGCTAGACAGTAAGAAAAGCGGAAGCGCAAGTTTAGCAGTAACGTACATTAGATGCTAGGCGCTATGCTAGACAGTTATCAAAGTTCATAGACATAAATACTTAAACTTTAAAAAGGGGTGAAAAAACGTGTTTAAGTTTGCAAAAGGTTTAAAATATACCCTTAAAAATTTATCTCGGGAACCTGTAACGTACAATTATCCGAATGAACCGCTGCCATTGCCGGACCGGTTCCGCGGCATCCAAAAGTTTCATCCGGAGAAATGTATTGTTTGTAATCAGTGTGCGACGATTTGCCCAACAAATTGTATTAACTTAACCGGCAAAAAGCATCCTGACCCAACGAAAAAAGGTAAAGTGATCGATACGTATGATATTAATTTCGAGATTTGCATCCTTTGTGACTTGTGTACGGAGGTTTGTCCAACTGAAGCCATTGTGATGACAAATAAATTTGAATTGGCAGAGTACAGCCGTGATCAATTATTTAAAAACCTGCAATGGCTGGACGAGAATGACGAAAATGTACGGAAGGTGAATAAACCATGACCTTTTCCGGAGAATTTTTAGCTTTCATTTGTCTCGCTTTAGTCGCCATCATTGGCGGCGTCCTATTGTTAAACCTGACAAAAGTATTTCAAATTATCGTCTCGCTTGCCTTTACGTTTATCAGCATCGCCGGCATTTATATTTTGCTGTCAGCCGAATTTATCGCCGGGGTTCAAGTCATGATCTATTCTGGCGCCATTTCAATTATCATGCTATTTGGAATCATGCTGACCAAACATGACGCTGAGAATGAAGAAACTGGTCATAAGCTGCGGAAATTTCTTGTGTTTATAGGCGTACTTGGCTTTGCCTTTGCCGTATACCTTGGAATTTACAATTATGATGTTGTCCAAGTTCCGAGCAGCCTGCATGTCAACAACACGTTGGAAATCGGCAAGGCCCTTTATTCTAAATATACGATCCCATTTGAATTAGCATCTGTTCTGTTATTAGTCGGTCTTGTCGGCGCGATTGTTTTATCTAAAAAAGACGACAAGGAGGGGGAAAACCAATGAGCTCAGTTCCCGCATCAGCCTTCTTGGCACTTGCACTTATCCTTTTCTGCATCGGGTTATTTGGTGCCCTGACAAAACGAAATACAATCATCGTGCTAATTTCAACTGAATTAATGTTAAATGCAGTCAATATTAACTTGGTTACCTTCAGTAAATATGGGATAACTCCATCGATTACCGGCCAAGTGTTTGCACTATTCTCAATGGCTGTAGCAGCGGTAGAAGTAGCGGTAGGACTTGCGATCTTGATTTCGCTTTACCAAAACCGCAAAACTGTTAATATCGATGAAATCAATAAGATGAAAAACTAAAAGCGGAAGCGACCGAATTAAGGTACGTCGACTAAAACCCGCCACGTCCTGTGGCGAACGTCGACATCAGCACATCCTGTGCAAGTACGTATGGACTGGAGCACATCGACTGAGATAAAGGAAACACGAAGAGCGTTAGCGCATTCGTGCTTGACTTATCGTAGGGAGGTGGGCGAAGTACACTAGTTGCTGGGCGCTGGAGCTGGACCGTTATCAAAGTTCAAAAATATATAAATTTTGTTCATATAAACATTTAGCCAAATGTTTGATCAACAGTCTTTATGCGGTCGCATCAGCTTTTAATCAAACGATCGATTAGTAAATTCCTAACAAAAAAGGCGCACGGCCAAATGGCCGGAAGCCTTGTCTGCCCCGCACAATGCGGGCCCAATCTGCGCGCCATCTAGCGGTTAGCGCGTAAAAAAAAGGGGATAGTGATAATGATGGAGAATGCTTGGCTCATACCGCTTTTCCCGCTATTATCGTTTTTGATCCTTCTTCTATTCGGTAAGCGACTTAAGGAAGCAAGTGCATATGTAGGGATGCTGTTCACATTCCTTTCGCTTGTTTTTGCGATTTTGGTCTTGGTTGCCCGGTTTAATGGGCCGACCTACCTGGTCAAAGCTAACTGGCTCACCATAGGAGATCTTCATTTAACAGCGGGCTTTGAAGTGAATCAATTAAATGCATTAATGCTGTTTATCGTCTCGCTTGTCAGTTTCCTGGTACATACCTATTCAAAAGGTTATATGCATGGTGATGAGCGAATCCCAGTATTCTATGCCTACCTTGGATTATTTACATTCGCAATGCTTGGTCTCGTTATTTCACCAAATCTATTGCAAACATATGTTTTTTGGGAACTTGTTGGTCTTGGTTCCTTCCTGTTAATCGGCTTTTATTTTTACAAAGATGAAGCAAAGGCAGCTGCAAAAAAAGCCTTCATTATGACCCGAATCGGGGATGTAGGCTTGTTTATCGGAATGATTCTATTATTCTGGCAGACAAAAAGCTTCGAATACAGCACAATTTTTAAGGCCGTTCAGGACGGCTCAGTTTCACAATCAATGATTACGTTAACAGCAATCTTAATCTTCATCGGTGCAGTTGGTAAATCAGGTCAATTCCCATTGCACACATGGCTTCCAGATGCAATGGAAGGTCCGACACCTGTTTCGGCTTTAATCCATGCCGCAACAATGGTTGCCGCTGGTGTTTACTTAGTTGCAGCGCTATTCCCGCTGTTTCTTGCCAGCCCAACAGCCTTGATGACGATTGCCGTTATCGGCGGATTTACAGCTATTTTTGCAGCCAGCATTGGCTTAGTACAAACTGATATTAAACGAGTGCTTGCTTACTCAACTGTCAGCCAGCTTGGCTATATGATGCTCGCCTTAGGTTCTGCAGGCTACGTGGCCGGAGTTTTCCACCTAATGACGCATGCTTTCTTTAAAGCCTTGCTGTTCCTTGCAGCCGGTAGTGTGATTCATGCCGTTGGCGGTAATCAGGATATTGAAAAAATGGGCGGACTTTGGAAAAAGCTGCGCCTGACCGGTCCATTGTTTTTAATTGGCGCATTATCAATCAGCGGTTTTCCGCTGCTTTCAGGATCTTTCAGTAAGGATGAAATTTTAGCAGCAGCCTGGGAAGGCGGACATCCTATTCTCTTCACGATTGCCGTCATTGCCGCATTTTTTACGGCATTCTACATGTTCCGTTTGTTCTTCATGGTATTTACCGGTGAAGCACGCAGCAAAGACGTTGATCATGCCCATGAGTCACCATCGTCGATGACGTTCCCAATGATCATCCTTGGGGTACTCGCAGTGGTTGCCGGTTATGTAAATACACCGTGGTTTGGTTCCTTCCTTGGCGATTGGCTAACACAAGGAAACGCAGTGCTCGCCGGACATCATGAAGGTGAACCAGCCTGGATTATGATTGTAGCAACTGTAGTTTCCTTATTGGGAATTTATCTAGCCTGGCTAATTTACGGCAAACGTTCGATTTCCCGTGATTGGCTCAGCGGCAAAGGCGGTACGCTGCACACAATTTTATACAATAAATATTACGTAGATGAATTTTATCAATATACAATTTTGAGCTGGACAAAAGGAATTAGCTATATCTGTCAATTTATTGACCGCTTCATTGTCGAAGGCTTAGTTGCCTTAGTTACTGGAATCGTCCAAGGACTAGGCAAAGCAGGCTCTAAATTACAAAGTGGACAAATTCAAACATACGGTGCTATGGCCTTTGTCGGCCTTGCCGTTCTAGTCGTCATCTATGCTCTAACAGGGGGGTACTTAAAATGAGTTTATCTTCTGTTCTAACATTCCTGGTATTCACCCCGTTACTAGGTGTGCTTGTGTTGGCATTTATGCCGAAAACACAGGAAAAATCGATCAAGGCAGTCGGAATTTTATTTACACTGCCGTCATTGGTGCTGGCGCTGGGAGTTTACTTCCATCAGCTTGCCGGAAAAAGTCTAAGCGATTTTTCAATCGCAAAATCGTGGATTCAATTTGGCGGCTTTGAAAAGGTAGATAAGCATTTATTCTCAGTTTTTTATGAATTAGGTGTGAATGGCTTTTCCGTGCTGTTGGTTGTTTTAACAGCAGTGGTTGCAACGCTTGCCGCCATTACTGCTTCTATGTACATTAAGAAAGAGTGGAAAGGCTATTTTATGCTCTTCCTCATTCTCGAAACAGGAATGCTCGGCGTTTTTACTGCTGAAAACTTAATTTTCTTCTTTATCTTTTTCGAAATGACCCTTGTTCCGACCTTCTTCTTAACAGGAAAATGGGGCTTTTTTGAAAAAGAAAAAGCAGCATTTAGCTTTTTAATCTATAACGGATTAGGCTCAGCTATTTTGTTAATTGTAATCATGGTCTTATTTGCCCGCACAGGTACAACCAATATTGATGCATTGTATCATCTAATTAATGATCCAAATGCACAATTGATTGCACCGCTTTCGAAAGGGGCGAAGTTTGGTTTATTTATTGCTTTACTAATTGCCTTCGGCATTAAGCTGCCGATCGTTCCATTGCACAGCTGGCAGCTGCGCATGCACGCACAGGCTCCAATCCCTGTTGTTATGATTCACTCCGGGATTCTTTTGAAAATCGGAGCATATGGTTTAATCCGCTTTGGCTTGGGAATTTTCCCAGAGCAATTTAAATCGGTTGCTGTTCTTTTAGCCGTACTTGGTTTAATCAACCTATTATACGGTGCGTTCCTTGCATTTATCCAAACGGAGTTCAAATTGATGCTTGCGTATTCTTCGGTTTCCCATATGGGAATCATCCTTTTGGGACTTGCAGCTCTTAATACAGCCGGAATTCAAGGTGCCATTTTCCAAATGGTTTCACACGGTCTCATTTCAGCATTGTTATTCTTCTTAGTTGGTGCTGTTTATGAAAGAACTGGAACGACGGACATCACCAGTTTGGGTGGTATGGCAAAAGGAATTCCAGTAATCGGCGGCTTCTTGCTGGCAGCAGCGATGGCTAACCTCAGCCTTCCGGGTATGTCAGGGTTCGTCGGTGAATTCCAGGTCTTTGTGGGCATATTCGAAAAAATGCCTGTCATTGGCGCAATTGGTACAATCGGTATTATCATGACAGCTGCTTACATGCTGCGTGCCGTGCTCGCTATTACTTACGGAAAAGCACATCGTGAATTTGCTGGAGTTGTAGATTTAAAAGGAGTGGAGTTCGTTCCTGTGTTCGTACTCATGCTTCTGATTGTTTTAATCGGTGTTTACCCAAGTGTTCTAAGCTCACCGCTTCACGCCACATTGCTTGGGTTAGGAGGGTGATCAAGGATGAGTCTTCAAACATTACTTTCATTTAGCTGGAGTGCGATGGCACCGGAGTTTATCATCCTTGGGGTTGCTGCACTTTTGACCGTGCTCGATTTGTTCATGCCAAATAAACAAGACCGGAAAGTATTAGGCTGGATCGCCATTGTTGGTGTTTTGGCTGCAATGGTTTCACTTGCCGGCTTAGTTGATCGCGGGACAACATCAATCCTATATGATACATTCCGCCTTGATTCCTTTGGTAAGGCATTTAAGTTCCTGTTACTTGGCGGCTCGGCGCTTGTGCTTTTTATGGCCGTCAGCTACGAGGCCAAAGAAGGTCTTGAAAAATATAAAGGTGAATTTTATTACCTGTTTTTAACTGCACTTCTTGGTGCGATGATGATGGCTTCAAGCGGCGACTTAATTACGCTATTTGTCGGCCTTGAGACATTATCTGTTTCTTCTTATATTTTGGCTGGTTTGCGCAAAAAAAATCAGCTTTCGAATGAATCAGCAATGAAATATGTCATCAACGGCGCGATTTCAACAGCTGTCACTTTATATGGAATGAGCTTTGTTTACGGCTTAACTGGGACAACTAACCTATTAGATATTGCTGCAAAGCTGCAGTCATTAGCAGATCCACAGCATGTCTACATGCTCGGCTTAGCTTTCTTAATGATCTTTGTCGGTCTATCCTTTAAGCTTGCCGCTGCACCGTTCCATATGTGGGCACCAGACGTTTATCAGGGTGCACCGACACCAGTAACGGCTTTCTTAAGCGTTGTTTCGAAAATTGCTGGTTTTGTGATCATCATCCGGATTATCATTTCCGTATTTGGTGTTGCTGCAACAGAAGGCCCTGGCTCCATGCCAATTCTGCTCCATATGCAGAATTACCTTGCTGTCATTGCCGGTGCAACGATGATCATCGGAAACGTCGTCGCATTAAGACAAACGAATATCAAGCGGATGTTTGCTTATTCCAGTATTTCACATGCAGGTTATATTCTCGTAGCCCTGACATCAATGAACTACTTCATGTTTGATGCAATTTGGTTTTACCTGGCTGCTTACTTATTCATGAACATGGGTGCCTTTGCCGTGATTCAATTAGTGGCTGAAAAAACGGGTTCAGAAGAAATTGCCGGATACGCCGGTTTATACCGCCGCTCACCAGTCTTAGCAGTTGCAATGGGAATCTTAATTTTGTCCCTTGCCGGTTTCCCTGGTACGGCTGGATTTATCGGCAAGCTGAACATTTTCATGGGGGCATTCGTTGACCCAAGCGCCCATTATGTTTTAGCATCCGTCATGATTGCAACAACCGTTGTCTCGTATTTTTACTACTTTGGAGTCCTGACACAAATGTTCTTCCGCCCAGCTGCAGACGATAAAAAAATCAGCAGCATTCCATTTGGAATTCTGGTTGTTATCATCGTCGCTATCGTTGGATCGGTTTGGATGGGGATCATGCCAAACACAGCATTAGACTTCCTGCATAACCATTTTAATCAGTTCCATGACTTCTTGAAGTAACCAGAAGTTTCAAAGGAGGCAAGCGCCCAAATTGGGTGTTTGCCTCCTTTTTTACGTTGCTAATGATAGAACGGAGAATGGCGGCTTCAAAAATTGTAAACGCTGCCATTAGTAACCTTCGATAAATGTTGATATATCAATATAATTGTCCCGAAATTTTGTCAAATAATTTTTGAAAAATGGGCAATCTTTTCAGCTTTTTAGTGAACGATGTGTTAGAATATTCATGGTTTAAAAAAGTGAGGTGACAGAATGGTAAATGATTTTGGGCAGCAGGCGCTCCTTAGCATATTGTCACATTTGGTTTTTATCGGACTTGCGTGGTGGGCATTGCAGGCAGTTCGTTTGGACAAGTTGATACGATCGAACCATGTTTTTCAGGCCAGGCTGCTGTATATATTATTAGCCATTGTCATTGGTTCATCCGTTAGCAACTTTTTCCTAGATTATTACCAACGGTCAAAACAATTACCTTTGATCATGCAATACATACAAATGTGAAAATTTAGGTACTTGTACATGTTCCCATCTATTAGATTTTTAAGTACAATTCAATTTATGTGGTACTGAACATAAACAACAAGAGTAAGTACATGATCGTTTGTGTGATATTGAACATAGAATTCAGAAAAATTTCTTTGTGTGGTAATACAAACTTAGCACTAAAGTAAATTAGTAAAATAGGAATTGTCAAAATGTGACGACATTTCTCAAGTATGCTCTCTAACTTCTTGGTAACAATGAAGATAAGGGAGTGTAGAGATGAAAATAAAAGCAATTTATATTGTTCTTTTTATAATGGTTGGCTTTATTTTTTTTCAACTTGGGAATCGGACGGCGATCTCGGCGGGAGAGCGAGACAGCGATCTGCTTAAATTAGTCACGGCTTTTAAAAACGAGAATATTTTACTCAAAGAATGGTCTTTGTATGCAAGAGAACATTTGGTAAACCTAAAGAGTGCGGGAGAAGCTAAGGAATATACACGGAAGCTTAAAGAAAGATTTCCCGACTGGGAGTGGTCCGAGTCAATGACCAGTGAAAAATGGGAAGTAACAGCCTTATCTCCAACATCACAACACCACCAAGAAATGCTTCAAATTATGGCAACCCACACAAAAAATCCTGTAGATGCGTATATAGTATATAGGGTCAGCGGGAAAGAGTGGAATAAGCAGTCTGCAACCTTTTTTACCTCGGATCAATACAAAAATAGGCTAAACGACATATTTCATGGAATGCCCACAATTTTTTCTTGTATAAAAGGCGAATTCGATGATAAGATGAATACGGCTTTGCCAGAAACTGTGAATCATTTATTAACTATTTTTAAAGCAAGAGAGATAGAAGCCTTAAAAGAGGATAAATTCATGTCGGTAACGGCACAGTCGCCAAGCTTCGCTGATTCGATTAAAAATCGAAATTTGCAAATTGGTGTTCGCGCATCAGGATTGGGCGCTAAGACTACCGTTGTAGTTGGCACACCAATCATCACGATTGAATATTAATATAGAGAATATGGACGCGGAGGGGAATACTCTTGGAAAAGATTATCGTCCGCGGCGGACAAAGGCTTTATGGTACGGTTAGAGTTGAAGGCGCAAAAAATGCCGTGCTGCCGGTTATCGCTGCAACATTATTAGCAAGTGATGGAAAAAGTATAATAAGAGATGTGCCAACTCTCTCCGATGTATACACAATTAATGAAGTATTACGGAACTTAAACGCAGAAGTGGTTTTTGAAAATAATACAGTAGTCGTTAATGCATCCAGAGAGTTAAAAGAAGAAGCGCCATTCGAATATGTTCGAAAAATGCGTGCTTCCGTCCTTGTAATGGGATCTTTACTCGCTCGTAATGGGCGTGCTCGGGTTGCGCTCCCGGGCGGTTGTGCTATTGGATCCCGGCCTATCGATCAGCACCTTAAGGGCTTTGAAGCAATGGGTGCAAAAGTGAAGGTAGGAAATGGCTTTATTGAAGCGGAAGTAAACGGCCGCTTAAAAGGGGCCAAGATATATTTAGATTTCCCAAGCGTTGGAGCTACTGAAAATATCATGATGGCTGCCTCGCTTGCGGAAGGAACGACTGTTATCGAGAACGTCGCAAAAGAACCAGAAATCGTCGATCTTGCCAATTTCTTAAACGAAATGGGTGCAAATGTAAGAGGTGCCGGAACTGGAACAATCCGCATCGAAGGTGTAAACCAATTATTCGGTGCCAATCATACGATTATTCCTGACCGGATTGAAGCTGGTACGTTTATGGTTGCAGCTGCTATTACTGGCGGAAATGTACTTATAAAAGGTGCAGTGCCTGAGCACATATCCTCGCTCATTGCTAAGATGGAGGAAATGGGTGTAATTATTTTTGAAGAAGATGATGGTGTTCGCGTAATCGGCCCTGAAAAGTTAAAAGCCGTTGACATTAAGACGATGCCGCATCCAGGTTTCCCAACCGATATGCAATCACAAATGATGGCTCTTTTGCTTCGTGCAGAAGGAACAAGTATGATTACCGAAACGGTTTTTGAAAATCGGTTCATGCATGTCGAGGAGTTTCGTCGCATGAATGCCGACATCAAAATTGAAGGTCGCTCAGTGATCCTCAATGGCTCTTCCAACCTTCAAGGTGCAGAAGTAGCTGCAACGGACCTTCGCGCCGCAGCAGCCCTTATTCTTGCTGGATTAGTGGCTGACGGTGTGACACGCGTTACAGAATTGAAGCATTTAGACCGCGGCTATGTTGATTTTCATAAAAAATTAGCAATGCTCGGCGCTGATATTGAACGCGTGAATGAGGACGATGAAACATTTACAGTCGTCGAACCACTTGTATCTGATTTAAACGCTTGATTTAGTCATTTTTTTGAAAATATCTTTATTAAAGAGCCAGCCGAAGAGCCAACAGATGCGTTCTTCGGTTTATTTTTTCAAAAATACATATGCTGAAGTGAGTAAAATTATGCTTGTCTGCGAGTGGATTGCGATTGGATTTTTCGTAAAGTACGCCGCGGAATTAGTGGATCACCTAGCGAATTCAGCTGAATTTTTCAAAAAAATAAAGTCATAAATGCTTGTCCGCGTCCATATGTATGAATGAGTAGTACATAACTTCATACTGGAGGCTTTTTCATGAAAAAATTCAAACCACTCATCGTCCTCGCATCACTCCTATTTGTCGTAACCTTACTCATACCAGCCGTGCTCGTATTGCCATTTTCAGAGGAAAAGGCCAGCGGAAAGTTAGAAGAGAAGACTCCGAAAGCAACGGAAGTCACTGCAGACAAAGGTGTAGAAGTGGGTGTGTACCGTTTCTCCCAATCCAAACTAGAAAAAATCCCCCTAGAAGATTATCTCGTTGGCGTGGTCGCATCGGAAATGCCGGCTGATTTTCAGGAAGAAGCCCTCAAAGCACAGGCCCTAACCGCGAGAACGTATATTGTCAGACAATTAATGAGTAAGGAGAATCATCTCGGGCTGCCAAAAGGTGCTCAGGTTGGCGACACAACGATGGACCAGGTTTACTCTAGCGACGACCAGCTGCGCAAGGAATGGGGAGCGGATTATAGCTGGAAAAGGAAAAAAATCCTTGATGCTGTAAGAGCGACAAGCGGTCAAATCCTAACCTACAACGGTGACCCCATTCAAGCAACCTTTTTCTCGACAAGCAATGGCTACACCGAAAATTCCGAGGACTATTGGCCAAGCAAACTGCCATATTTACGCAGTGTCACGAGTCCATGGGATAAAAAATCACCCAAGTTCAGCAACCAGCAAATCTTCACTGTTAAAAACTTCGAAAATAAGCTTGGCGTTCACATAAGAAGTGGAGCCACCATCGGTCAAATCACCGAACGCACAGCCGGAAAACGTGTCGGCAAAGTGAACTTCAGCGGAAAAGTTCTATCTGGAAAGGAAATTCGTGAAAAACTCGATCTTAAATCCACCGACTTCACCTGGGAACGAAAAGGCGATAATATCATCATCAATACAAGAGGCTACGGCCACGGCGTTGGCATGAGCCAATACGGCGCGAACGGAATGGCTGCTGACGGCAAAACGTATCAAGACATCGTCAAACACTATTACACCGGTGTGGACATCACCTCCACAGAGAGCACGCTCGCCCTGATAACAGCAAACAAATAACCAGTCCACGGACTGGTTATTTGTTTTGGTTTGGATTTTTGTGGAGGAGGGGGTCGATATCGGACCAAAAGAGGTCGATAAATGAGGGAAAGCGGTCGATATGTGGAGAAAAGACGTAGATAAAATCATAAATATCCAAAAAACAGAAGGATTTTGAAAGAAGAAAGAGAATACTATAATCGAAAAAGAGAAGGGAGTGAAGTGCTTGTTTTTGAAACCCTGTTTACCTCCCGAAAGAGCTCTCCTAGATTTGGCGCTAAAAAGGAGAATTGAGAATTTTCATCCGAAACGGAGTGTGATTGAAGAAGACTATCACCATCGAATGACCGGATATCGAGGCGAGAAGTCAATTGATTATTATTTAGAAAAGCTGCCTAAAGATAAATATGATATTATTCATGATCTTCGCTTGCCATGCACGGAAGAAGATAAATTTTTTCAAATTGATACGCTTGTTTTATCAACCTCGTTGATCTTACCCCTCGAAGTAAAAAACTGGGCGGGGGACCTTCACTTTGATAAACATCTCAACCAAGTGCTTCGTACTTTTCCTAATCAAACGAAAAAAAAACGGGTTCAAAATCCGATCCTGCAAGTCCACGAACAGGCACACCAACTTAAAAACTGGCTGGCGCACCACAATTTAGGTAACGTACCGGTTGAATATTTGTTCGTAAACAGTAATGATAAAACAATCATTACCACTGATCCTGGAAATGAGAAAATTTTTCAAAGAGTGTGCACGAATGAAACCTTGATTGACAAAATCCACCTGTTAACCCAAACTCAAAAACCCGCGAATCCTAAAAAATCCAATTTAAAAAAACTAGGAGAAGCCTTGTTAGCCGCACATACACCCCCAGTGTTTACGATTCAAAAACTCTATAATATTTCACCCTATGAAATCCTCACCGGTGTATATTGCCCAAAGTGCCTTTCGCTTCCAATGGTATATAATAAAGGTACATGGTATTGTTCTCAATGCAGCCATCAGTCAAAAACAGCCCATATTGAAACCCTCAACGATTATTTCCTGCTGATTAAACCCTCGATCACGAACGCAGAATTCCGGCAATTCCTTCACATTTCATCAGCTCGCAGCACGAATAGGATCCTCAAATCACTAAATTTACCCTATACAGGCACGAACAAAGGGCGTATTTATTACAAGCCAGAAAAAATTTTTACCCCTGATGCATAAAATATTTCGCATTGTCGAAAAATAAGCAGAAAAAAATTTTTTTGGGCGTGTATATAATTCTACTGATCTGTTCAGACTGATTGCTGAGGTGATGATAATGAGAGAGGAAGAAAATAAACGATCTTCTCAAAGCTCCAGCTTTAAACGCTTCATGAAAAAGCGTTGGGTATTTCCAGCCATTTATATTGCAAGTGCAGCAATCATATTGACTGCGGTCCTATGGTATCAAACAAGTAACAACAACGCGACAGACAAATACGATTATAAATCTACTGATATTGCTGGCAAAAAATTCAATGATCCGGCGATTGAAGTTAACCGCACGATGGAAAACTTTGCAATGCCTGTGAAGGATGCAGCACAAGCTGTTGTCCAAAAGAAATTCTATGATTTCTCAGGCAAAAAAGCCGATCAGGAAGCTGCATTAGTAGTTTATAAAAATACGTATGTTCCAAACACTGGGATTGACATTGGCATGAACGATGGCAAAGAATTCGATGTTGTGGCAGCTATGAGCGGTAAAGTTACAAAAGTGGAAGAAGATTCTCTGTTAGGAAATGTCATTGAAGTTGAACATGACAATGGCGTAGTCACACAATATGAGTCTGTTAAAGATATGAAGGTTAAGGTTGGCGACCAAATCGAACAGGGACAAGTGATTGCCAAGGCTGGACAAAGCTTGTTCAATGAAAAAGCTGGAACACATGTGCATTTTGAAATCCGCAAAGATGGCGTAGCAGTAAATCCGCAAAACTATTTTAACAAACCGTTGAGCGCATTACTGGACGATCAATCTGCGACAAAAAAGTCTTCAAACGTAATTGATAACAAGCAAAAAATTGATGATAGCAAGAGCAAGGATCAAAATTCAACAAAAGATAAATCAACAAATGACACAAACACGAACGACAAAAAAACAAATGACACAAACACAAATGATACAAAAACAAAGAGCACGACTCCGTCAGACAGCTCTTCAACTGATACAAATTCATAATAAACTAGGGGGGAGGGACACCTCCTCTTTTTTTTGTGCGAACATGGGGACGGTTCTTTTGATTCAATCAAAAGAACCGTCCCCGTTCATGTGTGCAATCGTTTGCCTTTGCACGTAAAAACTGTAAAATTATAGATAAATAAGGTAGAGGGGGGATGCTAGTTGAAGAAATGGATTGGGTTCCTTTTTACAGCAGTGGTTTTAACGGTGGTGATTGCTGGGTGCAGCAGGGGACCAACGCCGCAGGATCGATTTTCGGAATACATAGGGCTATGGAAGCAGCAAAAGTTTTCCAGCATGTATGAGTACTTGTCGAAGGATGCGAAGAAGTCGATCACGAAGCAGGAGTTTGTCAGCCGCTATAAGAAAATTCATGGTGATCTGGAGGTTTCGGACCTCAAGCTCAGTTTTAAAAAGCCGAAGGAAGAAACGGCGACGCTGCCGTTTTCGGCAAAAATGAACAGCATAGCGGGGCCGATTCAATTTACGAAGAAGGCCAAGATGGTGAATGAGGACAAAAATTGGTATGTGGATTGGAATACGACGTATATTTTTCCTGAGCTGAAGAAAGGCGATAAGATTAGCTTTGCGACATCGCCGCCGGAGCGGGGGCAGATTGTCGACCGCAATGGCAACGGGATGGCTGTGAATGGCCAGGTTTATGAGGTAGGTGTCATTCCGGGGAAAATGGGCGAGCAGAAGGATTACGTGGTTACGCAGCTTTCGAGCCTGCTGCAAATGACACCTGACGAGATAAACCAGGCGATCGGCGCGAGCTGGGTGAAGCCTGACTATTTTGTTCCATTGAAGAAGGTTGCACTGGACGACCAGGCTCGGATTGCGCAGTTAATTGCGCTAGCGCCGGTACAGACGAAAAAGGTCTCAGCCAGGGTTTATCCGTATAAGGACGCTGCGGCACAGCTGATCGGCTATGTAGGCGGGATTACGGCAGACGAATTGGCGAAATGGAAGGCCAAGGGCTACACGAGCAATGATGTGATTGGAAAAAGAGGCCTAGAGCAGGTGTACGATGAGCAATTACGGGGTGAGCCAGGCGTCAAGGTTACGATTAAAAAGGCCGACGGGACTGAGACGGTTCTGGCTGAAAAAGCAGTTATGAACGGCAAGGACATTACGCTCACGATTGATGCGAATGCCCAGCAAAAAGTATTTGCCGGCATGAACGGGGAAGCAGGCACCGCAGCAGAAATGAACCCGGTGACAGGAGAAACGCTTGCACTAGTCAGTTCTCCGTCCTTCGATCCCAACCAGGCGGCGTTGGGCTTTTCCGCAGACGCTTGGAAGGCACTCCAGGATAATCCGCAGCAGCCGCTGTCGACCCGCTTTAAGCAAGCCTACGCTCCTGGCTCGACGATGAAGCCGATCACGGCCTCAATCGGGTTGGCGGCGAAATCGCTAGACCCGGCGCAGGGGATCGCGATTAGCGGCTTGAAATGGCAAAAGGATCAATCGTGGGGGAATTATTTTGTCACACGGGTCCATGAATCCAGTCCGGTTAATCTTGAAAGCGGGCTAGTCCTCTCGGATAATATTTACTTCGCGCAGGCGGCGTTAAAGATCGGTCAGGCACAATTCAGCGATGGCTTGAAAAAGTTTGGCTTTGAAGAGAAGATTGACTATCCGTTCCCGCTGTCGACCTCGACGTTCGGAAAGCTGGATAGTGATATTTCACTAGCTGATTCTGGCTACGGACAGGGGCAGGTACAAATGAGTATCGTGCATTTGATGGCGGCCTACACGCCGTTTGTCAATGGCGGCAATATGATCAAACCTGTTTTGTTGATGACGGATCAAAAAAATCAGATTTGGAAGCAGCAGGTGGTATCAAGCGGGGACGCGGCGCTCATCTCGGGCATCCTGCGGAAGGTTGTCGGCGATCCAAGCGGAACAGCACACGCTGCTGACATGGCAGATTATCCGCTGGCTGGGAAAACCGGAACAGCGGAAATCAAGCAAAAGCAGGGCGAAACCGGAACGGAAAACGGCTGGTTTGTCGCGTATAATGTCAACTCACCAAATTTGCTGATTGCAATGATGGTAGAAAACGTCCAGAACAGAGGCGGCTCGCAAATACCAGTTAAGCTAGTAAAGGGCATCGTTGAAGGAATGAAATGAAACATGGGGACGGTTCTTTTGAGTTCATTTTGACTCAAAAGAACCGTCCCCGTGAACCGTGAAAACATGAAATACGCATCAAGAGGGGCGAATACGATGGAAAAGCCAATAATAAAGGTGGCAGACCAAACGTGGATGATTACCGACTATTATTTAGA
Source organism: Bacillus sp. EB600 (assembly GCF_024494385.1). GTDB lineage: Bacteria > Bacillota > Bacilli > Bacillales > Cytobacillaceae > JAEVLT01. The sequence goes on from NZ_JAEVLT010000009.1 coordinate 31,954, forward strand.
TAATTACTATGTCCTTGAAGGAGAGCAATTTGCTGCTTTAATCGATACAGGAATCGGAATGGGCGATATGCTGGGGGATGTTCGAAAATTAACAGATAAACCGATTAAGGTATTGTTGACTCACGGGCATCCGGATCATTGTGGCGGGGTGTACGCTTTTGACGCGGTGCCTTATATGAATCCGCTCGATGAAGATATCGCAAGAATTTTTTATGATGAATTTCCGCAGTATCGAAGAAATTATGTGGGTTCAAGAGGTCCATTACGTTTACCAGAAAAGGATAGAGATAAAATCCAAGAATTACTGGATGATGTACCTGAAGCGACTGCCAAATTTGCATTCAAGCCATTAAAAGAAGGCGATATTTTTGAACTGGGGAATCGTTCGTTGGAAGTGATCAGTACTCCGGGGCACTCAAGTGGTAGTGTTGCATTTTTAGATATAAAACAGCGAATTTTATTTAGTGGCGATATCGTGGGAGATTCTGTTTTACTATTTGGGCGCTCCAACGTCGAGGAAGAGGTAAATGTTCATAAAAATCTATTCCATGATAGTCACGCAAATGATCGTTTGCCGGATGATTATAATGAAGAATGCTTAGAAAGGTTTCTGGACGGTTTAAAAAAAATGTGGAGCAGGAGCGAAGAATTTGACCATCTAGCCGTTGGACATGGACAACCATTACGAGATAAAACAATGATTCAAGATTTTATTCGAATCACCGAGAAACTTTTAAACCGTGCTGTCAATGGAACTTATGAAGAAACATCGATTCGTCGAGGATGGGTCTATAAAGAAAACGACCTTGAATTATGGTATAAATGCGAAAAGTAAATACGAGTGGCTCATGGGGACGGTTCTTTTGAGTCAAAATGAACTCAAAAGAACCGTCCCCGTGAACTTTCGTGAACTTCATTCTCTTGAAACCCATTCATTAACAATAAATGGGCGATTTTGTGGACATTTTGAAACTATCAAAAAAGCGGTTGCAAAGTTAAGTAAGCGGTATTATAATGACAATGTAGCAAGCGACTAGCATACTAGAATACTAATATACCAATATTTCCTGCAGAGGAGGTAACATATCAGTACTGGTTAATGATTGAATTGGCCCAGTAAATGTAAATTGTGTTAATCAAAACGAAAACTCATACCTTGTGCAAAGTTTGGAAAAATAGTGTCAGAGGTAAGTCAAACTCTAATGAGAAAATATCGCTAATAAAAGTTACATGCAAAACGGTATGTTTATCTATCAAATTCTAATGTCATGTGAAAAAGTGAACATTTATTTTTTGTAAAATAAAGTAAGCGTTTTACTTATAGTTATATTATTTATTTATAGAGGGGGCATTATGAATGGCCAGGAAAAATAAAACAATTACCCTTCCAACAAGTATCGGTTTCGGATTAACAGATATGATGGGCGGAGGAGCCTTCACAATTATTGGTGCATGGCTATTATTCTTTTTTACAAAGTTTGCAGGTTTAACTCCTGTTGAGGCCGCATCAATCATCGCGATTGCCCGGATTGTGGATGCAGTCGTCAGTTTATTTATGGGCAGCTTATCAGATAACTTCTTTAAATTTAAATTGGGAAGAAAATTTGGCCGACGCAGATTTTTCTTACTGATTGGCTCACCTTTAATGCTTGTTTACGTTTTACTGTGGGTAACAGGAATGCATTATCTATACTATCTGCTTACATACTTAGCGTTTGAAATTATCGCGGCAATGGTATTGATCCCGTGGGAAACGCTTCCTTCAGAAATGACAAAAGACTTTAATAAAAGAACAAAATTATCAACAGCTAGAATGTTCATTTCAGGTACAGGTACATTTTTAGCAACGTTTATTCCAGGTCAATTATTCGGTATTTTAGGACAGGACAGTCCTATGTCTTTCCTAATCAATGGCGCATTCTTCGCAGTACTGTTTGCGATTTGTATCTTTATTTCTTTCCGCTCAACATGGGAAAGAGAAGTTTCACCTGAGGATATGCAGAAATACATCGATGCCAAGAAAGAGCACAAAAGCTTTGCTGACAATTTAAAAGGCATTACGCAAACATTAGTTGATTTTGGTTCCACTTTCAAAGTAAAAAGTTTCCGTAAGCATTTACTTATCTATATTTGCTCAATGACAGCAAAAGATGCTTTTAACGCAGTGTTTGTATTCTACTGTGTATATGCATTGAATAGCACATCATCACTTGCGGCCAACTTACTTTCATTTAGTATCATTGGACTTCCAGGGGCAATCGTTTATGGATTCTTAATGATAAAAATTGGACCAGCTAACTTATTCAAAATTTCTTATTCAACGATGATCCTTTGTTTATTAGGATATGGAGCAGTTTATTTATACCATCCAAGTAACTTACTCCTTACTTTAGGAATTATCTCATTCGTCTATCAAATCGGCAGAAGTATGCTGGAATTTGTTCCTTGGAATGTGTTCCCATTCATTCCAGACGTAGACGAAATGATTACCGGAAAAAGACGCGAAGGAATCTTTGCATCCGTTATGACATTCTTTAGAAAATCTTCCGTGGCACTTGCAACCTTCTTAGTTGGGGCAGTCCTGCAAGCTGGAGGTTTTGTTCAAAAAGCACCAACACAGTCAGTAAGCGCTGTTCACACGATTGTTGGGATCATGCTTATTGGGGTTATCGGATTACTGCTGGTAGCATTGATTGCAGCCTTCACATTTAAATTGAACAAACAAACACATGGTATTCTTGTTGATGAAATCAACCGTTTGAAAAACAACGGAAGCAAAGAAAATGTGGATCCAAAAACAAAACAAGTTGTCGAAACACTTACCGGTTATAAATATGAAAAACTATGGGGCGGCAAAACAAAAGCTGAATTCCCACAAGCTAAAGCTAACTAACTGAAAACAAGGGTGAAAACATGGGGACGGTTCTTTTGATCTAAAAGTATTCAAAAGAACCGTCCCTTTGTATCGTTTGTATACGAACAGATCAGAGGGGAAATTTTAAAAATAAAACTTGGACCTGGGACAAACATCTCTGAAGTTTGCCGCGGGAAAGAACGTACGTGGACAATGATTCAAAAGAACCGTCGCCCCAACACACCACAACACCCTCAACATGAAGGAGGAACTAAGATTGCAAATGACATTTAGATGGTATGGAGAAGGCAATGACTCCATTACTTTAAAACAAATTCGCCAGATACCGGGAGTTAAAGGAGTGGTATGGGCACTGCATGATGTGCCTGTTGGAGAGGTTTGGCTTGCCGGCCGGATCGAGGAAGTAGTAAATCAGGCCAGTGAGTATGGTTTAAATACAGAGGTAGTTGAGAGCGTTAATATTCATGAAGATATTAAGCTTGGATTACCTACGAGAGATAAATATATCGAAGCGTATAAAGAAACATTGAAAAACTTAAGCAAATTCGGCGTTAAGTGTGTATGTTATAACTTTATGCCTGTATTTGATTGGTTCCGTACCGATTTATTTAAAGAAGCAGAGGATGGCAGTACTGCCTTATTTTTCGATGCCAAAAAGGTTCTTTCCCTTACACCAGAAGAGGTTGTAAAGAATATGGAAGAGAACGCCAAGGATTTCACACTCCCAGGTTGGGAACCTGAAAGATTAAAGGATTTGAAATCTTTATTTGCTCAGTATAAAAATATTTCAGAAGCTGATTTATTAGCGAATCTAACTTATTTTTTGAAAGAAATTTGCCCGGTTGCGGAAGAGTGCGGCATTAAAATGGCGATCCATCCAGATGACCCGCCATTCTCCATCTTTGGTTTACCACGGATCGTCAAAAATAAAGAGGATATTGGGCGTCTTTTAGATGCTGTCGACAGTCCCTCCAATGGGTTAACTTTTTGCTCTGGTTCGTTAGGTGGCAATATAAACAATGATTTAATTGATATTGCGAGGACTTTTACAGATCGAATTCCGTTCGCCCATATCCGGAATGTAAAACACTTTGGAGATGGCAGCTTTATTGAAACATCCCATAATGTTGAAGATGGTTCTTTACCGATTACAGGAATTGTCAATGCATTATATGAGAATGGATTCGACGGCTATATTCGCCCGGATCATGGCAGACATATTTGGGATGAAGTATGCCGTCCAGGCTACGGCTTATACGACCGTGCCTTAGGAATCATGTATTTACTAGGTGCTTGGCATACAAATGCTTTATTAAAAGAGTAGGAAACATGGGGACGGTTCTTTTGCTTAAAAAGGGGCATAAGAACCGTCCCCATGAGTCTACATATTCATTTTTGCAAAAGGGAATGCTCTTATTATAAAAATGTTCATTTATATCTTACTGTCAATGATCATTTATGAATGAGGTTTGAAAATAAGGAGGGGTACAATTGGTTAAGTTAGGAATTGAAGAGTTAAAAACGCAAAAAGACAAATTTGCTCAGATTGGGATTAAAACACCAGAATATGATTTTGAAAAAGTGTGGGAAGCAACGAAAAAAGAGCCGATTTGGCTACACTTCGGTCCAGGTAATTTATTTAGAGCCTTCCATTCTGTTTTACAGCAGCATTTAATTGAAAAGAAGGAAACCGATAAAGGGGTTATTGTTGTTTCTACCTTCAGTGATGCCTTGATTGAAAAAGTTTATCATCCATACAATAACTTAAGTTTGGATGTCGTGATGAAAGCCGATGGCTCATTGGATATGGAAGCTGTGGCCAGTGTTGCGGAAAGTCTTTCTACATATAGCGGGCCGGAATCATGGCAACGGTTAAAAGAGATCTTTAAAAACCCATCTCTCCAATTTGTTACTTTTTCAATCACAGAAAAAGGCTATGACTTACGAGACATGAATGGAGAAATCCGTCCCGCCTTTAAAGATGAAATCCAGAAGGGACTTGAGCATCCAAACCATGCGATGATTTTGCTGACATCCCTTTTATTTGAAAGATATCAAAATGGAAAGGCTGCTTTAGCGCTGGTAAGTACTGATAATTTCTCTCATAATGGCGACAAGTTGAAAGCTGCTGTTTTCACAGTAGCAAATATGTGGCTGGAAAACGGTGTTGTCGATCAAGGCTTTATTGATTATCTCAATGATCAAACGAAAATTACCTTTCCGTGGAGTATGATTGATAAAATTACACCGCAGTCCTCTCCAATCGTTGCAGAAAAGTTACAAGCACTTGGCTACGAAAGTGCTGAACTGATTCGAACGAGACCAAATGGCCCGGCAATTGCACCATTTGTGAATACGGAGGAAAGCCAATATCTTGTCATTGAGGACCTTTTTCCAAATGGAAGACCACCGTTAGAAAAAGTCGGTGTCTACTTTACGGAAAGAGAAACTGTTGACAAGGTAGAAAGAATGAAAGTATGTACCTGCTTAAATCCACTTCATACTGCATTAGCGATCTTTGGTTGTTTGCTTGAATACACATCGATTGCTGATGAAATGAAGGATGAAGATTTAAAAACACTGGTTGAAAAAATTGGCTATGATGAAGGCATGAAGACAGTTACCAACCCTGGCATCATTGACCCAATGCAGTTTATTAAAGAGGTCATTGAGGTACGTTTTCCAAATCCGAATAACCCAGATACACCACAACGGATTGCGACAGATACTTCACAGAAGCTGGCGATTCGCTTTGGGGAAACAATCAAATCGTATGTCCAAAGAGACGAACTACATGTCAAAGATTTAACGCTTATCCCATTAACGATCGCTGCTTGGTGCCGTTATTTGATGGGCATCAATGATGCTGGTAAAGAAATGACGATTAGTCCAGATCCACTTTTAGAAGAAGTGCAGCAATATATCAAAAAGATCGAATTTGGAAATCCAGATTCAGTCGGCGACTCCCTAAAACCAATTCTCTCAAACCACAAAATCTTTGGTGTTGATTTATACGAAATTGGTTTAGGAGAAAAAGTAGAAGAATTCTACAAACAACTCATCAAAGGACCAGGTGCAGTCAGAACCACATTGCACAACCAAGTCAATAAGTAATGAAAAAGTGACTAAAGGGACGTTTCTCTTGAGTCACTTTTTTAGGGTTAGGGCCTGCTTTCAGTTTGGAAATTTACAGTAAATGGAAAGATGCTCATAACTGCATCAAAATGGTTCATAACTCTCGGAAATGGGTCATAAGTAAGGCAGAATGGTTCATAAACTCTAAAAATGGTTCATAACCAAGCGGGTGGTCGAAAAAAATAAGGGATAAAATACCTGAGCCAGGCTGCGACCTGGCTTCAACTCATGGGGAGTTAAAAGGTTATCATGAGAACCGTCCCTATGCATTCCCCTATGCATTCCTTATGCATTATTTGAGGATGTCGAATAATGAAATTATACAGAATTAATTACTAAATTTTCAAAAAACTTTATCTTTCGTGCATATTCCCGTATCCAAGCTAATAAACTATAAAAAACCTTTATAAAGAGAGTGTTTGAGGTGAGGAGTCGTTTTTGACAACGGGATTTCAGTTGGGGACATGATTATTCATTGAACGCACAGAAAGCAGCAGGCATAGCTTTCTGCCGTATGTTTCTGCATGCGGGTAGTAGTATTTCATCGAAGTGATAAGCGGGTCTCATTTCACACTTCTCACATCCAATTTGGGGAGGGCGAGTGGTGTGCACGATTACATCAAAGAGAGAACTATCAAGATTGGAAAGTATATCGTGGAGACGAGGAAAACGGTTCGCGTGATTGCGAAGGAGTTTGGCGTATCCAAAAGTACAGTCCATAAAGATTTGACAGAAAGACTTCCTGAAATTAACCCGGACCTAGCAAATGAGGTAAAAGAAATTTTAGATTATCATAAATCGATCCGACACCTTCGGGGCGGAGAGGCCACAAAAATGAAATACCAGAAAGAAGAAAGAGAAGGGGAAGCTGTAAAGCAATAAATGTAGATATCCAACATTCCTTTTTTCCTTGAACATGACATGACTCTACACAAATTTACAAACTTTTTGTATGAAATGAATATTTATTGTGCTACAATATACAATTAGGACAGTATGTGGATTCCTTATCAAGGAGGAAAGAAAAGAGAATGTTTGCAAGGGATATTGGTATTGATTTAGGAACGGCTAATGTGTTGATTCACGTTAAAGGCCGGGGGATTGTTTTAAATGAGCCCTCTGTCGTAGCAATCGATAAAAATACAAACCGTGTTCTTGCCGTTGGCGAGGAAGCACGCAAAATGGTTGGACGTACACCAGGAAACATTGTAGCAATCCGTCCACTTAAAGACGGTGTCATCGCAGATTTTGACGTAACAGAAGCAATGTTAAAGCATTTTATTAATAAATTAAATGTAAAAGGCTTTTTATCAAAGCCGCGCATCTTGATTTGCTGCCCAACGAACATCACAAGTGTCGAGCAAAAAGCAATTCGCGAAGCTGCTGAAAAAAGCGGCGGGAAAAAGATTTATTTAGAAGAAGAACCAAAGGTAGCCGCAATTGGCGCCGGAATGGACATATTCCAGCCAAGCGGAAACATGGTAGTTGACATCGGAGGAGGAACGACGGATGTAGCTGTGCTATCAATGGGCGACATCGTTACATCTTCCTCCATAAAAATGGCTGGCGACAAATTCGATGCAGAAATCTTAAATTACATTAAACGTGAATACAAGCTTCTCATCGGAGAGCGTACAGCTGAAAATATAAAAATTGGGATCGGAACCGTCTTCCCAGGATCCCGCTCCGAGGAAATGGAAATTCGCGGCCGTGATATGGTCAGTGGCCTTCCAAGAACGATTTCTGTTCGCTCCGAAGAAGTGGAGCAAGCACTAAGGGAACACGTTGCCGTAATTGTTCAGGCAGCCAAGACCGTTCTTGAGCGCACACCGCCAGAATTATCCGCAGATATCATTGATCGCGGTGTCATTCTCACAGGCGGCGGAGCATTGTTACATGGAATTGACACGCTGCTAGCCGAAGAACTAAAGGTTCCCGTACTCGTAGCAGAAAATCCAATGAGCTGCGTAGCAATTGGTACAGGCGTTATGCTCGACAACATCGATCGTCTTCCAAAAAGAAGAATCATATAAACAATCAAAAAGTCTAATATTCATTAGACTTTTTTGCGTTTTAGAAGGTTCGAGCTCCAAATACGGATAACGAACCAGAATATACGAATAAACGAAGAAATCATACGGTTATCTGGAAAATCATACAGACAAAATCCAAAAAAGACGGATAACTGAGCGGGGTAGCGGCTTCTTTCACGGGGAGGTTTCTTTTGAATAAAAATGGAGTCACAAGAACCGTCCCCATGCCCCCCATGCCCCCATGTTTTTCGATTAATTTTCACAGGATGCGACTTTTTTCTGCAAATAGTTGGTGTGTATTTTGTGAAAGTTTTCTATAATAAAGGTAAGTGTGGACGATGGGGTCCAAAAGAGGTGGAATGGATGTTTAAGGGTTTTTATACGGCTGCTTCGGGGATGCTTGCCCAGCAGCGCAGGACGGATATGTTAACAAATAATATGGCAAATGCCAATACACCTGGATTTAAAGAAGATCAATCAACCTTAAGGGCGTTTCCTGATATGCTGTTGGAGCTGATGAACGGACAGACGCCAGGGGGTCCAAAGGTTGGCTCGCTGAGTACGGGCGTCTATATGCAGGAAGCGATTCCGAGATTTATTCAAGGTGATATGAAGGAAACAGATAATAAAACTGATATGGCCTTGGTCGATATCAATGCAAACGGATTGAGGGGTTCGGTCTTTTTCACGGTCCAGGACCCGAGCGGACAGCCCCGCTACACGCGAAACGGTAATTTTACATTAGATGCACAGGGCTATTTAACGACAGGCAACGGCCAATACATACTTGATACCAATGGCAAGCCGATTCAGCTTTCAAGCGACCAATTCACGGTGAGTGATACCGGCCTGATTACTGGCCAAAATGGTGAACAAGCTCAACTGGGAATTGCTTTTGCTGCCCAGCCAGGGAGTCTGATTAAAGAAGGCAACGGACTGTATCGAACGGAAAGTGGCACGTCACTCGCCAGCGCCGCCAACCAACAGTTCAAGCTCCAGCAGGGCTTCCTTGAACAATCGAATGTTGATCTGAGCAAATCAATGACGGATATGCTGACGGCCTACCGCTCTTTTGAAGCAAACCAAAAGATTTTGCAAGCCTATGACCGCAGTATGGAAAAAGTAGCGAATGAGGTCGGAAAGATCGGTTGATTTTTTAGAAAAAGTGAACAAAATGTGACATACGCGGAATAAATGGTGAAATCCACGGAAAAACAAACAAAACGCGCGGAATAATCTACAATACTGGCGGAATTCTCCGGTTAGCAGGCGGAATTATTTTTCCCATAGCAGGCGGATAATTTTTTCAAGGGAGGTTTAAAAATGAATACCTCAATGATTACGGCAACCAATACTTTGAGTCAATTACAGAAGCAGTTGGACATAATAAGTAATAATCTCGCCAATCTTGATACAACTGGATACAAAAGCAAACAAGCCAGCTTCACGGACTTGCTTGTTCAGCAGTTTGCTAATCAGCCGGATGCCGGGAAAGAAGCAGGGCGGCTGACGCCGAACGGAATCCGCCAAGGCACAGGGGCTAAGCTGAATCAGGTGGAAATGAACAGTAGCCAGGGGAGCTTCAAGCCAACCGACAGGGACCTTGACACAGCTTTTCAAAAAGAGGGCCAGTACTACAAGGTGCTGGTCCAAAAGGATAACACAAGCTCAGTCCAATATACCCGGAACGGTGCGCTCGAACTATCGCCTGTTGCCAATAACGAGACGATGCTTGTCACGAGCGAAGGCTATCCAATTTTGGATGAAAATAATAACCCAATTATTATTGCCGGCGATGTAGGGAAAATTGATATCACCCAAAATGGGACAATGAATGTAGCGATGACAAATGGAACGATGCAGTCCTTTAACCTGGGTGTCGTTCAAATCAATAAGCCGCAATTGTTTGAGCAAAAAGGTGGAAGCTTGATCGGACTTCCAAATAACGTAACGGCGGCAAATGGCATGTTGACTGAGCTTCCAAGGGAACAGATTTCAATTGGCCAGCGTATGCTCGAGCAATCAAATGTAGATATGTCGAAGGAAATGACCGATATGCTGAACGTACAGCGTTCGTATCAATTTCAATCCCGGGCCGTGACGATGGCGGACCAAATGATGGGCCTGATTAATGGGATTCGTTAAAAGGGGTAGGATGAATGACGGAAAAACAAGCCTTAACACGCGAAGAGTATAAAAAACTCAAGCTAGCGGAACAGAAGCAGGCAGCGGAACATGTGGAGACACCTACCCGTACCGGCCTGATTCCGATGTGGCTTCGTTTTGTCATCTTCATCGCCCTGATCATTATTTGTGTGACAGCAGGGGCGCTGGTTGGTTATAGCGGGATCGGCGGCGGGAAGGCGGTCGACGTGTTCAAGGGATCAACCTGGTCCCATATTTACGATCTTGTTGAGAAAAAATAACAGGTCCCGCTTTTCCTTAAAGATAAGAATGTAAAAATTTTCACTTTGAGAATTGTCTAGCCTCGACGCACAGGATGTGGACGTGGCGGGTTTTAGTCGACGTTCCTTAATTTGGGCGCTTGCGCTTTTCTTAGTGTATAATAAAAAATAAGAACCTAATAGTAGTAGGAGGTACTAACCGAATGCTTGATATCGCTCAAATAAAAGAAATTATTCCCCACCGCTATCCATTTTTGCTAGTTGATCGAATCCTAGAAGTAGAGGAAGGCAAACGAGCAGTTGGCCTGAAGAATGTCTCCGCCAATGAGGAGTTCTTCAATGGACATTTTCCTGAATACCCCGTCATGCCTGGAGTTTTAATTGTTGAAGCGCTCGCGCAGGTCGGCGCCGTTGCTGTACTGATCAAAGAAGAAAACCGCGGCCGCTTGGCGTTTTTCGCGGGAATCGACAGCTGCCGCTTCAAACGGCAAGTCAGACCAGGTGACCAGCTGCGTCTTGAAGTTGAAATGACGCGCGTCCGCGGCTCAATCGGCAAAGGCAAAGCCACAGCCACAGTGGACGGCGAGATCGCTTGTGAAGCCGAAATCACTTTTGCCTTAGGAGCCAAAAAAGAAGAATAGAATTACATAACGAAAACAGCACGCCGACCGGGCGTGCTGTTTTCATGTTTAAAAGCATCCAAAAATAGAGGCCTATGAAAAATTATGAACCATTTTCGTTGGTTTAAGAACCATTTGGGAACAGTTATGAGCCGTTTTTTGATAATTATGGACCATTTCCAAGTAGTTATGAGCATTTAGACATTTTCTGGAAAATACACCTAGCTAAAAAGCCAGTCCGCGGACTGGCTTAAGTATTTGTCTTTCAATTTTCTATAAAAAATTGAGCCTAAATTTTAAATCTCCCAATAAAGGCTTTCATGTCATCGGCCAAGCGAGTGAGGCCTTGGGCGGACGAGGTGACTTCTTCCATGCTGGCTACCTGTTCTTCAGTAGCGGCAGCACTTTCTTGGGTAGAAGACAATTCTCCTTCGGCGATGGCCTGAACATTGCCAATCGTATCGACAATAATCTCGCTTTGAGCCGTTAATTGCTCGACAGCGGAGGAAACATATTGGATATTTTTGGAAACTACTTCAATCGATTTTGTAATACTCGTAAAGGCGTTGTATCATCTGTTAATTTCCCAGGCTTGGTCAATATATGCTTAGGAATTCCAATCTTCCCAATATCGTGCAGCAGCCCGCCAATTCGAATGACATTGCACAAGTCTTTAGACAACTTCAACTTTTCTGCCATTGTAAGTGCAAGCTTTGCTACATTTTTAGAATGATGCAATGTATAGGGATCTCTCGAATCCAAAGCGTTGACAAGGGCTTTTGTTAATTCAAAATTATCTTCTCTGACTTTTTGAACATTTTTCATTAATCCAACAGAGATAAATGCTATCAAAAGATAGGTCAACAAATATATAAGAAATGAAATAATATTATAGGAAGGGTCTGGTATTAGAAAAGATCTACATATTACCACTAGAGTAGTAAGTAAGGCTATAAACCAAGTCGACCTGTTATAGAATCCTATCTCTAAAAAAATTGCACAAAAGATATAAAGAATATAAAAATTATCATCATTTTCAATCATAAAGATGTTTATAATTATACTTAAAATCAAAACGATAAAAAAACTATATCGAAAGAAATTAGGATAATTTAGCCATCTAGTAAATAGTTTAAACATAGTACCTCCGTTTGTTCGTGGTGTATAGTGGGGTCCTATTTTAGGAACGGTAGGAGAAAAACGAATAATATCTAATTTAGCATTAGTGTAGGGGGTATTACTTATTATTTGAATAGTAAGTTTTTATTACAAAAACTCGTTCCAACACAAATGAAAAAGAACTTGGAAACCAAGTTCTTTTCATCAATTACAATTAAATTTATTATTCGTCACTTTACCCGTGGCACGCTGTTTTTTTGCTTGATAAATTCGGTGAGAAGATCTTCGCCTGCAAATCCTTGTTTCATCAGCCGATCAATCAAAATTTGGCTATGGTTTTTTGTTGTTCTGCGCAGCTGACCTTCAAGTAAAACACTTATATGCCCCTCAAATAACTGCAGACAGCTAATCTTCGTTTGTAAAAAGACAGGGTCATTGTCTGCCTTCGTAATGACGACCTTCACAATAATGTCTCTTTTTTCATCGGCAATTTTTTTAAAATAATCGTAAAGTGAAAGCTCTGTGTAGGCCTCGAGCAGCCAGGTAGAGTGCTCATCTTCTTTATTGATAATCAGTCCGTGATCCAATGGGACGTCGACGCTTTTGTCATCTTCCATTACAGCTAATGAGATTAACTTAAAGGTTTTCATTACATGCCCCCCATATCGATACTAGTTAGAACGATTATACCATAAGACCGAGGCAAACCTCTATTGTCGGACTTTATGGGCTTGTTTTGTGTTACTCTTGCTCCAATAAACAAGGTTACAAAATCAACAATGAGCTTTAACACAGCCTTGTGATAGGGAAACGAAGATTTTGTCGAAAAATATTGAGACGGTGTTGGAAAACTGGTGATTATTGTTGAAATCAATCGTGAAAAGGTCATTTTCACTAAAGGGAAAATAGCCTTTTGAATGTCAAAGACTACTTGAAAATGGTTTTTCGCCTTTTTACAAGCATGCTCCAGCGGGATATGATAGTGCCATCAACCTGAAAGGAGTAAAAGGAATGATCAATCAAGTGACCATTGTCGGAAGATTGACGAAGGACCCCGAGATGAAGATGACAACCGAGGGAATCCCCGTTGCCCATGTCACGCTTGCCGTTAACCGCCAATTTCGAAACCACAACGGTGAAATTGAGGCTGATTTTATCCAATGCACGCTTTGGCGCAAAGCTGCGGAAAACACGGCACACTACTGCCGCAAGGGATCGGTTCTCGGTATCACAGGCCGAATTCAGACTAGGCACTACGATAATCAGGAGGGCAGAAGAGTGTATGTTACCGAGGTCATTGCCGATACAGTTCGGTTTCTCAGCCGGAAGCCGGAGATTGAAGCAAAGGAACAAAAAATAGAGGAGGAATTGCCATTTGGTCTATAGTGATGAAATCCCCCAGCTGCTTGAAAGCTTAATAAGAATGGTTGGCAAGTCAAATCAAAATGTCGACAGCCTGCAAAAACGCGTCTCCCAACTTGAATGGTTACTCCACGAACAACAATTTGAAAAGATACCTGTCCGAAATTCCTAACCTATCCCTCACTCCCTCTAAAAAAAATCAATCCACTCTCCGCAAAACAGCCCTAGCCTTGCTCTGACGCTATGCGTCGGAGTTTTTTTGTTATGGGGACGGTTCTTTTGACTCCAACCTGTGAAAAGGTGCAAAAGAACCGTCCCCATAAAGTCATAAAGTCCATAAAAATCTGGTGGGACAATGTATAAAAAGCATCCATCCGGATATACTTTTAGAAAACCCCCCCTGTTTTTTAAAATGGAGGCCGCTGAATCCCGATTCAGCGGCCTCTTCGTGGGGACGGTTCTTTTGCTTCCTTCTAAAGGAAGCAAAAGAACCGTCCCTATGCTTTTTCCCAGATTGTTCATAACTCCTTTGAAAATTCACCGCATTTGTAGGATATAATTTCTTCAGAAGCAATCGGAAGAAAGGAGTTCTTCCTCTTGAATGAACTTTTAAAAAGAGCCGCCATCTTCGAGAGAAGAGTGATCTATCAGACGGCATTCTTAATTGTCCTGCTCGCAACCTTAGTCCTGCACCTATTTTTCAAAATTAATCTCAATCTATTCTTAGAAGGAACCTTTATTGTAGTCTGCATTTTTCTAGGGATAGGTTTTCGCCATAAAAGCATTTCCGTCCTATTCATCGCCACCGCAGTGTTATCCTGCCTGAACGGTTACATCGGTATGCCGGACTTTCACATCATGGATCTCTTGTCCTACCTTTTTCACTGGGCTGTCTACTTTGTGCTAACCTTGATGATCAAACTACTAATCGAACGTTATCAACAAGAGCAGGATGACACCTTATCGCTCGTGCTAACACTATCAAAAATACTTGATGCCAGAGACACTTACACAGCATCGCATTCCGAAAATGTCGCCAAATATGCGCTGATGATCGCGGAAAAAATGCAGCTGGCTCCCAGAACATGCAATAATATTTATATCGGGGCACTGTTACATGACATCGGAAAAATCGGCGTGCCCGGGCAAATCCTAAACAAGCCGTCCCAATTAACCGAAGATGAATTCCAACTCATCAAACAACACCCAATAATAGGCTTCGAAATGGTTGACCATATTTCCAAATTCAAGAAAAACAGCCTCTTGGACATCATTCTGTATCACCACGAACGATACGACGGCAGCGGATATCCCTTTGGGTTAAAGGAACACAATATCCCGCTCGCCGCAAGGATTGTCTCAGTAGCAGACTCCTTCGACGCAATGACTTCCAAACGGGTGTATAAAAACCAACCCTTAACCATGAACTATGTAATCAATGAAATAAAACAAAACAGCGGCACCCAATTTGATCCTGCCGTTGCCAACGCACTCGTCACCCTGCTAGAAAACGAAAAAATCAAAATGTAAATGACATGGGGACGGTTCTTTTGCTTCCTTCCAAAGGAAGCAAAAGAACCGTCCCTTTGTTTCACAAGGGAAGTTTCACTTCAATCGTAGTACCCTTATTTTCTTTGCTGGATATGACAATGGAGCCTTTGTGATTTTCGATAATCTTTTTACTTACCATAAAACCTAATCCTGTTCCTTTTTCCTTTGTTGTGTAGAAGGGCTGACCCAACTTTGAAAGGAGGTGATTTGGTATTCCATATCCTTGATCAATAAAGCGAATGAATAACTCATCTTTATTGATACTCTCCATTTGGATAACGAACTCTCCACCTTGTGGCATGGCTTCAATGGCATTTTTTACAAAGTTAATGAACGCCTGTTTTAGTTGACTTTTTTCACACCTTACAACTACTTCTTCAGAATCAAAATCCGTTTTGATGACAACACCATTCATATTAGCTTGAGGGACCAATAAGGTAACAACATCCTTAAGCAACATCGAGATATTCTCTAGTTTAAAATCTATCAACTGAGGTCTGGCAAGCATCAGAAGTTCGCTAAGAATAAGCTCAATTCGATCTATTTCAGATTCCATAACATCAAAATACTTCTTTTTCACACTGCCAGACTGCAAGAGTTGCAGAAATCCTTTTATGGTGGTAACAGGGTTACGAATTTCATGGGCAATACTTGCAGCTAATTCACCAGCAATCGATAGTTTTTCAGTCCTAATGAGCACCTCTTGTGCTTGCTTTTTTTCAGTAATATCCCTAATAATAACTGCCCATCCGTTAATTTTTTCTTCCTCTGACCATAAGGGGAAACTCGACAGCACCACATTTAGATGATTGCCATCCTTCGTATTTCTTATAGTTTCATATCCTACAATCTTTTCACCTGATATCACAAAGCTTCTATTTCGATTGATTTCAAATTTCCTGTCATCTGGAATAAACGGCATATCGATCACATGTAATCCTAATGATTCGTTTGCAGACCAGCCAAATGTTCTTTCAAAGGCGGGGTTAACAGTGATAAGCTTTTCACCCTTATCAAATATCAAGATAGAATCTAAATTCTCCATAATAAATGATGCCAGTTGATGTTTTGTTGCCTTCAATTGCCCCTCGATTTGTTGATGTTCCTTTTGTACAGATAAGAAAGGACTTATATTGGTTCTTCTTTTATAGAGATTAGATTTCACTAATTCATGATCGGTCATGAGGTATTCATGATTTCGAAGCAATTGATTTTGTAAGGATGCTGAAATTTGCTGACCATCATAGGCACAAACAGAAATCATTCCGGAGGAACTTACACTCTGATCGGCCACATTTTCAAAGTTAACGAGTTTTGAAAAAATATCCGCTTGCTCTTTCCATTCAACATGTGCCCAGGTTCTTATTGAAATGTGCTGGTCTTGAAACGGTTTTACTATTTTTGAAAAATGTTTGGCAATACTTTCATAATTAAAATCCCCGTATAAACCATAAAATAGAACATTATCAACATAATGAATATATTTTAATTCGTCATGTGACAGCGATTCTTGAAGACGGCGAAAAATGCGTGCAGATCTTAGCTTGTTGTCAATAACAAAAAGATGCTGCCCAAGTTCGATACCCGTCATAATATAAGAAACCGCATTTTCAACATATCTATCAACTGCATCGTAGATATATAAAATATGTCCATGGTTTGAGATCTTTAACATATCGGTTAATTGTACGATCTGTTCCTTCATTGGAGCACCTCATAATAATAGTCTAAAGAAAATACCATCTTAATAGAGTAAAGTAAATTTCATGATGGTATCGTATATGGTGTAAGGAGGAGGATGCGACTTTTATAGAAGACATCGAATTTCCTTGTTCAACTCTAATAAGTATCTAAACTTTTGATTATCTAATTATCCTATTATTAATTCTATTTCAAACGATAGAAAAATAAAAGTAACAGATTTTTGCTAAGCATGGGGACGGTTCTTTTGCTTCCTTTGGAAGGAAGCAAAAGAACCGTCCCCATGCTTTCCCATGCTTTACCTTAATCAAACGTTTGATTAAATTCTTGAGCGGAGCAGGAACACTATCTGCCAGGTAGAATGGTTCACTCCTGTCCCTCAACATAAAAATATTATGCACCAAATTATGTAGTATAGAAAAATTCTTTTTATTGACCATTAATTTTAAGATATTTCAATTGGTTAAAATGAAAACCTAAATTTATAATAAAAATATTCAGAAAAAATACACAATTTAAGTGAAAAGATTGTTGATTTTTAGAAGGAAGTGATACTAACTACTTAATTAGCTTTTACGACTCTATTAAAAAATATATTAGGGGGAACAAAATTGGATTCAATGAATCTTTTATTTCAACAAAGTATTTGGAGTGGAATCACGATTGGCTTTGTATATGGATTAGTAGCGCTAGGGTTTACCTTAATTTATAACGTTAACAAAGTATTAAATATCGCACAAGGTGAATTTGTTATGCTGGGAGCAATGCTGCTGTATTCTTTTGTAACGATCTTAAATGTCCCAATCGTTGTTGCTTTAATTTTAGTGCTGATCATTTCAGGTGCAGTTGGTGCGGTAATGGTAAAAGGTGCCATTGAACCATTGAAAAAACCAGATATCTTAACACTTATTATCGCAACGGTGGCGTTTAGTGAAATTATTAAGGGAATATCATTGTTAATTTGGGGCAGCGATCATTTTGCGATTCCGTCCTTTTTTGGAAGCGCTTCAATCAAAATTTTTTCAGCGACCGTCAGTATGCAAACCTTTTTAATCATCGGGGTCACATTGATTATTTTCTTAGCTTTTAATTGGATTAATAAAAAGACAAGCTTTGGAATGTCCTTAACAGCAATTGCGGGAGATCCTTATGCAGCTCAATTAATGGGAATTAACGTTAAGAGGATGACTGTTTTGGTCTTTGTTATGGGAGCTGTAATGGGGGCAATTGGCGGGATCCTGGTTGGACCGATGACAACGATGAGTTACTATCAGGGGACGATGCTGGGAGTTAAAGCATTTATTGCCGCGCTGATCGGTGGATTAGGTAGCTATGGCGGGGCGATCATTGGCGGCTTAGTATTAGGCATTTTTGAGGCGTTTGCAGCGGGATTTGTTTCTTCTTTATTTAAAGATGCCTTTTCGATATTACTGCTTCTCATTATTTTAGTCCTCCTTCCTAAGGGGCTGGTTGATATCAAAAAACTGTTTAAAATTTCTCATTCAAATTAATTTGCGGAGGTGTAAAAGTACATTGATCAAAAAAGTTTTTACTTGGGACTTAATTTTACTTTTGTTATTTATCCTATTTGCTCCTTTCGTAATGGGAAAACTGTATTTTTTCGACACTATTAATATTATTGGCATCTATGTCCTGTCAGTGATTGGTCTTAATTTAATTCTCGGTGTTACTGGTTTAATATCAATGGGACATGCAGCATTCTTTGGTCTTGGTGCCTACTTTTCTGCCTATATCTCCATTCACTTTGAAATGAATACATTTCTTTCGATTTTCATTAGTTGTCTTTTGGTTGCCTTGATTGTATTTGTCCTTTCATTTCCACTGCTGCGTTTATCTGGATATTTTTTAGCATTAGGAACCCTGGGTATAGGTGTTATTGTTCATACCTTGTTGAATGGAGGGGGTTCACTGACAGGAGGTCCAAATGGAATAACGGGAATACCGGGCTTTTCAATTGGGACTTTTACCTTTTCTTCGACAACAGACCATTTTTACTTAATATGGCTGACCGTACTGGTTGTCTATATCCTAGCGAAAAATATCATTAATTCCAGGGAAGGACGGGCTTTGAAAGCCATCCATTCAGATGAAGAAGCCGCAACTTCCTTCGGAGTAAATATTTTCAAATCAAAAATGAAGATTTTTATTTTAGGCAGTACTCTGAGTGCACTTGCTGGAGCATATTATGCTCATTATATGTTTTTTATTTCTCCGGAGATTGCAAGTTTAAATAGTTCCATTGACATGATTACAATGGGATTTTTGGGTGGACTTGGCTCCTATTTGGGACCGGTGTTCGGTGCCTCTGTCTTTCAAGTCATTCCACAGCTTTCCGCTAACGCTCAGGAGTATCAGACTTTAATTGAAGGAGTGATTCTTCTCCTGATCATCATCTTTTTTACCGGCGGTATCCAGTCAGTCATTAACAAAGTAATCTCTGTTTTTAAACATAAAAGATCTGCCACTGCTGTAAAGGAAGTTCAAATCTTGAATAAAGAAGGGATGTGAACAAATTGACGTTACTCACTGTTGAAAATTTGTCCAAATCTTTTGGTGATTTAAAAGCTGTTCAAAACGTTTCGTTTAACGTTGAAAAAGGTCAAATTGTTTCCATCATCGGTCCAAATGGAGCAGGAAAATCAACCCTATTAAATTTAATTACACGGGTTTTACCCTCTACAAAAGGAAGAGTCTTTATAGAAGATAAAGAAGTGACACAAATAAAAACAAGGGAATTAGTTAAACTTGGTGTTTCAAGAACCTTTCAAAACATTAGGCTATTTAAAATAAATGAAATGACTGTTCTTGAGAATATTTTATTAGGATTTTATCACCAGTATCACCATGGCCTGATCGTGTCTAGCTTTCGTATTGGAAAGGCAAGAAAAAACGAAAAAGAAATGCTGGAAAGAGCTTATGAAATTATGGATTTTGTGGGTATTGTCCACTTAGCTCAAACTCCGATAACTGAATTGGCCTTTGGTAATCAAAGATTAGTAGAATTGGGCAGAGCTTTAGCAGCACAACCCAAACTACTTATTTTAGATGAACCTGCTGCCGGATTAAATGATATCGAAACAGATAAATTTTCAGAGTTGATTAAAAAAATAAATCGAATGGGTGTAACCCTTTTATTGGTTGAACATCATATGGGGCTGGTAATGGATATCTCTGATAAAATTGTCGTTTTAAATTATGGTGAAAAATTAGTAGAAGGAACTCCTGCAGAAATTCAAACCAATGAAGTCGTGATAGAAGCATATCTCGGGAAGGAGAATGAATATGCTGGAGCTTAATGATATTTATGCTCGCTACGAACAAGTGAATGTATTAAAAGGAATAAATCTTCATGTCGAAAAAGGTGAGGTTATTAGTTTACTAGGAGCAAATGGGGCCGGGAAAACATCGATTTTAAAAACGATAACAGGTGGAATCACAATTACATCGGGAAAGGTAGTATTTGAGAAGGAGGTGATTCATACACTGCCTGGTTATTCCGTTGCCCGTAAAGGAATTGCGCATATTCCTGAGAACCGAAGAGTTTTTAAGGATCTTAGTGTAGAAGATAATTTAATTTTAGGAGGGGTCAAGCACGCTAAAAAGAAGGAATATCAAAAACGAATAGATGAGATCTATGAATTATTTCCCAGGTTGAATGAACGAAAAAAACAGCTGGCAGGAACAATGAGTGGTGGAGAGCAGCAAATGCTTGCCATTGGCAGGGGATTAATGATGGAACCTAAGCTGATCATCTTGGATGAACCCTCACAAGGGCTGGCACCAAAGATTGTCGAGGAAATTTTTAAAACCATTAAAAATTTAGGCGAGGAGGGCAGGACGATTATTTTAGTAGAACAAAATATATTTCAAGCGTTACAAATCTCTCACCGGGGCTATGTCATTAAAAATGGCGAAATATTTATGGAAGGTTCAGCAAGAGCGCTTAGAGAAAATGAAGAGATGAAAGAGGCTTACTTACACTAAATATATAAAAATATGAGGGGGACTTTTAGTGAATAGAAAAATTCGTTTTTCAGCAATCAGTCTAGTTATAGCAATTTTGTTATTACTTTCAGCATGTTCATCTCAAAAAACAAGTTCATCTAGCGAAAAAGATCCGATTGTATTAGGTTCAACCATGGCCATGACTGGTGGTACAGGATATTTAGGTCAAGGGTTTAAAAAGTCATATGATCTGGCGATTAAGAAGATAAATGAAGATGGCGGGATTAATGGCCGTAAAGTAAAAATCATTTATTATGATGATGAAAATAAACCAGAGAAAGCCGTTCAAAATGTCCAAAGATTAATCAAGAAAGATGGAGTCCATATTATACTAGGACCTAGTACGGCTACAACTTCTTCAGCTGTTCAACCAATTGTTGATCGGGAAAAAGTCATTATGTTTTCTGGATCAAGTGCTTATACGGCACCTGCAAACAGCTTTGGATTTAATACAACATTAAAACAAGAAGCCATGCACCAAATTCATCATGAGTGGTTTATTCAAAAGGGGATCAAGAAAGTTGGGCTGCTTGCTACAACTGATTCCAGCGGCGATGTTTCCGTTAATATTGTAAATAGTAAATT
The DNA here is from genome assembly GCF_024494385.1 of Bacillus sp. EB600. Taxonomy (GTDB): domain Bacteria; phylum Bacillota; class Bacilli; order Bacillales; family Cytobacillaceae; genus JAEVLT01. Next base: position 53,366 of record NZ_JAEVLT010000009.1, read on the forward strand.
TAACCATAAAAATGGAATTGAATATGTCATTGAAAGAATGGGATTAGATGAAACGGATGTTTCTCCACAATTAACAAAATTAAAAAGTGAAGGGATTCAAGCACTCGTTATTATTGGACCAGGGGCCCCGCCGATTATTGCGATTAAAAATGCCGTCCAGGCTAATTTTAATATGCCAATTCTCTTAACACACAGTCAGGTTTCGCGGCAATTTGCTGAATCCATTAAGGGGTTTATTCCGAACCAGCTGTACTTCGCGGGAACTGCGCCTATGGCCTATAAGGAAGTACAAGCTGATAATCCATTAAAACCACTGATGGTAAAATTTGCAGAAGATTACAAAAAAGAGTATAACGCTGAAATTGACCACGTTGCTGCCGTCGGCTATGATTCCGTTTTATCGGTGATTAAAGGGATTCAAATGGCAGGCAGTGATGATCCGGCTAAAATTAAAAATGTGTTTGAAACAAAGTTTAAAAATATGAATTTTACCACCAGTGTTGTCAATTACACAACAAAAGACCACCAGGGTACAAATATGGATGGCGCTGTTCTGCTTAGATTAGATAAAGATTTATCCTGGCATATCGAGTGGGAACCAAAATTCTGGAAAAAATAAGGCCTCTTTTTTCGAAAAAATTGTGGCTACAAAGATGTAAAAATAAGAAAGTGATCGTAACAAGAGTGTATTATACTTGACGGATGGAAAATAGCTTAGTTATTTGAAGGAGGGTGGTAAATAAGGTGAACATTCCCCAATATGATTTAAAAGGAAAAAACGCGATCGTCACCGGCGGCACAAAAGGGATTGGCTATGCAATGGCATATACATTAGCACACTATGGAGCGAATGTAATCATAACTGGCCGTAATACACAAGATGGTGAGAATGCATCCAAAGAATTAAGGTCGCTTGGCCCTAATGTAAAATATATTCCTTGTGATGTGACGAAAAAAGATCAAATTGGACAGATGATCAATGAAGCTATTCAGGAATTTGGCACCATTGATATCTTAGTCAATAATGCTGGGATGAATAAAAGACAAATGATTCATGATGTTGAGGAAGAAACCTGGGACCAAATTATCAACACGAATCTTAAAGGATATTTCTTAACAGGCCAGTTGGTTTCCAAACATATGATGGAAAGAAAAACAGGTGTCATTATAAATGTTTCGTCTATATTAGGCTCAGTTGGTATTCCTTACATGTCAAGCTATGCAGCGTCAAAAGGAGGGGTAGATCAGTTAACGAGAGTTTGGGCACATGAACTTGGTCCATTTAATATTCGTGTAAATGCACTAGCTCCTGGATTTTTGAATAAATCGATGTCAGGCGGCTGGCTTTCTGAACCCAAAACCAAACAAACATTAATTGATTCCACTATGCTTGGCAGATTAGGAGAATTAGAGGATCTAGCAGGACCAACGTTATTCCTTGCATCGGATATGTCATCCTATGTTACTGGACATGTCCTTTATGTAGAAGGCGGTTGGGTGGCCCGATAAAAACAAAGGATTCATCATCACCGTTGTACGATTGTACATAGGTGGTGATGAATCTTTCAATGTTTCAGCTTGAAGAGACTGGGGGATCAGAATGAATTTTTTTCAGAAAGTTATCGCTGTCATTTCTAAATTTTTACCCTTGTGGATTATCGTTTGTGCATTGATTGCCTATATAATCCCTGAGTTTTTTACTTCCATTCGTAATTTAACGAGCCTGGCATTAGGAATTATATTCTTGTTAATGGGGATGACCTTATCAATCGAAAGTTTTATTTCTGTCATAAAGAAGCCCAAATTTGCTTTTATTGGCGTTTCTATTAAATGGATTATTTCTGTTGGATTATCGGTCATCCTCGCCTATATCTTTTTTACAAATGAACCAGATTTAGCAGCTGGTGTTATCTTGGCGGGTTCTGTCTCAAGCGGAACATCAGCAAACTTATATAGCTTGATAGCCGGTGGTGAAGTGGCTTTAAGTTTATCGATGGCCACCATTGATACAATTATATCCCCGTTATTAACACCAATCCTTATGCAATTTTTCGCGGGGAAATTTATTTCCATTGAGTTCTGGTCTCTATTTTTAAATATTATTTATGTGGTTTTTATACCGCTATTTTTGGGATTGTTTATAAAATGGAAATGGGGGAATAAAGTAGAGGTTATTACACCCTATACATCTGTACTTTCCATGTTAGCATTATTTATTGTCGTGTTGTCTGTCGTTTCAAATGCACAACAATCATTACAGGATAATCTTAACTTGCTTCCGATAATTTTTCTTACTGTTTTTTTACAGGTTACCATTCCGATGTTTACAGGTTATTTTATTGCGAGGCTGCTTAAAATTTCTGAAACCAACTGCAGAGCCATTTTATTTCATACAGGAATTTGTAATACCGCATTAGCAGCAACATTGGCGATGCAGCATATTAATTCGATCGCAGCGGTTCCAGCTGTAGCGAATATGATTGTTAATTTAACCATGGGTGCACTTGTCGCCAATTTATTTAAATATAAATTCCAAATTACTAGCAAAGCAGAAACCTTTTTAAGCTAGAAAAAATAAAAAAGGATACTCTATTTATAATAGAAGTATCCTTTTCTTATAACATGAAATTCTTTAATGATTTCGAATATAATCAGCTGTCACTCTAGTAAACTCTTCTGGATACTCCATCATCGCCCAGTGGCCGCAATGTGGAATGACATATAACCAGGCATTCGGTAATGTATTTAAGAGATGAAAGGATTCATCAATTGGAACCATCTTATCTAATGTACCATGGACAATCAGTGTTTTATTGGTAATCGTTTTCAATTCTTCATCTGAGAAATCATGTGCGAGTATGCCTTGCATTGTTGCACCATATGCTTCTAGTGCACCTGGTTCTTCTGTTAATGATAATCTGTAATTTACTAATTCGTCATTTACTTCGAAGTTAGGATTCGTTAAATGAGCTACAATATTGTGCATGGCATCGAAGTCGATTTTATAATTGATTAATGCCTGCATTCCATCTGATTGTTTTTTTGGTTTTCCTGTTCCCATTAGAATGAGTTTATCAATTCTACTGGAATTTTTCAGTGCGGCTCCTAAACTTGTTAATCCGCCCATCGAATTTCCAACTAATGTTACCTTTTCTAACTCTAATGCTGATATAAGGTCCAACAATTGATCTACACGGGCATCATGATTATATTGAAATTCAACTGGATTAGGCTTATCCGATTTACCAAAGCCTACCGCATCAATAGCAATCGCTCTGAAACCTTTATCTGCATATAACTCTAATACCTTCTTCCAATTTCCCAAGCCGTCTGCGCCAGCCCCTCCGCCATGAAGGAGAATCAGCGGGTCTCCGGTTCCCATTTCCCAATAATGTGTTTGATATTGATTGGTTTTAATAAACTTTTCTTGTGCCATCTTAAAACTCCTTTCAAATTTACTATCACATAAAAATCCTTGTTTATTATGTGAATTTTCAATCTACTATTAAGTATAATCACCTATTTTCGTAATTTCCAATTGAAAAAGCATTGTATTTTAGGAGTTATTTAAATAAATTTCTATCGAACGATGGGAATGAAATAAATCTACTTTATTTATAAAGGAAAGTTGGTATGAAAAAAAATCCGCTGACTTGGATAGATATTTTATTAAATTGGACGATAAACAGAAAGGATTTTCAATTGGTTTTTTTAAAAAACGGGTCCTATAATTTAATTACAGAACAAAATATCCTAATTTTCTAACTATTTTACTAAATAGTTTTGTAGCCGTTTTCATTACAAAAAATAATTAAAGAGGAGTCTTTTCATGCTAAATAGTAGACCAAATCTAACTTTAAAAGGGAAAGTTGCAATTGTTACAGGTTCATCAAGAGGAATCGGAAATGGTATTGCGAAAACCCTTGCTGCAGAAGGTGCACACGTAGTTGTGACAGGAACAGATGAAGATCGGACAAGGTTAGCTGCAGAGGAAATACAACAACAGGTTGATTCAGAAATCGAGTACTTTGTTGGTGACCTATCCAAGGAAGAAGTTGTCGAGTCATTAATGGAAAAAACAATCAGCCGTTGGGGCAGGATTGATATTCTCGTTAATAATGCCGGTGGGGGTGTGATTTTGCCATTCCTCTCCCAAACAAGTGAAACGCTAAAAACGACGATTGATCGAAATTTATGGACTAGCTTATGGGCATGTCATAAGGTTCTCCCCTATATGGTGCAACAAAATTATGGAAGGATTATCAATATAGGTGCTGATTCTGTACGTAATGGTCTATGGGACCATGCGGCATATAATGCGGCAAAAGGGGGAGTTCATGCCTTAACCACCGGCCTGGCAAGAGAATTTGCAGAATACGATATTACCGTTAATACGATTGCTCCACCTGCTGTAGAATCGGAACCGTTGCAAAAAGTGAAGGATAAAGATCCTGAATTGGCAAAGAAATATATCGATATTATCCCTAAAGGCAGAGGGGCCTATGTGGGGGAAATTGCAGATTCCGTTTGGTTTTTAGCAACGGGCAGAGCGAAATTTATTACGGGGCAAGTGATTAGTGTAAATGGCGGAAGCACCATGTTATAAATAAATTCAACTGAAAATTTCGATAACAATCTGGAAGGAGGAAGAGAAGGATTGATAATTGATGTCCATACACACTTTGTGCCTGAGCATTTGCCACATATGGCCGATCGAAACGGAGGAGACCTTTGGCCTACATTGCATTGTTCCTGTGGAGGAGCAGATCATAAACATGTCATGATTTCAGGTAAAAGTTTTAGAACGATAACAAATCAATGCTGGGACCCTAACCGCAGAATGGCTGATATGAATGATGAAGACGTGGATATCCAGGTTTTATCTCCAATGCCCGAGTTGTTATCGTATTGGTTTGCGGCAAAAGATACGCTTGAATTTTCCCGTTATATTAACTTTCAATTATCGGAATTTATCGCGCAAAATTCAAATCGATTCTATGGTTTAGGAATGCTGCCAATGCAGGATCCGGAGCTTGCGGCTAAAGAAATTAAATATATGAAAAATAATTTTGGGTTAAATGGTATTGAGGTCGGTACAAACATAAATGGAAAATCGATAGGCCATCCTGATTTTCTACCATTTTTTGCAGAAGCAGAAGCTGAGGAGTTGGTCATTTTTATTCATGCCCTCCATCCTTTCGGAAGTGACCGGAATGTGGGTCCTCCAATGTTAGCCAATTTAATTGGGTTTCCTAATGAGAATGCCGTCGCCATCGCTTCACTCATTACAGGTGGTATGTTAGAAAGGTTTCCGAATTTAAAAATATATGCGAGCCATGGCGGCGGATCATTATCTTCGATTTTGCCGCGTCTAAATTATGGCTGGGAAACAATGGAGGACATGCAAAAGGTTATTCCTAAGCAGCCAGGTTATTACGCAAAGAAAATCTTCTATGACACACTTGTGTATGACCTTGAAACGGTAACACACTTATCGAAAGTGTTTGGAGCTAACCAGCTGATGATTGGGTCAGATTATCCTTTCTCCATTCGTGAGAAGTTTCCGGGGCACTGGATGGACCAATTGGAAATCAGTAAAGAAGCAAAGGAACAGATTACATTTAAAAACGCAATGAGATTCTTTCAGATCTCATCTATAAAAATATAAATTTAGGAGGTCAATATGGAAAAATTCGTTTTTGAAGATAAGGAAAAGTTAGCATTTAAGGTAAAACGCAAAGTCTTTACAGACCAAGACATTTTGGGAAAAGAACGGGAGGAGATTTTTAGTAAATGCTGGCTTTTCATTGGTCATGAATCCGAAGTTCCTAAAAAGGGAGACTTTAAAAGGAAAAAGGTAGGAGGGAGAGAACTTCTTTTTAATCGTGGAAGTGATGGAGAAATAAGAGCCTTTTATAATTCTTGTCCCCATCGAGGTGCGATGGTATGCCGGGAGCATAGCGGGAATTCTAAGGTATTCCGTTGTTTCTATCATGCTTGGAGTTTTGATAGCACTGGTAAATTAGTAGGTTTCCCGGACAAGGAAGGATTTCCAAAAGACTTTAATAGCGATCATTCAAAAGATTTAATGGAAGTATACCGGGTGGAAAGCTACAGAGGTTTAGTATTTGTGAATTTTGATCATTATGCTGTTTCTTTAGAGGAGTATTTAGGAAAGGCAAAAGAATACATTGATTTAGTTGCTGACCAATCAGAAGCGGGAATGGAAGTATTGGAAAGCCCTCAGGAATACAGTGTCCGGGCGAATTGGAAGCTGCTGGTCGAAAACAGTATTGATGCCTATCATGGAATCCCAACCCATAAAACCTACTTTGATATCGTTGCTACCCGCGGCGGCGAATTATCAAATGGGGATTATGAAGGATATGGTGTTGACTTAGGAAATGGCCATGGTGCGATGGAATACACAAGTGCCTGGGGCAGGCCGGTTGCCCGTTGGATGCCTGCTTGGGGTGAGGACGGAAAAAGGGAGATTGAAAAAATAAAAAAGAGTTTAACTGAAAGGTTTGGAAGCGAAAGAGCAGATCGAATTGCTAATTATAATCGAAATATCTTTATTTTCCCAAATCTCATAATCAATGATATTATGGCTGTTACGATTCGAACCTTTTATCCAATAACACCTGGTTATATGGAAGTCACGGGTTATGCTTTAGCTACAAAAAATGAGAATGAACAATTCCGTCAAAGAAGAAATGATAATTTCTTGGAATTTCTTGGTCCGGGTGGTTTTGCCACACCGGATGATAATGAGGCACTTGAGCTGTGCCAACAAGGTTTTGAAAATAATAAGGAAGCCCAATGGAATGATATCTCAAAAGGAATGAATCGAGATCCTAAATCAACTGATGAAGAACAAATTCGCGCATTTTGGAGAAGATATAGTGACGTCATGTCAAAACAAGAAACAAGAATCTAGGAGGCTTTTTATGAAAAAGACATATGATGAAATAAGAGAATTTTTATATTATGAAGCTGAACTTCTGGATGAATGGAAATTGGAAGAATGGGCGTCACTATTTACATCCAGTGGAATGTACTTAATCCCGCCAATTGGAAATCCTAATGCCGATAATAAACAGCACCTCTATTTTGCCTACGATGACCGTGCCAGACTTGAACAAAGAGCAAAAAGGTTGTTAAAAAAAGAGGCTCATGTTGAATTTCCGCATTCTACGACTGTGAGAAATATTCATAATATTTCGATTAAAGACATAGATGAAACGAATAATCGAACCAAAGTGAGATGTAACTTCACAACATTTAGGACGAAACGTGAAAAATTAGATAGTTATGTCGGTGTTTTGGAATACCAGTTGGTTTTAGAGAATGATGAGTTGAAGATAGAAGAAAAGAAAGTGATTCTTAAACTTGATAGTTTACGGCCACAAGGAAAGATCAGTGTTATTTTATAATCATTTGAAAGGGGAGAATGAAGAATGTTTCGATATAAGAAACTTGGATATGTTGCCTTAAATGTTAGTAATCTAAAGAAATCAACTGATTATTATGAAAAGATGGTAGGTTTACAATTGGTCGAATCAAATGAAGGAGGTCCATCATTTTTTCGGTGCAGCAATGATCACCATAATGTTATCCTCTATCAAATTAATGCTGAACCAGGAATTAAACGTGTTGGATTTCAACTGGAAAATGATGAACAGCTGGAAATGGCTTATCGTGAATTTGTAAAAAGGGGCCTTCAACCGGTGGAGGTAGAAAAGGAAGAACTAAGTGAGCTTAAACAAGGAAGGTCTTTTCGGATTATTGAACCAAATACAGGATTAGAATTGGAATACTATAGCAAAATCATGTATATGGTGAAGGATTTTGTTCCGAGACATACGAAAATTCAAAGACTGGGTCATGTGGTATTAAATGTAAGCAACATGGATGAAGCAATCGAATTTTTTGTTAATGTCTTAAACTTTAAAGTATCCGATCAACTAGATGATAACTATTGGTTAAGATGTTTTCCAAGCCCCTATCACCATTCTTTTGCATTAATTAAAAATAAAGAAACGAAATTACACCATGTTAATTTTATGGTTACGGACATAGACGATATTGGTATTGCCAGAAATCGTATTTTGAATGCCGGAGTACAGGATGTATTTGGACCAGGCCGCCATGAACCATCAACAAGTATCTTTTTCTATTTTCTTGACCCTGATGGAATGACATTAGAGTACAGTTTTGGAATGGAGGAAATACCTGAAACAAACGGCAGAGAAGCACGTATCTTAGAACCAGGACCACTTACACTGGACCGCTGGGGTGGAAAGCCGGACCCTCGGTTTGCATCGACGGGAAAAATAGAAGAAAAAGTGAAAACGAGCATAAGTAATTAATAGAATGAATGTAATCGATAAGGGATTAGCTTACACTTTATATGTTCTTATGGAAATAGTTTGCGCTATAAACATAAGGATCATAAAGTGTTTTTCCTTTGCTTATTAATAGAAACCACTTTAAACAGGATAAATTTGAAGGGATTTAGTTTATTATATATAATTAATTAAAATATTCAGAAATTTATCTTGAGCTAAAGGGGGGAATAGTATGGATACAAATCAACTTGAAACATTTTTAACGATCGCAGAATTGAAAAGTTTTTCTAAGGCTGCAGAAATTCTAAATATAACACAACCAACAGTAACAGCAAGAATTAAAAACTTAGAAAATGAATTGAATTGTTATTTATTCCAAAGGCAAGGCAAAGATGTAACCGTCACACCGCAGGGGCAAATATTTTTTGAATATTGTTCAAAAATCATAAATTATATGAATAATGCCAAAGATGCGATTGATCAATCGAAAGCGCCGATACTTAAAATTGGTTTCTGCTCAGGATTATCCTCTTCATTTATCCTTGAATCGATTAGTACCTTAAAAAGTGATCAGTTAAAAGTTAATGTTACTGAAGGTGAGAATTCTGCTGCTCTCATTAATAAAGTAAAAAATGGCTCAATTGATGCTGTTTTTGTAAGAAATCTTGTTTCATATGATGATGATCTTGTCACAGAGTATCTTTTTGATGATTTATTTGTTCTGATTACAGGGAAAAATCATCGATTAGCAGATCAAGAAAACATCACACTAGATGATTTGATTTATGAAACGCTTATTTGTTACAGCCCCGACCATCCAATATGGTCCAGTATTGAACAGAAATTAACCAGACTCCAGCAAGTTAGCCGTCTTGAGGTTGAAAATAATGATATGCTAAAAACATTTGTTAAAAATAATTGGGGTATAAGTTTTTCTCCTTTACTTGGAATCGATGAAAGTGAAAAGGATCAAATTGCAACAAAGGAAATAAAAGAAATCAGTGAAGTACCAAATAAGGTGTATGTCATCTACCGGAAGAATTCATTAACAGAAAGTTATATAAAGAAAATGGTTTATTCTTTTATTAACCACCAAATGCTGAGACAGGTTATAATGGAAACTTCTAACTAGGGAGAAGAATATGACATTAGAAGCCAACATAGGGACGGTTCTCTTGAACCCTTTTGGGGACGCAAGAACCGTCCTTGTTTTATCAATTGTCATACCATTGAGGAATGGAATGGGGAAGTAGATAAAGAGCTAAAATATTATGAGTCAAATAGCATCATAGACGAACTTGATATTACTTTCAAAAAATTAAAAGTTGAGCGGGATAATCTAAGTAAAGCATATGAGGTACATGATATTTTAATGGAGGAAGTACTGCGGGAAAGCAGTTTAACCTCGATTGCTATTTCACTTAACAAGATTAGCAATTTACCGGTTTTTATCTTAAATAAAGATTTAAATCTGCTTGCAATTTCCGGAGTTTCAGAACAAGAAGGGCAATTTTTTAAAGAAAAATGTAAGCTGTTTACAAAATTCAAAGTCTTTCAGGGTGAAAAGGATGCAATTTTTGGTCTTCCAGTTGGCCTTGAAAACTACGATTATTTAAGACAGCATGCAGGAACTGTAAAATATACTATTTGTCCTGCGGCCCATGAGGTTATTTTCTAAAGGAAAAACTTTGAGAAACCTATTTTATGCTAAGTTTTTTCTGTAGATTTTTAGTATTTTAGGACTTACAATAAAAGGTGAAAATAGAAAATTATAAATATTCAATAATCAACTCGAAGGTAGTGATGAATACCCCAAAAAATGGTCTTTTCGTTTAAAGAAGGGCTTGATAATTCTTTTGTCAACAAATATTTGTATGCGGTTACATTTTTCAATACTTGAAGAATCCAATGAAATCCAATGATTGGTGATTTCTGCATAACTGTTAAAAGACTAATCATAAATTAATAGGTTCGTATCATTCATTTTAACACGCCACAAAATTCGGATATAGAGGTGGAATAATGGAAACTGAGGTATATCGCCCACCGATTATTCTGGCGATGTTGATGAATACGGCTTTTCATCAGCAGGAAGAGAAGTTTGTTGATAAAAATGGAAGACAGCCGAGTCCGGAAGAGAAAGAACAAATTAAGGAATGGACATTGCAAACAGTAATAGGAAGGAAGAGGTCGATATGAAAGCAATTGTATTAAGAGGACTAGGCGGACCTCAAATGCTTCAATATGAAGATTTAGCTATACCTGTACTAAAAAAGGGTGAAGTGCTAATTTGTTTAAAGCATGCTTCTTTAAATAGAAGGGATGTATGGATTACTCATGGATTGTATCCCGGGATAAAGCTACCCTCAATCTTGGGAGCAGATGGAGCAGGGGAAGTGGCGGCCGTTGCAGATGATATTGAAGGAATCAAAATAGGCAGCTCTGTTATGATCAATCCGGCTTTAAATTGGGGAGATAATCAAAATTTCGATGGACCTGACTTTTCTATATTAGGCATGCCATCAGATGGAACCTATGCACAATATGTAAAGGTTCCATCTGAAAACGTATATGTAAAACCCGACTACCTTTCATGGGAGGAAGCAGCAGCTCTCCCTTTAGCCGGTTTAACAGCTTACCGAGCGTTGATAACGAGGGGAAACCTTCAAAAAGGAGAAACGGTTTTAATTCCCGGGATTGGTGGCGGGGTGGCATTGTTCGCCCTTCAAATGGCGGTAGCTAAAGGGGCAAACGTATTTGTAACATCGAGTAGTGAAGAAAAAATTGAGAAAGCCATAAAACTAGGTGCTGTAGGCGGGGTGAATTACCGCTTAGAAAATTGGGTGAAAGACTTAAAAAACATGATGGGTGGTGCTGATCTAATTATCGATGGAGTAGGCGGGAAGAATTTTATTCAATTGATCAATTTAGCTAAACCGGCGGGACGTATTGTTAACTATGGGGCAACAAACGGTCCTATTCCGGAGCTGGCACTTCCTCGGATATTTTTTAAGCATTTAGATATTAAGGGTACTACCATGGGAAGTCCACAAGATTTTGAGAAGATGCTTCAGCTTTTTAAAGATCACCAAATTCATCCGATCTTGGATCGCTCCTATCCTCTTGAAGACGTAACAAGCGCTCAATTGTATATGGAGAAGGGGCAAAATTTTGGCAAAATTACATTGGAAATTCCTGATGAAGGGTAGTTCATGGTAGTCGCTCGTTAAAGGAGATTTGTAACTAGAGCCATAATTAAGTAGGGGAGATTTTGTAATGTATGAATGAAAAAGGGAGAGATTAACATGGATAAACTGAAGTTAATTGCACCTGAATACTATAACATGGTGCAGGACATTGACAGATTTGCAGATGACCAGGGAAAAATAGCATTGTTATGGGAAGATGAAGATGGAAATACTCAAGAAATTAGCTATTTGAAATTACGTCAGGAATCCAATCGATTTGCCAATGCATTAAAAAGAATGGGTTTAAAAAAAGGAGATAAAGTTATTATTACTTTACCTCGAATTCCGGAAACATATTCTATCTATGTGGGAGCTCTGAAATTAGGGTTAATTATTTCTCCAGGATCAGAGATGTTAATGGCCAAAGATTTGCTCTATCGGGCAGTGCATTCTCAAGCGAAAGCTACAATCTGCAATGGGGAATTGATCGACCGTTTTAATCAGATTCGTGAGGAAGCAGAGAACTTAACGTATTTCATTGCTGTTGGAAAAGAGGCCGACGGGTGGTTGAATTATCAACAGTTGCTGGAAACTGAATCAGACAGTTTTGAAATCGTTCAGACCCGTTCAAATGAAATTGCATTTATTAATTATACCTCTGGTACAACAGGAAACCCAAAGGGGGTTATTCATCATCATAGTTGGGCTTTTGCACACCAAGCCGTGGCAGCTAAATTATGGCTTGATGTAAAAGAAAATGATACCGTTTGGGCTACAGCTGGACCCGGCTGGGCCAAGTGGAATTGGAGTCCATTTATGGCTACTTTGGGTAGCGGCGCAACGGGATTCGTATATAATGGGAGATTTGTCGGCGATAAATACTTAAGCTTATTAGAAAAATACAAGGTTAACGTACTATGTTGTACCCCAACAGAACACCGTTTAATGGCCAAAGTAGATGGACTGGATCAGTACAAACTCCCTTATCTGCGCAGTACCGTAAGCGCCGGGGAACCATTAAATCGACAAGTCATTGAAACGTTTAAGCACTATTTTAATGTTGAAGTGCGTGATGGTTATGGACAAACGGAAAATTCACTTATGGTAGGGACACTAATGGGAATGGAATTGAAACCAGGATCCATGGGAAAACCCACTCCGGGCAATCGAATAGAAATTATTGATGAGGATGGAATTCCAGTTCCTGTTGGGAAAGTGGGTGACATTGCCATACATCGTGACACTCCTGCTTTATTCAAAGGTTATTTAAATGATCCCGAACGTACCGCTGCGGCTTTCCGTGGAGATTGGTACTTAACAGGGGATCAAGCTAAAAAGGATGAAGACGGCTATTTCTGGTTTGAAGGGCGTTCCGATGATATCATTATAAGTTCCGGATATACCATTGGACCGTTTGAAGTGGAAGATGCTCTTGTCAAACATCCAGCGGTCAGAGAATGTGCTGTCGTGGCGAGTCCTGATGAAGTTCGTGGAACAATTGTAAAAGCCTTTGTGGTTTTAAAAGATCCAATTGAATCCAATGAAGAATTAGTTAATCAATTACAGGACCATGTGAAAAACATGACAGCTCCTTATAAATACCCGAGAGAAATCGAATTTGTCAGTGAACTTCCTAAAACGACTTCAGGAAAGATTCGCCGTATAGAATTAAGACATTTGGAAAAACAAAAAAAATCATTTGTTTAAATGAACAAAGGTTTTACTTTGTAACTTGATTTTAGGTAACAGTAGATAAAATATTATTTTGTATTGAGGAGGTTCATTGTGTTTTCTAAATATCTTGATGAATACAGTGTTGGTGAAACCTGGGTCTCTAAAGGACGTACGATTACGGAAGCTGATTTAATAATGTTTTCGGCTTTCAGCGGAGATTGGTTTCCGTTACACACTGACAAGGAGTATGCAGCCAAAACGCCGTATGAACAACGAATTGCTCATGGGATGTCAGTTCTTTCAATTGCAACAGGCCTTCTTCAGCTTGAACCGGATGTGGTAGTTGCCTTTTACGGGATGGACCATGTACGGTTTACCAACCCTACCTTTATTGGAGACACTATACATTTGGAAGGAAAAGTTTTGGACATTCAGAAGAAAGATAACGGACGCGGGCTCGTTGTCACCCAAATGGAGATTAAAAAACAGACTGGAGAAACAGTCGTGGTGGCCGTAATGAAGATGGTTGTAAAAACACCCGAAATATAACTTTTTCTATGGGACTTTAATTGTAAAGGATTTAAAAATAATCTACGAGAAAATAACTGAAAATTACCAATATTACTTTTATTAGTTTTTCTCAATGAGGTACTTTGTTACAAAATTTAATTTAAATACAAGATTATCGATCGTGGAAAGCGGGGGCTCATAGCGGGATTACACACTTTTTTGTCAATATTGCAGCTATAGTGGCTCCAACGCTAACTGGATTTTTGGTTTTAAGGCAGGGTTATGCTGCAATGTTTATTACGGCTGCAATTGCTGCAACCCTTTCTATGTTATTTTTACTATTTGTTAATCCAGGTAAAAAAGAAGAAAAGAATATATCAAATGAACATCCCGAGCTTTCGATATAAAGATACTTGTGTGACCCGTTAGAAACGAATTAATTAAGAATGATTCATCATCATCATTGTATTTTGTTCACTAGTTGCAAGTTCACTTAAATATAAATTCCAGATTACTAGCAAAGCAGAAACCTTTTCAAGCTAAAAAAGAATACTCTATATAAAATGGATAAGAACTAGTGAGAAGAAGAATATGAACATTAGGTTTCTAATATAAAAGCACCTCATCAATTTTAAAGTTGATGAGGTGCTTTTAGGCTAAGCATACCTAAGGGAATCATTGAGAAAGACAGCTTTTTGCAGTTCGATGTGTTTTAAAAGTGATTGCTAATTTCATGATTAATAATCGAATAAATGATTTGTTTAACAGGTTTTTCAATTAAGGAGTCTCTTCTGTATTGTACAAAAATCTTAAAAGGAATTGTCTCTATTTTTCTCATATCTTTTACTACTAAATTATCTTTTTCAATTTCATTGACTCCAAGAGAGGCTGTAATGCCAACTCCCACTCCGTTTCCAACTACCGTTTTTACCATTTCATTGTTCCCAACTTCAATTCTCTTTATATTAGGGATCCCAATCAGCTGCTGCTCGATTTCTGACCAAATTGGAGCATGACGCTGGTAGCAAATAAGTGTCTCACCCTCTAAATCTTCAGGTGTAATCATATCCAGATTTGCCAGCCGATGTTGTTTTCCGCAAATTAAGACTAATTTATCATCAAATAAAAATTCCGATAGGATGTAAGGTTTATAAGAAGTGAGATTTCTGGTAAATACTAAATCCATTTCTCCTGATGCAATTTGTTCATTTAATGTAAGCGAATCCTTCCCCTCAAAGATGGATACCTCAATATCCTCAATTGACAAAATGGAAGTGATCAGTTGTGTAATAAATGAATAGGAAAATCCGGGCGAAAAGCCGACTTTTATATGGTGATATTTAGAATGTTTGGTTGCTTCTTTAGAATGATTCATGATTGACAGTATATTTTCAGCGTAATGGCTAAATACTTTACCTTCCTTAGAAAGGGCGACATTTTTTCCATCTTTTCCAAATAGTTTAGAGTCTAGTTCATTTTCTAAATTTTTAATTCTTGCAGAAACGGTAGGCTGGGTAACATTCAAAACTTCAGCAGCCTTGGAAAAATTTTTATACTTAACCACTGCAAAAAATGTTTCTAATTGAATCGTGTCCATGAGCTGTCCCTCCAAGTAAATTCCGGTGTTTGTAGAAAAATCTAGTGTTTCTCTTAATCGACAAAAGAAATAAAAATAGCATTTTAAAATTATTTAGGTCTAAAGGGAAAGCTTTGAACAAACCCACTTTCCGGTAAGTTTTTTCTATTAGATTTTTAGTGTAATAGGACTTACAATTTAAATATAGTTAATAGAAAATTTCAAACCTTCACAATTCACTTAAAGGAAGTGATGAATACTTTAAAAAGTAAAGAAGCTAGCTTACTACTATTATTGTAACAAATATGTGTATACGGTTACATTTATAAATACTTGGAATGTTAGCAAACTCTCAATTCTTAATCAACTAGTTTATAAGGAGGATTATAATGGATTATTCTAAATATATTGATGTGAATGGTATTTCAACACATTATCATGAAAGTGGACAAGGTGAAGCTGTCCTATTGATACACGGTTCAGGCCCAGGGGTTACTGCGTGGGCAAACTGGAGACTAATTTTTCCGAAATTAGCAGAAAACTTTCATGTATTTGCGCCTGATATCGTTGGGTTTGGTTATACGGAAAGAGCGGAAAATGTTGAATATGGTGTGGAAACATGGACAAATCACCTTATCAATTTTATCGAAGCAGTAGGTCAAAGCCAAGTTCATATTATTGGAAACTCATTAGGAGGGGCGCTGGCATTGCATATTGCCAATAAAAGGCCTGATTTAGTTGGAAAGATGGTATTAATGGGTGCTGCCGGATTACCATTCAAAATGACCTATGGTTTAGACAAAGTATGGGGATACGAGCCAAGTGTTGAAAATATGAAAAAGCTTTTAGAAATCTTTGCTTACAACCAAGAATTTGCAACGGACGAATTAGCTGAATTACGCTATCAAGCAAGTATCCAGCCTGGACTTCAGGAAGCTTTTTCAAAAATGTTTGCAGAACCGCGCCAGGAAAAACTGAATCAATTAGCTTTACCAGAAGAACAAATGAAAAAAATAGAAAATGAAGTGTTAATGATTCACGGAAGAGATGATATCGTCGTCCCTTACCAAGAAACAAGTTTGAAATTTTTGGAGCTACTGCCAAATTCAGAGCTGCATATCTTCTCGAAGTGCGGGCATTGGACCCAAATAGAGAAAAAAGATGAATTTGCCCAATTATGTGAAAATTTCTTTCTTCGTAAAACAGTTATAAATGTATAAAGCAGGGTAACAGTTCAAGTTGATATAGGTTCATTTTACCCGAAGTGAACCTATATCAAAGATTAACCCTTCATGATTACTCTTTTTTAAATGATAATGTAAGCGTTGCCTATAAATCTTAATAAGATTTTTATTGTTCAACTCGATTAACAAGAATGGAAAGAGGCGATATCAGCTATGCCAAATCAATCAGAAATTCGTGCATTAAAAGGGAAAGTTGCCATTGTGACGGGCTCTTCCCGGGGAATTGGAAAAGCGATTGCACTTACTCTTTCGAAAGAGGGAGCAAAAGTACTGATTACTGGTACAGAGGAAGAGCGCACCAAGCAAGCAGCAGAAGAGGTGGCCAAACAAACTGGAGCAGAAATCGATTATTTTGTTGGTGACCTTTCGAAAGAGGAAAATGTGGTTGCAATGACAGAAAAGGTAATACAGCGTTGGGATAAAATCGATATTCTCGTAAATAATGCCGGGGGCGGCGTAATCCTGCCATTCCTTGAGCAAAATGCCGAAACACTAAAAAGGACGATTGATCGGAACCTGTGGACTTGCGTATGGTCGTGTCATAAGGTGCTTCCTTATATGGTTCAAAAAAATTATGGAAGAATCATTAATATTGGTGCAGACTCTGTCCGAAATGGTCTCTGGGATCATGCTGCATACAATGCCGCTAAAGGAGGGGTCCATGCCATAGCAACCGGATTGGCAAGAGAATTTGCCAAGTATGATATTACAATCAATACGGTTGCGCCTCCTGCAGTAGAGTCAGAACCTCTAGAGAATATTAGAAAAAATGATCCGGAATTAGCTGAAAAATATATTGGTATCATCCCTAAAGGCAGAGGAGCCTATGAGGAAGAGATTGCTGATTTTGTACGCTATTTAGCAACAGATGAAGCAAGGTTTATCACTGGCCAAACGATTAGTGTAAATGGTGGAAGTACGATGTTATAAGAGTTTTTTGATTAATAGATTTGACGGGAGGTGAGAAGTAGATTGATAATCGATGTTCATACCCATTTTGTCCCGGAAAAACTGCCAACAATGTCAGGAAGAATTGGTGGGAATAAATGGCCGGTAACAAAATGTGTTTGTGGTAAATCTCATCATAAACATGTAATGATATCAGGCGAAAATTTTCGGACGATAACAGATCAGTGCTGGAGTCCTAAACGCAGAATCACAGATATGGATCATGAGAAAGTAGACATACAAGTACTATCTCCTATGCCAGAGTTGCTTTCCTATTGGTTTAATGCAGAGGATACGCTTGATTTTTCTCGCCAGATAAACATCCAATTATCAGAATTTATAGCAGCAAACCCGGATCGCTTTTGGGGGCTGGGGATGCTCCCGTTACAAGACCCGGAAATGGCGGCAAAAGAGATCAAGCGACTCAAAAATGATTTTGGACTTAAAGGTGTTGAGGTAGGCACACATATTAATGGAAGATCAATTGGTGATCCGTTTTTTACTCCATTTTTTGCAGAAGCAGAATCTGAAGGTATCGCTATCTTTATCCATGCACTGCATCCCTTAGGAAGTGATCGAATTGTCGGACCGTCTGCTTTGTCAGCATTAATTGGATTTCCAACCGAAAATGCGCTGGCTGTTGCTTCGCTCATTACGGGGGGGATTATAGAAAAGTTTCCTGATTTAAAGATTTATGTTAGCCATGGAGGGGGAACAATTTCAGCGATAATACCCCGGCTAAATTATGGCTGGGAAACCATGGAGGAAATAAGAAAGGTTTGCCCGCAGCCGCCAGGCTATTATGCAAAAAAAATCTATTACGATACATTAGTTTATGACATTAACGCTTTTAACTACTTATTAGAAACCGTTGGACCAAGTCAACTCATGATTGGATCTGATTACCCGTTTGTGATTCGTGAGAAGTTCCCCGGGCATTGGCTTGATGATTTAGAGATAAATCAGGAAGTAAAGGAAGCTATTAGGAGCAAAAATGCAGATAATTTTTTCAGAAAATTCAGTAAATAATCGAATTTAGGAGGAAAAAGAATGAAAGAATATGTGGTTGATGATAAATCAAGTTCTGAGTTTTTAGTTCATCGCAGCGTTTTTACTGATAAGGAAATCTTCGAAAAGGAAAAGGAAGAGATCTTCAATAAATGTTGGTTATTTATTGGTCATGAATCAGAGGTAGCAAACAAAGGTGATTTTCATCGAAAAAAAGTAGGCGGCCGAAATCTCCTGTTTACACGCGGGAGTGATGACGTTATTAGAGCCTTGTATAATTCTTGTTCACACCGTGGTGCATTAGTTTGTCGTGAAGATAAAGGGAATTCTAAAGTATTTAGATGCTTTTACCACGCCTGGAGCTTTAATAATCAAGGCGAATTAGTTGGAATGCCTGGAAAGGAAGCTTTTCCAGAAACGTTTAACTGTAATGGTTCGAAAAATCTTCACGAAGTTGTACGGCTTGAAAGTTTCCGAGGCTTCTATTTTGTTAATTTTGATGAAAATGCCATTTCTTTAGAAGAGTACTTAGGAAACGCAAAAGAATACCTTGCATTGATTGCCGACCAATCAGAAGCAGGAATGGAAGTTTTACAAGATCCACAACAATATAGTGTAAGAGCAAACTGGAAGCTGTTGGCTGAAAACAGTGTGGATTCCTATCATGGTATGCCAACACATAAAACGTACTTTGATATTGTCGGTACACGCGGGGGCGAATTATCAAAGGATGATCTAAAAGGGGTAGGAAAAGATTTAGGAAACGGACATGGAGTTGTTGAATATACAGCGCCATGGGGCAGACCTGTGGCAAAGTGGATCCCTGCCTGGGGAGAAGAAGGCAAGAAAGAAACGGACGAAATCAAAGCCAAATTAGTAGAAAAATTTGGTGAAGGCCATGCCAATAGAATTACTACTCTAAACCGGAATATGCTCATTTTTCCTAACCTGGTTATCAACGACATTATGGCGATTACAATCAGAACCTTTTATCCAACGGAACCGGGTTATATGGAAGTTACCGGCTATGCTCTAGCTCCAAAAGGAGAAAATGATCAATTTAGACAAAGACGAAATGATAATTTCCTAGAATTCCTTGGCCCGGGTGGTTTTGCAACACCGGATGATAACGAGGCACTTGAACTGTGTCAAGAAGGGTTTTTAAACAATAAAGAAGTAGAATGGAATGATATTTCCAAAGGAATGATTAGGGAGCAGCCTGAGTCTAATGATGAAGAACAAATGCGTGCATTTTGGAGGCAGTGGGATGCAGTTATGTCCAAAAAAGAAGCTGGGAGGGTTCATGTATGATGGTAACACGTCAAGTAATCGAAGATTTATTATACCATGAGGCAGAGCTTCTCGATGAATGGAAACTAATAGAGTGGGCAGCCCTTTTTTCAGCTGATGGGAGCTATCTGATCCCGCCAATTGGAAATCCTGACGCAGACACAAACAAATCCCTTTATCTAGTTCATGACGACCGGGCCCGATTGGAACAAAGAGCATTGCGGTTATTGAAAAAAGAAGCCCATGTTGAATATCCGCATTCAACCACCCTGCACAATATCAGTAATGTAAGAATCATTCATACTGAAGAAAATGCAGTAACCGTAAAGTGTAATTTTGCAACATACCGTACAAAGCGGGAAATGCTTGATTGTTATGTTGGGGTTAACGAGTACAAATTGGCAGAAGAAAACGGTGAGCTAAAAATTCTGGAAAAGAAAGTAATTCTTAAACTGGATAGCCTGCGGCCACATGGAAAAGTAAGCATTATTTTATAACATCACAGGAGGAGATAATCATGTTTAGATATAAAAAAATTGGCTATGTTGCATTAAATGTTAATGATCTTGATAAGTCGACTAAATTTTACGAACAGGTAGTTGGATTGCAGCACGTTGAAACAAATGAAAAGGGACTTACGTTCTTTCGCTGCAGCAATGACCATCATAATGTGATTCTTTATCCTTCAACAGAATCAGGAATCAAAAGAGTGGGCTTTCAACTAGAGAATGATCAGCAGCTTGAAATTGCCTACAGTGAATTTGTGAAGAATGGATTACATCCAAGGGAAGTATCTGAAACAGAACAAAAGGAGCTTAAACAAGGGAGATCTTTCCGGATTGTTGAACCGAATACCGGCTTAGAATTAGAATTTTACAGCAAAATGATGTATATGATCAAGGATTTTGCCCCGAAACACACAAAGATTCAACGCTTAGGACATGTTGTTCTAAATTGCGTTGATGTTGAAAGTACGATTAAGTTTTTTGTGGAAAAATTAAACTTTATTGTGTCCGATCACTTAGGTGAAAATGCATGGCTGCGCTGCTTCCCAAATCCTTATCACCACTCGTTTGCCTTGATTAAAAACACAGAAAATAAATTGCATCATGTGAATTTCATGGTTGAGGATATTGATGATATTGGGATTGCCAGAAACCGCATTTTAAATGGTGAGGTCCCCATTGCCTTTGGTCCAGGACGTCATGAACCATCTGAAAGCATTTTCTTCTATTTCTTAGATCCGGATGGAATGACAATGGAATATAGTTTCGGAATGGAAGAGTTTCCAGAAGATAATGCCAGGGATGCCCGACTTCTTGAGACAAGTCCATGGACACTTGATAGATGGGGCGGGAAACCTAGTCCGGAATTTGCATCTAAAGGAAAAATTGAGAAAAAATTAGATAGTATAGTAAAGTAATCTAGTTCCGGCGCCGGGCGCCGTGGCCGTGACTTCATTTTTCTCTGGCAATCAAAAACTTTGCGTTAGGATTATATATAGAAATACAAGACGGCACATCCAGCAGCTAATACCGCTAGATGTGCCGCT
Organism: Bacillus sp. EB600; assembly: GCF_024494385.1. Classification (GTDB taxonomy): domain Bacteria; phylum Bacillota; class Bacilli; order Bacillales; family Cytobacillaceae; genus JAEVLT01. The sequence continues at coordinate 74,707 of NZ_JAEVLT010000009.1, forward strand.
TTCCGCACAAAACTTCCGAGTGTCCCCTATAAGAACCACCTCTATATACTTTCAAAGGACGGATTCTCTTGGCACAAGACAATGAATTCTTTTAAAAGTCTGTAAGAATCAGAATAAAATTCCCGACAAAAATACAACAATCGTTACTGTCATCATGCTGAATAAAGTGGACAACAAAACAACTTGGGCTGCGAATTCGGGATGATTCCCATATTCTAAAGCGAAAAGAGCACTGTTTCTTGATGTCGGGAAAGAGCTTGCAATAAACAACGCCTGCCCCGTAGTTCCTTCCAGTTTTAAAATAAAAATAATCATAAAGGCGATGGAGGGAGATAGAATCAGTCGTCCAAATTAACTTAGAAACAATAGTAGGGAGATTCGCCTTATTTTGATATAGGCGCTTTGGGCACCAAGTGTAAGAAGCGCCACTGCCAAAAAAGCATTTGAAGCATTTTTTACGGGAGTCCATAAAAATGCCGGGACTTTCATGTAAAAAACATGGGGACGGTTCTTTTGCTTCCTTCCAAAGGAAGCAAAAGAACCGTCCCCATGCACCACGAGCAAAATAGTTTGCTAATTATCTCAAATATGAGATAATAAACTCCGAGATAAAATAATTTGAAATATATATTCATAGAGGAGAGTTCTTAAATAATGAACGTATTAGTAGTAAAAGCAAATAACCGTCCAGCATCCGAAGCAGTCTCGAGCAAAATGTACGAAACTTTCATGGCTGAATTAGAAGGTAAAGACGTAAACGTAACAACTTACGATGTTTTTGAAGAAGATACACCTTACTTTGGCCAAGACATCTTCAACGCTTTCGGTAAAGTACAAAACGGCGGCGAATTAACAGAGCTTGAATCACGCCTTTTAGCTGCTAAACAAAAAGCAATGGACGCCATCACAGCTGCAGACGTTATCGTATTCGCGTTCCCATTGTGGAATTTAACCATCCCAGCTAAATTACAAACATTCGTGGATTATGTCTACGCTGCAGGCTTCGCATTTAATTATGATGCTGAAGGGCACATGGTTCAATTAATGACAGACAAAAAAGCGATTTTCCTAAGTGCTCGCGGTGGCGTTTACTCATCACCAGAAGCAGCTCCAATGGAAATGGCTGTTAACTATATGCGCAACGTATTTGGTGGCGTATTCGGTATGCAAATCATCGATGAAGTCATCATCGAAGGTCATGCCGCAGCACCTGATCAAGCACAAGAAATCATTGCTGCTGGTATGGAAAAAGTAAAAGCTGCTGCACAAAATTTACTAGAATTAACCGTTAAAGCTTAATTGAGCTAAATTATAAAAAAACAGGAATATGGTCAATGAACAGCCTGTTCAGACTGCCAGCTAAGCCCAGAACACTGGATTAGGCTGGCAGTTTTTTTATTAAGGGGAGGTCTTTACTAAAGGAGGTAAGGCTCTGTTTGTTTTCACGCCGCTGCCTAACTTAATTTCCCTTGCCAGCTTTCTTCCTTTTTGCTGCTTCAGATTGATTATTTTCAGTCATAGAATTCCTCATTTTTAAATATGGTAAATAGTCCAGTATAATCTATTTTCGACTAAATATGACAAATATGGTCGGAAAACCATCCTTGACAACGAATAATATGAATGGGGGGCTTTTGTGACGGTGGACATTTAGAAAAAAGTAAAGATTTAGGTGCCAACCATAAACGTATTCCCGTTACTACATACAGAAATAATACATAATCGTAAATTTTGAATTTTAAAAATAGTAGAAATGAATGGTGAAGGTATTAGAGGGGATTAGGTGAAAGGGTTATGATGACGAAAGAATTATTTGTAAATGGTGAATTAACACTAACCAGGAAAGAAGCACATGGAAAAAGCAAGAGTGTACCAGTTTTCACTTCAAGAATAGAAAAACGAGAATATTATAAAAGCATAAATCATTTTGATATTCGAAATGTACTAGATGTCCAAGAGTTCCTAAAGGATATCAGGGCAAATTGGCATACATATGTTTCGCAGGTTCACCAATGGATTCAAAAAAACCCAGTTAAAAAGTTTGTAGTGACTGGCATTTTTACCGTTGTTCTTGGTGTTTTTTCAATCACTGCGAATGCAGCATTTCTTCAAGAATACACATATCAAGTGAAAAGTGGCGAAAACATTGAAAATATCGCTGCCGCACATGGTGTAACAGCCCAAGAAATACTAGATGCCAATGGACTATCTTCGATTGACGGTAAAAAAATTCTTTTACCAAAAGTACAGGACAAAACGGTTACGGCCACAATCCTAAATATTCGATCTCAACCGACCACTGAAAGTAGTATTATCGGAAAATATAAAAAAGGGGATGTTGTGAAGGTTTCATTCGTAAAAAACGGGTGGGCTGGCATTCTGATTAAAGGGCGAGTTTGTTTTGTGAGTGCTGATTACCTTACTGAAAAACAAGTAGCTGAATCAACAACAGGCCAAGTGGAATCTCAAGCAAAAACAATGGTCGTAACGGCATCATCATTGAGAGTTAGAGAAGCGGCTACTACGAGCAGTACTGTAGTAGGTTCGTTAAAAGTAAATGAACGTGTGTCAGTGATATCAACTAATAATGGTTGGGCACAGATTCAATTCAACGGGAAAGCAGCGTTTGTTAGTGAAGCATATTTAACGAATAGTGAATCAACGAAAATTTTTAAAGAAAACAACGCAAGCACAAAAACAAGTTCATCTTTGTATGTGATTAAGCGCGGTGATACTTTTACCAAAATCGGTAAAGCTTTAGGGATCACTGTTCGATCGATTCAAGAACTGAATCCAACCGTAGACTCAACAAAGTTGAAAATTGGGCAACAAATCAAAATCCCTGAAACAGTGGCATCTATTCCAAATCAAATAACGGTAGAAGCTCAAATAGCAGGGGTAGACCCTCAAGGAACTTTTCGGTTTATCACGGCCGATGGCAAAACCCATGGTGCAAAAGCAACAGGCAACACCATAAACGGATTATTTGACCTCATAGGGCAAAAAGTAACACTCACACTCCAAGAAAAAAGAGGCCAACAACTGACATTACTAACCCTTGAATAGGTCGTGGGTAGGTCGTGGGGACGGTTCTCTTGCTCCTTTTCCATTGGAAAACAAGAAGAAGAACGAAATCCGCTACGCGATGGTCCAAAAAATCCGAAGATAGCATAAAACCAGCAAGGAATTCCATGCTGGTTTTATACAATCATTTCAATTAGAATTTTACCCTTTTCTAAACAGCCAGCAACGATTCCTCTACCCGATCAGGATACTGGTTGTGGCCTTCAGTGACCACTGCTTCAGGATTTGTGATTCCCGTTCGATAAAACATATTTTCAGCTGAGCCAGTGGCTCTAAAAAACCTTTTTAACTAGGTCTGTCAAATTCTAAATTAAATTGTTTGGAATTAATAATAAAGTCATTTGGCTTTTCAGCCTTAAGTTTATCCAATTCGAAAAAAATCTTTTTATATTCAATGATAGTTATTTCCCCATAAATATAACGCTTTTGAAGATAATCTAGTAATTCATTTACATGGGAAGGTGTATAATTTTTTACGTTTGTAAAATCATGTGCTAATTTTTCTACTAACATAGTACTCACCCTTTTCACTAGTACTTTTTTAGACTGTATATCTTTACAAATAATGTAACACATGAATTTGTGAAAGCTTATTGTTTGAAATTTCAAACTAACGACATTCTTCGGAGCATTCCATCGTTTTGTTCCCTTATTGTTACAATTTCATTGTTATAGGTTAAAGAAAGTGTATGAATATAGGATGTTTTTGTCGATTTTTATTAAAATTTGTTCTATAAAAAGTAAAGTAATTTGATCTACCTAAAGATAGTATGAACGAAAATGAACGCTGATATCCTTTTAAAGGTTGCAGGTATCTTTAGTAAGGTATAAGATTAGATCACTAAAGTGAATAACTACTAGGGGTGCCATTTAGTGGCTGAGAGAAAAACAAATTGTTTTTCAACCCTTTGAACCTGATCTGGACATACCAGCGGAGGAAAGTAATGGGGAAATAAATTTTTTCTCTACCATTAAAGCCAGGTCCAATTGTGGATGTGGCTTTTTATTTTGGAGAAATCATGGGAAATCATGGGGAAATCATGGGGACGGTTCTTTTGCATCTTTCTTTGTGATCAAAAGAACCGTCCCCATAAACAGGGGGAAAAAACAATGGAAACGGAAAAAGTAAGTAATTCATTAGAAATTGGAATTGATACAAAGTTACCGCCGGCTAAAGGGATTTTGTACGGTTTACAGCATGTGTTTGTTTCAAATGTATGGCTCGACCCTATTTTTGTTGCGGCAATGATTGGACTCCCGTTGTCGTTATCCGCAAATATTGTGAATTCGATTTTCATCGCAGCGGGTTTGGTTACACTTGTCCAAGCAACAAAACTTGTTAGGCTGCCGATTGTTCAAGGACCTTCTGCCGCCTTCGACTCGATTATGATTTCTGCCGGGAAGGCGAACGGTCTTGCTGCGGCGAGTGGAGGTATTTTTCTTAGTGCTATTATCTTTTTTATCTTGTCTATTACTGGAGTAATTGGAAAATTGAAAACCTTGTTTACACCGGTTATTTCTGGAACGGTTATCTTTATCGTAGGGATTTCCTTATCAAGCTTTACCCTGTTTGAATTTTTAGGCGGAACACCTGGAATGGAAAGTTTTGCAAAATCAACCACGTTACTTCTGTCTATTCCAACAGCAGCGATTGTGGTCCTGTTATCCCTTTTTGGCAAAGGAACATTAAAATCCTTTTCCTTTCTGATTGCCTTAGTGGTCGGGGATATCATTGCCTTTTTCTTGGGAAAAACAAACTTTTCAGCGATTGCGGATAAAGGTTGGTTTGGGCTGCCACAGTTTCTTCCTTATGGTCATTTAGCCTTTCATTGGAGTACGTTTATTCCATTTTTTGTTGCTTATCTGGTTGCGGTGATTGAAGCGATGGGCGTTTATGAGGCATCAGCGGAAATGCTGAAGATTGATCTTGACTCGAAACGGATTCGGAATGGATTTGCTGGGGAAGCAGGCGGCTCGCTTATATCCTCGCTGATCGGGGGATTTCCAACGACTGCTTATGCCCAGAATGTTGGTCTCCTGCGATTAACGGGTGTAGGTTCAAGACAGCCTGTTATGATTGCTGGGATCATCTTTTTGATTTTAGGCTTTGTTCCAAAGGCAGGGGCATTGCTTGCGTTAACGCCTGACGCCGTGGTCGGGGGCATCTTTTTACCGGCCGCAGCCAGCTTGATCTTTACCGGGATCTCTCTTATTGGAAAAATTGAAAAAACAGATACAAATTATATGATCATTGGGCTTTCTATTTTGCTGGCGATTAGTCTTCCGGCCTATTTCAAGGATGTGAAAGGAACAGTCGGAACATTTCTTTCGAATAGCATTTTAATTGCAGCGTTCTCATCGATTATCCTTCAGGTAGTGCTTATTACAATACCTCGTTTAGTCGGAAAGGGGACAAGCAAATGAGAGAGGATTCGCTAAAAATCACGACTGAGATCAGAGCGTTTATTGAACGATACAAGGAAGAAGATTCCTCTGAAAAAGAGTACAATGACATCGCTTTAAAGCTTTTTAAATTTCAATTTCAATATAATCAACCCTATAAAAAATTTTGCCAGGCAAAACGAAAAACACCGTTAACGGTGAAACACTGGAGCCAAATCCCTCCGATCCCGATTCAAGGATTCAAGGAATTAACGTTATCGTGTGAGCCGGCAGATGAGGTCAACGCTGTTTTTATGACAAGCGGGACAACCAATCCAAATGCAAAGGGAAAAAATTATCACCCGACATTTGAAGTCTGGGATCGATCCATGAAATATCCATTTAAGCAATTTGTTCTGCCAGATTGTGAAAAAATAACCACCTTTGTCTTGTCACCTGCGGAGGACCTGAACAAAAACTCATCCCTGTCACGCTATTTATCCAATGCTGTTACCTTTTTTGGCACCGAAAACAGCCGGTTTTTCTTTCATGAAAATGGCTTAGATATGAAAGGATTAGCGGAAGCATTGCGGGAATGCGAGGAGCGGAAGGAGCCAGTTATGTTACTGGGCGCAACATTCTCTTATGTTCACTTCCTCGATTATGTAAAAGAAGCGAACCTTCAGTTTAAGCTCGCAAGCGGCAGCCGTATTTTTGATACCGGCGGCTTTAAAGGTCAATCGCGTGAAGTGGAAATGGAAAAATTATATGAAGATTTTGCGGAATTTTTTCAGGTGGGAAGAAGCAAGTGCATCAATATGTACGGGATGACGGAGCTGTGCTCGCAAATGTATGACCAAACCATTCTTTCATCCTATTTGGGCGGAGAGGTTATTGTTGATAAAGCTGGCCCTGCCTGGGTCAAAACGCTTGTACTTGATACGAATACACTCGAACCGGTCGAAGATGGCGAGGTTGGGGTGATTGCTCACTATGATCTCGCGAATTGGAATTCCTCACTGGCCATTTTAACAGAAGATATTGGATACAAAACAAAAAACGGCTTTGTTTTACTTGGAAGAGTACAAGGATCGGAAGCAAGAGGATGCTCAATTGCCGTCGATCAGCTAATCGAAGCGAATAAATGAGGGGGAACGGCACTTTGGACATAGAAGAGATTTCAGCTTATTGGCTGCCAAAAGAAGTACAAGTAACCTCATTTCGTGAAGAAATCATTGAAGGATCATATCGATTAAAGTATCCGCTTTTAACAGGTGAACAAATTGAAATGATCGGGAGAACTGTGCGAAAGAACCGGGACAACTATTTAGCAAAACTGGGAACAAATGAAATTATTGAAAAAATTGATCAGATCGTCTCCAAATGGCTCGTTCCGGACTACCCGCTGCGAAAGCTGGCAGAGGCACTTATTCCCAAGATCACCGGCTATGACGCGGAAATGGTCCGGCTTGAATTAAAAAGGTATATCCGAACGTTTCGGAAGAAAGAATTGCTGCGCTTTCTTGATGAAGAGTTTGACCAGCCTGCCATACTTGATGAGTTCCGTCCTCGAAAATCAGGAGGATTCACGCGAGCATATGGACCAAAATCGATCTTTCATGTTTTTTCAGGGAATGTTCCGGGCGTCCAAATTTGGAGTTTATTGATGGGACTTATTCTAAAATCAGCCAATCTTGGCAAGACTTCCATCTCTGAGCCGCTGTTTCCCGTCTTGTTTGTAAGGTCACTGGCAGAAGTTGATGAAAAACTGGCCGATTCGATTGCCATTTTACCATGGAAAGGCGGGACGAGTGAGCTTGAGGAAGCGGCGATCCGTTTCGCGGACTCAGTGATCGTCTACGGGTCTGATAAAGCTGTTGACGCGATTCAAAAAATGGTCCCATCTTCGAAAACATTTTTACACTATGGCCACAAAATCAGTTTGGCGGTTATTGGGAATGAAGCATTAACACCAGATCATTATTATGAAACAATTTTTAAAGTGGCTGAAGATATGTCCGTATATGACCAGCAAAGCTGTATGTCTCCACAATCCGTTCTCGTTGAAACAGGAGGAGCCATCAGTCCAAGGCAATTTGCACAAATGCTGGCAGCAGAACTTGAGCGGTACAATAAAAAAAGGCCAAGAGCAAAGCTTTCCGATGAAGAGGCCATGTCCATCCATCGGCACAGGCACCAGTATGAGCTTCAGTCATTTAAGGATGGGGCGGTTTCGGTCTATGCCAGTCAACATGACACTTCCTGGACGGTTATTTATCACCATGAACCTGGCTTTGCAGGATCTGCGTTAAATCGGACCATTCATGTGTCTTCATCGGAAGAATTGGAAGCAGATCTTCAAAAAATTCAGCCATTTGAGCAGTACTTGCAATCATGCGGCATCGCTGTTTCACCTGTTCGGCTGTTTCGAATGGCAGAAATTCTCGGAGATTTGGGTGTCAATCGAATTTGTTCGATTGGTGAAATGAATCGGGCCAAGCCAGGCTGGCACCATGATGGCAGGTTTAATTTACTTGATTTGGTCCGGATGGTGGATATTGAGCGGAATGTGGAAGAAGATCTTGAAGGGTATGATCCTGATGTGGAGTAGAAAGAAGGCTGACGATGAATTTACAAGATAAAGTTGTCTTAGTAACAGGTGCGAGCAGGGGGATCGGGGCCGCGATTGCGAAAAAATTTGCTTCTGAAGGTGCTTTTGTCGTCGTAAATTTTTTTAAAAATCAATCCCTAGCAGAGGCCGTTGTAGCTGAAATCGAATCACTTGGAGGGCAAGGAGCAGCCATCCAGGCAGATGTCCGGAATGCTGACCAAGTAAATGAGATGATGGGGCAAATCATTGATCAATTTGGCGGTATTGATGTAGTGGTCAATAATGCCTTAAGCCACTATACGTTTAATCCGAAAACAAGGAAAACAGCATGGGAAATGGAATGGGAAGACTATGAGGAGCAGCTCCAGGGAAATGTTCACGGTGCATTTAACATTTGCCAGGCTGCGCTGCCATATATGAGAGACCGTTGTTCAGGAAGAATCATTAACATTGTCAGTAATTTGATTGATTTTCCCGTGATTCCCTATCATGACTATTCAACAGCGAAAATGGCCCTGCTTGGCTTTACCAGGAATCTCGCCAAAGAGTTAGGCTCGTTTGGAATTACCGTCAACGCGGTTTCACCAGGCCTTACCTATCCAACAGATTCCAGCTATGAAACGAAGGAGGACGTAAGGAATTCAATTATCGAGTTAACCCCGATGTGCCGTTTGGCTATGCCTGAGGATATTGCCGGGGCAGTATTATTCCTCGCCTCTGAATGGGCATCGTTTATTACAGGGCAATGCATCAATGTAGACGGTGGATTGGTGATGAACTGACAAGCTCCTTCATTTTAGGTTTATGGTGAGTCAGGGGTTGTCTCAGAGGTGCAAACAAAAATATTTCAATGAAATGCACACGTCATCTCGTGTGCGTTTTTTTTATTGAAGAATGAAGCTTTCTATTTTTTAAAGTTTCATGATATGTGTTCCTACAAGTGAACTATCCAGGTGTAGTGCTGCTATTCATTATTTGCTTTAAGAAGGATATTTATGATTATTTTGACTCATAAATAATAAAAAAATAATGCCAACATAACTTAAACCCTTATAGTGTAAATTAAAGTTCGGGAAGTGAAAAAAACAAGCTTTCTGAATTTCTAAAAAAGGGAAGTGCTTACATTTGAATAACTGGATAACATCATTGTTTACTAAAGGGAGAAGACAACCTCTTTTAAATATGTTTGGCAGAAGAAGAAACACTAATGGGATGATATGGTGGGGATCTTTACTAGGTCTGGGTGTTAGTGCAGCAGCCTATGGATTAAGCAGAAATCAAAACAAAAATATGTTAGCCCCATTTCAAAATTTGATGAATAATACTCGTGTAGGAAAAAATGTCCAACAACTGAATATGGCTGGATTAACTGAGTTTGCAAAGGAATTAGCCCCTAATAAAAATCAATTTAACAACAAATAGTCTTTATTAAATGTCCACGATATGGTGGGCATTTTTTTAAATCATTTGACCAGAAATGAAAACCACTTTCTCCTGCTTTTAGTTTTCCAACAAGGATTAGCTATAGTTAATGGGGACGGTTCTCTTGTTCTTTTCGTGGAAAAACAAGAGAACCACCCCCTTGCTTCATCAAGCGCCGCAGTCTTCTTTCTGAGATTGTTCATAACTCTTATGAAAATTCACCATGTTCTAAAGGAGACGGTTCTCTCGCATCCGTCCATGGGAACACAAGAACCGTCCCTACGCTTTTCCCCTACGCTTTCCCTTCGTTTTTCTTGTTGTGATAACGATTTTCATTTATAATTTGAATTATGGAAAAAGTCATGATTCATCAACCTATTCTATATTGGAAGACCCGTCTTTCTACATCTGATCCGGGCTTTATTCGGCTTCGATTTGCAGCAAATATTGTGTTAACTGTCTTTTCTGCCTGCCTTGTTATGCTTCTACTTAGTAAGCTGGGGTGGCATGGGAATCTTACACCTGTAATGCTGACTGGTCTAGTGGGATTACAGGCGAACGTGATTGTCAATGACCAAACAGAAAGGGCTAGAAAAATCACAACCTTGCTGTTTCCTTTAGCGAGTGCCATTTCCATTACACTGGCAGCAGTATTTTTGAATATTGGTTATCATCTTTCAGACATTATGCTGGTGATCATCGTTTTTCTTGCCTTCTTTATACAGCGTTTCGGCATCAGGTATTTTTCATTTGGGATGATTGGCTTTCTTACATTCTACTTTTCGCTTATGTACCTGCAGAGTCTCACATTTGCACAGCTCCCTTGGTATTATTTGGGCATTTTCGTGGGGACTGCGTCTGCTTACATCGTAAATTTCTTTTTATCAAAAGAACAACCGATCAAGATTCTCAAACGAAGTATGCTGTCCTATCAAAAACAGACAAATATAACGCTGGACCTTATCATTGAGATGATTCAAGACACAAACCCGAATGCTGGGCGGGTCAACAATGTAACCCGAAATATCAAGAAACTTAATGAGTATGCGCGAATGGCCATTGGTCAATTTGAAGCCACTGACCCAGGTAAGGTATGGCCCGGTATCCAAACGAATGAACTGCGTCTGTATGTTTTTGATGCTGCGATGCTGATTGAAACGTTAGCGCCAACTGTGAAAAAACTGCAGGATTTACACGCTTTGGAAAAATCAGCTGTCCGTTACTGGCTTCTGCAGATCGTTCAATCGTTACGAGAGGTAGAAATACTGCGGGGAGAAAATCAACCAAACACCCTTGAAAAGCTGCAACAAACGGTTGAGAAGTTTAGGGAGGAGTTAGATCTTTTAAAAACGGAAGACCCCGAGTCTAAAAAATGGCTGTATTTATTGCGCCGGATTGAATCAATCGGAAATCATCTAATCGATGAGGCAACGACAATCCAGCGAAAACGCCTTGAACACTTACTGGCAGATAAAAACAATGAGAAGCTAAAGGAAGGTTCGAATCCGGAGGAAAATGAAACCGGTCGAAAAAGTGCAACGAGAAAGCAGGAGCGGCATGGTCTGCATCCTGCTACTATAAAAGGACTGCAGGCTGCACTAGTCAGCGTGATTGCGATTGTATTCGGTCACTTTTTATCTCCAGATTATCCATATTGGGCGGTTCTTTCAGCTAATATGATTATTTTAGGTACGGAAACGGACGGACACTCCACCGGCAAGGCCTTCCAACGAATTGCCGGAACTGTGACGGGGGCCATCGCCGGTTTTGTGATTGGACATTTTGTTGCCGGACAGCCATATATTGCGATGCTGCTGTTAATCATGTCTATTTTTATGGGTTATTACCTAATGGCCAGGTCTTATGCGGTCTTTATTTTCTGGGTCACGATGCTGTTGGCGATGACGTTTGAGCTGTTGCTTGGCGGAGGGATCGAACAAATATTGGTATTACGCGTTATTGATACGTTGATTGGTGCCATACTTAGTGCAACGGCAGCTGCTTTTCTTTTTCCACATAAAACAACAGATAAAATCAGAAGTTCAATGATTGATTTTCTATCCAATCTGAAAGAATATGTGGATTCCTATTTAAAAAAATTCGATGGTGTAAGGGTAGTGGATGCTTTAGCTGGCAAAGCTTTGGGTTTGGATCAAAAGCTGCAACAGATCAAAAATGAGACAGATCTTATGAAAAGGTGGCCGGGAAGTTTGTCACGAGCAGGGATCGAAGAAAAATTGACGGTTCTGACAGCCATTAATTTCTATGCCAAACATCTTGTGGCTTCAAGCAACCGTGATCAGTCGCTGTTAATCGATGAAACACTCAAGCAGACCATAAAGCATGTTGGAACAACCTTTGAAAAAAATGTCGACACACTACGCAAGTTACTGAATGAATACCCGAAGCGAGACCTTATTGTATGGGAATTAGAGAGTGATAGAGAACTGATTGAACGTATTCCTGATGGTAGTAGTAGTGATAATGTAACCCAAATCCAATTGATTCACGATCTTGATTATGTATGGAACATCAATCAAGCAATTACGGAATTAGCCTGCGATTTGGGCGCACAAAAATAAAGATAGGGACGGTTCTCTTGATTTCTTCAGAGGGATCCAAGAACCGTCCTTTCGACCTTTTTCTTCCCCATATCGACCGCTTTTCATTTGATATCCCCCTCTGGCAATTAATCGACCGTATTCGGGCCGCAAATAACAAAAATACACCATGCGGGGTCACATAGAAGGCCTATAGTGCCCCAAGTAATTTAATTAAAAATGACCATCTATCTACCTCTGGAAAAAGAATGTAGGTTAAGGCAATTCACTGAAAGATGGTCCACTCCACAGGCACTCTTTTTGCATAAAATAATTCTATCAGATTGTAAGGAGATGATTACTTGGGAGAAAAAAAAGAATCAAATTCATCATCGACTAACCCTTCAGACTGTTTCAAACCATTCATTAGCCCCAGTCCAATTACTTCATTTAATCCCGTTCAACGTTATCCAAAAATAGATAAAACAGCGTTTGTTAGTCAGTTTACCAGTGTCATAGGAGATGTTACGATTAGAAATAATGTATATGTAGCTCCTAATGTAAGTATACGTGCCGATGAAGGGACACCTTTTTATATAGGTTCAAATACAAATCTTCAGGACGGAGTCATTTTACATGGTTTACTGAATAAAAAAATTTCGATTGGAAAAAAAAGGTATTCAATATTTATTGGAAATGAAGTGACCATTGCTCATGGCGCGCTTGTCCACGGTCCTTGCTATATTGGAGACAAGGTATTTGTTGGATTTAAGGCTATTGTATATAATGCAATTGTAGAGAAGGGCGCGTTTATTTCATATAATGCAGTCGTAACAAATGGCGTTCGAATTCCGCCTAATCGGTTCGTGCCACCTGGAGCCCATATTGACTCTCAGGAAAAAGCCGATGCGCTTTCGCCAGTACCAAAGGATAGTAAGGAATTTGCACATGAAGTTCAACGAGTCAATCAGGAATTCCCCGCATCTTATCACCTGTTATGTGGGAAATATCGTTGTTCCTGTGGATTTGCTCATGATTAACAGTAAAATATGAAATGTATGCTGGATAGAGTCCTTTTCGAAGAGGGCTCTTTTTTGTATAATATAGAAAGTGGCAATTGAGGCATGTGAAAGATTGTCCGTAAACGAAGGAGCAGGTTATTTTTTGTTGCGTCCGTAAAAATTATTTTGCCTTTTTCTTGGAGGAAATGAGCGAGATTGACTAGAATTGTAAAAGTTAAAGAAAGAACGAAAGGAGTCTTATTACATGAAATTTTGGGTTAAGGCACTTATCGTAATAGATATTATGATCGTTTTGGCTGTCATAGGCGGGGAAGTATTTTTTAGCATATGATACAAGGGGACGGTTCTTGCATCCTTTATTGGGATGCAAGAACCGTCCCTTCGTCTATATCCCCATTCAAGAAGGGGTTTTCTTAAAAAAGGTAATTAAAGTGACCGATAACTAAATACAAATTCCTAAGCCAGTCCGCGGACTGGCTTTTACTATAAAAAGTCACCTAATAAATGGCAAATTGCTCATAACTCCTTTAAAATGGTTCATAACCTTCGTAAAATAGTTCATAATCACTTCCGAATGGTTCATAACCTACTCAGAATGGCTCATAACCTGGAAAACAAGGGGACGGTCTCTAATTAGAACCGTCCCTTCGTTCTATTGCCACCAGCAAGGCGGCTCTTTAAGTCAGAAAGCGCCCAGCAATTAGTGTAACTTCACTAAACGGGCGCTTTCTGCTTTTGTTTTTATTCAGTCACTTGCTTGTTCGTTCGTATCCATGGCTCGAATGGATTCAGCTACCTTCACCATCATCGAACATTCGATTCGCTTGCGGAAGATATCACAACTAAAGTTGTAGGTTCCATTGAGGGAGCCGGTTGCGTGCAGCGCGTTGGCAGGGCAGCCGCCGCTGCAGTAGAGTTTCGCCCAGCAGTCCTGGCATTCCGGCTTCGAGTAGCAGTTGCTCTCTTTAAATTGGCTTTGCGTCTCTGGTTTTGTGATTCCATCCCAGATGTTTCCCAGACTGTAATCTTCATCCCCGACAAACTGATGGCATGGGAAGAGCTCACCCCATGGTGTAACAGCAAGATATTCGGTTCCTGAGCCGCAGCCGGAGATTCTCTTTTGAATGCAAGGGCCTTCTGAGAGGTCAAGCATGTAATGGTAAAAAGTAAAACCATTGCCGTTTTCCTCGCGCTTGAGCATTTCCTTGGCGAGAATCTCGTACTGGTTGTAAATCTCTGGAAGGTCTTCCTCGGTGAGCGCATAGGGCTCCCGTGGATCACAGATGACCGGTTCCATCGAAAGTTTATCGAAACCAAGGTCTGCCATGTGAAAGATATCATTGGTGAAGTCGACATTGTTGTGGGTGTAAGTTCCACGCACATAGTATTCTTTGTCGCCACGCTTTTGAACGAATTCCTGGAACTTTGGAACGATATGATCGTAGCTGCCCTTTCCAGTGACCGTTTTGCGAAGTCGGTCATGGACCTCTTTTCTTCCATCAAGACTCAAGACGACATTATACATTTCCTGATTTAAAAAATCAGTGACTTCATCGTTGAGCAGCATGCCATTCGTAGTGAAGGTGAAGCGAAAAGTCTTTTTGTACTCTTTTTCTTTTCTTCGTGCATAAGCGACAAGCTGTTTAACAACATTCCATGCCATGAGCGGTTCGCCACCGAAGAAGTCGACGTCCAGGTTCGGGTGATGTCCGGAGTTTTCCAATAGGTAATCGATGGCTCTTTGTCCAACCTCATAGCTCATGATTGCTCTGTCACCGTTGTATTTCCCCTGGCTGGCGAAGCAGTATTCGCATGAGAGGTTACACGTATGGGCGACATTGAGGCAGAGGGCCTTTACATAAGTCCGACGATTTCTTAAATCAATTGAGAGCTCCTTATATTCATCCTCAGTAAAGAGCTGCCCGTCATTTTTTAGCTCTTCAACAGCCGCGATTGTTTCTCGAATCTCTCCCTCGGAGATCTCAGAAT
Source organism: Bacillus sp. EB600 (assembly GCF_024494385.1). Taxonomy (GTDB): domain Bacteria; phylum Bacillota; class Bacilli; order Bacillales; family Cytobacillaceae; genus JAEVLT01. The sequence goes on from NZ_JAEVLT010000009.1 coordinate 89,757, forward strand.
TATGTGCGTATTTTTCCAGCATCAGTGTCACGATTTCTTCCGCGCGAGTTTTCTCATAAAGTTTGATAATTTCATAGGCGAGATCGTCGACAACATGAACCGATCCACTGTAGGTGTCGAGCACGATATTGTATCCATTTAGTTTATATTGATGAATCACTTGGTAATCAAGCTCCTTTTTTCCATAAAAATTGCCGCCCCTCTGTAAGCAGTTGGGCGGTACATTTCCAACGTCTTGCTCCGACGCACAGGACGTGCTAGTGCCGACGGAAGGCGGTGCTTTTAGTCGGCCAGCACCCAGCGACTAGTGTCCTTCGCTAAACGGGCGCTTGCGCTTTTGTTCTTTCTTATCTGTTCATTGTGTTTTCGCACTTCTGATTAGCTATACCGCAAGAAGTTTTGCAAGCTGACTGGCAAGAAGTCTGGCATGCACCGCAGCCGCCGTGTTTAGCAGTATCCTTTAGATTACGAGTGCTAAGTGTTACAATTCTTTTCATAACATACAACCTCTTTTGAAAAAATTTTTATCACAGTACTATCCACGATAAATTTTAACACTCTTCCTATTCACCCAATCATTTCCAGTGTGACAATACTGTGAAAATGCAAGCATGGGGACGGTTCTTTTGTTCCTTCTGCTGAAGGAACAAAAGAACCGTCCCTGCGCTATCGTTTGAAAGAGTAATTCCGCAAGTAACATCGATTCTTTTGGATATAGTATGTAATGAGGCTTACTAGAAGGGACTTTTCATAAGTATTTTTGCTTTTCAATAAGGAGTGACAATAGTTGAATTTAGATCATCTGCAAAAATTCGTATTTAATATGGAAAATGACAAAGGTCAGTTTGTGGTAAAAGGGGAAGTCATCGGGGATAGCGAAATTCCGCTGTTGGATGATGTAAAGTTTGAAGCGGTCATTGCATTGCTTAATTCGATCGATAAGAAGAACTTCAGTGAAGGAGGGAATGATCATCTATTTGACAAGTACATAGGCGATATTGAAGAGACAATCGGTGAGATGAAAAAATATAACCAATTCCAGGGAAAAATAAACGAGGGTAAGTAGAGTCTACAAAACTTGAAAAGTATACTAAGAATGCTAATAATTCCTTGAATATGATTCATAAGCCTCGCGAAATCGACCAAATTCATTAACTTTCCTTTGCTTCTAGTTTTTACTACAAAAGAACCGTCCCTGTGCTTCCCTCGTTGCGAATACAGAAGTCTTGATTTTTGTAAGGGAGAAAAGTGAATGCCAGGATTTGTAGAGATTATCTTTAGGACCTTTCTAGCTTTTATATTATTATGGGGATTTGTCCATCAGCTCGGCAAACAGACGATTGCTCAAAAAAGTTATCACCTTTACATAGCCTCGATTACGATTGGTACCATCGCCGGAAATCTAGCCTTTAATATTAACATTAATTTTCTGTATTTTATCCTTTCATTTGTTATTATTGCGGCAGTTGTTTTTATCTTGAATATCCTTGCGTTAAAAAATCTGCGCTATCGAAAATGGATAGCTGGAGATCCGACTACCTTAATTGAAAAAGGACAAATCCTCGAAGAATCAATGCAAGGTATTGGTTTTTCATTAGATTCACTTAAGCAGTTATTGCGTGGAAAAGGGATCTTCAACATTGAGGAAGTGGAGTATGCCATTTTAGAGATCGATGGCTCCCTGTCTATTTTAAAAAAAACTGAATACCAAACGATAACGAAGCGGGATTTTCATATAGAATCACCATCCAACATAATTCCAGTAGAACTAGTTATAGATGGAAAGATACTACACCAAAATTTGTCAAAGCGCTATGACGAAGAATGGCTGCTGGCTGAGCTAAAAAAGAGAAACATTACCGTTTCTGAAATCTCATATGCCGTTGTAGGAACAACTGGGGGCCTATATATTGATTTATTTCAGGATCATTTATAATGGGGACGGTTCTTTTGTTCCTTTCCATGGGAACAAAAGAACCGTCCCTATGCTTCGCATATTTCTTCTTTAAAAGGGAATTTTATTTGTATCTAAAGTAAGGGGACATACTAATGGACTACAAAGTATTTAAGGCAATTAATCTGCTTTCTGGACGTTGTTCTCCGATTGATTTGCTGATGATTTTTTTATCAAAAAAGATTCGTTATGTGTTTATTTTTGTTTTGATTTTCATGTGGTTTAGAAATGATTTTTATAAAAAAGTGTCTTGTAATGCGGTGATGTCTTCGGGGATTACTTTGTTTATTCATACTTTGATTAAGTTGTTTTATTTTAAACCACGTCCCTTTGTGAAACGTCGTGTCGGCATACTGATTCCTTCAAAAATGGATTCTTCATTTCCAAGCAAACATACTCTCCTTGCGTTTGCTATATCTACTTCTATTTTTCTTTATAACCGCGTCCTTGGTTCAATCATGTGGGTATTATCAGTATTGACGGGTTTTTCCCGTATTTGGGTAGGGCATCATTATCCATCTGATATTATCGGTAGTGCATTTATCGCCACCATGACCAGCATCATAGTAGCAAAAACAACCGGTAAATTTTCAAATAAATAAGCATGGGAATAAGCATGGGGACGGTTCTTTTGTTTCTTTTAGAGGGAAACAAAAGAACCGTCCCTTCGTTCTCTTCTGAAAGCTCACGCTTGTACATATAGTAGGAGTAAAAAAACGAAAAAAGGTGGGCTTTATTTTTTTTCAGAAGGTAATGGCTGTAATTGTAGGTAGTCTTCTATTGAGTATCGGAATTAATGGTTTCTTGGTTCCCCATCAATTGTTAGACGGTGGGATAACAGGACTCGCTCTCATCTTGCATTATTACTTTGGTTATCCAACAGGGTTAACTATGCTTCTTCTGAGCATTCCTCTATGTATATATGCATGGGTTTATGACCGGGACTTCTGTTATAATGGCTTTCTTGGCCTGATCACTGCTTCTATAATGATTGATTTGTTAGAACCATTGAAAACAAAGTTTTTACTTTCCATCCTTCCAAGTGCGTTGTTAGGGGGAGCATTTATTGGAATAGGGGTAGGAATCATGTTCCGATATAAGGCAAGCACTGGAGGAACGGATTTGTTAGCCCAAATGATCTCCGAATATTTTTCGATAACGATAGGGGTCGCTATTTTGATGATAGATGGTTTAATCGCAGCAGTAGCTTTTAAAACACTAGGATTACAAGCATTTCTTTTTTCTTGCATAACGATTTGCTTCATTGGAGTTATTACTTCACTAATGGCTAGACCATTGAATAGTTAATTTGACATTAATAAAGTCACAGCATAAGCGAACGAGACGAAAGTTAGGACAAATGGAGGTTTATCTATTATTCTGTCAATTGTTAAAGAAACTTTTCGACACTAAGAGCGGGTGTCAAAAAGTTTCTTTGCTAAGGCTATTGGGACACCATCTTTTGGTACTTAAATGCAAGTCTATTATAACCCTCATATTTAGAGTCAGCACTTCTTTACACCAGGAAATTGCAATAAAAAAGCATGTATAACTCACATGCATTTTTTAGGTATCTAAAAAAGTATCATTGTAATGTTCATACTTATAATAAAGTTTGCTATGTTCTTCTAAAACATCTGGAAAGCATCTTGGACAGTATTTCTGAGTTGGTAATGATGCGGGTTGACTTTTCCAGAAGTACCTACCACAGGAAGTACACTTTTCTGTGCATTTTTCCAAATATTTCAAAACGCTAACTCCCCTTATGCATTTTTTACTTTTTCCAATGACTTCTATCTATACTATGTTTCACTTTGGTCTTAGGACTAGACTGTTTTCTTATTTTAGTTTAACTCTTATTTGGATACCAAGTTAAAATCGTATATTATGCTAAGAAATAATTGTCATTAAGAAATGAGGATAGAACATTTTTTTGAAAGCTTCTATTTTCTGTACTAAACACTAAATAGGAGGAAATAAACATGGCAAATCAAATGGATACTAATAAATTGAAACAAGCAGAGGAAGCTTCTTCCCTTGTTGCTTATATTTTCTAGTTTCTTGATAATACGGGGAAAAGAGAAGGGTTCCACAAGGAAAGATAAAATTACAATGAATAAAAAATTCACTTTTTCATCATTCTAAAAAGGTCTTAAAAAATAAGGAGGCTTATTCATGACAGTAATTAGTCAAGTTCAGCAGACATTAGCAGGTTTAAAAAGTGCTCAAGCAAGTTTCGAAACGTTCGCTTTACAAACAGAAAATCAACAAGCAAAGCAGCTTTACCAAGATGCAGCTAAACAAACCCAATCCGTTGTAGACAGCATTGAACCACGCGTTCAACAAATCGAACAAGAAGAACCTCAATACAAACAACAATAATTAATTAGGTGAGAAAAAGGTTGGTTGAGTGAACCAACCTTTTTTATAATATCAGAATTATATGTTGACCTTTTTTGCGATAAAACACCGAGGTGGTTTCATGAAAGACAAAATTTCTAAATTTTAATAGGTGTATGACATTGCAAGGAGGAAATGAGAAGTGACAGTATTAACCAGGTTTAGGTACACATCTGGTCTCATTTTCATAAAATGAAACGTTCAGTTCGATAAGTATGAAGGAGCGTTTTATTGTGCCAAACGATACCATTACCGTTTACCATGGAACCAACTTGTTTTCCGCACAGCTGATTCATATATACGGGATAAGGCTAGATGCCCAACGAAGATTTTCTGATTTTGGTAAAGGGTTTTATGTTACTTTCAACAGTAAACAAGCGATAAGATGGTCCATCGTACGGGCAAATAATTTACAGGTTTCGCCTAAGATTTTAGAAAAGCTCAACATCAGTCAAGATACCTACCTCAACCATTACAACAACAAGATACCCGTCTTACTATCCTTTGAACTTGACGTTCAGAAGCTTCTTACGTTGAATGGGAAAATATTTCCTTTCCCTAACTATCCAAACTGGAAAAATTATTATCATCTATGGAAACAGTTCGTTTATAAATGTCGGGCAGGAGAGCCTCATCCTTTTGATTTTGTTTACGGTCCTATTGGTGGAGGTCATTTTAAACACCATAAAAAAATCAAGGTTTCAATGTCCAAGGAACAGCTTGCCTTAAATAGTACAAAAGCAATTGGATGTTTAACAAACATGAGAATCTTTCCTTTTAGCCCATATAGAATACCTGTGAAGGCAGATAAAAATAATTTGCTTCTTGGAGAAGTTCAAGAAATCATAACGAGAGAGTATGGGATCACAAACGAACATGCCGACTCATTAATACGCAATTCTTGGGTAAGCGGACTTCACCGGGATATATTACTGCATGAATCTCCCCATTACTGGGCGTTGAGTTTAATAGGCGGCAGCAGACTTTGGGTACAGGAATATGAAGATAAACTGCTTATGGGGAATTAAATAAGGCAACACACTCATGAACTGGAGCTTTTTTTTAGAAAGCTCTCATACATATCTTTCTTTTTCATCACCTTTGAAACGATCAGTGTAAAATCTTCTCTGTTATCAAATATATGATAACTATCTACTAGATCCTTCACTGCTAAAAATGTTTTTGGTACTAGTTTGTGAGTGCTTTCTATAACATTAGTCGGGATACTCCTACCTGTTATTTTGGCACGTTCTTCAGCACGGATTCTAGCCATAGATAGCGGGACGTCTGATATATATAAATGGACTGCATACCCTTCTCGAATAAGATAACGAATCAAATTTTTATATTTCTTAGGTTTTGCCAAGGTTCCTTCGTAAATAAATGAAATACGATTTTCTATTAACCCTAAAACTAGCCTATCCCTAATGTCACAGGATTCTTTATGTACAAATGACGCGGCTGTTAGCGGGGAGGTTTCTTTATACTGTTGATATTCGGGAATAAAGATTTTTATATCATCAGGATCAACCGTAAGGAACTTTATAGGGGATGTTTTTGCTTGTTCTTTGATAACCTTTTCCCGAAGTTTTGTTTTACCTGTGGCACTGCCTCCTCCAATTAATATAGCAACAGGGTTTAAAGAGTTCTTCATGTGATCAGTGTTTTGCATCAGGCTCTTTATGATCTTGACATGTAACCTTTCTCGGTGTGGGACATAATTGTTAGGAGATAGACTGTAGATCTTTTTCGTATCGTTGTCGGATGATCCATTTCCCACCGAACGTTTTGAACATAATTTTTTCATAATCCCATCATAAATAACTTGTATTACTTTCATTTATCATCACCAATACAAAATATGCACAAAGAGCATAAAAAATCACAGAGAACCTGCCTTGCAAACATGGGTAAACATGGGGACGGTTCTTTTGTATCTTTCGGGGGGACGCAAGAACCGTCCCCATAAACCTATTTTTCTTTAACGATCCTCGCTGAAATCCATCCTGTGATCTGTCCGTTTGCTGTTTCGACTTTCAGCCATTTAAGTCCTCTGGTATCGACTTGTTCTTCATTCAGAAAATGTACAGCTTCACCGACAGCGATGGTATACAGACGCCGCGCAGTCAATGTGGGAGCCTCACGAATATTCCCGCCATCCTTAAATTGATTGCTTAAGACGAATTCTTTTGGATTAGGAGGAGCGGCATTTGTTTGAACTGAAGTAGGTAAACCAGGAACGTGAAAACCAAGCTGCTTTTCCAATTTTACTTGAGTTAACCATGTCTCAGTTTTCTTCCATTTAACAGAAAACCATTCATTTGGATTATTCAAGATCGCCGCTGTAAGCAAAACAGCTAAGGCGGTTGCCGAATAAAAGGTCCATTTTTTGATCCTTGCCCGATTTCTTTTCCGCTTCGTAGAAAGCTCAATGATTTTGTTGAAAAATCTTTCAAACAGGGCAAACATTTCTTCAATGAAATCAACCCAAATAGGTATGCTCACTTTGCCTGCTTCCCTAAGACTTCTTTGCATCGTGCTAATCAGTGCCATTACGGGATACGTAATCAAATAAAGTATTTTTTTCAACAAACGACACAACAAGTTAATGGCGGGAGGAACAAGGTTCATTAGAATAAGCCTTGCGAGTTGGAGAACGACAAAGAGAACCACAAAAATACGCACCAAATCCGGCAGAAGAGAAAGCGGTGCCCAAATCCAAAACAGCTGATTTACGATGGATTCTCCCATCGCTATTCTCTTTCATTTGGATAGGATGGAAGTTCTCGGAACGGCCGTTTTTTTGCATTTACTTTTTCCAAATCGACCGGAAGATAAGGGAAAAGCCTCTTTAATTTTGCTAATCTTTGTTCCGCCTCGGCCTGGTCAATTGAGTGATCGTTAATCATGTTTAATAGTTGTTGGTTTACCACTTGTTTGAAGGTTTGATTCTGGCTAAACTCCGAATCTACGATCAACTTCGCCATTTCATTCTTTTCAGCAAGTTTTCCTGCAGTGATAAAATCACCGTCTTCAAGAGAGATTTTGATCGTGGCCGAAATTCGCCGTGCTTCCTCTAAGTCCAGCGCTTCTTGATAGGCGGATAGCTCCGCATTCCGGTCCAAATCAGCGATCGCCTCATCATGGCGCTGATCCCGAAAGCCTTGCCGAACCAAGACGCGGACAGCACGTACAACAATTCCGGCTTCTCTTAACACCTTGACTAAGGAAGAGGTTTGAAAAAACTCTTCAATGTGCCGGGCAAATCCCAGCTCTTCTTCAATCGAAAAAAATCGTGCTTCTGATTCCACCCAGAGGGGCAGATTATTGGAAATCAGTATTCCAATTTCTCCCGCATTTTGCTGAACCAACAGTTCCGGCCGGTCGACGGCAATATCAATAAACAAATGTACAGAAAACCTTCTGCCTCTGGTTGCAGAAGGGACCTCTTCGTTGTATTCGAACGTATGCTGCTGCATATCTACTGAATAAACCTTTTTATATTTTCCAATCCGTAATTCACTGCGTGACAAACGATCCCCATTTTTAACAGCACAGTATTGGTTGGCATGATTCACATAAACAAAGGCATGTGTCATCGAAGACGCCGGCTGTTTCTCCAAAAAACTAAATTTAACATCGTTCACTTCAACAATTAGGTTCATCCCTTATCCCCTCCTGGTTCATTCCATACAAAGCTTGTACTGTTTTCAAAAAAGACCAGCACCCTTGACACCATTCTATGCAGCCAATCAGCAAAAAATGAAAAAAGGGAGGTTCTTTGCGAGAACCTCCCTAAATTTTTAACCTTCTTTTAAGCTAACGCTATTTATTAATATAAAATAACTCATTAAAAATTCCATATTTTTAGCTTATCTTTCATAGGACAGAAAGTATAAAGAATTGAGGAATAATGTAACATAGTGTTACATTATTCATATAATTCCAAATTATATGATATTTCAGTGCTATTAAATCTCACTAGTTGTATAAATGAACTTATTTAAATGATTAACCTCATTTGTTTTTCAGTTGGCGTATTCACCTTATAAAGAATTTTCGTATAATAATTTATTTAAATTTAAACTGAAGAGAAACAATGAAACTCAAGAAGAGAGGTTTACCGAAATGAATAAAGAAGTCAAATTATCAGTACAGGAGATATTAAAACATGAAAGTTTCCAAACGGCAAAAATAATAGCAGGGAAAAAAGGAATAACTAGAACTGTAAAATGGGTTCATGTTATGGAAATTACTGATGTAGGTAACCTATTAAATGGAGATGAATTAATTCTATCAACTGGTATAGGATGGAGAGATAGTAAAGAGGTATTGCTTTCGCTTGTACAGCAGTTAATTGAATGTCAGGCAGCTGGATTTTGCGTGGAGTTGGGTAAATATATATATGAAATCCCTAGTGAATTAATCCAACTTGCTGACCGTTATAATTTCCCAATTATTGTTTTTAATAGAGAAGTACGGTTTGTTGATATCACAGAAAAAATACACACATTAATTATAAAAAAGCATTATCAAATGGTATCGGATTTAGAGGAATATTCACGTAAACTAAATGAAGTTTTGCTTGAAGCCGACCCTAAAGAAATGATTTTGAATATGCTGCAAAAACAATTACAATTGCCCGTCATTTACTTACAAAAGGATGGTCATGATAGTATTGTTTCCAATAAACGAGAAAAAGAAAAAAACAGCCTTCTTCAATTAGTAAAGGAAAACAGCATTGGAAAGGACGAATTTATCGCTCGGCAAAAAGTTAATGTATTGAACCAGGATTATGCTGAGTTAGTAATCATAGACGAAGCAGACCCTATAACAGAGTTCGAAAAATTGCTCCTAGACAGAACTGTAACAGCTCTTGCTCAAGTAATTTTGCGTGAATTATGGACAGAAGAGAGGAGAAAGGCAAAAGAAACGGATTGGATTAAAAAATGGCTGAATGGAGAACACAATGAAGAGCAAATAGAAAAATACCTTGGAGAGATCGTTCCTGGTATAAAGCTAGAAAGGGCGGTTGTACTCCTCATCAAAGTGAATTTAGATCCCGACGATTCAAACCTAACCTATTTAAAGCTATTTTTACGTACTATTTTTCGGGATCAGGGATTCTATCTATTACCAGCAATGATAAAAAATTCACTCGTGTTAATTTTGATTGATAACAGGGTTCGGAGTAATTACAGACAAAGAGTTGAAGCAGGAATCGAACAGGCGCTAAAATCGAGATATTTAACCAATCAACCTTATCCTCATTTACAAATTAGTGCAGGAAAACCAGTTCACCATTTGAATGAAATAAAAAAAAGCTATGAATATGCGAAGGAAGCTTCCATTATCAGGGAAAAAATGCCAAATGAACAAACTAGTTATTTTTATGAAGATTTACATATTTATAGAATCATTAACGCTGCTCATGATCAAGGAATTCTATATGAATTTGTTTTAGATTATTTAAAGCCTGTCATCCTATATGATCATGAAAATAATGCAAAGCTAATGAATACTTTAAAGTTTTATTTAAAATTCAATGGTTCAAAAAAAGAAACAGCGGAGCATCTTTTTATTGTGAGGCAAACGCTTTATCGCCGGCTTGAAAAGCTATATGAGCTAATAGGAGAGGACTTTATGGAACCGCATAAGAAGCAAGCAATTGAGTTTGCGGTTGCGGCTTATGAGTATCTAGAAGGGGCGAAACAAACCTTTCTAAAGAAAGACTAACTGTAAGCAAAAAGTTAAAAATATCTCAAAATGTAACGTGATTTTACAAATATAATTTACACTTTGTCTAATGAAAAAATTTTTTTACATAAATATAATAATACTAGATAGAAAATTCATAATATTTCGAACCTATGAGGAGGCAGTTTTATGGTTGTAACAAAAGAAGTAAAAACAATGAAAAATTTTATTGGTGGTCAATGGACTTTATCAGCTAGTGAGAAAATAGAAGAAATTCCAAATCCTGCGACAGGTGAAATTATTGCAAAACTCCCGATCTCTACACGTGAAGAAGTTAATCAGGCGGTTTCTGCGGCAAAAAAAGCATTCCAAACTTGGAAGAAAGTAGCGGTCCCTCAGCGTGCCCGTATTCTATTCCGCTATCAGCAATTACTAGTTGAGAATTGGGATGAGCTGGCTAGGATCGTTACACTTGAAAACGGAAAGAGTTTCAAAGAGGCATATGGAGAAGTGCAACGCGGGATTGAATGCGTTGAATTTGCTACGGGAGCTCCTACGCTGATGATGGGCGACCAGATTCCTGATATTGCAACAGGCATTGAATCTGGCATGTACCGTTATCCAATTGGAGTGGTAGGTGGCATTACTCCATTTAACTTTCCGATGATGGTACCTTGTTGGATGTTCCCGCTGGCCATCGTTTGTGGAAATACTTTTGTGTTAAAACCATCTGAGCGTACTCCGCTTCTGGCCAATCGCTTAGCTGAGCTGTTTAAAGAGGCTGGCCTTCCGGATGGAGTCTTGAATATTGTTCATGGCGCCCATGATGTTGTAAACGGAATTCTTGAACACAAGGATGTAAAAGCAGTCTCTTTTGTTGGTTCACAGCCTGTTGCGGAATATATTTACAAAACAGCGGCAGCGAATGGAAAAAGAGTGCAGGCACTGGCTGGAGCAAAAAACCACTCAATTGTGATGCCTGATGCTGACCTAAATAATGCTGTTACCAATATTATTGGAGCTGCCTTTGGATCGGCTGGTGAACGCTGCATGGCTGCATCGGTTGTAGTAGCTGTTGGAGGAGTAGCGGACGAATTAGTTCACCTGCTTAAACAAAAAGCTGATGAAATCAAAATTGGTAACGGGCTTGATGATGATGTGTTTCTTGGTCCGGTCATCCGTAAAGCACATAAGGAACGGACAATTCAATATATTGAAATTGGCGAAAACGAAGGCGCCGCACTCGTCCGTGATGGCAGAGGTGAAGGTGAACAGGAGGAAGGCTATTTCGTGGGTCCAACCATTTTTGATCATGTGAATACAGAAATGAAAATCTGGAAAGATGAAATTTTTGCACCTGTATTATCCATTGTCCGTGTAGAAACTCTTGAGGAAGCGATTGAAATAACAAACCAATCTGAGTTTGCCAACGGTGCGTGTCTTTATACAGACAGTGCGAAGGCAATCCGGACATTCCGCGAAGAGATTGATGCAGGGATGCTTGGTGTGAATCTTGGTGTACCGGCCCCAATGGCCTTCTTTCCATTCTCGGGCTATAAAAAGTCATTCTACGGTGACCTGCACGCAAACGGCAAAGATGGAGTGGAATTTTATACCCGTAAAAAGATGCTGACTGCCCGATATTAATGAACAAATTCTAATAAAGTGAGGCGATAAGAATGCAAGTTACAGAAAAAGGACAGGATTTACAGCAAAAGGATGAGCGTTATATCTGGCATGCAATGAGAGGATCGGCCCCCGTTTCAGGAAATTTGATTATTAAAGAAGCAAAAGGTGCCTGGGTAGTGGATATTGAAGGAAATAGATATTTGGATGGAATGTCTGGCCTCTGGTGTGTAAATGCCGGCTATGGAAGAAAGGAACTGGCAGAAGCCGCTTATGAACAACTTCTTGAAATGCCATATTATCCAATGTCTCAAAGTCATGTTCCCGCCATCAAACTGGCTGAAAAGCTAAACGAATGGCTTGGTGATGAATATGTCATATTTTTCTCAAATAGCGGTTCTGAAGCGAATGAAACAGCATTTAAAATTGCGCGTCAGTACCATCAGCAGAAGGGTGACCATGGACGGTATAAATTTATTTCTCGCTACCGGGCTTATCATGGAAATTCAATGGGCGCCTTGGCAGCAACAGGTCAGGCTGAGAGAAAATATAAATATGAGCCGCTTGCTCCAGGCTTTATCCATGTGAATCCGCCTGATGTATACCGTAATCCGAATGATGAGCAAACCCTTGAAAGTGCTCAGGAAGTTGACCGGGTAATGACATGGGAATTAAGCCAGACTGTAGCGGCTATGATCATGGAACCGATTATTACAGGCGGTGGTATTTTAATTCCTCCTCAGAACTATATGAAAAAAGTCAAAGAGATTTGTGAAAAGCATGGAGCTCTTTTGATTTGCGACGAAGTAATTTGCGGATTTGGACGAACAGGCAAACCGTTTGGTTTTATGCATTATGACGTAAAGCCCGATATTATTACGATGGCTAAAGGGATCACAAGTGCCTATCTGCCGCTTTCTGTTACAGCGGTTAAAAGAGAGATTTATGAAGCGTACAGCGGCAATGAACAATATGATCGCCTTCGACATGTAAATACATTTGGGGGGAACCCTGCGGCTTGTGCACTCGCCTTAAAAAACCTAGAGATTTTTCAGGATGAAAAGTTAATTGAGCGCTCACAGGTTTTGGGAGAACAGTTGCTGAGAGAACTTGAAGAAATAAAAGATCTACCGTTTGTAGGTGATGTCCGTGGAAAGGGACTTCTTATCGGCATTGAGTTGGTTGAGAATAAAGAATCGAAAAAACCGGCAAGTGTGGAAATCGTTAATAAAGTAATCAGTGCCTGCAAGGAGAGAAAACTGATCATTGGCAAAAATGGGGACACTGTTGCAGGCTTCAATAACATTCTGCAGCTTGCCCCTCCACTTAGCATTACTGAAGACGATTTTATTTTTATCGTCGAAACACTTAAAGAAAGCCTGCGTTCTATTTAAATTAAAGCTGTTTTGCAAATATGTTGCTTTTCAAGTTGAAAAGGCTGCCTCACTTATCAATTCTATAAGAATGCTTTAAAATTCAGGTGTTAACAATCCAGAGTTGTCCTTTGGAACAAAAGTTGAAACTTTATAAACAATAAACTTGCAGAATAGGGCTTATAGTAAAAAAGCTGTTTTCGGAAATAAGAGGCTACTGAAAAACTAAGGCTTTACCGATGATCAATTACTTAAGGGGATGAGGACTTGAAGATAGGAATACCAAAAGAGATCAAGGTTCTAGAAAATCGTGTCGCTATCACTCCTGCTAGTGTCATGAATTTAACGAAAGCGAACCATCAAGTACTAGTTGAAAGATGCGCAGGAGTACAGTCTGGTTTTCTTGATGAAATGTACAGGGAGGCAGGTGCCATCATAGTAGCATCTGCAGAAGAAGCGTGGGCGGCTGATATGGTCATGAAAGTAAAAGAACCACTGCCGGGAGAATATCGTTATTTTCGCGAGGGTTTAATCTTATTTACTTACCTCCATTTAGCAGCAGACCAAACATTGACAGAAGAATTAATTAAAAAGAAAGTGGTTGGCATTGCTTATGAAACGATTCAATTAAGAGACGGGTCATTGCCACTTCTCACGCCAATGAGCGAAGTAGCAGGAAGAATGTCGGCCCAAATTGGAGCACAATTTTTAGAAAAAACATGGGGTGGAAAAGGAATTCTTCTTGGTGGAGTACCAGGGGTAAAGAGAGGAAAGGTAACGATTATCGGTGGCGGTGTTGTAGGAACAAATGCGGCAAAAGTCGCAATCGGTCTGGGGGCAAATGTTTCTATACTCGATGTGAATCCGGCAAGACTCCGGGAGCTGGATGATCTGTTCGATAACTCAATTACAACACTAGTATCGAATCCTTATACGATTCGTGAAGAAGTAGCGGAATCTGATTTAGTCATTGGTGCCGTGTTAATACCAGGGGCAAAAGCGCCGAAGCTTGTTACAGAGGAAATGGTCAGCAGGATGAAGGAAGGATCAGTCATTGTGGATGTGGCGATCGATCAAGGCGGAATTTTTGAAACAGCAGATCGAGTTACAACCCATGATTACCCAACATATGTGAGACATGGTGTGGTTCATTATGCTGTTGGAAATATGCCTGGGGCTGTTCCAAGAACCTCAACTATTGCTCTCACGAACGTTACGGTTCCATATGCTTTGAAAATAGCAAATGAAGGGTATGAAAAAGCCTGCCTAGATGATTCGGCATTGTTGAAAGGAGTCAATACATTAAACGGCTTTGTTACCCACCAAAAAGTAGCTGAAGCTCATCAGCTTCCATACCTAGATTTGAATAGTAGAAGGAATAAAGAAAAAGTCAAAAATTAATAGAAATCAAAAATACTAGAGGGCTAATCATAAATCATTCCGCCCATAAGCCCACGTATAATTCATTCAAAAAAAGATACTGTATTACTAGTTTTAAAAGCTGTATGACAGATTATTTTACTAAGTATCTTATGAAAATGGTTTATGAGACATGTATGATAAAAGCAGAAAAATATTCTGAATTCACTCACTTTTCTGTTAATGTTATTTTTGGTAAAGTTCTTGGTATACGATTCTCTGCCTGCAGAGGAGGATGATTTCTTTTGTTCATAAGATCGTTAAAATAATTTGAAAAGGATGTTGTTATGAAGGCTGATATTGTTTTTATCAATGGAGAAGTCATAACAGTAGATAGGCAAAATTCAATCGTAGACGCTGTAGCAGTAAAAGGGAATCGAATCATAGGAGTGGGTTCAAATCACGAAATAATGGGTTACGTAGGCGAAGAAACAAATGTAACTGACCTAAAAGGTAAGACACTTCTTCCTGGATTTATTGACTCCCATCTTCACCTCATTCTATACGGTGTTTTTCAGTTAGGAATCAGCTGTAAATCTATTGAAATGGACTCAGTAGAAGCATTGTTGGATTCTTTAAAGAAAAAGGCGGCCGAGACCCCAAAAGGCGAATGGATTCGTGCATGGGGATTTAATGAAACGACAGTAAAGGAGAATCGTTATCCTACACGTAAAGAATTAGATTCAATTTCAACAGATCACCCCATCATCATTACTCGTACTTGCGGACATATGAGTGTTGTGAACAGCCTGGCACTGGAGATGGCCGAAATCGATGAACTTACTATGGACCCGCAAGGCGGAATCTATGAAAAAGATAGCGAAGGTCATTTGACTGGTAAATTAATTGAACAAGCAAATATGCAAATGAACGAGGTTGCTAGTTATACAGAGAGTGAATTGATGAAAGCCGTAAAACTTGCATCGGATCACTTCTTAGCTGCAGGCATCACAAGCATCCATGAAGCTGGTGCATATGGTCCTGAGAGCATCCGTTTGTTACAAAGAGCTGTTAAAAGCAAGGATATTCGTGTTCGCGTTTACGCGATGATTGCTTCTTTAAATGATTGTCCTGACACTGTTGATAAAATGATGAAAGCAGGTGTCATTACGGGAACAGGTGACGATCGCTTTAGAATTGGGCCGGCAAAATTATTTACTGATGGAAGCAGCACAGGTCCAACGATTGCAACACGTGAGCCTTATTCAAGTGATCCGAATAATTCAGGCATTCTTTATTATAGTGAAGATGAAATCTATCAAGTCCTAGGTGAAGCACATAAAAAAGGATATCAGATCACCGTCCATGCTCAAGGAGATAAAGCGATTGAAATGTACATCAATTGTGTTGAAAGAGCGTTAGAAGAAGCGCCCAGGAAAAATCATCGTCATCGGATTGAACATGCAGGAATCTCAACTCCTGATCTACAGGATAGAATCCGTAAGCTTGGAATGATCCCTGTACCAAATCCTCCGTTCCCTTATGAATTTGGTGATATCTATACTTATCATTATGGTGAACGTGTTAATTATATGTATCCTGTTCGAGATTTTATGGATAAAGGAATTATCGCAGCGGGTGGTTCAGATTCTCCTATTACGGATTACAATCCTTTAGTAGGGATTCATACTGCGGTTAATAGAAAAAGTCAATCCGGAAACGACATTGGTGCCAATCAATCTATTAGTGTAGAGGAAGCGATTAGACTTTACACCTGGAATGGTGCTTATGCAAGTTTTGAAGAAGAGACAAAAGGCAGTATAGAGGTTGGAAAATTAGCTGATTTAGTTGTTTTAAATGATAGTATTTTACGAGTGAACCCAAATGAAATTAAAAACTTGAAAGTGGAAACGACTATCGTTGACGGTGAGATTCTGTATCGAAGTGAAAAAATAGCGGACCTGAAATTATAAGAGTTTCAGGTTTTATCGTCATAAAGGAAAGGACGTGAATCGATTGGAACAACAAAAGTTGCGTATCCATGGAGAGAGACTGAGAAATACTCTTGAGGAATTTGCCAATTTTGGACGTACCGAGAACAATGGGGTAACCCGCTTAGCCTTGTCCAATGAGGACCGTTTAGCAAGGGATTATTTCATTTCTTGTTGTAAAGAATTAGGGATGACAATTGAGGTAGATGATATGGGGAATATTTATGCGACGTTAGCAGGTCTTGAAGACAAGCCGCCAATCGTGCTCGGTTCGCATCTTGATTCAGTCAAAAAAGGCGGACGGTTTGATGGAGTACTTGGGGTAGTAGCTGGATTGGAAGTGGCTCGAACCCTTGTAGAACATAAAATAGTACCACATATCCCGCTTACAATCGTTAATTTTACAAATGAAGAAGGAGCTCGCTTTGAACCGGCTATCATGTCATCTGGTGTGCTTGCGGGGGGATTTGATAGATCGATCATGTTGCAGAGTACGGACGTAGATGGGATTACATTTGGACAAGCACTGCAATCGGTTGGGTATGAGGGAAAAATCGAATCACGTTTAAAAGAAGCGTCAGCCTTTTTAGAATTGCATATAGAACAAGGTCCAATTCTTGAACGGGAATCAGTAAGTATAGGAGTTGTCGAAAGCGTACTCGGTATGGTGTGCTACGAAATTGAAGTGACAGGGGAATCTGACCATGCCGGTACAACTCCGATGGATATGAGGAAGGATGCGCTGTTTGCTGCTACTACTATCATCACGGATGCCCGCCGAAAATTAAGGACACTGGATGACGACTTAGTCTTCACAATGGGTAGAATGAATGTTTATCCTAACATTACGACTGTTATTCCAAATAAAGTAGTATTCACAATTGAAGCTAGACACAAAATTCCAGCCATTATCCAAAAGGTAGAAGAGATTATTCAAGGTCTTACCCAAATTCCTGATAATGAAGGCTGTGAAATTAGAGTGAATAAGCTTTGGGATCGTTCTACTGTTTGGTTTGATCAATCATTAGTACATCAAGTAGAAAAATCTGCACAAACCTTAGGTTATCCATACAGAAGAATGGATAGTGGAGCAGGACATGACGCCCAGTTTATCGCAAGCTACATTCCGACTGCAATGATTTTTGTTCAAAGTATTAATGGAAAAAGCCATTGTGAAGAAGAGCTTACCTTGTGGGAGGATTGTGAAAAAGGAGTAAATGTGGTACTTGAAACGGTGATATCTTTACAAAATACTCTTTAACAGTCTTATTACACACCCTTAAAAACCTAACTATGATGTAAAAGATACTCTTATACAAATATCTAAAATGTAAAAATATCAGTTCAAATTCCTTATCAAAAGTTGAACAGATAAAACCATATTAGGAGGGCGTAATTTGAAATATATTAAACTTTTACTCTGTATACCTTTTATAGGGATCATTCTTATGCTGCCACTTGCCAATAGGATCGAGCCTTATGTATTAGGAATGCCATTTCTTTTATTTTGGCTTTCCTTTTGTATGGTGCTTTCTTCTATTATCCTCCTAATTATCTATAAACTTGACCCGGACAATAAGAGAGGTGATATCCAATGAATATATCATTATTGATTATTTTTTTATTCGCTGTCCTGGCTCTTTATATAGGAATACGAGCAAGAAAAGGAAAAACCATGGATATGGCCCAATTTGCTGTTGGTAATAGAGGATTTGGTCCCTTTTTCATTTTCCTGTTAGTCGCAGGTGAAGTTTACACTACCTTTACCTTTTTAGGAGGAAGCGGATGGGCCTATTCAAAAGGGGCAGCGGCCTTTTATGTACCTGCCTATATAGTATTGGCTTATGTTCTATCCTATTGGTTTGTACCGAAAATTTGGAGATATGCAAAGGAAAATAACATTATCTCACAGCCTGACTATTTTGCATCCAAATACAATAGCCTTACATTGGGTATTATCGTAGCCATAATCGGAAGTTTAGCTCTTGTACCTTATATTGTTATTCAGCTAAAGGGTCTAGGTATTATTGTGGCAGAAGCATCTTATGGTGCCATTCCGCCGGTTGCTGCAAGTATTATCGGTGCTCTAATCATTACAACTTATGTCATTGTATCTGGAATACATGGATCAGCGTGGACGGCTGTCATTAAAGATATTATGATTCTTGGCGTCGTTATCTTTTTAGGACTCTATATTCCTTACCATTATTTTGGTGGAATCCAGCCAATGTTTGAGGCTGTGCAATCTGCAAAACCGGAGATGCTAACTTTGGCAGATCAGGGTCTAAGTACTTCTTGGTTTGTTTCCACCGTTCTATTGAATGCAGTCGGGTTTTATTTATTGCCGCAGTCTTTCTCCGTTGTGCTATCAGCAAATGCGGAAAAGTCACTTCGGAAAAATGCGATTATGCTACCTATCTACACATTATTATTGCTTTTCATCTTTTTCATTGGATTTGCAGCTATTATCAAGATTCCAGGTTTACAAGGGGCAGATGGAGACCTCTCTCTTTTGCGATTAGCCATGCAAACGTTTGATCCTTGGGTAATTGGTGTAATTGGTGCAGCAGGCTTACTGACAGCATTAGTACCGGCTTCTGTTATGCTTATGTCTGCATCTGTTGGTTTAACAAAAAGCTTTTACAATGTCCTTGTTCCAAAAGCTTCGGTAAAGCAACAATTAATCGTTTCTAAATTGTTTATCATTTTGATTGCCTTTATCGCATTGATTTTCACCATTACAGGTGGAGAAGCCCTTGCCATCCTGAATATCATGTCCTATAGTCTTATCACACAACTAGCACCAGCATTATTCTTTAGCTTTGCAAAGAATAATCTTATCAACAAATATGGAGCGATAACCGGAATTATTACAGGGGTATCTATTGTTTTATATGCAACGATTGCCAATGTAAAGCTTGCAACGTTCATTCCATCGATCCCTCACGTCATTAATGATATTAGCACGGGGGCTATTGCATTAATCATAAATCTAGTCGTAACGTTAGCTGTTACACTTGTTACGAATGTTGTGTTTGTTAAGGAAGAGCAATTGTCTGAAATTAAAACGAATTAACTGCTTTTTTTAGAAGGATATTAAAATCTCTTACGATTACAAGCCTTTATAGAAATTAAAATGGAATCAAGCTCATTTATTCTTTTTATGTAAGCAAAAAGGAAAATACATAAAAAGGGGGATGTTGATTAAAAGGGAGGTAATCGATTGAATGTAAAAATATCTGCTTGCCAGCTGCGTATAAAGAAAACACCTTCATTTGAAGCCTTTCAAAGACAGGTAGAGGAATTAATGGAACAGGTCCCGGAAGACTCAGATTATATTATCTTTCCCGAACTAGTCACAATCGGGTTATTCGACAGCTTTGATCAAGCTGATCTCTCTTCATTAACAATGATTGACAACTACTCAGCACAGTATAAAGAACTATTTAGTACCCTTGCTAAAAAGAGAAAGCAGATTATTATTGCGGGTTCCCATCTTGAACGTCGCGACAATCAGTACTTCAATATTGCCTATATTTTTAATCATGATGGATCATATGTTGAACATAAAAAAACACATATTTTCCCGGCAGAAGCGAATTGGCAGACAGTAGAGGGAAATGAACTCGATGTTTTTTCAATAGGTCCTGTAAAAATCGGAATAGCTATTTGTTATGAAGCGGAAATACCTGAAATTTCAAGAATATTAAGTGTAAAAGGGGCCGACATTATTTTTTGTCCTTCTTTCACATTTACTGAAGCGGGATTTTGGAGAGTTCGTCATTGTGCACATGCACGTGCCATAGAGAATCAAGTATACTTCGTTCATTGCCCTACGGTAGGAGAACCGGGAGATCCCATACCGTCCGGATTTGGGCGGGCATCGATAATAAGTCCATGTGACAATGCTTGGCCTGCGAATGGTATCATTGCCGAAGCAGAGCTTAATAAACAAATGGTGATTACGGGTATCGTCGACATGGATGAGCTCTACAAGAATCGGATCAATGGTTCAGCGACTACGTATAAGGATAGAACACGAAGAAAAGAGGTTTATGCCAAATATGACCCTTATCAATCAATAGGTTCATTTACCATGTGAGTTAATAGAAAATGTATGTAAAAAAGAAACCAAATCATATCACTGAAAGTGAAGATTGGTTTCTTTTTTTTAAATAGACTCTGTTTAAGATTCATGCTGATTTCGAGATTGCAATAAGAATACAATTTTTAAGGTTGACTGTATGGGTCGGATCGAAAAGACTCAAGTGGAAAAAGTAATCGGCAGCTTGATTTCTAAAGATACCGTCCTTTGCACAGATGGATGGAGAGGTTACTATAAAATGTGAATGAAAAGATCATTACTTTAATACGAGGTGGAACCCGTAATGTATATTCCTAAACATTTTAAAATCGATGATGAAGAAGTTATTTATGACTTTATCGAAAAGTACAGCTTTGCAACTTTATTTTCTCGGCATAATGGAGAACCATACGCTACCCATCTTCCACTGATATTAAAAAAATCCGAAAATGCTTTATATGGACATTTTGCTCGTCCGAACGAACAATGGAAGGATGCTGAAAACCAACAAGTTCTTGTGGTTTTCCAAGGTCCACACTGTTATATTTCACCTTCTTGGTATGAAACAACTAAGGTAGTACCTACTTGGAATTATGTGTCTATCCATTTATATGGAAAGTTGGAGATTATCGAAGATCGAAAAGTAATAGTTGATTCTTTAAATGATATGGTAAACAAATATGAAAGACAAGAAAGCCCATACAATTTAAACGATGTAGATCCCCAATATATCGAAGGAATGAGCAAAGGGATTATAGCATTCAGAATTAAAATCACAAAAATTGAAGCAAAAGCTAAATTAAGTCAAAATCATCCTTTGGAACGGCAAGAATTAATTATTAAGAAGTTGGAAAATACCTCTAATCAAGATAATCTACAAGTAGCATCTCTAATGAAGAATAATCTGCAGAATTGGTAAAAAAGGTTTTTAAACTTTGTATTATTCATTTAACATGTACTTAGTTAAAAAATGAATAATCAAGATGATAAAAAATGGCTTGGCGGCAATGCCAAGCTATTTCTCAATCTAAAATGTATCTTTTTAGCACCTTCCTCCTCAGACTGCATACTGCGTTTGCCGCGCCGGCTTTGGCAGACTTAGTTAGTACGACAGTATTTGTTAAGGGGACGGTTCTTTTGTTCCCTAAGTGGGAACAAAAGAACCGTCCCTTCGTCTGAAAGAAGGATTTTTCCTAAAAAAAGTAATTGAAACGACCGAGTAACCAAATACAAATACCTGAGCCAGTCTGCGGACTAGCTTTTCTGGAACAATACACCCAAAAAAATGGCAAAATGCTCATAACTCTTCGAAAATGGTTCATAACGACGGCAAAATGGTTCATAACCCCGCCTGAATGGTTCATAACGTCCCCGGAATGGCTCATAACCCCGAAACGACGGATCAAACCGGAGAGGTTTTTCTAAAAAACCCCGACCCGAACCACAAAAACCAAATTCAGATACCTATAGCCAGTCCCTGGACTGGCTATTTTAGATAAAAAGATCTCTTCAATAATGGATTCCGCGAAAAATGCGATGAATTCCGCCAAACTTACGATTATTCCGCCAAACTTTATCATAATTCCGCGAAAAATAACTTTATTCCGCCAAACTTCATGATTATTCCGCCAAACGCAAAAAAGGAAGGTGCACACGTCACCTTCCCAGATAAACCAAATCCTTTAACTCATCCGTCGACAACTCGGTAATCCAGTTCTCACTCTGGATAATCTGATCATTTAAAAATTGCTTTTTCTCCAACATTGCATCAATTTTTTCCTCAAGGGTGCCGGTACAGATCAGCTTGTGCACGTGAACGAAGCGCTGCTGACCAATTCGGTAGGCCCGGTCGGTGGCCTGGTTCTCAACAGCGGGATTCCACCAGCGATCATAGTGAATGACATGGTTCGCGGCCGTCAGGTTCAAGCCGGTCCCGCCCGCTTTAAGCGACAGCAAGAACACCGGGAACTCCCGGTTCTGGAAGCGCTCGATCATCGTATCGCGCTGGGCCTTCGGAACACTGCCATTCAAGAACGGCACCTCGACTCCAAACTTTTTCTTCACCAGCGCCTTAATCATTTCACCCATCTGAATGTATTGCGTGAAAATCAGACAGCTTTCCTCTTGCTCAAGGACCGCCCCCACCAGCTCCACAAGCTTCTCCATCTTGTTCGAACGGTCAAGCAAATGCGTCATCGCTTGTTCCTTCAAATAAAGGGCAGGGTGGTTGCACAGCTGCTTTAAGCGGCTCAGCATTTGCAAAATCAAACCCTTGCGCTCAAAGCCGGACAATGTTTCGATCTCGGCAAATGTATCCTTGACAAGCTGCTCGTAGAGCGAAGCCTGCTCGGCTGTAAGCGGGCAGTATTCCTTTTGCTCCTGTTTATCGGGCAGGTTCAGGGCAACCTCTTCATCCTTTTTCGTCCGCCGCAGCAGGAACGGGCGGATCATCGCCTGCAGGTCACGCACTTTGTCTTTGTTTTCATCCTTTTCGATCGGAATGACAAACTTTTTCTGAAATTGACCGATGCTGCCCAAATAGCCGTGATTGGTAAAATCAAAAATCGACCACAGCTCCGACAACCGGTTTTCCATCGGTGTTCCCGTCAAGGCAACGTGGTGGCGGCCGCGCAGCCTGCGAACAGCCCTTGATTGCTTTGTCTGCGGATTTTTAATATTTTGGGCCTCGTCAATCGCAATCGTACTCCAGAAAAAACGCTCAAATTCTTCGGTATCCAAATGGCTGATACCATAGGAGGTAAGGACCACGTCCGCATCTTTCACTTTTTCGGAAAAATTGTCGCCCTTCAAGCGATTGGATCCATAATGCAGATACACTTCCATTTCAGGTGCGAACCGCTCCAATTCCTTTTGCCAGTTGCCAAGAACGGAGGTAGGGCAGATGATCAGCGAGCCTTTAATAGGTACCTTTTTAGCATCATCATCAGCCGACTGTTTGCGGCGCTTGCCGCCGGCTTTAGCCTTCGTGCCTTCAGCCACAACGTCCTCGACAGGAGCCGAACCGTCAGCCGGAACGATCGCTGCATTGGTATCCACGTCGGCACCGTCAGCAACAACCGGAGTGATTTCTGCACTAGCCTCAACATTTACAGCCGTCATAGTCTCAGTCGAATCAGCTAAAGTTCCAACTGCCTGGTCCGACCCTCCAGCGGCAGCCGCCATATCCGCAGCCTCCGTTCCTTCTTGCCCTTTCACCATCAATAAGTAAGCAATTAATTGAACCGTCTTTCCCAAGCCCATATCATCAGCCAAACAAGCCCCAAACCCGTATTGCCGCAAGAACCACAGCCAGCTCATTCCCAGCTGCTGATAGGGGCGCAGCTCGCCGTTTAAGCCTTCGGGCACAGGCTGCTCAGGAATTTCATTGACTTCCGATAGCTGTTTGACCATTTTTTTCCACTGCTGATTCAGTTCAATTTGGATGCGGGCAAACGCTTTTGGATTTTCCAGCTCCTCTTCTGAAGCAGGCTCCTGAATCAATTCCTGTTCCAGCAGATCGCGGACATGGAGGCCTTCTTTTTCAGCCCGCTTCATCAAGTCTTGAATTTGATGGATAAACTGCGGATCAAGCTTCACCCAGCGGCCGCGGATATAAACGAGCCGCCGTTTTTCCTCAACAAGGCTGTTGAATTCAGCCTCAGACAAGTCAACCCCGTTCATGGAAAAACGCCAGTTAAAGTCGAGCATCGCCTGCAAGCCGACAAACGACGGCCGGTGACTCCCGGTTCCTTTCAGGGATGCTTTCACTTTTAGGTTGGCACTTTTCATTGCCTGCCACCAGGAAGGGAGGAGAATCTCCACGTTCAAAGCCACAAGGGTTTCACTTGCCTCGGTTAAAAACATCCATGCTTCTTCCTCGGTAAGTTCGGACTTCAGGCGGGGCGCTGCATCAGTCGGAATTTCATCCCGTGAACCTGTCGCAGTCGACCTTACATCCTCCTCCCCCAGCCACGGAATCAACCGTACCCAGCGTTCCTGCTTGCGGTCGACCTTTTCCAAAAAGGGCCGCCATCGCCCAGGGGCTTCCTTTAGCCCATAAATGTTATCGATGTTTTTCTTGTCGCGTAAAAACACCTCGAGGGTCCAATCACCTTCACCATCCAGAGGCTCATCCAGCCGCAGCCCGATCGTAAACGGCGCCGTATTTTCTTTAACCCCGACCCATTCGAGCCAAGTCTCTTCATCAAAATAACGGGCTAGCTCAATTCCAGAGAGATTTTGCCTTTTCAAAAAATGAAGCTTAGGGCCAAACAGTTCCTTCATTGCCGGGTTTCGGGTCAAATATGTATCAAGGGCATCATTGTATAGCTGTGCCAGAAACTGCTTCGCCGTCAAGACCCCGCGGCCAGCCTCGTCACGAGAACCGTCCCCATGAACTTCGCCCTGCACCGCACCATGATCACGAGAACCGTCCCCATGCTCCTGCCCATGCTCCTCCTGCCCATGCTCCCGAACTTCCTGCTCCCAAAACGAGGGGGCGAACTCATTGACCACCTGCTCGGGCAGCCGCCAGCGAAAGCCTTCGTGCTCCCAGGCGGTGAAGTCGGGGTGCCAATCCTGCTCAATGATTCCCTCATAGAGTGCGCCTGAGGCGGCTAAGCATATCTCAGCTGACTCGCTCCAGTCCCACTCAATGAACCGGTTGAACGCCTCGCGGCCGAACAAACTCACAAGCGCCCAGCCGCTGACGACCACGCCTGCGACGCCGCCGATTGTCTCTTCTTCAAGCAATGTCCCGAAGAAGCTCTCCTCATGGCGGCTGAACACGATGTCCTTCCACTCGGCCACCGGCAAGAAGTGGCCGTGTTCGTCCTGGACGGCCAGCAGATAGCGTCCATCCGCTAATGTATATGTAAACAGTTTAATAAACCTTGTTTTAAGCATCGATCAACTTGCTCCTTTTACATTCCTCATGAAAGGCTCGGAGGCGCTTTGTTTTTTCCAACAGGGTATTGAAAAAGAACTGCCACTCATCCAAGCGCTTCGTCTTTTTATATAACGTTCTTAGCTTTTTCAAATGGCGGACCGCCGTTTTATAGCTGGAACGGTTCTTCAAATCAATCTCATGCTGGACAGTCTGATGGAGCAGGGCGAACAGCACCTCCGGCTGTTCCTTCTCGACCACCTTGACCCGATCCTTCGGTAAATCCGAAAACGGAATCCCGACAAATGAGTACAGTTCGCCCCAGCGGTCGTACTGACCCTTTGTGAACAGCAGCTGCTCATACTCATAGAAGCTGTACGGCAGCGTCTGCAGCAGCGCCCGCTCATACAGATCAAGCCGGCCAGTCTCCGCACAGTACGGCGAAATCGACTTCACCGCGAGCCGGATAAAGCTTGAACAAGCATGATAGGAGGGCAAGAATTCCAAATAGTGGCGCACCCGGGCGACCAGCGCCTCGACGACAGGTTCGGCCCGCTTCCACGCCTTCATCTCCGTAAAATGGTCAATCCAAAACAGCAAATAAGGGACCAACTGCCGCTCCTCAAGCATATCCATCATCGCCATGGCCCGCTCCTCATTTTCGAGCATCAGGCATTGGTGGATACCGGCAATCATCAGCGGCAGCGGATTCTGCCACTCCTCAAGCTGCTTTAACCGGGCCTTAATCCTCTCGCTTTCCTCTTCACGCCAGGCTTTCTTTTTAAATAAATTCGTCCACAGCATCCGGTACAAATAAATCCGTTCATACTCAATCCCTTGGGCACAAACGAGAGTGTCGGTGCAATCCGCCGAAAATTTCGCGACAAACTCATCAAAGTCAAAGGGATGGGTGCGCTGCCCAATCTTCTCCGTCAGTTCCTCCGCATCATCGACCAGCTGATGAAGCAGATGAAGGTACGCGCGCTTCACCATATCCTCGGTATGGCCAAGTTCCGCACTCAGCTTCGTCAGCTTTTGAAACGAAACCACGTTGCTAATCAGCTCATAGAGCGGACGCCACTCTTGATCCTGCGGGGATCCAGCCAGCACCCGGCGCTCATAAATCTGAAACAGCTCCGGTACCACATACGGGCTTGAATAATTCTTCGACTTCATAATCGCGTCAAAGCTCGTCGACAACGTCTCTACCCAGCGCTCATAATCCGGCTTTAAAACCCCATTCGCCTTCACCAAATCCTTCGCCTGCTTAAGACCCCAGCTTGTCACCTGTTTCATCTCACGGGCCGGCTCGCGCCACTCCTCAACCCAATCACCTACACTCGCCACCTGTGCATACGCTGTGAAAAACGCTGCCAGCTGATGCCGGCAAGGCCACATACCCGGACACGCGCACACACTCATCTGCGGAAAGTCCAGATCCAGCTCCACCTTCACCGGGACCACATCCTGAATCGTCGCCGTCACCTTCCGTGCCGCCTCATCAATCCGCAGCTGCTGCACCATCCCCGACCGGTACAACATCATCGCCTTCTGAACAAGCCTTACGTCCTCCGACTCCTGCGGAACCAACTGCTCCTTCAGCTCCGCCGCCATACTCACCAGCAACTCATCAACCGCCATCCAACTCACCCTCCGCTCACAAAAAAATCCATATTCCTATATTATACCCAAAAAAACCAACTTCGAGGAGTATCGCCTCATTTTCTTCTTTTTTAAAAATCAACCTGGGCTTCATTTTCCGACAAAAAGACCGTTTCCTACCTTGGCTTCCGCCCTCAAACCAGTAGTCAATGCTTGGAAAATGAGCATAGAGGAGCATGCTGAATCGTACCCATATTGTCTGTGAACACCCGAAAACCTCATTTGGATCTTGGATCGTTGAAGCAAAATTGAATGTGAAAACACCCTTTCGGGTTCTAATTCTTGGTTAACGTTACAAATTAAATGGAAATTTGTGGAATATTAGGATATAATTGTAGAAAATTAGTAGAATGTGTGACGCCTAGGCTCGAAGTTTAAATGAATACATACTTAATTTGTTTCATATAAATACATAATGAATCCAAGCTTCATTTGAACAAGGAGCGACTTCTTTTTAAAGGCGAACACGAAACAACTGAATGAAAAGGGGGATTTACCATGCAATGGTATGTGAAGGTTTTACAAAATTACACGGGGTTTCAGGGGAGAGCGGCGCGCACGGAATACTGGATGTTTGTATTGTTCAATGTCATCGTATCGATTGTGCTGTCAATTGTGGAGTCAGTCACCCATCTGGGTTCTTATCTAACCGGAATTTATTCGTTAGCTGTTCTGCTGCCGTCCTTAGCGGTTGGCGCTCGGAGACTGCATGATACGGGCAGAAGCGGCTGGTGGCTGCTGCTTAGTATTATTCCGCTGATTGGTGCTATTATTCTACTTATCTACACGGTTCAAGATAGTCAGGAAAGTGAAAACCAATACGGACCAAATCCTAAACTTGAGTTTACAAAGTAGAGCGAATTGAGAAGGAGTAAACCTTTTTATAAAAAATAAAGTACTTTTTCGAAGTAAGAAACCAAGCGTTCCTCGATCCATCATGAGGTGGCTTGGTTTTTTTGATTCCAATAAATCTCCTCCCTTAATCAAATGTAAGCGCTGTATATATTATCTATATAATAGAAGAAACCCGTTCAAACATGACTATTTTTTGCTTGAAAAAGCAATTTTTTGACTGGGCACCTGGATCTTCCTTAAAAAAGAACTCTAATAATCTTACATCACCTTCACTCAGAGAAATAAAAAAGCCAATCCTTTTCACAGATTGGCTTGATCTTTACAAATCTTTTTTTAATAAAACCGACCAAAGCTAGCAAAATGTTTTTGATAGTAGCTGTTGGTCAAAGACGAGATGATGACTCCATGGATCTCGTCAGCCGCTTGAATGAATTGGTTGTTGCCGAGATAGATTCCAACGTGTGAGATTCCGGTTGTGTAGGTATCTTTAAAAAATACTAGATCACCCGGAACAGGATTGGATACCTCATAGGAACGGTCGGCATAGCCTTGGGCAGAATAGCGTCCGATCGAGAAGCCGGCTTTGTTAAAAACGTAATAGATAAAGCCGCTGCAATCAAAGCCTGCAGGAGTATTGCCGGCCCATACATAAGGCGTACCGAGTAAGCTTTTAGCGACAAGTGTGACCGCTGCCGCGTCCTTAGAATTAGAGGTATCAGCATTTGTTGTAACTTTTGCTGTTGCCGGTTGGGCTGCTACTGTTTTTGCGGGTACTGTTGCTTGTCCGGAAACTGCAAATGTCTGACCGGCAAAGATCATATCGGAAGAAAGGCCGTTAAGCTGTTTTAAATTGCTGACCGTCGTGCCAAACTGAGCGGCAATACTGCTCAGTGTATCACCGCGTTGAACGGTATAGGTAGAAGCTGCTGAATTGTTGTTGGCTGCCTCAGCAGCCACTGGTGCCGGAGCTGCTTGAACGGTTCCGCTAACCTTCAAGGTGCTTCCTGCGTAGATACGATCAGAGCTGAGGCTGTTTAGCTGCTGTAAGTTGCTGACCGTTGTGCCGAACATTTTGGCAATTTTGCTAAGGGTATCTCCGCTTTGGATCTGATAATCAGATGTTGATGTTGGAGCTGCTGCTTGCGGTTGGGCAGTATCAGGCTGACTGCTCGTTCCATTCGCAACCCGCACTTGCTGGCCTGGAAAAATAAGATCGCCAGTCAGGTTGTTCCATTGGCGGAGATCGGCGAGTGAGATGCCATGGCGGCTGGCAATGCCGCTTAAGGTGTCGCCTCTGACAATTGTGTAATAGGCCGCAGTAGTGGGTGCTGTCACCTGAGTCTGGGCGAACGACTGTGCAGTGGTGCCTGCCTCAGGTAATTGCAGCATTTGATTGATCCGGATTAAGTCAGATGAAAGATTGTTCACTTTCTTTAAATCTAGGACACTCGTATGGTAGTTGGTCGCGATAGCGGAAAGAGAATCACCTTTCTGAACCGTATATGTACTAGCGGAAGCGCCGGCCGCGCAGGCACCCGATACAATTGCCGCGGCAGTGAGGGCGGATACGACTTTTTTCTTCAATTACTTTCACCTCTATTAATAGTTTTATATGTGAAAAAACGCACTTTCCGCTATTTTACCATAATTATCCTCAAAATTATAGAAATCTCGGCAAACTTTTTACAAAAAATTAACAGAATTTTCACATGCGAATCTATTTACAAATAATTGAAAATTTAATAGAATAGACAAAACAAAGGCATGAGAGGAGATTTTTTTTCCATGGGAAGGAAACTCAGCAAAGAGTATATATTACAATCTGACTTTTCGGAAATTGTCAGAAGAGCCTATGATAAAGGTATAAATGACGGAACGATTACTGTTGAAAAATTAATTGAAGATATTAAGTTAGATTTACTGAAATTGAAGGTAGAATAACATAACTATACATAAAAGGGGCGGAATCCTATCATTCCGCCTCTTTTCTTATCTTATGGCCCTCTATTTATATTCTCTAAACAGGAAAAATTCTATACAAAATGCGGTCGGATTTTGATAGATTGTGAAAAGAGCCTATGAAAAAGGCATAAGGGACGGAGCGATCACTGTCGAAAAATGAAAGGAATAGTAAGGTAGATTGACTGAAATGGAAGGTAGAATGACAGAAAACTATACATAAAAGGAGCGGCACCCGATCAGGAGGGCACTGAAAAAGTCCCCTTAAAAGTAAGCGTTCTTTGAAACTTTCCTGTTGATTTGCGCTCCAGGCGCTTCGCTTTCCGCGGGCGGTCCGGGGAGCCTCCTCGGCGCTATCGCGCCTGTGGGGTCTTCCCTGCCCCGTACTCCCGCAGGAGTCTTCGCGCCTTCCACTCCAATCAACAGGGAGGCAAAAACTTTAATTGGAGCTTTAACATAGTTCATGAAAACGATTATTGCCAGAAACTCATTGACGTGCCCTATCATTCTGCCTCTTTTCGCATCTTATGACCTATATTTTTATTCGATTGATAGGAAAAATTATATACAATCTGGGTTATTTATCCTATAATAGGCTTATATTCCACATGGATCGTACGATAATGGCAAAATCATTGAAAAATGGTGACGCAAAGCTATAGGGGCTAAAGTCAACGAGGGATGACTATGCTCGCCAGTTTCCGAATACAGGACTCTTACGATTTATAACCAAATCAGAAGGAGAGATATTTATGGGAATGAAAGAGGTTGTTTCAAAAGCAAAGGTTAAATGGCATGCAGCCAAGCGTATCTATTATGAGGAATTATCAGAATGCTGCCTAGATTCGATCATAAAGGCAAAATTACAGCGGAAAATTAATTATCATACATCAAAATTAAGAGAAATTATTTAAGTAGGGGCGCCCGTTTTGGGTGCTTTTTTAATTGCTAATGAAATTATAAAAGATTAACCTGTTGATAACTTTGAATAAAGTTTAATCTTCGTCCAGCTCCAGCGCCTAGCGACTAGTGTACTTCGCCCACCTCCCTACGATAAGTCAACATCGAATCGCTTCCGCTCTTCGTGTTTCCTTTATCTCAGTCGGTGTGCTCCAGTCCATACGTCGCTAAACAGGCGCTTACGCTTTTGTTTTTTAAACGGATGAAACAGCAGGAAAGAGGCGGCCCAGGATAACCGCCTCTTTCGCTATCTTCAAAACTATTTTTTCGTAATGGCTAAGGTTTTATCTAATCCGTCACCGCCGCGGTGCTGGATATTGACGTAGAGGGTTTTGTCGCTTTTGTCAAAATAAATGCCGGTTGGTTCTGCTTCGCTGTCGGTTAAGGTAGCAAACCGAACGGTTGAATCTGCCATATCGGTGTTTCCTTGTGCTGGTGTTGCCACCCAAATGTCATCGCCGGTTGTTTTGCCATGGGCAAAGTCGCCGCCTGGATCTTCAGTGATGAACAGGTTGCCGTTTTTATCGAGGGCAAGGTTGTCCGGCATTTTGAAGTCAGCCGGTGCATTTACACCTGCCTTCACATAGGTGCGAACTTGGGCCGTATCTTTGTTGAGGTCAATCGCGATCACGCGGTCCTCACCAGTCAGGGCGACATACATTGTGTTTTGTCCGCCGCGGTTGTTGCCGGTGCTCGTGGCAATTTCAACGTCTTCAGGACGGTCAAACTCTGTTGCACCCGCAGCAGTTGCTGCTGCATGG
Organism: Bacillus sp. EB600; assembly: GCF_024494385.1. Taxonomy (GTDB): domain Bacteria; phylum Bacillota; class Bacilli; order Bacillales; family Cytobacillaceae; genus JAEVLT01. Next base: position 121,323 of record NZ_JAEVLT010000009.1, read on the forward strand.
GAATCAACTTGAACAGCTTGGCGGTCTAATGGAAGCCAGACTGCGTTGCCGGTACGGTCCGGTGTTGCATCAGTCACCTTCAAGGCATATAATTGTCCGCTTGATAAGTCACCTTTCTGATCTGGGACAAATTTAAAAATATGACCGTCATGCTGCTCAGAAATACCATAAAGATTGCCTTCCTGATCAAAACGAATGCCTTCATTAGAACGTGCGCCAAAGGCGGGAAGCGGTTTGGCTTCCCCTGTATTCGGATTGATTTCATAGGCTAGGGATTTGCCTCTTTCTTGGGTGGCAATAAGCGTTCCCCACGGACTCCAAACGATTCCATCCATGCTGGCCCAATCAGAACGTTGCACTAATGTTTTTACTTGATTGGTTTTCAGGTCAATGACAGAAACAGAGGCGTTGCCAATTTCATGGGTTTGGTAAAGATAACGGCCGGCTTCAGGGCCTGTTTCATTTAACGTGTTCATATCTGGATTACCGCCATAGCTTGGTTCTGAAGCAATGATTGTTTGCTGATAGTCAGCCGGCAGCAGCAACGGATTTTCCGGATTGCCGCCGGGAACGGCAGCAGCGGAGGATGCCAGCGGGGTAAACTGAAAAGTTCCTTTTGTTTCACTAGGATTTTGGGCAAACGTGTTTACGGAAAAGCCAAGGGCAGGAAGGATCACAGCTGAAGCAAGAACAACATTACGAATCTGTTTCGCTTTTTTCATCGTCTTCTATCACTCCTTTAATCTCTTACTATGATCGATTGTATGGGAGTAATGTTGATTGTGTTTGATGGTTCTGTAAATATTAGGTAAATTAGGGGTTTAATAGAAGAACGACCTTTCGGTCGAAGATGTAGAAAAAAGGATAGCTTAAAAGGGTCTGGCCCCTCGCTATAAACTTACTATATAGCATAAAGCTTAGTGAAATTTTGCTATATAGTGTGGTAGAGGGGTCTGACCCTTTGCTTTTTACTTATGAATGAGATAATTGATTAGATATTGACTCCAAACTTGGATTCCTTTTTCACTTGGCCCACTTTGATCTGGTAAAAGGTAGTCCTTTAGCTTTGCATTAGCAGAATCAGGCCAAGCGGTCCAATGATCCAAATAAGCAAGTTTATTTTGGTCAGCGTATTGCTTTAATTTAGCTACTTGTCCTGGATAGAACTTCGCACCAAACAGCGGGTAAGACGGCTGCAGGACAAACGTTGTCTCAGGGGTGGCCGCTTTTTCCTCCTCGATTACCTTTGTGAGGTTGTTCAGTGAATCCCCTATCGCTACTTTGCCGTTATCATTGAGCAGGAAGGGTTCAAATACGATTAGCTGTGCTTTTTCGGCGGCGATTTCTTGTTGATCATTGTTTCCCAAAAATTCCTTTGAGGTAACATCATATGTATGGACGGAAATTTCAATATGGTCTTTTCCATAAGACTCGGTTAACTGTTGAACGACATCCTTTAGCATGCCCTGGTCCTTTGTACCTAATGCAGTAGAACCGACAAAGAGGATCTTAAAAGGTTTGTTTTGCTGTACAGATTGCTGGAACTGCTGGCGGGCAGGTTCAGGCCAATTCTGCGCTTTTGCCAGAATTTCATCAACATTTGGCTCATTTGTCTTTGCTGTTTCTGGAGTGACTGAATAGTTTATCTGCTGGTCTGTCTCCGCTTTAACTGCCGTTCTCTGGCTCCAATAGGAGTGACCGTAGAAAAGGACAACCACGCAAATTATGGCCCAAACCGTGGTAAAAAAATACTTCATAAACATTTTCCTCCAAATAATTCTCTTTTTACTAGTATAGCAAACTAAAAGGAGTGTAATTTATACCATTTATAAAAATTCAACATTTTTTTACAAAAATCCTGTTACAATTGTGTATATAAATATTAAATCTATGATATTTCGTAAATCACCTACAAATTTTGACAGCATTTCATGGTATAATATCAATTGTTTATATACACATGCAACAGGGAGGATCCTATGGAAGAAACAATCAGTTTAAAAGAGTTACTTGAAACCCTACGAAAACGATTATTGTTAATCGTCCTTATTACCATAACTGCTGTGCTTGTCAGCGGAGTGGTTAGCTATTTCTTTATAACACCAATCTATCAGGCTTCAACACAAATTCTTGTCAACCAAAAAAAGAGTGATCAAAGTGCTTATAACTCGAGTGAAGTTCAGACAAACCTGCAGTTAATTAACACTTACAATGTTATTATTAAAAGCCCGGCGATTCTTGATAAGGTAGCAGAGGATCTTAAGCTTGGCTTAACAGCACAACAATTAAATGAAAAAATTACAGTTGCCAGTGAAAAGGATTCACAGGTTGTAAATGTGTCTGTTCAAGATACAAATCCTAATCAAGCAGCGAAAATTGCTAACAAAACGGCAGAAGTTTTCCAAACAAAAATTGCTAAAATTATGAATGTTGATAATATTAGTATTCTTGCAAAAGCAACGGTAGCTGACAACCAGTCTCCAATTAAACCAAAGCCACTGATGAACATTGCAATCGCCCTTGTGGTTGGGTTAATGGCAGGTGTAGGGATTGCCTTCCTAATAGAATACTTTGATAATACCGTAAAAAAAGAACAAGAAATTGAACGCTTGCTTGGATTGCCTGTTTTAGGGGTAATCGCAGCCATTTCAGATTCAGAAATGGAAGCAACATCAAAACATGCACATAGCAAAAAACATGTAAGGAGTGAATCTGTTGGCTCTTAAGCGAAAACATAAAGCAACAGCGATGGAACAGAGACGAAAGCTGATTACAGCAATTGACCCGAAATCATCTATTTCTGAACAGTACCGGACGATCCGGACCAATATTCAATTTTCATCGATTGACAAGGAGATTCGTTCAATTATGGTCACATCGTCAGGGCCAGGGGAAGGGAAAACAACGACTGTCTCAAATTTGGCAGTTGCATTTGCCCAGCAAGGAAAGAGAGTTCTGCTTGTGGATGCCGACATGCGGAAACCGACAACTCATTACACGTTTAATACAACAAATACCTATGGTTTTACAAGTGTTTTAACGAAACAAATGTCGTTGGAAAAGGCTGTCAGAGAGACAGAAATAGAAAACCTAACGATTTTAACAAGCGGACCGATACCGCCAAATCCAGCGGAGTTATTAGGATCGAAAGCTATGGATCAGTTCTTTATCGATATCTATACAGCGTATGACGTCGTTTTGTTTGACACCCCGCCGGTAATTGCCGTGACAGACGCGCAAATCCTTACGAATAAGTGCGATGGGACGATCCTTGTTGCTTACAGCCATAAGACCGAAAAAGAGCCAATTGTTAAGGCAAAGGAATTGCTGGAATCTGCGCAAGGAAAGCTGCTCGGAGTTGTGTTAAATCACCAGGAAATAAATAGTTCCAGTTATTACTATTATTATGGAGCGAAGTGAGACGAAATTCGACATGTTTCGCTATTTACCAGATTCATAGGTAGTGATAACCTTAAAAAAGAGCTTTTAAATTTACGATTTTTGGAAAGGGTATGGGTACAATGATCGATATACATTGTCATATATTGCCTGGGATTGACGACGGTGCACAAAATCTGTCTGATAGTCTTGAAATGGCAAAGCAGGCCGTTTCTGATGGCATCCATACCATTGTTGCAACTCCCCATTATATTAATAATGTCTATGAAAATAATAAACAAACAATCATTTCAAAGACAGCTGAATTAAATGATGCATTAAAGACAGCGGGAATTGATTTGCAGATTGTGCCCGGCCAAGAGCCGCGCATTGATGGTGATTTACTTGCAAATATCGATAAGGGTGAAGTGATCACCCTTGCGGGATCACCACATCTGTTTATCGAATTCCCGTCTGCACATGTGCCTCGTTATACGGAGAAACTATTCTATGATTTGCAGCAAAATGGTCTCACCCCAGTCATTGTTCATCCGGAGCGCAATTCGGAAATCATTGAACACCCGGAGATGTTGTATCAGTTTGTAAACAATGGTGCTTTGACCCAGGTAACGGCAGGCTGCCTTTGTGGTGATTTTGGTAAAAAGATAAAAGCTTTCTCACTGCAATTAATCGAATATAATCTTACGCATTTCGTCGCATGTGATGCTCACAATACGACAAGAAGACGGTTTAGACTGCAGGAAGCATACAAAATTGTTGCTGATAAATTTGGTACTGACTATGAATATATGTTTAAAGAAAATGCTGAACTTTTAGCAGCAGGCAAAAGTGTATATAAGGAAATTCCGGAAAGAATTAAAAGGAAAAAGCTATTTAAACTGTTCTAACCTACTAAACCGAGAGGAATTAAAGATTTTTGGTCGTACGAAACAACGAGTCATCAAGATTGATCGGCGTTGCCATCCTGTCCGTTATCCATGGGGGTACTCGGTCATGCTGTGGGAGAGGAGATTTTACTCCTTAGACGCTAGTCGTCAAAAGCATGATGTGAGGTTGGGTTAGATGCCCAGATAAATACTAAAATAATAGATACTTAATGAAAGAATAAGTGTGAAAGCACTTGCATTTTCATTAGGTATTTATTTTTAATTGTTGAAAAGGGGCGGAGCTCCGCAAATGGGTATCAGGCTATCCAATGATCGTGGAAAATATATATTTTATAACTCGAAAAGTGGTGTAACTTAGCTCTGCTCACACCGCCTTTTTTATTTGGGCGGAGCTACGCAAAAGCGAAACACAATTACTAAATTAATACCAAGTAAATAATTTTTAGTTCAAGTTAGGTGTTGACTTGCTCCACTCACACCGCCTTTATTGACAAGGATGGTTCTGTGAATATAGAAAAATATAAAAAAGGGGGAATGTTCGTTGACATATGGGAAAAGGCTGACCACACTTGCTTTACTCGATTCAGTCATTGTTTTGTTAGGGATCTACATAAGTTATTGGACGCTAAATCCAAGCTTGCACATTTTTCAAGTCCCTATGCTATTAATTACTTCAATTACACTGTTAATCAGCTATCATATTTTTGCTTCGATTTATAAACTCTATCATCGGGCATGGCAATATGCGAGTGTAGGGGAATTGGTTGCAATTGTAAAGGCAGTGGCGTTCTCAACGATCATCACGGGATTAATGCAGAAAATGGTGTTTGATAATATTTACGTGAGGGCATTGCTGATCACGTGGATGATTCACGTCCTTCTGATTGGTGGCTCAAGGTTCTCATGGCGGATGTTTCGTGATAACTACATGGGTAAGCAGGAAAATATCAAAAAGACATTAATCATTGGTGCCGGTTCAGGTGGGACAATGGTAGCCCGGCAATTGCTCCATAATCATGAGATTGACTTAAGGCCGGTTGCGTTTATCGATGATGACCCGAAAAAGTATAAGTTAGGCATTTTAGGGATACCAGTTGTTGGAGACTCAAGCTTTATTGCACAGGCTGTTGAAGAGTATCAGATCGATAATATTGTGATTGCGATTCCGTCATTAGGTCAAAAGGAACTAAACCGGATTTTTGAAGAGTGCGCGAAAACAAAAGCAAAGACACAAATCATTCCGAAGCTAGAGGATTTGATGACAGGAAAATTGTCTGTTAATGCTTTCCGCGATGTTCAGGTTGAGGATTTATTAGGAAGAGAACCGGTAGAATTAGATATTACGAGTATTTCAAAGTATGTAGCGGGAAAAACGGTACTTGTAACCGGTGCCGGCGGCTCGATTGGCTCAGAAATATGCCGGCAAATCTGTAATTTTTCTCCTAGTAAACTTGTTTTGGTTGGACATGGTGAGAATAGTATTTATCAAATAGATATGGAACTTAAGCGTAAATACCAAAACGAAATCGAGATTGTCCCGGTGATCGCTGATGTTCAGGACCGGGAACGGATCTTTGAAGTGATGGACAAGCATCGTCCAGACGTTGTCTATCATGCTGCTGCCCATAAGCATGTACCCTTGATGGAGTACAACCCTAGAGAAGCGGTTAAGAATAATGTATTTGGGACAAAGAATGTCGCAGAGGCTGCGGATACCTTCGGTGTCCATACTTTTGTGATGATTTCGACTGATAAAGCTGTTAATCCAACGAATGTTATGGGTTCAACAAAACGGATTGCTGAGATGATTATTCAAGGGTTAGCACAGAATAGCAAAACAAAGTTTGTTGCTGTCAGATTTGGTAATGTACTTGGAAGTCGTGGAAGTGTGATTCCGTTGTTTAAGAAACAAATTAAGGCTGGTGGACCGATTACGGTTACCCATCCGGATATTACGCGGTATTTTATGACGATTCCGGAAGCATCGCGTTTGGTCATTCAGGCTGGGTCGTTGGCTAAAGGCGGAGAGATTTTTGTTCTGGATATGGGTGAACCTGTTAAGATTGTGGACTTGGCGAAGAACTTGATTAAGTTATCTGGTTATACAATAGAAGAGATTGGGATTAAATTCTCAGGCCTTCGGCCTGGGGAGAAGATGTTTGAGGAACTGTTGAATGAGAAAGAGATCTATCCGGAACCGGTTTATCCTAAGATATTTATTGGGAAGGCTGTGTTGGATCAAGAGGATGAGATTGAGTTTTTATTGAACCGATTTGAAAGCTTAAACGCTGATGAGATAAAAGAGTTTGTTATTAATTTGGCTAATCGGAGGGAGAATCAGATTTATCAAGTAGCTGGGAATGAGTAGGAGGAAAGTGACTTGAAGAAAGTTCGTAAAGCAATTATTCCGGCGGCTGGCTTGGGGACGAGATTTTTACCAGCAACAAAAGCTATGCCAAAGGAAATGTTGCCGATAGTTGACAAACCAACGATTCAATACATTGTTGAAGAAGCCGTGGCTTCAGGAATTGAAGATATTATTATTGTGACAGGAAAAGGAAAACGGGCCATTGAAGATCACTTTGATTTTGCTCCTGAACTTGAACAAAATCTAATCGAAAAGGGAAAGTTGGATTTACTAGAAAGGGTTCAATATTCTTCTAGCCTCGCCAATATCCACTACATCCGCCAAAAGGAGCCAAAAGGATTGGGACATGCTGTCTGGTGTGCCCGAAACTTTATTGGTGATGAACCATTTGCGGTTCTTTTAGGGGATGATATTGTTCAAAGTGAGATTCCGTGTATCAAACAGTTGATTAATATATATGAAGAAACACGTTCATCAGTTATTGGGGTTCAGCCTGTTCCTAGTGAGGAAACACATCGTTATGGAATTATTGATCCAGCTTCACAAGAAGGACGACTCTACCAGGTTGCAAGTTTTGTAGAGAAACCTGAAACAAGAACTGCCCCATCAAATTTGGCTAGTTTAGGACGGTACATTTTAACTCCTGAAATCTTTGCATTTTTAGAGCAACAGGAGATAGGTGCCGGCGGTGAAATACAATTAACTGATGCTATTCAGAAGCTAAATGGTATACAGAGAGTGTTTGCTTATGACTTTGAGGGCAAACGTTATGACGTTGGTGAAAAATTGGGCTTTATAAAAACTACAATTGACTTTGCATTAAAACAAAAAGAATTAAAAAAAGACTTGTTAGAGTATCTCGCTTTAATTTTAGATAGTGAATTGGTGAAATAAAATTTTAGATAATAAAGGTGGCTTCTACTTGAGTACTTCATATTCTCTAGTTCCAAAAAAAAATATAACAAATATTCCATTTTCGCCTCCTGACATTACAGATGTTGAAATTAATGAGGTCGTTGATACATTAAAGTCGGGATGGATTACTACGGGTCCAAAAACAAAATTATTCGAAACGAAAGTTGCTGAATTTACTAATACATCTAAGGCAGTATGTTTGAATTCTGGGACAGCTGGAATGGAACTAACACTAAGACTATTAGGAATCGGTAAAGGCGATGAAGTTATTACCTCTGCGTACACCTATACTGCTTCTGCAAGTGTTATTGATCATGTTGGTGCAAAAATTGTCTTAATTGATACTGCGGAAAATTCCTTTCAAATAGATTATGACCAATTAGAGAAAGCTATAACCCCTAAAACGAAGGTTATTATTCCTGTTGATATCGCTGGTGTAATGTGTGATTATGATAGACTGTTCGAAATTGTTGAAAGAAAAAGAAGTCTGTTCAATCCTAATAATGAACTGCAAGAAGCATTTGGCAGAATAATAGTTCTAGCGGATGCTGCACATTCCTTCGGTGCAACATATAAAGGTAAACAGAGTGGTGGGGTAGCAGACTTTACTAGTTTTTCATTTCATGCAGTAAAAAACCTTACAACCGGTGAAGGTGGAGCAGTCACCTGGCGTAAGATTCCAGGTATAGATAATGAATATATTTACAAGCAATTTATGCTTTTATCCCTCCACGGACAATCGAAAGACGCACTTGCAAAGATGAAGCTTGGAGCTTGGGAATATGACATCGTTTCTACAGCCTATAAATGTAATATGACTGATATTATGGCTTCAATAGGTTTAGCACAATTGAAAAGATACTCGTTAATTTTGGAACGAAGAAAACAAATTATAGAAATGTATGACAAAGCTTTAATAAACTGTGCTACAGAATCATTAAAGCACTTTGGTGAGAACTTTTCATCAAGTTGTCATTTATACTTATTAAGGTTAATTGGAAAAGATGAAATGTACCGAAATAGCTTAATAGAAAAAATGGCTGAAAATGGTATTGCAACAAATGTACATTATAAGCCACTGCCAATGCATACAGCTTATAAGAATCTTGGATTCAAAATTAAAGATTTTCCAAATGCCTTTGCACAGTATCGTAACGAAGTTACTTTGCCACTCCATACATTACTAAAAAATGAAGAAGTACAGTATGTTACAGATGTATTAAAAAGTATACTAGAATAATTTCTAGGAGGAAGTTCATTGTATAAGAATTATTTGAAAAGAACTTTTGATTTAATCTTTGCTTTAATATTAATGCCATTGGTTCTTATTATCGTTACGGTGTGTGGTGTTCTAATTAAGTTGGAGGATGGAGGTTCTGTTTTTTACTTAGGCAAAAGATTGGGGAAAGACGGAAAAGTATTTAAAATGTACAAACTTCGTACGATGAAAGTTAATGCACCAGACATAAGAAATAATGATGGTTCAACTTATAATTCTTCGGAAGATCCAAGGTTAACAGTTATAGGAAAATTTATAAGAAAGACAAGTATTGATGAGATTCCACAGGTTTTGAATGTAATAAAAGGTGACATGGCTATAGTTGGTCCTAGACCAGATTTACCGGAGGTAATAAATAAATATAGCATTGAGCAGAAAAAAAAAATTACAGTACGGCCTGGAATTACCGGATACAGTCAAGCATATTTTAGAAATTCGATAGAGATGAATACTAAGTTTAAAAATGATGTTTATTATATTGAAAATATTTCATTAATGCTTGATATTAAGATAATTTTCAAAACATTAACCAGTATATTAGGGAGAAAAAACATTTATAATAGTGATTTAAATGATGGAAACATAAAAAAAGTAAAGAAATAAAAAGATGGTAGTCTACTTGAAAAGGCAAATATAAAATATTCTCAAAAGCTATTATTTTATTAATTTTAATCGGATGTGATTATTTAATGAAAAAATTGATTATTTTTGGTAATTCAAACTTTTCTAAGCTTATAAAATGGTATATCGATCACGATGATGATAGAGAAGTAGTGGCCTTTTGCGCTGATCAAGAATATATAATAGAAAATGTTTTTGAAGGACTTCCTGTTATAGCTTTTGAAGAAATTGAAAAAATGTATCCACCTGAGCAATATGAAATATTGATAGGAATTGGTTATAACAAAATGAATGATTTACGAAAAAAAATTTATTATTCTTGTAAACAAAAAGGATACACAATAGCTTCTTATATTCATTCATCTTCTCTAATCCAAACAGAAAATATTGGAGAAGGGAATATAATTCTTGAGCAAACATTAATTGAGCCTTTTGTAAAAATAGGGAATTGTAACTTAATATGGTATAAAGTTTCAATAGCACATGATGATATAATCGGCAACTTTAACACTATAGCTGGTATGGCCTCACTATGTGGTCATGTCATTATAAAAAATAATTGTTTTGTTGGAAATGCAAGTGTTATTCGAGAAAGTGTAATAATTAATGACTATTCTTTGATAGGTGCCTCAGCTTTTGTTGGCAGAGATGTTGAACCATTTTCTGTGGTGGTTCCTCAAAAGAGTGTTGTACTTGAAGGGAAAAAAAGCACGGATTTTATGTAGGAAGTGGTTATTATGAAAAAGATCATGATTTTAGGTGCTAGTATATTACAACTACCCGCCATTTTAAAGGCAAAAGAGATGGGACTCAGAGTAATAGCTGTGGATATGGACAAAAATTCAATAGGATTTAAGGAAGCTCATGTTTGTCTAGAAATTAGTACTATAGATATACCAAAGGTTGTTGAGGCTGCAAAGGAATTTCAAGTTGATGGTGTAATAACATTGGCTAGTGACATGCCAATGCGGACTGTTGCAGCTGTTGCAAAAGAAATGGGTATTGCTGGAATCAGTGAAGATACTGCTATAAAGGCAACAAATAAAGCCTTTATGAGGGAAGCATTGAAAGCACATGAAGTTCCGATACCTTTATTTTTCAGAGTTACTTCAAAGGATGATTATGCCAAGTATGTTAAAAAATTCAAAAGTAGATGTATTGTAAAACCTGCTGATAATTCCGGTAGTAGAGGTGTGTTCTTAATTGAAGATCTTGAAAATAAAAGGCTGGTTGAACACGCATTTGAATATAGTAAGAAGTTTTCCAGAAGTGGGGAAATAATCATTGAAGAATATATGAGCGGTGAAGAGGTTAGTGTAGAGGCACTTAGTGTTGACGGTGAAGTACATGTAATTGCAATTACCGATAAGTTAACTACAGGAGTTCCTCACTTTGTTGAAATGGGGCATTCTCAGCCAACACACTTCAGTGATGAAATTAAGGAAAGAATTGAGCAAGTGGCAACTATGGCTATAAAAGCAATTGGAATTGAAAATGGACCATCTCATACTGAAATTATGGTTACAGAGGAAGGTCCAAAAATTGTAGAAATTGGAGCTAGGCTTGGTGGAGATAACATCACAACCCATCTGACACCATTATCTACAGGAGTAAATATGGTTGAGAGCTGTATTAAAATTGCACTTGGAGAGAAACCATACTTAGTTCCTAAATTCAGTAAAAGTTCCGCGATCCGTTATTTTAGACCTAAAACTGGTGTGTTAAAGTCTATTGATGGAGTAGAAGTATCAAAAAGTGTGGAAGGCGTCCAACAGGTTAGCTTTGTGAAAAAAATAGGTGATAAAGTTGAAGCAATTAACAGTAGCTCTGATAGAATTGGATTTGTAATAGCACAGAGCGATACTGCTCAGGGTGCTATTGAAATTTGTGAAAAGGCAATGAATTTGATAGATATTGTATTTATTGAAGGAGACTGATTCGATGAATGTTTTGATAACTGAATCGGGAACCAGGTTTGCAAAGGGTTATCGTTTCGAGTTGTATAAAAGTATACGTGAAATGGGACATACTGTGTGTTTTTTAGATCAAAGCATCAATGAGGAATATACTGATGAAGACGGTGATATGCACATTCCTCTTAAAAATTTTACACTGAGGAGTAACAAGAATCCAGTTAGAGAAATAGAATTTATTAATTCACTAAAAAAAATATTTAAAAAAAGTGAAATTGATTACATTCTCATATATGGAATAAAAATTATTCCATCTATGTCTCTTGCAGCTAAATTGGCAGGAGTAAAAAGATGTGTGTGTGTTATTAATGGGGCAGGAACATTATTTATGAGTAACGATTTTAAGATTAAATTGTTACGTTTTATTGCATTCCCTATGTTGAAGGTCGCGTTTAGCTGCTCTGATGCGGTTCTTTTTCAAAACCAAGATGATTATGAAATAATGATTAAGTTAAATTTAGTAACTAAAATGAAGGCCCGTAGAACAAATGGATCTGGCGTAAATTTAGAAAATTACTCTGTGGCGTCCTTGAATCCGGACAACAATTTTTTGCTCATAACAAGACTTACTGAGGCAAAAGGCATACATGAATTTATTGCTGCAGCAAGTATGGTAAAAGAAAAGTATCCATCTTCAAGTTTTCACTTAGTAGGTCCTAAGGATGATTTAGATGGAAGTATTGATTGGGATAAGGTTAACTCAGCAATTTCTCAAAAAATAATTACTTATCATGGAGCAACGAATGATGTTACTTCTTTTATTCGGCAAAGTAGGGTATTTGTTTTTCCATCTTTTTATCGAGAGGGAGTACCTAGAGCTGTTTTGGAAGCAATGTCAATGGGCAGACCTATTGTTACTACAAATTCACCGGGTTGTCGAGAAACTGTTAAGGATGGAGTTAATGGATTTTTAGTAGAACCAAGAAATTCCAAAAATTTGGCAGAAAAAATATGTTGGATGATTGAAAATCCTGAGGCTGTTGACAAAATGGGGGTCGAATCAAGAAAGTTAGCAGAAAAGAAATTTGATATAAACAAGGTTAATCAAAAAGTTTTGTTTGCTGTTTTTGGACAATAACTATTTTTGATATAAATTGAGGAAGATGGGATTTTATGAAGAGAATATCAGTATATGTCAGAAATAAAGAGCTTACACCCTCAAGTTATTATCGAATAGTTCAATATACAAAGGGGCTTGAGGGTAACGTTATTATTCGAGAAATTGCGCCAAAATTAATTTACAAGTTAAAGCGCAATTCTTCAAATAGAAATACTGTTCTAAGGTTTATAGTTGACTTTTTGTATTATGCAGTAATGCTTTTTCGAGTATCATTCTATTTAATTGTTGACAACTTAATATTACCCGATTGTGTAATTCTTTCTAAGACTTTTTGTCCAAAATATAGTCCACTGTTTTTATTGGGGTTGATCAAGAACCTTATTAAGCGATCAAAACTCTATTGGGATTTTGATGATTATATTTTTATAAGTGGTGAAATATCTAAAAGTCAAAAGAAAATACTTGAGGTATATAGCAAGAATATTATAGTAACTAATGACTTTCTGAAGGCGAAGATTAACCCTATTTTTCAGGATAAAGTACACCTTATGCCAACTACTGATGGGGACTTACAAGGATTTGATCCAATTCAGCTCATGAAAGAAAGAACTAATACGTTTCAAAATGAAGTCAGGTTAGTGTGGGTAGCTACAAGTGGAAATATTAGACACATACTACGAGTCATAGATTCCCTAGATACCGCAGGTGAGGAATTATTCCAAAAATTTCACAAACAATTAATACTAACAGTTATTTGTGATAAGCCAATAGACTGCAAAACCAGAAACCTAGTAATTAGAAATATCCCGTGGACGAGAGATATTGCTAAAGAAGAAATATATTGTTCGCACATTGGAATAATGCCGTTAATTGAGGATGAATATACAAGAGGAAAAGGTGGATTTAAGCTTGTACAATATATTTCTACCGGCCTACCTGTTTTGGCATCCGACGTTGGATATAATAAAGAAGTCGTCGGTGAAAAGTGCGGTATTTTGGTTGAGGACACCGAAGACACAAAACCATGGATAGATGCAGTTTTGAAGTTATCTATAGACACTTTTACATGGTGCGAATTTAGTGAATCTGCTTACTCCCAATGGTCTGAAAGGTTTTCTTTTTCTAAAAATATGGCGAAATGGAATCAACTCATCCAGAGTTAGTTAATCAAGGGATTTATAATTAGCGAAATCCTTAGAGAATTAAAAGGATATGAATTGAGGGAAAGAAATGAAAGTATCAGTGGTGATGACGACTTATAATGGAGAAAAATATATCTATGAACAAATTAAATCAATATATAAGCAGACACAATCCCCAGATGAAGTAATCATTTGTGATGATTGTTCTAGTGATAGTACGGTCACCATTGTTAAGGAATTTATTGTAAAACACAGTCTAAATAACTGGATGTTGTTTGTTAATAAAGAAAATAAGGGCTGGCAGAAAAATTTTATTGAAGCAATGGGGAAATCAACTGGAGATGTAATTTTTCTTTGTGATCAAGACGATATATGGTTGGATGACAAAATTGAACATATGGTAAATGCTATGAAATGCAACGATCAAATTAAGTGCTTGGCTGGGAATATAATAACAATTGATGATTCTGGACAAGTGTTTAATAACAAACATGGGTACGCTCAAAGTTGTAATACAAATATTATAACAAAGATACCTTTCAATAAAAAGTTTAATACCATTACTATATTAGGCTGTTCGTTGTGTTTGACAAGAGAGATTGCAGAGATTATTAGAGACTTAGATGTGAAAAATTTCAGTCATGATGCGCAGACCTGTAGATTAGCAAACCTTCTTGATGGCACTTATTTAATAGACAGACCTGTAATAAAATATCGAATTCATAGCAATAATACCAGTGGTGTTAGTGCGAATGTTGGTTTTGGTTCAACAAGTCTTGAAAAAAGAATTAGTACAATAAATGGAAATATTCAATGGCTAAAGGCTTTATTAAAATACTATCAATCAAACAAAAGTTTACCAGATTATAAGTTGAGGGTAATTTCAAAAACGAGGGAAATGCAAGAAAAACGGTACGATTTCCTTACTTCAAGAAGTCTTGCCAAGTATATAGGGCTAATTAAATATAAGAATTATTATTCCGATTTTTCAATGTTAATAGGAGATTTTGCATATTGCTACGGAATTAATAAGATGGCGGGAACTTTTCTTTGGGCCTTAAAAACACAGTTAAAAATGGTAAAAGGTAAATAACTCTCTCTAAAATGCTAAAACAATAGCCAGGAAAGGATATAGGATTATAAATATACGGTTTGTAAAGCTATTAGCATATAATTCCGTAATTTTTAGTGAATTTAGTAAATTTATTCTTGTTTGATGCACTAAAAGGGAGGAATTCTGTGATTTATTTATATATTTTTATTATGTTTGTGATTGCTTTTATATCGTTATATGTTTTTAAGGATGTGCTCTCGCCAGCATTTATCTTTTGTTTGCCATGGATATTGAGTCTAATGGGTCTAACTATGTCGAACTACCCATACTCAACGGAAAGTTTTGCATATGCATATATAGTGTTAGGGGCGATTGTTTTTATTACTGGCTTTGTATTAGCTATGGCTAATGCAAAGTTAAAGAAAAGATACATTGAATCTAAAGAATTTTATTATTTTAAACCATGCATTATTAAATTATTAATTATTTTTGAAATTATAATTACTGTATATTTGTATTACGTAAATTATTTATACGTTAGAAGTCATTTTATAGTAAGTATTTATCAAAGTTTAAGACACGGTTTAACTACCGAAACACTCGTGATACCTGGATATTTGATGTATGCTCGAAGCATTATCACTATAATATCGGTTTGTGTAGTGATAATATATTTTAATATTCATGAAACACAGAAAAAATTTTTTCAAAAAGTAATGATTGTACAATTAATATTAGCAGCCTTAAACCTCATGACGGTAATGACAAGGAATGGGATACTTATAGCAACTCTCCCCTTGTTTATTACATTTCTTGTTTGTAAAAATTTTGACAATAGGAAGATAATAAAATATGCTATACGGTTTCTAATTGTTTTTTTAGTGTTTTTTTCGGTAATAGCAATAATGAAAAATGCATATTTGAATCAATATGGAAGTAATTCTGAATTGCTAGTCAATCAGTTTTCATTGTACATGTCGGGTTCGTTGGTTGCATTAGAAAAGTTTATTGAAAGTTCCAATGACTACTTATACGGACAAAACACTTTTAGATTTTTCTATGGCATAATAAACAGATTGTTTGGAACAGGACATGTACAGCAATTAGTACAGGATCCTATCAGCATAGACGGCGAGAACGGTACAAATGTATATACTTTTTATCAATATTATATAAAAGACTTTGGAATGATATATGCACTTATAGTTCAGTTTTTTGTTGGAATATTGCACGGTGTACTTTATAGAATGATGTTATCTAAAAAACCCATTAACATTTTCTATTTTTCCATAATGGTTTATCCGTTGGTAATGCAGTTCTTTGAAGATCAGTATATTTCGTTATTGTCTACGTGGATTCAATATTTTCTGGTGGGCTGGGTGTTTTTTAGAACAAACCTCTTTGTTTTTAGGGGTAAAAATACGGGACAGATATCACGGAAAAATAATTCTATTTATAAAGCGAGGTCAATTAGTTCTAAGTAAAATATAACTAGGGATGGATAATAGAACAATGGGAGTTAGGATATTTAAGAATAGAATTATTAAAAATATATTTTATGCTTTTACTGCACAAGGCATCTCTCTCTTATTAAGCATTACTATGTCTTTGATTGTTCCAAAAGTTTTGGGTATGGAGGAATTCAGTTACTGGCAGCTATTTGTTTTTTATGTCGGTTACGTTGGCTTTTTTCATCTAGGCTTAAATGACGGAATATATCTTAGATTGGGTGGAGATAAGTACGAAAATTTAAATTACTCGTTAGTTGGCACCCAATTTAAACTTTCAGTAATCTTTCAGTCCATATTTTCGTGCATTGTTATATTAGTAACTAGTAGTCTTGTAGAAAATTCAAATAGGAAATTTATAATTGCGTTTGTAGCAATCTATTTGGTGTTATCTAATGCTACTTTGTTTATAGGGTATATATTCCAATCTGTGAATCGAACAAAGATATTTTCGTTTTCGGTCATAATTGATCGTGCTTTCGTGTTAGTATCCATAATTATTTTTATTGTAATTCGTGTTGACACTTTTGAACCGTTTATTATTGCATACTTATTTAGCAAACTGTGTGGGTTTATTTATTGCGCTTGTATTGGACGAAAAATTGTAAGAGCTAAATGGTACAGTACAAGGGAAAGTCTTAAAGAAATGTGGATAAACATGTCAGTGGGTGTCAAGTTGATGTTGGCGAACATTGGAAGTATGTTTATCCTCGGGAGCGGCCGAATGGTCATAGATAAAATATGGGGAATAACGTCTTTTGGCAAGTTCTCACTTTCATTATCTTTAACAAACTTCTTTCTAGTATTTATTGCTCAAGTAAGTATGGTGCTTTTTCCAGTATTACGTCAAGTGGATGAAAAGCGTTTAAAAGGAGTCTATTCTACTACGAGGGCTTTACTAGGTCTGTTTTTACCAGTTGTATTCTTGGCATATATCCCAATGAAATTTCTATTGGGATTGTGGTTACCTCAATATCAGGAAAGTTTGCAGTATTTGGCATTACTACTTCCTTTGTGTACTTTTGATGGGAAGATGCAACTACTATGTAATACCTACTTTAAGGTGTTACGGGAAGAAAAACGACTATTAACTTATAATATTGTAGCTATGGTTTTAAGTATTGTATTAAGTTTAATTGGCGGTTATTTGTTAAATAACATATATATAGTAGTTATATCAATGGTTGTTTCAATTGCCTTTCGTAGCATAATATCAGAATTATATCTAGCAAAACTTATGGGTCAAGACGTTGTTATAAGTATTATTGAAGAAGTAATCTTGGTTATGGTTTTCATGGGTTGCTCATGGTATTTAAATTCAACGATGGCATTCATTGTTTTTGTTGCTTTTTACATGATTTATCTATTAATAAACCAAAAGAAATTAAAACAATGTATATCCTTGTCATTGAAGTTTCGGAAGGTAGTTTAATTAGAAGGGTTGGTATTGTGCCATTACCTTAACCATCGGGATTAAATCAATTTTGGTATTACCCATGTCCAATCAGTCTATTTAATCAAGTAGTTATTTGTGGACTTTGCTTCCAATAGTTATCCTTTTTGTAAACGAACTAACATTTAGCTTGCTTGTTAGTTTTACGAATGATGCTTAAAAAATTATTTACATTAAAGATACTGTTTCTACGGGGCATATTGTTATATTTTCGCACGTTCCCCTTCTGTTAATTGTAAGTAACTTCAGTGGGAATTTGGCATTATACATTTGAACCATTCATTTATTTATTAAAGCTTAAGAAAAATGAAAAAGTATATCATTTGGGGACAGGATAGATTTAAATATCGATTTTAGTTGAATTTAAGAATCAATTTGTAGCTTTCTGATTTATCCTGAACCGTTCTTGGAGGAAAATTAGGAGAGAATCAATAAGGATATTCGTAGTAGAAGCAAGTATGTATAACATCCAATTTTAAAATAAAATAGGTAGGAAGGTTTTTTTTATGAAAGGTATAATACTAGCGGGTGGAAGTGGTACACGCTTATACCCACTTACAATGGTAACAAGCAAACAGTTGTTACCTATTTATGATAAACCAATGATTTATTATCCATTATCAACTTTAATGCTTGCAGGTATTAAAGATATATTAATTATTTCGACACCTGAAGATACTCCTCGTTTTGAAGCCTTATTGGGTAACGGATCTCATTTTGGACTTCATCTGGAATATAAAGTACAGCCAAGTCCTGACGGATTAGCTCAGGCCTTTTTAATTGGCGAGGAGTTTATAGGAAGTAATTCTGTAGCTATGATTTTAGGGGATAATATTTATTATGGAAGTGGTATGCGAAAAATTCTTCAACGTGCAGCGCAAAAGGAAAGTGGTGCAACAGTGTTTGGATACCATGTAACTGATCCTGAACGTTTCGGAGTTGTAGAATTTGATGGTAATGGGAAAGTATTAAGTGTTGAAGAAAAACCTAAAGTGCCTAAATCAAATTATGCTATTACTGGATTATACTTTTACGATAACAGAATTGTAGATATTGCCAAAAATGTTAAACCGTCAGCTCGTGGGGAGTTAGAGATTACATCAGTAAATGAAGCATATTTACAAATGGGTGAACTTGAGGTAGAACTTTTGGGGCGTGGTTTTACTTGGTTGGATACCGGAACACACCAGAGTTTAGTGGAAGCTACCAACTTTGTTAAAACAGTTGAGGAACATCAAGGAATAAAAATTGCTGCTCCCGAAGAAATTGCTTTTATTAATGGATGGATTGGAAAAAAAGAATTAATAGAGTCAGGGGAAAAATGCTCAAAAACGGGTTATGGTCAATACTTATTAAAGGTTGCTAGTGGTGCAATTAAATACTAATTTAGAGGTGTAAGAACTTGAAAATTACAAATACGAACTTACCTGGAGTAAAGATTGTAGAACCAATAATTTTCGGTGACCATCGTGGCTGGTTTACGGAAACATATAATGAAGTTGTTTTTCAAGAGGCAGGAATTCATCTGAATTTTGTTCAAGATAATCAGTCGTTTTCTGCAGCTAAGGGGACATTAAGAGGGTTACACTATCAATTAAACCCTAAAGCACAAACAAAACTCGTAAGATGTACTAGAGGGGCTATTTTTGATGTTGCTATTGATATTCGTAAGGGCAGCCTTACATTCGCTAAATGGTTCGGTATTAAGTTAACAGCCGAGAATAAGAAACAACTTTTAATACCCAAAGGGTTTGCTCATGGCTTTATGACTCTAACGGATGATGTTGAAGTTCAATATAAAGTGGATGCTTTATATGCACCGGAATGTGATCGTGGCATCCTCTGGAACGATCCAACAATAGGAATTGATTGGCCAATTGATATTATTCCTGTGTTATCAGCAAAAGATGAAAAAGCACCTACGTTAGAAGAAGCAGAAATTAATTTTGTCTATGGAGAGTAAACCAATGAAAATCTTAGTAACAGGATATACAGGACAGCTTGGATTTGATGTGGTACATGAAGGACTAAACCGAGGTTTCGATATGGTTGGTGTGAGCTCGAGAGATTTTAACATAACTGATGAAGGTTCGGTTCATCGGTTTGTAAAAGAAATCAAGCCCGATGCTATAATTCATTGTGCAGCCTATACAGCTGTTGATAAGGCAGAAGACGATAAAGAAAACTGCTGGAATGTGAATGTTGAAGGCACAAAGCATTTAGCAAGTGCAGCTAAAGAAATAAATGCAAAGTTTATGTATATAAGCACAGATTATATTTTTAATGGAGAAGGGGAAACCCCTTTTATAGAAACTGATGAACCAAGCCCAGTTGGTTATTATGGACTGACCAAATATGAAGGAGAAAAGGTAGTTCAAAATCTTCTAAATGATTTGTTCATTGTAAGGATATCCTGGGTTTTTGGCATAAACGGCCAAAACTTTGTAAAAACAATGCTTCGTTTAGCAGAAAATCATGATGAGTTAAATGTGGTTGGGGATCAAGTGGGGTCTCCTACAAATACTTATGATTTATCTCGATTATTAATTGATATGATTCAAACTAATAAATATGGAATTTATCACGCAACGAACGAGGAATTTTGTAGCTGGGCTGAATTCGCAAGTGAAATTTTTCGTTTTGCTGGTAAGCAAGTAAGGGTGAATTCTATATCAACTAATGAATATCTAACAAGGGCAGTACGTCCAAAAAACTCTCGAATGTCAAAGCAGAAGTTAATTGACAATGGATTCGAATTATTACCTAGCTGGCAGGACTCATTAAATCGGTATATAAAGCATTTACTACATGAGGTGAAATTATGACGAAAAAAAAGGTACTTGTAACAGGCGGAGCGGGGTTCATTGGTGGTAACTTTGTTCAGTATATGGTAAATAAATACCCCCAGTATGACATTTTTAATTTAGATTTATTAACTTATGCCGGGGATTTAACCAAGCACCGAGAAATAGAAAACAATGAAAACTATTTTTTTATTAAGGCAGATATTGCAGAGCGTGGTAAGATTCTTTCAGTTTTTGAAAAAGAAAAGTTTGATTATGTAGTTCACTTTGCAGCTGAAAGCCATGTAGACCGATCTATTACAGATCCCGGCATCTTTGTTAAGACAAACGTAATGGGGACACAAGTCTTACTAGATGCAGCTAAACAAATAAATGTTAAGAAATTTGTTCATGTTTCAACAGATGAAGTATATGGTGAATTGGATTTTGGTCCAAAGACATTCTTTACTGAAGAAACTCCTTTACAACCCAATAGTCCATATAGTGCAAGTAAGGCGTCATCTGATTTAATGGTTCGTGCCTATCACGAAACATTTGGACTTCCGATTAATATTACTCGTTGTTCCAATAACTATGGTCCTTTCCATTTTCCAGAGAAGTTAATACCATTAACAATTTCGCGTGTACTAAATGATGAAAAGGTGCCCGTATATGGAGATGGTAAGAACATTAGGGATTGGCTTCATGTACGTGATCACTGTGCGGCAATTGATTTGGTCTTACACGAAGGAGTAAATGGAGAAGTATATAATGTAGGCGGGCATAATGAACGAACTAATTTAGAAGTCGTTAAAACAATTATTAATACATTAGGAAAGTCTGAAGACTTAATTGAATTTGTAACAGATCGTTTAGGACATGATAAACGCTATGCAATAGACCCCACTAAATTAGAGAAATTAGGCTGGGAACCAACTTATACATTCGAAACTGGAATTGCTCAAACTATTGAATGGTATCTTAACAACAAATGGTGGTGGGAGCAAATCATCAGTGGGGAATACCAAAATTACTTTAAAAAACAATATTCGTTAAATTAATGTGATGTATTATTCCAATTTTGTTAAAGATTGATAAGCCTATAATCTTCGAGAAAATGTTAATAAAGATGAAATTAAATATTTGAAGGTGTTGAGCTATAGACACTCTTTTTTTTAAAGATTAGTCAGTCTTTAGTCTACGCCGTGATTATTTGCTAGTAACATAGAAGATTAAATGCAGTAATCCTGATAAAATAGACAATTTTCAATGGTGAATGACATAAGTAAAGAAAAAAAAGAAAAGGAAGTTATTGTATGTATGGTGTTCTTAATAGCAATGATGAAGACAGTAAAAAGTTTAAAATAGCAGTAGCAGGAACAGGTTATGTAGGTTTAGTTGCTGGAGTATGTTTTGCTGAAGTTGGCCATCAAGTTACCTGCGTTGATATTGATGAGAAAAAAGTCAATATGATGAGGCAAGGAATTTCCCCAATTTATGAGGCTGGTCTTGAGAAACTTATGCAAAAGAATAATGCAATTGGAAGGTTAACATACACTACTGACTATAGACAAGCTTATAAGGATGCAGATGCTATATTTATTGGTGTAGGGACTCCAGAGCAGCCTGACGGCTCTGCAAATCTTTCATATATTGCTACAGTAGCAAGACAGATAGCTGAAACAATAGAAAAAGACTGCCTAGTTGTAGTTAAATCTACAGTTCCTGTTGGTACTAATGATAAGGTTGAACAGTTTATTCATGACTTTTTACCACATGATGGAAAAAAATATACTGGTAACGGAGCAGGTGCGGGTAAGAAGATAAGAGTAGAAGTAGCTTCTAACCCTGAGTTCTTAGCACAGGGTACTGCGGTTCATGATACGCTACATGCTGCAAGAATTATTATTGGTACGGAAAGTAAATGGGCAGAAGAGATGCTTATGAAGATATATGAGCCGTTTAATCTTCCAATTGTTTCCGTAAGTAGAAGGTCAGCTGAGATGATAAAATACGCATCTAATGATTTTCTTGCACTTAAAATATCTTATATGAACGACATAGCAAACTTATGTGAACTGGTAGGAGCGGATATTCAGGACGTTGCACGGGGAATGGCTTTTGATGATCGGATCGGTAGCCGATTCTTAAATGCAGGTATTGGTTATGGTGGATCATGTTTCCCAAAGGACACGAAAGCATTAGAATATCTTGCAAGTCAAAATGGTTATGAACTTCGGACAGTAAAAGCAGCAATTGAAGTTAATAAGGAACAAAAAACCATTTTATACAAAAAAGCAAGTAAAAGATTAATAACCTTTAGCGGCCTAAAAGTGGCTGTACTTGGTCTGACGTTCAAACCTGGAACGGACGATTTAAGAGAGGGCCCATCTCTTGATAATGTACCTTTATTATTAGCCCAAGGAGCAGATATTTATGCTTATGATCCTGTTGGAGTGGACAATTTTAAGCGTAAATATCCTGAAGGAAAAAACGATAAAGGAAGTATAACTTACGTAGAAAAAGTTCAGGAAGCTTTAGAAGGTGCAAATGTTTGCTTTATTTTTACCGAATGGGGCGAAATAAAAGCAGTAGAGCCAAAAGATTATAAGAAACTAATGAGGACACCTTTGGTTTTTGATGGAAGAAACATTTATAATGTTGAAGAAATGCAAGTAGCAGGGGTAGAGTACTACTCGATTGGAAGGAAAAAAGGTACTGGAAGACATATAGAGGAGACGAACGAAAGTGATATCAAAAAACTACAAACCACTTGATGAAAGCAAAACTTACCTTATAACCGGTGCAGCTGGTTTTATTGGTTACTTTTTATCAAAGAAATTGCTTGATCAAGGGTGTAAAGTTATAGGTATTGATAATATAAATGACTATTATGATGTAAATCTTAAGTACGCTCGTTTGGAAAAACTCAAACCGTTTGAGAGGTTCACATTTATTAAATGTGATATCTCTGATAAAGAAACTGTAACTAAGACTTTTGAAGAATACAAGCCAAATATTGTAGTAAATCTTGCTGCACAAGCTGGTGTCCGATATTCAATAGAGAATCCTGATGTATATATTCAAAGTAATATAATTGGTTTTTATAATATTCTTGAGGCTTGTAGAAACAATCCCGTAGATCACCTTGTCTATGCATCATCAAGTTCAGTTTATGGGGCCAATAAAAAGGTCCCTTTCTCGGAAACTGACTTCGTTGATAATCCTGTTTCACTTTATGCTGCTACGAAGAAATCAAATGAATTAATGGCATATACTTATAGCCATCTTTACAAGATACCGGCAACCGGACTGCGATTCTTTACCGTTTATGGTCCATTGGGCCGTCCTGATATGGCATATTTCGGATTTACTAAAAAGTATTTCGCGGGGAAACCTATTAAAATTTTTAACAATGGTGATTTTGAACACGACCTTTATCGGGATTTTACCTATATCGATGATATTGTAGAGGGAATTGAGCGTCTTCTTTCTAACCCTCCAGTTGGAGGTAATAAAGTAGCTCATCAGGTATTTAACATTGGAAACAACAATCCTGAGAAGTTAATGGTATTTATTGAAACACTGGAAAAGTGTTTCAGCAATACTCTTGGCAAAGCTGTAGTATTTGAGAAGATATTTGAGCCTATTAAGCCTGGGGACGTACCGGCAACCTATGCTTCGACTGAATTGTTGGAACGGGTTGTTGGATTTAAACCTAAAACTTCCATTAAGGAAGGGTTGCAGAGGTTTGCGGATTGGTATTGTGAATACTATCAGGTGAAGTAAAAGTACTAGGGGGATGGTTATTGACCATTCCTCTATTCTTTTACAATAGTTTGCTCTTGGAATGAAAGGAACTTTGTAATGCATTTGGTTTAAAACAGGTAACAGGGATTTGCTAATGTATTCTGGGTAGTGATCACGGCAATGTTGGTTGATCCTTTTAATTCAATTTTCATTTTTAAAATGTAGTTCTCGAAAAAGGTTTGGAAATTTCTGTTTGAGATTATGTCATTCCTTAGGTTCCTGTTCCATTTACGGTCTACGCCGCCATTTATTGTTGACTTTTCCCTTTTTCCTTCCGAATAATAATACAGCGCAATCCTTCTGACCTTCCAGCCGGCAGGACACCCGAACCTTTCCTGCCAGAAGCTAAATGGAGGAAAAAACATTCGTTTATTTCTTGATAAAAGCAGGCATCGAGCCTAGTTGGCGGTTGCTAACGTAACCTAAATGTCTGTTATATAATGTTTTGACGCCCACTTTCACAACATCTTAAATAAGATAAAATTTCATAAGGCATTAAAGTGGACCCCCTTGTCAAGACACGGATTTTTAAAAGTTAAGGTGTATTCATCATTTAATCATGTGTTAATGTGAGCGTTGGAGTGCTCATGAAACATGGTATTTATACGGGGAGGTCTATTGGAAGAATGTGCTAAAAAAGCAAAGATTCTCCCGAGCATAGAAGGTGGAGGTGAGTCATTAAGAGCTAAAGTAGGCGGAGAATGGTGTCTGACAGCCTAGTGACTGATGAAGTCTTGTATGGTTATAAAATTCAATATACTGCTCTATTCCCGTTCTTGCTTCACGGGGGCTTGTGTATTCATTCAGATAAACTTCTTCGTATTTGATAGATCACCAGAAGCGTTCGGTTATGATATTATCTAGGGCCCGGCCCTTTCCGTCCATACTAATTTTAATTTCATTTTACTTTACTAGATCTGTATATTGAGGACTGGTAAAATGCTACCTTGATCACTATTCAAAATCTGTGGGTGAGCTTGGGAAAATCCACGATTTACAGCATCTAGTACGAAATCAATCTCAAGGGTTTGGTCCAATTCACAGCTTACTATATAACGAGAGTACTAATCAATCAAGGCCACTAAATACACCAGCCACGTTCTAAGCGAATGTCCTTTATATCAATGCCCCAGACATTATTATAATGACCAATCTGAAGCTCTCTAAGCAGATATGGATAGATCCTGTGTTGCATGTTTCGTTTACTGAGGTTTGGACCTGGATGAATACCTTCAATGCCCATCTCTCTCATATGGCGCTGTACAGCTTTTCGATTAATGAGCAGTCCATCTGCTTCTAAATGTTCCTTTATACGACGGGAACCAAAGAATGGGTATTTCGTGTAAAGTTCATCGATGCGATGTTTGATGATACACTCCTCTGGGGAAGGCTCCATAGGCTTATAATAGAGACTGGTTCTATTAAGATTTAATAGCTCAGCATAGGTTTTAATAGGGAGTTCTGAATCATCCCAATCTAGCAGATCTAGTCTTTCAATTCTAGTCTTCAATGACAGATTTTTTTTTAAGCCACGACAGATGAGTGGTGAGTTTTCCTACTTCGGCATATAGGTTTTGAATTTGATCTTCATAATTGGAAATGAGTAGATCCTGTTTTTTGTTCTCTTTCGTAAACAGCTGCGGCAATTGTTCTAACACCGCCTTTTTCCATTGCCGTAATTGGTTCACATGGATCCCATGGTGGGAAGCAAGTCCACTTAACGACTTCTCTTCCTTAAATATCTCTAGCACGATTTGAGATTTAAAATCTGTTGTATATCGTTTTCTTTTTGTCATAAGCCTACTTTAACATCTCCTTATTTCGTGTCTAGATTTATGGGTCCATTATACATTGTCTTTTACAATGTATTCATAGAGTGGACCATCTAAATTTATCGATATGCGCCGATTGTATTTGTCAATATTAATTTGAGCCAGAGTGATCACTTCATTCTGCTTTATACCATATTTGGGGGAGGATTGGGAGTTTTAGGGGATCTTGCCCCGAGGGGAGAGATATAACTATTAAAAATCTCTGGAGGAAAATAATATGAAAAAGAAGTTTTCAATTAAGCAATTATATGATAAAGAGCGTAGATCCCTCTTATTTGGGTTTGTTGGTATATTGACTTTTTTAGGTTGTTTTCTTTTTAAAAAGGAATGCGGATTTTGGGGAATAAAACAAGCAAATCAAATAGAAGAGTTAAAGGAACAATTGGCAGGTATTACGATGCTATTAGTTACTAATCCACCCACAGGATTAACAAAGCCTAAAGGTGATGGATTGACGGATGACACAGCAACTATTCAAGCAATAATGAATTACGCAAGTTCAAACAATATTAAAACAATTGAATTCCCTTCTAAAACTTTTGTTGTGCATACACTTAATTTACCTTCAACTGAGTTGCACTTGGTTGGAAACAACACAACAATGAAAGGCGTTTCTACATCTAATAGTGTAATTTTCAACCAATCAAACAGGGCTTTTACCGAGATTGTGGGTTTTGAGTTTTCAAACTGTAAACGAGGAATACAGTTTATTTTACCGACTAATTCCAGCACTTCTTTTGATTACCGGATTCTTAGGTGTAAATTTACATCTATTGATGGGGCTGATAAATACGGGATTTATATGGATGGATGCCGAGAAGGTATTATAAAAGATTGCTACAGTCATTTAAGCAGTTTCCTTTATCATACTAGATGTGTAAATCCACAATTAGAAAACTGTATTGTCAATTCTGGAACATACGCGGTAAATGGAGATGGGGATGGAACGGCATACAGTACAGGTATTAGAGCGCAAAATATAACAATGTTAGGCTGTACTTATGGTATTATAGCAAAATCAAGTGACGATGGGACATTAATTGGATGTATGATTGATTATTGTGAAAACCCTATTACATTTGACTGTCAAGATAACTTTAAGATTTCAGATAGTTATATATCAACTAACGGTGTTAATAACAATCCTGTGATACGGATAAAGAACACCAACAATGATATTCCTAGGGGTATTAAAATACACCATAATAATCTTGTTCAACGTGGTAAATCGTTAAATTCAGTAATAGATATTGTGGATGCTATTCAGGATTCAGAGATAGTTGATAACTCTATTAGCTTTTATCAAGAAGCAGGAATCTCCTATAAAGGTAGCTTAGCTGAAAACCTTAAGATATTAAATAATGAATTTAGCGGCACTGGTTCCAATCCAAGATACTGTGTAAAATCAGTCGACAATTCAGGTAACTCAGCAAATCGTTTTGAAGGAAATACTTGTAGTGATGAGATGTTTAATACTAGCCATTATATTACGTCCAGGAACAATCGATTGACCAATACCTCTTTTAAAACTCATGAACTTACCGGGAGTGTTTTGCTAACATCTGGTAGTACGTTCGTAAATGTTACGTTTTCAAGAACTTTCTATAGTACACCACATCATGTTTTCTTGAGTGGTCCAAAATTAAAACCAACATATGAAAGTTTAACTACTACTGGTATGGTCATTAAAACAGAACTAGCACCAACGGAAGACACAACAATATATTACTCAGTTAAACATCTGTATGCTGTGTAAGATAGAAGTCTAATGTCATAAAATGCACCTTCTTCTTAAAAAAATAGTAGAGTATGTAAATGTTTAATACTATAATTAGTAGAAAGGTTACGTAATTACGGCGTCAGGCACCGCAACAGGACAAATGACTAGATTTGTTATTATGGGGAGTACAGAACAGAAATGAAGAAGGACATTAAAACTTCAGGGATATTGGGGTCAGACCACTGGCCTTGCATAAAAGTAACTAAATTGAATTAATTCAAAAAATTCACATTTGCTTTTTATTGTCAGTGGAAAAAAGGAGAATAAGGTATTAAACAGACCTTGTTCCCTTTTTTCCCCTTTTTAATAATCCCTAGTTTTCGCTCATTTTTTCTTTTCTTCTTTTCAACTTTTTCTTTCACCAAAGCTACGCTACCAATTGATTAGTTCCGGTGTCACAATCCGAAATTTGCCGAATACTGATGAGTAAGCACCGGCTAGTCCTTGACGGATCCATCTTAAAACAATTTTGCACTGTCAATCCACCCACCAGTGAAATCCATTTTCCTTTAGCAAGGAGGTGGCAGCTTCAGGCCCATATTTGGGTGCCTGTCACGCCCCGGAATTTGTCGAAGATTGATAGGTTTATAGATTTGGACGAAATGATCATGTAGAAGTGCAACTAAATAGTGAGGGTGGCAGGTTTTCAATCTTCTTTCCTATTTTTAATAAAGATGCCTGTCACGACCCGATATATGTCGGGATTTGTAGAATAAGAGAATTGAGAAATGCTCTTAGGACTGAAAAATGAATAAAATGGATTTGTAAAATGATTTGATTGTTATATAATACCTGATAGGAGGTGAGAGAGAATGAATGATGATAAAATTGAAAATATGCTATCACAATTAATTAAGATGGTTGGAAATATCCAATCTGAACAACAAGAAATGAAATTAGTTCAAAAAGATATGCATAATAAACTGCAAGATATAGAGACTAGAGGGGAAGAACGCCACAAAGAAATAGTAGACCGCTATAAGTCACTTGAAAATGATCAGGATTTTATTCGGGAGAAAACAGCACGGAATGAAAGAGAAATTGGCAACATCAAAAGGCAATTAAGTTAACCACATTCATTTCCGCTAACAATAAAACTGCAGAAAAGAATATTTATCCTCACTTGGCTCCGATTCCTATCATGCCCCGATATTTTCAAGATATGTAGATTTAGAGAGTTGCATAAAATCCAGCTCCTTAGGATCCAACTCGATTTAAGTGATCAAGTCTGGACTAACCAATATTTCTTCTTGATTATCCATAAAATTTTGCAGGATTATGATAGTTTTTGTAGAAAGTTACTATATTAAAGATATTCATTTTTGCCCCCCTCGTATTAAATCTAGTCGTCATTCTGCAATACTTCTTCTTTATTTTCTTTTCAAAAGTCTGAATTAAAAATCCAATCATGTATCGTTTTTATCAGCCATTTATAGTTGTCATTCTGGGAAAACCTAAACCTATGTGTTAGGAGGATATCTTATGACCGTAAAAGATTCTAGTATCGGTTTAAAAGGGCTTGAAGGCTATCGTGTACAGGTAGAGGTAAGGATCTCCCCTGGGACGGAATCAATGGTGATTGTTGGTCTGCCGGATGCGTCGGTAAAGGAGTCACGAGAACAGGTGTTAGCGGCACTTAGCGTATTTGATGTGAATTTCGGTGCCTGTCACCACCCGAAATTTGTCGAAGGTTGATAGGTTTATAGATAAGGATGAAATGATAATATATAAGTGCAATTGAATAGGGGAGTGATATGCTCCCCTTAGGTAGATAGTATATGTTGGTTTTAGGCATCTTAGTTTAATATGGTTACCTTTAATTGTTTTACACCAAAATTGACGGCAGCTTGTTCAGAAGGAATAAAGATATCAATTCGATTTCCTTTAATGGCTCCACCTGTATCTGCTGCGGTTGCTTCACCATAGCCTTCTACATAAACTTTACTGCCAAGCGGTATAACAGATGGGTCAACCGCAATGACCTTTTCATTTGGGTTGTCCTTAATGTTAACTCCAGTGGCCGTAATGCCGGAACATCCCTCACACGAAGCTGTATACGCTGTAGCTTTCACTGTAATTTCCTTTGATGTAGGTGCAGCTTCTGCTGTAGGTGCAGGCTGTGGTGCTGGTGTTGCCGGTTTTGCTGCAGGTGCAGCTGGTTGTGGTGCTGGCGCAACTTCAGGTGTTGGGCTTGGAACAGATACAGTTGGTGCAGCGGGCTTCGTTGCTTTTTCTGTTACAGCCTCTTTAGTAGTATTTACGTCATCAAAGATTAATAGATTTAATCCTGGATGGATGAGATCGGTCATTAAGTTGTTCCATTCCATAAGTTGTGAAACGCTTATGTGATGAGCCATGGCTATATCCCATAATGTGTCACCTTGTTTGACGGTGTAATGTTTTTCCGATGCAATTGTTAATATATCTCCTGGATGAATAAGGTCTGTTGTAAGATGATTCAATTTTTGGATATTTTCTACTGAAGTATTATGTACGCGTGATAAATCCCATAGGGTATCTCCCTTATGTACTGTTACCGTTGCAGCTTCTACATTAGCACTTACAGTTAATGAGAGTACCGCAGCAGCTATAAGTGTTTTCATTTTGTTAAACATTATTTTTTCCTCCATGTTCTTCGGCCGGCTTATTTGTTTATAATCGTAACATGGATTTTTCTGAGAAAAAGAACAGGGAGATAATAAATCGGTTACATCCGTGGCATTTATATTGCAATAATATTTAAAAAAATACTAAATTGTCAAAAAACATCTTTTCAAAAGCCTCTTTCAAAGTGAGTACCGGTGCCTGTCACAAAATTTGTCGAAGGTTGATAGATTTATAGATAAGGATGAAATGATAATATAGAGGTGCAATTGAATTGGGGAGGGGCAGGTTGTCAGCCTTCTTTCTTTTTAATACAGCAAAGTACAGGAAAAGAGGGGCTGCAGTGGAAATTTAGTTCTAATCATATGCTTTACTACCTTTTTAAAATCTAGGGACAAACAATGAATATATTTATATCCCTTGAAGGATTATGAGAGATTTTGTAGAAGGGTATATAGTAGTAAATTTATTTTAAAAACCTCTTATTCAAGCCAAGTTGTTATTCCTTCATTCCTTCTTCAATATATTAATTTTTTCCACATTCTAATTTAAATTTCCTATTCAAAAGTATCAATTTTGTCTTTTTTATCGACCATTTGATTTGTCATTCCAGAAATATTCATCCTATGTTTAGGAGGTTATTCAATGACTGTAAAAGTATCCAGTATTGGTTTAAAAGGACTTGAGGGCTATCATGTCCATGTGGAGGTAAGGATTAAACCCGGGACGGAATCTGTTGTGATTGTGGGTTTGCCGGATGCACTGTCCCGTATAAATTGTCATCACTATTGGTAGTGAAAATGATTCGAAATTTCTTAATCAAACGTTTGATTAAGAAAAGGGACGTAAAAACGTCCCTTTTATGGAGTAGTTTCATCATTAGGTAAAACGACGAAATTATGAATCCTTTTTTCCGTAGTATAAAGAATCTGTGTTTGCAATGATCGGTTGAATCAAAAAATCACTTCCAATAATTCCGTCAAACATTTTATTGTCAAAAATGAACTGAGAAGGATTCCCCTCTTTTTCGGGTCAAGAACAAAAGAAATCGGATTTTTTCCTGCCTCAATTTTCATTTTTCCATATTGTTCTGCCGTCTGTAATTTAGTGTTGAAAGAAGATAATCTAGAAGCCACTTTAATCGTAAGTCCATTCTTGAACTCCACCGTTGTTTTTCGATCCATACATTTGGATCTATACGTTCTCGAAATATGTTCAGGATTAAACCACATCGCATCGTCCCGCTTGGCGGATTGAGTTGGAAAAACAACAATGTTCCTAAGCGGATTCACCATAATTGGACACATATGTATATCACCCAAGGTCGATCTGGAGGTTTCGATCGCCCCTTTTAAATTAAAACCGACCTTTTTAATACTAAATTCGAGAATTTCGATGGGGGATTTGTCCACAACAAAAATCCCGTCCACTTCTCTGACAAGCGTACATGTCTTTCCATTCCGGTCGTAAAAGCCTGTCATGTACATCATAAATTGATTAATAAAGTAATGATCTTCCATCATCAAACGGATCAACTCCTGCATCTGCTTTATTGAAAGATTTTCGGAAAAGCGCATCTTGATATGACTAAGGATTTCCGCAAGCTTAAGTACCTAAAATAGAAATGTCAATTTAAGGGCCTTTTTTAGAAAGCTGAGAAATAAAAGATACTGATTTTGATATTCTAGTTGATCGTATCTTTGTTACGAGAACGAGCAATGAGGATAGTTTGCTACAGTTTTTTCAAAACAAATAGAACTCTATACGGTTTCATTTCTTTGGTTTGAAATTTTGATCCCCTTCTGGACAAAAATCGAAATCTACATTTTCCTCAATTTCTTTTACTAGCTCTGATGGTTTCATTCCTAGAGCGTTAGCAAGAGAGAAAATGGTCCAGAGACTTGGCTCGCTTTTGTTTGTTTCAATCTTACTCATGGATGATCGATCAAGTCCGCTTTGAAAAGCTAGTTCCTCTTGGTTCATTGGCTTTGCTCTTCTTAATCGTATAATGACGTTGCCGATGAAAATAGACTCTTTGTCTTTCAAGGGTAGTAGTCTCCTTTTTGAGAACATTACATAATGATTAGTCCTTTTCTTCTACGCACTATACGCAACAAATGTTTCCTTAGGTAAACATTTAGTATTAAGTAAAAACAACGTTTAATCTACGTCAAGCCAGAAGAAAAGCCGTACCTTGTACAATCATTTTTTATTTACTTTATTTCTCATTTAAAAGCTCAAAATTACCAGGTTCATAACATTTTCCTGCACCTCCTTAGAAGGTTTCGTAACTTTTTGGAAAAAATGAATATACAAGGTTTTTCTGGGGGAATAAATTTTTCTAGTTATCCAAAATCATCACTCGGCAGATGGTGAATAACGAAAAGTGGAAACTTGCTCAAGCTCGAGTAATAAAGATTTTTGCAAGGAAGCAGGTCTGGGGAGTTGATGGATACGTCTTAAAAACCTTATATAGGTATATTTTACTATTGATAGGTCTTTTGGGATGTTGACTATAGTCAACAAATTTAGACATTTTGGTGACATGGGGACGGTTCTTGTTTTTGTTACAATTAGTCATGAACTTCTTTGTACCATCGGGTAGCGGGCAAGCTGCCTTAACAATGCCACTGATGGCACCTTTAACCAAACAAACAGCAGTTCTTGCTGATCAGTTTGGAGATGGCATGACAAATCGCATTTCCCAACAGGTAATAGTATTGCAGCGCTTGCGGTTGCTGGTATTTCCTATGGAAAATGGTTTAAATGGTATTTACCATTCTTCCTTATACAATTTGTTATTGCGATAATGGCACTTGTTATTGCACAGGCAATTCAAGATGGACCGTTTTATTAAGAAGGAGATTTTAAATGATGAATGAACAGTTAGTAAAAAAAGCCATTGAAGATCGCCGTTATCTTCACCAACATCCAGAGTTATCAGGAGAAGAATATGAAACGTGTAAATTTATTCGCAATCGAATAGAAGCGTTAAATATTGAAATTTTAGACTTTCAGCCACCAAGTCTCATTGGTTTTGTCAAAGGAACAAAAGGAAACAAGACGGTTGCTTTACGAGCGGATATCGATGCTCTGCCCATTACTGAAGAAGGGGATAAGACGTATATTTCTAAAAATCCTGGAGTTGCCCATATGTGTGGACATGATGGCCATACAGCTATTCTTTTAGCTGTAGCAGAATGGATATCAAAAAATACACAGGACATTGAACCGAATATTGTTCTTATCTTTCAATCAGCTGAAGAAATTTCACCGAGTGGAGCAGATAAACTTGTAAAGCAAGGTATTTTAAAAAATGTCGATGCCATTTTTGGTATCCACTTATGGCAAGGAATAGATAAGGGGAAAATCGGTTTAAGACCTGGTCCAATGATGGCCTCGGTGGATGACTTTGAGATAACCATACAAGGGTATGGAGGACATGGATCCATGCCACATGAAACCGTTGATCCCATTTATATTGCAACACATGTGATCCAATCTTTACAAAGTATCATAAGTCGTAAAGTGAATCCAATGGACCCCAGTGTGATTTCAGTTGGAAAAATTGAATCAGGGTCAACTTATAACATTATTCCTGACTCTGCAAAGATCATTGGTACCATTAGGACATTATCACCAGAAGCCGTTCGTACCATTCATAGTCAAATGGTTCAACTTACAGAAGGAATTTGCAAGGCATTTGGAGCTATAGGTAAAGTCAATTTTATCACTGGAACGCCTCCACTAGTCAATGATCCTAAGGAATCTGAATTTGTTGAATCCATTATACGGAGCATATTCGGCAATGAAGTATTTGAGCTAGTCAATCCGGTAATGGGATCAGAAGATTTTTCCTATTATTTGCAAGAAAAACCGGGAGCATTCATCTTTGTAGGCATGAATGGAGAGAAGAGCAGGTATCCCCATCATCATCCTAAATTTGATATTGATGAAGATGTTTTTTCAGAAGCCATCCTATTATTAACTGAAATCGTTAAAAACTATAAGTAAAGAAGTTTTCACGGTAAGTTCACGGGGACGGTTCTCATGCACCTTTTTGGGGGCGCAAGAACCGTCCCCGTGTATATTACCCGTGTATATTATTTAATGTACATTTGATAGAGTTCTTCATGAAAAAGCTCATCAAATTTTCGCTCCAGGATTCCGTAAAAGTAGGCAATCGGATTTTTGATGTTGGTTGATTTCATTTTAGTAATTAATTGTTTAAACGCTAGAATGCCGACTTCCAATGCTTTTTCTTTGTTTTCTTCACAAACATTCTTGTAAGCTGCAATCTCGGTCATTTTCCAGTATTCCTCAATCGTTTTCGCATCTGGAAAAAAGAATTTGACTAATTGAACAAAAGGCTTTGGTACTCGGTCACTTGTAAAAGTGTGATCTAAATGGAACGGTTCTTCCTTACGTTCTTTAGTCTCTTGATGTTTAGTTTCAGAAAGATTACTAGTTTCTTTAGGGTGGTCCATTTCTTCCTTTTTGGGTGGTTCATTTTTTGGAAAACGGTTGAAAACATAGAGGTTTGCGGTTTGTGAACCATTTTTTCTTCCTGTTTCATAGACGGAGATCATTACTAATTCCTTAGCCTTTAGAATCATCCGTTTAAAGGTCGAGCGGGAAATGCCGTTCCCGTTGTACTCATCATGAATGGCCTTCAGCATCGTACCAATTTTTGCATTGCAAACTCCTGGGATTTTTGCAGAAAAACGAACCAGTCGTTTAAAGGCAACCAGCTCACCTTTCGAGAATGCATCTCGATATTCCAGCAGCCACATCTCCATATGGCGGTTAAATTCTTTTAACTGCTTAAATTGTGAAAACTCCTCAAATTCATCAATCTTGCCAGCTTTTAAATTCATCAGTTTGCACCACTCTTTCAATTTTTCCAATCTTTCTTTTCAGGATCGCGCGCTGTTTCTGTATTTCCGGGTACCTTTACCATACAAAGAAAGGGAAACGTTAGCGAATCACCAAAAATGAATTTTGAGCTCAAAAAAAGGATTTTTTGTTTAAAATGGCGGCCAAAAATCATTTTTGAGGGAGATTTTTTCAATTTTAGTCAAATAAGGGGTGAATTTGGATGCCTGAATTTACCCGAAAAAAGCGATACATTGAACGTATTGCTGATTTTCAATTTTATAGATTAATTATGAACGGGTGCATTACCTCATTGTTAGGGCATTACGTCATCCTTAATAGAGTTCCTAAAGAAAGGGGATGAACGGCTCTTTTTTTGTTTCGTATCGCTGGGCGATATGACTTCCAAATTTTTCCGAAAACCTTCATATTTAATAGAAAAGGAGATATATACGCGATATGATAACAAACGATATGTCTCTGATATTCTTAACAGAATTTGGTGCCGCTTTTGAAGAGCCCGGCAATACATATAATGTATCGGGCGATCTACCAAAAGCATCTGAATGATAAGTGGGATTTATTGGAGATCTATTTAAGCGATATGCAGCTAAACAAAAAACAAACTTGAAGCAAGCCACGGCTCTTTTTTGTTCCGTATCGCTGGGCGATATAACTAGAAAATAGATCCAAAACCCTTCATATGTAATAGAAAAGGAGGAGCGAAATGCGGCGTGATATACAGCCGTATGAACGGGCTTTCTCTTCCAAGGAAGTGGCAGAAGAAGTGGAGATTGCGCCACCCGCTGTTCGAAGGATTGGCCAAATTTGAGAGCGAAATGGATATCAATTTTTAAAAGATGGCAATCAGCGTATCTTTGTACAATCCGACATCGAAGAATGTATATCGTTAAGCGATACGGACAAGCCTCTGGACGATACAGCCAAAGACCTTGCGAATCAACAAAAAGAAAAATTAGAAGGATCCAATGAAACAGAAATTTCGATATCCGATACATTTGACAACTTACCCCAAGATCCTAATCAAATAAAAGAGATCTTAATGTTTTTAGTTAATGAACTTGCAGCCACACGTGAAATGAATGTCCAGCTGACAAACGATATGTCTCACCTTAAAACAACTGTTTCCCGGCTTCAGCAAGATCACCATGCTATAAGTTCCAATATTGCAAATTCAGCGCAAAAAACTCATGCTAAAATTGAAAGATTAACTGAACAACAAAGGACCCATTACGAAACATTACTGCAACAAGAAAAACAAATAAACGAATTTTTACATAAAGAAATACAAAATATGAAGGACGAACAGATAAAAGAATGGCGTTCACAGAATGATTTTAATAAACGTTTAGAAGAAGTGATACAAAAACCTAAAGGAAAATGGGAGAGACTTTTTTTCATATTCCGTAAATAAGGTGCCTGTTTAAGATAGATCAATTAAAACAAAAAGGTCAAAGTGTTTCATCTCTTAACAATATTGGTACCTGCTTCGAAGAGCACTAAGATATGTCCAATGTATCGGGCGATCTACCAAAGGCAGCCGGAGGCTCAAGTGAAATTCACTGGAGATCGTTTAAGCGAAATGAGCCAAACGGGTGGTTCATTTTTTGTTACAATTTTTTATTCCTACTATTCAAATTCACTATTTTTCAAATTTCAACAAATTCCCGGGAAATAACTACAATTTCTGCTAACGAGAATCGAGAGTTCAATTGAAGAAAGATAAGGTTTTCTTGCGATTGATGAAAATGTTTTTTTAGGAAGTGTAAAAGTAAATGCTTTATATATGGGATATTGAGGAAATAGTTAAAAATACATTACAAGAGCTCAAACTAAATATAAATGTCGAATTCAGCGATAAACTCATTGCACCAATGAGTTATAACGTATCGACAAATACGATAAAGTTTAACTATATCCAAATAAACGGATATAACGCTAAAATTAACTTTAAAATTAAAGAAACAGATGAAAACTTTGTGAAAATTATTCTTTATCATGAGCTCAGTTATTATTTGGAATTTAGGAAAAATACACGAGTTTTAAAGACTCTCTATTATGGTGAAGAAGAAGAAAAGAAACAGCTTTTAGCAGAAATCGAAGAGAATGCTTGGGAATATGGAAGAACACTGGTATCTGACAATCTATTAAACGCTTATGATCAAGTACGTGCATTGGATAAACTTCTATTAAAAGTCTGAAAAGATCAAAAGGACAGTTCTACCGTTTCTATTCTAATTAGTTCCGTTGCCTGTCACACCCCTATATTTGTCGATGACTTGCACAAAATGGGACTTTAGGAGTTTAGCTGAATCATGAGGATTGCTGGTTTTAATCTTCTTTCACAGCAAAATCCAAGGCGCATGGAAATTTAGGTCATTTCATTCAGTGAAGGTCAGTATCCGCTGAATAGTACTGGTGCTTCCACCAATACCCCTGCAGTAAAGGTATCTCCTAAGCCGGTTGTGCTAATGGTTTCCCCGATATAGGCAGGAATGATCGTGATATCTTTCCGCTCTCTTGTTAATTCTTGCAGTTTCTCACCTCTTGCGTTCAAGCCGGCACTTGCCGTTATTTGCCGGATGGTCTCATCATTGCAAATTTTACCGGTTATAGCTCGGGAAAAGGCAAACTGATTTCCATTCCTTAATGCATGTGCCCACTGGGCTGTATGATACTGAGCCGATTGAATGGCTGAAAACTCCTTGGTATGAAGAATCATATGAGCAGCACCAAGTTTCTGGCAAGTATTTTCGATGATTTTTAGTAAGTCATGATCTTCATAGTTTAACAGCGGATCCTTTAATCCGAGTAATTCTTGATATTCGTCTTCATTTACCCCGATCGTATCGACATAGCTTCCAAGTGTACGGATGATTTTCCACTGTTCATCCACTGACCAAATCGAAGCCAGTTCAAGGTGAATGTTTGGTTTTTTGTATCCCGGTCCCTCCAGCATTTGAATCGTCTTTTGTAAAAGGGAATCAATTTCTTTACTTCCATCCACAGCATTATATCCAGCCAATAACATCCAGGAGATATCCTGCTCCCTTACTTTTTTAACAAACATCGTAGCAATCATATCCCTTGGGTATTCATGTTCCTTCCGAAAAATAATTCGGTTGAAGGAACCACTGGCTTCGTATTCAAGAATATAATGCTTTGGCACTTCACCTTCCTGATCTGATAACAGGGTAAGCCCTTTATATTCTGACACTAAAGCTTTTAGTTCCTCCGACTGAATGGGAACATTCACCAATGCACCGAAGCCTGCAAAGCTTGCCACACAACCTGCCTAGTTCCGGTACCTGTCACTCCCCGATATATGTCGAGATTTGTAGGATGAGAGGGTTGAATTCTTTTTCAAAATCAAGAACTTTGAAAAACTCTGTTAAGTTTCGGTGCCTGTCACCACCCGAGTTTTGTCGAGATTTGTAGAATTTGAGAGTCCTAGTTTGGCTCGCGTCCTTCTAATGGTATGACAACAGTACTTGTGTCGCCGCATGATATTTGTCGAAGATTGATAGGCAAGTAGAATTGGATGATTGGATGACATAGAGATACAGTAGGAGCCTTTTGTACGGATTAACTGTTGCTGCATTTACAAATTGTATCTTTTTGTTGGATATATGGACAGTTATTCCGTCTACTTTTGGACAGGCAATACCAATATTCATCATATTCAAAGGTCAAGATTGTTTTAGAAGTCATAATAGGCACCACCCAAACTTTTTAGTGATTTTTAAAATTTTGCAGGATTATGATTGTTTTTGTAGAAAGTAAGTTATTAGAAATTTATTTACATACCTCGTATTCAATCTACTCATCATGCCACAATTATTCTTCTCTTTTTTTCACAATCTTTTTTTGAAAATTCCAATCAAAAGTATTATTTTAACCAGCCATTTGTAATTGCTTTTCTGAAAGAAGCTAAACCTATGTAGGAGGTTATTCTATGACGGAAAAGGTATCAAGTATTGGTTTAAAAGGTCTTGAGGGCTATCGTGTCCAGGTGGAGGTAAGGATCTCTCCCGGTACTGAATCAATGGTGATTGTAGGTCTGCCAGATGCATCGGTAAAGGAGTCACGAGAACGGGTGTTAGCGGCACTTAGCGTATTTGATGTGGATGTGACTGATCAAAAGGTGGTCGTTAACTTGTCACCGTCTGAGGAAAAGAAAAATGGACCGCTATTTGATCTGGCTATCGCAATTGCAGCATTAAAGGAACTAAATGTAATAAAAGGAAAAACTCCAATTGAAAATGCTTTTATTGGTGCCTTGTCCCTCGATGGTACGGTTGTAAAAGCAGAAGGGATGCTGCCGGCGCTATTATCTGCGAAGAGGTTAGGGCTAAAGCGGGTTTATCTGCCTTATGACCCCAGCATACCAATCAATATGCTTGAGGATTTGGCATGTATCGTTGTGCACCATATTGAAGAAGTAGTCCAACACCTAGAAGGTCAAGAAAGTCTATCTTTCTTCCCTACATTACCATTTGAGGATCAAGTTCCTCTTTTTATGGAGTTGCCGCAGAAGGACTTTTGCCATGTGATTGGCCATGAATCAGCAAAAAGGGCATTAGAAATTGCTGCTGCCGGTGAACATAATGTCTTAATGAGCGGTCCTCCGGGATGTGGAAAAAGCATGATGGCAGAAACAATTCCGTCGATCTTACCTCCGTTAACAAATCAGGCCCAGCTAGAAGTGCTTAGTCTTTATCAGCTTGCCGGGGAGAAACGGATGTCACCCCAAACAATCCCATATCGACATCCCCATCATTCTGCATCGTCAGTTGCCATTATAGGAGGTTCAACGCCAAAGCCAGGAGAAATCTCACTTGCCCATCGTGGTGTATTGTTTCTTGATGAAATAGCTGAACTCACGAAAAAGACGCTCGATATGTTACGGCAGCCGCTTGAAACAGGCGAGGTAACGATCAGCAGAGCTCATTCTACCGTAACATATCCTTCATCCTTTATTTTAATTGGGGCGATGAATCCATGCCCATGTGGCTACCTTGGCTCCAATCTTCATTACTGCACATGTTCCCAAAAGCAAATTCAAACCTATCGCAATCGGTTGTCAGGACCGGTTTATGATCGAATTGATATCCTTTTATCGCTGAAATCAGTCAATTTGGACAAGCCGGCAGAAAGACTAGAGTCCTCAATTGAAATCCGTAGAAGAGTGGAAAAGGCTCGGAAACTTCAATATCAGCGATATCAAACTGAAATCTCTAACGCTAAAATCCCATTTGAGATAATAAATGAAACAAGTCCCTTAACAGCTGACCAAAAAGCGATGATCATGAAGGTAGCAGCTAAACAGAACTGGAGCAACCGGGTGCAAATCAAAATGATTCGGTTGGCGAGAACCATATCGGATTTGGCTGGAGAAGAAGAAATTACAGACACTTCCATTTGGGAAGCGATGACGTTAAGACGATGGGGACTCCATAAACAACAAAGTATGGCGAGGGAAACGTAAATGTCCCGTCAGAAAAGAATTTGGCTGCCTAATCGTTATTATCAAATCGTCTGCCGGGGGAACCGCCGCGATCCGCTTTTTCGAAACAGATCCGATTTTCAAGCTTTTCTCCATATTCTTGTCCAGCTGTTTGAAAAAATCCCGTTTGAAATCGCCTCCTATTGTTTAATGACCAATCATTACCACCTTCAAATCCGTTCACCAGAAGTTCCTTTTTCCAAACTTATGTCGCTTATTAATAAACGTTATGCCAATTATTACAACACAAAGTATCGGTTAACGGGGCACGTTTTTGAAAAACGTTATTACGATCAATTCATCGAAGATAAACAAGGAATGCTAGAAATAAGCCGTTATATTCACTTGAATCCTGTAAAAGCCAAAATGGTACAGGTTCCAGAAAACAACCCCTGGAGCAGCTATTATTTATTTAAATATCCAAACTCAATCGTGCCCTATCTTATGAATATACATAGTCTTTTAGACTATTATGAAGGGACAATCAAACAGAAGCGGGAGAAATATTGTAGCAGTTTACTGGTTGTGAGCAAGGATTGAATTGGCACAGGATTTACACTTCCTTCCGGGGGTTTGGAACAAGCTTGCTTGCTGGATTTTTTCCCAACTTCACCTGTTGCATTACGAATTTGTATCACTGAAAAGGATATATTAACCATTTAGCTGGTATAATAAATAAAAAACTTATTTGTGAGGTGTAAAAAATGTCTGCACTCAAGAAGGAAGATATTTTTAATGAAATTGATGCACTTAATCAATTTATAAAATCATTATCTAATGAAGAAAAAAATGCATTTGCAAATAGGATTATAAGCATAAAAGAGATGGTTCAAGAATTATTACATCAAGAAGAAGAAAGCCTTTATTATGGAATCGTAAATAAATCCCTCAAGGAAGATTGGGACAATGAAAAGGATGACGCATACAATAAGCTATAATAAACAAGATATTGTACTAGTTCCATTCCCTTTTAGCGATAAACCAGGATTTAAAAAAAGGCCTGCTGTTATTATTAGTAGTGACGAACATTATAAGCAATATGGTAAATATGTTTGTTTAGCAATCACTAGCCAGGAAGAAAACTGAATAATTACTAGGGACGGTTCTTGTGTTCTTTTTTAATGACTTGGGATTTGTCAGAAACCTATTCTTAATAATTACATCCAATTAACAAAAAAGCCCGGTATGGGGCCATGAAAACAAGCTGATTACTTATTTCTTTCTCTGGATAGTCTTTTTCAATCGATTTCAATTTTCCTGTGTCATTATATTATGAATTGAATTGGTGATGTGGACATGGATATGGGGACGTTTTTTGCCTCCTAATATGAGAATGAGCACTTACCTCTTAGAGATTTTCACTTAAATCTTCTTTTATATTGGTATTATGGATATTTTCTTTTTTTTCTTGCTTGTCTCCAAACAAAGTAAAGTGTTTAGTAAAAACATTTTGAATGGCACTTTTAACTGCTGTTTTGACAAACAGCTCTTTCCGAATTACAACCAAATCTCCTGATAGTCTAAAGGTAGTATTCTTGTTTCCTTTTATTCTTTGAATCCTTTCGCATACTCGAGCGATTTTTTTTAGTAAAAACGGATTTTCTTTGGATAGGTCATGATAAATAAACCAATGATTTGGGGTAGTTTCAATTAGCAATATCTTCACAGTAATTTTACCTTTGTATACAAACTCTAATTCGCTCGAACTAATATCTCCACTTTCAGAGTGTAATTCACCAATTTCCTTTTCAAATAAAGAAACTAGTAATTCTTTGTTGTTCATACAATCAATCCTCTTTGTTGAATATTTTATATAGTCAGCTCATCGTTTGAAACTATAAAAATGACATATTAATACTGTATTGCTTTAATGTACTATACTGGCATTGACAAGCGCCTTTTCCTTTAGAAACCGTAAAATTTCATAATTCACGATTTCGGGCTGGCATAGGTTCGCTGGGTCAAAAGAATCTTTGACGACGAACAAATCACTGTTTTCTAAGTGGTCCGCAATTTCTTTGGATTTTCTCATAACGGTTTTTAACTTGTCTCCCACCATTATCAATACTGGTATCTCTAATCGATTTAAGTCGCTTAAAAAATTTATATTGAAAACCTCTATTAACTGTTTACTTACATCTTTTGGACGGAAGGTTTCGATAATATGTAATAACTCCCTTTGGGCCAAATCCCAATTTTTATAAGGGGAGAATCGGGATAAATATTTTTTTAATATTTTTTTGGGGACCCAAGAAACCATTAACAAACTAGCAGCTAATAATAATAATTTGAATTCATCATAGCTCTTAGGGAAAGTATGGGCGTATGTATCGATTAGAATCATCTTTTTCACTTTTTCAGGGTGTTGAATAGCAAAATATTGAGTAACAATTCCACCATAAGACAATCCAACAAAGTGAGCTTGACCTATGTTTAAGTGGGCCATTAAACCTAAGATTGAATCCATATGAACCGTTAAATAGTTTAATGTTTTGACTGATGTTGATTTTCCATTTCCCTTTAAATCTATGGTGATGATCTTGTAAAGGTTTGCTAAATGTCTCACCTGGGGTTGGAACATACTATGACTTCCGCCGATTCCATGCAAAAACACAATGGGTTCTCCCGTTCCCTTCACCTCGTAGTACAATCCATTGAAGTAATTATGACCGTTCATTTTTCCATTCCTTTGGACTTGTTAAAGTAGTGTAAATTTTTTGCTAATTTCCAATATTTATATATTACATCAAATTGGATAAATGAGGAAGAAAATTGATTTAAAATGCCCAGGACATTGAGGTCAGACCCTCGCTCACAGTATATTTCGATTAAGGAGATAGAGGAATTAAATGCGTACATATTTATACTGGTTTATACAATTAACATGGGGTTTACCTTTAAACATAATAGGAGCAATCATTGCCATTGTATTGATATGCAGGGGCAGCATGCCTCAAAAATTCGGCTATGCGATTTATTTTGAAACAGGGGAGAATTGGGGCGGTGTTAACTTCGGCGGTTTCTTCTTTGTGCAGAAAAGTGCCAGCACACAATTAAAACGCCACGAATACGGACACAGTTTTCAAAATTTACTGTTAGGCGTACTTATGCCTTTTTTGATAAATATACCTTCTGCGATTCGATATCATTATCGGAACTACAAAAAGGCAAAAGGGCATCACTTGCCTCCATATGATCGTTTCTGGTGTGAGGGTTGGGCGACAAAATTGGGAGAGAAATATTACAAGGGAGATTAATTTGCTAAGGGACAGGTTCTTGTCCCTTCATAATATTTACCGTTGGAATAAAATTTTTATTTGAATGGCATGTGTACGATCAGGAAAAAGTTTTGGGTGATATGGGGACGGTTCTTGTGTACCTTTTCAGGTACACAAGAACCGTCCCCATATCTTCTAGGCTGTTTCACAGTGAAGGTTAGGATCCGTGAAATTGTAGGGGTGCTTCCACCAATACCCCGGCAGTGAAGGTATCACCCAATCCGGTAGTGCTAATGGTTTTTCCGATATAGGCAGGGATGATCGTGATATCTTTCCGTTCTTTTGTTAATTCTTGCAGATTCTGACCTCTTGCGTTCAAGCCGGCACTTGCGGTTAGTTGCCTGATGGTCTCCACATTGCAAATTTTACCGGTTACAGCTCGGGAAAAGGCAAACTGATTTCCATTCTTTAATGCATTTGCCCACTGGGCTGTATGATACTGAGCCGATTGAATGGCTGAAAACTCCTTGGTATGAAGAATCATATGAGCAACACCAAGTTTCTGGCAAGCATTTTCGATGATTTTTAGTAAGACATGATCTTCATAGCTTAACAGCGGATCCTTTAATCCGAGTAATTCTTGATATTCGTCTTCATTTACCCCGATCGTATCGACAAAGCTTCCAAGTGTACGGATGATTTTCCACTGTTCGTCCACTGACCAAATCGAAGCCAGTTCAAGGTGAACGTTTGGCTTTTTGTATCCCGGTTCCTCCAGCATTTGAATCGTCTTTTGTAACAGGGAATCCACTTCTTTACTTCCATCCACAGCATTATATCCAGCCAATAACATCCAGGAGATATCCTGCTCC
Source organism: Bacillus sp. EB600 (assembly GCF_024494385.1). Taxonomy (GTDB): domain Bacteria; phylum Bacillota; class Bacilli; order Bacillales; family Cytobacillaceae; genus JAEVLT01. The sequence continues at coordinate 166,283 of NZ_JAEVLT010000009.1, forward strand.
CTTACTTTTTTAACAAACTCCGTAGTAATCATATCTCTTGGATATTCATGTTCCTTCCGGAAAATGATTCGGTTAAAGGAACCCTTGGCTTCGTATTCAAGAATATAATGCTTAGGAACTTCACCTTCTTTATCTGATAACAGGGTAAGCCCTTTATATTCTGCCACTAAAGCTTTTATTTCCTCCGACTGAATGGGAACATTCACCAATGCACCATATCCTGCAAAGCTTGCCACACAACCTGCTTGCAGGCCGCCCCCGCCGATCGCTTTCCTCCAATGTAAATTTTTCTCAAGAAGTTCCAAAATGGCCCGATCCGTAACAATATACTCTGATCCGCTTCCTTTTTGGACATTCCAGTCAATGGCTGAACAAAATTCCTCCCACGTATGAATGACAGCCTTTGGTGCACCAAAGCGAGCATGTTCCTTGATCTCTTTATAAAACACCTGTGAAAGATTAGCAATGAGATCAATATTAGCAGTAAATCCACAAGCGATAGTTTTCATAAAGAAACCTCCCATAACGTTTCGCTCTAGCCATTTTCCATGCTTGTCTTATGGAAAAATGCATTCCTTTATAGATTCCCCAACTTTTCCTGTACATTGCAGCTCGTCCTGGAAAATTAAGCATCAGGAACTGTGAATGGACAAATCATAAGCAATATTTAAACAGAGTATCGGTGCCTGTGTCACCACCGAAACTTTGCGATATTAATCTCTCTTTTATCACTATAAATCAATCTACAAAACCGCCATTCTGCGATAAATTTTGGGGTACGACAGGCGGCTTGTGATCATTTACCTAATTTTATAGAAATTTTAGACTAATCTATAGTAAAATAATAGTAAATTTTAATCAAAAATGAAGGTGGCCAATTTTGTTCTGTTCACAGTGTGGTAAACAACTAAAAGAGAATGCAATCTTCTGCGGTAACTGCGGAAATCGAATAACAGTTCCGTACATTCATTCTCAAAAAACAGATACAGGGGATGTTGCTAGAAAAATAAAAAAAGAGATCTCTAACCTCCCGTTGCTTACGTTAATTAGCGATGCCGTCCAGGGAGCATCGGGACTATCCATTCTTCAGGAAAAAATAAAACAGACTCCAAATGATCCCTTATACTGGCTTTTTTACTATGAATGCTTTATTACTCACTCCAAAATCAGGAAAGGAGTAAGTACAGCACGGATTGTTTATAATCCTGTTGGTTTTATTGTTTCGAAAGGGGTTTCCGCCGGTCTTAACACCCTTGATGATGAGTATCAAAAGTTTGACCCTGCCCAATGTTTGAAGAGAGCAATATCTCTATCCAGAAAAAGAATGATGGAAAAACAATCGACTGCTTCAGACTTTTTAATGATCGGCAAATGTTTATTCTATTTATCTCAAAAAGAAGATTTAGATAAAAAGAATCATTTTCTTTTAAGTGCGATTCATTACATTTCCTATGCTATTGATACGGAAACGAATTCAAACTTGATTGGGGAATATTTTTATTATTTAGCTTTGATCTATGACAATATCGGGAATAAGGAAATGTATCTCCGTTCTGTAAATTTATCGGTATCATTTTGTTTTGAGCCATCTTTAAACCTATTACATAAAGAGTTACGTGCAAACGGATTGCCAGAAGAAGAAATGAACAAAATTCAAATTCCCCAAAGTGAAATAATCACTCAATATCAGTTTACTTGGACTCTCCAAGCTGGAGAGAGGGTAGAAAACACATTATCATATGTGGTTGAGTCCCAAGGAAAAAAAATCAAGCAAGTATCAAACCGAATAAAAAATTTATTTAAATAATAAAGGAATGATAAAGATGCCATTTGATATTGACCCCTTTCATCTATTAGGTGATCATTTTGGTTTTGGAGATAACCATGACCATGAGTATAGTGATGTCCACCATACTCACGATTTTGACTTTCACGATTTGGGGCATAATGCGTTTGTAAATGATTTCCATACAGATATGCTTGCCCATGGACAATTGCAAGATATCCATGCGGATTTTTCACACAATTCCGTTGTTGATAAATTCGAACAGCTCCATACCCAATCAAATGTTTTTCACGGTCAAGATTACTATCATAATGGTGTGAAAGTTGGTTATACGCAGCCGAATGTGATGGGCGGACAAGATTTCCATGATTCTACTGGAGCTTTAGTGGCCCACTCACAGCCGAATGTGATGGGAGGGCAAGATGTAATGGACGCTTCTGGATCAGCCTTAATCCATACTCAACCTAACGTTATGGGCGGTGAAACGATTTCAAACCACTCCGGTGAAATGATCGGGCAAACCCAGACAAACATTTTCGGCGGGGAAACCCTTTTTGACAAGGCAGGTTCAAAACTGGCAGATTCACAGCCTAATGTGATGGGCGGAATAGATCTTAATAAGTAAGGATCAACTGTATTTATGATTATTTCTACGATTACCTAGAGCCACTCAAAGGAAAGGAAGAAAAATACCCTGAAATGAATTTTTGCCCCGGTTGCGGCAGCAAAATATAAACCGAAGGAAACTTTTTTGTACAAATTGTAAATATCAGAAAGAAACAGGCCTTTCACGATACGATTGCTGGAAGCTTAGTATGGAACAAAAGATAATGGAAATTGCCTGGAATGACCAGGCAATCTTCATTTGAGAGATTTATGACGGAACATGAAGCTGTTCGATTTCTGATGGGGATAAATTAGAAGCATGTCGATGTAAAGTTTGTTCTTTTAAACTCGAAATCTCTTTAAGTCCAGTATTCATTACACCTAAAGCAATGATCCATGAAACGATGGTAAAAATGATCTGCGGAAACGGAATTCCCATCGTATCACTCCATGGAACATCCCATAGTGCATGAAGAAAAACGACAATCACAAAGATTCTTAAAAATCGTATATCCTTTAACATTGACCATTGAAAGTCCTTGTTCCCTTTAACCATACAAATAGCAGCTCCCGAGAGTGCAGCCCAAACAATATGTCCACCCGGAGCAAGAACTCCACGCCAGAAGATCGTTGAGTACATATTGTCCATATTGCTTATCATTGCCACTTTAAGGGCATATCCGGCAGATTCAAAAGCTGCAAATCCTGCTCCTACCGCTGCTCCAATTAAAAGACCATTAAAGATATAGTTATAATTTCTATTTCGTAAAAACCAAACAATGACTAATAATTTGGCGAACTCTTCGACAACACCGATCACAATGACGCTCGTGCTATCGGCAAAACCTTTATAGATAAAAATGGCGGTAATTAAAGATAGGATTCCCCCGCCAAATAAAATTTTCACCACTTTATAGATGGAAATATTCTGGGGTACGTTCATTTCCCAAAAGAACATGAGCATCGTCAGTGGAACCATAAAGGAACCCATTGTTATAAGCCCCGGCAAAAAGTTAATGTTTTGGAAGTACTTTACACCGATATATAGCCCAAAATATAATAATCCCACCACTAAAAAAATCCTGGCAAAAAGCCACGGTCTTGGCCAGCTATCTACAATATTTTCAATATTTGGGGTGGTCTTGGCAGTGCCGACAAAGAAAAGTTCTTCCGCATCCCCTTCGGTATGTTTTACAAAAACATTCGAAAAGATTTCCTTAAACTTTATATCTAAAGGGGTATTAATTCCAGCCACTGCATTAATTTTGTTCGCAATATCACTTAAACCAAGTGATTTTTCTGGACCTCCATTCGCTGTATGTCCCTCATAAACCACAACAGCGTTTCCACAATTAGAGCAAAGTTTTGCTTTATTGGGTAACACAGTACCACATTGTACACAATTCATTTCGTATTACTCCTTTCCTTTTCGGTGTCACGCCCCGAGATCTGTCGAAGATTGATAGTTAAATAGATAGGTTAAAAGCAATAAAAGGCTATCAAAAAGATAACCTTTTAAAAATTATATCTGTAATTCTTTTCCACACCGTACACAAAATTTTCCGACTGGCGTTTTTTGACCACAATTGCCACAAAATATTTCTTCTGTTGTTGCAGCTGTTTGAAATGGTGATCCATTACTTGCATAGCCTTTATTTTCAAACGACTTTGGATTTGGTCCATATTGATTGTCATTTGGTTGACTATCCGTACATGCCCATATTAGTAAGAGAATAGCACCAATAATAGGAATAAAATGAACTAACTGAAACCATCCGCTTTTCCCAATATCGTGTAATCTACGAGTAGTCATAGAAATCATTGGTATGATAATAGCGAAATAATAAATATAGAACAATACACCCCAAAAAAGTGATTCCGTCGTTGTTAACAGAATTAAAAATACGAGCGCAATCAGATTGATGAATAAAGCAGTCATCCAATACTCTTGTCTTGTTGCCCTTCCTTTAAAATCAGCATAATGCTTTGTCATAGCGTCTAAAAAGAAATGCATTAATTAACCCCCAAATAAGTAATTTTTAGTAAATTTGTACTATTGCTTATTTATTATAGCATTTGGGTATTATGTTTATAAATGGGAAAATGGATATTCTAATAATAATAATAAAAAAACTGGGCTTTTAAGGAATGATCGGAGGAGACTAATGAAAAAAATAGAAGCTATCTTTCGTCCAGAAAAACTTCGTGAAGTGATCGAAGAACTTAAAGAAATCAATGTCACCAGTTTTACAGTGACACAGGTCCAGGGGCGAGGACATGAAAAAATTTCAACAGGAGTTTATAGAGGAAGATCATTTACAATAAATCTACATCCAAAGGTAAAGATGGAAATTATTTTATCAGACTTTAAGGCTGAGAAAGCGATTCAAACCATAATCAAAGCAGCTCATACAGGCGAAGCTGGGGATGGCAAAATTTTTGTATCTTCCATTCTAGAAATGCACAGTATTAGAACTGGTGAAATTCAAGATTTGGATTAAAAGGGGATTCGATCAAAAATTCGGTAATACGTAATCTTCATTTTAAAGTGGATACGAGAATTACCTCCGGGAGGTTTACATCATGAGTGTTGAGCCCAATGTTGCTATAAATACAATCTGGGTGGTATTAGCTGCGGCAATGGTGGTGTTTATGGAAGGTGGTTTCAGCTTGCTTGAGGCCGGTCTTGTTCGAACTAAAAATGCCGTAAACGTTACAATGAAGATTTTTGTAGACTTAACCATTGGAGTACTGTCCTTTTTCTTGATTGGGTTTGGTATTATGTTTGGACCCGATTATAAGGGAATGATCAGCTTTGATTTTTGGGGGGCTTCGCAACATTTGAAGTTATCAACAGATCTGCCGCTTTCCGCTTATGTATTGTTTCAGATCGGATTTGCCATTGCCGTGATTTCAATCATATCAGGGGCTGTGGCGGAGAGAATGTTGTTTAAGACATATATTATTATTGTTTTTTTGGTGGTAGGCATTGTATATCCCATTTCCGGGCATTGGGTTTGGAACGCTGATGGATGGTTAGCGAAACTTGGAATGAAGGATTTCGCCGGATCAACTGTGATACATGCTTTAGGCGGATGGACTGCCTTTTCTATTGCAACTGTATTGGGAGCACGGAAAGGGAGATTTAATTCTGATGGCAGCCCAAATGTCTTTGCCCCAAGTAGTATTCCTCTAGCTTCGGCCGGTGCTTTTATTCTATGGTTTGGCTGGTTTGGTTTTAATGCAGGCAGCACACTGAATGCCTTCGACAGCAATCTATCTTCCATCGCATTAAATACAGCATTAGCAGCTGCTGCAGGCGGTACGTCGGCGATGCTTTATAATACTTTCCGATTTGGTAAAACAGATCCAAGTATGACCATGAACGGTGTATTAGCAGGATTCGTTGCCATTACTGCTGGATGTTCTTTTGTAAATTCCTATTCCGCAATCATCATAGGATTATTTTCCGGAGTCTTAGTAATTTGGGGTACTCTATCGATAGATAAACTAAAAGTTGACGATCCCGTTGGAGCTGTTGCCGTCCATGGTATTAATGGCGTATTCGGTACAATCGCAGTCGGTCTTTTTGATTTGAAGGACGGGCTGTTTGTAACAGGGAACACCCATCTTTTGATGATTCAGATGATGGGTACAGTCATTATTTCTGTTTGGGGGCTTGTTATTGGTTATGGATTAGCAAAAGTATTAAAGGTCACCGTCGGGCTGCGAGTCAATGCTGAAGAGGAAGAAGTTGGTTTAGATTTAGCTCTGCATGGGATTCCCGCTTATAACGAGTTAGAACGATTTAGTGACCATCCGGCTGTAAAAGATGGATTAGAAAATAGCCTACTCATTACAAAAGAAAAATTAAAATGAACTCCAATAAGTTGATGGAATTGAAATAAGCAGTGAGTGAGATGGACCGAAATAAGCATGCGAATTTTATGGATTTCCAGAATTATTTACAAACTATTGGATCCAATATACAGATTAAGTTATTACTAAACGGATACATTACCTCATTGTTGAGGTAATTGCGTCATCCTTAATAGAGTTCCTCAAGAAAAGGGCTGAACGGCTCTTTTTTTGTTTCGTATCGCTTGGCGATATGACTTGCAAAATAGATCCAAAAACCTGTAATAGAAAAGGAGGCGCGATATACGGCGCGATATACAACCGTATGAACGAGCTTTCTCTCCCAAGGAAGTGGCAGAAGAAGTGGGTATTGCAACACCTACTGTTTGAAATATGGCCAAAGCTTAGAGCGAGATTATAAAGGTGCCTGTCATGACCAGATATATTCGAGAGATGCAGAGAGTTGTCTTAAATCCAGCTCTTTCCTTTATAATCCCAGTGGGATCCAACTCAATGCATCAAATAGATGATATATTAGAAACCCGTTACTTTAGTGATAGAAGGTTCATTCCTTTGTACAAGTAAATATCCGATAACTTAAAAAATCCTGATACTTTATCATGATTTCCGCATGCTTATTTAAAACTCCAAAAAGTTCAGGCTCAATATTTTCTGAAAAGTCAAACTCTGGCATTTGTTTTTCAGAAAGCATTGATTTGTATTCTCGTTTCATTTTGATTTCCGTAAAACCAGCCTCAACCAATAACCTTTGCCAATCATTTTCCAACAATAATGCATCTAAGCCATAAAAATCTTTGATTTCCGCTGCTTCTTCTGTACTTGTAGGATAATCGATTGTCATCTCATTTGCGATTAATCTTCCTCCACTCTTAAGAACTCTGTTTATTTCTTCAAGCGCTTTTTCTTTCTTAACAAAAGCAAGAACAGATTCAGAAAGAACGATATCGAATGTACTGTCTTCCAGTGGAATTTCTTCTACGGAACCATGAATTAATTGAATAGGTAAATTGTTAGACATAAATCGTTTTTTGGCTTTTTTCAACATAAGAGGATTAGTATCTAATCCCAAAATATTAGCTCCAAATTGACTGTAAAGAAAGGCGGAAGTTTGTCCTGTTCCGCAACCCACATCAAGTATATGTGATCGGCTGTTTATTTTTTCTACTGACAGTAATTCTGTTGTTAAAAGCATTCCTCCAGGGTGTGCTCCACCAATACCAAATTGGGACAATAAATCAAAATACGTATAGTTCCCCATTTTTACCACCTATTCATCTTTTTTGTATTTTATGGGTAATTGGTGATTTACGTTCATTAGTCCACTCCTTTTTAAGGAGAAAAGTAGGGCGAAATATGAACTGCCTAATAATAAATTGGTTAAATATTTATCATTGAATTAAATAAGCAAAAAAGTCTAAAAAGCCCTTAAAAAGGGCTTTTAGTATGGCGTTTTGGAGGATTATTTCATGAATCCACTACAGGAGACGGATTTGCCTTAATCGTTGTAATTTATCCTTTTGTTTATTGTAGGAATATTTTCTTGTATTATATGAAAAATACTTTGAATGTGCGTTAAAAAACAGAAAGTTAATTAAAAATTTAAGCATTATCCTTTTGTAGGTAAATGCCCTGTCGACAGTAAGTTATTTGACATATCGTGTTAATAGCTAAGAAAGGAGGTATAACTATGTCTGGTGTTGCAGGTGTAGGATTTGGCGGAGGATTCGCTTTGCTTGTTGTATTGTTTATTTTATTAATTATTGTTGGAGCAGCATTTGTTGGTGGCTGGTATTAAAAAATAATCCCATGTGAAAGGATGATTTACATGTTTGGTTACGGAATTGGTGGATACGGAGGTTTTGGAGGCTGTGGTGGTGGAGGATACGGCTACGGTGGCGTTGGTTTCGGTGGAGGTTTTGCCTTAATCGTGGTATTGTTTATCCTCTTAATCATCGTTGGAGCATCTTTCTGGTATTGATTTGAAAAATGACTTTTGTTTTTCCAAAAAAACCAAGGACTTTTCTTTTTTTGTAGCTTAATCCTGTTGCAAAAATATAAACGTTTGCCTATACGTTAGAATTTCACAGGAATAGGATAAAGCACATATATTATGAGGGAGGTGTAGAGATGTCCGAAAAAAAAGGAAAAGTAATCCACGTTGATAATCTAATTATTCACGCAAAAAGCGTTGAATTGGTTGATTCAGAGAACGTTAAAATTAATCGAGGCAGAAACACTGAAACTGCTGAAATTCCAAGGAGAGACCCGTGGGGATTTTTTTGGGGTCCGCAACCGAGAGAAGAAGAGGATGAAGAATAATTAGAAGATTTTGAAGTATATGGTGACAATTGAAATGACCACCATGGTTAAAAGGCAAGGGCCACGACTTCATTCTTCTCCGGCAATCAAAAATATTGCCTGAAGATCTTTTGAATAAGAAAACAAAAAGGCACCACTAGCTCATCCGCTAGTGATGCCTTTTTGCGCGCAAAACTTCCGATTGTCCTCTAATGTTGTTTAGGAAAGCGTGTACAAGCCTCGACAATTTTTTCTCGTTTAGGTGACATAGGGACGGTTCTCTTGAACTAATTCAGGAGTAGATAAGATATTTTAATGAACAATGGAGATTGGATCCAATATACAGATTAAGTTATTACTAAACGGATCCATTACCTTTGGGGTAATTGCGTCATCCTTAAAAGGTTCCCCAAGAAAGGGGCTGAATGGCTCTTTTTTTGTTTCGTATCGCTGGGCGATATAACTTGCAAATAGATCCAAAAACCCTCATATTATAATAGAAAAGGAGGAGCGATATACGGCGTGATATACAACCATATGAACGGGCTTTCTCTTCCAAGGAAGTGGCAGAGGAGGTGGGGATTGCAACACCCGCTGTTCGAAATATGGCCAAATCTTAGAGAGAAATGGATATGAGTTTTTTAAAGATGACGATTGGCGTATCTTTGTCCAATCCGATATCGAAGTATGTATAACGTTAAGCGATACGGACAAGCCCCTGGGCGATACAGCAAAAGACCTTGCGTATAAACAAAAAGAAAGATTAGAAGAAGTCGATGAAATAGGGATTGTGATACCCGATACATATAACGATCTTCCCCAGTACAAATCAAATGAAAGAGATCGTAATGCTTTTAGCCAATGAGCGCGAAATGAATATCCAACTGACAAACGATATGTCTTAGCATCTGTTAACAGAAATTGGTGCCTGCTTTCTAAGAACTAGGCGATACATCCAATGTATCGGGCGATCTACCAAAAGCAAATGAAAGATAAGTATGATTTATTGGAGGTCTATTAAAGCGATATGCAGCTAAACAAAATACCCAACTTGAAGAAAGCTAAAAAGAGAGTTGAAGCGTTTGAAAATCTCAATCAAAAATAATCGTAAACCTTAAGGATTTCCTCAAGAAAGGGATGAACGGCTCTTTTTTTGTTTCGTATCGCTGGGCGATATAACTTGCAAATAGATCTAAAAACATTCATATGTGATAAAAAAGGAGGACCGATATGCGACGTGATATACAACAGAATGAACGAGCATACTCTTCTAAGGAAGTGGCAGAAGAAGTAGGGATTGCAACACCCACTGTTCGAAAGTATAGCCAAATCTTAGAGAAAAATGGATATGAGTTTTTAAAAGATGGTGATCGGCGTATCTTTGTTCAATCCGACATCGAAACGCTTATAGCGTTACGCGATACGGACAAGCCCCTAGACGATACAGCAAAAGACCTTGTGTATCAACAAAAGGAAAAATTAGAAGGATCGAGTGAAACAGAGATTGCGATATCCGATACATATGACAATTTACCCCAAGATCCCAATGAATTAAAAGAGATCTTAATGTTTTTAGTCAATGAACTTGCAGCCACACGTGAAATGAATGTCCAAATGACAAACGATATATCTCAGCTTAAAACAACGGTTTCCCGGCTCCAGCAAGATCACCATGCTATAAGTTCCAATATTGCAAATTCAGCGCAAAAAACTCATGGTAAAATTGAAAGATTAACTGAACAACAAAAGACCCATTACGAAACATTACTGCAACAAGAAAAACAAATAAACGAATTTTTACAAAAAGAAATACATAATATGCGGGACGAACAGAAAAATGAATGGCGTTCACAAAATGATTTTAATAAACGTTTAGAAGAAGCGATACAAAAACCTAAAGGAAAATGGGAGAGACTTTTTTTCATATTCCGTAAATAGAGTGTAAAATGGTCAAAGTGATTTTAAGATGTTATTTGATTTGCTCCTTAGTATTGATTCTCAGAGCTGAAAAACAGGATTATGAAAGAACAATTCATCTGTTAACAGAAATTGGTGCCTGCTTTTGAAGAACTCGGCGATACATCCAATGTATCGGGCGATCTACCAAAAGCAGCCTAAGGCTCAAGTTAAATTAACTGGAGATTATATAAGCAAAATGAGCCAAACAAAAATTGGATGGTTCATTTTTTGTTGCAATTTTTTTTTTATGTTACCTAAGTCAACCAAACCAAAAGCAGCTTTTGTTCCGACTATTCGGATTCACTATTTTTCAAATTTCAACAAATTCCCGGGGAAATATCTACAAATTCTGCTAACGGGAATCGAGAGTTCAATTGAAGCATGGTAATGAAATTCTGGCACTGTCACGCCCCAAAATTTGTCGAAGATTGATAGGTTAGAAGTGCAGCAGAGGTTGGATTGTTGTGCTTTTTTCTATTTTATTTTTTGATTGTTTTAGCAAGATTTTGGGTATTTGTAGAATTGGATGTAGTTCGTTTCTTCCCTTGGTTTTGTGTTCTTAAATAGAAGCACTTCTTTTTAAACCTCGCTTGCTTCTTTCACTTCTCCTTAGTGCAGTTAAATAAAATTATATATCTCAGCAACCGGAATTTGTGAATATGTGGAGTATAGGGCTGCTCGTAGCTATGATTAAATAGAAGAAAAATAAATGTAGGTGAATATATGAACAAGTGTGAGCGCTCTGTATCTAATGAAGCGAAAGTTAATTTTAAGATGGAAGCGATTAGCATGCATTATGCACTAATTGCTACAATGAACTCATGTCAGAGGAACTTGAAGTAGATTTAGAGCAGCCGGTAGAAACTTTTTCATTGAAGGATTACCAAGGCATTAGTCGTACCTTTAATCTAGAAAGACGATTACACACAATGGGGATTTACTTGGAAGCTTCAGAAAACATAGAATTTGGAAACGCCGACGCAATCAAAAGGCTTGCTCCAAAAATAAACAACTTTGTCCATGAATTACAAGAGAAAAAATCGGTGTTGTATTCATATTCCTCATTTCAATCTACGTACTCATGTAGAGTGCGACAATACATTGAAAATGCAACTTAAAGCCCATTTCCTTCATATTCAATTTTTTCAATATAATAACCCTCCCCCTTTCTATGGTTTTTTCATAAAAAAAAATCAGTTTATTTTGTAAGTTACGATATAATCAAAAATATAGATTTCTTATCCATTTAAGCAAAAGATGGTAACTACTTACTATTGGGAAGGGATGTAAATGTTAAATAAATTTCTAAACGATCAATCTATTCAGAATCGGCCACTGAAATTAATTTATCAATACATTTATCAAAATAGATCTGTATCTAGAGCAGATATCATTAATAAAACAAATTTAAACCGCGGCAAAGTCGCCAGATCTTTAAAAGAACTTTTAGATAAAGGTTATATTCAAACAGTAGGGTATGGGGATTCAGAAGGTGGAAGACCTCCTTCCCTCTATCAGATTAATCCAATATGCAGCTATATTATCGGAATTCAGAATACCAGGGTAGAAACGAAAATGGCATTATTTGATTTAAATTTGAATAAACTCGATGAGAAAAAGATTATTATGACGTCAAAGCATAAACCTCAGATTGTAATTGAGGAAATTAAGAATACGATTACTGAGTTTATGAAAACTTATCACTTTACTGTGAATGAGTTGTTAGGGATTGGAATCGGTGCGATTGGACCTTTGGATCGTGAACGTGGAATTATTTTGAAATCGGAGCCGTTTTTGACTCATAGCTGGAACAATATACCGATTGTTGAACAAATTAAAAGTGAGTTTCCAGCTAGAATTAAATTTGATAATGCTGCAAATACCATCGTTCTTGGGGAGTATAGAAACCATCAAGCCTATACTAATATATTAAACGTTACAGTCGGATGGACTTGGGGATGTGGCGTTATTCTTGATCGTAAATTAATGAGAGTAGAAAGCGGTGATATTAGCGGTTATGGCCATATGGTAATTAATATGGATGGGGAAAAATGCTATTGTGGAAAAAATGGATGTATGACTGCTTATACTTCACTTTATGTTATTTTGGATAAGATAAAAGAACGTTCTCCTGGTTTTTTTTATGAAAAGTTAAAAGATTTTGCTCCGGCTGAGCAAATAATCAACATCATATCCGAAGAAGATGTACGAACGAAGGAAGTGATTTTAGATTCGGCTAAATATATTGGGGTTGGGGTAGCCAATCTAGCCACCGTATTTCACTCAGAATTAGTTATCGTTAATGGTCCGTTAATTAGTCAATACCCTGGATACTATGAAGAAACTATTCACCATATCTCATTAAATTTAAATGAACAAAAAAATATCCAATTTAGGAAAGGGAATTTTCAGAGTGAGTCCGGCGTACTTGGTGCGGCAGTTCAAGTACTTGATAGCTATATGAATGAATAATAAGTTTTTACATATGAGTATGAGGATTGTTGTAAATCAATTTGCAGCAATCCTTTCTTGCATTATTCTCTAATTATTCCTAATAAAAACTAATAGTTGACAAAATTCGAAAAATTTAATAAATTGTTGATAACAGTTTTGCACATTTTGTGCAAAACTATAATACTTTTTGAAAGGGGTTACAACAAAAATTTTAAAGTTTGATAAAGTTAAGGTTTCCCTACTAGAATGCAAAAAAGGAGAGAAGTGAGAATGAAAGATCAAAAGTTCCTTTCCAAGCAGTCCCTTACGAAATTAACCATGCTTGGGACTGCCGTGGCATTAGCTTCCGCTATCACAATAAATGGACACTCAGCTATTGCCTCGGTTCCGCCAAAAGAAAAAGAGGCCGATAAAAAGAAAAGTAAAACAAACGCAGAAAAAAAGAAAGAGGATACAAAAACAAATGTCGTTTATATTGTACTGGATGACTCAGGTTTTTCAGATTTAGGAAGTTATGGTTCTGAGATCAAAACACCAAATATAGATTGGCTTTCACAAAATGGGCTTCGATATAATAACTCTCACGTAACGCCGCTTTGTTCACCGACCAGGGCGTCATTGCTGACGGGTAGAAATTCACACGAAGTCGGTATAGGAACTGTCACGAATTTTGATCTAGGACCAGAATTCCCTAATAAACGCGGAGAATTAAAACCGGGAGCTGGGACTGTTGCACAGGTGCTGGGTAAAAATGGTTATAATACGTATGCTGCCGGGAAATGGCATTTGGCACCGACCGAAGATACGACTCCTGCAGGTCCATATAATAACTGGCCGCTGCAAAAAGGATTTGACCAATTTTACGGCTTTTTAGAAGATTCATCGGATCAATATAAGCCTGATTTGACAATTGACAATACGCAAATTCCTTCCCCAACGGATCCAAACTATCATTTTTCCGAAGCAATTGTCGAAAATGCAAATCGCTATATTACCAATCAAGTCAGTGTACATCCAGAGACACCATATTTCTTGTATTTAACATTTGGAGCGCAGCACTCGCCACAGCAGGTCCCGCAAAAATATATTGATATGTATAAAGGGGTTTATGATAAAGGCTGGGATCAAATAAGGGAACAACGGTTTGAAAAACAAAAAGAATTGGGAATAATTCCGAAAGACGCTAAATTGGCACCGCGAAATCCAGGAGTGAAACCATGGGACGAATTGACGGATCAGGAAAAGAAAAATGACATCCGTCTTCAGGAAACATATGCCGGTTTCTTAACCCATGCTGATGAGCAGGTTGGGAAATTATTAGATAACTTGCGTGAAAAGAATCAATTAGACAAGACCATGATTGTATTGCTCTCCGATAACGGAGCAAGCGGCGGTGGAAAAGCAAATGGATCTGTTAATCATACAGAAGATTATAATGGAATCAGTGAAAACATTGATGATATAGAGAGATATTATGATATGTTCGGCAGCCCTAATGCAGGTACGGAATACCCGGCTGGATGGGCGCAGGTAAGCAATACACCTTTCAGCCAATACAAAAACTCTGCGTTCGCAGGCGGAACCAACACGCCTTTAATTGTTTATAATCCTAAAATCATTAAAGATCCAGGGGCCATTCGGACACAATATGTGAATGTCAGTGATATAACGCCAACAATTTATGACATAGAAGGCATCAAGCCGCCGAAACAAATAAATGGCGTAAAACAAATGCCGATATCCGGACAAAGTTTCAAGGCTTCATTGACAAATCCTAAGGCAGCAGGCAGAAGCACACAATATTTTGAGGTTTCCGGTAACCGTGCCATTTACCATGACGGATGGAAGGCATTTACAAGTCATAAAAAAGGTGAGCCTTTCGAGAAGGATCAATGGTATCTCTACCATGTAAAGGATGATTACTCAGAATCTACGGATCTCGCAGCAAAATATCCTGATAAATTGAAAGAACTTCAAAAGTTGTGGTTTAGTGAAGCCAAAAAGTATGGTGCACTTCCTTTAACAGATATCTTTTTGGACGGATTTTTATCGATTCCAGCGGATACCATTAGAGCAAAAGATCACTACATGTATTACCGGGGAATGGACCGATTAACGGATTCAGCTGCACCACCGATTATGAATCGTTCCTATGAAATCAAAATACCAATTGAGCGTTCAAGCAATACAGAGGACGGTGTTCTGCTTGCACTCGGAGGCCAAGACAGCGGTTATACCATTTTTATTAAAAATAACAAACTAATCTATGAATATCGATATGGTTTAAATGATTACAAAATCGTTTCGACAATCGATGTACCTCTTGGAAAGTCTGTGATTTTATATAAATTTGATAAAACAGGAACCAATAAAGGGAATGGAGCACTCTATATAAATGATACAAAAGTAGGAGAGTCAATCGCTGAAAATACATTGCCTTACAAAATATCATTTGAAGGTCTTGACATCGGCAAGGATACGAAATATCCAGTAAGCCCAGACTATGCAAATGAAGGGGAATTTGCCTTTAAAGGGAAATTAACCAGTGTAGAATATACTCTTGGAAATGACCAGGAATTTACAAATCCAGGTAAGTAATGTGAATGACCAGTGACAGAGCCATTTGTCACTGGTTCACTATTTTTTATGAGGTGGCCATTTATGAGTACAACAGTTAAAAATACGACAACTAACTTCCATATGTTAGCAAAACCATCGGGGCCGATTTGTAATTTAGATTGTCATTATTGCTTTTATACGGAAAAAGAGTCTTTATTTGAACCGAAAACCCCGTTTCGAATGTCAGAGGAAACGTTGGGGAAATTTATCAAAAATTATATTGAGACCCAGTCAGCAGAGGAGATTCCGTTTGTATGGCAAGGAGGAGAACCTGCGTTAATGGGTTTGAATTTTTATAAAAAGGCTGTTGAATTCCAGAAAAAATACGCTAATGGGAAAAGAATTTCTAATTCTCTGCAAACAAATGGAACGCTATTAACGGAAGATTGGTTTCCGTTTCTTGCTGAAAATAACTTTTTAGTTGGATTGAGCTTGGACGGACCGGAGGAAATACATGACAAATTCCGCGTTGATCGCGGGGGAAATCCTACTTTCCAGCGGGTATTAAACACATTGCATAATTTGCAAAAATACAAGATCCAATATAATGTGCTTACATGTGTAACCAATGAATCTTCCAATTCACCATTGGAAATTTATCATTTTTTAAAGAGTGAAGGAGTTGAATATATTCAATTCATTCCGATTGTAGAAAGAATAGCAGACGAACATGCGACAAAGCTAGGCCTGCGTCACGCTACGCCTGCATCAATAAAGGATGAAGAAGTTCAATTAGCTCCATGGACAGTCAATTCAGAGAAATATGGGGACTTTTTAATTACTATATTTGATGAGTGGGTGAGAAATGATGTTGGCATTGTCAATGTGATGAATTTCGAAAGTTCACTGGTCGCATGGATGGGTCTGCCTGCAACGGTGTGCATTTTTGCCGAAACCTGCGGAAAAGCGGCTATCATTGAGCATAATGGGGATGTTTATTCCTGTGACCACTTTATGTATCCTGATTATAAGTTGGGCAATATTCAAACACAAACATTTAAAGAAATGATTGATTCAATCCAGCAAGCAGAATTTGGACAAGCGAAAAAATCAACATTGCCAAAGTATTGCCAAACGTGTGAAGTAAAATTTGCTTGTAATGGAGAATGTCCGAAACACCGCTTTCTGAAGACTCCCACTGGAGAACCTGGATTAAATTATTTATGTGCAGGTTATAAGAAATACTTTACTCATATCCACAAATATATGAAAGTAATGGTCCAACTGCTCGAAAATGGCCTTCCAGCCTCTAAAGTAATGGATGTAATAAAGCATCCAATTGTAATAAATAATAAGTAAAATGCTAATGGAATAAAATGTAAACCTAAAGCTTTATATAGAAATTTTGATAGTTGAAAAAAGCCTAAATAACCAGTGAGTTTCTTATTATGGAGCTCACTGGTTATTTGTTTTGTAAGGCAAATTGGAGAAGTACATGACATTTATCATGTTGTGCACCTGACACCTGCTACTTACAAGATCATTTTCATTCCTTCATAATAAGAATTAACAACACAAGGAAAGGGAATTCAAATAAAATGACCTTACAAAATACGAAAAACTTAAATAAACAAATTGCACCTTATGAAAAGTCAACGACAAAAGAAAGTGTATGGCAGCTCATCAACACGATCGTGCCATTTATTATTTTATGGTACCTTGCCTATAAAAGCCTGTCCGTTTCTTATTGGTTGTCATTAGTTCCTTCTTTGATAGCAGCTGGATTTTTGACAAGGATTTTCATTATTTTTCATGATTGCACCCATCATTCCTTTTTTAAAAGCCGTCGTGCCAATAGAATAGTTGGGACTGCTATGGGTGTTTTAACGATCTTCCCGTTTGACCAATGGGGGCATGAGCATTCTATCCATCACGCTACAAGTGGTAACTTGGATAAGCGAGGTACAGGAGATATTTGGACCCTTACAGTAGATGAATATTTGGTAGCACCAATAAGGCTTCGTTTAGCTTATCGTTTTTATCGCAATCCGTTCGTAATGTTTGGATTAGGGCCGATTTATGTTTTCCTTCTTAAAAATAGATTTAACCGAAAAGGTGCCAAAAAGAAGGAACGAATGAATACTTATTTGACGAATGTTCTAATCGTTGCTTTGATTGGATTGCTTTGCTGGGCAATCGGATGGCAGTCGTTTCTTTTAGTCCAAGTTTCCATTTTTATGATTTCAAGTTCAGTAGGCATTTGGCTGTTTTACGTACAGCACACTTTTGAAGATTCTTATTTTGAAGAAGATAAAGAGTGGGAATATGTGAAAGCAGCAGTGGAAGGAAGTTCCTTTTATAAGCTTCCAAAACTTCTGCAATTTCTTACTGGAAATATTGGTTATCACCATGTTCACCATTTAAGTCCAAGGGTGCCTAACTATAAACTTGAAGAGGCACACAATAATACGGCTCCTTTACAAAATGTACCAACGATCACCCTTGCTTTAAGTTTGCGGTCACTCCGTTTCCGCCTGTGGGATGAGGAAAAAAAGAATTTTGTAAGCTTTAAAGACGTTAAATCCTTGGCTAAGAATAGTATTTCCGTTCAGGTAAAACCTGAACTATAGCTTCACCATCTACTGCTGACTCCCATTAATATGGGAGTCTCTGCTTGTAGTGGTTTCAGATAGGGGGAGAACTAAAATGATTCATATTGTCATTGCAGAGAATCAGGAAATGCTGTTAGGGGCAATTGGTTCCCTGCTCAATTTGGAAGAGGATATGGAAGTGGTAGGGAAGGCAAGCAATGGAGCAGAGGCACTTACTCTTGTGCACCGATTAAAGCCGGATGTTTGTATTATGGATATAGAGATGCCTGGAAAAAGCGGTCTTGAGGCAGCAGAAGCTTTAAAGCCCTTTGGATGTAAAGTAATTATTTTAACAACCTTTGCAAGGACTGGATACTTTCAACGTGCAACAAATGCAGATGTAAAAGGTTATTTATTGAAGGATAGCCCGAGCGAGGAGTTAGCCTGCTCGATACGCAGTATTATGGCTGGAAAGCGAATTTACTCTCCCGAACTAATGGACCATGATTCCAGCGATAACGAACGGGAAATGGAAGTGTTAGAACGGTTGGCAAATGGTCAAATCATAAATGAAAAATCTAATCAGCAAAGAAACACAATTGGAACTATCAGAAATTATTTTTCAACCATTAGGGATAAAATGAGGTTACCAGCTGGGTAAAGATTGTTTCAATACACCAAAAATGTTCCAAATCCATGGCTCTTGCCTGGGAATATGGAATTCCGATACCTGTGGTCAAGACCACCAAAAATAGACATTTGTAAAATAAGACATTAAACTGCATTTTTGTAATTTAAATAGTATTTTTTAGGAGAAACGAATCCAAGTTTGTATTGGGTTCGTTTTTTATTGTAATACCGAATAAGGTTTTGTAGGTTTTGTTGAAAAGTATGAATCTTTATACTTGGATAGAAACAAGGAAATTCAGCTTTTAGATGGGAAAAAGAGCTCTCGATTACGGCGTTATCCCAACCTAGCCTTGCGGGACATGTTTGGTGTGAACATAAGATTCTGACTCAACTTATGATAATCAAACGATCTATTCACACGCCTTGATCACTGCTGATGAGTACTCCTTCTAGTGACAGCAGTTTTCGATTTTTTAGGGCAGCCTCAATAGTTGCTTTAATAAGCTCCTGATTTGGGCTGAAGCTAATTTTGAGGGCAATTACTTCAAGGTTAAATAGATCTACGATCGACGAAATTTAAAATGTTTCTTTTTCCACCTGAATTTCGGTCATATCAGTCTGGGGTAAGGAGCTTTTTCAAACTAAGTTGCTAAAATAACCAAAACAAGAAAGGGGAAGGTTGGCCCTTTCTGTATTGATTTTCAAAACACAATACAAACACTAAACTTCTGCCTAAAACATACATTGTATTAAAAAGTAATGAGGTTGCTTCTAATGCAGGATTTCCATAAACTTTGTCAACAATATGCCCAAATACTCAACGGTAAGCCAACCATTAAGAATGGCGTTTGTTCTGTAGAGATTGATCGTCATCTCAATGTAACGATTCAAGGTCGTCCTAGTCATGGTGAACTACGAGCAGACATCCATTTTGAATCATTAGATCATGAAGGAAATGCGCTCAATCTAGGGGAAACTGTTCTTCTTGAAGAAGAAGTTCCCGCCTTTTCAAGTATTCTAATTAAAAATAGGATCATCATAAGTGCACTTCACAATCATTGGCTGTACACACAACCAAACATCCTTTATCTTCACTTTCAATCAGTAGAACCTCCATTATCTTTTGCACATAAAGTGGCGGAAGCATTAAGGGTTCTAAGATAAAATCACTGAAAAAGGGAATATCATACTTGATGTGCGCTTTTGAATTGGGGTCTGACCCCCACTCGGGGAGTAATTTAGTTGCCTCGAAAAATCTTGGCCTTTTTAGATAATGGCAAAGAGAACATTGGGTTAAGGTGTGCATTTTTAAAAATGGCACCTCTTTTTACATCAAAAAACCTCTAATTGATACAGAGGTTAGATGAGTGGATATATATGCAACTAATTAAAATTCAATATGGCAAAGTCTTCATAATTGACATCGTGTGGAGTTTCATTCTCAACCATAAGATCACACAATGTGGTGATTGCTATTACTCGGACAGCCCAAGGTTGAAAAAGCCTGGACGAGTCCGAATGCAATACATATTCAGATGTTATGAACATGGAAGTGTCCATTAGACATGCGAATACTGACAAAAATGCAAAATTAAAGTTGAGAGATTACTTTCTCAAAGGCAAAAAAAAGCTGATATGGAAAACCCATATCGGCTTTTTTATTATACGCATAGCAGTGACACCCATTGCCAGAGGATGCTTCTTATCAGGGACGGGGCCTTTCAAATTGTTTTATTAAGAAAAAGTTAAGGCATTTTTCATATGGTAAAGTTGAAAGTTTTTTAATATAAAAATTGGATGTGTTAACTTGATTTCTTTACCAAAGAAAATTTTCATTATATTGATTACAGTTTTATTCCTTATAGTTGGAGGCTTATTCTTGATACATTCTAATTCTTCATTAGCCGTAAAACCCTCTTCTATTATAAAAATTCTAGTAACCTCACTTACTAAAAAACAACCAGAAAAAAAGGAGGCGGCAAAACAGGCAGCAAAAGAACAATCGGCAAAAGAACAATCGGCGAAAGAAAAGGTCGCAAAAGAACAGGCCGCAAAAGAAGAAGGGGCAAAAAAGCAAGCTGCAAAAGAACAGGCCGCGAAAGAAGAAGTGGCAAAAGAACAAGCTGCAAAAGAACAGATCGCGAAAGAACAAGAGGCAAAAGAGCAGGCTGAAAAAGAACAACAAGCAAAAATATTAGATGTTCCTCTTATCAATCAACTCACCGCACCTAAGCTCTACAATGGTTGTGAGGTAACAAGTCTGGCAATGATTCTAAATTATAACGGATACCATGTAACGAAGAATGAATTAGCCAATAATATTGCAAGGGTCCCATTAACCTATCAAAATGGACTGAAAGGGAATCCAAATGTAGGGTTCGTAGGGAATATGGAAGTCGGACCGGGCTATGCAGTCTACAATGGGCCGATCTACAATTTGGCCAAAAAGTATGCCGGAAATGAAGTGGTTAATCTGACAAACCAACCGTTTACTGATTTACTAGTGAGAGTGAGTCAAGGTGAGCCGGTTTGGATCATCACCACGGAAACATTTTCCCCTGTATCGGAATTTAAACAGTGGAAGACTCCACAAGGAAGCATGAGTATTACCTTCAGTGAACATAGCGTGGTCATAACAGGCTATGATGCAAACTACATTTATATCAATAATCCATATGGACAAAAAAATCAAAGATTGAACCGAAGCAGCTTTGAAAGGGCATGGGAACAAATGGGGAAACAAGCAATTGTAATTGAAAAGTAAATTCGATTTACCGACTGTGTGCCCTCGAAATTTGTCGAATATCAATGGTCAAATAGAATGGTAACTGGATGGCAATAAATAAGCAGGAGTCATTTTTTTAGATTAACTGAATATTGTCATTGATCTGAGATGATGAGCTTTCCTAATCATGAAATAGAAAAAATTTCTCTTGCCAATTGACACTATCGGTGTTAAGCTAATTTAGCTGTTTCGTTAACAGCTTCTTGTAAACGAAGTTTCTAATCCAAAATTATTTCGGAGAAGTTGACATAAACGAATCAGTGTGGTAAGATAGTCCTTGTCGCTGAACAACATGCATCTTAAAAAAAGATGTTGACGAAATGTTCAGTTGGGCATATACTATGAAAGCTGCTTCAAAAAGCATTGCTCTTTGAAAACTAAACAAACAAAAACGTCAACAATAACAAATATAGTGAAGCAAGTCTTCACTAGCCAACGTAACATTTATGAGCTAACTCATACTCTTTATTGGAGAGTTTGATC
>NZ_JAEVLT010000090.1 GCF_024494385.1 Bacillus sp. EB600
GTTAAACAGACTATATTTAGAAGAGGCTACTTTGTCCAATTTGATGGCATATATCCTCTTTTTTAATACATATTGGAATCTATAACCAGATGTTGAAATGATAGTCTAATATGTATATAAAGATTAAGGAACATATGTTTTTTAGTTGGAGGACGTAGCCCACAGCGGGAGGCGTAGTGAGGTTGTAAGACCGAGCGTAAAAAGGGTTTAGGGGGTGAAGGATCTATGCGTGTACAAGAAGTAATCCTAGAGGAAGGAAAGAGATACATATTAGTAGATAGAGAGGGCTTTCCTGTAATTCCTGTCGTCAAGTACCTCAAGTATTTGGATGTGATAGGGAAAAGCAGCAACACCCAGAAGACTTACTGTTATGCGCTAAAGCAGTATTTCCTTTATTTACAGGAGAAAGAGAAAGATTACAAGCATGTAAGATTAGAAGACTTGGCGGAGTTTGTGGGATGGTTACGGAATCCCTATGAGAGCACGAAGGTGACGTCTCTTCGACCTGTACAGGCAAAGAAAACAGAGAGGACAGTGAACCTTACGGTTACAGCGGTAACAAACTTCTATGATTACTTATATCGTAATGAAGAGCTGCCACATGACATGGGTGAGAAGTTGATGCGACAAGTCTTTACAGGAGGAAAAACACGATATAAGGGTTTCTTGCATCACGTCAATAAAGACAAACCGTCCGTACGGAATGTGCTGAAGGTAAAAGAACCTCGCAAGAGGATTCAAACACTCACAAAGGAACAGGTACTACAAGTGATTACAGCGACAACCAACATGCGGGACACCTTCCTGATTCAACTCCTATTTGAA
This sequence comes from Bacillus sp. EB600, assembly GCF_024494385.1. Lineage (GTDB taxonomy): Bacteria > Bacillota > Bacilli > Bacillales > Cytobacillaceae > JAEVLT01. Next base: position 826 of record NZ_JAEVLT010000090.1, read on the forward strand.
ACAGGATTGCGGATTGGAGAGGCTCTCTCCTTGTTCATGGAGGACTTCAAATTCGACCATGGAAAAGGGCACCGTATCCGCCTGACGGACCGCGGGGAATTGGAGAACGGCGCGAAGCTCAAAACAGGTGAACGAGAGATATTTGTGTCGCAAGCGTTGATGGATATATACGATGATTACCTGTACGAAGTGATTGATGAACTGGACATTGATACCAACTTCGTGTTTGTGAAGCTGAGTGGAAAGAATATGGGTAAGCCCATGACATACAGTGATGTCGAGGCTCTTTTCAAACGGTTGCGGCAGAAAACAGGGATTGATGTTCACCCACATCTGTTCCGTCACACACATGCAACGATGTACTATCAGGAGACAAAGGATATCAAACAGGTGCAAGAGCGTCTGGGACATTCCCAAATCCAAACGACCATGAACTTGTATCTTCATCTTTCAGAAGAAGACATCCGTAAGGATTGGGAAAAGGCACAGGGCGCATTTGAGATGCAGAAAAAACACTGAAAGGCGGGAGAGAATGAAACAGAAACAACAAACAAATACAGGAGAATTAGGTTTTCATGAACGATTACAGCAAGAGCTTTCGTGTTATCCTGTTAAGACCATACACGAAGATGGTTCCGTTACCACCCAGCAAGTGAAAGACCCATACTTCTTGATCAACGACAGTTGGAATGTTGGCTTTGTGGGCGATATTAAACAGTTCGTGGAGATGATGGGGAACTATAAAGAAACTGCACAAAATATCTATTTCCGACTCGCAAACCCTATGGTCAACTTAGAAGTAAAGTATGTCTGTTATCACCAGCTATTCAATGATAAGTGGTCTTTATCAAGTGTTTTTGGAAAACAAGCAACGAACTTACGAAAATTGACACGGTTTATAAATGAAAAGTACCCTACCCTTCAATCTCTGCTTGATTTGGACATCGAGAAGGCAGAGCGAGAATGGTTGTTTTGGCTACATGAGCAAGGGTTTCAAACACAACGAATTCTACATCGTGGTAAATATACTGGTAAGTCGTCCGTAGCAAACTTTCTGCGATTCATCTACTCCAACTTGTCTGTATTGACCGATACGCGTGAAGAATGGGATAAAGACCGATGGGATGTGCGAGAGTTGTATGATAAATATGGCATCGCATATAACAAAAGCAGATCTGATTATCATCTCGATTTCACCAAAATTGAACAAGGAAACATGCGTGGGCAAGTAAAAAAATACATCAAGCAACGCCTCCTAAGTAAGAACAATTTCTCGTGGGGTACAGCAAGAGAATACTTAAAGTATTTACCTGAATTTTTATCTTTCGTATTTTCATTGGAACCAATATGGGATGATTTAAAAGGACTCAAACGATCTCATATGGAGCAATACATCCAATTGTTACATGAATACGCCAAAAGCAATTTAAGACGAAAAGATGCACACCCGGAAAGGTATATAGCGGAGGGGCTAAAAATCATAGGAAAATTTTTGGAAGATATTCAAAAATATGAATACGACATAGCCCCTGAAAAGCATGTTCGATTATTACTCTTTCCAGAGGACAAGCCTAAACGAAGGAAAAAGTCTATCGACCAAATTGAACACATTCCTGAATTTGTATTGGAGCAACTCTTCACACACATCAACGAATTACATAAAGATGTCATCCCTGTCATATTGGTGGCTTTTAAAACAGGACTACGAATTTCGGATGTATTGGGATTAACCTCGGATTGTCTGGAACGGCTTAACGGCAAATACTCGATTGTGACTGATATTGAGAAGACCTATGTGAAAGGGCATCGAATTCCGATTGATGAGGAATTGGCAAATATCTTGGCGGTTCTCATTCACAAATCTAAAGAGAATAGCAATCAAGACAACAACCCCGAAGGGTTTATTTTTATTCGCTATCGTGGAGCTCGGAAAGGTAGACCGTACTCTCAAGGTTGGGTTCGAAACAGAGTGAATGAATTTGCGAAAGAAAAAAACATTGTTGACGAGAACGGGAACCTTTTTAATATTAAGACTCACAAATTCCGCCACACCTATGCGGTAAAAATGTTAAACAGTGGTGTTGACATTCTAACAGTGCAAGAGTTATTAGCCCATGCTTCCCCCGAAATGACCTTACGGTATGCCAAATTGTTAGATGATACAAAGCGTAAGGCATTTGAATCTGTCATCAACCAGGGTGTATTCAGTTTCGACTTGAACGGTGAAGTACAAGAAATTAAAGCAGGTGAAGATATCCCACAAGACATCCTTCAAGCTCTCTGGCAGGATCATAAATTGAATGCGATGGACAACCCATACGGGACGTGTCATGCAAGGTTGAAAGGGAATTGCCCTCATATGGAAGCCCCACCTTGCCTCACGTGCAATGGAGGAAGCCCGTGCAAAGACTTGGCAATCGGCTTTTCAGAATTGGATGTAGAAAAATACGAAATGCACGTAAAAACAACGTCTAGAGCCGTAGAAATAGCAAAACAGCATGGCCGTGATGACATGGCAGAAAAGCACGAACGGAACTTACAGCGATACCAAGGTATATTGGGCAATATCCGTGAGGGACATGTCATCTTCGGTAGACAAGATCGCATGAAGAGAAAGCAAGGTGTAAAAAATGGCTGATTATGACCGCAGAGAACAATTAAAAAAGATTCATGCCTCACGAAAGTCTGTCACCTATCAAAAGGTCGATGAAGCCATTCAACGGCTCGTACGAGCTAACGTGAACATCAATTTCAACAGCGTGGCAAGTGAGGCTAACGTAGCGAAAGCTACGCTATACAACAACCTTGAGTTGCGTGATCGGATTGAATCCTTGAGACAACAACAAGCGAAAGCACCTACATCGAAGCAAATCAAACGAGAGATGGATGACAATAACAAAGATGCCCTGATTGCTTCTTTACAGCGCCGCATCAAGAAGCTAAATGGTGAAAACAAAGAACTAAGAGAACAATTGAAAGTGGCTTACGCAGAAGTATATAAAAAAATCTAAGGGAACACCGTTCCCTCTTTTTACATATTAAACATGAATAATATGTGCTCTTGTTTATTTTTAAGGATTTTTATTATTTAAGTCTTGATAAC
>NZ_JAEVLT010000091.1 GCF_024494385.1 Bacillus sp. EB600
CATGATATACGGTTATTTCTCATGCGTACCAGGTCGGTACGCTTATTTTTTATAATTCGGGCTTACCTCCAATTCATTCCAGAGCAATCCTGCCGATTTAATTTAGTAACGATAATGAAAAAGGACTGCTACCGAAACAGTCCATTTGTTGTGAAAGTAAAGCACCCTCCACAATCCCGCTGGTAATTAATTTTTTCTCATAAAAAACCAGTATGTCCGCAACCTTGTTTTTAATAATCCCCCTCTATTTTCCATCCTGACTAATATAATGAACCAATAGAATCAAAGAACAGCTAAGCCCTGTGAACCAAGATAAGGTAAGTTAGTCCAAGCAGCAACCTGCAATCTAACCAAACTACCATCTTCTTGGATATTAAATACTGACACTGTACCCTGGTTTCCGTTTAGGGTGTAAAAATGCCGTCCATCTTTACTCACTCCAGCATCCATGGGAAAACCCGGTGCTGTACCTGGAGGTGTACTGGTAATATGCCTTACCACCGACAGTGCCCCATTAGGATTGATTCGGTAGGTGGAGATGGTTCCGCTTAAAGAGTTGATGGTGTATGCAAAACGTTCATCCCTCGTTGTAGCAACCCAACAAGCAGTTATATATCCGTTTGGTACAGAGCCGCTAATAACATGAAGAATACCGCCGTTGCTTAATGAGTAAGATGACAGAGCATTTGACATGGCTTCTGTAACTAAGAGGATTCCGGAGGATAGAAAATAGGCACCAAATGGTCCTTGACCATAAGAGTTATTAACGATTGGTCCTGTAACCGTACCATTTTGATTTACATGGAATATACTGAGATGGTTTGATGTAAGCTCGGAGACAAGGATTTTACTTCCATCTGGAGTGAAGAGAACCTGGGCTGGCTGAGCATTGATAGTGCTGAGAGAATGGGTGGATCCTGGAATCGGAGTAAGGCGTCCGTTAGCATTAATAAGAAAACCTGTGATGTTGGATGCAAAATTGTTAGCTGCATTACCAACATTTGAAACATAGAGAAGATTACCAGACACATCTACACTATTTGGCTGAGCACCTCCTGATGCCTTCACATCGGCGAGAACAGGCACTCCGTTGTCAGTTATGATGAAGCTACTAATTGTATTGCTGCCAGCGTTAACTGCGAGCAGAAAACGTCCATCACGTGATAAAGTTAAGGCGCCTTGAGAGGCAAGGGGATCGACGCCTTCGTTTGCTGTGGCACTGGAGACTTCTTTTGTACCCGTACCTCTGCCATGAGTTGGATAGGCACCTACAAAGGTGAGCATACCATTCATGCCCCTGTAAAACGCAATGACTTGATTCATTACATCATTATTGGTCATCATGTACACCATACTCGCACCCGCACGAAAATAATTGTTTTCTTTCTGCATTTTATGACTCTCCTCCTTTCACCATTTTATATGGTTCTTTTGCCATTTGAATTCCCAAAATGGACGTAAATTTTTTTCAAAGAGAGATGGACTATCATCCTACTTATCCCACTAAGCTGAACCGATCGTATTATAAGATCACCAGATATTTCTGGCTGACCATTTTTTTATATGGTTTTACTATAACAGTAGCCAGGGCAGAACGTAACTGATCGTGGGGTTTAACCCCGTTAACTAAACCGTTCGCCCCCTACTTGTAGAAACATGTTTGAGCTGGTTGGGTCTTTAATCCCGTATAACAAGCGAAGCTGTGATACTGCATGGAGGTTTAGGAGGTTACAGGCCAGGCAATTTACCTTTTTCAGCCATCTGCGGTGCAGGCTCACCCACTAAAAAAGTAAGAATATAATCAGCCCTTCCCCCCTTAGCACGAATTTCCGCTACTGTTTGCTTCCCGCGATTTGCATTACGCCCTGCCACCATCAAATAGATTCCTAAACTAGTATTGACAACGGAACGTTCAATACCACTTGTTCCATCGTTAAATTAAATTCATTTTTGTTCTTTTCCCTTCCGTGTTTATTGGCGTAATTACTCCATTTTTACCAAACAAATATTGCCCTGATTTTTTTTGATTCTCAACTCAGTAATATTATCGTCCTATTTTTCTACTTCAAACCGCTCTATTGAATCCCGAACCAATTATTTATATTTTTTCAGGACAATGGCTGAATTGAGCCCCCCGAAACCAAAAGAGTTCGATATACCAATGTTTAATTCTTTCTTTTTGGCATCCTGTGAAGTATAGTCCAAATCACATTCTGGGTCAGGAAGGGCTAAGTTAATTGTCGGTTGAATGATGTCCTCCATTACTAAGGCAATGGCCTCTACTCCCCCTGCAGCACCAAGCATATGCCAAAGCATCTTGCCTTTACTTTGTCAAAAGAATAATAGATCAAACAACACTGGGTATCTTTAGTATTTGGAGGAAACACAATCCTCATAACGTTTTTTTGTTTTATAAGTCAAAAGTTAAGACGATTCATTAAGATTCATTTTATTCAGGACGAAGATGAAAAGATGTTACATCTAACGCATATATATTAAAATCAGTGTCAATTTTTACCCTCTTTTTAAAGTAAAAGACGATTTGTATGGTTTAAGGGATGTGAACATATGGATATAGAAAGATTAAAACAATGGATGGAAATCGCCCAGAATATGCAGGGGGGAGAATTTTGGAATAATATCTTTGATCAAGATTTTTCCAGGCAAATGCTTGATGAACAGCCATTTAAAACATCTTCCTCCACATCTAAAAGTCAGGATTCGAATGAAAAACAAACTCCAGATTCCAAATTTCCAATAATCGAGTTGTTAGAGGGCGATAACGAAGTAAATATCATCATTGAACTCCCGGGTTTAAAAAGAGAAGATGTTGAATTAGGGATTGCTGGGGATATTCTAACAGTGAAAGGTATAAATAATCCCATCTATTCCCATTTAAAAAGAACATATTCGGAGAAATTTACTGGACAATTCCAAAGGCAAATTAAATTGCCAGACACGATAAATCCTAATCAATTAAGCGCAAGGTATTGGAATGGCCTCTTAATTGTCAGCTATACACGTGCCTATTCAAAAGTAGAAATTATTCCAATCGATAATGAATAGGTAGTCCGCATTGAAATTGGACATATTAGTCAGAGTGTTTCCATATAAATATAAAATAAGGCAAGAATAAGGGGCGTTTACTGAATATCATTATTAAAGCCTGGATTGTCAACATCAAACTAGACAACTTTTTTAAGGTGTGTAAGTTTGTATTCAATCGGGCTTAAAAAGTCTAGCGTATCGTGAATACGAAGAAGATTAAACCAATGTATATAATCATGTAACTCACGTGTCAGATCTTCCAGTGAATCAAAGGTACGTCCTTTGACAAACTCTGTTTTAATGATTTTGAACGTGGCTTCAGCTACTGCATTATCATATGGGCATCCTTTCATACTGAGAGAACGCTTTATCTTAAAAGTCTCTAGGGCTTCATCAATCAGTTTGTTTTTAAACTCATTTCCACGGTCTGTATGGAAAATCCGGATCTTATGGAGGTCTGCCTTAATCGAGGCGAGAGCCCGATAAACTAATAAGGCATCTTTGCTCGGACCAGTGCTGTACCCAATGATCTCTCGATTAAAGAGGTCGACAAATAAACATATATAATGCCATTTTTTATCATCTCTTACATACGTCAAATCACTTACAATTGCACTCAACTGCTCGTCCTGTTTAAACTCACGGTCCAGTTCATTAGCCTGG
>NZ_JAEVLT010000092.1 GCF_024494385.1 Bacillus sp. EB600
ATAGCCAATATAATCAACTACCAAAAGAACTTGATTCAGTACTTTCAGAGCTTAATATTAATAAGCACTTACGTCATGCAGGCATTAAAAAATCCTTCGGATTTAGTTGTTCATATTTGTTTCAACTTGTCTGATTTTCCAACACAAGAATTGGTTTTCTCTTCTTCAGTCAAAGAAAGCAGACCAATTCCCAGCCAAGGATTCCGTATATCGTTTCTTAAACCAATCGACATTTAACTGGCGACGTTTTTTGCTTCTCTTGAGTTCATTCTCTATTCATAAAGTAGAACGTCTAACAGACAAAAGCCGTCCTAAAGTCTTTATTGTAGATGATTCATCATTTGATAGAAACCGTAGTAAAAAGGTGGAATTGCTGGCACGCTGCTTTGATCACGCTTCTCTTAAAATGCGCTTTTATAAAGGCTTTCGCATGTTGACTTTAGGTTGGTCAGATGGCTACACATTCATGCCAATTGACTTCTCCTTACTCAGTTCCATAATAAAAAGAACCCTTCCTTGATTAGAGGGGGCTTCTTGTTATTTAAAAAAGCAGCTTATTTAGATCATTATCACTTTTTCTCTCAATTTCATTTTCTAATTCCTTCATCAGCTGCGGAAGATCTTGATTCCCGTAAACAATATCACCCATCCTTCCCTAATACACTTCAAAAAGATGCTCTCATTATCTTAAAACCACAATCTTTTATTATAATCATATTCATAGATATCAGAATTCTCTTCTATTTCTTTTTTTGGGGCACACTCTTCACAAGGTTCTTCTGACTGGTTATGTTCACATTGTTTAAATAAAAATTCCATTGTTTGTATCCCCTCTCCTATTTCTTACTATTTATTTTAATGGAAGCGGTTACATTTATCTTGTGCTTTTTATTGGAAATAATAAATCGTGTTATTAGAAGAGGGAACAATCTATTTGTTCCCTCTAATCCATCATAGAATTCTGGAACTTAGAGGGGGAAGAATGTTGAATGATTCCATCTGCAGTTCAGTAAATAATTCTAGTGATTGTATAGCATTGTTATTTCATTAAGAAAGATTGAAGTTTGATATTTTATATTTTGTAAAATAAATAGAAAATGATGAGATATTAATTTTGTTTTTAGTGAGGGATTTTTATCGTAAAAAACATATTTAGTAAAACTATTCATAGTTATTAAATAGAACATCTTTAATAAGAGAAACAAAAATAATAAGCATTTTGTAATTGCACGGTTTATCCATTGGGGGAGAAGGGATCCAGCTATTTTTGAGATTCGTAATAACATAGTTTCCACTAACTCACAAATATAATGAAAAAGAAATCACTTTTACACAAGTGATCTATTTCATTATTTACATATTCACAAGGCTACATTTTTTATATCCACTTATCAACAAGTGTATATTCGGAATGATATATGCATAAAAAAATATTCCTTCTTGGAAAACCTGTCAAAAATGATGACTGTAGAAGGAAAAAAAGAAATTTTTACAACAGAGTTCCGGTTTATTTCATTTTTGTTTAAGTCGAATAGCCCTGTGAATGTTCGTTTTTTTCACAAGGCTGGTATCCTATTAAATTACACCATGTAGCTCCGGAACTTGGCCCGTCTTGGTATATTCCCTAATCTTTGCATCATGGATCAAGCCAATAGGGATCTTTTCTATAGCTTTAGGCAGATATTTTCTGAAGACCATCCGGAAAAAAGCACCGATTGAGTAAAAATGGAAAGACCCTTTTCGTTCTTTTTCTATATGTATATGAGTTCCAATCTGATCGATTGTATCTAAAAAGAGGTTTTTCATAAAACGATCACGCACAGTGAAGCTCTCTTTATCTTCATCCATCAGATAGTTCAGTTTTTTCACCACTTCTTGTTTAAAAGAAATCATCACATCGATTTGGTCTCTTGGTTTATATTTAATTTGATGCCCATCTAAGAAGTAAGTTAGCTCTTTTGATAATTTTGCCATTAGTGGGTTCACATTGAATTCATCTGTGTCCTCTTCCACGCATTCTGGTTTCAAAGAAAAGGACACTTTCTTAATCCATAGTTGCTTTCCACGCATTTCAATCCCAGCGAATTCGATAGAAAAAAGAGCTTCAAAAACGCTTAATGATTTACGGACGCCCTTTGCATTTTTGTTCAGCTGCAACTTAAGCGTCTTCATCGTCCGTTCTTGCTTCACTTTCTCTATTTCACCTGTCTTGCTGAATGACAGGCCGGTGCGAAATTGGTTTAGTAAGGATAAAAGCAGTTCGATTCCTTCCGGATTGGAAGTACGTACGAATTCAGCCAATATATTGGTTTCAAAAAGGGCATTCGGTATAATCAGGTAGTTAAGAACCCCACCATTATGTTCAGGAGTATTATATTTTTCAACATCTTTTAACACTAGAACAGGCAAACCTTCATGAATTTCCTCTCTCAGAAAATAATGATCTTCTAAAAACCTCTTCCCTCCCCAAAGGGTAGAATACGAGATTCCTAGTTTTTTCGCCCAGAAGGAAAGATTGTATTCCTTTAGCATGCCGCGTTGATTCTGCTCTATATGCAATTGCTTTAACATGGTCATATATACAACATAGGCGGATGCAGGAGGGCGCTCAAATGACTGATCGCGAAGAAAACGGAATTCTTCCAATATAGCATGATGCATTCGAAAACCGTCGATTCTCATTTTATTCTTCATTTTGGCCCTCCTCTCGTCTATTTTCCTAGTTTGAATTATATCAGAATGGAAATAGAGGAAATGATGCCCTTTATTAAAGGATTTTCAAAGTTGCACAACGAGCGTCAAACCCTTGGGGGACAAGGGTTTGAAAAAAGATCTAAAATTTTTTATGTGAGAGGAAACGTCATTATTTTTCCTGTTTTGTGCACATTGTGAAAGGAAGCGTCATTACTTGATGGATAGTTGAATCGGGGAAAATGCTGATATATCAACATTTTTTTAGAAAACCATATGAATAAAAGAACTAAAATTAAAAATCTCGCACTAAAATATGTGCAAGTTTGTGTGAGAGGAAACGTCATTTTCTCTTATATTAAACAAATAAAAGAGAAAAGCGTGCAATATTTTGTATTAATATATGAAATGTTTGTATTTTTTCCAGTATATCAAAGGTCTTCATTCAAACAAAAAATGTAGTATTATGAAGGCTTTGTGCACATTGTGAAAGGAAACGTCAGGAAAAAAGAAAAGTTGCACATGATATTTTAGTGAACTTATTGTGAAGGGAAACGTCAATCTCTTTTAAGATGGTTCTATTGGAATAAGTAAGAACTTCATTGATTTTCTATGGTACGTTGTGCACATTGTGAGAGCAAATGTCAAAGTGTGATGATTGTAATGATCCAGAAGGTGCAACATACAATCTATTGAAAATGGTGCAAGTTGTTGGAAGAAAAAACACTCTGAAAGATTTCTTACTCAGACTTGGTTGAATTTAATTGTGCACATTGTGAGAGGAAACGTCCAAGATGACAATATAGTTGCACTTTCAATGAATAGTAAGTATTACCGTTAACGGTTTTAAGGAAGAAAGATCTCAAGAAAATAGAATGATGTGCACATTGTGAGAGCAAATGTCAAAGTGTGAAGATTGAATTGATCGAGTAGGTGCAAC
>NZ_JAEVLT010000093.1 GCF_024494385.1 Bacillus sp. EB600
TATTTCTGGTTGAGCATTTTTTATATCGATATATGATTACTGTAGCCGGGGTAGAACGTATGGCCCGTGGGACATGATCCCGTCCGCAAAACAGTTCACCCCCTACTTGTAGAAACATGTTTGAGGCTGGTTGGGACTAAGATCTCGTATAACAAGCGAAGCTATGACACTACAGGAAGGAATTAGGGGTACCGGTAATTATTTTTGGAGGAGGAGTTTTTAATGAGTCCAGTCATTGGTCTGGATGTAGCAAAAGGTGAAAGTCAGGTTCAAGCATACTTGGATAAAAAGAAACCATATAAAAAGAGTTTTAAAGTACAACATAATCTTGAAGGTTTAGCTAGTTTATTAGATTTTATAAAAGAATTAGAGGATGTGGCAGGAGAACGCCCTCCGATTGTACTAGAATCAACTGGACACTATCACAAACCCGTTGTTCAATATTTCGAGGACAGGGGATATTTAATTATTATCGTAAATCCACTCATATCTTATAAAGCAAAGAATTCTAGTTTACGTAAAGTAAAAACCGATATCATAGATGCCAATCACCTCTGCGTATGCTACTTTCAATTGGTCCCTAAGTTGTTTGTTATCATTTTCTAATTTCTTGATTTTCCGTTTCAGTGATTCAATCAATGCATCCTTGTTGCTCTCATTTATTTCTCGTTTTACTTGTTTTGATGTAAGTGCTTGTGATTGTTGCTGCCTTAATTTTTCAATTCTTTCACGAATATCTACATTATTGTAAGAGTTGCTTTCGATACACCTGATTCAATTGATACGCTGTTAAAGTTAATACTCTCATTAGCTCGTATGATCCGTTTAATGGCCTCCTCTACATCCATTGAATCATGCATTGCTTACACTTTTGGCCACCACTGGACTTAGGATACAGGAGATTGCCCAAGGTCGTTGGTGTGACCTCTACTACGATTCCGGAATAGGAGAATATTATCTTAGGGTTCAGGGGAAACGGGATGAAATCCGACATGCATTGATCAAAAAATTGGTTTTCGAGAGACTCCAAACATTGAGAGTTAGAAAACGGCTTTTCACACATCTAGACCCAACTGATGATACTCCATTATTTACCACCAATCGGGGAAAGGCTTACGATTTTAGAGATTTATCTAAATATGTAACCAATATCATCAAGCAAACGAATCTTGATTTTATAAAATACAAACAAGGAAACATGACACCCCATTGGTTTCGTCACTATTTTGCCCAGGAAGCCCATCGAAGTGAAGCCCCTCTCTTGTTTATCCAAAATACGTTAGGGCATAAGAAAGTAACAACCACGGAAATTTATTTGAAGGAAATCATGAAAAAGGAAAATGACGCAGCGCAGTATATTGATGAGAAAAAATATTAAAAAAACTTACCAGCTTATTGCTTTCTTGACGTTTCCTTTCACAAACTGCATATATGTAAAACATATAGGCTATAACGATAATGAGAATGCAAAGAATCGTCTGCATGTATTACAGACGCTTTATCGAAGTTATGCTGAATTCTTTGATTAAAGTGGATTTAGATTCCATTTTTCATTCCTATCACCAGACTTTCAATATATTTACACTCATTTTCAAGATCACTCAAAGTTAATTCGTAAAAATGCTTGTTGCCTTTTTTATAAATCCCCAATTTGATTAGTTTATTTATTAATTTTTGTTTTTTTAACTGAACAGCAGATCGAAGTGAATTTTTCATTTTCAGACACCTCATTTTAAGGATACATGGTAGAAGCCAGCACCTTTAATAAAAGGAAAGCTGGCTTCCTGTTTGCTAGGAGATACAGTACTTACTTTATCATATCTTGTTTACAGTTTAGTTAGAGAAAAAGAACAAATTGGTAATCTTCTTTACAGTTTGGTTAATGAATAATAACAGTTTAACAGTGTCTAAAAGTTGTGGGGTGTGAATACCGCTACGGAGAAGGATGAAGAGGATGAATCAAAAACCCCGCAAAAGAAAAATTGCGGGGTTTTTGTCATTGACTTGTGGCAGCAGAGAAATCCGAGGCTTTTTTCAGGTCTTGATCGGAAATGGTGACATTTGCTTTTTTAAATTCAGCGGTTAACACCTTCTGGATCATGTCACTGGTTACTTTCGACTGTTTCACCTGGTCAGTGAGCGTGCTTTTCACTTTATCGAATGATTCTTTTGGTTTAATACCGGTGACTTGAATGATATGATATCCATATTGCGTTTTCACCGGAGCGCTTATTTGATTTAGTTTTAGGGCAAAGGCAGCCTTTTCAAAATCCGGGTCCATGGTGCCTGTGCCGAACCAACCAAGGTCGCCGCCTTTCGATGCGCTTCCTGTATCTTGGGAATATTGTTTTGCCAAATCTTCGAATTTCGCGCCCGCCTTCAGTTTTGTCTCGATATCTTTAGCGGTCTTTTCGTCGTTGACCAAAATATGACGGGCTTGAATATCGGGTTTATAGGCAGCATATGCATCCTGCAGTTCTTTGTCGGTCACTTTAATCGTTTTAAACACGGCTTTTTGCTCTAGAAGATTGAGTTCCGTGCCATTTCGGAAATCATTTTCATCTTGGTATCCATATTGTTGGAGACTGGAAAGAAATTGGTCTCCTAGCTGATCCTTCGCTTTTTTCACTTGGGCATCGATATCTGATTTTGAAACCTTATATTCACTGGACAGCACTTTTTCTACAGCAAGCTGCTGGAGAGTCTGCGCTCCGTATTTTGTTTTCATTGCTTGATATAACTCATCCTGGGAAATATTTCCCGAGCTAGATTTCATGACCACACTGCTATTCGTATTGCTGCACGCAGATAACACAAACGCGCTAATCATGCATCCAGCTAGAACCCATTTTTTCATTTCTTCACTCCTATTTTGTTAATTACCTCTGTCCATGTTAAAGGATAAATATGAACAAACCATGACCAAAATGAGGAATAAATTAATAAAAATGAGAAATAGATGTGAACCAAATGACACGATTAATCGACAAACTCTACCACGCTGTCAAGCGTGGTGAGATTCAACAGCCATTCTCGTATAGTGAATTCAACTCAACTATAAAAATCATAAAAAAGGAATTGGGATTTTCCAAGATTCTTTTATTTTTTTCATCAGCTGACGCTACTGCCTATTCGTCCAGCCCCAAGCCTGAAGATCATATAGGTTGAGTTGGAGCAGGTCATCCCCCGGAATTATCATTTGCTTACGTCCTATACGTAACTGTTAAACTAAAGCCCCCGTTCGTAATATAAGGTTAGCCGGAATTTTAAAGTGTACCCTTTGTAAAGGACATTTTTAAAAAAGGTTATGCTACATTGAGAAGATGATTTCTGTATTCAACAGGGGTCATCTTCTTTAAATTCCATTGATATCTATAATTGTTATAATAGATCATATAACTTCGTATTTCCTTTTTGAGTTCTTCTAAAGAATTACACGGTTTTATATATGCCTCATC
>NZ_JAEVLT010000094.1 GCF_024494385.1 Bacillus sp. EB600
GTTTATAATTCTTTAATGCTTTTCGAATTTCTTCAATAAATTTATCAACGTTTTCAATCTTGTATTGGTTAATCGTGATACCATCAGTTCCAGCTGTTTTTGAACCTGTATTCGCTTTGATGTTCCGAAAGGCTAATAAGATATTGTCTTTCGATATGATATGTTCATATAGCCTTAAACCCTTTGTGGCATTGTTTTTACTTCGCTCGTAAAGTTCATCAAATATGTCCTGTATACTGTAATATTCTGCATGTCGCAAAGCTGTACTCACCGATGGATTGTTTCTCCTTCCTTGCGGAAAATCCCATCATCTTACTCGACCCTGTGAGTTTCATTAAATTGATTTGCCTTCAAAGAATAAGACTTGGGACCATCCCTCCACGCTCGTTACACGTTTCATTGGTACTATATCCCTTCTTTCGCAAGAATAAAGTCACTTCAATATTTATATCTTATAGACACCATCCCGATAGTAGTCGTTTTTATAGTGGATGTTTCTTACTTACAACGTTCCGATTAACCTAGCTTTACATATATCCGTAGGTGCTTACTTTAAGCCCGTCAATTCTATATCCTCATTAGTTAGATATTCCGAGGTTCCTATGTACTAATCGTACTTTTCGGTGTTTGACACTGCATTTACAGCATACGTCTTTCGAGCGTATTAATTTATAGACCCGTACATTCGCAAGTTCGTCAGTCCGTCTGGACATCCTCACCTTAGATATTTTGTAGCATCCCGACCTATCACGAACCGTATTCTGTTTAGAATTTAGGTACATTTCAGCCGACTTCACCTAGCTTCATACACGTTCGGGCTACTACCATTCCATGCATGTAGGAGTATCAGATAACTCGTTTCAGCTCAACATGACGGCTTTCATTCCGAGTTTCAATTAATCAGTTGTAATTACCTCTTGGCAATCCTCCTATTTCGTGTTATTCACTTATAAGGAAACGTTTCGCACAGTACATCTCTTCACAATCTGGCATTCAGATTCGCCTGCTAATGCTCAATTTTTTTATTGCTTTTGTACCTATGCCCCTTACATATCCCTTTCTACCCCATATACTGCAAGTACAACTTAGAAAAATTGTTTATAGCAAAAGGAGGAATTAAATATTATGGCATTAGCCAAGTTTGTTGATGCTTTACCTCTCCCTTCAGTGATTCAACCACTTGGGCATCGAAATGGAATTCCATACTTTGAGGTAACGATGAAGCAGGTGAAACAACAGCTACACAGAGACTTACCGCCAACAACTGTTTGGGGGTACAATAGAACCTATCCTGGTCCAACTTTTGAAACAAGACGGGACCATCCTATCTTGGTTAAATGGATAAACGAGCTTCCATTTGAACATCTATTACCTGTTGATCGCTCGGTTGAAGGTGCAGAACCAAACCAGCCTTCCGTTCGAACAGTTGTTCATCTACATGGAGGACGAGTTCGCCCTGAAAGTGATGGGTTTCCGGAAGCTTGGTTTACTAAAGATTTTAAAAAAAGGGGTCCCAAATTTCTACATGAAGTATATTTCTATCCCAACTGCCAACGCCCAGCCCCTCTTTGGTACCATGACCATGCTCTTGGGATTACACGTTTAAATGTATATGCTGGACTCGCAGGTCTATATTTTATCCGTGATGAACATGAAGAGAGCTTAAATCTTCCTAGTGGCAAATTTGAAATACCATTATTAATTCAGGACCGCTCATTTTACCCGAACGGGGAACTATTTTATCCTTCAAAGCCAGATACACCCCCAACTGTATCACCATTCCCAAATCCGTCAATTGTACCTGAGTTTTTCGGGGATACGATTTTGGTGAATGGCAAGGTTTGGCCATATCTTGAAGTGGAGCCCCGTAAATATCGCTTCCGTATTTATAATGGGTCGAATGCCCGATTCTATCAATTACAATTAAGCTCAGGTCAGACATTTGTACAGATTGGATCAGAAGGTGGCCTATTTGAAAAGCCTGTATATGTCAACGAAATTATCCTTGCACCTGCGGAACGTGCAGATGTGATTGTTGATTTTTCAATGCATAAGGGCCAACAAATTATTCTTACAAATAGTGCAAACGCACCATTTCCAGATGGTGATCCACCAGCAGCGGATACATCACAAATTATGCAGTTTCGTGTAAAAAGCCATCTATCTCACCGAGATACAAGTGTTGTTCCGGACATTCTAAGCCCTTGTTTTGAGCGTTTAACCCGAACTCCAACTACACTGATTCGTCAAAACACACTAAATGAAGATACCGATAATTTTGGACGACCACTGCTATTATTAAATCATATGGGATGGAGCGAATTGCCCATTACGGAAACTCCAGTAAACGGCACCATTGAAGTCTGGGACCTCTATAACCAAACAGTGGATACGCATCCCATTCATTTACACTTAGTTCAATTCCAGGTTCTTAACCGTCAAGAGTTCACAGTAAACCAGTCAGGCCACTTCATTCTTGTCGGTCCTGAGATCCCGCCTGCCGCAAATGAGAGAGGCTGGAAGGATACCGTCCGTGCAAATCCACATCAAGTTACCCGGATTATTGCCCGCTTCGGACCGTTCACTGGAATTTATCCTTGGCACTGCCATATCCTTGAACATGAAGACCATGATATGATGAGACCGTACGAAGTACTTCAAAATCCAAACTTTGACCCATGTATTCCCATACCAGGAGTATGTCCAGATGATTCATTTACCCAATGCTGTCGTGAGGACAACGAACATTGTGGATGTAAAAAGGACCATGACCATGATGAGTCAAAATCCCATGATGATTCCAGCTCTCATGATGAATCCAGTTCTCATCACCATCGTTCTCATCACCATCGTCCTCATCACCATCGTCCTCATCACCATCGTCCTCATCACCATCGTTCTCATCATGACCGTCCTTAAAATTAAGGAAATGGTAAAAAGAAAGACTAGCTTAAAAATCAAGAGCTAGTCTTTTCATATTTCTTATTCTAAACTGCTTCGTTAGTTGAAGAAGAAAATAAAATCTTTATTTTATAAATAAAAAAGAGAGCCTTAGCTCTCCAACAATCGGTTAACTTTCTGAATCTCCCCTTCAAATAACCTCATGTCCAACTCGTAATCATCATGACCATCAAATGAATCCAACATATCTTTTTCTTGATGTAATGTTATCAAATACTGCTCCAATGAAAACCCACCACTTTGGATTGTATTCTCAAACACAACTTTAAATCTGCTCATTTATTTCACCTCGACAGATAGTATTTCCAATACAATAAATGAAATTCGTATTTTATTACCAAATATAAAAGGACCATTTAGGTCCTTTTGGCTTCTTCAAGTAAAGCACCCG
>NZ_JAEVLT010000095.1 GCF_024494385.1 Bacillus sp. EB600
ATTTGTACAACCTACTTATAATTTTTCCAACATCCTCCCATATACCTTTTTTATCTATAAATCATGTTTTGTCTTATGATAAAAGAGCTATTCTATTATTAATACAGGTGAGCGGTACGGGACCGGGCATTGATCCTGAACTGGAAAAAAGCTTATGCGAGGGAAAGGTTTTCAGTACATTCTTTCCGTCAGCATAAGCTTCAAATCCTATATTTAAAGAGGATAAAGGACTATTATTATCATATCTTCTTTGCTTTATTAAAGTATTCTTCTAGTGTCCAGTTATGCTCATAAATGGTAGTTGCAACTCTTACCCCCACATAACGGAAGTGCCATGGTTCATACTCATAATTTGTAATTCCTTCTTTTCCCTTTTGATAACGAAGGATAAAACCATATCGATGTGCATTTTCGTAAAGCCATTTTCCTTCCTTTGTATCACCGAAGCCTTCAGTTAACAATAGATTTGTTGATTTGCTAGCTATATCTATTGCTAAACCTGTTTGATGTTCACTAGTACCTGGTATTGCCTCCGCTTGGGAAGCTTTCACCTTTCCTACGCGACTAACTTCCGTATTGTATAAAGCCTTTTGCCTGCTATAAGAGCGGTATCCCGAAGCTCCATATAGCACAATCCCAGACTTTTTAGCATCTGAAAACATTTTTTCAAGTGCACTAGCAGCCTCTTTTCTTAAAAGGCCTTTTTCCAATTTTTGATCACCAAATGAAAAGGCAACATTTGGACGTACAAGGTCAGGTGGAATATAACCAGCAGGAAGCGAATAATTTTGGTTTACTAATACTAAAATATTAGTAGGATTTCGGATTACATTTTTTCCGTTAACATTCTTAATTTTATTAAAATACTCTCCCTTTAGGCTGAAGGAATCTGCTTGAGAAGTAGATTGTGCAGCCGTATTTTTCGGAGCCCTCTTTGAGGAAGAAACCGCATTGCTACAACCTGTAAAAAGCAATAAGCAGCCTATGATCCATATAGCGTTTCTAAATTTCATCCATTTTCACCCAACTATTTTATATTGGTTCTTTTACATAATATCTAATTCAATAAGCAGTATCAAAAATTCAGAAATACTGAAAGTAAACAATTAGGAATACTTACCTTTACCTTTGATCAGCATCAATGGGTAAAGTTATCTATAAATCGATAACTTTAACGCTTCTAAATTTTTTTTCATAACGCCAATATAGTCTAAACCTTGTTTTTGATCTTCCTTTGTTAGCCCTTCAAGTGGATTTAAAACCTCTGTTTTAGCACCAATTTCATTCGCTAAGGTTTGTGCGACCTTTGCAGAAGTAAGTCCCTCAAAGTAGATAACATGAATATTTTTTTCCTTTGTTAAATTAGCTAATTCTTCTAATTTCCCTAGTGTTGGCTCTACATCTGGAGAAAGTCCTGCAATTGGAATTTGGATTAGTCCATATTGTTTTGCTAAATATTGAAATGCCGCATGTTGGGTAACAAACTCTTTTTGATTAGCTTTATCAATGGTATCTTTATATAACTTATCCAAATCTACAAGCTTTGCTTTAAAAGCAGCCGCATTTTTATCGTATTGTTCTTTATGTTTAGGATCACTCTCTTCTAAAGTCTTTGCAATATTGTCAACCTCTTGCTGAGCTAAAACTGGTGAAAGCCAAACATGTGGATCTTTGATCGAACCATTTCCCTTTTGTTGATTCCCATCTTCAAGAAAATTACCATCTAGAAGCTGGATGCCTTTTGTAGCTTCTAATACTTTTAAGTTAGAAGAACCTATACTTTTTAACACTTTATCTGCCCATGTTTCAAAGTATCTGCTGTCGTAAATAAATACATCTGCATTTTGAATTTTCTCCATATCCCGTACCGTTGGTTCCCAATCATGTGGTTCCACACCATTCGGAATTAAAAAATCAACAGTTGCTGAATTCCCAGTGACTTGTTTTGTAAAGTAATACATAGGATAAAATGTTGTGACAATTTGTAGTTTTTTTGATCCTTCTTTGCTCATTTCACCCTTTGTCTGACTTATGTTAGAGCAGCCGCTTAGGATCAATAGAAAAATGATCGTTGTAAATATAAGTTTTTTCACCTTTTTTCTCCCTTCATGTCATTTGCAAATAGGAATTATTTCGATTTGTAAATGAAAAAAATATTTTTCTGAAAAACTTTTAAATATACATAAATCGTAATAGTTACGAATTAAATAGTAATATGAGGAGTTAAGAAAGTCAATCCTTTTATTGTTATAAATTTGCTAGATTTACATATAAATAGGATAACGCTACTATTTATAAGGATGAGCCAAATGAATGATTTACTATATTAATAAGCTCATAAAAAATAGCATAAGCTTTTTACTATTTTGTCTAATAGTGGTTCTCTTTCTTTTCTCTGTTCAAGTAAAAAATGTATCTATTTTCACTAAAGTTCCTAGCTTTTTTCTAATGTCAATACCATATTTCTTAGTATCATATTAGAAGCAATTCCTTTTATTTTATTAGGAGTGTTTGTTTCTGCACTTATTCAATCCTTTATCTCCGAGAATGCCATTCAAAGAATCCTTCCTCGTAATGCCTATGTAGAATTCATTCCTGCTGCGTGTTAGGTATTATTTTTCCCATTTGTGAATGTGCGATCATTCCTGTTGTTCGAAGATTAATAAATAAAGGGATGCCAGAACATGCTGGTGTAGTCTTTATGCTCAGCGCCCCTATACGTAACCCAGTCGTTTATGCTTCAAAGTATATCGCCTTTAAAAATACCCCTTAAATGGCAAATGCTCGGATGATTGTCGGTTTTAGCAGTTCAATTATCATCGGATTAACAATAGAAAAAAACAATTATAATGGATCAACTGTCTCATTAATAAAAATTCAAAAACTTTCTGAATATCAAAAAAGGACAACCTAAATCAGATTGTCCTTCACTTGCCTGGCAACGTCCTACTCTCACAGGGACTTACGTCCCAACTACCATCGGCGCTATAGAAGCTTAACTTCCGTGTTCGGTATGGGAACGGGTGTGACCTTCTCGCTATTGCTACCAAGCCTACTGCACTGAAAAATCTTCCTTGCTGGCTTGCGACGAGCTGAACATCAGCTTCATCGAGTAAGCTTTGGCGCAGGAGCAGACATTCAATGTGCCATGATTATGAAATTAGTTAAATAAACTTTTAATATTGAGGTTCATTCCCTCAAAACTAGATAATTTAGAAGAAGTAGATAAGAACGAGTGAATCTTTTAA
>NZ_JAEVLT010000096.1 GCF_024494385.1 Bacillus sp. EB600
ACATTATTTCAGTTATTCATTTTCACTTTAGTCCAGAAAAAAATCTGAAATAATTTGCTTGTTTTTTCATTTTATTTCAGATTGTGAAAAATCTTAATCAAATTATTTCAGCTGAAAAATAACGAAAAGAAAACCCCTAAAAAGGGGCATCAACTCGAATATATTCACGTATATTTATCCGGATCTTATACACTTCTTGTGTATGCAGGATAAAGATGGCATCATGGTTCAGAGTTACGAACCAATCCAAATCTTTCTCTAAATAAGCACGGAAGTATCTATTTTGAATTCTCAATTCAAATGTGTAGCCCTGGTCTATCCAATAGGGTGTTTGACCAATCCAAACTCTCCACTCTTGGTCTCGATGATCAAAAACTAGGATGCCTCTCTTAATCATAGACCGCTATCCTCAATTGCCAATCTTACGATTTCCTCATCTATCTGTTCTTTTTTTAGATTAAATCCAAACAATAAGCTATTCACCGTTAAAGTATTAATGACTCGTGGCCAGCCTTGTGATCGTGATGCAATAGCTTCCTTTGCTGCATCCGTAAATATGGGCATCTTTGCGCCGGCTAACTTCATGTGATGATCAATATAAGCCGAAACTTCTTCTTTAGATAATGGCTGGATCTCGTATTTCATGATGATTCTCTGTGATAGTGGACGATGATGATTTAATGCTAATCGGCTTTTTAAATGAGGTAATCCTGCCAAAACTAAAATATAAGGGTTAGTTGAATCCATTTGAAAGTTAAATAATATGGCTATATCCTGTAAAAATGCATCCTTTGCCATATGCATTTCATCTAAAATAAAAACTGGAGTGATCTTTCGTTCTCCAGCCAATCGTTCAATTCCTTGCTGAATTTGCCTGAAGAGATCAACTTTGCGAAACTTCGGTTCTTCTCCTAAGCCATAAGCTAATCCACGATAAAAGTCCATTACTCCTCCCGTCGAGAGAGGAAAATAGATTACTTGGTATAGAGTAGGGCTTAGAGATTTCCTAAAAGACCGTAAGGTAAATGTTTTTCCTACACCGGGATCACCAATAAGAAGACCGATTCCTTTCGATTTTTGTAAGTAATTTAATCCATTTAATGCGCCCTTGTAATCATTAGAATGATAAGCGTCAGAGGGCCGTATATCCTTTGAAAACGGTGCCTGTGCTAATGAGTAATAGGATTTATACATTATCCTGTTCCTCCTGCATGCTTACAGTTTTAGATAATGAAAATGGCGAACGAGCCCGTTTGACATGAGCGTTATCATTCATGGAAACCAGAGTTGCTTCTGCCACTTTTCTATCATTTTCAAAGATATAAATTCCTTTGTCGTCCATTCTCACATCGACGGATTGGCCGATAAAACGTGAAGGTACTTCATAGAGTCGTTTATCTAAAGAAATAGTTCCATCAGGCTTAACCTTCCGTTGTTCGCGTTTCAAGAAGATTGTCTCCAAAATGGACAGATCCTCTAAAAAGGTTATATCGCTTATTTGTGAGTGAAAAACCTCATGAGGTGTTTTACCCTCTAAAGAGGCATGTACTCTTCGATGATAGTCTTCTTCTAACCAGCGCCAGAATCTTTCATTCAATTCTTCTAATGACTGAGCTGGCTCAATTTGTAATAATGGATAAAACCTCGTTTGCACAGTCTTAAACAGCCTTTCTATTTTCCCTTTGCTACGGGGGTCGAACGGAGCCGTGTGGGTTAAGGTAATCCCCAATTGCGCACATGCATATTGAAGTGTTTCGGATCGATAGATCTTTCCATTATCCGCATAGATAATCTTGGGCTTGCCTCTGCGGATTAAAGCTTCCTTTGTTACAACTCTTAATCCGTCAAATTTCTCTGACGAGAAAAACTGTGCATAGGGCACGAGCCTAGAACAATCATCTATATAGGCAATCAAAAATGTCTTTTTATTTTTTCCATTTATGGGAACGTATGGCCCGTGAGATAGATCTCCCTGCCATAAAACATTGACTTTCTCATGAGAAAATCGTTTTCTTTCAGGAATTGCTAAATTTTGTTTCCCTACAAGGTTGTGCTTTTTTAATAATCGAATTATAGTAGAGTATGATATTTGATTTTTTTGGATTTCTCCACGCTCTATTAGTTGTTCGTAGAAGACACTAACTGGCATATGGAGATTTTTTTTTCGTATTTCTAAAATTTGATCCTGATCGTCAGGAGATAATCTACGAGAATTTCCTCTGTCTCCACGCTTCTTTGGTTTTAATGCCTCAAATCCATTTCGGCGATAATGAAGAAGCCATTCTTGAATTGTCTTTATGGCAATTTTCCGTTCCCCATAATAAGGAATTGGATGAATCTTACCCTCCAATTCTTGCAAATATACTTTTGGATCTACCTGCCCATTAAAAAGAGGGGCAATTAACCCATATCGAAATAAGGCGACTTGTTCTCGTTCTTTTTCATTCATGGAATCTTCCTCCTTTTGGTTAGAAGGACGACCGGTCATCCATGATTAATATTCTACTTTCTTCGCTATTTTTTGACGATGAAAAATGTGTGTGGGACGAGCAATATTTTTAAATTGCCTCAAATATGGTAGAATTAATTTGCCATAAAATATTTAGATAAGTGACCCCAGCTCCTTCGTAAGAAGGAGGATTCGCCAAAATCGAGGATCATTATCATATATTTTGTGGCCTCTTTTTTTCTTTCCTCTGAAACCCCCAGAACCTGACCTGAATCCACAAAAAAACTATGAATCCAATTAAGATTTTTATAGTAACGCATCAGATGAAACCTCAATAGCTGCCGACTGCTATTAACCTTTTTCCTCTGAAGAAATTGATGTATTCGCTTCAAAACTGTATGTAACGTATGTTGAAAATATGGGATTAAAAAGTCCGGAAGGACTGAAATGCTTTTCTTGCACACCAGGCATTTAAATCGACATATAGGGATTTTCATTGTTTTCTCGTCGGTTAACCCAAATCTCCAATAGTATCCATTTCTATGGATATTTCCTGCACCAATACATTTACAATTAGGGCATTTATCTAATATTGGAAAATCATTTTCCTTTCCTCTTTCTGCATATTCAATTAAATCAATTCCGAAATCATGAGAAATGACCATAAAAAAACTTCCCCCTCATAATATGCAGAAAATTTAGCATATTAATCCAGGAAAGTATAGTATTTAATCTGGAGAAATTTGAAAAAATCCTTCGCATTTTAGAGGAAATAAAGTGACTGTTTACA
>NZ_JAEVLT010000097.1 GCF_024494385.1 Bacillus sp. EB600
CAGCTATATCAAGGCATACCTGCCTATTTCAGTGTGCGAAAGTTGAGTGAATTAGATATATATAACCCACTTAATCCTAATATTAAAAACAAAAGAAAAGTATAAAATAGACCCTTAATTTTATTATTGCAACCAATAAATTTCATCCTTATCCCTCCAATTTTCCATATTTAGTAATATTCTTCGTGGATTCTACAAAACCTTCATATGTATCCATTTCCTGGCAAAAAAATAACCATCATACATGATGGTCTTTTGACATGATCAGTGTTATTCAATAATCTCCCTAAACAAAAAGAAAAGGCACAATTCATGCTGCAGAATTGCGCCCGATTATGGAAGATTGAAGTATTCAATTACTTTACTTGTGGTATGGGTCACCGTAACGCATCTAAATGAGGTGCTTCCATTTATATTTGGCTCAGGCGGCTCATTTTTTTACATAAAGTTATATTTTATTAGTGGATTAACAGTAATTCAATTGAGGCTCATGAGATACACCATATAGAGCATTTCTTTGTAAACAGGAATGCTTTTATTTTCGCCTAAATTAACTTATTAACAACAAAAATCTTATAAAAATAAATAAAAATTTATTGTTTATCGATAAATTACATGCTAATATCTAATAAACAATACTTAAGAGAGGTGCTTTTTATGAAACAAGGAACAACGCTCTTTTTGAAGATAGCTGTTATTCTTATTGGAATCCCAATTCTTGCATTGTGCATATTTTTGGTGCCTAAGATCGGGAATTTTGCTGGAGAATTGTATCCAGATATTGCTTATATGAAATCTCTCGTTTTAATCGATATGTACACGGCAGCGATACCTTTTTACTTTGCTCTGTTTCAAGTTTTTAAACTTTTAAGCTATATTGATAAGAACCAAGCGTTCTCGGAATTATCGGTAAAGGCTTTAAAGAATATAAAATACTGTGCCATCACAATCAGTACCTTGTACCTGCTAGGTATGCCACTCTACTATCTCATGGGGAAGAGAGTTGACCCTCCAAGTTTCATACCAATGGGATTGGTCATTATTTTCGCCTCTATGGTGATCGCCGTTTTTACTGCTGTTCTCCAAAGACTTTTACAAGAAGCTATTAATATAAAATCAGAAAATGATTTAACGATCTGAGGTGAATAACATAACATGGCGATTATCATCAATATTGATGTAATGTTGGCTAGAAGGAAAATGAGTGTAACGAAACTTTCGGAGAAGGTTGGAATCACGATGACGAATCTTTCTATATTGAAAAATGGAAAGGCAAAAGCGATTCGATTATCAACTCTAGAGGCGATTTGTAAATCATTAGAATGTCAGCCTGGAGATATTTTAGAATACAAAAGTGACGAAGACATTTAAAAATAATATGACAATTATTAGGGGAGGTATAAACGTGGACAGTAACAATTTGATTATTGAAAATATTTCTAACCCCCATGAGCTGGAGAGAATGTTTAGAAATGACCCCAAAGCCTTTAAAAAGTCATTCTCACACGCATGGGAACAAAATCCTGATTCGCAGGTTCTTGCTGTTTGGTATGAAAGATTGAATTTCAAGGAGACGGCACATACAGAAAATGCTTCCTTCCTTCAGAAAGGTTTCTTATTCATGGGCATTTTAGCCATTCTGGCCGGTATAAGTACCAGGATCATTTTCCATTTTGTCGAACAGCAAGCAATTGCCCCAATTAACCTTGCTTTCGGGATTCTTCCCTTTATTGCAGCCTATTTTGTATACAAAAATAAACCCCAAAAAAAGGTTCTTTACACACTTGTATTGTTGTTCCTAATTTCCGGGTTGTATCTTAATATGCTGCCATTAAATAATAATGACAGTATTATCCTTGTTTACTTACACCTTCCCATATTCTTATGGGGGTTGATAGGGCTTGCATTTACTGGAAATGAATATTCAAAAGGCAGTACAAGATTAGCCTATCTTAAATTTAATTTGGAACTTTGTATACTCTACGCCAGCATGGCCATTAGCGGAATGCTGTTAGCAGCATTAACTATGCAGTTATTTAGCCTTGTCGATTTGGATATAGAAGACTTCTATTTTAGAAATGTTGTGTTATTTGGTGCTGCCGCTCTCGCTATTGTGGCTACCTACCTGGTGTCAATGAATCTTAAACTTGCTAAGAATATTACACCATATATAGCTAAAATTTTTAGTCCTCTTGTCCTGGCAACATTGTTGGTCTATCTTATAACGGTTATTTTGGTCGAAAAAAATCCATTCTTGGACAGAAATTTCCTGATAGCTTTTAACGGAATACTCCTTGGTGTCTTGGCTGTTACCATATTTTCGATTACCGAAAGCGGCACAGACGAGAAAAAGAACATTTCTGATTATATAAATTTTGCCCTAATTGTTCTTGCTCTTATCATTGACAGTGTGGCTTTGTCAGCCATAGTGTTCAGACTTTCTTCTTATGGGATTACGCCAAACAGACTTGCTGTTTTAGGAATAAACATATTTATCTGGGGAAATCTTATTTGGATTATGGTCTCCTATATGCGTTTTCTACAAAACAAGACCGGACCTTCACCCATCCAAGATGCGGTTACTAAGTATTTGCCCGTCTACGGACTTTGGGCGGCTTTCGTTACATTTATTTTTCCTTTCATTTTTAATTAGAAAGGCTTTATTAATGTACCGGATGCTGATCTTCCTTATAAAAGCCAAAAATGAACAAGTTTTATTCATAACTTGTTCATTTTTGGCTTTTCATTTTTCTAAAAAAACCTCATTTACTTATGGTACGGTTCACCGTGATAATATTAAACTTTTCATATACGAAATATTGTTTGCAATCCATTCTTAAACAATCTGGCACAAACATCGAACATGAATAAGACGCAATTATCTTTCGATAATTGCGCCCTTTAATGGAATAACTAAAATATGGTCTTACCCTAAAATCATTTAATTGTTCTTTCACTAACGCACCAGTTACTTTAAGTGCAATCCTTCACAATCTATAAATAGAAGCAAATAACCACATTACTTTAGTCAGGGTAGTACTAGCACCCGCATTAGCCCTTGACATAAAATAACCTGCTCAAAGGAGCAGGTTTTTCCATAAAGTCTCTTCTGTGTTTGGTTCCGATTTTCACCTGAGTTGTCTGCCGAACCATCTCCTCCCACAGAATGCTGCTGTTTGGTATTTGGTTTTACCTTTTCGGCTCA
>NZ_JAEVLT010000098.1 GCF_024494385.1 Bacillus sp. EB600
AGCGGTATTGAGCTTCCCTTACACATTAATTTTCAATCTCATAGATCTCATTAATCCGCAAATTCACCTTCACCCGATTTGGTCCTATTTCCACATACCATAATCGCTATCCAGCTAATCCCAAACGGCAAGGGACCCTAAAATCTTTACCTAGGCACAGTTTAAAAGATTCCCCAGGATCCATAGCCATTCCACAATCTCCTTCATTCTTTAACCAACAGCCATACTCCTTGTAATACCACACGTATATCTGTTTATGCTTCATGATAGCTCTCCCTGAATAACATGTTTCACCATATGATCATCAATGATGCGACGCGCATTTTGAGATCCATACAGGAGGCTGTGTGTACAAACTTTATTGATAAGCCTTGGAGTTCCTCCAGAAAACCGATGTATCTCTTCCAAAGCACCGTCTGAAAAGATTTGTTGGTCAACCCCGGCATACTCTAGATGTCGAGAGACATACTCATCCACTTGTGCCCGATCATAGTGGCTCAATTTGAACTGAATATCAATTCTTTGGCGTATTGCTGCGTATGATTGAAGACGAAGACGATCCCATAGCTCACTTTGCCCTACAAGTATAAGGGCCATCGGACTTTGTGCATCCATTTTGAAATTAAGTAAGAATCGAACTTCCTCAAGCATCTCACGATCTAGAAGGTGTGACTCATCAACTACGACAACTGGCTGAATTCCATGAATGCCTCTCATTAACTCAATTTCTCGATGAAGCTGTCGTTTGGCGTCACCCCTATAAAACTTAGCCTCCGATCCTAGTTGTTCTAACAACCCTTTATAAAAATGCCTAGGTGTCAGTTTTGAATCTGATAAATAAAGCACTTGAAATTTCCCTTGATCAAGACCATCGACAAATTTCCGAATCGTTGTTGTTTTCCCTGTACCGCAATCCCCAGTTAAAACGGCAAATAGTTGCCTTTCTGCGGTATACTTTAACCGCCCTAAAACTTCTTGCATCGTAAATGAATCATAAAGTTGAGTAGTAGGGACATCCCTTGTAAACGGGGTGTTCTTCATTCCATAAAAAGCTTCAAACATGATCGCCGTCCTCCTTCCAAACAGCACGGAAAGACACGGCTGGAGCTTGTTCGATTTTTCTTTCTTGATGTTTTCGTTCGGCTGCTTTTAGTAACCTAGAAGAATCAGCTTCATGTGCCTGGAGATGTGAGGGCAATGTTGGTCGTTTTCCGGATCTTTCTCCAATCACAAGTTTTTTGGCTTTCCAAGGAGAATGTCCCTCATATTCAATCGTTAACTCTTCCAAATCTGAAGGGTCATAGACAATGTCTACCTGACGTCCAATAAAAGAAAGACCAACTTCATATTTTTGATCCATAAAACTAATGCATCCCGATTTATCTACTTTTCTTGTTTCGCAATGTAAGAATGCATTCGCTAATCTATCTGGATCAATAAAGCGAAGAGCTTTTTTATCACTTCGAAATGCAGCTTCGGGACTAATATTTTCACCAAGACCTGAGTGGGACTTATTTTGATAACACTCGGATAACCAAACTTGAAAAAGTTCATTCAGTCTATCCAAGGAATTAGGCTTTTCGAGGGCCGCTTCCCCTAAGAAAGAATCTACGACCCTATTAAAGCGTTCAACCTTTCCCTTTGATTCGGCCGCATATGGCTTTGCGTAAATAAGGCGTGTACCCAATTTTGAACATGTACGAGTCATCCATTTGGTTCGATACTGTTTACCATTATCAAAGTAAACAGCTTCAGGGACCCCGTATTTTTGGATGGCATTTCTAAAAGCGTCCTCGATTATTCTAGAATCAAGGGTAGGGTAGAAGGCTCCATGAAGAATAAATCGAGTCGCATCATCTATTATAGCCACTAAGTAAACCTGCTTTTTTGTGCAATTTGGTCCAATAGGCAAATAAGGCCCAAACTTAATGTCAGATTGCCACAACTGATTCCGATGACGCTTCTGAAATCGTCTAGCAGCTATTCCTGATTGGGAGTATAGCTTCATTTGGCGAGAACTATATCCTTTTTCTGTTAATTTTTCTTGAAGAGTAGAACGTTTTAGCTGGCCAGGTTCTGCCAATCCCTCCCACTCAAGAATTTGAATAATTTGCGAAATACTTCTAGTAGGAGCTTCTTTTCGGAGGAGAATCGCTTGTTCCAATAAATGCGGGGGTATAGCTTCTCTTTTCATTTTTCCCGAAATTCCTTTTGGTTTTAACCCTCCAAAACCTTCATTACGGTACTGTTCAAGGTAACGTCTAATCGTCCTTTCAGAAAGACCGCTGGTCTTACATATTTGGTTTTTCAATTTCTTTGCTTTTCCAGCATCTAGCCCTTCTGCCAAGAGAGGGGAAATGAGCTGAAACCGTTGTACTGCAATTTCTTCTGCTTTTTTTTGATCTCTCATGATAACACTCCTCTACATATGTGATTATCATGAGTGTAACTCAGCTATCTTCGGACAAGAATGCAGAACGGGTATGTAGCCACAAATTAAAATTCACAATCGGATGGACAATTCTTTCTAGCCATCTGGGGGCATTCCCCACCAGCCGCCCTATTCTTTGAAGTGCAGTCTCTGAATTTGCGGACGTCAAATTCAAAGGGCCCTTTTCCTGTTTCGTTCGAAGCACAATAGATAAGAGGCAATTAGCCCAATAATCTACGAATTGATTAAACCATTCAAACCAACGAAATATGGTAGATTCATCAGCTGGAACGTCATGTGTAGAAGGGTTCGAAAGAACCGACTCTAAACACTCTGCCTCATATCTCTTATATGGAACTAAGAAATCTGGTAATTCATGATGTATGCGACCGCAATGATCACAACACAATCGCCTGATATTATATATTTTTGTCTCTCCAGACCTTTCTCTTGATTTTCTATCTCTAGTACCAATTACGCTCATGCTTTTCCCACAACAGGGCGAAGGAATCCTCCCCGCACCCCTAACTAAAAACCCCATTATTTTCAATTAGTTTATAATCTGTTACAATAATCATAGTTTCTTTTTGGGGACGTCTCCCGTATATCTGTTGGCGCAGATATACATTATGGGAGGCGTCTTTTCCTTTCCCCAGAATTATAAATGTCGAAATGTTTAGAATTCTATACGGACATTATATCCGTCTAATTCTGGACAGGCAATACCGTCAACTTTCGGTCATTTGGGGAGGGCAATAACA
>NZ_JAEVLT010000099.1 GCF_024494385.1 Bacillus sp. EB600
AAATAGAAACACTTGTACGGTGTAATGGAAATTATTTCATTACATAGTAAATTATTCACTGTTTCGATTATGTGGAATTTTGTCGAAAGGATTTGATTTCATGGAAAGTCAATATCACCTTATTGAGCAACGTCTTGAAATTCTCCCATGGTATATAACAGAGTTTATAGAATACAAAGGCCGCAAGAACAGCGAGCATACACTTCTGAATTACTGTAGAGATTTTGAAATCTTCTTCAACTGGCTTGTTGTTGAAGGAAT
The DNA here is from genome assembly GCF_024494385.1 of Bacillus sp. EB600. Lineage (GTDB taxonomy): Bacteria > Bacillota > Bacilli > Bacillales > Cytobacillaceae > JAEVLT01. The sequence continues at coordinate 262 of NZ_JAEVLT010000099.1, forward strand.
TACGCCATCACCCATTAAAAACATATCTTTAGAGGTTCTTGAACAGCTCAGGCCAAAAGATATTGTCAGCTTTGAAACCCACTGCAGCATACGCCGCGAAAATGCCAATGATACGATTGCCCGCAGGATTGCTGCTTTGAAGTCTCTTTTTCATTACTTGTCCCAAATTGCTGAAGATGACAATATGTATCCATATTTAAAACGAAATGTCATGGCTAAGATTGATGTGGTTCGGGAAAAGCATTCCGAAGACGAAAAAGCGGAACAAATTGCCGGCCGTATCTTAGTGAATGATGAAATCAACTCCTTCCGTGAGTTTGTAGCCTCTGAATATGCAAATCTTGTCCAAGATTCAAAGCGCATCTATAATGCTCATATTCGGAATCGTGAACGTGATGTAGCCATTATTAGCTTGATTCTTGGCTCAGGCCTACGTGTATCCGAAGTGGTTTCCTTGGATATGGATAAAATCGACTGGAACAAGCAGCATGTCCTGGTCAAACGCAAAGGAAGCAAACATGAAAAGGTTGTATTCAGTGACGTCGCTCTTCTAGATCTGCTTGAATACAAAGCCAATCGTTTTTCTAAAAGCTCTGCACAAAAAATGGTTGAAAAATATGCGGAAGCCTTTGGTAAAGGTGATTTAACTTTTCACAAATTACGCCATACATTCGCCACACAGCACTATAAAACAAATAAAGATATTGCCACACTCAAGCGTCAACTTGGGCACAGCAATATCAATACAACCATGATTTATACACATGTATTTGATAATACGTTAAAGGACTCTGTTAATAATGCAGACAAATAACCCTATTCTTTTCGAAGAATACCTAAAATTAACCGTTCTGGTGCAAAAACTATTCGCTAGAAACGTAGAGTGTCAATTCCCTTTAAATTGCTAGCTTATGAAACAAATCCAAACAATTTATGGAGGCTTCCTTTTTATTTTTTGCAGACTTCACCCCTTTGTGAACTTGCTTCTATTTGATCAAATGCATTGCTTTTATGCCACTCAGTATGAAAGTAGATATAACGTATTAAAAAGTAAGGAACTCAACCTTTGGAGGAATAAGAATTATGATGGTTTCTATTTCTATTAATGAATTTGCAAAAAGCTATGTTAAAACCAATAAAGGTGAAAGCTTACAAGAAATAAAGAAAAAACTTGATGCTGCTGTTGAGAATAAAAAATCTGGTGCAGCTTGCATTTCTTTTGGTTCCCCTATTTGGGCGATCGGTTCGGCTATTGTTGGGTGGAATGGTTGTTTTACTTGTATCACTAGCGAAACAGATAGTAGTGAAGATTATGAGATCGATGTAGTTAATTTTTGATATCGCCTAATAAGAAACATTTAAGTTGTCTCAAAAACTGTTTGTTAAAATTATCATTGTTCCTTTTCAATTTCTCTTACAAACTAAATAAAGCCCAATTTTCCATTTTTAGCAGACGAAATTGGGCTTCTTTGCTTCCATTACAACAAGTATTTGTTTTTGTGATACTGAATGAAATATCAACCTATTAAGACCTTCATTAACCCTCTATTTCTACTGGAAGCTTCCAACTATCTTTTTAAAGTAGACATGTATTAGGAAATATCATTCAATTCAAACAGATATATGGCTTCATCACGATTTGTTTAGTCCTGGGTGGTGGAGTATTGTCGTTATAAATTTCTTATTTTTTATTTTGTTCATATTTTTAATAGACCGTAATAGAATGCTGTTAATGTCTTTTGCTTTTGTAGTAAGTTTTGTAATTGTTGGTTTAGGAAATGAAATAGGTGCTTATTACGATTTTTGGAGTTATCCACATCAGTTTCTTATTTTTACCCATCGTTTTAATGCAGTTGATTTTGCTGTGGTCCCAGTGATTTTTGCTTTGACGTATCAATACTTTTCAATGTGGAAGCCTTATTTAGTGGCGACTGTAATTAATTCAGCAATAATGTGTTTCGTTGGTATACTGATTTTTGTTTACTTCGGATTATATAAATTAGAGAATTTAAAGTGGACCCCATTGTCAAGACACGGATTTTTAAAAGTTAAGGTGTATTCATCTTTTAATCATGTGTTAATGGGAGCGTTGGAGTGCTCATGAAACATGGAATCGTACGGGGGGGTCTATTGGGAGAATGTGCTAAAAAGGCAAAGATTCTCCCGAACATAGAAGATGGAGGTGAGTCTTTAAGAGCTAAAGTAGACGGAGGATGGTGTCTGATAGCCTAGTGACTGATAGCCTTGTATGCCTTGTATGGTTATAAAATTCAATATACTGCTTTATGCCCGTTCTTGCTTCACGGGGGCTTGTGTATTCATTCAGATAAACTTCTTCGTATTTGATAGAGCGCCAGAAGCGTTCGGTTATGATATTATCAAGGGCCCGGCCCTTTCCGTCCATACTAATTCTAATTTCATTTAACTTTACTAGATCTGTATATTGAGGACTGGTAAAATGACTACCTTGATCACTATTTAAAATCTGTGGGTGAGCTTGGGAAAATCCATGATTCACAGCCTCTAGTACGAAATCAATCTCAAGGGTTTGGTCCAATTCCCAGCTTACTATATAACGAGAATACCAATCAATCAAGGCCACTAAATACATCCAGCCGCGTTCTAAGCGAATGTACGTTATATCAATGCCCCAGACATGATTAGAATGACCAATCTGAAGCCCTCTAAGCAGATATGGATAGATCCTGTGTTGCATGTTTCGTTTACTGAGGTTTGGACCTGGATGAATACCTTCAATGCCCATCTCT